>NZ_JBIUPF010000007.1:0-381287 GCF_044626815.1 Agrobacterium sp. P15N1-A | reverse complement strand
TATAGTTTCGTGAATCGAAGCGAAAACAGCCGAAAGAGACGAAATCTTCGGACGTTTCAACACACGCCCAATGCCTGTCCTCCCGTCCTGACTGCAAATAGCGCCGACGGAGCATTTGTCTGGTCCTTACATACGGCTGTCAAAGTGCGGGGCCGTGCATTAGAAACGGCATATGAGACGCTTAAACACCACCCCAGATGCCGCAGGCCTGTTTGCATGACCAGAATGCCCGTTCCCATAAAGACCGAGTTGCCCGAACTTCCCGTCAGTGCCGTTCTTGGCGATATCGCCGAGGCTCTGGCCGGGGCGAAGCGCGCGGTTCTTTCAGCCCCACCGGGCGCGGGTAAAACGACACTGGTGCCGCTGCATCTTTTGCAACAGGGCTGGCGGGGGGACGGCAAGATCATCCTTCTCGAACCACGCCGGCTGGCCGCCCGTGCCGCAGCCGGGCGCATGGCCGAGCTGCTTCACGAGGACGTGGGGCAAACCGTTGGCTATCGCATGCGGCTCGACAATCGCGTCTCCTCGAAAACCCGCATAGAAGTGGTGACCGAAGGCGTGTTTGCCCGGATGGTCCTGGATGATCCCGAACTCGCCGGCGTGTCGACTGTAATTTTCGACGAGTTTCACGAGCGTTCGCTCGACGGCGATTTCGGACTGGCGCTTGCACTCGATGTGCAGGGTGGGTTGCGCGACGATCTGCGTATCCTCGTGATGTCCGCCACTCTCGATGTCGAACGCATCAGCACGCTTATGACAGACGCCCCGGTCATTCAGAGCCTTGGGCGGACGTTTCCAATCGAGGTCCGCTATGAGGATCGTTGGCCGGGCGTGCCGATTGAAGAGAAAGTCACCAAGGCGATCACTGAGGCCCATGGGTCGGAAACGGGCTCCATCCTCGCCTTTTTACCGGGACAGGCGGAAATTACCCGAACGGCCACGCGGCTGGAGGGACGTTTTCCCGACGATACGGATATCATCCCGCTTTACGGCAACCTTTCGCAGAAGGAGCAGGATGCAGCGATAAAGCCGGCGCCGGCTGGACGGCGCAAGATCGTGCTGGCCACCTCGATTGCGGAGACCTCGATTACCATCGATGGGGTGCGTGTGGTGATCGACAGCGGATTGCAACGACTACCTGTCTTCGAGCCGGCAACGGGAATCACGAGACTGGAGACAGTGCGGGTGTCGCGCGCTTCCGCCGACCAGCGGGCGGGCCGCGCCGGGCGAACTGAACCCGGTGTTGCGATCCGTCTGTGGCATCCGGGGCAGACGGCGGCGCTCAACGCATTTACGCCACCGCAAATTCTGGCGAGCGATCTTGCCGGCCTTGCGCTCGATCTCGCCCATTGGGGTGTTCAGGATCCCTCTTCTCTTGCCTTTCTGGATATGCCCCCCGAAGCCGCACTTAAAGAATCGGTCGCGCTTCTTAAAAATCTTGGCGCGCTCGACAAAGGCGGGGCGCTGACGCAGCGCGGCCATCTGATGCGCGGCCTTTCATTGCCGCCACGGCTGGCGGCCATGGTGATTGCGGCGGCAAACGAAGGCGCGGGGAAAAAGGCGGCGATGCTCGCCGTCATGCTGACGGAACAGGGGCTCGGCGGAAACGACATCGATCTCGATGAGCGGCTGCGGCGCTTTCTTTCCGACAGGAGCGAAAGGGCGCAGGCGGCGCGCAAGCTGGCATCGAGGCTGTTCGACGCGATTGGCGACAAAACGGCGATGACCGAGTTGCCGAGCGAGGCCGGTCCGCTGCTGCTGCATGCCTATCCGGACAGGATCGCGCTTCAGCGCGGCGCGCGGGGACGTTATGTGATGGCCAATGGGCGTGGTGCAGAGCTTGCCGAGACAGAACGGCTGGCGGCGAGCAAAATGCTGGTGGTTGCCGATATTACCGGGCGAGCGGCGCAGCCGCGCATCCTTGCGGCGGCAGGCATAGAGAGGACCGATATAGAAGAGCGGATGCCGCACCTCATCGTTCAGCAGGACCAGCTGCTTTTCGACAAGGCGAGCGGCCAGGCGCGTGCGCGAAAGGTGACGCGGCTTGGCGCCATCATCCTCGATGAGACACCCTTGCCCCGTCCCGAGGGTGAACAGGCGGCACAGGCGCTCGCCAATGGCGTTCGGGAATTCGGCATCGGCATACTTCCTTTTTCGAAAGAGACGCTGCAGTTGCGCGACAGGATCGGCTTTCTGAACGCCAGTATCGGGGAACCCTGGCCGGACGTCAGCGACGAAGCGTTGCTTTCCAAGCTGGACGAATGGTTCGTCCCTTTTCAGAACGGTGCGCGCAGCCTGCAGGACATCCGGCCCGGCAGCCTCTCCGAAGGGATCCTGTCTCTGGTGCCGCATGAGGTAGCGCGCGATCTCGCCAAGTTGGCGCCGACGCATTTCGAAGCACCGACGGGACAGCGGCATCCCATTCGTTACGACGCCAGCGAACCGACGCTTTCCATTCGCGTGCAGGAGCTTTTCGGGCTGAGAGCCCACCCGTCCATTGCGCAGGGGCGGTTGCCGCTGCTGCTGGAATTGACCTCCCCGGCGCACAGGCCGATACAGACGACACGCGATCTTCCGGGTTTTTGGTCGGGGTCCTGGAAGGATGTGCGGGCGGATATGCGCGGGCGTTATCCACGCCATCCATGGCCGGAAGACCCGGCATCGGCCCTGCCGACCAGCCGTGCAAAACCGCGCGGGACGTGACGATGATGAAGAGGGCAAAGGAGATGACGGTGGCTGGCCATTCTATCGAAACCACGAGGCTCGGCCGCGCCAGCCGCAGGATAAGGCTGCAGACCATTGTCTGGCTGCGCTGGCTGGCGGTTGCGGGACAGACGGCAACGATCCTGCTTGTCGCCTTCGGGCTCAATTTCCCCCTGCCGCTTCTGGCCTGCGGTCTTCTGATCGCGGCACTGGCGCTGGCCAACCTGTTTCTCACTGCCCGCTTTCCCTCCACCTATCGTCTGGAGCCCTGGGAAGCGACATTGCTGCTGGCCTTCGACCTGCTGCAATTGACGGCGCTCATTTACATCACCGGCGGACTTTCCAATCCCTTCGCGCCGCTGATCTGCGTGCAGGTCATCATTGCCTTTGCCTCCCAGCCGTTGCGACATTCGCTCATTCTCCTCGGCTTTGCCGTCATCTGCTCAACCGCGATCGCCTTTTCGCCGTTTCCGGTTCCGTGGTATCCCGGCGAGGTTTTGCCGATCCAGCTTCTGCTGCATGTCGGCACCTGGGTCGCGATCATCGCCACGACCTCTTTTGCGGCCTTTTACGCCTATCGCGTTTCGCATGAGGCAAACCAGCTGGCGGACGCGCTGGCTGCAACCGAGCTGGTGCTGGAGCGGGAAAAACATCTCTCGCAGCTGGATGGGCTGGCGGCGGCGGCCGCGCATGAGCTCGGTACGCCGCTCGCGACCATCAGTGTCGTCGCGAAGGAGATGGAGCGGGAACTCGGAAACGACGAAAAATTTGGCGAAGATATAGCGCTGCTGCGCAGCCAGAGCGAAAGATGCCGCGATATTCTGCGCCGCCTCACCTCGCTTTCCGCCGACAATGAGGAGCACATGCGCCGCCTGCCGCTCTCCTCGCTGATCGAGGAGGTGATGGCGCCGCACCGAGAATTCGGCATCCGCCTCGAACTCGTTGAAAAGAACAATCGCGCCGACGAACCGGTCGGCATCCGCAATGCCGGCATCATCTACGGTCTTGGCAACCTCATTGAAAACGGTGTGGATTATGCGCGGGAAAAGGTGACCGTGACGGTGGATTACGATCAGCAGAACGTCGCCGTCATCATTGAAGACGATGGGCCGGGTTATGCCCATGACGTGCTTGCCCGTATCGGCGAGCCCTATGTGACCGAACGTCACAACGACACACGGGCGGGTGGGCTCGGGCTCGGGCTTTTCATCGCCAAGACCCTGCTGGAGCGGTCTGGCGCCACCGTCACCTTTGAAAATCGCGGCACGAGCGGAACCGGAGCGCGTGTCACAATCGTCTGGCCTCGGGCGCTTATGGACGATAAAAGAAGCCATTGACTTTACCATCCACGTTGAAGCGGCGATAAGAACAAGAAAACCAAGCCGACGAAGTTGCCGGAAGGCCGGAAACATGAAGACAGAAGACCAGAACAACTCCACCAGCGCGCCAACGGACGACATCGATCCGATCGGACCCGACAGGTCGCTGCTGATCGTCGATGATGACGGCCCGTTTCTGCGCCGGCTTGCCCGGGCAATGGAAACACGCGGCTTTACCGTCGACACCGCCGAGACGGTCAGCGATGGCATTGCCCGCTCCAAAGCTGCACCGCCGAAATATGCGGTTGTCGATCTGAGGCTTGCGGATGGCAACGGTCTGGAAGTCATCGAGGCCATCAGGCAGAACCGGGACGATACGCAGATCGTCGTTCTGACCGGCTACGGCAATATCGCAACAGCCGTTACCGCCGTGAAACTCGGGGCGCTGGACTATCTGGCCAAGCCCGCCGATGCGGACGATGTGTTCAATGCGCTGACGCAGCGCAAGGGCGAAAAGACCGAAGTTCCCGAAAACCCGATGTCGGCAGACCGGGTTCGGTGGGAGCATATTCAGCGTGTCTATGAAATGTGCGAGCGCAACGTTTCGGAAACCGCCCGCCGGCTGAACATGCACCGGCGAACGCTGCAGCGCATTCTTGCCAAACGCGCCCCCAAATAACGGAAGTCATTCTCCGAAGCTGCGCCCGGTCGTCCATTCCGCCAGCATCAGCCGGGTCGCAGCGGTTCGCGAGAAATCCAGCATCACCGACTTGCGGGTTGCGGGCGGCAATTTATGCTCCGGCGCATCGCGGAGCATATGGGCGCCATATCCATCCGACAGGATCAGCCCACATTCCTCCGGGAATATGTCGGTCGGCACTTCAGGATGGGTGGCGAAGAACAGCCGGTCGCAATGCATGCGGTATTCCGGCCATTTGCGATCGACACGGAAATCCTCAATGGAGGATTTGATTTCGATGATCCAGATTTCACCCTTGACCGACAGGCTGATGAGATCTGCCCGCCGCCCGCTTGCAAGCGGCAGTTCGGGCAGCACCGAATGGCGCATTTCGTGCAGAAGCACCTGAACGCCGCGGCGCACCAGCATCGCCTTGTCCGACTGGCGGCCGTCTATTAACGGATTATTGTTGGTAACGGAAAGAATAGTCATGGATAAAGGCTGCTGAAGCGTTTGGCCTATTGTTGCAAAAAGGCAATCAACCGGCAATTTTAAATGCCCGACCGTTTCGCGGCGGCGCAACGGCTTGCCAAGAGCGGCTGAATGGAAAATAACCGATTTATCCAATTAAGCCTACTCTTTCGCACAATTTGGCGAAATTTTCCGCGAGAACGACATGCGCATCCGTACCCCATTGACCGCACTCGGTCTGACGGCAGCACTGGCTCTGGCCGGCTGCGCCGAAACTACCTCCCAATCCTCCGCTCCGACCTCCGGCAAGATCGCAGCGTCAGTACCGGTTGCTGACCCCGTTCCGGCAAAGGTCGAAACGGTCCAGATCTTCAACGATGTCTACGGTCCCGTGACCGATGCGGGCTATGCGCTGCCGGCCATCCCGATCAATCGTGTGAATGAGAAGTACCGCCGTCAGATCGTCGAATTCCAGACATCCGAACGCGCCGGCACCATCATCGTCAATACGCGTGAGCGTTACCTCTATTACATCCTGTCCGGCAACCGCGCGGTTCGTTACGGCATCGGCGTCGGCAAGGCAGGTTTCGCCTGGGCCGGTGAGGCCTATGTCGCCTGGAAGCAGGAATGGCCGATGTGGCATCCGCCGAAAGAAATGGCGGACCGTAAGCCGGAAGTCGCCAAATATGTCGAGGCCGGCATGGGCCCGGGTCTTACCAACCCGCTCGGCGCGCGCGCCATGTATCTCTTCAATGAAAAGGGACAGGACACGCTGTTCCGCATTCACGGCTCCCCTGAATGGGCCTCGATCGGCACCGCCGCCTCTTCCGGCTGCATCCGCATGATCAACCAGGATGTCATCGATCTTTACAGCCGCGTTCGTCCCGGCCGCAGCACCAAGGTCATCGTGATCCAGTAAAGATTACATACCAGACAAGAAAAAGCCGCCGTGGATTTCCCCGGCGGCTTTTTTGTTTCTCAGGACGGCTGACGGCTTCAGGCCGCCTGCTTGGCCTTCAGTTCCAGACGGCGGCGGTGCAGAACCGGCTCGGTGTAGCCGTTCGGCTGTTCACGGCCCTTCAGCACCAGTTCGACAGCCGCCTGAAATGCGACCGATCCATCGAAATCGGATGCCATCGGCAGATAGGCCTGATCGCCGGCATTCTGCGCATCGACGACGGCGGCCATGCGTTTCATGGTCTCGACGATCTGTTCCTGCGTCACCACGCCATGGCGCAGCCAGTTCGCCATGTGCTGCGCGGAGATGCGCAGCGTGGCGCGGTCTTCCATCAGCCCGATATTGTTGATATCCGGAACCTTGGAGCAACCAACGCCCTGATCGACCCAGCGCACGACGTATCCGAGAATGCCCTGTGCGTTGTTGTCGAGTTCGCGCTGGATTTCTTCCGGCGTCCAGTTGGGGCGCGGCGCGACCGGCACCGACAGAATGTCGGAAAGCTTCGCACGGCCGCGGCTTTTCAATCCTTCCTGAACGGCAGCGACATCGACCTTGTGATAATGCGTGGCATGCAGCGTCGCCGCCGTCGGCGACGGCACCCAGGCAGTGTTGGCGCCGGCCTTCGGATGCGCGATCTTCTGCTCCAGCATCGCGGCCATCAGGTCCGGCATCGCCCACATGCCCTTGCCAATCTGCGCATGGCCGGAAAGGCCGCATTCGAGGCCGATATCGACGTTCCAGTTCTCGTAAGCGGCGATCCATGCCGCCTGCTTCATGTCGCCCTTGCGGATCATCGGACCCGCTTCCATCGAAGTGTGGATTTCGTCGCCGGTGCGGTCGAGGAAGCCCGTATTGATGAAGACGACGCGATCCTTCGCGGCACGGATGCTTTCCTTGAGGTTGACCGTGGTGCGGCGCTCCTCATCCATGATGCCCATTTTCATGGTGTTCGGCGCCATGCCGACAAGCTTTTCGACCCGGCTGAAGATTTCGTTGGCGAAGGCCACTTCCTCCGGGCCGTGCATCTTCGGCTTGACGACATACATGGAGCCGGCGCGGGAATTCTGACGCCGCCCGGACGGACCGACATCATAAAGGGCTATCAACGCCGTGACGACGGCGTCCATGATGCCTTCGGGCACCTCACGGCCCTCCCTGTCGACGATGGCCGGATTGGTCATCAGATGACCGACATTGCGCACCAGCATCAGGGAACGGCCCGGCAGCGTGAGCGCCGCACCATTGGGAGCCGTGTAATAGCGATCCGGGTTGAGGCTGCGGGCGAAGGTCTTGCCGCCCTTGGATACTTCTTCGGTCAGGTCGCCGCGCATCAGGCCAAGCCAGTTGCCATAAACCAGCACCTTGTCTTCAGCGTCGACGGCGGCAACCGAATCCTCGCAATCCATGATGGTCGTGAGCGCAGATTCGAGAATGACATCGGAGATTCCCGCCTTGTCGCCCTTGCCGATTTCGGTCGTGGGATCAATGACGATTTCAGTGTGCAAACCATTCTTGCCGAGCAGGATCGTTGCGGGCTTTGCCGCTTCGCCGCTGAAACCCTTGAACTGGGCTGCATCCCCGAGGCCAGTGCTGGCGTCGCCGATAGCAAACTGCAACAGGCCGTCCTCGATCCTGAAACCGGTCACCTCGGACCAGCTTCCCGTTTCCAGCGGCGCGGATTCATCGAGGAAGTTTCGCGCCCAGGCAATGACCTTTTCACCGCGCTTCGGATTATACCCCCTGCCCTTCTCCGCACCGTCGGCGTCAGAAATAGCATCCGTGCCGTAAAGCGCGTCGTAGAGCGAACCCCAGCGGGCATTGGCCGCATTCAGCGCATAACGCGCATTCATGACCGGAACGACGAGCTGCGGGCCGGCGACGACGGCGATTTCAGGGTCGACATTGCTGGTTTCCACCTGGAAGCCGGGACCTTCCGGCAGCAGATAGCCTATTTCCTTCAGAAAGTCCTCATAGGCGTCAAAATCCGCCGGCGCGCCATTCTGCCGATACCAGCCATCCAGCTTTTCCTGCAGGGCGTCACGCTTTGCCAGCAATTCGCGGTTTTTCGGAGAAAGCTCGTGAACAATGGTCGAAAAACCTTCGAAGAACGCCTCGCTGTCCAGACCCGTGCCCGGCAGGACGTCGTCAGTCAAAAAGGCATAAAGCCTGTCATCGATGGAAAGACCGAATTTATTCGTGCGGCTCACATGCGCCTCCTCTATTCTGAAGGCACAGATTGGACGCGGAGACGGCCGCTCGTCAATTGCGGCGGACAGCCAAATATTATTTCCGTTTTGGAAACAATGCGGGCGATAGTCGCCTTTTTCTACAAAAGCGCCTGCAAATCCTTGATGCGGTCATTCACCAGCCAGCCGTAATAATTTTCCTCCGGCAACAGGGGCTGCTCCCCGCCTGCGGCGCGCTGGCGGTTCTTCTGGGCAAGCGCGGCGGCACGCTGCTGCGACCCGCCGACATTATAAAGCGTGGAGGTCACACCCGGATTTTTCGAAATATCCATGTCGGCAATAGATTTATAGTCGTCGATAGACTTGCGGATGGAGGCCGCCATGAAAGCGAGCGACCGGTCAGGGTCCATAATGGCGGTGTAGACGGCGGTAGCGTCGTTCTCATCCAGCTTCTCATAGCCGGATGTTCTGGACACCATGTCGGACAACATCAGCGCCGTCAGCGGGTTGATCTGGCCGAGGCCGAAGGTCTGGCCGGCATAGAAAGGCTGGAAAAATACGGCGCTGAAACGGTTGTTCGGGTAGGCGACACCATCGACCGTCTTGCCGCGGAAACTGTCTTCCCAGACATCTTCCCGACAGTTCCAGACACTGTAGGAATCCCTCTTCGACTGGCATTTGGCAAATTGCGAATGCGTCAGGAACTGCGCGATGGTTTCGTCCTTGTAGCCGAAACGGAAGCTGTTCCCGGCGTAAGAAGCCGCCTTGACGTAATAGGACTGCAGCCGGTCATAGGCGTCGACATTATAAGTGTGTTCGCCGACGATCGCGCCGATCATATGGATCGGATCGATGCCGTAGCGCCCGGCCGTCGACTTGATCTTGGCGATCAGAGCCCTGTCGGAGGACAAAAGGTCGATGACCTTCTGGTATTTGCGCTCGAAAGAGGTGTTGGACGCTTTTGTTCTTTTTGCGGAAGCGCCGGGAACGCCGGGCTGTTCGGCATTGCGATTGCCTGGCGGAACGACCGTCGCGGCTTCGACGTAAGAAGACGCGGTGACGGTGAACGTCAAAGCAGCGGCAAATGCCAGAAGAGTTTTGCGCACGAGCGAATGCCTTTTCTCAAGCCTGCGGCCTCCACCAGCGAAAGGTGCTGGGAAAACCGGATCATTCCACTAAAGCGGTTCCAACCGGAATGCAGCCCTTCCCATAAACAAAATGCGGGCTGAATGCGAGACAAGGCGAATAAAATAAAAGAGTGCGGCAAATATGGCCGCACTCTTCTTTCTCGTATCCCTGAAATCTTCAGAGAATATAGCGGGACAAATCCGTATCGGCGGCGAGATCGCCGACATGTTTACGGACATATTCCTGATCGATCTTGACGGCGGAACCGCCGCGATCCGGCGCATTGAAGGAAATCTCGTCCAGAACACGCTCCATCACCGTCTGCAGACGGCGCGCACCGATATTCTCGACCGACGAATTGAGATGAACCGCCACATCGGCCAGGGCATCGATTGCATCATCGGTGAAATCGAGATCCAGTTCTTCCGTCGCCATCAGCGCCTTGTATTGGCGGATGAGGCTTGCTTCCGTCTCCGTCAGGATGCGGCGAAAATCCTCCTTTGTCAGCGGCTTCAGTTCGACGCGGATCGGCAGACGGCCCTGAAGTTCGGGCAGGAGGTCCGAAGGCTTCGCCACATGGAAGGCGCCCGATGCGATGAACAGCACGTGGTCGGTTTTCACCGGCCCGTATTTCGTCGAAACCGTCGTGCCTTCGACAAGCGGAAGCAGATCGCGCTGCACGCCTTCGCGCGAAACGCCGGCGCCCATGCCGCCATCGCGGGCAGCGATCTTGTCGATTTCGTCCAGGAAGACGATGCCGTCATTTTCGACCGACTTCACCGCCTCGCGCTGGATCATTTCATTGTCGAGCAGCTTGTCGGATTCATCGCGGATCAGATCGGCATAGGATTTCGATACCGTCGTGCGCACTTTCTTGGTGCGTCCGCCCATGGCCTTGCCGAACATTTCCGACAGGTTGAGAACGCCGATATTGGCGCCAGGCATGCCGGGAATTTCGAAGCCGGGCATGCCCGAGCCGCTATCCGCCACTTCGATATCGATTTCCTTGTCGTCAAGTTCGCCGTCGCGCAGCTTCTTGCGGAAGCTTTCACGCGTGCCCGGAGACGCGGTTGCGCCAACCAGCGCATCGAGCACCCGCTCTTCGGCGCTCTGATGCGCCTTTGCCTGTACTTCGGCGCGCTTCTTTTCGCGCACGAGGCCGATGCCGATCTCGACCAGATCGCGGATGATCTGCTCGACGTCGCGGCCAACATAACCGACTTCGGTGAACTTGGTCGCCTCGACCTTGATGAAGGGCGCACCGGCCAGCTTGGCAAGCCGGCGGGAAATTTCCGTCTTGCCGACACCGGTCGGCCCGATCATCAGAATGTTTTTCGGCATGACTTCGTCGCGCAGGCTCTCATCGAGCTGCTGGCGGCGCCAGCGGTTACGCAGCGCAATCGCGACCGCACGTTTGGCCTCATGCTGGCCGATGATGAAGCGGTCGAGTTCCGAGACTATTTCCCGGGGAGAAAAAGTGGTCATTCTATCCTCTCGGCTTTCCTGTTCCGGCCGGCCATTCCGGCCCGGCCCACAGGACCCTTGGGTGAGAAATGGGGTTGCTTATTCGGCGTCGAGCGTTTCGACGACGAGATTGTGGTTGGTATAAACGCAGATATCGGCGGCGATATCGAGCGACTGGCGCGCCACCTCCTCAGCCGATTTGTCCGTATCCATCATGGCGCGGGCGGCAGCAAAGGCGTAGTTGCCGCCGGAACCGATGGCGATAGTGCCGTGCTCGGGCTCCAGCACATCGCCATTGCCGGTGATGGCGAGCGTGGTCGATTTATCGGCCACCAGCATCATGGCTTCGAGATTGCGCAGATATTTATCCGTGCGCCAGTCTTTGGCAAGCTCGACGGCTGCGCGCATGAGCTGGCCCGGATATTGCTCGAGTTTCTTTTCAAGACGGTCAAGCAGCGTAAAGGCATCCGCCGTCGCACCGGCAAAACCGGCAATCACTTCGCCCTTACCGATACGGCGAACCTTGCGGGCATTGCCCTTCATGACCGTCTGGCCAAGGCTTACCTGACCGTCGCCAGCCATGACGACCTTGCCGCCCTTCCTGACTGTAATAATTGTTGTCATCAAACACCTGTCTGCCCTGCCGGGCCTGCGGTTAACGGGCCGGGATGCGGCCCTTCTCGGGTTCTATGTAAGTTTGCTTTTCACGATTGCAATCTTGCCGGCCACGCACCGTTTTCGGCATGTCAGGCAAGACGATGGAACAACTGGATATTTATGTCCCGTGCTGATAAGGAACGGCAACATTTTCACGGAGCGGCCAAAATGGCAGAACGTAAAGGCGAGATTATCCGCAAGACCAACGAAACCTCGGTTTCGGTGCGCGTGGATATCGACGGCACCGGCAAATCGACAATTTCCACCGGCGTGGGATTTTTCGACCATATGCTGGACCAGCTCAGCCGCCATTCGCTGATCGACATGGAGATCGAGGTTCAGGGCGATCTGCATATCGATGACCATCACACCGTGGAAGATACCGGCATCGCCATCGGCCAGGCCATTGCCAGGGCGCTGGGCGACCGGCGCGGCATTACCCGTTATGCCTCGCTCGATCTTGCCATGGACGAGACGATGACCAAGGCCGCCGTCGATATTTCCGGCCGACCCTTCCTCGTGTGGAACGTCAATTTTTCCGCGCCGAAGATCGGCACCTTCGACACCGAGCTGGTGCGCGAGTTCTTCCAGGCGCTGGCGCAGAATGCTGGCATTACGCTGCATATCCTGAACCATTACGGCGCGAACAACCATCATATCGCCGAAACATGCTTCAAGGCCGTTGCCCGCGTTCTTCGCACGGCAACCGAGATCGACCCCCGGCAGGCAGGCCGCGTTCCCTCCACGAAGGGCATGCTGGCCTGACGCCAAAGCTGTCAGGAAGCCCATGACAAGCTATCTCGTTCTGGAAGCCCCCAACGGGCCGGACAGGGACCACAAGACGACCCGCTTCATCGCAGACCGTTTCGTCTGGCTAGCTCTCATTGCGCCCTGGCTATGGCTCGCGATCAACCGGCTGTGGCTGGCAACGGCTATCGTTGTCATAGCGCTCCTTCTGGCCGGACAGGTCTCGATATTAGCCGGATTCGAACCTGTTGGCATTCTATGCGGTTTTGCCATCGGGCTCATCACGGCGCTGGAGGGACGCGATTTTCTCGTCCGGCACCTGATCCGCAAAG
The DNA here is from genome assembly GCF_044626815.1 of Agrobacterium sp. P15N1-A. Taxonomy (NCBI): domain Bacteria; kingdom Pseudomonadati; phylum Pseudomonadota; class Alphaproteobacteria; order Hyphomicrobiales; family Rhizobiaceae; genus Agrobacterium; species Agrobacterium sp. P15N1-A. Next base: position 368,643 of record NZ_JBIUPF010000007.1, on the reverse strand, counting down.
GCTGGACGCTGACTTCAGTCGTTTCTGCCCCTGATCTTTCGAGCGCCGAAGACATATATTTCTCCGGTCTCTCCGAAAACACCGAAACGGCGGAACAGCTGTCCCAGCCGGTCTGGACCCCTTCGTCGCAAAAGAGCGGCGACAAAAACTTCGTCAACGATCCCGCCGGATCGTTTCTTTTCGACTTGAATGGAAGGCGCTGACATGCGTGTCGCGATCATCGACTACGGTTCGGGCAATCTGCGTTCGGCCACAAAAGCTTTCGAGCGTGCCGCCCGCGAAGCCGGCATCAATGCAACCATTGACCTGACCGACAGGCCGGATCACGTCGCTTCGGCGGACCGCATCGTCCTGCCGGGCGTCGGCGCCTATGCGGATTGCCGCGCCGGTCTTGATGCCGTTCCCGGCATGCATGAGGCGCTTGTCGAAGCCGTCGAGAAAAAAGCCCATCCCTTCCTCGGCATCTGCGTCGGCATGCAGCTGATGTCCTCGCGCGGGCTGGAAAAGACGGTCAGCACCGGGCTCGGCTGGATCGAAGGCGACGTCGTGGAAATGACGCCGTCCGATCCGAGCCTGAAGATTCCGCAGATCGGCTGGAACACGCTGGAAATCCGTCATGCCCATCCGCTGTTCGACGGCATCAAGACCGGTGCTGACGGGTTGCACGCCTATTTCGTGCATTCCTATCACCTGGCCGCCAAGCATTCGACGGATGTCATCGCCACCACCAATTACGGTGGCGCGATGACGGCTTTCGTCGGCCGCGACAATATGGCGGGTGCGCAATTCCACCCGGAAAAGAGCCAGACGCTCGGCCTTGCCCTGATTTCCAATTTCCTGCGCTGGAAGCCCTGACATGATTCTTTTTCCCGCAATCGACCTTAAAGACGGCCAGTGCGTTCGCCTGAAACTCGGTGATATGGACCAGGCCACCGTTTATAACGAGGACCCCGGCGCACAGGCCAAGGCCTTCGAGGATCAGGGCTTTGAATGGCTGCATGTCGTTGATCTCAACGGCGCGTTCGCCGGCCAGACGGTCAACGGCGAGGCTGTCGACGCCATTCTGAAAGCGACGAAAAACCCGGTGCAGCTCGGCGGCGGCATCCGCACGCTCGATCATATCGACGCGTGGCTGAGCCGTGGGCTTGCCCGTGTCATTCTCGGCACCGTGGCGGTGCGCGACCCGGTTCTGGTTCTTGAAGCCTGCAAGCGTTTCCCCGGTCAGGTCGCCGTCGGCATCGATGCCAAGGGTGGCAAGGTCGCTGTTGAGGGCTGGGCGGAAGCGTCCGAACTCGGCGTCATCGAACTAGCCAAACGTTTCGAAGGTGCCGGTGTCGCGGCCATCATCTACACAGATATCGATCGCGACGGCATTCTGGCCGGCATCAACTGGGCTTCGACGCTGGAACTGGCGGATGCCGTGTCGATCCCGGTCATCGCCTCCGGCGGACTCGCCTCCATCGACGACATCAAGCGCATGTTGCAGCCGGATGCCGCAAAGCTCGAGGGTGCGATTTCCGGCCGCGCGCTTTACGACGGCCGTATCGACCCTGCTGAGGCGCTTGCCCTTATCAAGGCTGCAAAGGACGTAAACGCATGACCCTCAAAGCCCGCGTTATTCCCTGCCTCGATGTCAAAGACGGCCGTGTCGTCAAGGGTGTGAACTTCGTCGACCTGATCGATGCCGGCGATCCCGTCGAGGCGGCGAAAGCCTATGATGCGGCGGGAGCGGACGAACTCTGCTTCCTCGACATTACAGCCTCTTCGGATAATCGCGACACGATCTTCGATGTCGTCTCGCGTACCGCCGATCATTGCTTTATGCCGCTGACCGTCGGTGGCGGGGTTCGCAGCGTCGCGGATATTCGCAAGCTGCTCCTTTGCGGTGCGGACAAGGTCTCGATCAACTCCGCAGCCGTCAAGGATCCGGATTTCGTGGCGCAGGCGGCCGACAAGTTCGGCAACCAGTGCATCGTCGTTTCCATCGACGCCAAGCGGGTTTCGAAGGACGGAGAAGAAGGCCGCTGGGAAATCTTCACCCATGGCGGACGCCAACCGACCGGGATCGACGCTGTGGAATTCGCCATCAAGATGGTCGAACGCGGCGCCGGTGAATTGCTCGTCACCTCGATGGATCGCGATGGCACCAAGAGCGGATACGATATCGGCCTGACGCGCAGCATTGCCGATCAGGTTCGCGTGCCCGTCATCGCCTCGGGCGGCGTCGGAACGCTGGACGATCTGGTGGCGGGCGTGCGCGATGGCCACGCAACTGCGGTGCTTGCCGCTTCCATCTTCCACTTCGGCACCTATTCGATCGGGCAAGCCAAGAACTACATGGCAGAGCACGGCATCGCCATGCGTCTCGACTGATTGCAGGAACTCCCATGAGCGCATTTTCCCTTTCCGATCTGGAACGCATCGTCGCGACACGCGCCGCTGCCTCTCCTGACGAATCCTGGACGGCCAAGCTGGTTGCTGCCGGCCAGGAGCGTGCGGCGAAAAAACTCGGCGAAGAAGCGGTCGAAGCCGTTATCGCGGCCATCGCGAAAGATCGCGACGGGCTGAAGAACGAGGCGGCCGATCTGCTCTACCATCTGCTGGTGGTGCTGAAGATCGCAGATATTCCGTTGGACGACGTTTTTGCCGAGCTGGAGCGCCGTACCGGGCAAACCGGCCTTGCGGAAAAGGCGGCGAGGCCGACATCATGAATGTCGAGGCAGGCAGCGGGGAGAGAGGCATGCCGAGCACACTCGATCATTTCCGACCGGATGAATATTCGCCCTATCACTTCTTCAGTTCGGAAGAATGGTCGAAGTTTCGTGCCGATACGCCGCTGACGCTTTCCGCCGACGAGGTCAAGCGACTGCGCTCGCTGGACGACCCGATCGATCTGGACGAAGTGCGGCGCATCTACCTGTCATTGTCGCGCCTCCTGTCATCGCATGTGGAGGCGTCGCAGCTGCTGTTCGAACAGCGCAACCGCTTCCTCAACATGGCGGATGTCAACAAGACGCCTTTCGTTATCGGCATTGCCGGCTCCGTGGCGGTTGGAAAATCGACGACGGCGCGTATCCTGAAGGAGCTTCTGGCGCGCTGGCCCTCCAGCCCCAAGGTCGATCTCATCACGACAGACGGATTTCTTTATCCGAATGAGGTTCTGCGGCGGGAAAACCTGATGGAGCGCAAGGGCTTTCCCGAAAGCTACGATATCGGCGCGCTCCTGCGTTTCCTCTCGGCGATCAAGGCAGGCCAGCCGAATGTGAAGGCGCCGCGTTATTCGCACCTGACCTACGACGTTCTGCCGAACGAATTCACTGTCATCGACCAGCCGGATATTCTCATCTTCGAAGGCATCAACGTGCTGCAATCGCGCGACCTGCCAGCGGGCGGGCGGATCGTTCCCATCGTTTCCGACTTCTTCGATTTCTCGATCTATATCGACGCTGACGAGGGCCTCATTCACAACTGGTATGTGAACCGGTTCATGAATCTCAGAAAAACCGCCTTCCGCGATCCCAATTCATTCTTCAACCGTTATGCCTCGATCAGCGAAGAGGCGGCGCTGAGCATCGCCGAAGGCCTCTGGCAGAACATCAACCTGAAGAACCTGAGGCAAAACATCGTGCCGACGCGCCCGCGCGCCGATCTTATCCTTCGCAAGGGCAAGAACCACCTGATCGACACGGTAGCGCTTCGCAAGCTGTGAAGATGCCGCGCGTGGCGGCATCTCCGGCGGTCAAAACCCGTTGTTACGCAAGGTCAGGAATACGCAGAACCTGCCCGGGATAAATCTTGTCGGGATGCGTCAGCATCGGCTTGTTGGCTTCGAAGATGATGTTGTTCTTCGCGCCATTGGCCTTGCCGTACTGGGCTTCCGCAATCTTCCAGAGATTGTCGCCCTTCTTGACCGTGTAGAAGACGGGTTCTTTCGCGGGCGCGTCAGTCACTTTCAGCTCACCGGCCTCGACCTTGGAAATGCCGAGCGTATTGCCGACCGCGATGACCGCCTTTTCGAAAACCGATTGGTCGGCCACTTCGCCCTTCAGAACGACCTTGTCGTCCACCACCTCGACCTGAACCTTGTCCGTGCCGAGATCGTGGGAAGCGAGTTCCTTCTTGACCGCTTCGACATCCGGGGCATCATCGCCGCCGATACCGAGCTTCTTCCCCGCTTCCTTGATGAAATTGAACAGACCCATAGCACCCTCCTTGGTTGTAGGGAGGCTTACCAGACGATATTTGAAGCTCTATGACAAGGGCGAAACATTCGCCGCCTCACCGTCGCTTATTCGCCCGAGGGCTTGCCGCGCATTTTCTTGATATCGGAGCGACCGGACTTCGCCTTGAGGCGGCGCTCGACCGATCCCTTGGTGGGCTTGGTGGCCTTGCGCACCGGCGGCGGCGGGGCGGCAGCTTCGAGGATCAGTTCCTTCAGCCGTTCGCGCGCGTCTTCACGATTGCGCTCCTGGCTGCGAAACCGGCTTGCCTCGATCATCAGCACGCCGTCTTTCGACACGCGCCTGCCACCAAGGCGCAGTGCATTGGTCTTTACCCGATCGGGAAGGGAGGGCGAATTGGCAATGTCGAAAAACAGCTGAACCGCCGTCGAGACCTTGTTGACGTTCTGGCCGCCCGGCCCGCCGGCCAGCACAAATTGCTCCGTCAGCTCCCAGCCGGCGATGGTGATACGGTTGCTGATGTAAAGCGGGTCGCTGGCCATGATCTTTCTCCGCGCCGGTGATGCCATAGATCGGCAGGAATGGAAACAGCAGGCCAAACGAAAGAACCCGGCACAAGGCCGGGTCCCCTCCTCCTCATAAATGAGGCTTCATTCATTCAGCCGCGAGCAAGAGGCCCGGCGCTGCGTCGCGAACCTTGCTGTCGACGTGGTCTTCGAACTTGGTGAAGTTGGTGACGAACATCGACACCAGCTTCTTTGCCTGCGCGTCATAGGCTGCGCCGTCGGCCCAGGTGGAACGCGGATCGAGGATTGCGCTGTCGACGCCGTCAAGCGACAGCGGCACGGCGAAACCGAAATTCGCGTCGGTGCGGAATTGTGCATTCTTCAGGTCGCCGGTCAATGCGGCGGTCAGAAGCGCGCGGGTCGCCTTGATGGGCATGCGCTTGCCGATGCCGTAAGCGCCGCCGGTCCAACCGGTATTGACCAGCCAGCAATCCACACCATGCTTGCCGATCAGTTCGCGCAGCAGGTTGCCGTATTCCGCCGGGTGGCGCGGCATGAAGGGTGCGCCGAAGCAGGTGGAGAAGGTTGCTTCCGGTTCGGTCACGCCCTTTTCCGTACCGGCGACCTTTGCGGTGTAACCGGAGAGGAAGTGGTACATGGCCTGTTCCGGCGTCAGCCGGGCAATCGGCGGCAGCACGCCGAAGGCATCCGCCGTCAGCATGATGATCGTCTTCGGATGGCCGGCAATGCCCGTTTCCGATGCATTCGGAATGAAGTGCAGCGGATAGGCGCTGCGGGTGTTTTCCGTCAGCGAATTGTCGTTGAAATCAGGAACGCGGTTTTCGTCCAGCACAACGTTCTCGAGAACCGTGCCGAAACGGCGGGTCGCGGCGTAGATTTCCGGCTCGGCTTCGGCCGAAAGCTTGATCGCCTTGGCATAGCAGCCGCCTTCGAAGTTGAAGATGCCGTGCTCGCCCCAGCCATGTTCGTCATCGCCGATCAGCGTGCGCGAAGGATCGGCAGACAATGTAGTCTTGCCGGTGCCGGAGAGGCCGAAGAACACGGCGGAATCACCCTGCGGACCGACATTGGCGGAGCAATGCATGGGCATGACGCCCTTGGCCGGCAGCAGGTAGTTCAGCACCGTGAAGACCGACTTCTTGTTTTCGCCGGCATAGGACGTGCCGCCGATGAGGACGAGGCCGTTGGTCAGATCGCAGGCGATGACGGTTTCCGAACGGACCCCGTGACGGGCAGGATCGGCCTTGAAGCTCGGCAGGTTGATGATGGTGAGCTTCTGCTTGAAACCCGCCAGTTTTTCCCGCTTCGGACGGATCAGGAGATTGCGGATGAACAGCGAATGCCAGGCAAGTTCGGTGACGACGCGTGTCGGCAGCGCATTTTCCTCATCGGCGCCGCCGATCAGATCCTGAACGTAGAGGGTCTTGCCGGCGGCATGGGCCAGCATGTCCTTGCGCAGCAGCTCGAAATTTTCCGGCGAAAGCGGCTTGTTGTTGTCCCACCAGATGGTGTTCTCGGTGGACGCGTCGCGGACGACGAATTTGTCCTTCGGAGAACGGCCCGTGTGCTGGCCGGTGACGGCGCGCAGCGCGCCATCGATGGTCAGTTCGGCTTCGCCATTGCGGATCGCCTCTTCGTATAATTCGCTCTCGTTGAGGTTATAAAAGACGCGGGAGGCCTCGCCCAGTCCGAGTTCCGCAACTCCATTGGCAGGATTATGAACCCCAAGCTCGTTCATGACGCGTTCCTTGTTAATGACGATAAGGACGTTGAAATTTCCTCGGAAAATACGTGGCAGCTTTTGGAAACGCAAGAGCCGAACTTTAAAAAACTTAGTGATTTCAATATATTAATCGATTTAAAAGATTTTATTTCTTTTTAAATCGGTTGAAGACGCATTAAAATCCAGCTGCGGCCTTTTCGCAAAATCCGCTCCCGCCTGACCCGCGATTTCGGAGCGAGTTTTCCTTTGCCACAATTTGTTCCACCTTTATACTCAAGAGAGTGGCTCGCGGCGCACAACCTTGGCTGGGTGAATGTCGGGAGTTACGAGAAAATGACGATGGAGACCAACTACATGCAGACGATCGCGCTTGTCGACGACGACCGGAATATTCTGACTTCGGTATCGATCGCGCTCGAAGCCGAAGGCTACCGGGTCGAAACGTATACGGACGGCGCTTCCGCGCTTGACGGGTTGATCGCCCGTCCGCCGCAGCTCGCCATTTTCGATATTAAGATGCCACGCATGGACGGCATGGAGCTTTTGCGGCGTCTTCGCCAGAAGTCGGATCTGCCGGTGATCTTCCTCACCTCCAAGGATGAAGAGATCGATGAATTGTTCGGCCTGAAGATGGGTGCGGACGACTTCATCACGAAACCCTTCTCGCAGCGCCTTCTGGTGGAACGCGTCAAGGCCATCCTTCGCCGCGCCAGCAGCCGTGAGGCGTCCGCCGCAACCGGCAGCGTGCTGAAGCCGACCGCCGATCAGCAGGCGCGCACGCTGGAACGCGGGCAGCTCGCCATGGACCAGGAACGCCACACCTGCACCTGGAAGGGTGAGCCGGTGACGCTGACGGTCACCGAATTCCTCATCCTGCATTCGCTGGCGCAGCGGCCGGGCGTGGTGAAAAGCCGCGACGCGCTGATGGATGCCGCCTATGACGAACAGGTCTATGTGGACGACCGCACCATCGACAGCCACATCAAGCGTCTTCGCAAGAAGTTCAAACTGGTCGATGGCGACTTCGATATGATTGAAACGCTTTATGGCGTAGGATATCGCTTCCGCGAAGCGGCTTGAAGAAGCCGACTCGCGCAGAAGGGACCACCCGATATGGGGGGTGGTGAGGACTTGAATACGTGTTGAAGAAAACGCCGGAAACCGTCTCGGACAGCGACGATGCCGAAGAACGCGGCAGCGAACGCCGCCATCGTATCCATCCGCTGACGATCATCCGGCGCATTTTCGGCAATGCGGTGTTTTCCAGCCTCACGCGCCGCATCCTTTTTTTCAACGTCGCGGCGACGGTGGTTCTGGTCGGCGGCATTCTCTATCTCAACCAGTTCCGCGAAGGGCTGATCGATGCGCGCGTGGAAAGCCTGCTGACGCAGGGTGAGATCATCGCCGGCGCTGTCTCCGCTTCCGCCTCGGTCGATACCAATTCGATCACCATCAATCCGGAAAAGCTGCTCGAATTGCAGGCGGGGCAAAGCATCACCCCTGCCCCCAATGACGAGGATTTAAGTTTCCCGATCAATCCGGAGCGGGTGGCACCGGTGCTGCGGCGACTGATTTCACCGACGCGCACACGCGCGCGGTTGTTCGATGCCGACGCCAATCTGCTGCTCGATTCCCGTCATCTTTATTCGCGCGGTCAGGTGCTGCGCTTCGATCTGCCGCCGGTAACGCCGGAGACGCAGACCTGGGGCGACTGGTTCACCAGCATGTTCAACCGCATGCTGCAACCGAGCAGCCTGCCGCAATATAAGGAAGCGCCTGGCGGCGACGGCTCGATCTATCCGGAAGTGATGAATGCGCTGACGGGTGTGCGCGGCGCGGTGGTGCGCGTTACCGAAAAGGGCGAGCTGATCGTTTCAGTCGCCGTGCCGGTGCAACGCTTCCGGGCGGTGCTCGGCGTTCTGCTGCTCTCCACGCAGGCGGGCGATATCGACAAGATCGTGCATGCGGAGCGTCTTGCCATCATGCGTGTCTTCGGCATCGCCACGCTGGTCAATATCGTGCTGTCGCTGCTCCTGTCCTCGACCATCGCCACGCCGCTGCGGCGGCTTTCCGCTGCCGCAATTCGCGTGCGCCGCGGGGCGAGAACCCGCGAGGAAATACCGGATTTCTCGGCGCGTCAGGATGAGATCGGCAATCTTTCGATTGCGCTGCGTGAAATGACGACGGCGCTTTACGACCGCATCGACGCCATCGAAAGCTTCGCCGCCGATGTCAGCCATGAACTCAAGAACCCACTGACCTCGCTGCGCAGCGCCGTGGAAACCCTGCCGCGCGCCAGGACCGAAGAGTCGAAACAGCGCCTGACCGAAATCATCTTCCACGATGTGCGCCGCCTCGACCGCCTGATCAGCGACATTTCGGATGCCTCGCGGCTCGATGCCGAACTGGCGCGCGCCGACGCCTCGCCGCTCGATCTCGATGTGCTGATGAAGGGTCTGGTGGACATATCCCGCCAGATAAGCACCAAGAAGAAAAGCGTGACGATCGACTATGTTGTCGACCGGAAAGCGGGCGCAAAGACCTCCTTCGTGGTAAATGGCCACGATCTGCGTATCGGCCAGATCGTAACCAACCTCATCGAGAATGCGCGCTCCTTCGTTGCCGAAGAAAGCGGTCGCATCACCGTTCGCCTCTCCCGTCACAAGGATCGTTGCATCGTGCAGGTGGAGGATAACGGGCCCGGCATTCAGGCCGAAGACATCGACCGGATTTTCGAGCGCTTCTACACCGACCGGCCGGCGAGCGAAGGGTTCGGACAGAATTCCGGCCTTGGCCTTTCCATCAGCCGTCAGATCGCCGAAGCCCATGGCGGCAGTCTGCGGGCGGAAAACGTGGTCGACAAATATGGCGTGATTTCCGGCGCGCGCTTCACCCTGTCGCTGCCGGCGGCCGAAACCCATGAACGCTGAACGCTTCAACCTGCACGCCACCGCCATCACCGTTCAAGACACCGGCATCCTTTTCGTCGGACCGTCGGGCAGCGGCAAGAGCGAGCTCGCCTTCAGCTTCCTGACGGAGGCGGAACGCTGCGGATTGCCGGCGGCGCTGATCGCGGACGATCAGATTTTCGTGTATCGCGATGGCGACAACATCATTGCCGAGCGGCCGGAAGCAATCGCCGGCCTGCTGGAATTGCGCGGCAGCGGCATTGTTTCCGTCAAAAGCGTTGCGCGCGCTCCACTACATTTTGCCGTCACGACAGTTCTTTCAGGGACAAATTCAAGACTTCCCGAAGACGACGAGGTGTTTTCCCTGCCCTGCGGCGGGCATATCAGGCTTCTGCGCATTCCGCTTTCCAGTCTTACGCCCTATGGAAAATTTGCTGCACTTGCTCAGAATCTTTTTGAAACGAATGTGAAGTGACGATGATTCGGGCGATTTTAGGCTTGCGATTCGCATTTTCCTCATCAAGATGAAATCCCACCGATGGACAGGATTGCCGCGTTGCGATAGTCGGCAATGAGAGTGCGTGTGCAAGGGAGCATTTCATGATCGGACTAGTGCTTGTCACCCATGGCAAGCTGGCTGAGGAGTTTCGCCATGCGTTGGAGCATGTCGTCGGTCCCCAGAAATTGATCGAGACGGTCTGTATCGGTCCCGAAGACGACATGGATCAGCGCCGGCAGGATATCATCGACGCCGTTGCACGCGCCAATGACGGCAATGGCGTGATCATCCTGACGGACATGTTCGGCGGCACGCCTTCCAATCTCGCGATTTCCGTCATGAATAACGGCAATGTCGAAGTCATCGCAGGGGTCAATCTTCCCATGCTGATCAAGCTTGCCGGTGTTCGCAGCGAAGATAATATGGACAAGGCCCTTCAGGACGCATCCGATGCCGGCCGCAAATATATCAACGTCGCCAGCCGCGTTTTGAGCGGCAAGTGAGAAGTCAGCCCATGTCGCCATTCTCCCGGGAACTACCGATCATCAACAAACGCGGTCTTCACGCCCGGGCTTCTGCTAAATTCGTGCAGATGGTCGAAGGTTTTGACGCGACGATCACGGTTTCCAAGGATGGCATGACCGTTGGCGGCACCTCCATCATGGGCCTGATGATGCTGGCGGCCAGCCCCGGTTGCAGCGTTTATGTCGAGGCGAGCGGTAATCAGGCGAAAGAAGCGCTTGAAGCACTGGAGGCGCTTGTTGCCGACCGCTTCGGTGAAGAAGCCTGAGCCGGCACCATATAAAGACATAAAGACTTCTTTATATCATCATTGCCAGATCGTTCGTGGCCTGCTAAACCGCTGCTACGTTTAAGAGCCGGGCCGCAAGGCGCGGCGTTTCTGATCTGGAGAACTTCATGAGCCTTGAGAAGGACTACATCGTCGCCGATATCAACCTTGCCGCATTCGGCCGCAAGGAACTGGACATCGCCGAAACCGAAATGCCGGGCCTGATGTCCTGCCGCAAGGAATTCGGCGAAAGCAAGCCGCTGAAGGGCGCACGTATCACCGGTTCGCTTCACATGACGATCCAGACCGGCGTTCTCATCGAGACGCTGAAGGAACTCGGTGCGGACATCCGCTGGGCGTCCTGCAACATTTTCTCGACGCAGGATCATGCGGCGGCGGCCATTGCGGCAGCCGGCATCCCGGTATTCGCCGTCAAGGGTGAAACCCTGACGGAATATTGGGAATACACCGACAGGATCTTCCAGTGGGCCGATGGCGGCCTCTCCAACATGATCCTCGACGATGGCGGCGACGCCACCATGTACATCCTGCTCGGCGCACGCGCCGAAGCCGGTGAGGACGTTCTTTCCAACCCCGGTTCGGAAGAAGAGGAAATTCTCTTCGCGCAGATCAACAAGCGCCTCAAGGCTTCGCCCGGCTGGTTCACCAAGCAGCGCGACGCACTGAAGGGTGTAACGGAAGAGACCACCACGGGCGTTCACCGTCTTTACGATCTCAGCAAGAAGGGCCTGCTGCCCTTCCCGGCGATCAACGTCAATGACAGCGTCACCAAGTCGAAGTTCGACAACAAATACGGCTGCAAGGAATCGCTGGTGGACGGCATTCGCCGCGCAACCGACGTGATGATGGCCGGCAAGGTTGCCGTGGTCTGCGGTTACGGCGATGTGGGCAAGGGTTCTGCCGCCTCGCTGCAGGGCGCCGGCGCCCGCGTGAAGGTCACCGAAATCGACCCGATCTGCGCGCTTCAGGCCGCCATGGACGGTTTCGAGGTTGTTCGCCTGGAAGACGTCGTCTCTTCCGCTGATATCTTCATCACCACGACAGGCAACAAGGACGTGATCCGCATCGAGCATATGCGCGAGATGAAGGATATGGCGATCGTCGGCAATATCGGCCACTTCGACAACGAGATTCAGGTCGCATCGCTGCGTAACCTGAAGTGGACGAACATCAAGCCGCAGGTCGACATGATCGAGTTCCCGAAGGGCAACCGCATCATTCTTCTGTCGGAAGGCCGCCTGCTGAACCTCGGCAACGCCACCGGTCACCCGTCCTTCGTCATGTCTGCGTCCTTCACCAACCAGGTGCTGGGCCAGATTGAGCTCTTCACCAAGCAGGGCGAATACAAGAACGAAGTTTACGTGCTCCCGAAGCACCTCGACGAGAAGGTCGCGCGTCTTCACCTTGAGAAGCTCGGTGTGCGGCTGACCGAACTTTCTGATCTGCAGGCAGATTATATCGGCATCTCCAAGGAAGGTCCGTTCAAGGCGGAACACTACAGATATTAATCTCATAGTTAATATCCACTGAAATTACACAATATCTAGATGCCGCGCGCTTGACAAAGCGCGCGGCATCTTTTTTGCGCGCTCCCTTTTCGCAGATTTATGAAGGCGGTATTGTCATCAGACTTGATTCGGACACGTCAAAGGGCGGCGGGGACGAAATGGGATGTCTTGTCGAAGATGCGGCACATAGGACGGAGACAGACCGGGGATGTCGGTTCAAAATTCGGATCTGCGCAAGCAGACAGTTCAACGCGTTGAAAACACGCAAGCGGGCGTGGCATTGAGCGCGGCTCTCGCGCGTTGCCGGCAGGTCGTCAGTGCGGTTCGGACAGGCTTTGCGAGGCTTCCTGTCCTGATGTCGGGCACGGTTCTGGCCGGCTCGACAACCGTTGTGATGGCTCAGGACGGGCTTGTGGCAAAGACCGGCGCGCGGTTGTTCTCCTCCGGAGAAACCATCACCTATTCGCTTTTCGTCGGCATGCTTTCGGCAACGCTGTTTTCCGTCGTCTGGCTGGTGCGCCAGCGCGGTAATATCGAGGCGGAAAGCAGCGAATACAGACAGGCGCTTGCCCAGTCCCACCACAAGATCGCGAAATACGAAGCGTTGATTTCCGACAGGAGCCGCCGCATCGTCATCTGGGACGGTGCGGACAAGCGGCCCGAATTTTTGGGACAGCTGCCGGCCGAGACGGGTGTGCCGCTGGCGGATCAGGATTTTCTGGCTTTTGGCCGCTGGCTGAAACCGGCATCCGCAAGCCAGCTTGAAAAATCCATCGAAAAACTCCGCAGCCATGCCCAGAGCTTCGACCTGACCATCGAGACGCAGCGCGGCGAAGTCATTGAAGTTCAGGGCCGGGTTTCCGGGGGCAATGCCTTTGCGCGTTTCATAGCCCTCAACAATCTGCGCGCCGAACTCGCTGAATTGCAGGTGGAGCGCGAGCGCCTGATCGCTTCCGTCTCGACCTTTCAGGAACTTCTTGATTCCATCGAGCAGCCCGTCTGGCGGCGCAATGGCGAAGGTGACCTCATCTGGGTCAACCACGCCTATGCCCAGGCGGTGGATGCCCGTGACACCGAACAGGCCGTTCATGAAAAACGCGAACTTCTGAACACGGTTACCCGGCAGAAGATACGCGCGGCCGCGACACCGGAATCGCCCTATCACGACCGTATTTCGACGGTGGTTTCCGGAAACCGCACCTTCTTTGACGTTGTCGACATCAAGACGGCGGGTGGGTCCGCCGGCATCGCCATCGATGCCACCGAGGCCGAGACCATCGGCGAAGAACTTAAACGGGTTCTGAAGAGCCACGCCGAAACGCTCGATCATCTGGCAACGCCTGTCGCCATTTTCGACGGCCGGCAGCGGCTGCAATTCTATAATCAGGCTTTTGCGGCTCTCTGGGGTCTCGATCTCGTTTTCCTCGAATCCAGCCCTGACAATTCCGAGCTTCTCGACAGGCTGCGCACCGCCGGCAAATTGCCGGAGCAGCTGAACTGGAAGAACTGGAAGGAGACGGCTCTTTCCGTCTATCGTTCGCTGGATACCAAGACTGATCTCTGGCACCTGCCGAACGGCCAGACCCTGCGGGTCATCGCGACTGCCCATCCGCAGGGCGGCGCAACCTGGGTTTTCGAGAACCTGACCGAGCAGGTCGATCTGCAGATGCGTTACAACACGCTGGTGAAGGTGCAGGGCGAAACCATCGACCATCTGGCCGAAGGTGTGGCCGTGTTTGGCGCGGACGGGCGCATTCGCCTCTCCAACCCGGCATTCCGGGCGCTCTGGGGCGTGACTGCGGAACAGGCCGAGACCGGCACCCATATCCGCGCCATCGAAACCGCCTGCACGCAATCCTATGACCGGCCGGACGGCTGGCGCGCCTTCAGCCAGTTCATTACCAGCTTCGACGATGAGCGGCCGTCGCGGCAGGGCACGCTGGAACTGCTTTCCGGCCTCGTGCTCGACTACGCCATCATTCCGCTGCCGGACGCGCAGACCATGCTGACCTTCGTCAACATGACCGACAGCGTTCGGGCCGAACGGGCACTGAAAGAAAAGAACGACGCGCTTCTGAAGGCCGACGAGCTTAAGAACGATTTCGTGCAGCATGTTTCCTACGAGCTGCGTTCGCCGCTAACGAATATCATCGGCTTCACCGATCTCCTCAAGACACCCGGCATTGGTCAATTGACGGAACGGCAGGCGGAATATCTCGATCATATTTCCACTTCGTCCTCGGTGCTCCTGACCATCGTCAACGATATTCTCGATCTCGCGACCGTCGATGCCGGCATCATGCAGCTCAACTATTCGGAAAACGATCTGAACGAATTGCTCGACGATGTTTCGGTGCAGATTGCCGACCGGCTGCAGGAGAGCGGAATTTCGCTCGAGATCGTTGCACCGGCCCATCTCGGCAGTCTGGTGGCCGATCACCAGCGGCTGAAGCAGATTCTCATCAAGCTCCTGACCAATGCGATCAATTTCGCGCCCGAAGGTTCCTCCGTGCAGCTTTCCTGCCAGCGCAGCGAAGGCGACTTCGTGTTCTCGGTGGCGGATAAGGGTCCGGGCATTCCCGAGGACATGTTGAAGAGCGTGTTCGACCGCTTCTCGACGCGCGGCAATGGCGGGCGGCGAACCGGTGCGGGGCTTGGTCTTTCCATCGTCGAAAGCTTCGTCAGCCTGCATCATGGCACCGTCAGCATCGACAGCCGGCCCGGCAACGGCACCATCGTCACGTGCCGCATTCCTTCCGGCACACGGCCGCATTCCATCGCCGCAGAATGAGCGAAGACATCTTGCCGATCACCATTCCCCTTGCGGGAGAAAAAGACACCATCAGGCTCGGTGAAGACCTTGCGCTGGCTTTGAAACCCGGTGATTGTCTCGCACTGATCGGCGATCTTGGCGCCGGCAAATCGACGCTTGCCCGCGCCTTCATCCGGGCAATGGCGGACGAGCCGGACCTCGAGGTTCCAAGCCCCACCTTCACGATCATCCAGACCTATGCCGCCCGCATTCCAGTCGCCCATCTCGATCTCTACCGGCTTTCCGATGTTTCGGAACTGGACGAACTCGGTATCGATGAGATGCTGGAGGATGGCATCTGCCTGATCGAGTGGCCGGATATAGCCGCCGAGATTCTGCCGTCGGAGCAGACCGTAACGCTCCGGCTGACGCATTCCGGCGAAGGGCGGCTCGCCTCCATCGAGGCTCCGGCAAAGCTGAAAGCCCGGCTTGAACGGGTTTTCGCCATCCGCGCATTTCTCGCAAGAAATGGCAAGGGCGATGCGGCACGGCGTTTTCTGAGCGGTGACGCCTCCACTCGCGCCTATGAGACCGTTTCAACTGATGGCCCGGACCTTATCCTTATGGATTGGCGACGGCCCATGCGAGGAGCGATCGTCGCTGACGGGAAGACCTATGCGGAAATCGCCCATCTTGCCCAGGATGCGCGTTCCTTTGTGGCAATCGGCAATTATCTGAGAAATAGCGGCTTTTGCGCGCCGGAGATTCTGGCGGCGGATACCGATCAAGGCATTCTCCTGCTGGAAGACCTCGGGCAGGAGGGGGTGCTGGCGCCTGACGGAACGCCGATAGAGGACCGCTATCTGCAAAGCGTCGCCTGTCTCGCCGCCCTTCATCAGGCCCCGCGGCCCCGGCTGCTGCCAGTGGGTGACGGCAGCGCCTATGAGGTTCCCCCGTTCGACCGGCAGGCGATGAAGATCGAGGTTTCGCTGCTGGCGGAGTGGTATCTGCCGCATAAACGCGGTAAATCGCTCACCGATAGCGAAAAGAGCGATTATTACGCTCTATGGGACACACTGATCGACCAGCTCGCCGACTGCGAGACGGGAATTGTGCTACGCGATTTCCATTCGCCCAACCTTATATGGCAGCCGCAGAATAGTGGCATCCGGCAGGTCGGCCTGATCGATTATCAGGACGCGATGATCGGTCCGAGCGCTTACGATCTTGCCTCCATCGTGCAGGACGCCCGTGTCACCATCTCACCCGAATTGCAGGCGCGCCTGCTTTCGCACTATCTCGACAGCAGGAGAAACGCGCCCTCTTTCGATGAGGCTGCTTTCCTCAAGGCTTTCGCCATCATGTCGGCGCAACGCAACTGCAAGCTCGCCGGTATCTGGGTGAGGCTGTTGGAACGGGACGGAAAACCCGGTTATATGAAACATATGCCGAGGACGTTCCGCTATCTCAGTGCAGCGCTTTCGCATCCGGAACTCGCACCGCTCAAAGACTGGTGCCTGCGCATGGGCATGGAATTCGACGACTGAAAGACGGTTGACCACGATGACGATTAAAAATGCGATGGTGCTGGCCGCCGGGCTTGGCACGCGGATGCGCCCGATCACGGATACGATCCCGAAGCCGCTCGTCCAGATCGCGGGCAAGCCGATGATCGATTATGCGCTCGACGCCCTTGTCGAAGCCGGTGCGGAAACCATTGTCGTCAATGTTCATCACCACGCGGAACAGATGGTCGCCCATCTTGAGCAGCGCACCGACGCCGAAATCCTGATTTCCGACGAGCGGTCGCAACTGATGAATTCCGGCGGCGGTCTCGCCAAGGGCCTGAAGCTTCTGGAACCCGGCCCGGTCTTTGTCATGAATGCCGATCTCTTCTGGATTGGCGAGCAGTTGAATGCGGTCAGCAACCTGCGCAAGCTTGCACAATTCTTCGACCCGACCCGAATGGACATGGCGCTGCTCTGCGTCGACATGGACCGCACCACCGGGCACAATGGCAAGCGGGATTTCAACCTCTCCGCCGATGGGAAACTGACGCGGTATCGCGATGGCGATCCGAACCCCGTGGTTTATGCCGGAGCCATCGCCATGAATTCGCGACTGCTGGACGATGCGCCGGCGGATGCCTTCAACCTCAATATCTATTTCGACCGCGCCATTGAAAGAGACCGGCTTTTCGGGCTTTCTCTGGATGGTCACTGGATCACCGTCGGTACGCCCGATGCGATAGAAGACGCCGAAAGCATCATCCGCCAATTCAGGGAAAAACGCTCTGCATGACGCTCACCCACCACGCAAAGCGCGTTCTGACGATCGCTGCGGGAACACCGTTCCTCAAGACGGTCGCGGAAACGCTGTGCGACGGGACACTGACAGCCGGCTATAAATACGACCCAGCCGATCCGCTGTCACTTGCCAAGGTGACGATCTATGTGCCGACGCGGCGCTCCGCCCGTGTGCTGCGCTCCGAATTCGTCGATCTTCTGGGCGGCCGGTCCGCCATTCTGCCGCTGATCCGACCGCTCGGCGAAACGGATGACGACAGCGGCTTTTTCGAGATCGAAAATCCTGAAATCATGGATCTGGCGCCGCCGATTTCCGGCACCGGCCGGCTGATCGAACTGGCGCGTCTCATTCTCGCCTGGCGCAACAGCCTGCCGGACGCCATACGGGCAATTCACTCGGATTCGCCGCTTGTCGCCCCCGCCAGCCCCGCAGACGCCATTTGGCTGGCGCGTGCGCTTGGCGAGGTGATCGACGCCATGGATACGGAAGAAAAGGACTGGGAAGCGCTTCAGCATCTCGATACTGGCGATCATGCGCAATGGTGGCAGCTGACGGCGGATTTCCTGCGGATCGCCAGCGTCTTCTGGCCGGCGCGGCTTGCCGAACTTAACCGTTCCTCGGCCGGCCGGCATCGCAACGCCATCCTGCGGGCGGAAGCGAACCGGCTTGCCAATTTGCCGGATACGGGACCGATCATCGTCGCCGGGTCGACGGGTTCCATTCCTGCCGCAGCCGATCTCATCGCAGCCGTTGCGGCACTGCCCCAAGGTACCGTCGTACTTCCGGGTCTCGACCTTGCCATGCCGGAAGAGCAATGGGAGGCAATCGCCGAGGACCCTACCGATCCTTCGAGCCGCACCCACTCGCAATATGGGCTTTATATGCTGCTGCAGAAGCTCGGCATACTGCGCGACGACGTGGTTCAGATCGGCACCATCGATGGCGACCTGGAAAAGCGCGCAGCCGTGTTTTCGGCCGCACTCGCACCGGCCAAATCCACCAGCGATTGGAATCGCTGGCGTGAGGACAGGGAACCCGGCTTTTTCGACGACGCCTTCGCGACGGCCACGCTGATAGAAGCCGCCAATGAGCGCGAGGAAGCGACGGCCATCGCGGTGGCTTTACGGCTGGCGCTTGAAGCGCCCGGCGCTGGACGTCCGTCTCAGGCAGCGCTGATAACCCCAGACCGCGGACTGGCGCGGCGCGTGGCGACGGAACTCCAGCGCTTCGGCATCGAAGCCGACGACTCGGCCGGTACGCCGCTTTCCGCCACCCCGCAAGCGGGGCTGACGCAACTGGCGCTGGAAGCCATTCTGAGGCCCGGCGACCCGGTGCCGATTATCTCCCTTCTGAAACATCCGCTCAGCCGTTTCGGGCTTTCCGATGAAGCTTTCGCGAAAGCCTCCAAAGCGCTCGAGCTGATCGCGCTGCGCGGCGGCCGTTTGGAGACCGAAATCGGCAATCTGGAAGCGGTTCTGGAGGCGCAGCTTCTGGCGCAGCGCGACGACCGGCACCCGCCTGCCTGGCGGCTGGCGCTGCCGGAGGCAAGCGCGGAGGCCGCGCGCGATCTGGCAAGGCGGATTGCCGTTGCGACGGAGCCGCTCAGCTCCGCCTTTGTCCGCAGAGATCGGTCCGGCCGCGCCTTCACCGATAAATTGCCATTGTCCGTTTGGGCGGAGCGGACGGGCCGCGTGATCGAAGCCATCTGCGCGGATGAAAACAGCGATCTTGCAGCGCTCTGGTCCGGTGAAGCGGGAGACAAGCTTTCCGAGCTGTTCGGTGAGCTGATGGAAAGCGGCGAAATCCTCGATGCGGATGGACCGCAATGGATCGATATCTTTGCGGCACTGGTAGCCGGTGAATCGATCAAGCCACGATCGATGCGCCATCCGCGCATTTTCATCTTCGGCGCGCTTGAGGCGCGGCTGCAAAGCGTCGATACCGTCGTTATCGGTGGCCTTAATGAAGGGCTCTGGCCCGGCCAGACGGCGAATAATCCATTCCTGTCCCGCACCATGAAGACCGCCATTGGCCTCGAACCGCCGGAACGGCGCATCGGCCAGCTGGCGCATGATTTCGAGATGGCAAATGGCACCCGGCAGATTTTTTACACCCGCGCGCTGAGGCAGGGCTCAACGCCCGCTGTCGCCTCACGCTGGCTGCAGCGCCTTCTGGCGCTGGGCGGCGAGGATTTTGCCGATAAACTCAGGAAGCGCGGCGAGACCTATCGTCATTGGGCGGGATTGATGGATGAAAGCATCGATCAGGAAGCGGCAAAGCGCCCTGCCCCGAAACCGCCAGCCGCGTTGCAGCCGACGCGCTATTCCTTCAGCGAAGTGGGCCGCCTGCGCCGCGACCCATATTCGATCTATGCGCGACGCATCCTGAAGCTGGACCCGCTCCACCCCTTCAATCGCGATCCGAACGCCGCCGATCGCGGCACGCTCTATCACGCGATCATCGAGCGCTATTCCCGTGAGGGACATATTCCCGGCACACCGGCCTCGCTTTCGGCCATGCAGCGCATTCTCGACGAATGTTTCGATGCGGAAAACCTGCCTCCCCATGTGGATGTCATCTGGCGGCCGCGTTTTGCAGCGGTAGCGCGCGCCTTTATCGACTGGGAAAAAGAACGTCATCCATCCATTCGCCACAGCTTCTACGAGGCTCGCGCCGGGCAGGAAATCGTCGAGGCGGGCATAAGGCTGACGGGGATCGCCGACCGCATCGACATCAAGACAAACGGTCAGGCGGATATTATCGACTACAAGACGGGGCTTGCGCCTTCCGTCAATCAGGCGCGCTCACTGCTCGACCCGCAGCTTGCGCTGGAGGCGGCCGCACTGATGCGCGGCGCCTTCCGCGAAGCCGGTTCGCCCACACCGGAAAACCTCATCTATGTTCGCCTGCGGCCGGGCGAGCGTTTTTTTGCCGATCAGGTCAATAACGAACATTCCAGCCGAAGCGGCAAAAGACCGCCTAAATCGGCGATTGAGCTCGCGACGGAATCGATCGAACAGCTCACCAAATTCGTTCATTCCCTGCGCAATGGCGAAAACGGTTTCGCCTCCCGCCTCGTGCCGGAAGAGCAGCAATCCTATGGCGGGGAATATGACCACCTCGCCCGCGTTTCGGAATGGTCGACGGCAGAAGCGGGAGATGGCGATGACGATTGATCCCTTCGACGCCGGCCCCGCCGCCGACACGCCTGAAAGCTGGATCGACTGGACCAGCGCCCGGCAGCGGCTTGCCTCCGATCCTGCCAGTTCCGCGTGGGTGTCGGCCAATGCCGGCTCAGGCAAGACCCATGTTCTGACCCAGCGCGTCATCCGCCTGCTTCTGGCCGGATGCCGACCCTCGGCGATTTTGTGCCTCACCTATACCAAGGCCGCGGCGTCGGAAATGTCGAGCCGTGTCTTTGACCGTCTGGCGGAATGGGCTACTTTGCCGGATTCCGACCTCAAGGACCGCATCGCCGCCATCGAGGGCAAGGCGCCGGACCGCATCAAGCTTGCCGAAGCGCGCAGGCTGTTCGCCAAGGCGCTGGAAACACCGGGCGGGTTGAAAATCCAGACGATCCACGCCTTCTGCGAGGCGCTGCTGCATCAGTTCCCCCTGGAAGCCAATGTCGCCGGCCATTTCTCCGTTCTTGACGACCGCGCCGCAACCACGCTGCTCGCCGAAGCACGCCGTTCGCTTTTGACGGCGGTTTCGATGGAGCGGGACGCGGAGCTGGCGCAATCGCTCGCTTACGTGCTCGATCTGGCGGACGAAAGCGGTTTGGAATCGCTACTTTCCGCCATCATCGCCAATCGCAGCGCCCTTCGCGCCTTTCTTCTGGACGCCAAACAGTCAGGCGGCATCGATGCGCGGTTGCGGCAGGCGATGCAGATCGCAGATGGGGAAACCGAAGAAACCGCGGCAGCCGCCTTCTGGCCTTTGCCCGGTCTTTCAGGCCTTGCGCTCGATACGTATCTCACCCTTGCCGACGAGGTGGGTGGAACACGCGTCATCGAAGTCGCTTATGCGCTCCGGGAGGCAAAACGACAGTCGGACCCCGTGCGGCGGATGGAGTTCATCGAAGCGGCGCTGCTGACAGCCAAAGGCGAAAAGAAATCGGATGCCTATGTCATCAACAAGGTCATGCAGAAATCCGCCCCCGAACTTCTCGATGCGCTGACACTGGCGCGGGACCATGTCGTTTCCTGCCGCAACCGATATCGTCTGGTGCGGATGCTGGCGGCGACAAAATGCGCCCTTGTTCTGGCCGAAAGGCTGATCGGCGATTTCGAAGACCTGAAGAAACAGCGAAGCCAGCTCGATTTCGAAGACCTGATCGAGCGCGCGGCCAACCTTCTCAACCGCGATACGGCTGGCGCCTGGGTGCACTACAAGCTGGATCAGGGCATCGACCATATTCTCGTTGACGAGGCGCAGGATACCAGCCCGGTGCAATGGTCGATCATCCAGTCGCTGGCGGCGGATTTCTTCACCGGCGAGAGCGCCCGCCTGGGACGGCGCACGCTTTTTGCCGTGGGCGATGAAAAACAGTCGATCTATTCATTCCAGGGCGCGCGGCCGGAACGGTTTTCGCAGGAGCGCGAAGAGACCAAAAAGCGCGTCGATTCCGTCGAGCAGGCCTTTCACCGCATCCGCCTGCCGCTTTCTTTCCGGTCCACGGAGGATGTTCTGGCCGCCGTCGATCAAGTGTTTTCAGACCCGAATAATGCCAGCGGTCTCAGTGCCGATAACGAGCCGGTGGAACACCGATCCAACCGCGCCGGCCATCCCGGCACCGTGGAGGTGTGGGACATGGTGGCGCCGGAAACCGCCGAAGACGAAGAGGATTGGACAGCGCCCTTCGATGCCTTGCGTGAAAGTGCGCCGGCCACCATCGTCGCCCGCCGGATCGCCGCCCGCATCGCCGATATGATCGGAAGCGAGACCATCATCGAAAAGGGCGTCGAGCGCGCCGTGGAGCCCGGCGATATTCTGGTTCTCGTCAGAAAACGCCATGCCTTTGTCAACGCGCTGACCCGGGAGCTGAAACGACGCAAGAACATCCCCGTTGCCGGTGCCGACCGCCTTCGCCTGACCGACCACATTGCCGTGCAGGATCTTCTGGCGCTCGGACATTTCGTTGTCCTGCCCGAAGACGATCTTTCGCTCGCCGCATTGTTGAAGAGCCCGCTCTTCAACCTGACCGAAGATGACGTTTTCAACATCGCCGCCACGCGATCGGAAACGGAGAGCGTGTGGAAACGGCTGCAGATCCTTTCGCAGGAAGAGAACAGCCATCTTTCCACCGTTACCGCCAGGCTGGAAGGTTTCATCGCGCTTTCTAAGACGGCCACCGTGCATGATTTCTTTGCAGCGGTCCTGACCCTGCATGACGGGCGCAAAAAATTCCTCGGCCGGCTTGGCAATGAGGCGAGCGACGTTCTGGATGAGTTCCTGTCCTTTGCGCTGGCCCACGAAAGAACCGGTCTGCCCGGCCTTCAGGCCTTTCTCTCCGTTCTGGAAACCGATTCACCGGAAGTGAAACGCGAGCAGGACAAGGACCGTGGCGAAGTGCGCATCATGACCGTGCACGCCTCCAAGGGCCTTGAGGCGCCGGTCGTTTTTGTCGTCGACGGCGGTTCGAAGGCCTTCAATCACAGCCATGTGCCGAAACTGCGCTTTGTCGAAGCGGGTGACGACGCTTTCCCGGTCTGGCTGCCCGGCAGCGGCTTTTCAAACCACCTCATTCGCTCGGACGAAGAACGGCTGAAGACGGCCGCCGAAGACGAATATCGACGGCTGCTTTATGTGGCGATGACGCGCGCCGCCGATCACCTCGTCGTCTGCGGTTATCGCGGTCAGAAGGAAAATCCCGAATGCTGGCATGCCATCGTCAAGGCGGCGCTTGCCAACAATGAAGACCATTGCAAGCCGCAGCTTTTCACGGCCGATGGCGAGGAATGGCAGGGGCTTGTCTGGCGTAAATCCGAGGCTCGCGTGACGTCTCTCCCGCAAAAACTGCCGGAGAAGCAGCAGGACGAAGAATATGCTCTTCCGGCCGGGCTGCTTGCTCCACTGCCTGCCCTGCCCTCCTTGCCAAGGCCGCTCAGCCCCTCCGGTGCAGGCACGATCATTGATGACGGTGCGGATGATCTTGCCGTGCGTTCGCCGCTTTTCGGCGAGAAATCCGATGTTTCTTCGCTGGCGCTACAGCGCGGCCGGCTGGTGCATCGCATGCTGCAGGCGTTGCCGGATTTTGCCGAGACGGAGCGGGAAGAGGCTGCCCGCCGCTATGCGGAGCGAGCGGCCCGTTTCTGGCCTATGGCCGAACGCGAGCATTTGATCCGGGCGGTTCTGCGGGTCATCTCCGAACCGGCGGTGCAACCGGCCTTTTCCGCCAACAGCCGCGCGGAAATCTCCATCATGGGCACGATGACGATCGGCCGGCAGCACTATGCCGTCTCCGGCCGTGTCGACCGGCTGGCAGTGGATGGTGATCGCGTTATTCTGGTCGACTACAAGACCAACCGGGTTCCGCCGCGCACGGCGCGCGAGATACCTTTCTCCCACACCGCGCAGCTTGCCATCTATCGCGAAATTCTTGCACCGCTCTATCCCGGCAAGGAATTTGTCTGCGCGCTGATCTATACGGAAAATGCCGCTTTTGTGCGGGTTGACGATGATGCAATGACGCAGGCTCTTGCCGCAATAAAGACAAAGTGAGATACCGGGGCATTGAAATTCCGACGCGCCCGCATCACATCGATAGCGGAAAAGTTTAGCTGAAAGGAGAGCCAGATATGGCTACCGTAAAAGTCGATGCCGCCAACTTCCAGTCCGAAGTCCTCGAATCCGCCGAACCCGTCGTGGTGGATTTCTGGGCCGAATGGTGCGGCCCGTGCAAGATGATCGCGCCAAGCCTTGAGGAAATCTCCTCCGAGCTTGCCGGCAAGGTCAAGGTCGCGAAGCTTAACATCGACGAAAACCCGGAACTGGCTGCCCAGTTCGGCGTGCGCTCCATCCCGACGCTCGCCATGTTCAAGGGCGGCGAAGTGGCCGACATCAAGGTTGGCGCTGCTCCCAAGACAGCGCTTTCCGCCTGGATTTCCGGCGCCGCATAAGCGATATCAATGGAATGAAAAAAGCCCGGCATCGCTGCCGGGCTTTTTTATTGGGGAACCGTGCCGTTCAGGGCAAGCGCGTTGCCAGCAAGGTAAAGCGAGCCGCCGATCAGGATGCGCGGCGCCGGCCCTTCGGGGTCGAAGCGGCGCGACAGCTCTTCCAGGGCATGAGTCAGAGACGATGTCGGCGCTGCCACGAGGCCGGCATCGAAGGCCGCATGAGCAAGCACGACGGGATCGATCGCCGCATCCGTGCCGCCAATCGGCACGGTGAAGACATATTCGGCAATATCGGCGAAGGCCTTGAAATAGCCCACAGGGTCCTTGGTATTGATCATGCCTGCAATGATGAACAGCGGGCGGGGTGTCTTTTCCTCAAAGCCGGCCATGGCTTCGGCAATGACTTCGCCCGCGCCGGGGTTATGACCGCCATCGATCCAGATTTCCGAATTCTTCGGGGCCATTTCAGCGATTTTGCCGGTCAGGATGCGCTGCAGACGGCCGGGCCATTCCACAGAGGTCATGGCTTTTTCGATCATCCGTTCCGTCACCTCGAAACCGGCAGCCTTGACGGCGCGGATCGCGGCAGCGGCATTGGCAAGCTGATGGCGGCCGGGAAGACGCGGCAGCGGCGCATCGGCCAGGCCGAACTCATCCTGATAGACCATGCGGCCGAATTCTTCATGGGCGGAAAAATCCTGCCCGTAAACCGATACCGGGCAACCGAGCCGCTCCGCCGTGGTGACAAGCGTTTCCAGCGCCGCATCATACTCCTGATGGCCTATGATGACGGGGGAACCGGACTTCATGATGCCGGCCTTTTCCGCCGCGATCAGCTCCACACGGTCACCAAGATAGGCCTGATGATCCAACGAAATCGGCATGATGACGGAGACGGCCGGATTTTTGATCACATTGGTCGCATCGAAACGCCCACCCAGACCAACCTCAAGGACGGCGGCATCGGCGGGCTGTTCCGCAAAAAGCACGAACATCGCGGCAGTCAGAATTTCGAAAACCGTAATCGTCTGGCCTGCATTGGCAGCTTCAATACGGCGCAGCGCATCCGCAAAGACGGCATCCTCAACATAACGGCCTTTTTCCCCGTAAACGCCGATACGATAACGTTCGTGCCAGTTCACCAGATGTGGGGATGTATGGACGTGAACGGAAAGGCCTGCCGCCTCCAGAAGTGCTCGGCAAAAGGCCGTGACGGAACCCTTACCGTTGGTGCCCGCAACATGGATAACGGGTGGCATCCTGTTCTGGGGATTGCCGAGTTTCTCAAGGAGCCGGGAAATTCTATCGAGCGAAAGATCGAACCCCTTGGGGTGAAGCTGCATCAGCTCTTCGATGATCTTCTCGGCCTCACCGATCGCGGGCTTCGTCATGTCTTCCGTTCGCCTTTCAGGCGTTTTGCTTGCCATTTGTCCGCCGCACCAAAGATGAAATCATGCAACGTATAGCATCATCCCGAAGGCAGTTTATGCCTCCGGGCGACATATTTTTTTCCTCAGGCCGAAGCGGCCAGCGGTACGACAGCATTTGCGTTGTCAGCAGGCGCCTTGGTCATGATCTTGAGCAGATTGGCCAGCGTGTCGGGAATTTCGCGGCGGTCGATCACCATGTCCACCATGCCGTGTTCCAGCAGATATTCCGAGGTCTGGAAGCCTTCGGGAAGCTTTTCGCGAATGGTCTGCTCGATCACGCGCTTGCCTGCGAAGCAAATCTCGGCGCCCGGCTCGGCGATATGCACATCGCCCAGCATGGCGTAGGAGGCCGTGACACCGCCGGTCGTCGGGTTCGTCAGAACCACGATATAGGGCATGCCGGCTTCTTTCAGCATGTTCACGGCAACCGTGGTACGCGGCAGCTGCATCAGCGAAAGAATGCCTTCCTGCATGCGCGCGCCACCCGAGGCCGGGAACATCACGAGCGGGCAACGCTCGGAAATGGCACGCTCGAAGGCCTTGACGATGGCTTCGCCGGCGGCAATGCCAAGCGAACCGCCCATGAACTGGAATTCATGCACGACGGCGACGATCTTCAGGCCTTTCAGGAGGCCGACGCCGGCAAGGATCGTGTCTTCCTGCTCAGTCTTCGTTCGGCTGTCGCGCAGGCGGTCGGTGTATTTTTTGGAATCGCGGAACTTCAAGGGGTCCTGCGCTACCTTCGGCTGCGGCAGTGCCTCATAGACGCCGCCATCGAAAAGATCGGCAAGGCGCGCCTTGGCCGGCATCTTCATATGGTAGCCGGAAGCCGGGATGACCCACTTGTTGTCTTCCAGATCCTTGTGGAAGACCATCTCGCCCGTTTCCGGGCACTTGATCCACAGGTTCTCCGGAACCTCCGGGCGGCGGCCGAGCATGGAATTGATCCGCGGCCGAACGTAATTGGTGATCCAGTTCAACTGTCTACTCCTGACTGGGCCGCGCGCTTATTCCGCAGCGGCAAGGCGCGACGCACGCACGCCCGTTGAAAGTCCTTTTACCAGCGTCGTAACGGCCGGCACGGTATCGGCGGTAGCCTGCCCGTCTTTGGTCAGGCTGCCCGCAATCTGGTTGACGATGGCCGAACCAACCACCACGCCATCCGCAACGGCACCGATCGCTTTTGCATGATCGGCCGTCTTGACACCAAAACCGACACAGACCGGCAGTTCCGTATGCGCCTTGATACGACCGACAGCGCCCGATATCAACGAGGGATCGGGAAGTGCTGAACCGGTAATACCGTTCATCGAGACGTAATAAACGAAACCTGAGGTATTTTTAAGGACGGCAGGCAGGCGCTTGCCATCCGTCGTCGGCGTGGCCAGACGGATGAAGTTGATGCCGCGCGCAAGTGCCGGGATGCAGAGTTCATCGTCCATTTCCGGCGGCAGATCGACAACGATCAGGCCATCGATGCCGGCCGCGATTGCGTCGTCCAGAAACTTTTCGACGCCGTAGATATAGATCGGATTGTAATAGCCCATCATCACGATCGGCGTTGCATCGTCTTGCTTGCGAAACTCGCGGGCGAGATCGAGCGTCGTCTTCAGCGTCTGGCCGCCCTTCAGCGCACGCTGACCGGCCAGCTGAATGGCCGGGCCATCCGCCATCGGATCGGAAAAGGGCATGCCGAGTTCGATGACGTCGGCACCGGCTTCCGGCAGGGCCTTCATGATACCGAGCGAGGTTTCGAAATCCGGGTCGCCGCCCATGAAATAGGTAATCAGGGCCGGGCGATTTTCAGCGCGCAGATCGGCGAAGCGCTTGTCCATACGTGCAGTCATGATCTTATACATCCATTCCAAGGAACTTGCTGACGGTGTGGACATCCTTGTCGCCGCGACCGGAGAGATTCATCAGGATGATTTCATCCTTGCCCATCTTCGGTGCGCGCTTGATGACCTCGGCCAGGGCGTGGCTCGGCTCCAGAGCCGGAATGATGCCTTCAAGGCGGGTCAGCATCTGGAAGGCGTCCAGCGCCTCATGGTCCATGATCGGTACGTATTCCACGCGACCGATATCGTTCAGCCAGGAATGCTCAGGGCCGATGCCGGGATAATCGAGGCCTGCGGAGATCGAATGGCCTTCCTTGATCTGGCCGTCCTCATCCTGCAGCAGATAGGTGCGGTTGCCATGCAGCACGCCCGGCGAACCGGCGGTGATGGAAGCGCAATGCTCGTCGCCCGAAAGACCCTTGCCGCCGGCTTCGACGCCGACGATGCGGACATTCTTGTCATCGAGGAAAGGATGGAAAATGCCGATGGCGTTCGATCCGCCGCCCACGGCTGCCACGACCAGATCCGGCAGGCGGCCTTCGGCCTCCAGCATCTGAGCCTTGGCTTCCTCGCCGATAACGGCCTGGAAATCGCGAACCATTTCCGGATAGGGATGCGGGCCGGCCGCGGTGCCGATCAGATAATAGGTATCCTCGACATTGGTGACCCAGTCGCGCAGGGCCTCGTTCATGGCATCCTTCAGGGTGCCGTGGCCAGCCGTTACCGGCTTCACCTCGGCACCGAGGAGCTTCATGCGGAACACATTCGGGGCCTGACGGGCAACATCCGTCGCGCCCATATAAACGACGCAGGGCAGGCCAAAGCGTGCAGCGACGGTAGCGGAGGCCACGCCGTGCTGGCCGGCGCCGGTTTCGGCGATGATGCGGGTCTTGCCCATGCGCTTGGCAAGCAGGATCTGGCCAAGGCAATTGTTGATCTTATGCGAGCCGGTGTGGTTCAGCTCTTCGCGCTTGAAATAGATCTTCGCGCCGCCAAGTTCCGCGGTCAGTCGTTCCGCAAAATAAAGCGGGCTCGGACGACCGGTATAATGCGCGCCGAGATGCTTGAGTTCCGCCTGAAACGCGGGATCGGTCTTGGCCTTGTCCCATTCCGCCTGCAAATCCAGAATGAGCGGCATCAGCGTTTCGGCAACGAAGCGACCTCCGTAAATGCCGAAACGGCCGTCCTCATCGGGACCAGCGCGAAAAGAATTGGGTGTTGGCGCGTCGTTCACTTCAAGCTCCCTTTGGGCCTTTCGACCAATCATTCACCACATCGAAAAATGCGTCGATCATGGACAGATCCTTGACCCCCGGCGCGCTTTCCACACCGGACGATAAATCTAGTCCGCTTGCCCTGGTCTCCGCCAGCGCCTCGGCGACATTGTCCTTGTTCAATCCCCCGGAAAGCATGTAATCCACACTTGCGTCAAGTGATCGCAGGATGGTCCAGTCGAAGGAGACGCCGTTGCCGCCCGGAAGCTCGGAACCGGCGGGCGCCTTGGCATCCAGCAGAAAACGGTCGGCTATTCCAATATAAGGGTCGATTTTGGCAAGATCAGCGGCATCGCGAATGGAAATCGCCTTCATGACAGGCAGGCCATACAGCGCCTTGATGTTCAGCAGCCGCTCCGGGCTTTCATTGCCGTGCAGCTGCAGGATGTCCGGTTTTACGAGATCGACGATTTCATCGAGATAATCATTATCGGCATTGACGGTGACGGCAACCACCTTGGCGGCGCCTCGGGCGGCTTCCGCCAGCCTGCCGGCAATATCGGGCTCGATGTTGCGCGGGCTCTTTTCAAAGAAAATAAAACCGACATGGGACGCGCCACGCCTGACGGCGCGCTCCAGCGCTTCCGGTGTCTTCAATCCGCAAATCTTGATATCCGGTTTCATACCCGCGACCTGACATGAAATGCGACAAGAGTCGAGCCAAATCGCATCCATTTCCGATGGAATGTTTCACGTGAATCCAGATGGCGATCCGCGCCGCAGGTTTCAATCGAAATCGATGGCGTGAAGTTTGGAACCATGGCGTTTCAGCCAGCTCTTAGCTTCTTCCGTATGCGGGCAGAGCTTTTCGCATAATGCCCAGAATTTCGGGCCGTGGTTCATCTCGCTCAGATGCGCAACCTCATGGGCGGCGAGATAGTCGATGACCCTGTCCGGGGCCATGACAATGCGCCAGGAAAAGCTCAAGTTGCCGTCATGGGAACAGGAACCCCATCGGCTGCGCGTATCCTTCATGCTGATGGAGCGCACCGGCCGGCCGGCTGCGCGCGCGTGAACGGCAACCAGTCGCTCCAGATCCGCCTTCGCTTCCTTTTTCAGAAATGTCGCTATCCGTCGTCTCAGATGTTCCGGCGCACCGCTGACCTTCAAAACGGCCACCCCGTCGGCGTCTTTCGCGACATGTGTCAACCCTCGCAGGCTGCCAGTATGGTCAATGCGGTGGGCTATGCCGCGAATATCGATGGTCGCACCGGGACGTAAACCGTCATCGGGGCTGAATTTTACAAGCTTGCCTTCCAGCCAGCCCTGATGCCTCTCGAGAAAATCATCCACCTGGCGGTGGTGCAGGCCCATAGGGATCGTCAGCTTCAGTGCCCTGCCGCCCGGTTCGATGCGCAGGGTAATGCGCGTGGCGCGCGGATTCTCCCTGACCGTGATCGGCACCTGCCTGCCCGCCACGGCGACCGTGCGCTGGCTCGGTGCAACCTTCTTTGGGGCCGGCGATTTCAGGGATTTTCTGAGGAGCGAAAACATGAACCCTTCATAGCCGATTCGTCCATCGCTTGGCCATGCAAATGCGTGGCACGGCCGGCCGTCTGCCCTAAGCTGCCTGGTGTTTGCGGATGAAGTCCAGCATGCGCGGCACGATTTCCTTGCGGAAGCGCGACCCGTTGAAGACACCATAGTGACCGACATCCGGCTGCATGTAATGGGCGCGTTTGTCTTCAGGAATGTTCCGGCAAAGATCGTGCGCGGCCTTTGTCTGGCCAACGCCGGAAATATCGTCGTTCTCGCCTTCCACCGTAAACAATGCGACTTTGCGAATGGCCGCGGGATCGACCGCCCTGCCCCGGTGCAGCATGTTCCCTTTCGGAAGCGCATGATCAATGAAGACCGTTTCCACCGTCTGCAGATAGAACTCCGCCGTCAGATCCATGACAGCCAGATATTCATCGTAAAATTCGCGGTGCTTTTCAGCGGAATCGCCGTCATTCTTGACGAGGTTGAGGTAAAAATCCTTGTGCGCCGTCATATGCTTGTCGAGGTTCATCGACATGAAGCCGGAGAGTTGCAGGAAGCCGGGATAGACATTGCGGCCAAACGCGGGCTGCGGCCACGGCACCTGCATGACGACATTGTCGCGGAACCATTCAATGGGTTTCGCCTTGGCAAGACCGTTGACGGCAGTGGGGTTGATGCGCGTGTCAATCGGACCGCCCATCAGCGTCATGGATGCCGGCGCGAATTTATCGCCATCGGCCTCCATCAGCGAAACGGCGGCCAGCACCGGTACGGACGGCTGACAGACGGCGATCACATGCGCCCCCGGCCCGATCGCGCGCAGCATCTCGATGACGTAGCTGATGTAATCATCGAGATCGAAGGTGCCCTCACTCACCGGCACCGTGCGGGCGTCAGCCCAATCGGTGATGTAAATATCCGCCGAAGGCAGCAGGGCCTCCACCGTCCCCCGCAAGAGGGTAGCGTAGTGGCCGGACATCGGCGCCACCAGCAGCACCTTCGGATCGGACTGGCTGGCTGGATCAAGTTCTTTCTTGAAATGCAGCAGATTGCAGAACGGACGTGACCAAACCGTCTCTTCGACAATATTGACGGTCTGGCCATCGACAACCGTACTGCAAAGAGCGAATTCCGGTTTCGCGTAACGGCGCGTCATGCGCTCAAAGACCTCAAAACCGGCGTCGAGGCTTCTCCCGAAAGCCGTGCTGGAAAGCGGGTTGAGCGGATTGTTGCAAGCCTGGCGCATCATGTCGGCGCCGGCGCGCAGCGGCGCCATGGCCGCATGGTTCATTTCATAGAGGTGGTAGAACACTGATGACGCCTCCCTCGCGATCACGCTCTTTTTTTCAACCATAGCAGCTTTTCGCAGGTGCACAAAATCGAAGGCGCCGGCGGTTTCCCGCCGACGCCTCACTTTCCGTTGAACGCCGTGGCGATCAGATGTCGGCGACGAAGGTCTGCTTCTGGGAACCGAGGCCCTCGATACCGAGTTCCACGACATCGCCAGCCTTCAGGTAACGCGGCGGCTTCAGGCCCATGCCGACACCGGGCGGGGTGCCGGTGGAGATGACATCACCGGGATGCAGCGACATGAACTGGCTTAGATAGGAGACAACGTGCGCGACGCCGTACACCATGGTCTTGCTGGAGCCGTCCTGCATGGTCTGGCCATTGACCTTCAGCCACATGCCGAGGTTCTGCGGGTCAGTGATTTCATCCTTCGTCACCAGCCAGGGGCCGATAGGGCCGAAGGTGTCGCAGGACTTACCCTTGGTCCACTGCCCGGCACGCTCCGTCTGGAAGGCTCGCTCGGACACATCGTGCGAAACGCAATAACCGGCGACGTAGTCGAGAGCATCGGCTTCCGAGACATATTTGGCGGTCTTGCCGATGACGACGCCGAGTTCGACTTCCCAGTCCGTCTTTTCAGAACCGCGCGGAATGGTGACGTTGTCATTCGGACCGACGATGGCAGAGGTCGCCTTCATGAAAATGACCGGTTCCGGCGGTACGGTGGCGCCCGTTTCAGCGGCGTGGTCCGAGAAATTGAGGCCGATGCAGATGAATTTCCCCGTTCCGGCAACGCAGGCGCCGATGCGCTCTTCGTTCAGCACCGGAAGTGTGCCGAGATCGATCGCGGCGATCTTCTTGAGGCCTTCAGGAGAAATAGCTTCGCCGCCAATGTCTTTGACATGGGCGGACAGATCGCGGACTTTTCCTTCCGCATCGAGGATTGCAGGTTTTTCCTGGCCGGACTGGCCGACACGCATCAATTTCATGGAACTCTCTCCCGGTTGTCAGACAAGGTGATGCATATATGAACGATGCATTCATACTTGTCACCCCTTGACTGCGCCAAGTTTCGAAAAATACCTTTTCCTTCCCGTCAATCAAAAGGACATGGCCCGTGACGAACAGCAATTCCCGGCAATCCGAATATCCCGTCGATCCCCTCTTCCTCGATCGCTGGTCTCCGCGCGCCTTCGATGGCCACCCCATGCCGGCCCAGCATCTGATGACCATTCTGGATGCCGCGCACTGGGCGCCTTCCGCCTCCAACTATCAGCCATGGCGGTTTGTCTATGCGCACAAGGATAGTGAGGACTGGCCGCTCTTCGTGGAACTGCTGATGGAGGGAAACCAGCGCTGGGCAAAAAACGCCTCCGTGCTGCTGTTTGTCATTTCCCGCGACTACAACATCTCGCGCGACGGTGAGAAAAAACCATCCGCGACCCATTCCTTCGATGCCGGCGCTGCCTGGTTTTCGCTTGCCATGCAGGCCCACCTGCTCGGTTACCACGCCCATGGCATGGCTGGCATATTGAAGGACAAGATCGTTGAAAAACTGAACATCCCGGAAGGCTACAAGGTGGAGGCCGGGGTCGCCATCGGCACGCTGACCGACAAGTCCGTTCTCCCTGAGGATCTGGCGGAACGGGAAGTGCCGAGCAAGCGTCTGCCCCTTTCGGATGTGGCCTTCGAAGGGCGCTTCACCGGCAAGGTTGATTGATGTTCTCCGAATGACAAAAGGCCCGGCAGAAATTGACCGCCGGGCCTTTTGTTAAATTTTCGTTTCACGTGAATCGTTACGCGAAACACCCCACAGGATTAAATGTCGAGGTTGGCGACACTCAGCGCA
This sequence comes from Agrobacterium sp. P15N1-A, assembly GCF_044626815.1. Taxonomy (NCBI): domain Bacteria; kingdom Pseudomonadati; phylum Pseudomonadota; class Alphaproteobacteria; order Hyphomicrobiales; family Rhizobiaceae; genus Agrobacterium; species Agrobacterium sp. P15N1-A. The sequence continues at coordinate 335,142 of NZ_JBIUPF010000007.1, read as the reverse complement.
TTTTCCTGAATGAAGTCGCGGCGCGGTTCCACTTCATCGCCCATCAGGCGGGCGAACAGGCCGTCGGCGTCCGTCGCGTCGCTCACCCTTACCTGCAGCAGCGAGCGGACATTGGCGTCGAGCGTGGTTTCCCACAGCTGCTCGGCATTCATTTCGCCGAGGCCCTTATAGCGCTGCATGGAAAGACCCTTGCGGCCGGCGGCAAAAATCGCATCCAGAAGCGCGCGCGGACCGGCGAGTTCCATGGTGCCATCCTTGCGTTGCAGGACCGGCGGCGTGGCGTAGATATCGCGCGTGCGGGCTGCGAGCTGATCGATATGGCGGGCATCGGCCGAACCGAGCAGTCCCATATCCAGCGTCGAGACTTCCTTGACGCCGCGCACCATGCGCTCGAAGCGCAAGCCGCCATCCTGCAGCACGGTGCCGGACCAGCCACGTTCGGTTTCTTCCGCGATCATGTCGAGACGCCGAGCCACTTCGGCAACGGTTTCCTCGGCGCGGGCAGCATCGGCCGAAAGTTCGGGGTTCAGCGCGCCGGCTATTGCCGCCTGTTCCACGATCGAGCGGCTGTAACGGGAATGGAGCCCGTCGATCAGTGAGCGCATGCGCACCGCATCCAGAATGACTTCGCGAAGATCGGCACCGATACGCACTTCGCCAGAACCGAGGGTCAGCGAAGCTTCCTCGATACCCATGGAGATCAGGTACTCTTCCAGCGCCTTTTCATCCTTGAGGTACTGCACGGATTTGCCACGCGTGACCTTATAGAGCGGCGGCTGGGCGATATAGAGATGGCCGCGCTCGATCAGTTCCGGCATCTGGCGGAAGAAGAAGGTCAACAGCAGGGTGCGGATATGGGCGCCGTCGACGTCAGCATCCGTCATGATGATGATCTTGTGGTAACGCAGCTTGTCGGCGTTGAACTCGTCCTTGCCGATGGAGGTGCCGAGCGCGGTAATCAGCGTGCCGATTTCCTGGCTGGACAACATCTTGTCGAAACGGGCGCGCTCGACGTTCAGGATCTTGCCGCGCAGCGGCAGAATGGCCTGGGTTTCGCGCGAGCGGCCCTGCTTGGCCGAACCGCCAGCGGAGTCACCCTCAACGAGGAAGAGTTCGGATTTCGCCGGATCGCGCTCGGAGCAATCGGCAAGCTTGCCGGGCAGAGAGGCGATATCGAGTGCGCCCTTGCGGCGCGTCAGTTCGCGCGCCTTGCGGGCGGCTTCGCGGGCGACCGCCGCTTCCACCACCTTGCCCACGAGGATTCTTGCGTCGGAAGGATGTTCTTCCAGCCAGGTGGAGAGCGCTTCGTTGACAAGGCTCTCCACGACCGGACGCACTTCGGACGAAACGAGCTTGTCCTTCGTCTGCGAGGAAAACTTGGGGTCGGGAACCTTGACGGAAAGAATGGCCGTCAGACCTTCACGGCAGTCCTCACCCTGCAGGCTGACTTTCTCCTTTTTCAGGATGCCCGAGGTTTCGGCATAGGAGGTCACCTGACGGGTCAGCGCCGCGCGGAAACCGGCCATATGGGTGCCGCCGTCGCGCTGGGGAATGTTGTTGGTGAAGCAAAGCACGTTCTCATGGTAGCTATCGTTCCACCAGAGCGCGACCTCAACCGTAATGCCGTCCTTTTCGCCCTTGATGGCGACTGGCTTGTCCACCAGCGGCTTCTTGGCACGGTCGAGATAACGAACGAAGGCTTCGAGACCGCCATCATACAGCAGCTCTTCCTGCTTGATGTCTGAATGGCGCTTGTCGGTGAGCAGGATGCGCACGCCGGAATTCAGGAATGCCAGTTCGCGCAGGCGATGCTCCAGCGTTCCATAATCATAGTCCGTCATGGTGAAGGTCTGCGGGCTCGCCAGGAAGGTCACTTCCGTGCCCGAGCGGCCTTCATATTCGCCAATGACGGAAAGCGGCGCATCGGCGACACCGTGGGTGAAGCCGATTTCGTGCAGCTTGCCGTTACGGCGAATCCTGAGCTTCAGCCAGACGGAAAGCGCGTTGACCACGGAGACGCCGACGCCATGCAGGCCGCCCGACACCTTATAGGAGTTCTGGTCGAATTTGCCGCCCGCATGCAGCTGGGTCATGATGACTTCGGCGGCGGAAACGCCTTCGGAGGAGTGAATGTCGGTGGGAATGCCGCGTCCGTTATCCGTCACCGTCACCGAGCCGTCGGCGTTCAGCGTCACCGTCACCAGATCGGCATGACCGGCAAGCGCCTCGTCAATGGCGTTGTCGACGACTTCATAGACCATGTGGTGCAGGCCGGAACCGTCATCGGTATCGCCGATATACATGCCGGGCCGTTTGCGCACGGCATCAAGGCCCTTGAGGACCTTGATCGAATCGGCTCCATATTCCGCGTTCGCGCCGACTTCGCTTGACGATGTTTCGGTCATAAATACTCTTTCCAAAGTTTTCTCGGGCCAGGTTTCCAGTGAGAGGGCCTGAAGCCAGCGAATCACTCAAATCCGACATACGACTATAGAAATTCTACACCCAATCCCAAAGGCCGCATGCTTCAGGATGCTGCATAAAGCAGGGGATAGAGGGGTTTCAATCGCAAGAACGGCTTTTTTGCAGCACGGCTGACAGTTCCTCTACCACACTCGGCGGCAGCTTGCGAATATCCCGTGCCAGCCTGTTGGCGAAAGCCGTATATTGCGGCGGCAGACCGATGGTGTCGATCACCACTTTCGGGTCGGACGAACCGGCCAGAAAGAACAATTCCTCCGCCTCGTCCCAGATGATGTTGAAATATCCGGCGATGCGCTGGAGGAGATCGAAACTCGGCTTGCCGCGCTTGCCATGCTCCAGCGCCGAAAGATAGGCGGGTGACACGCCGATTGCGGCGGCCATCTGTTTCTGCGTCACGCCCTTGCGTTCACGAAGCTGCCGCACGGCCTCCGCAAAGGGCGTCATGACTTTTCACCCCGCCGACGCGCCAGCCGCACATAAAGCGCGCCGTCGCCGCCATGATTGGCGGATGCATCCTCATAGGATGAAATCAGGTGGCGATATTCCGGCTTGGAAAACCACATGGGCACCGCCCTTTTCAACGCGCCGTCGCTGCCGATGGAGCGGCCCTTACCCGTTATGACGAGCACGTGTCTCAGACCGCGTTCATGCGCGCGCAACAGAAAATCAAGCAGCACCGCATGGGCTTCGCTCTGGAACATGCCATGCAGATCGATCCGCCCTTCCAGCGGCAACCGGCCACGGGTGAGCTTACGCTTGACCGGTTTTTCCATCGGCTGATGAATCTTCGGCTTCTTGTCCGGAGCGGGTGGCGACGGCTCGGTCGGCTCCAAAAGCATGCGCGGAAAAGCGCCTTTGCCGGTCTGCGGAACATCGGGTTCCACCGGAGGCTCCTCTATGTCGTCAAAAGCCAGCAGGTCTTCCAGTCTGCCGGAGATCGGCCGCGTGGTTTTTGCGACCTTTCCCCACAGAATGCGCTCTTCCTTGCCGAGCTTGCGACTGCTCTTCATCGCCTATACCTCTGCGCAGCCACCTGCGGTATCAGTATATAAAAATCGGCCTCATTGCGCACCGTACCGGCCAGCTCTCCCGCTTCGAAACCGGAGCCGGTAAAAATATCGCCACGCGCCGGGCCAACGATGGCCGAGCCGGTATCGAGCGCCAGCATCAGACGCGCGAAAGGTTTTCCGTCATCGAGATGGGTGAGCGACGGCGCATGGATGAAGAAGGGAAGCCCGAAAGTGTGGATGAGCCTGTCCACCGCAAGCGCTCGCCCCGCGACCAACGGAACCTTCGCAGCTGCAATCGGCCCCATGTCCTGATCGGCGACATCCGCCTCCCGGAAAAAAATATAGGAGCGGTTATGCCATAGCACCCCGTCCACCTTATCCGGATGGTCAGCGAGCCATTTGCGGATCGTCTGCATCGACACGGTTTTCGGATCGAGTTCCCCCCGATCGAGCAGCAGACGGCCAATCGGTGAAAAAGCGTGGCCGGCCTTTGCCGCATAGGTGATGCGCTTTACCGCGCCATCGCGAAACACCAGACGCGCCGCACCCTGCACATGAACGAAAAACAGGTCGACCTTCGATCTTGCCCAGGCAATCTCAAGGCCCCTGCCCTCCAGATATCCTTCGTCGATCTCCCGGCGGTCAGGAAAATAGGAAATACCGTTTTCATCCTCCCTGCCGAAAGCATAGGACGTGTCGAAGCCGGCGGGCCGATTGGCGTTGTCGATATCCACCAGCTCCGACGGCCGGCGGTAAATCGGATAACGCCAGATGTCGTCGGGCTCGGACGACACTTCCAGTTCGGGTTCGTAAAAGGCGGTTACGAAACCGCTTTTTCCCTGAGCTGGAGAAATCCTGAAAGGCACGCAATTGGTTTCAAAAAACCGGCGCGCCTGTTCCGGACTGCTTGTCTGGTTTTTCTCGGCGCTTTCCAGAAGCGGGACCAGTTCCGCCGCCGTGACCCCGAGCGCGCCGGTCCTGTAGGGTTTTGCATTCCGAAGATGCGACAGGATTGTCGCCATCGCCGGAAAAAGCTTGCCCGGATCGTCTTGCCGCCATCCGGGCAGGTCGCTGAAAGAAACTTCTTCGATCGAAAAGGGCGCGGTCATTGCTCGGATTCGGTAGCGATCAGCTTCCAGTTCGGATCGCGTGAGCGGATATCGCGCGAGAAGGTCCAGATGTCGTCCACCTCCGCAACCGCATCCGGATCGCCATCCACCAGCTTGCCATCCTTGTCATAGGTCGCGGAAATCAGCTGGCTGACGATCCTCAGCGTGATCTGCACTTCGGAATCACGTACACTGGCCTGCGTGATATCTGCTTTCTCGATACCCACGAAGGTAGACTTCACCACCTCGCCACGACCTTCTCTCTCGGAAATTGCCGCCTCGAAACCGTCGAAAACCTCCTTCGACAGAAGGTTCTTGAGCGTCTTGCGGTCGCCATCGGCAAAGCCCATGACAATCATTTCATAGGCCATGCGGGCACCGTTCAGGAATTCCTTCGGCCCGAAGGACGGGTCCCTGGTCATCACCTCACGCAGCGACGCATTGAGCGGCGTATCGACAGGCGCAAGCGCATCCGCCTCGGCAAAACGGTTTTCGTCGTCACCCTCGCTGCGCCTCGGCAGGGTCACGACCTTGTTATCGTCTGCAACGGGACCCTTTGCCACATCTCGCGGGCTATAGGGGTCGAATGGCGGCTTCTCATTGCCCGTGCGACGACCGAGGACACTGCGCAGCTGAAAGAAGATCAGCACCGCTGCAACGAGAAAAAACAATGTGATAAAGTCGCTGAAGCCCATCTTTTACCAAAACCGCCATTTAAATTCGAAAACCACACCATCATATAGTCTGCATCTTATCATCATTCAAATGTGCAGATTCAATCATCGGTGTCCCGGGAACCGGCAATCTGCCAGAGATGCACACGCAAGGCTAGAAGATGCGTTTTTCCTTTCTCCCCATCGTCATCCTGATGATGCCCATCCTCGAAATTGCCGGTTTCATAATCGTCGGCAAGGCAATCGGTTTGTGGCTGACATTGGCGCTTGTCCTGTTCACCTCGTTTCTGGGGTTGCTCATCCTGCGGCTCGGCGGCATCGGCATGGTGAGAAACCTTCAGGATGCGGGGCGTACCGGTGCGCAGCCGGCGGATGAGCTGGTGAATGGCGCCATGCGCGTCGTTGCCGGGATCCTGCTTTTCATTCCCGGTTTCATTACCGACATTCTCGGCCTTCTGCTTCTGTCGCCCACCGTGCGGCGCTTTTTCTGGAAAGCCTTCGGGCCGCGTGTCGTCGTTGCTGGTTCGTTTCGGCAATCCGGCCAGCAATCCGGTCCTCAGCACGGTGATTTTTCCGGCTTTCGGAACGATCCGGGACATGCGGGTAATTCGAAGGTGGTGGACCTCGACGAGGAAGAGTTTCATCGCGAAGAGCCAAAGGGTTCGCCATGGTCGCACAAACCGGACGATCGCGATCTGCCCAAACCCTGATCCCGGGCGGAATGGATCGCGATGAGCCGATCACGAAGGGTTGTAAGCCCCCGGTCGAAATGATAGACCGCCTTCCACGAATTCACGCCGTGAGGAAATGTAATGACCGCTGAAAATGGTGCACAGGGCGCAGTAAGTCCTTCCCTCAACATTCTTGCCCAGTACATCAAGGATCTTTCCTTCGAAAATCCGGGTGCTCCTCGCTCGCTTCAGGCCCGTGACAATGCGCCGTCGATCAACATCAATGTCAACGTCAACGCAAACCCGATCTCGGGTTCGGATTTCGATGTTGTCCTGACGCTGAACGCGGAAGCCAAGGATGGCGACAAGGTGCTGTTCGCGGCCGAGCTGGTTTATGGCGGCGTGTTCCGCATCGCCGGCTTCCCGCAGGAACATATGCTGCCGGTGCTGTTCATCGAATGCCCGCGCCTGCTGTTCCCCTTCGCGCGCCAGATCATTGCGGACGTTACCCGCAATGGCGGTTTCCCGCCGCTGATGATCGATCCGATCGATTTCGCGCAGATGTTCGCCCAGCGCGTTGCCGAGGAACAGGCAAAGGCCAAGGTTCAGGCCGTACCGAACTGAGCGACGCGGCTCTGCGCTGAAGAATTCAGACAAAACAAAACCCGGGTTCATGCCCGGGTTTTTCTTTGACGGCATTCACCGTTTCCGGTGCCTGGACAGGTATCAATTCTGGTAACGGTTCCAGATCGCCTTGTCGCCCATGCCGAGAACGAGTTTGCCATGGGCCGCAACCGTTTCCGCATCCAGCCTTGAGGGCAGAGCCCGCGGCCTTTGCAGCGGCTCAAGCGGAACGTCTTCCTCGACGATGATGGTTTCCTGCTTGGCGGCGGAACCGAAACCGAGCGCTGTCTGGCGCCCGCCGATCATTTCAATATAAACTTCGGCGAGCAGTTCGGAGTCGAGTAGCGCGCCGTGCTTGGTACGGTGGGAATTGTCGATGCCGTAACGCCGGCAAAGCGCGTCGAGTGAGTTCGGTCCCATCGGGTGCTTGCGACGGGCGAGCGAAAGTGTATCCGTCACCAGATCGGCAGCGACCGGTTCAATACCGAGACGGGCAAATTCCGCATTGATGAAGCCCATGTCGAATGTGGCGTTATGCGCTACCCACCGCGCACCCTCGAAGAAGTCACGAATCTGGTCAACGACCTCGGCGAATTTGGGTTTATCCTTCAGAAACTCGTCGGTAATCCCGTGAACGGCAAGTGCGTCGGGGTGAACCTTGCGATCTTCCGGGCTGATGTAGAGATGCAGCGTGCGGCCCGTGGGAAAGTGGTTGATCAGCTCGATGCCGCCGATTTCAATCACGCGGTCCAGCTTCGATTCCAGTCCCGTGGTTTCCGTATCGAAAATGATCTCACGCATTCGTCTCTCCGCGGCGCGACTCAGCGGCCAGTTTCTGCAGAATCTCTCTTACCTGATCCCGTGCCGCTTCGACACCATTTCCGGAATCGACGATAAAATCGGCACGGCGGCGTTTTTCGGCGTCGGGCATCTGCCGGGCGAGGATCATTTCGAATTTCTCTTCCGTCATTCCCGGCCGGGACAGAACCCGCTCGCGCTGAATCTGCGGCGCGCAACTGACGACAACGACTTTATCGACGCGGCTTTCCGCCCCGGTTTCGAACAGCAGAGGAATGTCGAGGAGGGCGAATTGCCGATCCTCTTTCCTTGCCTGCTCCAGAAAAGCCTCCTGCCTTCCGCGCACCAGCGGATGCACGATCTCTTCCAGTCTGCTAAAATTAGCCGGATTCTGCCGCAAGACCTCACCGAGTCTCTGCCTGTCCACCGTGCCGGAAACGGTTGTGCCCGGAAAGGCCGCCTCGATCAGCGGAACGGCTTCCGCCCGGTAAAGCCCGTGCACGACCTCATCCGAATCGAGAACCGGAACCCCCTCCCCGGCAAACAACTTTGCCGTCGTCGTTTTTCCCATTCCTATCGAGCCGGTGAGACCGATGACGATCATCAATGTTTCTCCATATCCTCGATGATGAGAGAACGCAGGGCCTCATCGACCTCCGGCATTTTGCCGAACCATCGCTTGAAACCGGGTTTTGCCTGATGGAGCAGCATGCCGAGTCCGTCGACGGTTGCGATGCCCTGCTCTTCCGCCATTTTCAGGATCGGGGTTTTCAACGGCACATAAACGATATCGGTTACAATGGCCTGATCTGCCAGCGGCGAGAAATCGATATGTGGTGCTTCCGTTCCATCCATGCCGAGCGACGTCGTATTCACGAAAAGCCCGGCACCCTGCATGACCTCATGAAGTGCTGCCTGGGGATGGGCAAAAACCCGCGGCCCAAAACGGTCGGCCAGTTCGCGCGCGCGTTCGACGGTACGGTTGAGAACATGGATTTCGGCGATACCGCGATCACGCAGCGACTGAATGACCGCCCGACTTGCGCCGCCGGCACCCAGAACCACTGCCCGCTCTGTCCTGTCCCAGCCCGGACGCCGCTCATCGAGATTGGAGACGAAACCATAACCATCCGTATTGGTGGCGTGAAGCTCGCCCTCCTCCATCCAGACAGTGTTGGCGGCACCGAGTTCTTCCACCAGAGCATCTGGTCTGTCTGCCAGCCGATAAGCCGCTTCCTTATGGGGAATGGTGACATTGCCGCCGACGGCCGTGCCTGGCCTACCCTGCTTCAGTGTTGCAATGAAATTCGCGAAATCGTCCGGAGAGATTTCCACCGCCTTATAGGAACCGGCAATGCCGAATTTCCTCAGCCAATAGGAATGGATAATCGGCGATCGAGAATGCTTGATCGGATAGCCGACAACGAAGGCGTTTATGGTTAATGTTTCACGTGAATCAGCCATCGATGACATCCATGTCGCGCAGTTTCGATAAAAGCGGCAGAAGCGGCAGGCCGAGAATCGTGAAATAATCGCCCTCGATAGAGGTGAATAGCTGGATTCCCTCTCCTTCGAGCTGATACGCGCCGACGCTGCTCAGGGCCTTTTCTCCCACCCGTTGCAGGTGGCGGGAGACAAATTCGGCGCTCAAAGTCCGAACGGTCAGCTCGGCGCTGGAAACGATCTGCCATACCACCTCACCATGTCGGACGAGAACGGCAGCGCTGTTCAGGCGATGGACCTTGCCGGACAATGACAGCAGATGCGCTTCGGCCTCGGCCATGGTTTTTGGCTTGTGATAGACGCGGGCGCCGAGCGCCATGGTCTGGTCGCAGCCGAGAACCAGTGCTTCCGGATAAAGCGCACCGATCGCAAGAGCCTTGGCCCTGGCGAGTTCCAGCGCAACCTCTTCCGGACTGGCGCCGTCTCGTTCCAGTTGTTCATCGAGCGCACGCTCGTCAATATCCGCCGGGATGGCCGAAAATGTCAGCCCTGCATTGCGCATCAGCATCTGGCGGGATGCGCTGGACGAGGCGAGGATCAATTCTTGTTGCATCGACTGTCTGCTCCGAATGGTGCGATTCGGATTATCGTGTCCTCGAACGAAGGGCAAGGATCGCCGCCGCCGTTTCCTCGATGGAGCGGCGCGTGACATCGATCAGCGGCCAATTGTTGCGGGCGCAGAGCGCTCGTGCATATTTCAGCTCTTCCATGATGGTGGCCCGATCCGTGTATCGGCCGCTGTCAAATCCGCCCGTCGCGCCGAGTTCCCGGTTTTCACGCACCTGCGATATCCGGTCCGATGTTGCGACCAGCCCGACGATCAGCGGCCGCGTGGCCGCATAGAGGCTGTCGGGCAAAGGCACATTGGGAACGACCGGTATATTGGCGGTCTTTATCCCCCTGTTGGCGAGATAGATGCTGGTCGGTGTTTTTGAGGTGCGGCTGATGCCGATGATGACGATATCAGCCTCGTCATAGGTCTCGGGCATTTGCCCGTCATCATGATCCATGGCGAAATTGAGCGCCTCGATCCGGGCGAAATAATCCGCATTCAAGGCATGTTGCGCGCCCACCCGCCGTCTGGACGGCGCACCTAAATAGGTCTGGAAGATGCCGATGATGGGTTCAAGGACATTCACGCAGGGCACCCCGATCGCATGGCACCGCAGATCCAGAAACTCGGCCAGCTGCTGGTCGACGATCGTATAGAGAACGATGCCCGGTTCCTTGTCGATGAGATCGACGACCTGCGCGAGCTGCTTCTGGTTTCGAATCATCGGATAGACATGTTCCACCGGCATGGAGGCGTGGAACTGGGCCGAAACGGCCCGACCGGCCGACATCAGAGTCTCTCCCGTTGAGTCCGAAATCAGGTGCAGATGGAAGAAGCTTTTTTTGTTCTCCACGCTGTTTTTCTCCCGCTGTTGATAAACCGGGACAAATCTCCGAATTGTCCTGCGGGTCGAACCGCGACGTGAATAAAGTGGTGTTTTTCCACAATCCGCAAGCGACTTCAATCGTCTCCGATGTGCTTGTGAATTGTTGGAAGAATGCGAAACCGTTCAAAATTTTCCCCAGATTATCCACAATCTTCCTGTTTTTCTGGGTCGCCATAAATAACTGAAATTATTTATAAAACTCCTATTTTCCAGATTATTCAAAAACCAGCGGGCCGACAACATCCGCAGGCACGCTTGAAACTTTGCGGCTGCGGCATTTCGACTGGAATGATTTTAATCCTTGCTACCCACAGACTCTAAGAAATAGAAAATCTTTTAAATCTCTTTGATTTTATTTTTTAGAAGCTGGGTGCCATGAGCGAACGCAAGGTTATGACGGTGTTGAACGGGCAGACGGTCACACCGCCGCCCATATGGCTGATGCGACAGGCTGGGCGTTATCTTCCCGAGTACAGGGAAACGCGAAAGAGCGCCGGTAGTTTCCTCGATCTCTGTTATAATCCCGAACTGGCGACCGAGGTGACCCTTCAGCCCATTCGTCGGTTCGGGCTGGATGCTGCCATTCTCTTTTCCGATATTCTGGTGATACCCGATGCGCTTCACCGCAACGTGTCTTTCAGCGAAGGAAAAGGTCCGGCCATGGACCCAATCGATGTCAGCGGTATCGAGAAGCTGGACGCCGCAAATGTCATGGCGCATCTTTCTCCCGTTTTCGAAACCGTTTCCCGTCTGCGTACCTCTTTGCCCGATGAAACGACGCTTCTCGGTTTCTGCGGCGCGCCGTGGACGGTTGCGACTTATATGATCGCCGGACACGGAACGCCGGATCAGGCCCCGGCGCGGCTGTTCGGTTATCAGGAGCCGGCCGCCATGGAAAAGCTGCTGGCTTTCCTCGCCGACGTTTCCGCCGATTACCTGGTGGCGCAGATCGATGCAGGTGCGGATGCGGTTCAAATCTTCGATTCCTGGGCCGGCGTGCTCGGTGAGAAGGAATTTGAGGATTATGCGATAAAACCCGTTGCACGCATTATCGCATCGGTGCGCGCCCGTCGGCCTTCGGCAAAAATCATCGCCTTCGCCAAGGGGGCTGGTTATCTTCTCAAGGATTATCGTCGCAAGACGGGCGCCGACGCCATAGGGCTCGACTGGTCGGTGCCGCTGAGCTTTGCAAGAGATCTGCAGAAGGAAGGGCCCGTGCAGGGCAATCTTGACCCCATGCTGATGGTGGCGGGCGGCAGGGCGCTGCAGGATGGTATAGATGCCGTGCTGCAGGCTCTTGCACAGGGTCCGCTGATCTTCAATCTCGGCCATGGCATCACCCCGCAGGCTGACCCGGAAAACGTCACCCGGCTGGTGCAGCAGGTGCGTGCCGGCGGAGCCGGGGCATGAGCGGCGAAAAACAGACCTCCGCCCGTTCCGGGAACCGGGCCGCTTTGCGCGCCGGCATCGCGCTCGGTGTCTTTGCTGCCTTCGTTGCCCTGTTATTTTATGTCGATCCGGCCGATCTCTATCTCTGGATCAAGGCGCTGCATATCATCGCCGTTATTTCCTGGATGGCGGCGATTTTTTACCTGCCGCGGCTCTTCATCTACCACACCGATGCACCCGCCGGTTCGCAGCAGTCTGAAACCTTCAAGGTGATGGAGCAGCGGCTGATCAAGGTAATCATGAACCCGGCGATGATGATATCCTGGATATTGGGACTTTATCTCGCATGGTCGGTTTATGGTTTTTCCGGCGGCTGGCTGCATGCCAAGATCGCGCTGGTGGTGCTTCTGACCGCGACCCATGTTTATTTCACGCGCAGTGCAAAACGTTTCGCGCGGGATGAAAATACACGGCCTGCCCGTCACTGGCGGTTGATGAACGAGGTTCCGACGGTGCTGATGATCCTCATCGTCATACTTGTGGTTGTGAAACCCTTCGGTTAAGACCGTGCGACGATAAATTTCGCGGAATTCGTGCTTTCCTCTTGCAGCGGCCGTGTTCAATCGCTATTTTCGGGCCACTCATCTTCGTGGCATGTGAATTATTCAGTCATCTGCGGTATCTCCCACAGCATCTGATTCGCGAACACGCCCTCCCCCGACATTACATTATCAAACGGTCTTCTCTTCATGGCTGAAATGAAGCTTCAGGAACTTAAGAGCAAATCGCCTACCGACTTGCTGACTTTTGCCGAATCCCTGGAAGTTGAAAATGCGAGCACCATGCGCAAGCAGGAGCTCATGTTCGCAATCCTCAAGGTTCTCGCGAGCCAGGACATCGAAATCATCGGCGAGGGCGTCGTTGAAGTCCTGCAGGACGGTTTCGGGTTCCTGCGATCCGCAAATGCAAACTATCTGCCCGGTCCGGACGATATCTATATCTCGCCCTCGCAGATCCGCCGCTTCTCGCTTAAAACCGGTGATACGGTCGAAGGCCCGATCCGCGGCCCCAAGGAAGGCGAACGTTATTTCGCGCTTCTCAAGGTCAATACGATCAATTTCGACGATCCGGAAAAGATCCGCCACAAGGTTCACTTCGACAATCTGACGCCGCTTTATCCGAATGAGCGCTTCAAGATGGAACTGGATGTTCCGACCTCGAAGGACCTGTCGTCGCGTGTGATCGATCTCGTTGCGCCGCTCGGCAAGGGTCAGCGCGGATTGATCGTGGCGCCGCCGCGTACCGGTAAGACCGTTCTGTTGCAGAACATCGCCCATTCCATCACGGCAAACCATCCGGAATGCTACCTGATCGTTCTCCTGATCGATGAACGTCCGGAAGAAGTGACCGACATGCAGCGTTCCGTGAAGGGGGAGGTTGTCTCCTCCACCTTCGACGAACCCGCTGTCCGTCACGTGCAGGTCGCCGAGATGGTCATCGAAAAGGCGAAGCGTCTGGTCGAACACGGCCGTGACGTCGTCATCCTGCTTGATTCGATCACACGTCTCGGCCGCGCGTATAATACGGTTGTTCCCTCCTCCGGTAAGGTTCTGACGGGTGGTGTGGATGCCAATGCCCTGCAGCGTCCGAAGCGTTTCTTCGGCGCCGCTCGTAATATCGAAGAAGGCGGTTCGCTGACCATTATCGCAACCGCGCTGATCGATACCGGCAGCCGTATGGATGAAGTCATCTTTGAAGAATTCAAGGGTACCGGTAACTCGGAAATCGTGCTCGACCGCAAGGTTGCCGATAAGCGCATCTTCCCGGCACTGGATATTCTGAAATCCGGTACGCGTAAGGAAGACCTGCTGGTGCCGCGTCAGGATCTGCAGAAGATTTTCGTTCTTCGCCGTATTCTCGCGCCGATGGGTACGATGGACGCCATCGAGTTCCTCATCGACAAGCTGAAGCAGACCAAGAATAATTCCGATTTCTTCGAATCGATGAATACCTGATCCGAACTTTAGCCGGATTCATCATAAGAGCTTTAAAGCCGTATCCGTTTATTCGGATGCGGCTTGACTGTTTTAGACCGAGGTGAATGATGCCAGCTTCCGCCGATACGATCTATGCGCTTTCCAGCGGTGCGCTGCCGGCGGGTGTTGCTGTTCTGAGGATCAGTGGCTCCAAGGCTTTCCATGCCCTAGAGATGTTGACGGGCCGGGAACTTCCTTCACCCCGAAAGGCTACGCTCTGCTCGATTCGGAATCGAAACGATGAGATCATCGACCAGACGCTGGTAATAGTCTTTCCAGCTCCAAATTCTTTCACGGGTGAACATTGCGTTGAAATTCATAGCCATGGCAGTCGCGCGGTCATGGCTTCGATTTTCGCCGAACTGGAAAATCTTGAGGGACTTCGGCCTGCCGATGCCGGTGAATTCTCTCGTAGAGCCTTCGAGAATGGGAAGATGGATTTGCTTGAGGTCGAAGGCCTCGCCGATCTGTTGCAGGCCGAAACGGAAATGCAGCGACGGTTGGCGGTAGAGCAGAGTACCGGTAAATTGTCGGCACTCTATGACGGCTGGGCCAGCCGCCTGACGCGCGCTCGCGCTCTCATCGAAGCGGAACTGGATTTTGCCGACGAGGAGGACGTTCCAGATTCCGTGGCGGCTCAAGTTTGGGAAGCCATGGCGCTTCTCAAAAAGGAAATCCGTGATCATCTCCAGGGCGGCGAAAGCGGCGAAATCATTCGCGACGGATTCAAGGTCGCTCTCGTCGGTGAACCGAATGCAGGCAAATCCACTCTTCTGAACGCCCTTAGCGGCCGCGATGTTGCTATCGTTACCGATATTGCCGGTACCACGAGAGATGTCTTGAGCGTCGATGTCAATCTGGAAGGATATCTGGTCCGGATATTCGATACGGCAGGAATACGGGAAACACAGGATGTTGTGGAGCTAGAAGGCGTGAGGCGCGCGGTTCTGACAGCGGAAACAGCAGATCTCATTCTGCTGCTGCAGGATAAGGATTCGTTTCCGAAACAATCTCTAGAATCGTTTAAGAACCGGAGCTATTTACGGGTTAGAACGAAAACGGCGCTCAATTCCCCTGTCTTGGATGATGGATTTGATTTGTCTATCTCAGCCAAGGAAGGAATAGGCTTGAACGAACTGCGTTCGATACTGAAGCAGGAGATAGAAAAGCGCGTCGGCGCCGGCCAGACTTTGGTTCCCGCGCGCGCCAGGCATAAAAAACGACTTGAAGAGACGCTGAACTATGTTAGTGATGCGCTCAATTCCGGGACCCTGGACCTTGCGATAAGGTCGGAATATTTAAGGCTCGCCGCGACATCGCTCGGACGGATTACGGGTCGCGTTGATGTGGAAGATTTGCTCGGCGTGATCTTCTCGGAATTCTGCATAGGAAAATGATTCACGTGAAACATCGACGGCCGGGGCGGTGATGTCGATGCTGATAGAACAGGGCGCAAGGATATGCACCATTCATTCGATGTCGTTGTTATTGGCGGCGGCCACGCGGGCAGCGAAGCCGCGGCCGCCGCTGCAAGGCATGGTGCAAGAACCGCCCTTGTTACTCACAAGCGTGAGACGATTGGCGTCATGTCCTGCAACCCTGCTATCGGCGGTCTGGGCAAGGGGCACCTCGTTCGGGAAATCGATGCACTGGATGGCTTGATGGGTCGGGTTGCCGATGCAGCTGGCATCCAGTTCCGCATGCTCAATCGCAAAAAGGGACCGGCCGTCCGCGGTCCGCGCACACAAGCCGACCGGCGGCTCTACCGCGAAGCCATGCAGCGTGAGATCGATGCTATTGAAAACCTGACCATCATTGAAGGTGATGCTTTCGATATTGAGATGGCAGATGATCGCGTCGCAGCCGTTATCATGAAGAACGGTAGCCGGATTCCTTGTGGCGCGGTTGTGCTGACGAGTGGCACCTTCCTGCGCGGTCTCATTCATATCGGTTCCGAAAAGATTCCGGCGGGGCGCGTGGGAGAAATGCCGTCTGTTGGCCTCTCAGACACTCTCGCGAGACTGGGTCTCGTTATGGGTCGCCTGAAAACCGGCACCCCTGCCCGACTGGACGGACGCACGATTGACTGGAACGCGGTGGATCGGCAGGCTGCCGATGAGGATCCTGTCCCTTTTTCCTTCATGACGGATCGTATTCTCAATCCGCAAATAGAATGTGGCGTAACTCGCACTACTCCGGCTGGCCATAAGATCATTCAGGACAATATTCATCTGTCGGCGATGTATTCGGGACAGATCGAGGGGGTGGGTCCGCGTTATTGCCCGTCGATTGAGGATAAAATCACCCGTTTCGGTGAACGGGACGGTCATCAGATATTCCTCGAGCCGGAAGGTCTAGACGATCACACCATTTATCCAAACGGCATATCGACCTCTCTTCCCGCTTCCGTGCAGGAACAATTTATCCGAACTATACCGGGCCTTGAACAGGTGACGATCCTGCAGCCGGGTTACGCGATCGAATATGACTATGTCGATCCGCGCGAGCTGAAGCCGTCGCTGGAATGCCGCAAGATTCCGGGATTGTTTCTGGCCGGCCAGATTAATGGCACGACGGGTTATGAAGAAGCGGGCGCTCAGGGTCTCGTTGCAGGCTTGAATGCATCGCTTTATGCGGGCAATGCGGATCCCGTCTATTTTAGCCGAACCGAGTCTTATATCGGCGTCATGATTGATGACCTGACATCGAAGGGCGTCAGCGAGCCCTACCGCATGTTTACGTCCAGAGCGGAGTATCGTCTATCCCTGCGCGTGGACAATGCGGATCTGCGGCTTACACCAGTTGGCCAGATGGCTGGAATTGTCGGCCGTGCACGGCAGGAACGCTTCGCAAATTTCATTTCCGATCTGGATCGCGGTCGAGAGCTGATGAAGGCGATTTCCATCAGCCCATCCCAGGCGGCGAAGCAGGGGTTGAAACTTAATCAGGACGGCCAACGCCGGTCCGTTTATGAATTGCTGGCCTATCCGGATATGACTCTCGAAGTCCTTACCGAACATTGGCCGGAATTGGGCGCCCTTGACGGAAAAGTTGCCGAGGTCTTGCAGATCGAGGCGAGTTATGCGGTCTATATGCAGAGGCAGAGCGCTGATATCGTTGATATCAAACGGGATGAAGACAGAAAAATCCCTGATGACTTTGATTTTAAGAGTCTGTCCGGCCTTTCCAACGAGCTTAAACAAAAGCTGGAAAAAGCCCGTCCTGAGAATATTGCCCAGGCCGCGCGTGTTGACGGCATGACGCCGGCTGCGATATCGCTGCTGCTCGCACTTCTGCGGAAAGATTCCGCAACGCGAAGTGAAAAATTACGCATGCACCAATAGCGAGTCGGATTATGAAGATAAACGGCCAGAGTGTTTCACGTGAAACACAGGAAAGGCTCGAACATTTTGTCGAGCTTTTCAAGAAGTGGAACAGAACCACAAATCTGGTAGCGCCTTCCACTCTCGCCGAGCTTTGGAACCGGCATGTGGCCGACAGCGCGCAAATATTCCAACTCTCTCCGGAGCCAAAAAAGTGGATTGATCTTGGAAGCGGCGGCGGATTCCCCGGTGTTGTCACCGCGATTTTTCTGGCGGAGCTTGGCGACGGTTGGGTCGATCTGGTCGAAAGCAATAATAAAAAGGCGGCATTCTTGCGAATTGCACTGAAGGAAACCGGTGCAAGAGGTGCAGTTCATCCCGTCAGGATCGAAGCAGCACCGGAAATCATCAAAAATTGCGACGCTGTTTCAGCGCGTGCACTCGCCGAACTGGATCTACTTTTCGACTATATTCATCCGTGGGCGCAGAATAATCCGAATCTCAAGGCCTATTTTAATAAAGGCCGGGATTATGATTCTGAAGTGCAGAAAGCACATGGTCGCTGGGAGTTTGATCTGGTAAAACACCAGAGTGCCATTGAGGCAGATTCTGTTGTTCTTGAAATCAGCAACCTCGCTTTGAGGCGCTGACGAGCTGGCCAGGTGCGGCATGACTTTGGAAAAAAACCGGATTATCGCAGTTGCAAACCAGAAAGGCGGCGTTGGTAAAACAACAACCGCCATCAATCTGGCTACCGCGCTGGCGGCTATTGGTGAGCGCGTACTGATCGTGGATCTGGACCCGCAGGGTAATGCGAGTACCGGACTTGGAATCGACCGCAAGGAGCGCAAGCTTTCGTCCTATGATCTTCTGGTGGGGGATCATGGAGTAGCGGAAGTTGCTGTTCCGACCGCCGTTCCCAATCTCGACATCGTGCCTTCCACGATGGATTTGCTTGGTTTCGAGATGCAGGTCGCGAATGTTTCCAACCGCGTTTTCCTGCTGCGTGCGGCAATGGAGACGCAGGAAGCCAGAGGCTACTCGTATATTCTCGTCGACTGCCCCCCTTCTTTCAATCTTTTGACGATGAATGCCATGACGGCCGCACATTCCGTGCTCGTGCCGCTGCAATGCGAGTTCTTTGCGCTGGAGGGTCTTAGCCAGTTGCTGGATACGGTCAGTCAGATTCGTGGATCGGTGAACCCGCAGCTCGATATACAGGGCATTGTCCTTACAATGTTCGATGCGCGAAATAATCTTGCACAGCAGGTTGTTTCCGATGTGCGCACGCATCTGGGCGAAAAGGTTTACCACACGCTCATTCCACGCAATGTGCGTGTTTCCGAAGCGCCGTCCTATGGTAAACCGGCAATTCTCTATGATCTGAAATGTGCCGGCAGCCAGGCCTATCTGCAACTGGCGTCCGAAGTGATTCAGAGAGAGCGTCTGCGTAAAGCCGCCTGACGTTTGCCGGAATGTATGGAGTAATATCTTATGAGTGATGATCTTTCCAAGCGTCGGCTGGGGCGCGGTCTTGCCGCATTGATCGGAGAAATGGACCAGCCTGTGCCGGTGGGTGAGCCCCAGCGCGCTGTTAACGCTGATCGTACCATCCCCATCGAATTCATCGCTCGCAGCCAGAGAAACCCGCGACGTCACTTCGACGAGAATGAGCTGCAGGATCTTGCCGCCTCCATTCGTCAGCATGGAATAGTTCAGCCTGTGGTCGTGCGAACGGTCGGAGTCAACCGCTACGAGATTATTGCGGGTGAGAGGCGTTGGCGTGCAGCGCAACTGGCGGGCTTTACCGATGTTCCCGTCATTGTTCGCGATGTGGATGACCGCACGGCGCTGGAACTGGCGATTGTCGAAAACGTACAGCGTTCCGACCTCAATCCGCTCGAAGAAGCGATGGGGTATGAGCAGCTGATCGCCGAACACGGCTATACGCAGAATGATCTCGGCGAAATCATCGGCAAGAGCCGAAGCCACGTTGCCAATAGCCTGCGGCTTTTGAAGCTTCCCGATCCGGTGCGGGATATGCTGGCGGATGGCTCGCTCTCCGCAGGTCATGCCCGTGCGCTTGTTTCCACCTCCGATCCGGCGACGCTTGCTAAAACAATCGTATCCAAGGGACTTTCGGTGCGTGATGCCGAGCGCCTGGCGCAGAACGATATCAAATCGCAGGGCGATGTCGCGGAGAAGCGACCTGCTGCGGAGAAGGATTCCGATACGATCGCGCTCGAACGCAGCCTGTCCGATGCTCTCGGGCTGGATGTGAAAATCAGCCACAAGGGCGGATCGGGTCAAATCCGTATCGGTTATCGCACATTGGAACAGCTTGAAGCGGTATGCCGGCTTCTCGAGCAGAAATAAGTAACTATTTGTTTTAAAATATAAAATACCCGCCTTTGGCGGGTATTTTTATTTACGGCGCTCAAAAATCGATGGCCCGGCCTTTTATTTCGTAATCGCCGAAACGCACGGGTTCGGCGCCGCCGCGGCCGCCGGTTTCCGGCGGCAACTGGAGATCGGTCTGTTGTTTGCGCCGCTCGTCCGCTTCTTTCAACGCTCGCTGCGCGGCGGGCGAAAGTCGCTTTACACTTTCCGCGCCACTGTCTGTGGCGTTGTCATTATCCGCATTCTGCATGAAATCCTCCCTATGACGGGATATTGAAATACGTTTGCCGCTTACCAGATTATATAATCTGAGGGGCTTTATAAACCCCGGAATATTCCCGGTGAGTGACAAGGAGAGTTTAACGGATGAACATGATGCGCACGGCAATGCTTCTGGCCTTCATGACCGCATTGTTCATGGGTGTCGGTTTTCTGATCGGCGGCAAGGGCGGCATGATGATCGCCCTGGTCATCGCAGCCGGTATGAATATTTTTTCCTACTGGAACTCTGACAAGATGGTTCTCTCCGCCTATCATGCGCGGGAGATCGACGAGGCGAATGCGCCCGAATTTTTTCACATGATCCGCGACCTGTCGCAGAATGCCGGTCTGCCAATGCCGAAAGTCTATATTTACGATAGCCCGCAACCCAATGCCTTCGCGACCGGGCGGAATCCGCAGAACGCCGCTGTTGCCGCTTCGACAGGACTGCTGGAGCGTCTGACGCCCGAGGAAGTGGCCGGTGTCATGGCGCATGAGCTAGCGCATGTGCAGAACCGGGACACGCTGACCATGACAATCACCGCCACGTTGGCGGGCGCCATCTCCATGCTCGGCAATTTTGCCTTCTTCTTTGGCGGTAACCGGGAGAATAACAATAACCCGCTCGGCTTTATCGGCGTGCTGGTCGCGATGATCGTGGCGCCGCTGGCAGCGATGCTGGTGCAGATGGCGATCAGCCGCACGCGGGAATATTCCGCCGACCGGCGCGGCGCGGAAATATGCGGCAACCCGCTCTGGCTTGCTTCCGCCCTGCAGAAGATTTCAGGCATGGCGCAGCGCATTCACAATGACGATGCCGAGCGCAACCCGGCAACGGCGCATATGTTCATCATCAATCCGCTTTCTGGCGAGCGCATGGACAATCTCTTCTCCACGCATCCGAATACGGAAAACCGCGTGGCGGCGCTGCATGCGATGGCGCAGGAGTTTTCCCCGCGAGGATCGACGCCGCCGCCATCGGGTGATAGACCTCTGCGCAAATCAGGCTCCGTTCCCAAAACAGGCTGGGGACGAGGCAATGAAAACGAGCGCAAGGGGCCGTGGTCTTGACATCCGATATTCAGAATAAGCCGGCGCGGTCCAGAAAACCGAGACCGGCAAATGGGAGGGGCCGTGAAGACGGCCCTTCGTCTTTCCAGGACAAGCCGGGTCTCGCTGCGCGCATTGCCGCCACCCGCATTCTGGCCGCCGTTCTGGAAAAGAAGACCTCGCTGGATGGGATGCTCGACAGCGAAAACGGCAATCCCGTCTATCGAGCCCTGTCGCTTGCCGACCGGGCGCTGGTGAGGGCCATCGTCAACAGCGCGCTTCGCCACCTCCCCCGGATTGAAACGGCATTGTCGATGCTGCTTGATGGGCCGCTGCCGCAGGGCGCGCGATCGCTGCATCACGTTCTTGTCGTCGGTGCGGCGCAGATGCTTTACCTCGATGTGCCGGATCATTCCGCTGTCGATCTCGCCGTTGAGCAGGCTCACCGCGATCCGCGTAACCGGCGTTTCGTCAAGCTGGTGAACGCCGTTCTCCGACGGCTCGGTCGTGAAAAAGCGGATATCGAGAAGGCCGTCGCCAGTGTTCCCGTACTGCCGGACTGGTTCCATGCGCGGCTTGTTTCCGCTTACGGCAATGAGGTTGCGCAAAGGATTTCGGAGGCGCAGCTGACACCCTCCTCGATCGATCTGACAATCAAGGCTGATCCCACTCTCTGGGCGGAAAAACTGGGCGGTACGCTCATGCCAAATGGCAGCGTGCGTCTGGGTGAATTCGAGGGGCAGATCCCATCGCTCGAAGGCTTCGCTGAGGGTGCATGGTGGGTGCAGGATCTCGCCGCGAGCATGCCGGTTCGGCTTATGGGTAATATCGCGGGCAAACGTGTCGCAGATCTCTGTGCTGCTCCTGGCGGTAAGACGGCCCAGCTTGCACTGGCGGGCGCCAATGTGACGGCACTGGATCAGTCCGGTAACCGTCTTCGTCGTCTCAGGGAAAATCTCGACCGACTTGGCCTCCGTGCCGAAACGGTGGAGGCCAATATGCTGAAGTACCAGCCGGAACAGCTTTTTGACGCGGTCCTCCTCGATGCCCCCTGTTCTTCCACCGGGACAATTCGCAAACATCCCGATGTCTGCTGGACCAAGGATGAGAACGATATTGCCAAACTCGCTGCCCTTCAGGGCCAGATGCTGCGGCATGCGCTGACCCTTGTTGGTCCCGGCGGCCTCGTGGTCTTCTCCAATTGCTCCCTCGATCCTTCCGAAGGAGAAGCGATGATTGCCGAGGTTCTGGCGGAAAATCCCGGCGTGGAGCGTGTTGCCGTCCGCCGCGAGGATTGGCCCGGAATGGAAGCGGCCATCAGCCCCAGTGGCGATCTTCGCACGACACCGGACATGTTCGGGGGCGTCGATGGGTTTTTTAGCAGTGTCTTGCGTAAGAAGTAGAAAAAAGCCAAGCTTTCGCGAATCATTAGATATTTATCGAAAACGTTCCGGTCGTCGCGGTTCACTGATAAAAACAAAACATGTGAAACGGGAAACACAGCTTGTTAGGGTCCTTTGCAGGCAGCATGAATGCCGCCGGTCTTCTGTCGCGGATGGCGTATCGTCATCTCTGTGTCGGCCTCACCCCTTTGCGCCTGCATGTGTCGCGATTTGCCACTCGGGCGCCGGACGGTCTGGTGGCGGCGCCGACCGATCTCAGAGCCATCGATCCCTATTTCGCCGAGGAACTGTTGCGGGGCCGCATCGCGCTGGCTGGACGTGTTGTCGAAACCGGCGGAGCTTCGCCATTTCAGGTGGAATATCCCTCGGCGGTCTTTGAAGAACGGCTGCATGCGTTCAGTTGGCTGCGGCATATTCGCTCCGATAAATCGAGCGAGGCCTGCAAACGGGCGCGTCGTATCGTTGCGGAATGGATGGTGCTTCATGGCAAACGGCTTGCAGGCACCGCCTGGTCGCCGGAAATCGCCGCACAAAGGCTGATTGCCTGGCTTTCGCACTCTCCCGTGGTTTTATACGAGGCCGATGCCGGCTTTTATCGCCGGTTCCTGAAAAGCCTCGCCTTTCATGTGCGTTATCTCGAAAGAATCGTCAGACACGCGCCCGATGGCGAAGCGCGGCTGAGGATCAGGATTGCCTTGGCCATGGCTTCCATCGCCATGCCAACGCGCCTTTCGCGGATCACGCGGAACGGTATGAAGCTGGCTCAGGAAATGGAACGCCAGATTCTGCCCGATGGCGGGCATGTTTCCCGCAATCCACGCGTCATGCTGGACCTGCTGCTCGATCTCCTGCCGCTTCGGCAAAGTTATATCAATCTCGGCCATGATCTGCCCTCCGGCCTGGTGCCTGCGATAGACCGCATGTTCCCGGCGATCCGGTTCTTCCGGCATCAGGGCGGCGATCTCGCGCTGTTCAACGGCGCCACGGCGACGCTCGCCAATGAGCTTGTTTCCGTGCTGCGCTATGATGAAACGGCAGGCCGGCCTTCCAAAGTCCTGCCAGACGTGAACTACCATCGGCTTGCGACGGACGACACGGTCATCATTGTGGATACGGGTTATCCCGGCTCGGCGGAGCTTTCACGCAATGCCCATTCGGGTTGCCTGTCTTTCGAAATGTCCTGCGGCAAGAACCGCTTCATCGTCAATTCCGGCTTCCCACGCAACGCCGCGCCGGAATATCAGCGGGCCAGCCGTTCCACGGCGGCGCATTCCACCGTCACGCTTGCGGATACATCATCGTGCAGACTGTCACGCTCGCGGCTGCTTGGTCCGATCATGGTGTCAGGCGTCAGCCATGTCGACAGCCGGCGTGGAACGGATGCAAACGGCAATGACGTTCTCTGGGCGTCTCATGACGGTTATTTGCAGAATTTCGGCTGCTACCATGAGCGGGAAATAGAATTGAATGCGGCCGGTACCAAGATAAAGGGTCGGGATCTGCTTCGGGCCGATGCGAGTGCGGCGAAAACGCAATTGCAGTCGGTCACGGCGGTTTCACGTTTCCATATTCATCCCCACATTCAGATACACCAGCGGGATGAGGAGTCTGTCTATCTGGAGGCAGCGGATGGAACCGTCTGGCTGTTTTCCGCACCCGGGCTCGAGCTTTTCGTCACCGAGGATGTCTTCATGGCCGATGCATCCGGTATGCGCCCGTCGCAGCAGATCGAGCTCCCCTTCAATCTCGCAAATACGCGGGAAATCCGCTGGCTCATCGAACGCCAGGCCTAGACAATTTCCGGCGGTTCCGGTCAAAAACCACCATAGTTTTCACCGTTCGGCATCCCTGCTGTTTATTAATCCGGTAAGCTGTGTTAACGCGGCGGCAATTGCTGGATCAATCCCATTCCAGCCTGTCCTCCCCGTTAAACGGAGTATGCCTGATGGCCGTCGTGTCCAAGAAAATCCCCGCCCCCGATAAGGTCAAAATCCGCACGGCGCTTCTTTCCGTGTCCGATAAGACTGATATTATCGAGCTGGCGACGGTTCTGTCGAAGCTTGGCGTCAAGCTTCTGTCGACCGGTGGAACGGCGAAAGCCATTGCCGAAGCAGGCCTGCCTGTGACGGATGTCTCCGACGTAACGAATTTTCCCGAGATCATGGATGGCCGCGTCAAGACGCTGCATCCCAATGTCCATGGCGGGCTTCTGGCCATCCGGGACGATGCGGAGCATGTCGAGGCAATGAAGGCGCACGGCATCGAGGCGATCGATCTCTCGGTCATCAACCTCTATCCTTTCGAAGAAGTTCGCGCCAAGGGCGGCGATTATCCGACGACGGTGGAAAACATCGATATTGGCGGCCCGGCGATGATCCGCGCTTCCGCCAAGAACCACGCCTATGTCACGGTGGTTACCGATCCGTCTGACTATCCCGATCTGGTTGAAGCCCTGCAGGCCGATGACGGCCAGACATCCTATGCGCTGCGCCAGCGTTTTGCCGCCAAGGCCTATGCCCGCACCGCCGCCTATGATGCGGTGATTTCCAACTGGTTCGCCGAGGCGCTTGCGATCGAAGCGCCGGATTACCGCGCCATCGGCGGCGCGCTGAAGGAAAAGATGCGGTATGGCGAAAACCCGCACCAGAGCGCTGGTTTTTACCTCACCGGCGAAAAGCGTCCTGGCGTCGCAACCGCGACGCTGCTTCAGGGCAAGCAGCTTTCCTATAACAACATCAATGACACCGATGCAGCTTACGAACTCGTGGCGGAATTCCTGCCGGACAATGCGCCGGCAGTCGCCATCATCAAGCACGCCAATCCCTGCGGTGTGGCGACGGGTCCGACACTTGCCGAAGCTTACCGGCGGGCGCTGGCATGCGATTCCGTTTCCGCTTTTGGTGGCGTGATTGCCCTGAACCGTACGCTCGATGCGGAAACGGCGGAAGAAATCGTCAAGCTCTTCACTGAAGTCATCATCGCGCCTGATGTCACCGAAGAAGCCAAGTCCATCATCGCCCGCAAGCCGAACCTGCGCCTTCTGGCCGCCGGCGGCCTGCCTGATCCGCGCGCGGCCGGTATTACCGCAAAGACCGTCTCGGGTGGCCTGCTCGTGCAGAGCCGCGACAATGGCATGGTCGAGGATCTGGACCTCAAGGTCGTCACCAAGCGTGCGCCGACGCCGCAGGAACTTGAAGACATGAAGTTTGCCTTCAAGATCGCCAAGCATGTGAAGTCCAATGCCGTCATTTACGCCAAGGACGGGCAGACCGCTGGCATCGGTGCCGGCCAGATGAGCCGTGTGGATTCGGCCCGTATCGCTGCCCAGAAGGCGGAAGATGCCGCCAAGGCTCTTGGCCTTGCCGAACCGTTGACGCGTGGCTCCGCCGTCGCTTCGGAAGCGTTTTATCCCTTTGCCGACGGCTTGCTCGCCGCGATTGCCGCAGGCGCCACCGCTGTCATCCAGCCGGGCGGCTCCATGCGCGATCAGGAAGTGATCGACGCTGCGAATGAGCATAATGTTGCAATGGTCTTTACCGGCATGCGCCACTTCCGCCACTAAGCGCGGAAACAACCAGGAATAACGAAGGCCCGGAAATCACTTTCCGGGCCTTTTGTTTCACGTGGGACAGTCCTGGTGCGGCAGGTTCAGGTCACGGCCCCAACCTGCCACGGCACAAATTCATTGTCGCCGTAGTCGTAGATCTCGCTGACCGTCTTGTCGCCGGAAGCGACGGCTAGAATATGCTCGAAAATTCGTTTGCCGGATTCTTCGATGGTTTCAGCGCCGGTGACGATCTCACCGCAATTGATATCCATGTCTTCCTTCATGTGTTCATACATTTCGGAATTGGTGGCTATCTTGATGCAGGGCGACGGCTTGAAGCCCGAAACCGAGCCGCGGCCGGTGGTGAAACAGATGACGTTGCAGCCGCCAGCAACCTGGCCGGTGACGGCAACAGGGTCATAGCCGGGCGTATCCATGAAGACGAAACCCTGTTCCGTCACGGTTTCGGCGAACTCATAAACCGCCTTCAGCGGCATGGAGCCGCCCTTGGCGACCGCGCCCAGCGATTTTTCCAGAATGGTGGTCAGGCCGCCAAGCTTGTTGCCGTGGGAGGGGTTGTTATTGAGTTCGTCGCCATTACGGGCGGTATAATCACGCCACCAGTCGATACGCTGTAGGAGCTTCTCGGCGACGGCAGGGGTGACGGCGCGCTTCGTCAGGAGGTGCTCGGCGCCATAAATCTCCGGCGTCTCCGAGAGGACAGTGGTGCCGCCGTTACGGACGATGAGGTCGGAGGCATAACCCAGAGCCGGGTTGGCGGAAATGCCGGAATAACCATCCGAACCGCCGCATTCCAGCGCCACCTTCAGCTTGGAAAGCGGTTGCTCCGTGCGGCGGGCGGCATTGACCATCGGCAGCATGGCCTTGATCTCGGCAATCGCCGCATCGATCGTCTTGCGGGTGCCGCCATGCTGCTGAATCGTCATGGTGCGCAGCCGCTCACCCTCTTCCATCTTGTAATGTTCGAGGATGGGGGCGATCTGGTTGGTTTCACAGCCGAGGCCGATCAGCAGAATGCCGCCGAAATTCGGATGGCGGGCGTAGCCCTGAATGGTGCGGATCAGCAGGCGGTAACCTTCCGATTTCGTATTCAGCGCACAGCCGCCGCCATGGGTCAGCGCCACGACGCCATCGACATTGTCGAAACCATCAAGGCCGCCCTGCTTGTTGAAATAATCCGCGATGTAACGCGAAACCGTGGCGGAACAGTTCACCGAAGCGATGACGCCGATATAGTTTCTTGTTCCGACGCCACCGAGGCCGCGGTCATAACCCTTGAACGTCCGGCGTTCGGCTTCCGGCACCATGCCCTTTTCTTCGATATCGACGCTGAACTGATGCGCGTGTTCGGAAGGCACCATGGCGAGATTGTGCAGGTGCACGTGCCGGCCGGGCTCGATATCCTGGGTGGCGATACCGATGACCTGTCCGTATTTCAGCACCTCATCGCCCGATTTGATGAACTTCAGGGCCACCTTGTGCCCGCGCCCGATCAGTTCGAGCGCTGCCAGATCGCCCCTGCCCGTCGCACCGCCGGCCGGAATGGACCGACGCGCCACTGCGACATTGTCGTTGGCGTTCAGCAAAATGGTTGCCTCGGAATTCTCACTCACGGGTTTTCCTCCTCCCGGTATATTGCCTGCTATGTTTCTAGATCAGTTTTCGACCCAGCGTCTCTTCGAACCTTCCAGATGGGTATGCATGGCGGCCTGCGCCAGCAGCGGGTCTTTCAGTTCAAGCGCCGCTAGAATGGCTTCGTGTTCCTGAAGCGCATGGGTCCAGGTATCGCGGTCTTCGAATTTCACGCGAAGCTGGGCCGAAATGGGGCTGTGGCGCTCATCGAAAAGGTTCGCCACCATTCGCGCCAAAACGCTGTTACCGGATTGTTCGGCTATGGTGACGTGAAACAGCCGATCCTGATCCAGAGGCTTGCGGCCGGCCTCAATTTCCCGCTGCATGGTATTGAGTATCTGGCGGAGGGTCGCGATTGTCTCATCGGTCATCCGGCTTGCCGCCAGCACGATGGTGGCACCCTCAAGCGCGCCGCGCGCCTGCATCAGTTCGGAGGGGCTGTCACCCAGCGATTTGGTATGGTGGGTCGTCTGCAGCGCTTCCGCCGAAACATAAACCCCGGAACCCATGCGAATTTCGACCGTGTTGTCGATTTCAAGCGCAATCAGCGCCTCGCGCAGGGACGGCCTCGATACACCGAGCTTCTGTGCCAGTTCGCGTTCGGCGGGAAGCCGCGTGCCGGGCAGGAATTCACCCATGTCGATGAGTTCGCGTATCTGATCCGCAATCTGCTGATAAAGCCTGCGCGGTTCCGCTATTTTGGCCTGACCACTCATGTGTTTTTTGACGAGCCCTGTCTGCAATTCGTATTTGGCCTTACCGTAACGCCAAGCGTGTCAATACGCAAGGAATTACTTAAGTACATGAAATTACGTATTTATTATCGGTTATCGTTTCATGTATTGCTTCTGTTTTGGATATGGCTTCGCAAATTTTGGCCTAATTGGCTTGACCATTCAGAAAAACCGGCCTAACCATTTGGCCTGTTCATGACCCCGGTGGAGCGGGGATACGGGTGGGAGGTTTCCAGATGTCGCAGGGCGCATCGACAATTCGGGGCGATTTTTCGCCTGAACAGATGGCGCATGGACAGCGTGCGGTGCTCCTGCGCCTCGATAACATCAGCAAGGAATTTCCCGGCGTCAAAGCACTGTCGAACGTGCATTTCGATCTGCGCGCCGGCGAGGTGCATGCCGTCTGCGGCGAAAATGGCGCGGGAAAATCGACGCTGATGAAGATCGTCAGCGGCGTCTATCAGCCGAGCGACGGCACCATCCTTCATAAAGGTGTGAAGGTGCAATATGCATCGCCGCTGGAATCCGAAGCCGCCGGCATCGCCATCATCCATCAGGAACTGAACCTCGTTCCGCATCTTTCCGTCGCCGAAAACATCTATCTTGCGCGCGAACCGCGTCGCGGTTTCCTCGTCGACCGCAAGAAGCTGCGTCTCGATGCCAAGCGCTGTCTCGACCGCCTGGGTGTCGATATCGACCCCGACCAGATCGTCCGCGGTCTTTCGGTCGCCCAGTGTCAGATGGTGGAAATCGCAAAGGCGCTTTCTCTTGACGCTGAAGTGCTCATCATGGATGAGCCGACCTCTTCGTTGACCGAACAGGAGACCCGGCTCCTGTTCAAGGTCATCCGCGATCTCAAGGCATCCGGTGTCGGGATCGTTTATATTTCCCACCGTCTCGATGAAATGGCCGAAATCGTCGACCGTGTGACGGTTCTGCGTGACGGACGTTATATTTCGACCGACGATTTCGCTTCGATCACCGTTGACGACATCGTCACGCGCATGGTCGGGCGTTCGCTGGAAGACAAATTCCCCGAGCGCACATCGCGCCCCACGGAAGATGTTATTTTTTCCGTCGAGGGCCTGACGCGCAGCGGCGTGTTCCACGACGTCGGTTTTTCGCTGCGACGTGGTGAAATCCTCGGTTTTGCCGGGCTGATGGGTGCTGGCCGCACCGAAGTCGCCCGGGCCATCTTCGGCGCAGACCCGCTTGATGCTGGCAGGATCGTTTTCAACGGGCGGGAGCTTTCGATCAGCTCGCCGCAGGACGCCATCGAGGAGGGCATCGCCTATCTCTCGGAAGACCGCAAAAGCGATGGCCTCGCTATCAAGATGTCGGTGGCGGCCAATACGACGCTTGCCAATCTCGGCGAGGTTTCCAACCGTTTCGGCCTGATCGATTTCAAGAAACATGACGATGTGGCAAAACGCTACGTCGATCTCCTGAATATCCGTACTCCCTCGATCGGGCAGACGGTGCGGCTGCTCTCCGGCGGCAATCAGCAGAAAATCATCATCGGCAAATGGTTGTTCCGGCAATCTCGCGTGCTGTTCTTCGACGAGCCGACACGCGGCATCGATGTCGGCGCGAAATTCGCGATCTACAAGATCATGGACGAGCTCGCCGCGCAGGGCATCGGTGTCATTCTCATCAGTTCGGAACTGCCGGAAATTCTGGGGCTGACGGATCGTATCGCCGTTTTCCACCAGGGCCGGATTACGGGCGTGCTCGAAACCGCCAAGACCAATCAGGAAGAAATCATGCGGTATGCGTCCGGTTACGGCCGGACCGCGCAGTGAGGAACGACATGGCCAATATTGCAGAAACCAAGAAGAGCTTCGCAGTCAGCGACCGCCAGAAGGACATTATCCAGAAGTTTGCCGCACTTGGCAGTCTTTTTGCGCTTGTCGCGGTCTTTTCCGCCACCAGCAGCGCCTTCTTCACCGTCAATAACGGCATGACGATTGCGTTGCAGGTCACGTCCATCGCCCTGCTCGGCATCGGGGCCACCTGTGTCATCATCACCGGCGGCATCGATCTTTCCGTCGGTTCGGTGCTTGCGCTTGCCGGCGTCGTCGCCGCCCTTGCGGTGAAGGAACTCGGCATGCCGGTGCCGGTCGGCATGTTGCTCGGCATTCTGACGGGATCGCTCTGCGGGCTCATCAACGGTCTTCTGGTCACCCGTTTCAAGCTGCCGCCCTTCATCGCCACCCTTGGCATGATGCTGATCGCCCGCGGCGTGGCGCTGCAGATCACCGGTGCGCGCGCCGTCTCCGGTCTTGGCGAATCTTTCGGCGAACTCGGCAACGGCGCCCTCTTCCGCATCGTTAACATTGGCGATGACGGCTTTCCGAATGTGGTGTTTCCCGGCATCCCCTACCCCGTCATCCTGATGGTGGTGATTGCGCTTGCGGTTTCCTTCATGCTCAACCGCTCGATCCTCGGCCGTCACATTTACGCTGTCGGTTCCAACGCCGAAGCCGCGCGCCTTTCCGGCGTCAATGTCGCCCGCGTTACCAATTTCACCTACATCCTGTCCGGGACGCTCGCCGGGTTGACGGGCTGTGTGCTGATGTCTCGCCTCGTCACCGCCCAGCCGAACGAGGGTGTGATGTATGAGCTGGACGCCATTGCCAGCGCCGTTATCGGCGGCACATCGCTGATCGGCGGCGTGGGCACGATTTCCGGCACGGCCATCGGCGCCTTCGTCATCGGCATCCTGCGCAACGGTCTCAACATGAACGGCGTGTCCGCCTTCACGCAACAGATCATCATCGGCCTCGTCATTCTGGTCACCGTCTGGATCGACCAGTTGCGCAACCGCCGCTGATCAAGGGCCTGCGGACCCTTTCCGCAAAAAAGATCGGCAAGGGGAGGCCCGGTATGCCGACATCACGGAGGAAGAAATGAAGAAAATTGCGACTGCCCTTCTGACATCCGCAATCGCGCTGTGGAGCGTTTCCACCGTGCAGGCCGGTGAAATCGCCGTCATCGTCAAGACCGTCAACTCCACCTTCTGGCAGAACGTCCAGAAGGGCGCTGATGCGGCGATGAAGAACTCTTCCGGCAATACCATGACCTTCCAGGGTCCGGCTGCCGAGTCCGCCATTGCCGACCAGGTCAACATGGTCGAAAACGCCATCAACCGTAAGGTCGCGGGCATTGTTCTGGCGCCTTCCGATCCGGACGCGCTGGTGCCTGCCGTCAAGAAGGCCTGGGAAGCCCGTATTCCGGTGGTTCTGATCGACTCGCAGCTCGCAAAGGGCTCGGAGCAATATTACCAGTCGTTCCTGGCGACCGACAACAAGAAAGCCGGCGAACTGGCAGCGCAGGCGCTGATCGACAAGGTGGGCAAGGAAGGCAAGATCGCCGTCATGTCCTATGTCGCCGGTGCCGGTTCTGAAATCGGTCGTGTCGGCGGTTTCACCGATTACATCCAGATGAATTCCAACCTGAAAATCGTCGGCCCGTTCTATTCGCAGTCGCAGATGGCGACCGCGCTGAACCAGACGACCGACGTTCTGGCCGCCAATTCCGACCTCAAGGGCATTTTCGGCGCCAATGAGCCGACTGCGATCGGCGTCGGCCGTGCGCTGGCCCAGAGCGGCAAGGCCGGCAAGGTCGTCGCCATCGGCTTCGACGGCAACCAGGACCTTCAGGGCTTCGTCAAGGATGGCACACTGGCCGGTATCGTGGTTCAGGGTTCCTATCAGATGGGTGAAAAGGGCGTAGAGACCATTTCCAAGCTCATCGGCAAGGAAAAGGTCGAGAAGTTCGTCGACACCGGCGTCGTTGTTGTCACCAAGGACAATATCGAAAAGCCGGAAGCCAAGAACGTTCTTTATTGATTGCGTGATGACGCGCCGCTTTGCGGCGGCGCGTCTTTCCAAAGACAAGCTGGAAAGTCCCTGCGATGAAAGTCTCCGATACACGTAAATTGCCGCGCCGCGCCGTCGACGTCACCGTCATGGGCCTCGGTTGCGCCCAGATGGGTAATCTCTACCGCGTCACGCCCTATGAAGAGTCCAAGGGTGCGTTCGACAAGGCATGGGAAAGCGGTATGCGTTATTTCGATACCGCGCCCTTTTACGGCTATACGCGGTCGGAGCGTCGCCTCGGCACCATGGTGACGGAGCATGACCGGAGCGAATATACGCTGAGCACCAAGGTCGGCCGTGTGATGGTGCCTGACGAGACCGTAGGTCCGGAGGAGGATGCCTATATAGCGCCCCTGCCGTTCCGCCCGGTCTATGATTATTCCTATGACGGTATCCTGCGCTCCTTCGAGGCAAGCCAGCAGCGGCTCGGCGTTCTGAAGCCGGATATTCTTTATGTGCACGATATCGGCTCCTTCACCCATGGCGAAAAGCACCAGCATTACTGGGAGCAGCTGACCACGGGCGGTGGGTTCCGGGCGCTTGGCAAACTACGCGAGGAGGGATCGACGGGGGCCGTCGGTCTTGGTGTCAATGAATGGGAAATCGTCAGCGACACGATGGATGTCTTCGATATCGACGTCGCCATGCTCGCCGGCCGTTATACGCTGCTGGAGCAGCAGAGCCTTGCTTTCATGAACCGTTGCGCTGAAAGCGGTGTTGGCATCGTTGTCGCGGGCGCGTTCAATTCCGGCATTCTGGCCGGTAACCGCAAATTCAATTATGCCGATGCGCCCGCCGATATTCTCACGCGTGTCGATGCGCTGCAGGGTGTTTGCGAGGAACTCGGCGTATCGCTGCAGGCTGCTGCACTGCAATTTCCGCTTGCCCATCCGGCGTCGGTCACGGTCGTTTCGGGTGCGCGCAATGCGCAGCAGCTCGCCTCCAATATCGAATGGTTCGAACAGTCGATCCCGGATGAATTCTGGTCCGAACTGCACAGGCGCGGTCTGATTGCCGAAGGTGCGCCCGTACCGGGCGGAAAGGCCTGAGGCAATGCTCATCGACGCCCACCAGCATTTCTGGCTGATGAAGGATCGCGCCGGGCAATGGCCGCCGCCGTCGCTCGCCGCCATCTACCGGGATTTTCTCCCCGTCGACCTGTCGCCTTTGCTGGCCGCTGCCGGAGTTACCGGTACCGTGCTGGTTCAGACGATGGAGACGGCGGCCGACACGGATTTCATGCTGGCGCTGGCGGAAAAGACCGATTTCATCAAGGGCGTGGTTGGCTGGGTGGACATGAAGTCTGCTGATGCGGCAGCGGAAATCGCACGCCGCGCGAAACATCCGGCTTTCAAGGGTGTCCGCCCGATGCTGCAAGGCATGGAGGATGTGGCCTGGATCGATGATCCGGCGCTGGAGCCTGCCGTGGCGGCGCTGGTAAAACATGGTCTGGCGTTCGACGCACTGGTCCTGCCGCCCAATCTGCCGCATCTCCTCGCTTTTGCCCGCCGCCATCCGCAATTGCCGATAGTCATCGACCATGGCGCGAAGCCGTTGATTGCTACCGGTCACTACAGCGACTGGCGCAAGGATATGGCCGCTCTGGCGGCTCTTTCCAATGTCCATTGCAAGCTCTCCGGTCTGCTGACCGAGCGCGGTGAGCAGCGGCCGGAAGCGGTACGGCCTTATGCCGAGACCATTCTGGAACTCTTTGGCGGCAACCGCGTGATTTTTGGCAGTGACTGGCCGGTGTTGCGGCTGGCGGGCGATTATCAGGCGTGGCTGGATTTCTGCCGCGATATCGTGCCGGCAGAGGACCATGCGGCAGTCTTTGGCGGTAACGCCGTTCGT
Source organism: Agrobacterium sp. P15N1-A (assembly GCF_044626815.1). NCBI lineage: Bacteria > Pseudomonadati > Pseudomonadota > Alphaproteobacteria > Hyphomicrobiales > Rhizobiaceae > Agrobacterium > Agrobacterium sp. P15N1-A. The sequence continues at coordinate 301,302 of NZ_JBIUPF010000007.1, read as the reverse complement.
TTTTATTCCCTTTCCCACAGGTGATGCATGCTGGCGATTTTCTGCGAAACCCCTGGTCAACTCGTCTCCAAGGAACTGCCGAAACCAGCGCGTGGCGAAGGTGAAGTGCTGGTGCGTATTCGCCGCATCGGGGTTTGCGGCACGGACCTGCACATCTTCACCGGCAACCAGCCTTATCTTTCCTATCCGCGTATCATGGGCCATGAGCTTTCCGGCACGGTGGAAGAGGCGCCGCAAGGCAGCCATCTTTCCGCAGGCGACGTGGTCACCGTCATTCCCTATATCTCGTGCGGCAAATGCAGCGCCTGCCTGAAGGGCAAGAGCAATTGCTGCCGCAATATCGGTGTGCTGGGCGTTCATCGCGATGGCGGCATGGTTGAATATCTGAGCGTGCCGCAGCAATTCGTGCTGAAGGCGGAGGGGTTGAGCCTCGATCAGGCGGCGATGACCGAATTTCTGGCCATCGGTGCGCATGCGGTGCGCCGTGGCGCAGTCGAGAAGGGGCAGAAGGTTCTGATCGTCGGCGCCGGGCCGATTGGCATGGCGGTTGCGGTTTTCGCGGTTCTCGATGGTGGCGAAGTGACCATGATTGACGGACGTACCGACCGGTTGGAGTTCTGTAAGGAGCATCTCGGTGTTGCGCATACGGTGACACTTGGCGAAGGTGACAAAGATCGTCTTTCCGAAATCACCGACGGCGATTTCTTCGATGCGGTCTTCGATGCGACCGGCAATCCGAAAGCCATGGAGCGCGGCTTTTCCTTTGTCGGCCATGGCGGTTCCTATGTGCTGGTCTCCATCGTCGCCAGCGATATCAGCTTCAACGATCCGGAGTTCCACAAGCGGGAGACGACGCTGCTCGGCAGCCGCAATGCCACGCCTCAGGATTTCGAGCGCGTCCTGCAGGCGCTGCGGGAAGGCAAGGTACCGGAAGCGCTGATCACCCATCGCATGACGCTTGCCGATGTGCCCTCCAGATTCGCCGGCCTGACCGATCCGAAGGCTGGAGTGATCAAAGGCATGGTGGAGGTCGCATGACGCCCGATACGCCCATCCTGCAATTCGGCACCAGCCGCTTTCTTCTGGCGCATGCGGATCTCTTTGTTTCGCAGGCGCTGGACAAGGGCGAGGCTCTCGGGCGCATCGCGATTGTCCAGACGACCGGCAATGCGGAGAGCTTGAAGCGTGTTGCGGCGCTGAACAGCGGGGCACCCTACCCCGTGCGTATTCGCGGCATCCGCGATGGGCAGGAAGTGGATGAGGAAATTCAGGGCGGGGCCGTCGCGCGGGCATTGACGGCTGCGACCGATTGGGCCGAAGTGCGCCGCCTTGCCTGGGAGGTCGAGGTCATTCTGTCCAATACGGGCGATCGCGGTTATGAGCTGGATTCGGCTGATAGTGCCGGGCTTGCTGGCGATTTCACGATCGTACCGAAAAGCTTTCCGGCGAAACTCTGCATGTTGCTGCTGGAGCGTTTTCAGCGCAATCCGGAAGCGCCTGTGTCCATCTTCCCCTGCGAACTCGTGCCGCGCAATGGCGAAAAGCTGAAACAGGTCATTCGCCGGCTTGCCGATGAATGGCAATTGCCCGCGGGTTTTGCCTTTTATCTGAATGAGAAATGCCGTTTCGCCAATAGTCTGGTGGATCGCATCGTCTCCGAGCCTATCGACCCGGTGGGTGCGGTGGCGGAGCCCTATGCGCTATGGGCAGTAGAGAAGCAGGACGGGCTTGTCCTGCCCTGCACCCACCCTGCCGTGGTGCTGACCGACGATCTCGATCACTATGAAAAGCTGAAGCTTTTCCTGCTCAATCTCGGCCATTCCTATCTGGCGGAACGCTGGTTGCAGGATGCGCGTGCGAAGGACGAGACGGTGCGTCAGGCAATGGCCGACGATGCTCTCGTTGCGGATCTGGAGACGCTTTGGCGCGACGAGGTTCTGCCGGTCTTTGCTGCTGAAGGCATGGGGGATGATGCGCAGGCCTATATTGGCGTGCTGCGGGAGCGTTTGCGCAACCCCTTTCTCGCGCATCGGCTCTCCGATATCGCCGGCAACCACGATGAAAAGAAGCGCCGCCGCTTTGTCCCGGTCATTGCCGCAGCGGAGCGGCTGGAATTGAGCCTGCCGCAGTCGAAGCTGCGTGCTGCGCTCGCCACCATCAAGCAATAACGGAGTTTTTAATGCAGCGCATGGGCATGGTCATAGGCGTCAAACCGGAGATGATCGCGGAATATAAAAGGCTGCATGCGACTGTGTGGCCTGAAATTCTGGCGCTTATCAGCGACTGCAATATCCGCAACTACACGATCTTCCTGCGCGAGCCGGAAAATCTGCTCTTCGGCTATTGGGAATATCACGGCAGCGATATCAGCGCCGACATGGCGAAGATGGCCGCAAGCCCCAAGAACCAGGAATGGTGGTCCTTCACCATTCCCTGCCAGCAACCGCTCGAAAGCCGGAAGGAAGGCGAGTGGTGGGCGATGATGGAAGAAACCTTCCACCACGATTGAACGATTTCCTTTGACACTGACCGCGAGTGAACGGCCATGACCAAAATTACTGATCTGCGTGTTTTCGACCTGCGTTTTCCGACGTCCCAGAGCCTCGACGGTTCGGATGCGATGAACCCCGACCCGGATTATTCGGCGGCTTACGTCATTCTCGATACCGATGAGCCGGGTCTCAAAGGCCACGGGCTGACCTTCACCATCGGCCGCGGTAACGACATCTGCTGCATGGCCATCGAAGCGATGCGTCATCTGGTCGTCGGCACCGATCTTGCCACCGTCACCGAGAACCCCGGCAAATATTGGCGGCATCTGACCAGCGACAGCCAGCTGCGCTGGATCGGTCCGGACAAGGGCGCGATGCATCTCGCCACCGGCGCCGTCGTCAATGCCGTGTGGGATCTGCTGGCCAAGAAGGCGGGCAAGCCGGTCTGGCAGCTCGTTGCCGATATGAGCCCGGAAGAAATCGCCGATATCGTCGATTACCGCTATCTGACGGATGTGCTGACCCGTGACGAGGCGCTTGCGATCCTCAAAAAAGCCGAAAGCGGCAAGAAGGAACGTATCGAGACGCTGAAGAACGAAGGTTATGCCTGCTATACCACGTCGGCCGGCTGGCTCGGTTATGACGACGCCAAGCTGCGCCGCCTTTGCCAGGAAGCCATCGATGCCGGATTCAACCATGTGAAGATGAAGGTCGGCCGCGATCTGGAAGACGACATCCGCCGTCTCACCATTGCCCGTGAGGTGATCGGTCCCGACCGTTACCTGATGATCGACGCCAACCAGGTATGGGAAGTGGATCAGGCAATCGACTGGGTGAAGAAGCTCGCCTTCGCCAAGCCATTCTTCATCGAGGAGCCGACCAGCCCGGACGATGTCGCGGGCCATCGCAAGATCCGCGCGGCCATCGGCCCGGTGAAGGTGGCGACCGGTGAAATGTGCCAGAACCGCATCATGTTCAAGCAGTTCATCGCCGAAGGCGCGATCGACGTGGTGCAGATCGACAGCTGCCGCATGGGTGGTTTGAACGAGGTGCTGGCGGTGCTGCTGATCGCCGCCAAATACAATCTGCCGGTTTGGCCGCATGCCGGCGGCGTCGGCCTTTGCGAATATGTGCAGCATCTGTCGATGATCGACTATCTGGTCGTATCAGGCACGAAGGAAGGCCGCGTGATCGAATATGTCGACCACCTGCACGAGCATTTCATCGAGCCCTGCGATATCAGAAATGCTGCCTACACGCCGCCGAAACTGCCGGGCTTCTCCATCGAAATGAAGCCGGAGTCGATTGAGACCTACACCTTCGAGGAATAGTCAAAGGATGACAGCGCCTCCTTGAGGCGCTGCCACTCCGTTTCGCTACCCGGAAGGCCGAAACGCATGTCGTTCGGCCTTTCATCAAAAATGCGGACCAGAATGCCGTGCCGGCCGAGATGGCTGAACAGGTCTGCCGCGCGGGGATCCCGCACCAGAGCAAACAGTGAGGTGCCGCCGGCAATTGCCAGCCCCGCTTTCTCCAGCATGGCATTCATGCGCCGGGCGTCTTCGGCAAGGTGCCGCCGCATGGATGATTGCCATTCCCCATCCGCCAGAGCCTGCGTCGCGATATGCAGCGCCGGGCCGGAAACCGCCCAGGGTCCGAGCCTTGCCTCCAGTTCAGCAGTGATATCGGGCTGCGCAATCGCGAAACCCAGCCGAACGCCCGCCATGCCGTAAAATTTGCCGAAGGAGCGCAGGACCACAAGCGCATCCTGACCGGCGGCATCTGCGAGGCTTTCGGCACCTCCTGTCTCGATGAAGGCTTCGTCCACGACGAGCAGCCCGCTCCTGCGGCGCATGGCTTCGGCCAGCGACAACAATGCGGCGCGATCCGTGATGCGGCCATCGGGGTTATTGGGATTGACCACCACGGCATAGTCGTGAGCCGACATCGCGTTGATGTTTTCCACCTCAGTCACAGCCAGTCCGGCCATGCGTGCGGTCCGGGCATGTTCCGCATAGGCGGGTGAAAGAACGGCGCCGCTCTTGGCCCCGAGGGCGATAGCGATCTGAGCCAGCAATGGCATCAGCATCTGGGTGCCGGGGGAAAGCGCCACATGCCGGGCGGAAGGCGCGTCGAAATGCGCTGCGGCCAGATGTTTCAATTTTTCGGCGGCGTCCGGTTCCGGCAGGCGCGCGAATGCGCTGGCGGGGATCGGCGAATGCGGATAGGAGTGCGGATTGATCCCGGTCGAAAGGTCGATCCATGGTTCTGGCGCTTCAGGAAACATCAGACGCGCCCTGCCGAGATTGCCGCCGTGACGGATCGCAGCTTTCGCCTTTTCTGGTACTGTTTCGCCCATGTTTTTTGCTCTCGCTTTCCTGTCGCTCGTGATCGAACGTCTGACCGGCTATCCGGACTGGCTGTTCAAACGCATCGGCCATCCCGTCACCTGGATCGGTTCGCTTATCGCGCTGCTGGATAAAAAATGGAACCGGGAGAGCGCGTCATTTTCACAGCGCAAGGGGGCAGGCGTGGCGGCTCTCGTTGTTTTCGTCGGGCTGACGCTGCTTGTTGCATGGTTAGCGCAATCCATTCTCCTCTTCCTGCCCTTCGGCCTTTTGCTGGTTGCCGTGCTTGGCGCTTCGCTGCCGGCGCAGAAAAGTCTCGAGCAGCATGTGGAGGCTGTCGCCACTGCGCTGGAACGAGAGGGTGTGGAAGGCGGCCGCAAGGCGGTATCGATGATCGTCGGGCGCGATCCGCAAAAGCTGGACGAGGCGGCGATCTGCCGGGCAGCTATCGAAAGTCTGGCCGAGAATTTTTCCGACGGCATCGTCGCGCCTGCCTTCTGGCTCGGTCTCCTGGGCCTGCCGGGCGGTGCGGTTTACAAGGCGATCAATACGGCCGACAGCATGATTGGCCATCGCTCACCCCGCCATGAGGCCTTCGGCTGGGCCTCCGCCCGGCTGGACGATCTGGTCAATCTACCGGCCTCGCGGCTGAGCGGCGTTCTTTTCGTTGTCGCGGCGTTTTTTGTTAAGGGCGCATCACCCGGCGGGGCCATGGCCGCGATACGTCGCGATGCCCACCATCACCGTTCTCCCAATGCCGGCTGGCCGGAGGCGGCGCTGGCCGGCGCTCTCGGCTTTGCGCTCGCAGGGCCGCGCTCCTATGGCGGGCAGATGATCGAGGCCCGTTTCATGGGCGAAGGCGGGAGGGCGGCGCTGATTGCCGGCGATATTCGCAAGGCGCTGCGGCTCACACGGGTTGCCGACCTCTTATTGATCGGCCTGTTGGGACTTCTGGCAATCCTTATCGCGCTATAGCAAGCAGACGGTCGAGATCGAGGTGCTGTTCCATATGCGCCGCGAGGCGATCAAGAACGGCGTCCACCTGAGCATCGTAGTTCAGTTCCGTGTTCCGTCCGCCAAGCCGCTCAAGCCACGCGCCGCGTTGGCGGTCATCCGAAAACAGGCCGTGAATATAGGTGCCGAAGATGCGGCCGTCAGGCGACACAGCGCCGTCTTCATGCCCATCAATTTTCGAAAAAGGCAGGCCGTCGGTTCCGCTCGTGGTTTCACCGACATGCATTTCATAGCCGGATAAACCAATTCCGTCGAAACTCTTCCCTGTAACGGAAACCAGCCTTTTGTCGCCCGTCAGAACAGTGTCTACATCCAGCAGGCCGAGCCCATCGACTGTTGCCGGCGGTCCTTCGATGCCTTCGGGATCGGCAACTGTTTTCCCAAGCATTTGGTATCCGCCGCAGAGGCCCAGAACATGGCCGCCGCGTCTCACATGCGCCTTGATATCGATGTCGAGCCCTGTATTTTTCAGCACGGCAAGATCGGCGATGGTGGCTTTCGAGCCGCAAAGCAGTACCAGCCGGCAATCGGCGGGAATGGTTTCGCCCGGCCGCACGCGGATGAGCTCGACATCCGGTTCCATATCCAACGGATCGAGATCGTCGAAATTGGAAATATGCGGCAGGATCGGTACGGCAATGCGGATCTTCGCGCCAGGTTTCCGCTCAGCCGGGCCGGAAAGCCCGAGAGCATCCTCTGCCGGCAACTTAGCGGCGTCGGCAAAATGTGGCAGGAGCCCGATGGAGGCCCAACCGGTTTTTTCTGCAATTATCCGCATGCCGTCTGAAAACAGGGCCGGATCCCCGCGAAAGCGATTGACGATAAAACCTTCGATCATCGCCGCGTCTTCAGCGTCGAGCACGGCTTTGGTGCCGACGAGGCTGGCGATGACGCCGCCCCGGTCGATATCGCCGATCAGGATCACAGGCGCGTCCGCAGCTCTCGCAAAACCCATATTGGCGATATCATTGGCACGCAGGTTGATTTCGGAGGCGCTGCCGGCACCTTCCACCAGCACCAGATCGGCCTGTTGTTTCAGGCGGTTAAAGCTTTCGAGCACGCGCGGCATCAGCCCGGCCTTCATGTGCTGATAATCGGCCGCTTTGGCATTGCCGGCGATCTTGCCCTGCACCACCACCTGTGCGCCGGTCTCGCTCTGCGGCTTCAGGAGCACCGGGTTCATGTGCACGGAAAGCGGCACGCCCGCCGCCCGTGCCTGCAGCGCCTGCGCACGGCCAATCTCGCCGCCATCGGCGGTGACCGCCGCATTGTTCGACATGTTCTGCGGTTTGAACGGCGTGACGGACAGGCCGCGCTTGGCGAAGGCACGGGCAAGGCCGGCCACCATCAGCGATTTGCCGACATCCGAGCCGGTTCCCTGAAACATCAGCACGCGTGCAGCCATGTCAGAATTCTATCCCCGCCTGCGCCTTCACGCCCGCCTTGAAGTGATGTTTCACGAGGGTCATTTCCGTCACCATATCGGCCGCGTCGATGAGCGGTTGCTTGGCGTTGCGGCCGGTGACGATGACATGCAGATCGGGCCTGCGGCTGGAAAGCGTCTCGACCACCTCTTCCAGCGGCAGGTAATCGTAACGGAGCGCGATGTTCAGCTCATCGAGGATCAGCAGGCCGATGGTCTCGTCCGCCATCAGGATCTTGGCTTCTTCCCAGGCCTTTGCCGCCGCTGCGACATCGCGTTTCAAATCCTGCGTGTCCCAGGTGAACCCTTCGCCCATGGTGCGCCACACGACCCTGTCGCCGAACAAAGTCAGCGCCTGCTGTTCTCCCGTCGACCATGCGCCCTTGATGAATTGAACGATGCCCACCCGCCGCCCGGTGCCGAGCATGCGCAGGGCAAGGCCGAAAGCGGCGGTGGATTTGCCCTTGCCGGGGCCGGTATTGATCATCAGCAGACCTTTTTCGATGGTCTTTTCCGCAACCTCTGCGTCCTGCACCGTCTTGCGGTTGACCATTTTCTGCCGGTGGCGTTCGGCTTCGCTATCGCTGATGTCGCGTGTCATCGCGTTTTCCTTTTCATCCAGCGGCGCGGGACCCGGTGCCCCCGCCATTCGGAGCGGCGACTATACCCAATTTGCCGCACCCGGCAATGTGCGTGCCACAGGGCCGCGGCATTGACCCTCACGCCCGTTCAGCCTAAGGGTAACGGACTGACGGTCTTTTCCCGGCAACGGGAAAAGCTAAGAGGGAACACGGTTCCAGCCCGACTACCGGGTCATTCCGTGGCTGCCCCCGCAACTGTAAGCGGTAAGCCCGCACCGTAAAGCCACTGGACACCTCAACGGGTTCGGGAAGGCGGTGTCAGGGTGTAAAGCCGCGAGCCAGGAGACCTGCCGTTTCAGGAAAAACGTCTGCCGGGCGGGGTGCTCCGGTCAGTCGGTTAGATCGAACATCCGGTTTGCGTCTGGCCGCATACCGTTTTCGACATCCGCACCCCAAAGATTTTTTGCAAGGCGCGGGAAACGATACGGTTTGGATATTTCAGCGACATCTTCATCTGCTGACGGAAACACGCGGGACGAAACGGCGTCCGGCGTGACCGTCTTCGTTTGCAGAAGCTGTCGTGATGAAGCCGACCCCAATGCCGAACCGCGCCCCGGCTCACGCCTCGCCGATGCCGTCATGGCAAAAGCGGAGGAAACGGGTGTCGCCGCTCGTTCCGTCAACTGCCTCGCCAATTGCAAACGCGGGCTTAGCGCCGTGCTGCGCAGCGCCAATGGGTGGTCCTATGTCTTCGGCGGGCTGACGACCGGTGATGCGGAAGATTTGCTGACCGGCGCACGGCTGCTGGCGGCCGCTTCCGACGGCCTGATGCCCTGGCGCGGCCGCCCCGAACCCTTAAAGCGCGGCATGGTGGCGCGCATTCCCCCATTCGATTTTACCGAGGAGAGATCATGAGCACCCTTCTGGACCGCGTTCCCTGCACCATCGTCACCGGCTTTCTGGGGGCTGGCAAAACCACGCTGCTGCGCGGCCTTCTCGAAAAGCTGGACGGCAAGCGGCTGGCGATCATCGTCAACGAGTTCGGCGATATCGGCATCGATGGCGAGATTCTCAAAGGCTGCGGTATTGAAAGCTGCCCGGAGGAAAACATCGTCGAACTGGCCAATGGCTGCATCTGCTGCACGGTGGCGGATGATTTCCAGCCCGCCATCGAACAGATTCTGAGCCGCCAGCCGAAGGTGGAGCATATCCTCATCGAAACTTCGGGCCTCGCTCTGCCGAAGCCGCTGGTGCAGGCCTTCCAGTGGCCGGCGATCAAGAGCCGCGTGACGGTGGATGCCGTCGTCGCCGTGGTGGATGGCGCCGCCCTTGCCGAAGGGCAGGTGGCGCACGACATGGAAGCACTCGCCGCCCAACGGGCCAATGACGAGGCGCTCGATCACGATGACCCGGTCGAAGAGGTTTTCGAAGACCAGGTCGCCTGCGCCGATCTTATCGTGCTGACCAAGGCCGATCTTCTTGACGATGCCGGTCTGGACAAGGCCAAGGCGCATGTTCTCGAACATCTGCCGAAGGCGGCAAAGATCGTCGTGGCCTCCAATGGCGCCATCGACCCCGCCGTGCTGATCGGTCTTGGCCTTGCGGTGGAAGAGGATATCGAAAACCGCCGTACCCACCATGATGGCGAACTCGACCACGAGCATGACGATTTCGACAGCTTCGTCATCGATCTGCCGGCCGTGACTGATCCGGAAGCGCTGGCAGCCCGTATCGCAGAGACGGCGGCTGCGGAAAATGTCCTGCGTATCAAGGGCTTCATCGAGGTTTCCGCAAAGCCGATGCGCCTGCAGGTGCAGGCTGTCGGCAGTCGCGTCAACCATTATTACGACCGGCCATGGGCCGCGGGTGAGGAACGCCGCAGCCGCCTCGTCGTCATCGGTGAAAAGGGCATCAACCGCGAAAAGATCGAACAGATGCTGGCCGCCTGACGATGCACATCCTCGCCACCACATCCTCGTCTCTGGACGACCTGATCGAGCCGGTTGATCTCAACCAGCCCCGGTCGGATGTGGTGGTGCTGTCTTTTTCGGCGAGCGATCTGGCCGGGCTGGAGCAGGCCTGGCGGCGAACAGAGGGTGCGCTCCCCTCCCTGTCAGCCGCCAACCTCTCCGAGCTTCGACATCCCATGTCGGTCGATCTCTGGATCGAAAAGACGGCGGAACATGCCAAGGTTATTCTTATCCGGATTCTCGGCGGTGCGGAACGCTGGCGTTACGGTGTCGATCAGCTTTCCATTCTTGCACGCAGGCGCGGCATCAAGCTTCTGCTTTTGCCGGGTGAGTGCAGCGAAAGGGACGAGAAACTCGAAGTGGCCTCGACCGTCGATCGGCGGATTTTGGCCTCGGTCCTCTCCTTCTTCCGCGAGGGCGGGCAGGAGAATATGGGCCGGCTTGCTCTCGGTCTCGCCGCTCTTGCAAGGAGCGAGGCATGGCCGGATATCGAAGCCGAACCGCTGCCGAAAGCCGGTTTTTACCGGCCTGGCAGGGGCGTAGTGGATAGGGCGGAAGCCTGCGCGGGTTTTCCCGGCGGTGCGCCCGTTCTGCCCATTCTGTTTTACCGTTCCATGCTGCTGGCGGCAGATGCTGCACCGGTGGATGCGCTTTTCGAGGCGCTCTCGCAGCGCGGTTTTGCACCCCTGCCGATTTTTGTCAGTGGTCTGAAGGATGGGGAGGCGATTCGTTTCCTCGAAACGGTACTGCCCGATCTGAAGCCCGCCGCCATCATTACCGCCACCGCCTTCGCCAGCCAGACGAATGACGACGGAACAACCCTGTTCGACCGTCTCGGCGTGCCGGTGTTTCAGGTGGTGATGGCGACGACGCGGCGGGACGGATGGGCGGAAAATGCGCGGGGTCTCAATCCCTCCGATCTTGCCATGCATGTCGTCCTGCCGGAACTGGATGGCCGGATTCTCGCTGGTGCGATCTCGTTCAAACGGGCGCGCGTGGATGGCCGCGCGAGTTTGCTCAATGTACCCGAGGCTGATCGTGTCGAGCAGGTGGCAAATCGCATCGCTGCTTTCCTGCGGCTGAGGAATGCCCTTCCACGGGATCGCCGCATCGTCATCCTGATGCCGGATTATCCCGGTGCGGCGCCCGGGCGAACCGGTTATGCCGTCGGTCTCGATGTGCCGCAAAGCGTTCTCGAAATGCTGCAGGATCTCGCCGGGGCCGGTTATACGGTGAAGGATATTCCTAAGACCGCGCGAGCGCTGCTCGACTGCGTCGAGCAACAGGAAGCGGCAATCGATCTTTCCACCTACGAGGCTTTTTTCTCCGCCTTGCCGTCGGCATCTGCCGGGTCCATAAACGCGACATGGGGCGTGCCAACCGATGACGATGGACTCGTCAATGGTGCATTCCGGTTCCGCGCTGCCCGTTTCGGCGAAGTATTCGTGGCGCTTGCGCCGGACAGGGGCCGCAATGAGGATCGTCGGGTGGACTACCACGACCCTGCCCTGCCGCCGCGTCACGCGCTTGTTGCCTTCGGTGCATGGATGCAGCGGATTGCGGGCGCGCATGCCATTGTGCATGTGGGCGCGCACGGCACGCTGGAATGGCTGCCGGGCAAGACGGTGGCGCTTTCCCGCAATTGTTTTCCCGAAATCGTCACCGGCTCGCTGCCGGTGGTCTATCCATTCATCATTTCCAATCCGGGCGAGGCGGCGGTCGCCAAGCGGCGGATCGCGGCCGTGACCATCGGCCATGTCCCGCCGGTGCTGGTCAATGCCGGACTTTCGCTGGAACAGTCGGCGCTGGAGCAGCTCGTCGATGAATATGCACAGGCGGATGGGCTGGATCGCCGCCGGCGTGACCGGCTGGCGAAACTGATCGTCGAAAAGGCGCTGGAGACCGGGCTTGCGGCGGAAGCGGGCGTGGCTGCGAAGGATGATGCCGATGCGGCCCTCTCACGCATTGACGCCTTTCTCTGCGACCTCAAGGATTTCGCCATCAAGGACGGCCAGCATGTTTTTGGGCGCAGCTCCGAGGGTGAGACCGGCTTTCTGAGGCTCGAAAGCGCCAGATCGGAAAAAGCTGCCCTGCTTGCCGCGCTAGATGGCCGGCATATCGTCCCCGGCCCTTCCGGCGCGCCTGCGCGCGGGCGGCTCGATGTGTTGCCCACGGGCCGCAATCTCTATGCCGCCGATCCACGCACCATGCCGACGCCGACGGCTTTCGAGCTGGGCCGCATGGCGGGCGAAGAGGTGCTGCGCCATCATCTGCAGTCCCATGGCGACTGGCCGAAACATCTTGTTTTCGATCTGTGGGGCAGCGCCAGCCTGCGCAATGGCGGTGAGGATGTAGCGCAGGCGCTGCATCTGATGGGGGCAAGACCGATCCACGACCCCGCCACCGGCCGGGTCACCGGTATCGAGGTTCTGCCGCCGGCGAGCCTGGGGCGGCCGCGTGTCGACGTCACCTTTCGCATTTCCGGCCTGTTCCGCGACATGTTCCCCGCGCTGATCGCGCTTCTCGACGCCGCCGCCAAGGCCGTCGCGCGGCGGGAGGAAGCGCCTGGCGACAATCCGCTTGCGGAAGAGGCCGCCACGCTCGGGCATATTCCGGCGCGCATTTTCGGCTCCGCGCCCGGCACCTATGGTGCCGGTATTGAAGAAAAGTTGGCCAGCGGGAAATGGGACGAACGCGAGGAGCTGGGGCAGGCCTATCTCGATGCGGCGAGCCACGCTTTCGGCGGTGCGGACGGGCTGGAGATTTTCGAAGATACCGGTTTTGTCGAGCTGGTCAGGCGTGCCGATCTTCTGGTTCATACCGGTGACGATCCAGGCCGCGACCTTCTGGACGGTTCTTCGGATGTCGCCTTCATCGGCGGTTTTTCCGCCGCGAAAGCCGTGCTTGGCGACGTCGCCGATATTGTTGCTCTGGATACGACAGATCCGGCGCGCCCGCGTGCGAGGTCGATGACGCAGGCGCTGACGCGGGTGGTGCGCGCGCGCGCCGTCAATCCCCGCTTCATTGCCGGCCAGATGCGGCACGGTCCGCGCGGGGCTGCGGAATTCCTCGAGACGGTGGATCGGTTGATCGGCTTTGCCGAAACCACCCATGCGGTGTCCTCCTCGTTGATCGAGGCGCTTTACGATGCCTATTTCGGCAATGAGGATGTGCGCGATTTCATCCTGCGGGAAAACCCGAGAGCGGCGCAGGTGATGGCCGAACGCTTTTTATCCGCCCGCCGTCGCGGGCTGTGGCACAGCCGCCGCAACGCGGTGGATGCGGAACTTGAAATGCTGATCCTGCCGCGCTCCCAAAGGGTGGAGGCGTAATGATGGCCGCTGCCGATCCCGTTCAGCCATTTGGCCGCCGTGGTCTCTGCCCGGCCCTGTCCGCTCCCATGCGCACCGGCGACGGTTTTTTGTCGCGGATCGCTTTCGAGGCGGATATCGACCCGCGTGACATGGTGGTGCTTTGTCATCTTGCCGAGCGGCACGGCAACGGATTGGTCGACATTACAGCACGCGGCAGCCTGCAATTTCGCGGCCTGACGCCGGAAAGCGCCTGCGCTCTGGAAAAAGATGTGCTGGCGCTGGATTTGCCGCTGCGTGCGGGGCTCGCGGTCGAGACGTTGCCTCTTGCCGGCCGTGATGACGCTGAAATTGCTGATGGTCGCCCTCTCGCCGAGGAGATTCGAAAAGAGGCCGACAGGCTCGTTCTCCATGAAAAGCTTGCCGCTAAAATGTCTGTCGTCATTGATGGCGGCGGGCGCCTCTCCATGGAAGATTTGTTGGCCGATATTCGCCTGAAAGCTGTGTCGCTTAATGGGCGGGCCGTCTGGCGATTGCTCGTGGGTGGACCGGAAAGTAAGTCGCTGAATGCCGGATTGGTCGAGACGGACACAGCGGCGGGTGTCGTCCTGTCGCTGCTCGTCTATCTGGCCGGCGAAGGGCCGCTTGCCCGTGGCCGCGATCTGGACCATTCGACGATAAAAGCGATCTGCGGTGATCGCCTTTTGGATCGTGTGATTGTTGATGACGCCAGGGCGGCTTCTGCGTCTCTCGGACTGATGATGACGGGAAAGGATCGCTTCGCCATTGGTGTCGCGCCTGCTTTCGGGCAAATCCGGGCCTCCGATTTGGCGCATCTCTGCGAACGGGCCGGTATGCTCGGTATCACGGCCCTGCGGCCGGCACCAAACCATAGCCTGCTATTTTTCGGATCGTCATCTGCCTGCGGCGTATTGCTTGAGATTGCAAGGGCGTCCGGTTTCATCACGATGGCAGGTGATGCGCGCTCTTCCATTGCGGCCTGTCCCGGTGCGCCGGGCTGCGCTTCGGCTTTTCTCCCTACCCATGAATTGGCCGCCTTTGCGTCTGAGGAATGCGCCTCGTTGCTGGATGGCTCTTTCACGCTGCATATTTCCGGCTGCGGCAAAGGTTGCGCGCACCCCGCGCCGTCGCTTCTCACTTTTTCCGGCACCGCCGATGGCCTGGCCTTTTCGATTTCGGGCCGCGCCGGTGACGTGCCGGATGGCATTTTACCTTTCCAGCACCAGAGGACGGCGCTTTCGCGGCTTGCCCGTCTTTACGAAAAAGAACATAAGCCCGGTGAAAACGCCGCCACCCTGTTTGCCCGGCTGGGTAAACAGACGATCGGTGCGGCGCTTCGACAGGATGAGCAATGACCGACTATGACTATATTCGCGACGGCAATGCGATCTATGAGCGCTCCTTCGCCATCATTCGCGAGGAAGCGGATTTGTCCGCCTTTACCGAAGAGCAGGCGGACATCGCCATTCGCATGATCCACGCCTGCGGGCAGGTGGAGGCGGCTAGCCATTTCCGCTTTTCACCGGATTTTGTTGCCGCTGCACGCGGTGCTCTACGAGCCGGCAAGCCTGTTCTTTGCGATGCGGAAATGGTTGCCCATGGCGTGACGCGCGCCCGCCTTCCGGCTGATAACGAGGTGGTCTGCACCCTTCGCGATCCCCGCACGCCGGATCTGGCGAAAACGATCGGCAACACCCGCTCCGCCGCCGCGCTCGACCTGTGGGCAGAGAAGCTGGACGGCGCTCTGGTTGCCATTGGCAATGCGCCGACTGCACTGTTCTATCTGCTTGAGATGCTGGAAAAAGGCGCCGCGCGCCCGGCCGCCATCATCGGCATGCCGGTTGGCTTTGTCGGTGCGGCGGAATCGAAAGATGCGCTGGAGGCAAGTTCGCTTGGCATTCCCTATGCCATCGTCAAGGGGCGCATGGGTGGTTCGGCCATGACCGCTGCCGCCATCAACGCCGTTGCGAGGGCTGGCCTGTGAGCGCGGCTCTTTTCGAACATCCGAAGGGTAAACTCGTGGGCGTCGGCACCGGCCCTGGCGATCCTGAGCTTCTGACACTGAAGGCTGTCCGCGCCATTGAAAACGCCGATGTGCTCGCCTTTTTTTGCAAGAAAGGCGGCACCGGCAACGGTCGCGGTATTGTCGAAGCCTTCATTCGCCCCGGCACGCTGGAAATGCCGCTGGTCTATCCGGTAACCGTCGAAAGCGACAAAAACGGCGACGATTACCGTGATGCCATCGCCGCCTTTTTCGATCAGTCGGCAAAGGACATCGCTGTGCATCTCGAAGCCGGGCGCAATGTCGCCGTGCTGTCGGAAGGCGATCCGCTGTTTTACGGTTCTTATATGCACCTTCATCTGCGGCTTGCGCCATCTTATCCGGCGGAGGTCGTTGCGGGTATCACGGCCATGTCCGGCTGCTGGTCCATGGCCGGTCTGCCGCTTGTGCAGGGCGATGATATTTTGAGCGTGCTTCCCGGTACGCTCGGCGAAGATGTTCTGACGGAACGTCTGTCCGGCACGGATGGCGCGGTGATCATGAAGGTGGGGCGCAACCTGCCGAAAATTCGCCGGGCGCTGGAAAAGGCTGGCAAGCTTGAAGACGCGCTTTATGTCGAGCGTGGTACAATGGCCAACAGCCACGCGGTGCGGCTCATCGAACGCGATGCATCGCCTGCGCCCTATTTTTCGCTGGTTCTGGTGCCGGGCTGGAAAACCAGACCCTCTTCAGGTGAAAAGTCATGACCGGCAGGCTCGTCGTCGTGGGCCTCGGCCCGGGCAGCGCGGCGCAGGTGACGCCGGAGGCGCTTGCTGCAGTCGAGACTTCTGAGGATTTCTTCGGTTATATTCCCTATCTCGACCGGCTGGCGCTTGAGCCGCACCAGCGTCGTCATGCATCCGATAATCGCGAGGAGATTTCCCGCGCCGAGCAGGCTCTGCGGCTTGCGGCTTCAGGCGGCAAGGTGTGCGTGGTGTCCGGCGGTGATCCCGGCGTTTTCGCCATGGCGGCGGCGGTTTGCGAGGCGATTGAAAGCGGGCCCGCCGAATGGCGCGATATCGATTTCTCCGTCGTGCCGGGTGTGACTGCCATGCTGGCCGTGGCCGCAAAGGCCGGCGCGCCGCTTGGCCATGATTTCTGCGCCATTTCGCTGTCGGATAATCTCAAGCCGTGGGGCATTATTGAAAAACGGCTGATCGCGGCGGCAGAAGCAGGCTTTGTGATGGCATTCTACAATCCCGTCAGCAAGGCGCGTCCGCACCAGCTCGCTACCGCTTTTGATCTGTTACGCGCGCATTTGCCCGGCTCGGTGCCGGTTATCTTCGGTCGCGCGGCAGGCCGGGCGGATGAGCGTATTCGGGTCGTGCCTCTTTCGGAAGCCTCGAGCGACATGGCGGATATGGCCACCTGTATCATCGTCGGTTCGGTTGAAACCCGTCTGATCGAGCGTTCCGGCAAAGAACCGCTGGTTTATTCGCCGCGTTTTTCGAAAAGAGAGAGCTGATGGTGGATGGCGGTGAGCGCAGCGGTAATATCCGGCACCGTCAGGTCATTCAGGGGCGTGTCGTACCGCTGTCGCGGCCGGTCGATCATGATGACCGGCAGGCCGAGCCGTCGCGCTGCTTCGATCTTGCCATAGCTCGCGCTGCCGCCGGAGTTTTTCGAGACCACCGTCTCGATGCGGTTTTCTTCCAGCATGCGGATTTCGTCGTCCAACGCAAAGGGGCCGCGCGCGGTAATGTAGCGCGCATGCGGCAGTTTCAGTGGCGGCTCCACCGGATCGACGCTGCGGATGAGATAGTTGTGCTGGGGCGCCGCTTCGAAAGGAAGAAGCTCCTGCCGTCCCAAAGCCAAAAACGCGCGCCTGCCTTCGCTGCCGAGCGCGGTGACAGCCTGTTCGACGCTGTCCACCTCATGCCACCTGTCACCCGGCTGACGCTGCCAGGCAGGACGCGAAAGGACGACCAGCGGAACTTTGGCACGCCCTGCGGCCTCAATGGCGTTGGCGGAAATCTTCGCCGCATAGGGATGGGTGGCGTCCACCAGAATATCGAAATTCTCTGCGCGAATGAAATCCGCGAGACCGCCCGCGCCGCCAAAACCGCCGCTGCGCATCGGCACCGGCTGTTCGACCGGCGCGAGCGTGCGGCCGGCCATGGAGAGCAGAATTCGGTAGCCGGGTTCTTCCGCCAGCCTGCCGGCCAGAATACGGGCATCCGCCGTGCCACCAAGGATGAGTATGGAGCGTGTCATGACGTCTGAATATTCTGGAACGGGCGATGCTTCCACCGAAAAGAAAGAAAAGCCCTGGCTTTCCATCGTCGGCATTGGTGAAGATGGGCTTGAGGGGCTGGGCCGGAATGCGATTGAGGCGATTGAGGCGGCCGAGGTGGTTTTCGGCGGCAAACGCCATCTGGAACTGGCGGCTGCGGCCATTCGTGGTGAAGCACGGCGCTGGCCGGTGCCGTTCGACACGGATATGAGCGATGTCGTGGTGTTGCGTGGCAAAAGGGTTTGTGTGCTGGCTTCCGGCGATCCGTTCTTTTATGGCGTCGGTATTACGCTTCTGCGGCGGATTGAGGCGGATGAGACAGTTTGTTATCCCTCGCCCTCGGCTTTCTCGCTGGCTGCCGCACGGCTCGGCTGGGCGCTGCAATCGGTCGACTGCGTTT
The DNA here is from genome assembly GCF_044626815.1 of Agrobacterium sp. P15N1-A. Lineage (NCBI taxonomy): Bacteria > Pseudomonadati > Pseudomonadota > Alphaproteobacteria > Hyphomicrobiales > Rhizobiaceae > Agrobacterium > Agrobacterium sp. P15N1-A. Next base: position 283,468 of record NZ_JBIUPF010000007.1, on the reverse strand, counting down.
CGCTGCACGGACGTTCCATCGATCTCCTGCGGCCGTATCTTCATACCGGCGCACGCATCGTCGCGCTCACCTCGGATGCCCACGCCCCGGCCTTGATCGCGGAATTGTTGTCCGATTTGGGTTTCGGCCAGTCGGAATTCGTCTTGCTTGAAGCCCTGGGTGGAGAGCGGGAGAGGCGGCGGCAGGTCAGAGCGGCTGATTTCGCATTTGCTGATATTGATCCGCTGAACGTGGTAGCGATTGACGTCGTGACGGATGAAGGTGCGCGCGTTCTGCCTCTCACATGTGGGCTTGATGATAGCCTGTTCGAACATGACGGGCAGATCACCAAGCGTGAAATCCGGGCCGTGACACTTTCCTCTCTGGCTCCAGGGCGGGGCGAGTTGCTGTGGGATATCGGCGCCGGTTCGGGTTCGATCGGTATCGAATGGATGCTGTCCCATCCCTCGCTCCGTGCCATCGCCATAGAGCAACACCCGGAAAGGGCGGAGCGTATCGCCCGCAATGCTGAAGCTTTCGGTGTGCCGGCGCTTGAGGTGATGATCGGCGCGGCCCCTGCGGCTTTTGAAGGCTTGCCTCAGCCGGATGCTATTTTCATCGGTGGCGGCGGCAGTGAAGCGGGCGTGCTTGAGGGTGCCATGGAGGCCCTGAAGCCCGGCGGGCGGCTGGTCGCCAATGCGGTAACGCTGGAAATGGAGGCGGCGCTGCTTGCTGCCCATGCGCGGCACGGCGGATCGATGATCCGTCTGGATGTGTCGCGGGTGACGGCTGTCGGTTCCATGTCGGGTTGGCGTCCGGCAATGCCGGTGACGCAATGGAGCTGGACCAAGCCATGGTGACAGTGGCTGGCATAGGCTGCCGCAGAGGTGCGGGTTCGGATGCTGTCATCGCCGGATTGCGCGCTGCGGAGCATGCTTTTGGCATGACGGTGGAATGCCTGGCGACTGCGCCGCTCAAAGCCGATGAAGCCGGTCTTGTGGAGGCGGCGAAAAGCCTGTCGCTGTCGCTGGAAATCGTCTCGCAGGAGCGGCTTGAGGCGGTTGCTTCGAAAACGATGACATTTTCACAGGCAAGCCTTGATCATGCCGGCTCGCCAAGTGTGAGCGAAGCGGCGGCGCTTGCCGCCGCCGGAGAGAATGCAAGGCTGGTCGCGCCGCGTCTTGTGGTTGGCGATGTGACGGTGGCCATCGCAACGACTGACGATGCCCCGCAAGATAGCGGCTGCCCCATCGAACATGGAGAACAACAATGACGGTTCATTTCATCGGCGCCGGTCCGGGTGCTGCCGATCTCATTACGGTGCGCGGGCGCGATCTTATCGCCGCCTGCCCGGTGTGCCTTTATGCCGGCTCGCTGGTTCCGAAGGCGCTTATCGATTATTGCCCTCCGGGTGCACGCATCATCGATACGGCAGCACTTTCGCTGGATGAGATCGAGGCGGAATTCGTGGCTGCAGCAAAGGCCGGCAAGGATGTGGCGCGGCTGCATTCCGGCGACCTTTCCGTCTGGAGCGCCATGGGTGAACAGATCCGCCGTCTGGAGCGACTGGGTCTCGATTATACCGTCACGCCCGGCGTACCCTCCTTTGCCGCCGCCGCCGCCACTTTGCAGCGGGAACTGACGGTGCCGGAAGTGGCGCAGAGCCTTGTGCTGACCCGCATTTCCGGGCGCGCATCGAAGATGCCTGACGGTGAGACGCTGAAGGCTTTCGGTGCGACGGGTACGACGCTTGCCATCCATCTCGCCATTCATGCCATCGGCAGGGTGGTGGAAGAGCTGACGCCGCTTTACGGCTCCGATTGCCCGGTCGCCATCGTTGTTCGCGCTTCCTGGCCGGATGAGCGGGTCATTCGCGGCACGCTGTTCGACATTGAGGACAAGCTCGCCGCCGAACCGGTGGAGCGGACGGCCCTGATTTTCGTCGGGCGTGGACTTGCCTCCACGGATTTTCGCGAAAGCGCGCTTTATAGCACCGATTATGTCCGGCGGTTCCGGTCTCCGAAGGAAGATGCGAAGGGCTGATGCGACGGCGTGGAGGCGGTGCGCCCCTTGAGCGCGCCCTGACGATCGAAAACCAGAATATCGAGCGCAATGGCGGGCGTCTTCAGCGCCGCCGCGGCGGTTACCCAGGCTTTTTCAGCAACGACCGCACCGAGGTCTATTCCCGCACGTTCGGACAGCTCAAAGGCGTGCGCGACCATGTTGGCCTGACGGATGGCAATGGCGAGATTTTCATCGCCTCCGGCTTCCGTCGCCAGTGCCGCCAGCGCATCGAGATCGGCCAGCCCCTTCTTGGAGTGCACATCGAGCATGCCCTGGGCGAGCTTGGTCATCTTGGCGACGCCGCCGGCAATCGTCACCTGCTCGACGGGGTGGCTGCGCAGATATTTCAGCATGCCGCCAATGAAATCACCCATGTCGATCAGCGCGGTTTCAGGCAGATCGTAAAGCGCCTGACCGGCTTTTTCGGAGGTGTTGCCGGTGGCGCCCAGCACATGGGTGCAGCCGGTCGCGCGCGCCACATCGATGCCGCGCCAGATGGAGTGGATCCAGGCAGAACAGGAAAAAGGGATGACGACGCCCGTTGTGCCAAGAATGGAAATGCCGCCGACGATGCCGAGCCTGCCGTTCAGGGTTTTCTCCGCCAGCTTCTCGCCATCGCAGACGGAAATCTCTACCTCGAAATCGGCACTTTCTCCGGCCACCTCGCGAATGGCGGTTTCGATCATCTTGCGCGGTACGGGGTTGATGGCGGGTTCTCCCGGTGGCAGGGGCAGGCCCGGTCGGGTTATGATGCCGACGCCTTTACCGGCCTTGAAGGTGATGCCGCTTCCCGGCTGACTGCGCCGCACCGTGCTTTCGATCAGCGCGCCGTGGGTAACATCAGGATCGTCTCCCGCATCTTTGATGACGCCGGCGCGCGCGAAGTTTTCGCCCTTTTCCTCGGTGGCGAGGGAAAATGCCGGCCTCGCGCCGCTTGGAAGTTCGACCTCGACAGGGTAAAGAAATTCGCCGGTCAGAAGGGCGGCGCAGGCCGCCTTCGTGGCGGCTGCCGCGCAGGTGCCCGTGGTCCAGCCGCGGCGAAGGGTCTTTCCATCCGTATCCATATGAATTTCTATAGCCGGGACGGCTTTTTCCGTCATCGTTAAAAAGCAGCCAAGAAGAATGTCGATAGCGCAGATTTTGAACAGCATTGCCGCAAAAGGTCCGGTCTTCGAGGCCGGTCACGTCTGGCTCGCGGGTGCAGGGCCGGGCGATGTGCGTTATCTGACGCTGGAAGTGGCGCTCGCGCTTTCTCAGGCCGATATTATCGTGCGCGATGCATTGGTGAGCGACGAAGTCGTTGCCCTCGGTCCGCAGGCGGAGATTGTTTTTGCGGGCAAAAGGGGTGGCAAGCCCTCCGCGACACAGGATGATATTACCGCTTCGCTGATCGATTTCGCCAGCCAGGGCAAAAAGGTGCTGCGGCTGAAGGGCGGTGATCCCTTTATTTTCGGGCGCGGCGGCGAAGAGGCGGAGGCGCTTGTCCATGCCGGCATTCCGTTTCGCATATTGCCGGGCATGACCTCGTCGTTCACCGCGCTTGCTTCAGCCCGCATTCCCGCCACCATGCGCGGTATCAGTCGCGCCGTAACTCTTGCCACGGGCCACGCGGCGGGCACCGAGGAGGATCTGGACTGGCTGGCGCTGGCGAAAACACGGGAACCCATCGTCGTTTACATGGGGCTGAAGAATATTGGCACGATCGCCAGCCTTTTGATGCAGGGCGGCCGTTCCGGCGAAACGCCGGTCGCCGTCATCATGTCGGCAACGACGGCGCATGAGCGGATTTTCATCGGTTCGCTGGAAAGCATAGCTGACGATGCAATCAGGCAAAATTTCGAAGCGCCGGCTTTGATCGTCATCGGCGAGATTGTTTCGATGCGGGCGCGTCTTGGAGTTTCCGGTTCATGACGGCGCGGGCGATCATCATTGGTGCGCCGCGCTCGGGTTCCGGCAAGACCAGCGTGACCGTCGGCCTGCTCCGGGCTTTTGCCCGACGCGGCATCAAGGTGCGCGGTATCAAGACCGGGCCCGACTACATCGATCCCGGTTTCCATGCCTTCGCCACCGGCACATCGGGTCTTAATCTGGATAGCTGGGCCATGCGGCCGGAATTGCTGCGGCATCTGTTTTTGCAGCAGACCGAGGATGCGGAACTCGTTCTGATCGAAAGCGCCATGGGCCTGTTCGACGGCATTCCGGTTGCGGAAAATCGCACGGGTTCGGCGGCGGATCTGGCGCGGCTGTTTGGCATTCCCGTGCTGCTGGTGCTCGACGTATCCGGCCAGTCGCAGACGGCCGCTGCCATCGCCCATGGTTTTGCCCACTACGATCCGGCCGTTACCATGGCGGCAACTGTGCTCAATCGGGCCGGCAGCGAAAGACACCGGACGCTGTGCACGGAAGCCATCGAAAAAATCGGCCTTCCCGTTGTCGGCTGCGTACTGCGTGATCCTTCGCTCATTCTGCCTGAACGGCATCTGGGGCTGGTGCAGGCCAGCGAACATCCGGAGATCGATGCGCATATAGAACGGCTGGCGGATGCGATGGAAAAATCCATCGATCTCGATGCCCTGCTTTCACTCGCCGCGCCGGTGAATGTGCCTTCCGGCTCGGTGAATGCGGCGATTGCACCGCCCGGCCAGCGCATCGCGCTGGCGGAGGATGCGGCGTTCACTTTCCTTTATCCGCATCTCAGGAGGCATTGGCAGGCGGCCGGAGCCGAGATCGTGCCGTTCTCGCCGCTCGCGGATGAGGCGCCCGATGGGAGCTGCGATATCTGCTGGCTGCCGGGTGGGTATCCCGAGCTTTTTGCTGGAAAGCTTGCGGATGCGGCTGGTTTCAAGGCCGGCCTTGCCCGCTTTGCCGCGACAAAGCCTGTTCATGGCGAGTGCGGCGGCTACATGGTGCTTGGAGAGGCACTGGAAGATGCGGATGGAGTGACCCATGCCATGACAGGGCTTCTGTCGCATGCCACCAGCTTTGCGACCCGCAAGATGAATCTCGGCTACCGTCAGGCAACAATCGCGGCAAGCGGACCGCTCGGCGCGGCGGGTGATGTTCTGCGCGGTCATGAATTCCATTATGCGCGGGTTACCGATCCCGGCAGCGATGAGCCCTTCGCCCAGATTGCTGACGGACAGGGTCGTCCGCTCGGGCCATCGGGCGGCAGGAGAGGATTTGTCTCGGGCACCTTTTTCCACGCCATCGCCAGGGGCGGTTGACCGTTTCCGGGTTTGGTCCGTGGACCTGCGGCAAAGTGGACCAAGCTGCGAAAGTTTGTAGGCTTGGCTCACGGGAAAGTGCTATAGATTTCTTTATAGGGCATGGAAGAGCGGAGTTATCTCCCGTGATCCATGTTCGGTGAAGCGCGGCGGGATCGAAAGCCGCTTCATATGTCCCGGTCCGAACCTGCTCTCGCGCATTTATATCGAGCGTGCCTATCGATGATGAAACCCGGATTTTTTGTCTCTGCTGCTCTTGCCGCATCCATCCTGCTGGCCCCCTTGGGCACCGGTGTCGATGGCATGGCTGCCCACGGCGGTGAAGACTATGCGACGCTGGAAAAGCTTGGTGCCGCGCTGTTCGACGATCCCAGTCTCTCGATGAACCGCACCATGGCCTGTTCCACCTGCCACATGCAGGCCGCCGGTTTTTCCGATGCGCGGGAGAGCGACAAGGTGGGACGGGACGTATCGCTCGGCGATGACGGCATTTCACTGGGCGACCGCAACGCGCCGACTGCAGCTTATGCCCGCTTCACGCCGCCTTTCGGCAGGAATGCGGCGGGAGAGTATATCGGCGGGCAGTTCTGGGATGGCCGCGCCTCCCTGCTTGAAGATCAGGCGGGCGGTCCGCCGCTCAATCCCCTCGAAATGGGCATGCCGGACAAGGCCTCGGTCGTCAAACGGCTCAGGGAAAACCCGGACTATGTCGCGGCTTTCGGCACGCAGTTCGGCAAGGATGTTTTTGAAAGCGACGACACCGCCTATGCCGCGATGACGAAGGCGCTGGCGAGCTTTGAGCGCTCGGATGAGTTCTCCACCTTCGATTCCAAATATGACCGCTTCCTGCGTGGCGAGGAGAAGCTGACCGATCAGGAAGAGTTGGGTCGGGTTCTGATCTCCTCGACGCAATTCACCAATTGCAATACCTGCCATGAAATCCGTGGCGCCAAAGGCCTGGAAGACGGCCTCTTCACCAACCACAAATATTTCAACATCGGCGTTCCCGCCAATATATCGGTTCGGGCCGTGAACGGCTCCAAACCGGGTGCGGTTGATCTGGGGCTCGCGCAAAATCCGGAAGTTGCCGGCGATGTCGCCCAGCGTGGCAAGTTCAAGGTGCCGACGCTGCGCAATGTCGCGGTCACCGGTCCTTACATGCACAATGGCGTGTTCAAGGATTTGCGCACAGTGGTGCTGTTTTACGTGAAATACAAAAGCAAGAAGCCGAGCCGCCAGATCAATCCGGAAACGGGCAAGACGTGGGATGCGCCGGAAGTGCCTGAAAATATCGCCATGGCGGAACTGACATCCGCGCCGGCGCTGGACGACAAGCGTGTGGACGCCATCGTCGCCTTTCTGAAGACGCTGACTGACAAAAGATATGAGCATCTTCTGCCGAAGGAAGATGGGCAGGCGAAGGTGCCGCCTGCCCAGCCGGTTTCGTCCAGCGTTACGCCGAAAGCGCCTTGAATTCGGCGAGAACCGCGTCACCCATTTCAGAGGTTCCGACCTGACGGCTGCCCTCGGCCATGATGTCGGCGGTGCGGATGCCCTTGTCCAGCACGTTGGCGATTGCCGCTTCGAGCTTGGTCGCTTCGTCAACCATGTTGAACGAGTAACGCAGGCACATGGCGAAGGAGGCGATCATGGCGATGGGGTTGGCGATACCCTTGCCGGCAATATCCGGGGCCGAACCGTGGACCGGCTCATACATGGCCTTGCGCTTGCCGGTCTTGGCGTCAGGCGCGCCAAGCGAAGCGGAGGGCAGCATGCCGAGCGAGCCGGTGAGCATGGCGGCGACGTCGGAGAGCATGTCGCCGAAGAGATTGTCGGTGACGATCACGTCGAACTGCTTGGGCTTGCGCACCAGTTGCATGCCGCCGGCATCGGCCAGCATATGTTCCAGCTGAACGTCCTTGAATTTGGCGGCGTGGGTTTCGGTGACCACCTGGTTCCACAGAACGCCGGATTTCATCACGTTGCGCTTTTCCATCGAGCAGACGCGGTTGTCGCGGGTGCGGGCCAGTTCGAAAGCGACGCTGGCGATGCGCTCGATTTCGAAAGTGTCGTAGATCTGCGTGTCGATGCCGCGCTTCTGGCCGTTGCCGAGATCGATGATCTGCTTCGGCTCACCGAAATAAACGCCGCCCGTCAGCTCGCGGACGATGAGGATATCGAGGCCTTCGACCAGTTCCGGCTTCAGCGAGGAAGCGGCGGCAAGTGCGGGGTAGCAGATGGCCGGGCGCAGATTGGCGAAAAGTTCGAGATCCTTGCGCAGGCGCAGCAGACCGGCTTCCGGGCGGTGCTCGTAGGGCACGCCATCCCATTTCGGGCCGCCGACGGCGCCGAACAGGATCGCATCGGCGGCAAGCGCCTTTTCCATATCCGCATCGGAAATCGCCACGCCATGGGCGTCATAGGCAGAGCCGCCGACCAGACCCTCCGAGACGGTGAAGCCGGCATTTTGCGCGCTGTTCATGTAATCGATCAGCTTGCGGACCTCAGTCATGGCCTCCGGGCCGATACCGTCACCGGGCAGAAGGAAAAGCGAACGAACTGTCATGAGAACCCTCCTTGGGCGGCGTGCCGGAAAACATCCTGAAGGGTTTTCGATTGCGGCGAACGCGGCGTCAAACTCGTTTCCGTCCTGCACATGAGAAGTCGTATCGCGGCCGGACGGGATCGGAGGCTTCTTATCTCCGCCTCAAGGGCTTTTCAAGCAAAGCAAAAGCCGATCCGGTACGGTTTGGTACGGGATCGGCTTTTTTGAAGAGCAGAAATGCGGTCAGGCCCAGGGGCGGACCGAGGCGTTTGCCTTTTCGAACGTATCGATAGCGCCGGAATGTTCGAGCGTCAGGCCGATATCGTCCAGACCGTTCAGCATGCAGTGACGCTTGAATTCATCAATCTCGAAGGTAATCGTGCCGCCATCGGGGCCGCTGATTTCCTGACTTTCCAGATCGACGGAGAGGACGGCATTCGATCCGCGGGACGCATCGTCCAGCAGCTTTTCGAGGTTCTCGGGGCTGACGACGATCGGCAAAATGCCGTTCTTGAAACAGTTATTGTAGAAGATGTCGGCGAAGCTGGTGGAGATCACGCAGCGGATGCCGAAATCGAGAAGCGCCCATGGCGCATGTTCGCGCGAGGAACCGCAACCGAAATTGTCACCCGCGACGAGAATCTGGGCGTTCTGGTAGGCGGGCTTGTTCAGTACGAAATCCGGATTGGGCGAGCCATCCTCGAGATAACGCGACTCGGCGAAGAGGCCCTTGCCGAGGCCGGTGCGCTTGATGGTCTTCAGATAGTCTTTCGGAATGATCATATCGGTGTCGATATTGACCACCGGCATGGGCGCGGCAACGCCCGTCAGCTTGGTGAATTTTTCCATCTGTCGCTTCCCGTGTTTCCCTTCGACAAAATCCGGGGCTGGTTAAAGCTCACCGAACGTGTTCTGCCGGGAAATACTGCAAAACTCATCACTTTAGAAGCGCAAACCCGCGTTCTTCGGTACGCCGCGCGCGGCGCTCTGGCATTTTTGCCGATTAGAGACGATCTCAGAGATCGATAATCGTGCCTTTGCCGTCGTTCCAGACGCGCATATCGCGCTGGTTACGGGGCTTGACCGGAATGGGGGCCGGCTTCAGACGCGCGGAAAGCAGGCGGGCAGCACTGAGAACCGCGAGCACGCCGATGAAAGCGACCGTGAGCGACGCGGTGAACAGGGCGACTATCGCCAGAATTGCAATGCCGGATGCGGCGATGAAAAACGAACGTATGCCTTGCATGATCCAAACCTTTCTATCCAGACGAATGTGGGCCTTCTTCTTCCGGCTTGCAAGAGGATTCAGTGGATTGTCAGCTTGCAGATGTCACAAAAGCTTGACACAAGTGCGGCATGGTCAATTTTTCCGAAAATATTCTTGTGAGACCACGTCGTTCGTTGCTCTCCGTGCCGGCGATCAATGTCCGGGCACTGGAAAAAATCCGCGATCTCGATTGTGATGGGGTGATCCTCGATCTGGAGGATTCGGTCGCACCCGGGATGAAGGGCAAGGCGCGGGACAATCTGCAAAAACTGTTTTCGGAAGGGCCTTTTGCAGCGGGCGAGACCATTATCCGCATCAACCCGCTTTCCACGCCCGACGGGAAGGCGGATTTGCAGCTTGTGCTTTCCTGCCGGCCGGATGCAATTCTTTTGCCGAAGGTGGAGCAGCCGGCCGATATTCACGATGTGGCCGATCTTCTGGCCGAGGCGGATGTGCCGGACCACCTGAAAATCTGGGCGATGATCGAAACGCCGCTTGGTGTCCTGAATGCCGCCTCGATTGCTGACGCGGCCCACACGCCGGATGCGCGGCTTTCGGCTTTTGTCATCGGGCTCAACGATCTGCGCAAGGAAACGCGGGTGCCGGCCCTTGCCGGACGCACTTATCTCGTACCCTGGATGATGCAGGTGGTGCTTGCCGCCCGTGCCTATGGTCTGGATGTCATCGACAGCGTCTCGAACGATTTCCGCGATATCGCCGCTTTCGAAGCCGAATGCGAGCAGGGTCGCGCCATGGGGTTCGATGGCAAGATGCTGATCCATCCGGCCCAGATCGAGCCGGCCAATCGGCGCTTCGCCCCGGACGAGGCAGCGGTTGCGGAAGCTCGCGAGATCATTGCCGCTTTCGCAAAACCCGAATCTGTGGAATTGAACGTCATCAACATGAACGGGCGGATGATCGAACGGCTGCATGTGGGCCAGGCCGAAAGGCTGGTCGCCATGGCCGATATCATCGCACAAAGAGAGGCAAATAAGACGTGAAGGTCTATCGTTTCATAACTGGTCCCGACGACGCGAAATTCTGTCACCGGGTCACCGAGGCGCTGAACAAGGGATGGGAACTCGCGGGTTCGCCAAGCTACGCCTTCAACGCCGCAAGCGGCGTAATGCATTGCGGCCAGGCCGTGACCAAGGTGGTCGAGGGCAAGGAATACCATCCGGACATGAAGCTCGGCGAGCAGTGAGCGGCGCCAGCCGCCCCGATCAGCGATCGGCGGCGGCTTCGTCGGCGCTTTCCTCTATCCGCTCCATGTCGTCGTCCGACAGGCCGAAATGGTGGCCGATTTCGTGGATGAGGACATGGGTGATGATATCGCCCAGCGTTTCCTCATTCTCGGCCCAGTAGTCGAGAATGGGACGGCGATAAAGCGTGATGCGGTTCACCATCTCGCCCGTTTCCATGGTGAAACGTTCGGAGATGCCGCGCCCTTCGAACAGTCCGAGAAGATCGAAGGGTGTTTCGAGCGCCATGTCTTCGAACACGTCATCGGTCGGAAAATCGGCGATCTCGATGATGAGATCTTTTGTCAGTGCGCGAAATTCTTCCGGCAGGTGGCCATATGCCTCGATCGCAAGCGACTCGAAGGCGGAAAGTGTCGGCGCATGGCGGTCCCGCCAATCGTCGGTCTGGTCTATGCGGGCCATTTCTGCTCCTTGTTGGAAGGCCCATATAAACACTTGCTGGACAAATTTCGAGACCCGACTGCTTCACCCGCCGAAAAAGCATGAAATTCTTGGCGTTACAGTTACTTTTCAAGCCGTCGTCATCTTGACATAAACGGGCGTCTCGCGTAATCGGCACCCAAATTGATGGCGTAGTGCGCCTTCTGTTTATTCCGCCCTTCAAAAGGCGGCTTCACCGGCAGACATTCAAAGGGGCATTCAGTCCTGACGGATTTCCGCTACTCCGACTGATAAAAAGACGGCCAGCTTGCATTTGCGGGCAGAGCCGGAACGAACATGAAAGGATAAAAAATGTTCGCAGTCATCAAGACCGGCGGTAAGCAGTACCGCGTAGCGGCCGACGCCGTGCTGACCATCGAAAAGCTGGAAGCAGAGGCAGGCGCAACTGTAGAATTCACCGAAGTTCTCGTTGTTGGCGAAGGCGCCGACGCCAAGTTCGGTGCACCCTTCGTCAAGGGCGCCATCGTCAAGGCTGAAGTTGTCGAGCACAATCGCGGCAAGAAGGTCATCGCCTTCAAGAAGCGTCGTCGTCAGAACTCCAAGCGTTCGCGCGGCCATCGTCAGCATCACACTGTCGTCCGCATCACGGACATCGTTGCTGCCTGATCGGCGCGACACGGGAAACAAGGTTTAAAGGAGAACTCCAATGGCACACAAAAAAGCTGGCGGTTCCTCGCGTAACGGTCGCGATTCCGAATCCAAGCGCCTTGGCGTAAAGAAGTTCGGCGGCGAAGCTGTCATTCCAGGCAATATTATTCTGCGTCAGCGCGGCACGCAGTGGCATCCGGGCGCCAATGTTGGCATCGGCAAGGACCACACGATTTTCGCACTGACCGCAGGTAACGTGAACTTCCGTACGAAGGCCAACGGCCGCGTATTCGTATCCGTGGCCCCGAAAGCGGAAGCCGCAGAATAAGCCGGTAAGCGTCATATGCAGCCGGTGTCCCATCGACCCGGCTGAGACGTATCAGGTTCAGTCAAGAAAACAGGGGAGATGGGGCACCACCCAACTCCCCTTTTTCTTTAACCCCAAGGAGGGACTGAACCATGCAAGCTGAATTGTTGAGGGTCGACCAATCACGGTCACCCGAAGAGCGGCCGAGGCCCGATCGGTCGAGGAGCGATTGCCCCGTTTTACTGTCGCAGAGGCTGGTTTTACGCAAGCCTCACGAAGAAGACATCGACGCCCTTGCCCATCTTGCCAACAATGCCAATATCGCGACCATGGTGTCGCGTATGCCGCACCCTTACACGGCCAAAGACGCCGCGGATTTTGTGCGACGCTCCAAAGCTGGCGAGATTGGCAAGTGCGTCTATGCGATCACCCGCATGGACAATGGCGAGTTTCTGGGCTGCTGCGCGCTCGAACCCCAGGAAGACGAAAAGACGCTGGAAATCGGTTACTGGCTGGGGGAACCCTACTGGAACCGGGGTTACATGACGGAAGCCGCGCATGCGCTGATCGACATGGCCTTCCGCACGCGTGAAATCGATCAGATCGATGCCCGTTGCCGGGTCACCAACATCGCGTCGCGCCGCGTCATCCAGAAGTGCGGTTTCCAGTTCCAGGGCTCCGGCATGGTCGGGTCTCTGGCGCTTGGCGGCATGGTGCCGGTCGAATGGTACAGGCTCGACCGCAAGACCTGGGTTTCGCTGAAGAGCTGGGGGGACATGGGATGAGTGCGCTCGAACTGACCCGACGGCGGACTGCCCCCACCGTGGCGCCGCCCGGCCCCTGCCCCGTCATCGAGACATCGCGTCTGGTGCTGCGGCCGCAGCGGCTTTCCGATGCCGGCAGCATTGCGGAATCGCTTGGCGATTTCGCCGTGACCAGAATGCTGGCCCGCGTTCCCGCGCCCTACCACAAGCAGGATGCGCTGGAATGGCTGGTCTTGCGCACCTCCGGCACCCTGCCTGACTGGGATTTCGCCATTACCAGCGGCGACGATACCCTGATCGGTGTCGTCTCGGTGGAATTGCGGCACGGCGAGTGGCATCTCGGCTATTGGCTGAACCGCTTCTACTGGGGCAAGGGTTACATGACCGAGGCGGTGGCCGCCGTGGTCGAGCGGTTCTTCCGCCGTATGCCCGGAGTGACCCTTCACTCCGGCGTATTTGCGGATAATCCCGCCTCGCTGCGCGTGCAGGAAAAACTCGGCTTCCGGGTGACCGGTTGCCACCAGGTCTACGCCACGGCACGTGCCGCCATGGTGGCGCATATCGGTACGATGATTACGGCTGAAGATTTCATTCAGCCGCATCGCACTTGAGGAGCATTGCAGGGCCGGTTTGATCCAAACCGGCCTTGTCTCGCGCATGGGCTTCCCGCACGATAGTCTTTGACCTCGTGAAGAAGCGCTTGTATTCGAAATGACGATATTTTTGTTCGACGCAACGGCAAGATTGTTGCGTCCGCAAACCGACAGAACGGCAGTCCGATGAAATTTCTCGATGAAGCAAAAGTCTATATCAAGTCCGGTGATGGCGGCGCGGGGGCCGTTTCCTTTCGGCGCGAAAAATTCATCGAATTCGGCGGCCCTGACGGTGGCGATGGCGGGCGCGGCGGCGATGTCTGGGTTGAAGTGGTCAACGGTCTCAACACGCTGATCGATTTCCGTTTCCAGCAGCATTTCAAGGCCTCCATCGGACAGCACGGCATGGGCAAGACCCGCACCGGCGCCAAGGGTTCGGATGTGGTGCTGAAGGTACCCGTCGGAACGCAGATATTCGAGGAAGACAATGAGACGCTGATCGTCGATCTGACGAAAGAAGGCCAGCGCTTTCGTCTTGCCGCCGGCGGTAATGGCGGTTTCGGCAATGCCTATTTCAAGTCGTCCACCAATCAGGCGCCCACCCATGCCAATCCCGGCCTCGCAGGCGAGGAAAAAACAGTCTGGCTTCGCCTGAAACTGATCGCCGATGCCGGTCTCGTCGGTCTGCCCAATGCGGGTAAATCCACGTTCCTTGCTACGGTCACCCGTGCGCGGCCGAAGATCGCCAATTATCCCTTCACCACCCTTCATCCGAACCTTGGCGTCGCTACCATCGATGGCCGTGAATTCGTGCTGGCCGACATTCCTGGCCTGATCGAAGGCGCGCATGAGGGTGTTGGCATCGGTGACCGCTTCCTCGGCCATGTGGAGCGTACCCGCGTGCTTCTGCATCTCGTTTCCGCGCAGGAGGAGAAAGTCGGCAAGGCCTATAAGACTGTTAAGGCCGAGCTGGACGCCTATGGCGGCGGGCTGACCGACAAGCCGGAAATCGTGGCGCTGTCGCAGATCGACGTGCTGGATGAAAAAGAGCTGAAAAAGAAGGCCAAGGAACTGGAGAAGGCCTGCGGCCGTCCGCCGCTCCTGTTGTCCGCTGCTGCCCATATCGGCATGACGGAAGCGCTGCGCGCCCTTCGCGATATCATTGTCTCGGCGAGCAATGGCGGCGAAACCGCCCTTCCCGATCGTTCGATGCCTTCCGAGAGCGAGGTTGAGGAAGAGGACGACCGTCTATGAGCCTGATGCGCAAGCCGCTGGCGAGCCATCACCGGATCGTCATCAAGATCGGGTCGGCGCTTCTGGTGGACCGGAAGACCGGTCTCAAGAAAGACTGGCTCGACGCCATCTGCGAGGATATCGCCGCGCTGAAGAAAAACGGTGCGGATGTCCAGGTTGTGTCTTCGGGCGCCATCGCGCTTGGCCGCACCGTGCTTGGCCTGCCTTCCGGTGCATTGAAGCTGGAAGAAAGCCAGGCGGCGGCGGCTGTCGGCCAGATCGCGCTGGCGCGGGCATGGTCGGAAAGCCTGTCGCGGCATGAGATCGTCGCCGGCCAGATTCTTCTGACGCTCTCCGATACCGAAGAGCGTCGCCGTTATCTCAATGCGCGCGCCACCATCAACCAGTTGCTGAAGATCGGTGCTATCCCGATCATCAATGAAAACGATACCGTGGCGACCACCGAGATCCGTTATGGCGACAATGACCGTCTGGCGGCGCGTGTGGCGACCATGACGGGCGCCGATCTTCTGGTGCTGCTTTCGGATATTGACGGGCTTTACACGGCTCCGCCGCATCTCGACCCCGACGCGAAATTCCTTGAGACGATTGCCGATATTACGCCCGAAATCGAGGCCATGGCAGGCGGTGCGGCATCCGAGCTTTCACGCGGCGGCATGCGCACCAAGATCGACGCGGGCAAGATCGCAACCGCTGCCGGCTGCGGCATGATCATCGCTTCCGGCAAGACGCTTAATCCCTTGAAGGCTATTGAAAACGGCGCGCGCTCCTCATGGTTCGCACCTTCGGGCACGCCGGTGACGGCGCGCAAGACCTGGATTGCCGGGCAATTGCAGCCGGCCGGCGAAATCCACGTGGATGCCGGCGCGGAAAAGGCTCTCTATGCCGGAAAAAGCCTGCTTCCAGCGGGTGTGCGACTGGTGAAGGGCAATTTCGGCCGTGGTGACGCAATCGCCATTATCGGTGCGGAAGGCCGTGAAGTCGCTCGTGGTCTTGCGGGCTACGATGCTGAAGAGGCGCGTCTTATCATCGGTCACAAGTCCAACGAGATCGAGGCGATCCTCGGTTATGTCGGGCGGGCGGCCATGATTCATCGTGACGATCTGGTGATGACGGGCGCTGCCGTCAAAGTTAAAAATGCAAAGAAGGATGAGGTCCATGCCTGAACAGGCCGTGAAGCAGAGCCATGATATTGACGCGCTGATGATCACCATCGGCGCTCAGGCGAAAGCTGCTTCGCGACCGTTGTCCATTGCCGGCACAGACCAGAAGAACCGCGCGCTGCTTGCCATGGCCTCCGCCATCGAGGCATCCAGGGATGCGATCCTTGCCGCCAACAGGAAAGATCTGGCCGCGGCGGAAAGCGCAGGCCTTGCCGCTTCCTTCGTGGACAGGTTGACGCTCAACGATGGAAGGATCGCCGGTATTGCCGAAGGCATCCGTTCGGTTGCGGCGCTGCCAGATCCGGTTGGCGAAGTCATCGCCGCCTGGGATCGTCCGAATGGGCTGAAGATCGAGCGCGTGCGCACGCCGCTCGGCGTCATCGGCGTGATTTACGAAAGCCGTCCAAACGTGACGGCGGATGCCGGCGCTTTGTGCCTCAAGGCGGGCAATGCCGTCATTCTGCGCGGCGGCTCGGATTCGCAACATTCATCGCGTGCTATCCATGCCTGCCTCGTGGAAGGCCTGAAGATCGCCGGTCTTCCCGAGCATGCCATTCAGCTGGTGCCGGTGACCGACCGCGCCGCTGTCGGCGCGCTTCTCAGTGGCCTGAACGGCACGGTTGATGTCATCGTGCCGCGCGGCGGCAAAAGCCTCGTGGCGCGCGTGCAGTCGGAAGCCCGTGTGCCGGTTTTCGCGCATCTGGAAGGCATTTGTCATGTCTATATCGACAAGTCGGCCGATCTCGACATGGCGAAACGCATCGTCGTTAATGCCAAGATGCGCCGCACCGGTATTTGTGGGGCGGCCGAAACGCTGCTGGTGGATGCCGCTGCCGTTTCCACGCATCTTATGCCGCTCGTCAAAGCCTTGATCGAAGCCGGCTGCGAAGTGCGCGGTTCGCAGGCCGTTCGCGATGTGGTGGCGGGTCTCACGCCGGCAACGGAAGAGGATTGGCGTACCGAATATCTCGATGCGATCATTTCGGTCGCCGTGGTGGAGGGTATTTCGGGCGCGATCGAGCATATCGGCACCTATTCGTCCAACCACACCGAGGCGGTGATCGCCGAGGATCCCGATGTGGTCGCGCGTTTCTTCAACGAACTCGATTCGGCCATTCTGTTGCACAATGCCTCGACGCAGTTCGCGGATGGCGGCGAATTTGGCATGGGTGCTGAAATCGGCATTGCCACCGGCAAGATGCATGCGCGGGGCCCGGTCGGCGTCGAGCAGCTCACCTCGTTCAAATACCGGGTGCATGGCACCGGCCAGACACGGACCTGATATTTGCCGGCTGACAAGCGCCTCGACAGACGTTATCTCACCATGCCGCATGTGGAGCGCGGCATGGTCGTCGGCCTGTTCGGTGGTTCTTTCAATCCGCCGCATGCGGGTCACGCACTTGTGGCCGAGATTGCGTTGCGCAGGCTCGGTCTCGACCAGCTCTGGTGGATCGTCACACCGGGCAACCCGCTGAAAAGCCGCTCAGAACTGGCGTCTCTGGAAGATCGCATCGCCGCCTGCGAAAAGCTGGTCCACGATCCGCGCATCAAAGTGACGGCCTTCGAAAAATCACTGGGGATGAGCTATACGGCCAATACGCTCGCCAAGGTGAAGGCAAAAAATCCGCATGTCCGTTTTATCTGGATCATGGGAGCGGACAATCTGAAAAGCTTCCATCGCTGGCAGAAATGGCGGCGGATCGCCGAGACATTCCCGATTGCCGTGATCGATCGGCCAGGCTCCACGCTTTCTTATCTCTCCTCCACCATGGCGCAGGCCTTCAGCCATGCACGGGTGGATGAGGACGATGCCGGCGTTTTGTGGAAAAAAGCGGCCCCTGCCTGGGTTTTCATTCACGGTCCGCGCTCCACGCTCAGCTCCACGGCGCTGCGCAACGGTCGTAAATGACGCCTTCGATCACAAATGATGTATGTGCCGGGTGTCGAAGGGTCCATATCTTGAAAAGTTAATGCTTTGATGCCACCTTCATTGTGTGACGCAGAGAATCGCGTCGCCAGTGCCTGTTTTGTCATTCTTGGAAAGGAAAACCTCTGACAACAGTACACGCCAAGGGAAGAGCATTTGTTGCTATCCCGAAGGGCCAGGACAGTGGCGCCGATGCCGCCGGCCATGCCCTCGAAACCGTCCTCGCGAGCCTCGAGGACTCCAAGGCTGAAGATATCGTCTCTCTCAACATTGCCGGAAAATCGGCGCTTGCGGACTACATGGTCGTGGTCTCCGGGCGGTCGAACAGGCATGTCTCGGCGATTTGCGAGCATCTTCTCAAGGATATGAAGGATGAAGGGTTCGGAAACGCCCGCGTCGAAGGTCTCGAGACCGGAGACTGGGTGCTGATCGATACCGGCGACATCATCGTTCATGTGTTCCGCCCGGAAATCCGCGCCTTCTACAACATTGAAAAAATGTGGGCGACGCCGGACATGCCGGAAGAGACGCTGCATTGATGCGGTAAGCCTTTGAGCGAGTGCATCGCTTTTGCCGAAGATCATATCTGACTTCGGAAACGGTGCCTCTGGCCGGAAATCAGACCGGCCGCATAGGAATCCGCAGGCTATGCTGTTAAGAGCGTGACCCTGTTGGGTCACGACGAATGCAGGTTTGCGATGCGGATTTCAATTTTTGCGGTGGGACGGCTGAAATCCGGCCCCGAAAAGGATCTTGCGGCCCGTTATATCGAGCGTCTGGCAAAGACCGGCCCGGCGATCGGGCTGGAGTTTTCACGGGTGATCGAGGTTGCCGAAAGCCGCGCTTCCAATGCGGAGACCCGCAAGCGCGAAGAAGCCGCGATGCTGGAAAAACATTTGGCCGATGGTGCTGCCCTCGTGCTGCTGGACGAGCGCGGAAAGGCGCTGGACAGTCCTGCCTTCGCTTCATTTTTTGGCGATTTGCGCGATAGCGGCAAGCGAGACCTCGTGATCGCCATAGGCGGAGCTGACGGGCTCGATCCCGCGCTTTACGACAAGGCGACGGCCGTTCTCAATCTCGGCAAGCTGACATGGCCGCATCAGATAGTTCGTATCCTGATCGCCGAGCAGCTTTACCGCGCCGTCACGATCCTCTCCGGTCATCCCTATCATCGCGTTTGATCGGGTTTCGATTCGGATAATTGTCTCAATTTCAACATGAAGCTCCGCGACACCGCTGGCAGCGCACGGCTTCGGCGGCGGCCTTTCCAGAGCCTCTTGGAAGATCGCGGCAAAATCCCTAATATCGGCGCTTCTGCTTCGGCATCAAAGAAAGTTCACATGGACAACAGGCCTCAACGAAAACGGCACGCTGCCCTTGCGGGCGCGGTTATTGCTGCTTTCGTCATGGGCATCGGTCCGACCTATTCGCGGGACGATGCAGGCGCCGTTCCTGCCGCTGGCGATGATTCGTCGCCGGATGCGCTGCAGACGCTGGAGAAGCGCCGTGACCAGAACCGGCAGGATCTGGAGGAGCTGGTCGACAGCATTGGTCTTTCGGAAGACAAGACAAGGAAGCTTGAGGAAAGCATCGCCTCCCTCAATCAGGACAGCGCCCGCATCCGGGAAGAACTGATCGCATCGGCTGCCCGGCGCAAGGCGCTGGAAACCAAGATCAGCGATGGTGAGGATCGCCTGGCCAAGCTTTCCGTGCGCGAGGATGGCGTCAAGGCGTCGCTGCGGGAAAGACGCGGCGTGCTGGCGGAGGTTCTGGCGGCGTTGCAGCGCATGGGCCGAAACCCGCCCCCCGCCCTTCTCGTCTCGCCGGAGGATGCGCTGGCGTCCGTGCGCAGCGCCATTCTTCTCGGCGCCGTCGTGCCCGGCATTCGCGGTGAAACCGACAAGCTGGTCGCCGCTCTCAAAGAATTGACTGATCTGAGGCAGGCAATCGCTCGCGAAAAGGACGATCTTACGGGTATGATGACGGCAAGTCTGGAAGAGGAAAAACGCCTCGACCTGCTGATTGCCGAAAACGATCGCAAGAACACCCAGACGGCGGCGGAGCTGGAGGCGGAACGCAAGCGATCCGAAGAGCTTGCGAGCAAGGCGACGAGCCTTGAGGGGCTGGTCAGTTCGCTTGAAGGCGAGATTACCTCGGTGCGGGAGGCGATGGAAAAGGCGCGGGCGGAAGAGCAGCGCCTGGCCCGTCTTTCGGAGGCGGAACGCGAAAAGGAGCGGGCTGCGGCCGAGGCTGGAATGCCCGATAAAAACCGTATTGCGCCCGCATATCCCTTCGCGAGTTTGAAGGGAAAGCTGGAGCTGCCGGTTACCGGCGAGGTGCTGCGGCGCTTCGGCGATGCGGATGGAACGGGCCACTTTTCCAAGGGAATTGTCGTCGCGAGCGGACCGGAAGCCATCGTGACGGCGCCTGCAGACGGCTTCGTGGTGTTTGCCGGAGATTTTCGCAGTTATGGCCGGATGATCATCCTCAATACGGGCGATGGATATCATGTGGTGATGACGGGCATGGACAATGTGAGGACGCGGCAGGGAATGTTCGTGTTCTCCGGAGAGCCCATCGCCTCCATGGGTGCAAAAAGAGTAGCGAGTGCAGCAGCATTGGCGCTGGAAACCGACAGGCCAACGCTCTACATTGAGTTCAGGAAAGATGGTGTACCGGTTGATTCCCAACCATGGTGGACCGCAAAAAATACCGGAAGGGCGCACAATGATTCGTAAGGTTTCGCTTCTCCTTATCGGTGGGCTTATGGGCGCCACGGCGATGAGCGTGATTTATTCGGCGAGCATGCCGGCACAGGCGGCCGGGCCTTCGACCTATAAGGAACTGTCGATCTTTGGCGACGTGTTCGAGCGCGTGCGCGCACAATATGTGACGCCGCCGGATGACGAGAAGCTGGTGGAAAACGCCATCAACGGCATGCTGAGCTCGCTCGATCCGCATTCGAGCTTCATGAATGCCAAGGATGCCAACGACATGCGCACCCAGACCAAGGGTGAATTCGGCGGTCTCGGCATCGAAGTGACCATGGAGAACGAGCTCGTCAAGGTCATTACGCCGATCGACGATACACCGGCTTCCCGCGCAGGCATTCTCGCCGGCGACTTCATTTCGGAAATCGACGGTACGCCGGTTCGTGGCCTGAAGCTGGAACAGGCGGTCGAAAAGATGCGCGGCGCAGTCAAGACGCCGATCAAGCTGACGATCATCCGTCAGGGCGCCGACAAGCCGCTCGAATTCACCGTCATGCGCGATGTCATTGCCGTGCGGGCCGTCAAGTCCCGTGTCGAAGGTGACAATGTCGGTTATCTGCGCGTCATCTCCTTTACCGAGAAGACCTATGACGATCTCGAAAAGGCGATCAAGAAGATCAAGGCGGATGTGCCAGCCGACAAGCTGAAGGGTTATGTGCTTGACCTGCGCCTCAACCCGGGCGGTTTGCTCGATCAGGCGATCAATGTCTCCGACGCCTTCCTCGAGCGCGGTGAGGTCGTTTCGACCCGTGGCCGTAACCCCGACGAGACCCGCCGCTTCAACGCGACGGCAGGCGATCTGACCGATGGCAAGCCGGTAATCGTGCTCGTCAACGGCGGTTCGGCTTCGGCTTCGGAAATCGTTGCCGGCGCCCTGCAGGATCTGCGTCGTGCGACCGTGGTCGGCACGCGTTCCTTCGGCAAGGGTTCGGTCCAGACGATCATTCCGCTCGGCGAGGCGGGCGCGCTGCGCCTGACCACGGCGCTCTATTACACCCCGTCGGGTAAATCGATCCAGGGTACGGGCATTGAGCCTGACATCAAGGTGGAGCAGCCATTGCCGGCCGAGCTGCAGGGCAAGGTGACCACCGAAGGTGAATCCGGTCTTTCCGGCCACATCAAGGGCCAGAGCGAAACCGACGAAGGTTCGGGTTCCTCCGCTTATGTTCCGCCGGAAGCCAAGGACGACATCCAGCTCAACTATGCTCTGGACCTGTTGCGCGGCAGCAAGACGGATCCGTCTTTCCCGCCGAACCCGGAAAAGGCTGTGGTCAACAAGCAGTAAGATAGTGCGCCGGTCAGCCGGCGCATTCCATCTATTGCCAACCGTTTGGACGGATCGTTCATTGCCTTCGGACCTGCGAAAACCGCTTCTGGGTCGTCAGAAAAAAAGCGCCGGTATCAACCGGCGCTTTTCCGTCATTATGGCTCTGTCGGTGCTTGCGGTTTTCTCAATCGGCGGCCTGTCCGTCTATACGGCGCTTTCGCCCGGCAATTTGCAGAAGACGGCGAGCGGGCCGGATGCACAGCCTCAGCTTGCCGAAAAAGCACCTGAAATCGCACCGGCCGATGGAACGGCTCCCGGCGATGCCGCCGGTCTCCAGCCGCAAAGCGGTCGCTCCGGCGCCAATATCAATCGCGAGACGATGCCCGACGGCAATGTCGTATCGGTTTACTCTCCCCGCCCGCGCGAGGGTGATGGGCCGGTGCTGATGAGCGGCCAGACCTATGGTCAGGATCCGCGCATGGCGACGCGACCCAATGAGGAATTGCTGGAAGAAACCGCATTCGGCAGATTGCCGGTTGTCGGTGCGGACGGTTTGCGGCCGATGGAGCAATATGCGCGGCCCTGGTCCGGTGCACGTGGCACCCGGGTGGCGATCGTGGTCGGCGGGCTGGGTCTCAGCCAGACCGGGTCGCAAAAAGCGATACGGGAGCTGCCGCCGGAGGTGACGCTCGGTTTTGCCGCCAGCGGCAACAGCCTGCAACGCTGGATGCAGGAAGCGCGCCGACAGGGACATGAAATCCTTCTGCAGATACCGCTTGAGCCTTTCGGTTACCCCGGCACCAATCCCGGCCCGGACACCCTGCTGGCGGGTGATCCCGCCAAGGTCAATATCGACCGGCTGCATCGCTCCATGGCGAAGATCACCAATTACACTGGCATCATGAATTATCTCGGTGGGCGTTTCCTTGCCGAGCAGGCGGCGCTTGAGCCGGTCATGCGGGATATCGGCAAGCGCGGCCTGCTGTTTCTGGATGATGGTTCTTCGGCGCAGTCGCTGAGCGGCGGTATTGCCAAGGCGATTTCCGCGCCACAGGGTTTTGCCGATATTCTGCTCGACGGCGAAGTCACCGAAGCTGCCATTCTGCGCAAGCTGGACGAACTGGAGCGAATTGCACGGCGTAACGGCCAGGCGATCGGCGTTGCTTCGGCTTTCGATGAAAGCGTTGCCGCGATCTCCAGGTGGTCGCGCGAGGCTGGCGGGCGTGGCATCGAGATTGTCGGTGTTTCTGCGCTTGTTTCCGGGCAGGCAGGGCAGTAAACCTTGCGTGCGGCCATTTCTGGCGCTCAGACAGTGCGGGTTTCCCATGACAATCAAAGCAGAAGATTTGCCTTACCGTCCCTGTGCGGGAATTATGGTGCTGAACGCCGAGGGCCTTGTCTGGGTCGGCCGGCGTATCAAGGAAGGTAATCCCGAATATGATGGCTCACCGCATTTGTGGCAGATGCCGCAGGGCGGCATCGATGATGGCGAACGGCCTCTGACGGCCGCCATTCGCGAACTCTACGAAGAAACAGGCATGAAAACGGTGAGCCTGCTTGCGGAGGCGAGCGACTGGATTCACTATGACCTGCCACCCGAACTGATCGGTATCGGCCTCAGGGGTAAATATCGCGGGCAGGCGCAGCGCTGGTTTGCGTTCCGTTTCGAAGGCGACGAAAGCGAGATCCAGATCGATCCGCCGCCGACCGGGCACACGGCCGAATTCGATGCATGGGACTGGAAGCCGATGGAAAGCCTGCCGGAACTCATCGTGCCGTTCAAGCGCGGGGTATACGAACAGGTCGTGGCGGAGTTCCAGCACCTTTCCGGCAAATAAAAAAGGCGGCCAAGGCCGCCTTTTCTGTCCTGTCGCCAGTGCTTATTCCGCTTCGTTGGCGGAATCGGCGTTGAGCTGGCCGTATTTTTCCTCGCCGATCTTGCCGAGCAGTTCGAGCTGGGTTTCGAGAAAGTCGATATGGCCTTCCTCGTCGATCAGCAGTTCTTCGAAAAGCTTCATGGAGACGTAGTCTCCGGCCTCATAACAGATATCACGCGATTTCTTGTAGGAGGTGCGGGCGTCATATTCGCCGGCAAGGTCGGATTCCAGAACTTCCTTGACGTTCTGGCCGATGCGCAGGGGCGCGACGGTCTGAAGGTTGGGATGGCCTTCAAGGAAGATGATGCGTGCGACCAGCTTGTCGGCGTGCTGCATTTCCTCGATGGATTCAGCACGTTCCTTTTTGGCGAGCTTCGTGTAGCCCCAGTCTTCCAGCAAACGATAGTGAAGCCAGTACTGGTTTACCGCACCGAGTTCGAGAAAAAGGGCCTCGTTAAGCCGCTCGATGACTTTTTTGTCGCCTTTCAATGTCCGCTCTCCTGTTCTCTTCATGGAATTGCTTCAGGCGGGACATAAAATCAAAAACATCGGCCTCAGTCGAGTGGCGACGGGCATGATATTCTTCAGTGGTTTTGATGATCAGGTCGACAACGGTGGGGAAACAGCCGCAGCAGCGACCGCGTTTTTCCATGGCGTGATACACTTTTGCAGGAACGATGAGCTGCCAACAGTCCTCGTCGAGGAGCTCGTTGATGACGTCCCGGATATCGTGATCGGTGATGTAATTGCAGCTGCAAACCAGCATGATGGACTGCCTGTATGACGCAACACGTTGTTTTCGTTCTTAAACCAAAACAGGACAGCAAATGTCAAGAAAAACCTCTTAATGAGTCGCCAAGGATTTTCTAGACTCATTCTAAACTATACAAAAACTATCGTATTTTCATTAGTTTAGGCGGCGCGTCATTCCAGTGTTTCATCTTCAAGTTTTTGTGCGCAGCAAAATTATCGAAGCTGCGATCACGGAAAGTTTACTGGGTTCAGGCGGTCGGGAAGGCGGGATTGACGACTTCAGGCGAAATATTGTCCGCCATTGGCCGTCATGGTCGAACCGGTGATGAAACCGGCCTCGTCGGAAACCAGAAACAGAACGCAGCGCGCGATTTCTTCCGGTTCACCCAGCCGTCCAACGGGAATTTGCGGCACGATGCGCTCAGTCAGAACCTTCTCCGGTATCGCTCTTACCATCTCCGTGCCGATATAGCCGGGGCAGATGGCGTTGACGGTGATATTGCGGCTGGCGCCTTCCTGGGCGAGCGCCTTGGTAAAGCCGATGTCGCCCGCTTTCGAGGCGGAATAATTGGCCTGCCCCGCCTGCCCCTTCTGGCCATTGATGGAGGAGATGTTGACGATGCGGCCGAAGCCGCGGTCGCGCATGCCCGGCCATACGGGATGGGTCATGTTGAAGACGCCGGTGAGGTTGGTATCGATAACCTCGCGCCATTGCTGCGGCGACATTTTATGGAACATCGCATCGCGGGTGATGCCGGCATTGTTGACGAGCACCTCGACGGGACCGAAGGTCTCTTCCACCTGGGCTATGCCATTGACGCAGGCGTCATAGTCGCGCACGTCCCACTGAAAAGCGGGGATGCCGGTTTCTTTCTGGAATGCTTCCGCCCTGTCCGTCGTGAAGGCATAATTGACGGCCACCCGGTAGCCGGCCGCCTGCAGGGCGCGGGCGATTGCGGCGCCTATGCCGCTCGTCCCGCCGGAAATCAAAGCAACCCGGCTCATATCGGCCTCCATGACCTGTCATTGAAGCGCCTGCATATGCAAGGATGCTTCCATATCTTGCAGAACTTGTTCGTCGTGCTCACCGGCCACAGAAATGCGGCCAATGGGAGGCCGCTTCTACCCTATTGCGCGCTGAACCGGAATTGCTTTTTGGTAAGTCGTTTGGCGGTTTCAAAGTGCTTCGATGCACATGGCGACACCCATGCCGCCGCCGATGCAGAGCGTTGCGAGACCCTTCGACACGTTACGGCGGCGCATTTCGAAAATCAGGGTGTTGAGGACGCGCGCGCCGGAGGCGCCGATCGGATGGCCGATGGCAATCGCCCCGCCATTGACGTTGACGATGGCAGGATCAAGACCAAGTTCGCGCACCACGGCGCAGGACTGGGCCGCAAAGGCTTCGTTGGCTTCCACAAGGCCAATATCGCTGATCGACCAGCCGGCCTTGGCCAGCGCCTTGCGGGAGGCGGGAATGGGACCGGTGCCCATGATCTGCGGATCGACACCTGCCGTCGCCCAGGAGGCGATACGGGCGAGCGGTCTGATGCCGCGCTTTCCTGCTTCCTGTTCCGACATCAAAAGCGTGGCGGCGGCGCCATCGTTCAGACCGGAGGCGTTGCCGGCCGTGACCGTCCCTTCCTTGTCGAAGGCGGGGCGCAGCTTGGCCATGGTTTCCAGCGAAGCTCCGGCGCGGATATGCTCATCTGTATCAATGACGATATCGGCTTTACGGCCCTTCACCGTGAAAGCCACGATCTCATCTGCAAAACGGCCGGCGCTTTGCGCGGCTTCGGCCTTGTTTTGCGATGCGACGGCGAATTGGTCCTGCTCGTCGCGGGAAAGCTGCCATTGGCGGGCGATGTTTTCAGCGGTGATGCCCATATGATAGCCGTAAAAGGCGTCAGTAAGGCCATCTTTCAGCATGGTATCGATCATCTTGAAATCGCCCATCTTCACGCCGCCGCGCAAATGGGCGCAGTGAGGCGCCATGGACATGGATTCCTGGCCGCCGGCAATGACGATGTTCGCATCGCCGGTCGCGATCTGCTGCATGCCGAGGGCCACGGCGCGCAGGCCGGAGCCGCAGAGCTGATTGAGGCCGAAGGCGGTCGCTTCCTGTGGAATGCCAGCCTTCATGGCAGCCTGCCGCGCCGGGTTCTGCCCCTCGCCCGCCGTCAGGACCTGACCGAGAATGACCTCATCGATTTCGTTCGCCGCGACACCGGCGCGCTCCAGCACGGCGCTGATGACGGTCGCCCCGAGTTCGTGGGCTGGCGTATTGGCGAAGTGGCCATTGAAAGAGCCGACGGCTGTGCGCGCGGCGCTGGCAATCACGATTGAAGGCAGGGTCATCAGTTTTCTCCTCACTTGCGGGCGGAGACTGGCAAAGCTTTCAATACAAGTCAAATGGCGAAAGTTGCTTTAAAAGATGTTGCTAAATCACGCCGAAATCTTACGGAAAATTGCTGCGCAAAAAACAAACTGTTGCGATGCACAAAACATTTGTCAGAGGGCTCGTTTTGCGCATACACTTTGCGCCGGGAAGAGCAAGAAGACCAAAAAACAAGAAAATACCATCATCGCGAGGAGGCGGGCATGGCGAAACACGACGGCGAAACAATCATTAAAAAATACGCCAACCGGCGGCTCTACAATACCGGCACCAGCACCTATGTGACGCTCGATGATCTGGCGCAGATGGTCAAGCGCGGTGAGGACTTCAAGGTTCAGGATGCCAAGTCCTCCGAAGACATCACGCATGCGGTGCTGACGCAGATCATCGTCGAACAGGAGGCCAAAACCGGCAATACGTTGCTGCCGACGGCGTTTCTGCGACAATTGATCTCCTATTACGGCGACCAGATGCAGATGGTGGTGCCGACATTTCTCGAACATTCGATGAAGACCTTTTCCGACCAGCAGAGCCAGATGCAGGAGCATATGGCCAAGGCTTTCGGCGATGGTTCGCTTGCCCGCAATTTTCAGGCGCCGCTGCAAATGATGGAAGAGCAGATCCGCCGCAATACGGAACTGTTCCGGCAGGCGATGCAGGGTTTCACGCCTTTCGCAATGCCGCAGGCGCCCAAGGAAACCCGCAAGCCGAATGCATCCGAAATCGATGAGCTGAAGGCGCAGTTGCGCGCATTGCAGCAAAAGCTCGATCAGCTCTGATTCTGCGTCATTCTGGCCGATGCTGGATTTGACCGCCGCATCGGCTGCTGCTTCTGGCTTTCAGCCTGCCGTTCTTTCCGGCACGCGCAACAGGAGCAGGAAACCTGCCCCCAGAAATACGATGAGCGTGGCCATGCCGATATGGGCGGAGCCGCTTATATAGGTTGCTATGGAAAATGACAGCGTCGCCATGAAACTCGTGGCACGTCCGGAAAGCGCGTAGATGCCGAAATAACGGCCCGCTTCTGCAACAGTGATATTGCGGGCGAGATAAGAGCGGGACGATGCCTGGACAGGGCCGAAGGCGAGGCCGATCAAAACGCCATAGAACAGATAGGCTTTTTCCGCGCCTGTCGCGAAGATGCCGCCATGGTCCGCCGTCGACAATTGTATCCAGCCAAACAGCGTCGAGCCTTTTTCCGTGGAGACGATGCCGAGCGTGGCGAGCAGCAAAAGCACCAGACTGATAAGGATGGTGATGCGCGAGCCGAGTTTCTGATCAACCCGCCCGGCGGCAAAACAGCCCGCGATGGCGACGACGTTGAGCAGGATGCCGAAGAGGCCGATTTCCATCGTCGCCCAGCCGAACATGCCGGCTGCGAAGGCCCCACCGAGAATGAGAACGCCATTGACGCCATCCTGATAGAGCATGCGCGCGATCAGGAACCGCAAAAGCATGGGGCGGTAGCGCAGCTCGCGGAGCGTGATCTTCAGCTCCCCCAGTCCCGAGCGGATCGCGGCTGCGAAGGGCAAGCCCTTTTCAGCGTCGGGAGTGAGAAGAAACATCGGCAGAATGAAGATGAGATACCAGAGCGCGGCGAGCGGGCCGGTTATTCTGGCATCCTCGCCGGTTGCCGGGTCGAGACCGAAAAGCGGCTTGATGCCGGCGATGGTCAGCCCGGTCTGTGGATTGGCGGCCAGAAGCGTCACCACGGCAATCAGCACCACCATCCCGCCGAGATAACCAAGCCCCCAGGCGAGATTGGAAATGCGCCCGACATTTTGCGGGTTGGTCAGGCGCGGCATCATGGAATCGTTGAAGACGATAGAAAATTCCGCCGCGATGGAGGCGAGGATCATGCAGACGATTGGAAGGATGAGCGGCGAACCGGGTGCGGCAAACCACAGGAAAAAGAGACTGACAATCTTGATGACGGCAAAGAAGGCGATCCACGGCTTGCGCGCGCCGGACTGGTCGGCGATGGAGCCGAGAATGGGGGAGAAGAGGGCGATGATGATCGAAGACACCGTCGCCATGTTGCTCCATGTCGCCTGCGCCGAAATCGGATCGTCGGTGAGCCGGGCGACGAAATAAGGCCCGAAAACGAAGGTCGTGACGACCGTGAAAAACGGCTGCGCCGCCCAGTCGAACATCACCCAGCCCCAGATGCCGCGTTTGGCAACCACTGTTTCCGCATTTGGGGAAGGGACAGTCATTCATCGTCCTATCGGAAAATCGGGAAATAAAATGCGCGATGCGGGCGCATCCGTCTTGTCTGACGCCATCCGGGGGACCCGGATGGCGTTTTTTTTAAGGCTGCCGATCAGCGTGCCTGAACGATATCGCCAAGCAGCCCGGCCGCGACCGTCAGACGGGCAAGGTTGGTATCGCCGCTGTCGCTGAGCGCGCCGAGTTCGGAGACGATGCGATTGACCCGCACGCGGTCCGCCGCATACCAGGCCTGAACCGGGTCCTTCTCCTTCGCATGCTCGGTAAGCGCTGAGATGACGATCCGGCGTCTCGACGAGGAGATCTGGTCCTGGCTGCGCAGGAGAGCCAGGCTCTCGTAATGATCCGCCGGGGTGATGCGCTGGCTTGCATCCAGCAGACGCGCGACGCGGAAGGTCGACGAGACGGTGGCATAGCTTTCGGCGGCGCGGGCAAGCGTGGTGCCCGCGCTTTCGGCGATGCGCATGATCTCCGGCACATAGACGAGCAGGGAAAGCGTATCGAGTTCCTCCAGAAGACCGGAAGGAACGCCGTCGATTTCCGTGACGCCGAGTTCGCGGCGATACTTCGCCGCTGCCGGTGACAGCGTCTTGATCGCGGTTTTCAGGCGCTCGATTTCGGTTGCCATGTCGCCTGCGGTCGCACCCGCGCTCCCGGTTTGCAGGTAAAGCCTGCTCGCATCCGAGAAGATACGCGTGATCGTGGCATAAAGCCCGTTCTGGACTTCACCGCCGACCTTGCCGTCAAGCGCGTCGACTTCGCTCCACAGGCGTTTGAGACCGAAACCATCCTCGACGATCACGGCAGCCTTGACGACATCGGCCGCCAGAAGGCCGCTCGCATCGGCAAGTTTTTGCACGAATCCCGGGCCGCCGCGATTGACGACGGCATTGGCGAGTGCGGTCGCGACGATTTCGCGATGCAGACGATGCGACTTGATATCGCCCGCATAGTTCTTCTGCATCTTGGCCGGGAAATAATCGACCAGAAGATGCTGGAGATAGGGCTCGTCGGGAAGCGTGCTTGCCACCAGTGCATCGAACAAGGTGAGCTTGGCATAGGAGAGGAGCACGCCGATTTCCGGCCGGGTCAGCGGTTTGCCGGTGGCGTATCTTTCGCTGAATTCGGCATTGTTCGGCAGGGTCTCGACCTTGCGGTTCAGTTGTCCGGCCGCCTCCAGCGCGCCCATCAGGCGGCCGAGTTCTTCGCGATTGGAAAGGCCCAGCCGCTCCGTCAGCGAGATCGCCAGCGATTGCAGGTAGTTGTTGCGCAATACGAGCTGCGCCACTTCCGGCGTCATGGAAGCGAGAAGCTGGTTGCGTTTCGGCATCGTCAGGCGACCGCTGTTAACGGCGGAGGCAAGCGCGATCTTGATGTTGACCTCCACGTCCGAGGAGTTCACGCCGGCCGAGTTGTCGATGGCGTCGGAATTGCATCGTCCGCCCGAAAGCGCATAGGCGATACGCCCCTTCTGGGTGATGCCGAGATTGGCGCCTTCGCCGATGACCTTGGCGCGCAGTTCGGTTGCGTTGACGCGGATGGGGTCGTTCGCCCTGTCACCCACCTCGGCATTGGTTTCCACCGCCGCCTTGATGTAGGTGCCGATGCCACCGAACCACAGAAGATCGGTTGGCGCCTTCAGGATGGCCGTCATGATCTCGAATGGCGTGGCGACAGACTTGTCTATACCGATGGCAGCGACGGCTTCCGGTGTCAGCGTCACCGATTTTTCGGAGCGCGAGATGATCATCGCGCCGGCGGAGAGAGCCGAACGATCGTAATCCTGCCAGCTGGAACGCGGCAGTTCGAAAAGGCGCTTGCGTTCGGCAAAGGACTTGTCGGTATCGGGATCCGGATCGATGAAGATGTCGCGGTGATCGAAGGCGGCGATCAGCCTGATCTTTTCCGACAGCAGCATGCCGTTGCCGAAAACGTCGCCGGACATATCGCCCACGCCCGCCACCGTGAAGGGGGTGGTCTGGATGTCGGTGTCCATTTCACGGAAATGGCGCTTCACCGTTTCCCAGGCGCCGCGGGCGGTAATGCCCATCTTCTTGTGGTCGTAACCGGCCGAACCGCCCGATGCGAAGGCGTCGTCCAGCCAGAAACCGGCCTCATGGGCAAGACCGTTCGCCGTATCGGAGAAGGTTGCCGTTCCCTTGTCGGCGGCGACGACGAAATAGGGGTCGTCACCGTCGAGGCGCAGCGTGTCGGCTGGCGGCACGATGGCATCGTCGACGATATTGTCGGTGATGGACAGCAGGGTGCGGATATAGGTCTTGTAGGCCTCGCGGCCGGCGTTGAACACCTCGTCGCGGGAGCCGCCGACCGGCAGGTTTTTCGGGAAGAAGCCGCCCTTGGCGCCGACCGGAACGATCACCGCGTTCTTGACCTGTTGCGCCTTGACGAGGCCGAGCACTTCCGTGCGGTAATCCTGGCCGCGATCCGACCAGCGCAGACCGCCGCGCGCGACCTTGCCGAAGCGCAGATGCACGCCTTCGACTTCTGTTCCGTAGACGAAGATTTCACGGAAAGGCCGTGGGTCGGGCAGGCCGTCCAGATGTTTCGGATCGAACTTGAAGGCCAACAGGTCACGCGGCGTACCATCGGCATTTTTCTGGAAGTAGTTGGTGCGAAGCGTCGCGTCGATGGCGTTGACGTAACGCCTGAGCGTGCGGTCCTCGTCGAGATTGGGAACGCCGCTTAATGCCGCTTCGATCGCCTTGTGTATTTCGGCGAGTTTCTTCAGCCGCTTCTTTTCGTCGACGGACGGATCGAAGCCGGCCTTGAACAGCGCGAAAATATTGCGGGAAATCGCCGGATACTTATAGAGCGTTTCGGAAATATGCTCCTGCGAATAGACGATGCCGGTCTGGCGGAGATAACGCGCATAGGCGCGCAGCACGGAGACTTCGCGCACGGTGAGGCCGCAGGCGAGGATCAGGCGGTTGAAGTTGTCATTGTCGACCTTGCCGGAGAAGGCGGCGAGGAACGCTTCTTCGAGTTTCTGCCCATACTGCGGCAGATCGAGCGTCGTTCCCTTGGCGACGGACAGTTCCATGTCGTGCAGCACGATGTCGCGCTTTTCGCCGTCCGAAACGACGCCGATATCGAAGGTGCGTTCGCTGATGACGTTGAAACCGAGATTTTCGAGCAATGGCACGCGGCGTGAAAGCGGCAGATGGCCGTCGCGGTGGAAAATCTTCAGCGACAGCGTTTCCGCCGACTGACCTTCCTGCTGGTAAAATTCGATGCGGACCGGTTCGCCCTTCGCGGCGCCCAGAATATCCGGCATGTCGCCGATCGCTTCTTCCGGCGTAAAGGCTTCCTGATAGGCCTGATCGACCTCCAGCACCGGTGCACCCGGCTCGGAAAGGGCGACGAAATGGTCTATCCAGCGCGCTGCAATGTCGCTGACGGCGTCTTCGAGCCTGTCCTGGGCGATGCGCGGCGTCTTGCCTTCCGTTCGGCCGACAATGAAGTGAACTCGGGCGACGGCGCCTTCGGGGAAGGCGGGGTAATAGGCGGAAATATGCCCGTCATAGACCCTGCTCAGATAGTCGCCGATCTTCTCGCGCACATAGGAATTATACTCCTCGCGCGGAACGAAGATGATGGCCGAAACGAAACGGTCGAAACGGTCGATACGTGCAAGCACGCGCACGCGCGGCCGGTCGCTCAGTTCCATGATCTGCTCGACGAAGCGGATCAGAAGGTCCGTCTCGATCTGGAAGAGATCGTCGCGCGGATAGGCTTCCAGCGTGTTCTGCAGGATGCGGCCGGAGTGGCTGTTCGGATCGAAGCCGAAATGCCGCTCGACTTCCGCGACCTTCGCGCGCAGCAGCGGTATCTGTTTGACCGAGCGCGTATAGGCGGTGGCGGTGAAGAGGCCGACGATGCGCAGTTCGCCGATGACATTGCCGTCCTCGTCGAAGCGCTTGATGCCGATATAATCCATATAGGCGCGGCGGTGCACGATGGATTTCACATTGGCCTTGGTGACGATGAGGAAATCCGGGCCGTCGAGGAAGGCAAGGATTTCGGGCGTCGTCGTCACGGCGTTCTTTCCGAGGCGCAGCACGCGCACATCCGGATCGCTGAGGCTGCCGAGACCGACGCCATCACCGCGCTCGATCTTCGCGTTCTTTCCCTTACCGGAATAGGTGTAGTCGCGCATGCCGAGGAAGGTGAAATTGTCGTTGCGAAGCCAGTTGAGGAATTCGACGGCTTCCGCACGCTCGGTCTTGCGCCGTGACGAACCGCGTTTGGACAATTCATCCAGCGCCTCGTCGAGTTTCGCCAGCATGGGCCGCCAGTCGCGATAGGCGAACTGGACCTGCGTCAGCACGAAGCGCAGTCTTTCTTCCAGCGCCGTGGCGGCTTGCGATGTGAGCGGCGCGATATGCAGCTGGATGAGGCTGATATTTTCAGCGGGATCATCCTCGGGTTCCGCAAGACGATAGCCCGCCTGCGCGCTTTCGTCGCGCACCAGGATCGGGTGCACAGCGAGGTAAAGACCGCGATAGCTGCTGGTGACCTCGCCCATGACGGAATCGTAAAGGAAGGGCATATTGCGGCCGATAATGGTCAGCACCGTTACCGGAATATCCCGCGGCGAAACGCCCTCCACCTGGGAGATACCGATGTACGGAGCGTCTCCGGTCCAGTGCGAAAGCGCCTCGAAACTGTGAGCGGCGCTCGCAGCCAGCATCTCTGCGGAATAATATTCTATATCGTCCGCACTTGCCCTTCCATAAAGAATACCCGGATCAAGAAATTGGACATTTTCGGCAATTGCCTGCTGGCGCGCTTTTTCGATCTGTTTTTCGCGTTTTGGATTATTTCTGTAGCCCATTTGACGTGGATTCCTCCAAAAATCACACTTTAATATAAAAAAGCATCGCCAATTTGCGGATTTTGCCTTTTCAGTCGAATCGGATATTGGCGTGGAATTACGAAGAGTTTAAGAGGCTTTCGTGTTTCTTCAGTCGGTAAGTGAAATTTTTTTGCTCCTTTTGCCATGAGGGCCTGTCACGAAGCATTTTGACAGTATTTCTGCGGCTAATTTTTAGGCGGTTCTTTGGCTGCCATGTGATGTTGCGGCCACGGTCGAAGCAAATTATTGATTTGCGCCTATTTTTGTGGTACACCAACGACACTGATCCACAGCGTGGCATTTGTGTGCCCAAAAACACCACGAAAGCAACACCTCTTTTGCACGCGGTTTCCGTGACATATCGAGCGTTTACGTTATCGAACCCCGCAAGACGGGAAGGTGTGTTTTTGCGTGCACGGCTGGACCAGTGCGGAGTCACCTGACGGTTCCCCCGTCTCATCAGGGCCTGACCGACCCAACCCCGGCATCCCCGGGTATGTAACAGGGAGTTTTTAGAACGAATGACGACCCAGCAGAAGAAATCTCCAGCACATCACGGTTTCAAGACCGGTGAAGCGATTGTGTATCCCGCTCATGGTGTCGGTACCATTTCTGCAATCGAGGAACAAGAAGTCGCCGGCATGAAGCTTGAGCTTTTTGTCATTGATTTCGAAAAAGACAAGATGCGTCTTAAAGTTCCCGTCGCAAAAGCTGTCAGCATCGGCATGCGCAAGCTTTCCGAAGGCGATTTTGTCGAGCGGGCGCTGAAAGTGGTGCAGGGCAAGGCGCGTGTGAAGCGTACCATGTGGTCGCGCCGCGCGCAGGAATATGATGCGAAGATCAATTCCGGCGATCTCATCGCGATTGCGGAAGTCGTGCGCGATCTCTACCGTGCGGAAAATCAGCCGGAGCAGTCCTATTCCGAGCGTCAGCTTTATGAAGCTGCTCTCGACCGCATGGCGCGCGAAATCGCCGCTGTCAACAAGATGTCTGAAACCGAGGCTGTTCGCCTGGTGGAAGTGAACCTTGCCAAGGGCCCCAAGCGCGGCAAGACCGTCGAAGAGGACGATTCTCAGGACGAAGCCGCTTAATAACCGGCTTTTTCCCTCTAAAAAAACCCGCCTTGATGGCGGGTTTTTTGTTGCCCGATTGCAGGCTGAAATTCACAGGATGCGGATTTTCGTGCCCTTGCGCAGATGCGGCAGAACGCGCCGCATATCACGGGGATGGAGGGCGACGCAGCCCGCGGTCGGCTCATATCCCGGTCTGATCAGATGCATGAAGATTGCCGAGCCGCGGTTGCGGCTTCTCGAGGTGATATTCCAGTCGAGCACCAGGCAGACGTCATAGAGGCTGTCTTTCCGCATCATTTCTTCATGGCTCGGGGCGAAGGGCGCCTTGACCAGCCTGTTGTAATTGGGACTACGGGGCTCGTCGCACCACAGCATGGACTTGCGTGTTCGCTGCATCGGCAGTGCCGTGGCGATGCCGGGAAGGCGGTCGCCGCGATAAAACCCGTGCAGCAGGCCGATGGTGGAGATGGGAGATTTTCCGTCTCCTTCACGTTTCAATGCAGTGCGGCCATTGCGTCCGATCGCGGCTGGAAAGGTGAGATGCCCGAGCTGGACGATGGCGCGGCTGATTTTCGAGGGGGCCGGCCGAACCATGAGCGTCGATGCGCGTTTGCGTTGTCTTACGGGCTGGGTGCTCATGTTTTTCACGAGATTTTGCTTTGCAGGTTATTTAACGTGAAGTCATAGCACTTCGTTATATCATGGCAATGGGTTGACCTTTCATCGGCAAACCGCTGAATTGGCTGATAATTAGAGCGCCGGGCGTCTTTTGGGATGCATAAGGGACGCTCTAACTCTTTTAAACTACGCATCGTGTCTCTCGAAAATCGAGCCTGATTTTCGGGCCGATGCGCTAAAGTAAGAAAGGCTGAGAATCCGAATGACGGCTCGCACTATCCTTCTGGTGGACGATGACGACGATCTTCGGGAGACGCTGACCGAGCAATTGTCTCCCTATGAGGAATTCTCGCTGCTCAGCGGCGCCAATGCCGCGCAGGCGATGCAGACCGCCAAGACCGCCCAGGTCGATCTTCTGATCATGGATGTCGGCCTTCCGGACATGGACGGCCGTGAGGCGGTAAAGCTGTTGCGCAAGGGCGGCTTCAAGGCGCCGATCATCATGCTGACCGGGCATGATACCGATTCCGATACTATTCTTGGGTTGGAAGCCGGGGCGAACGACTATGTGACGAAACCCTTCCGTTTCGCCGTGCTTCTGGCGCGTATCCGGGCGCAGCTGCGTCAATACGAGCAGAGCGAGGATGCGGTTTTCACCGTCGGTCCCTATCAGTTCAAGCCCAGCCAGAAGCTGTTGACGACGGAGGACGGCAAGAAAATCCGGCTGACGGAAAAGGAAGCGGCGATCATCCGTTATCTCTACCGCGCCGGCAGCACCGTCGTTACCCGCGACGTCCTGCTGGAGGAGGTCTGGGGTTACAATTCCGGCGTGACAACGCACACGCTGGAAACGCATGTCTATCGTCTGCGCCAGAAGATCGAACGCGATCCGTCCAACGCTGAAATTCTGGTGACCGAGAACGGCGGATACAAGATCGTTCCCTGAGCAAGTGCCTCTTTGCACCTGTCATGTGTCCAAAGCTCACGCTACGCGTCCGAAAGGGCGCGCGGCGTTCTAACAGCTTGTATTTTGAGGGCCGATATTGGAAAACCGCTATAGTGATGCAGGCGTTTTTCCGGAGTAACGATCGACATGGCCTTGACGGACGATATCATGCTGCTGGGGCAAGTGCCGTTATTTGCGGGGTTCAGCGATGACCAGCTGCGACTTATCGCCTTCGGTGCGGAGCGCCGCCGTATATCGGCCGGACAGACGTTGTTTCGGGAGCACTCACCGGCCGAATGCGCTTTTGCGGTGACGGCTGGGCATTTCGAGCTTTTCACGGCGGGGCGGGATGGCAAGCCCGTGCTGCAGGCGACGCCGGGCAAGGGGGCGCTGCTTTCGGAGCTCGCACTTTTCACGCTCTGCGAACGGAAGTTTACTGCCGTGGCAGTGGAGGACTCCGAAGTCATCCGCATAACGCGTATCCTCTTCCACCGGCTGGTGGAGGAGTTTCCGGAAGTTGCCGATATCGTGTCGGCGCGTATTCGCGACAATATCGCGTCGCTGGCGGCGGGCGCGGCCCGTTTGCAGAACCGCTTCGTCTGACGCCAGACAATTCCGCCTGTTTCAGAACCGGAAATGGGCGGTGACGGGAACATGGTCGGATGGCCGGTTCCAGCCGCGGGCCTCGCGCAATATGTCGATTTTTTCGAGCGAGGAACCGAGATCCTGCGAAGACCAGATATGGTCAAGGCGACGACCGCGATCAGCCGCTTCCCAGTCCTTGGCGCGGTAGCTCCACCAGGTATAGATCTTTTCCGTCTCCGGCACGTTCAGGCGCATCAGATCGAGCCAGTTGCCCTGCTTCATGATGTCCAGCATGCCTTCGGTTTCGACGGGCGTATGGCTGACGATCTTCAGAAGCTGTTTGTGGGACCAGACGTCATTTTCAAGCGGCGCGATGTTAAGATCACCGACAAGAATGGACGACGTGCCGGGTAGACCATCAGCGCGCAGGGCCTTCATTTCTTCGATGAAATCGAGCTTGTGACCGAATTTCGGATTGATCGAGCGATCCGGCTCGTCGCCCCCTGCTGGCACGTAAAAATTATGCAGCCGCACGCGGCGCGATCCCACTTGGAAAATCGCCGAGATATGCCGCGCATCGCCAATGCCGCAATAATCCTGCCGGTGGTCTTCGGTCAGCGGGATTTTGGAGGCGATGGCGACGCCGTGATAGCCCTTCTGGCCATGAATGATGACATGCTCATAACCGAGCGCCTTCAGCGGCTTCATCGGAAACTCGCCATTCGGGCATTTCGTTTCCTGCAGGCAGAGAATGTCGGGTTTGTAACGTACCAGAAACTGCTCAACGATCGGCATTCTGAGCCTGACCGAGTTGATGTTCCAGGTGGTTATCGAAAACGACATGCATGTGCTCCGCTTTTACTGCCGCGAGCCGCTTGGCCCAGGACATGTTTCCGGGGCGCAGGCTTATAACATCGCGACGAAAACGGGAATGTATTTTAGCGGTAAAATAAAAAAGGCGACCGCAGGGTCGCCTTTCGAAGAACTCCTTGGGGCTTAAAGCCTCAGCCGCCTTTGCGGACTTCCTCGTAGTTGATGTTGAAGACGCGTTCATCGAGGTTCACGCCGGTCTGTACGTTGAAGATCATGACGGTCGTGTCCTTGTTCTGGGCGTCGGTCGTGGTCCATTGCCTCAGATCGAAGGTCTTCGGATCGAACATCAGGGTAATCGTGGAATCGCCGAAGACGCTTTTGTCGCCCAGCACGATGGTGGTCAGGTCCGATTCTTCCTTGACGTTGCGAACCTTCTGGTTGCCGAGATCGATCTTGTCGGACAGAAGCAGGCTGAGCGGCGTCTTGGAAAGCGGATAAAGATCCCAGGTCTTGAGCTTCATATTGCCGATGACGACGTTCTTGCCATCGGCAATGACCCGCATGGGCGAGGGGTCTTCGTAATTGAAGCGGAGTTTGCCGGGGCGTTCGATGTAGAATTTGCCGCCGGTCTGTTCCCCGCGCGGGCCGAACTGGACGAATTCCCCCATCATGGTTTTGACCGACGAGAAGTGGTTGGCGATTTTCTGTGCTGTCGCCGTATTGCCGGCCGCCTGGGCAAAGGCGTCAAGCGGCGACAGGCCGGCCATGATTGCAGCCATGGAAAATGCCGTCAGCACGCCACGACGCGTCACGCCGTTTTGCGGTGTGTTTGCGTTGGCCGTTTCGCCGGTGGTGAGGTCGTTCATTCTATTCTCCTTCATCGCAGCGATTGTCCGCATAAAAGGCGGCGGCTTCATGACGTTGAAAGCATGGAATAACGTCTATCAGCCCCGCTTGGTTGCGGACGTTACCGCTCGATGATGTCTGCTTCCGTCGGTACGAGTATTTCGCGTTTTCCGGCGTGGTTCGCGGGGCCGATAATGCCCTCTTGCTCCATGCGCTCGATCAGCGAGGCGGCGCGGTTATAGCCGATGCCGAGACGCCGCTGCACATAGGAGGTGGAGGCTTTGCCATCGCGAAGCACGACGGCCACGGCCTGATCGTAAGGGTCCTCGGAATCGGAGAAACTGCCGGCGCCGGCCGGGCCGCCGCCATTGCCTTCCTCGTCGTCTTCCTCGGTAATCGCTTCCAGATATTCCGGGGCGCCCTGTGTCTTCAGATAGGCGACGATCTCTTCCACCTCGTTGTCGGAGACGAAAGGACCGTGCACGCGCTGGATGCGTCCGCCGCCTGCCATATAGAGCATGTCACCCATGCCGAGCAGCTGTTCGGCGCCCTGCTCTCCGAGGATGGTGCGGCTGTCGATTTTCGACGTTACCTGGAAGGAGATGCGGGTCGGGAAGTTTGCCTTGATCGTGCCGGTGATGACGTCGACGGAGGGGCGTTGCGTCGCCATGATGACATGGATGCCGGCGGCGCGCGCCATCTGCGCCAGGCGCTGCACCGCGCCTTCGATGTCCTTGCCGGCGACCATCATCAGGTCGGCCATCTCGTCGATGATGACGACGATATAGGGCAGGGGCTTCAGATCGAATTCTTCCGTCTCGTAGATCGCCTCGCCGGTCTGGCGGTCGAAACCGGTCTGCACCGTGCGGGTAAGGATTTCGCCCTTGTCGAGCGCCTGCTGCACGCGGCTGTTGAAGCCGTCGATATTGCGCACGCCGATCTTCGACATCTTCTTGTAGCGCTCTTCCATCTCGCGCACCGTCCATTTCAGCGCGACGACGGCCTTTTTCGGATCGGTAACGACGGGAGAGAGCAGATGCGGAATGCCGTCATAGATCGACAGTTCGAGCATTTTCGGGTCGATCATGATCAGGCGGCACTGTTCCGGCGACATGCGGTAAAGCAGCGACAGGATCATGGTGTTGATTGCGACCGACTTGCCCGAGCCGGTGGTGCCGGCAACGAGAAGATGCGGCATCTTGGCGAGATCGGCGATGACGGGTTCGCCGCCGATGGTCTTGCCGAGCGCCATGGCGAGTTTGGCCTTGCTGTTTTCGAAATCGCGGCTGCCGATCAGTTCCCGCAGGAACACGGTTTCGCGCGTCTGGTTCGGCAGTTCGATGCCGATGGCATTGCGGCCGGGAACGACGGCGACACGGGCGGCGATCGCGCTCATGGAGCGGGCGATGTCATCGGCAAGGCCGATGACGCGGGAGGATTTGATGCCGGGTGCCGGTTCCAGTTCGTAGAGCGTGACGACCGGGCCGGGGCGGACATGAATGATTTCGCCCTTGACGCCGAAATCCTCGAGAACGCCTTCCAGAAGGCGGGCGTTCTGTTCCAGCACCTCCTCGCTCAGCATATTGTCGCGAACGACATTCTTCGGCTCCGCCAGAAGATGGACTGTAGG
The DNA here is from genome assembly GCF_044626815.1 of Agrobacterium sp. P15N1-A. NCBI lineage: Bacteria > Pseudomonadati > Pseudomonadota > Alphaproteobacteria > Hyphomicrobiales > Rhizobiaceae > Agrobacterium > Agrobacterium sp. P15N1-A. The sequence goes on along the minus strand of NZ_JBIUPF010000007.1, from coordinate 243,408 downwards.
CAGCTGGAAACCGTCTGCGGCGATGAAAGAGGCCTGCGCCTCCCTTGCCACGCGCTCGCTGGGCTTCGGGCGCGCGGAAGGGGCGGTTATTCTGGGCTGCCCGCGTCCCGGCGCCTGTCGGGCCGTGAATTTCTGGTCGGACTCGTCGTCGGAGAGAATGCCGTTCGGCAGCCGGCGTCCATCCGCATCGAAGGGTTGTTCGTAATCCATGTCCTCGTCATGATCTAGCGCGATGGAGGGAGGAGACATCTGGCGACGCGATGCGGCGCGTTCTTCGAAAGACGGCTCTGCGCGCTGGTCGAGGCGGTTAATCGCGGTCTTGAGGCGCGAGGGTTCGTTCAGCGTGCCGAATTCATATTCGTTGAAGTCGTAAGGATGCTCGAATTCGTCGTGCAGGGATTTAGACTTCAGGCCGAACAGGCGGCGCAGGCGCGCCTGGGTGATGTACCAGTAATGCGCCAGTGCGCCGAAGGCGAGCATATTGGCGAAGAAACCCTCGCCGTCGTCTTCGTCATCCTCTTCCGCCTCACGGGCGGCGCGGGCTTTGCTGGTGGCGACGGGAGCGGCTTCTTCGCGTTCCAGCTCATCATCCAGACCGCCAACGATACCGGCGGCAAACAGCATCAGCCATGCGGCAGGCGCGGCAAATATGACACCGAGTACCGTGGCAATCGTGCCGGTGGGGTAAGCGCCGATGAAAAGGGCGGGAAAACGCAGGATCATGTCACCGATGACGCCGCCGATGCCGTTCGGCAGCGGCCATGTCACGGGGGCCGGAAAACAGCCGAGTGAGGCGGCGCAGACGATGGCGCCTGCGACCCAGGCCACGAGGCGAACGGGTATGCGGTGGAATTTGCGGCCGGCGATCAGCGCGATAGCCCAGGCGATGACGGGCAGGAGCGAGATGATTGCGGAAAGCCCGAGGAACTGCATCACGATATCGGCGAAAATCGCACCGCCGTAGCCCAGAAGATTGGTGGGCTGGTTTCCTGTCGCGTAGGAGAGGCTCGGATCCGCGACATTCCATGTCGCGAGCGCGGCGATGCCCAGTGCAATCGTGGCCAGCAGAGCGAAACCGGCGAGAGCCATGATCTGACGCACGAAAAACGCCGTCAACACGAAGCGCGTGTGACGACCATCGAATGTCGGAGAATGCATTCTGCCCATGTCCCTGAACCCGTCGTTTTATGGTTTCGGCAAGATCCGGCAGGAGACCTGATCCCGGATTGACAGGGAAAACTAACCGCTTGCTGGTTAATGTCGTGTTAACCATGCGGTTTTTTGAAGCGCTTCGGATTTACGGCAAAGAAAAAGGCCCGCCGGAGCGGGCCTTCTTTTGGGAGAGGGGATGGAGAACCCCTTTTCCCGGATATCAGGAGTGGTAAGCGGCTTCGCCGTGGGTTGCGAGGTCGAGGCCTTCGCGTTCGGCTTCGACCGGAACCCGCAGACCAACGATCACGTCGACGATCTTGTAGAGGATCGCGGAGACGATGGCGCACCAGACGATGGTGATGGCGACGGCGACGAACTGCGTCCAGACCTGCGAGGCGATGGAGAAGTCTTCCTTGCCCGTGCCGCCAAGCAGCGGCGAGGTGAAGATGCCGGTGCCGAGAGCGCCGATGATGCCGCCAATGCCGTGGACGCCGAAGACGTCGGCAGTGTCGTCATAGCCGAACTTGTTCTTCACCACGGAGACGAAGAAGTAGCAGATCGGCGAGACGATGAGGCCGAGAACGATGGCGCCCATCGGGCCGACGGAGCCGGCGGCAGGCGTGACGGCGACGAGACCGGCGATCATGCCCGAAGCGGCGCCCAGCATGGAGGCCTTGCCGCGGGTGAAGCTTTCAACCAGCGACCAGGAAACGATGGCGGCTGCGGTTGCGAGGAAGGTGTTCATGGTTGCGAGAACCGCACCGCCCGATGCTTCGAGGTTGGAACCGGCGTTGAAGCCGAACCAGCCGAACCACAGCATGGCTGCACCGACCAGCGTCAGCGTCATCGAGTGAGGGGCCATCATGTCCTTGCCGAAGCCGGTACGCTTGCCGACCATGATCGCACCGATCAGGCCTGCGATACCGGCATTGATGTGAACGACCGTGCCGCCGGCGAAGTCGAGAGCGCCCATGCCGAAGATCAGGCCGTTTGCATCCCAGACCATGTGAGCGATCGGGAAATAGACGAAGGTGGCCCACAGGATGGTGAAGAGGATGACGGCGGAGAATTTGACGCGTTCTGCGAATGCGCCGATGATCAGCGCCGGTGTGATGGCCGCGAAGGTCATCTGGAAGGCTATGAAGGTATATTCGTAGATCACGACGCCCTCAGAGAAGGTTGCCGAGGTGCTGTCAAGCGAAACGCCCGACAGGAACAGCTTGCCGAAACCGCCGAAATAAGGGCCGGTGCCGCCGCCAAAGGCGAAGGAGTAACCGTAGATGACCCAGACGAGCATCATGACTGCGCCGATGACCGTGCACTGCATGAGAACGGAGAGCATGTTCTTGGTGCGGACGAGACCGCCGTAAAACAGGGCGAGGCCCGGAATGATCATGAAAAGTACGAGGATCGTCGCGACATACATGAATGCGGTGTCGGCTTTTTCCGGAACGGGCGCTGCGGCTGCTGCTGGCGCGGCGTCCTGGGCAAAGGCGATGGCCGGAGCCATCAGGGCCGCCGCTGCGGCGCCCAGCTTGCCGAGCGTTGAAAACTTGTTGAGTTGCATAGCTAGAAAACTCCCCTGTCAGCCGTGCTTCAAAGCGCTTCTGTGTTGGTTTCGCCGGTACGGATGCGCACGGCCTGTTCGATAGAGTAGACGAAGATCTTGCCGTCACCGATCTGCCCGGTCTTTGCCGCAGACGCGATCGCTTCGACAGCCTTGTCGACGACGTCGGATGGAACTGCGATCTCGATCTTCAGCTTGGGAAGGAAGCTCACCGCATATTCCGTGCCGCGATAAATCTCGGTATGCCCCTTCTGGCGTCCGTAACCCTTTACCTCGGTCACGGTCAGGCCCTGGATGCCGACGCCGGTGAGCGCTTCGCGCACCTCATCCAGCTTGAACGGCTTGATAATGGCCATCACAATTTTCATCTGGTTTCCCATCCTTTGTTTTGTCCTCGGCACGGAGCCGACTCTCCTGCCGCTGGCAGATCAGTAACAGCGACTGCGGACATACATTCAAAGGGCGTGCCAGTTTTGAGTGTGTATCTAACGTATTGAAATATAAAACTTATATGAAGGTCGTCTGAAAAAGGGGCATTTGTCGCCAAAATTTGCGTCTATTAAATGTGCGATTTTCAGAAAAAGCACACTATTTAATCATTTGCCCTTTTGCGGATCAAACCCTCCTGCGCCACGGAGGCGACCAGTTCACCCTGTCTGGTGAAAATATTGCCACGAGTCAAACCGCGTGCGCCGGAAGCGCTGGGGCTGTCCTGTGTGTAGAGCAGCCAGTCGTCCAGCCGGCAAGGGCGGTGGAACCACATGGCGTGATCGAGGCTCGCCACCTGAATCGAGGGATCGAAGATGGTCGTGCCATGGGCGTAGAGCGAGGTGTCGAGCAGGGTCATGTCTGAGAGATAGGCGAGAATGGCCGACTGCAGGCGCGGATCATCAGGCACATCGCCGACGGCGCGGACCCAGATATCCTGCTGCGGTTCGAGTTTTTCCCTGGAGATATAGTGGGTCAGCGATACCGGCCGTATCTCTATCGGCCGCTTGTTGCTCCAGTATTTGCGGATAGAAGCGGGCGCCTTGGCAAGAAAGGCCGCCTGCATCTGCTCTTCGCTCATCAGTTTTTCAGGCGGCGTCACGTCAGGCATTTTAATCTGATGGTCGAAACCGTCCTCGAAAATCTGAAACGAGGCCGACATGGAAAAAATGGCCTTGCCATGCTGGATGGCGACCACACGGCGTGTGCAGAAGCTCGCGCCGTCGCGGATGCGTTCCACCTGGTAAACGATAGGCACCAGCGGATCGCCGGGGCGCATGAAATAGGCATGCAGCGAATGCACGAAACGGTCTTCATCCACGGTCCTCTGCGCGGCGATCAGGGCCTGCGCGATGACCTGGCCTCCGAAAACCCGCTGCCAGCCGATCTGTGGGCTTTCGCCCCGGAACAGGTTCTCTTCCAGCTTCTCAAGATCGAGCGTGGCGATGAGATTGGCCATCGGGTCTGACGTTTGCGAGGGATGCGACATTTTTTCGGCCTGCTCCGGCTGTAGGAAGACGTCACATGGTCTATAGTGCGCCGATGATGCGTGCACAAGATTTGAGGAGAAGCGCGATGCTGGACATAGTGGTGGCAGGCGGCGGATATGTCGGTCTTTCCGTTGCTGTCGCAATCAAGCAGGCGGCCCGGCATCTTGATGTGCAGGTGGTTGAGGCCTCTCCCGAGGATGTCTGGGCGAAGGACGTTCGCGCTTCCGCCATTATTGCGGCAGCCACCCGGATGCTCGATGTTTTCGGCATATGGAACGAGATCGAGCCGGAAGCCCAGCCGATACACAAGATGATCGTCACCGATTCGAAGACCGCCGATCCGGTGCGTCCCGTGTTCCTGACTTTCGACGGCGCCGTGGAAGAAGGCAGGCCGTTTGCCCATATGGTTCCGAACGTCGCTCTGGTGGGCGCATTGCGAGGCCTGTGCGAGCGCCTTGGCATAAAAATCCGTCACGGTCTCAGTGTTTCCGATTTTACCGCGGGTCCACAGTCGACGGCCATTCGCCTTTCCGACGGGTCGACGCTCGAAGCGCGATTGCTGATTGCCTGTGACGGCGTTCGCTCCGCGCTCAGGGACATGGCCGGTATCAAGACCGTGCACTGGGCTTACGATCAGTCCGGTATCGTGACGACCGTTGAGCATGAGCGGCCGCATGAGGGCTGCGCCGAGGAGCATTTCCTGCCATCGGGCCCCTTCGCGATCCTGCCGCTGAAGGGAAATCGCTCTTCGCTCGTCTGGACCGAACGCACGGCCGATGCCGACAGGCTGGTAGCCTCCGACGATCTGGTGTTCGAGGAAGAACTGGAGCGCCGGTTCGGTCACAAGCTCGGTCCTCTTCGTCCGGTCGGCTCTCGCCGCGCCTTCCCATTGGGTCTGACGCTGGCACGCTCTTTCGTCGCGCCGCGTTTCGCGCTTGCGGGTGATGCGGCGCACGGCATTCACCCGATTTCCGGGCAGGGCCTCAATCTTGGCTTCAAGGACGTGGCGGCTCTCGCCGAAACCGTGGTCGAGGCCGACCGTCTCGGCCTCGATATCGGTTCGCTCAACGTTCTGGAGCGTTATCAGTCCTGGCGGCGGTTCGACACGTTGCGGATGGGCGTGACGACGGATGTGCTGAACCGGCTTTTCTCCAACGATATTGGCCCCATTCGTATCATGCGTGATTTCGGTCTCGGTGTCGTGGATCGTTTGCCGGGTCTCAAATCCTATTTCATCGGTCAGGCCGCCGGCACGACGGATGCGAATGCGCCGCGCCTGCTTGCCGGCGAGGCGCTCTGATCCGACCCTTCGTGCATGTTTCGGATCGGCTTTTCCGGGATTGCCGCTTGACAGCTGATTCCGGGATTTCCTGCCCGGAGGCTTTGCCGTAAAGCCGAATCCGGCCAAGGACTTATCCGGATTCATAATCTGGTATGGTCTGCGCCTTGGCCAACCAGATATTGCGGAGAACAAAAGCTGAATCCCGTCGAGTCAGCGATTCGTATTCGATTCGTTCGCAGACTGTTCCGCAACCGAATCGATTTCATTTTCGCTGGATTCTTTTTGTTTGTTCAACTGACTGAATCTGAAAAGAAAATTCCGTCGGCGGGTCGCCCTGCGCCACTTTGCGGGTGAGGCCTATTGCCTTTGTCTTCGGGCGTTGCCATGTGTGGTGCGTGCGGCCCCATCGGCAATGGCGGGTGCACGGCAAGCAGATGAAGTCGATTCGCGGATAGTACGTTGAATTTTCGCCCCATGATCCTGAGCGGCCGCGGTGTCACGGCCGTTCTCGGCCCCACCAATACCGGCAAGACCCATTACGCGATCGAGCGGATGGTCGCGCATGGCAGCGGTGTCATTGGCCTGCCGCTGCGTCTTCTGGCGCGGGAGGTCTATACCCGTCTCGTTGAAAAGGTGGGTGCGCCGAATGTGGCGCTGATTACCGGCGAAGAAAAAATCGCACCGCCCAAGGCCAAATATTCCGTCTGCACGGTGGAAGCCATGCCGCGCGAGACGACGGCCGCCTTCGTCGCGATCGACGAGGTGCAGCTGGCGGGCGATCTCGAACGCGGGCATATCTTCACCGACCGGGTGCTGCATCTGCGCGGGCGGGAGGAAACGCTGTTGCTTGGCGCCGGCACGATGCGCCCGATCCTCGAAAAGCTGCTGCCGGGAATTACCGTTGTGGAACGCCCGCGTCTGTCGCAGCTTTTTTATGCGGGACAGAAGAAGATCACCCGCCTGCCGCAACGCACGGCGATCGTCGCCTTTTCCGCCGATGAGGTCTATGCCATCGCCGAGCTGGTGCGCCGCCAGCGCGGTGGTGCTGCCGTGGTGCTGGGCGCGCTTTCGCCGCGCACGCGCAATGCGCAGGTAGGGCTCTACCAATCCGGCGACGTCGAATATCTGGTGGCGACGGATGCCATTGGCATGGGTCTCAACCTCGATGTCGACCATGTCGCCTTTGCGCAGGACCGCAAATTCGACGGCTATCAGTTCCGTAATCTCAATCCGGGCGAGATCGGCCAGATCGCCGGCCGCGCCGGGCGCCATCTTCGCGATGGCACATTCGGCGTGACAGGGCGTGTCGATCCGTTCGATGACGAGCTGGTGGAGCGGATCGAAACCCATCAGTTCGATGCGGTGAAGGTTCTGCAGTGGCGGACGAAAAATTTCGATTTTTCCTCCATCGCCAATCTGCGCCTGAGCCTCGATGCCGCGCCGGCGATCCAGGGACTTTCGCGCGCCCTGCCGGCAATCGACCAGCAGGCGCTGGAATATCTGTCGCGTTATCCCGAGATCATCGATGTGACGACGACCGATTCGCGGGTGGAAAAACTCTGGGAGGCGTGTGCGCTTCCCGACTATCGCCGTATTGCTCCTGCCCAGCATGCGGATCTGATCTCCACCCTCTATTTCGACCTCGTCAAACGCGGGGCGGTGAACGAGGATTTCATGGCCGAGCAGGTGCGCCGCGCCGACCGGACGGATGGAGAGATCGATACCTTGTCTGCGAGGATTGCGCAGATCAGAACATGGACTTATGTATCGAACCGCCCAGGATGGCTTGCCGATCCGACACACTGGCAAGAAAAGACTCGGGAAATCGAGGATCGATTGTCCGATGCGCTACATGAAAGGTTGACGAAACGCTTTGTTGATCGCAGGACATCTGTGCTCATGAGGCGCCTGAGAGAGAATGCGATGCTTGAAGCTGAAATCAGTGTAAATGGTGATGTCTTCGTAGAAGGCCATCACGTCGGCCAGTTGGCCGGGTTCCGGTTCACGCCGGTGCCGGGAATGGAAGGGCCGGATCAGAAGGCCGTGCAGGCTGCGGCGCAGAAGGCGCTCGCGCTCGAATTCGAGGCGCGTGCCGCGCGTCTGCATGCCAGTGGAAATGGCGATCTCGCTTTGAGCTCCGATGGTCTGGTTCGCTGGTTGGGCGAACCGGTTGCCCGCCTTTCGGCCGGCGACAACATCATGAAGCCACGGGTGATCCTGCTTGCCGACGAGCAGCTGAACGGCAATGCCCGTGATCACGCGCTGGCGCGCGTCGAGCGTTTCGTCAATCATCAGATTGCGACAGTGCTGAAGCCGCTGGACGATATTTCCCGCGCCGAAGACCTTCAGGGTCTGGCGAAGGGTCTGGCGTTCCAGCTCGTGGAAAATCTTGGCGTGCTGTTCCGCCGCGACGTTGCCGAAGACGTGAAGTCTCTCGATCAGGACGCGCGCGCTTCGATGCGCCGTTACGGCGTGCGTTTCGGCGCCTATCACGTTTTCCTGCCTGCGCTTCTCAAGCCCGCCCCGGCGGAGCTTGTAACGCTGCTCTGGGCTTTGAAGAATGACGGTCTCGGCAAGCCGGGTTACGGCGATCTCATTCCGGTGCTGGCCGCAGGCCGTACCTCGGTCGTCACGGATGCCAGCTTCGAGCGCATGTTCTACAAGCTCGCCGGTTTCCGTTTCCTCGGAAAGCGCGCCGTGCGTATCGACATTCTCGAGCGTCTGGCCGATCTCATCCGCCCGCTGCTGCAGTGGAAACCCGGTCAGCAGCCGCGCCCGGAAGGCGCCTATGACGGTCGCCGTTTCACGACCACGACCGCCATGCTTTCCATTCTCGGCGCGACGCTCGATGACATGGAAGAAATTCTGAAGGGCCTCGGTTACCGCGCCGATCAGGTGACGGCGGAAGAGGCGCAGGCCTTCCTCGCCAGCCACGCCGGTGCCTCTGCTCCGGCTGTCGCAGAAGCGGCGACAGCTGAAGAGGAAAGCGTCGAGACCGAGGAACACGAGCCGGCTTCCGAAGAACAGGTGTCCGAGACGGCTGCTGCTGTCGAAGGCGAAGCTGTCGAGGCGCCGGTTGCGGAGGCTGCAGGCGAAGAGGCTGTCGCAGCCGAGCCCGCGCCGGAAAGCGCTGAGGCCGCCGAGCCCAAGCCCGTTCTTCTGTGGCGTCCGGGTGGTCGCAACGAAAATCAGCGTGGCGAAAACCGCCGTCCCGGCAATCGCGGTCAGGGCCGTGGTGAAGGAGCGCGTGAACAGGGCGAGCGTCGTGGCGAAGGTCGTCGCGACAATCGTGATGGTGCAAACCGCGAAGCTGCCAATCGCAGTGGCGACGGCGAGCGCAAGCGCGATGGCGGCCGTCCGGACCGTGGCAACAACCGCAACAATGATCGTCATGATCGCGGGGAGCGCAAGGACCGGCCGGAACGCAATGACCGTGGCGGAAAGCCGCAGGGTCAGCAGCGCTTCGAAGCCAAGCCGCCGCGCAAGGAAAAGCCGCTCGATCCGGATTCGCCTTTCGCAAAGCTGGCTGCTCTCAAGGAGCAGCTGAAGAAGTAAGCCCATGGGAAGCAACGAACAGCCACTGGAAAGCACGCGTCAGCGTCTCGACAAGTGGCTGTTCTTTGCCCGCATGGCCAAATCCCGTTCGCTTGCCCAGAGCTACATTCAGTCGGGCCACGTCAAGGTCAACGGTATTGCCATTCGCCAGTCCAGCCACGTGGTGAAGGCGGGCGACAGGCTGGAGATCGGCTTCGAGCGGATGGACAAGGTGCTCGTCGTCAAGTCCGGCGGAACACGGCGTGGACCCTATGAGGAAGCCCGACTTCTCTATGATGACGAGACGCCGCCACGGGAACCTTCCGACAGGCTGACACCTCTCGAGCAGGCATTGCGTCAGCCGGGCAGCGGGCGTCCCACTAAAAAAGAGCGCAGGGCGCTCGACAGGTTTCTATCTGACAGCGACGGAAGCAAAGATTAGAATAAACCTCTAGGTCGCCCCCGTTTTTCAGAATTGTTTATCCTTGCTATCTGTAAGCAAAGGCATTACGTCACTTGCGAAATTGCCCTGTCTGAATTCCGGGCGACGGCTTGTGTTCCGAAGCCCACAGACCCGGCCTGCATATTCTGGAGTTCATCATGACATATGTCGTGACCGACAATTGCATCCGCTGCAAATATACCGATTGCGTTGAGGTCTGCCCCGTCGACTGCTTTTACGAGGGCGAAAATTTCCTCGCGATCAATCCCGATGAATGCATCGATTGCGGTGTGTGCGAACCGGAATGTCCCGCCGAAGCCATCAAGCCCGATACGGAGCCGGGTCTCGACAAATGGCTGAAGCTCAATGCCGAATATGCGGCAATCTGGCCTAATATCACGATCAAGCGCGACCCGATGCCGGAAGCCAAGGAAATGGACGGTGTCGAAGGCAAGCTCGAACTCTATTTCTCCGCCGAGCCAGGACAGGGCGACTGAGTTTTTACGGCCTGACCGCGAAACCATGATTTAAAAAGCCCTCGCAGCAGCAGCGCGAGGGCTTTTTTCTGGGCCTCATCCACCGCGGCCGGATTGCAGCGTGGTCGACAGCAATGTCAGAAGGGCCACGCTTTCCTCCAGGCTTTGCCGCTGACGGCTTTGCAGGATGGCGGCCTGCAGACGGTTCATCTCGCGGGCGATCGCCGCTGGCTGCCAGGTTCGCAGCGCTCTTTCGATGATGGGTTTTCTGCGGAAATGGATGTGGCGTCCAAGTGTCTGCATGACCTGACCGGCCTGCAGTTTTTTCTCATCCATTTCGGCCCGCATCTGGTCGAGCAACTGGAATTGCTTGAGGCACCCCTGGAGCACAAGAAAGATCGGGGTCTTCGAAGAGACGATCTTCTGCGTCGCGTGAAAAAAGGCGTTTCTGTCGCCTTTCAGAATGGCGTCGACGGCATCGTCTGCGGAAACCGTGCTGGCGTCACCGATGATCGCCAGCACATCGTCTTCCTCGACCACGTCGGCTCCACGGCAATAGAGCGCCAGCTTGCGGATTTCGTTGCGGGAGGCGATGCGGTCACCACCCAGGGATTCGATTAGCCTCTGTCTTGCGGCTGGCGCAATGCGCAGATTATCGGCGGAGAGTTCCTGATCGATCAATGCGTTCAATGAGCGCGCATCGTCGGCATAACAGGGAATCGCGGCGATGGAGCGCGCCGGTTCTGCGATCTTGCGCAGCCCCGTACCCTTCTTGATGTCGCCGGCTTCGATGATGAGGAAGCTCGCTTCAGGCGGTGTCTCGGCAAGAATCTGCAGCGCATCCACCAGCGCCTTTTCGGCCGCAGCACCTTTGACCCAGACGAGTTTTTCACCGCCGAAAAGGCCGATGGCATTCACCTCGTCGAGCAGACGGCCCGGGTCGCCCTGCAGATCGGATGCGGTCAGTTTCAGCGATGCGAAAGCGTCATCGGGATCGATACCGGTCTTTTTGGCGATGACGCCTGCGCGTTCCGACACGAGACCGCGATCCGGGCCGTAAAGGACGAAAACGCGAAAGCGCTCCGCCGGATTTTCGGCGAAGCGCTCAAATTCATGGGACTTTATCTCCGTCACGGCCGCCGCTCTCAGCGGCCGAGCGTGGCGGCGATATCGGTGCGGATGATTTCAGCCAGTTCCCGGGCCGCACGGTTCTCGGCGTCGCGAGTTGCCCGGATCTTGGCGAATTCCTGCTGCGGCAGGTCCACCTGCGCCGTCACGCTACGCCGTGCAGAGCGCAGGATTTGACCGTCGGAAACGCGCGTCAGCACATATTGACCGCTCATCACGACACGACCAGGGTAAGGGCCATCGTAATTGTTGTTCGCGCGGGTCGTCAGGTCGTAATTCTGCACTTCCGTTGACGTGGCGCTCGAGCTTACGGAAACCTTGACGTTATATTGCGCCGTGGTCGGTTCGCCAGCGCCGCCGGACATCAGAAAGATCAACTGATTGCGGACTTCCTGCCCGACTCTGCCGCCGGTCTCGGAGACGCTGACGGCCGCCAGTCTTTCCTTGGTTCCGGAAGCCTCGCCATAGAGCGGGCGCACCTGGCAGCCTGCCAGAAGACCAGCCATCGTCACGACGGAAATCGCTGCCGCGACGCGGCTCCATCTTGAAAAAACGTCAGACAACAATGTTCACAATCCTCTGCGGAACCACGATGACTTTCTTGGGCTCGCCACCGGCAAGAATGGATTTGACGGCATCCAGCGCAAGGGCGGCCGTGCGGACCGCATCTTGATCCGCATCGCGCGCGATTGTCAATTCGCCACGCTTCTTGCCGTTGACCTGCACGGGCATGACCACATCGTTTTCCTCGACCAGCGAAGCGACGAAGGCCGGCCATGGCGTCTGGGCCACGAGTCCCGTATTGCCCAGTACGGACCAGCATTCTTCCGCCAGATGCGGCGTCATGGGGGCAATGATGCGGATGAGGATTTCGACGGCGTCGCGCGCGGCCGCCTTGACGTCATCAGGCTTGCCGCCAGAAGCAACATCGGCGAGCGGGCCGGCCAGCGCATTGACCAGTTCGTAGATGCGGGCGATGGCCTTGTTGAAGGCGAGCTTGTCCAGATCTTCCTGAACGGCCTTCAGCGTCTTGTGCGCCGCCTTGGAGGCCGCCAGCCCTTCGCCTTCGGTCGCAGGCTTCGGCTGGACGGTTCTCAGCTCTTCCGCCGCTTCGCCGATGATGCGCCAGACACGCTGGACGAATCGGTTTGCGCCTTCCACCCCGGCTTCGGACCAGATGACGTCACGATCGGGTGGAGAGTCCGACAGCACGAAGAAGCGTGCGGTATCGGCGCCGTATGATGCGATGATATCGTCGGGGTCGACCACGTTCTTCTTCGACTTCGACATCTTTTCGATGGAGCCGATCTTCACCTCTTCGCCGGAAGAGAGCAGGAAGGCGCGGCGCGTGCCGTCGTTTTCCTCGATCCTGAGTTCGGCCGGCGGCACCCATTCGCGTGCGGTGCCTTCGCCGCGGCTATAGGTCTCGTGCACCACCATGCCCTGCGTGAACAGACCCTTGAAGGGTTCCTTGACGCCGACATGGCCTGTCTCGCGCATGGCGCGGGTGAAGAAGCGCGAATAGAGCAGATGCAGGATTGCGTGCTCGATGCCGCCGATATACTGGTCAACCGGCAGCCAGTGATTGGCGACCTTTGGATCGGTCGGTGCGTCTTCCCACGGCGCGGTGAAGCGGGTGTAATACCAGCTGGAATCGACGAAAGTATCCATCGTGTCGGTTTCACGGCGCGCGTCATGGCCGCATTGCGGGCAGGAGACATGACGCCAGGTGGGGTGCCGGTCCAGCGGGTTGCCGGGCACATCGAAAGTCACGTCGTCCGGCAGCTTGACCGGCAGGTCCTTTTTCGGAACCGGCACCACACCGCAGACTTCGCAATGGATGACCGGGATCGGGCAACCCCAATAACGCTGGCGGGAAATGCCCCAGTCGCGCAGGCGGAAATTGACCTTGCGCTCGGCCTGCGGCGTGTTGCCCAGCGTCTGCGCAGAAAGTTTCTGCGCCATTGCCTCAAAGGCGTCAGCCGTCTTCATGCCGTTCAGGAAGCCGGAATTGATCATTACGCCGTCATCGGTGAAGGCGGTATCATCGATGGTGAAGTTTGCAGCATCGGGGCCCTCAGGGGCGACGACGGCCACGACGGGCAGGTCATATTTACGGGCGAAATCCAGATCGCGCTGGTCACCCGACGGGCAGCCGAAGATCGCGCCTGTGCCATAGTCCATCAGCACGAAATTGGCGACATAGACCGGCAGTTCCCAGCTGGGATCCAGCGGGTGCACGACCTTGACGCCGGTATCGATGCCCTTCTTTTCAGCCGTTTCGAGCGCTGCGAGCGAGGTGCCATGGCGGCGGCATTCGTCGCAGAACTCGGCAATCGCCGGATTGTTCGCGGACAGTTCTCTCGCCAGCGGATGGTCGGCGGCGATTGCCAGGAAGGATGCGCCGAACAGCGTGTCCGGTCGCGTCGTATAGACGGTGATGTCGGAGAAACCTTCCGGCACTGTCCCGGCAACCGTCTGCCAACGCAGTGACAGGCCTTCGGAGCGGCCGATCCAGTTCTTCTGCATCAGGCGCACTTTTTCCGGCCATTGGTCGAGCGTATCCAGCTCGTCCAGCAGGTCCTGGCTGAAATCGGTGATGCGGAAGAACCATTGCGTCAACTCGCGCTGCTCGACCAGCGCGCCGGAGCGCCAGCCGCGACCGTCGATCACCTGCTCATTGGCCAGAACCGTATGGTCGACCGGGTCCCAGTTGACCTTGGACTGCTTGCGATAAACCAGACCCTTTTCCATGAAATCGACGAACAGCGCCTGCTGGCGGTGGTAATATTCCACGTCGCAGGTGGCGAATTCGCGGGTCCAGTCCAGCGACAGGCCCATGGATTTCAGCTGACCGCGCATGGTGGCGATGTTCTGGTAGGTCCAGTCCTTCGGGTGAACCTTGTTCTGCATGGCGGCGTTTTCGGCAGGCATGCCGAAGGCGTCCCAGCCCATCGGGTGCAGGACGTTGAAACCGCGGGCGCGCTTGTAGCGGGCGACCACGTCGCCCATAGCATAGTTGCGAACGTGGCCCATGTGGATGCGTCCCGACGGATAGGGAAACATCTCCAGAACGTAATATTTCTCGCGCGGATCGCTGTTGTCGGTCACGAAAACCTTGTCTTCGTTCCATTTCTGCTGCCAGCGCGGCTCGGCGTCGCGAGGATTGTAACGTTCGATGGCCATTGTTTAGAATTCCGGGTATCGAGGGGAAAAATTTGCGCTGACCTTCACCATGAAACGACCGGGGCGTCAAGTTTGGCGGGGCATTCGGGCGTTCAATCTTGGCCAGCGTGCCTCAAATGGTGCTAAACCCGCTTGGCATCAAGGCAATCGGCGTCTAGTTAGCGTTGCGAATGGTTCAAATGAAGGTCTTGTGATGGAAATCGAAGCACGTCTTGAGGATGTCAGGCAGCGCATTGCCGATGTTGCGGAAAAATCCGGACGCAAGGCGGCGGATGTTGCCCTCGTCGCGGTCTCGAAGACCTTCGACGCGGAGGCGATCCAGCCGGTCATAGATGCGGGCCAGCGCCTGTTCGGCGAGAACCGCGTGCAGGAAGCGCAGGGCAAGTGGCCGGCGCTTAAAGAGGAGACGCCTGATATCGAGTTGCATCTGATTGGCCCGCTACAGTCCAACAAGGCGGCGGATGCCGTGGCGCTGTTTGATGTGGTGCAGAGCGTCGACCGGGAGAAGATCGCCCGCGCGCTTGCCGAGGAATGCGGCAAACAGGGTCGCAGCCTTCGTTTTTATGTGCAGGTCAATACCGGGCTTGAGCCGCAAAAGGCGGGTATCGATCCGCGTGAGACAGTTGCATTCGTCGCCTTTTGTCGGGATGAGCTGAAATTGCAGGTCGAAGGACTGATGTGCATTCCGCCGGCGGATGAAAATCCGGGTCCGCATTTTGCGCTTCTGGCGAAGCTTGCCAAACAATGTGGGCTTGAGAAGCTTTCCATGGGCATGTCGGGCGATTTCGAAACTGCCGTGGAATTCGGCGCAACGAGTGTCCGTGTAGGCTCGGCGATCTTTGGTACGCGATAAGGCTGCAAATAAAAAACCCGGCGCTGAGGCCGGGTTTTCAAACTCTAAAAGACGTTCGATCAGTAGTGATCGTCCTCGTCTTCGTCCTTCTGCGTAGACTTCAGCGAGCTGAGCTTCTTGAAGACCGCATCGGCGTCGATCTGCTCGTCTTCCTCGCGCTGGAAGCTGTAGTCCAGGCCTTCCGTCGCCGTTGCCGGCTGCAGCGTATTGTCGAGTTCTTCCGCGGTCGGAAGCGGACGGCCGCGCGATGCGCGTTCGACCTCGAGGTCGAGATCGATCTGGCTGCAGAGGCCGAGCGTCACCGGGTCCATCGGCGTCAGGTTGGCCGAGTTCCAGTGGGTACGGTCGCGAATCTGCTCGATGGTGGATTTCGTGGTGCCGACGAGACGCGAAATCTGCGCATCCTTCAGTTCCGGGTGGTTGCGAACGAGCCAGAGAATGGCGTTCGGACGGTCCTGACGCTTGGAAACCGGGGTGTAGCGCGGGCCGCGGCGCTTGGATTCCGGTACGCGGACCTTCGGCTCGGAAAGCTTGAGCTTGTGGTTGGGGTTGGCTTCGGCGCGGGCGATCTCGTCGCGGGAGAGCTGTCCGGTTGCAATCGGATCGAGACCCTTGATGCCCTGTGCGGCTTCACCGTCGGCAATCGCCTTGACTTCAAGCGGATGCAGTTTGCAGAACGTGGCGATCTGATCGAACGACAGCGCGGTGTTGTCAACCAGCCATACAGCCGTAGCCTTTGGCATGAGCAATTGTTGAGCCATAGATACAGTCCTTCTGTCCGTCCGCGCCGGTGTCGCGGGCCGTGGGTATCAACCACTAATTTCCGGGATATGGGGGCTCTATAGCCGCATTGCATCAGAATTGCAATTCTTTGCGAAACAAATGACCTTTGTCTAATTGCCGTGCGGATTTGAACTGCTATGAATTCAACACATGCCTGAGGTGGGAGTCTCGGGCCACGTCAGAAGCCATATCGGTTCCAGGAGGAGTTCATGTCTGCCAAAATCTACCCGGTTCTCAAATCGGCGAAGGCCCGCACGCTCATCGACAATGAGCGTTACCAGAAATGGTATCAGGAGAGCGTCGAGGATCCGGAAAAGTTCTGGGACAAGCACGGCCGGCGGATCGACTGGTTCAAGCCCTATACCAAGGTCAAGAACACGTCTTTCAAGGGCAGGGTGCCGATCAAGTGGTTCGAGGACGGCCTGACGAACGTTTCCTATAACTGTATCGACCGGCATCTGAAGACGCATGGCGAGCGCACGGCGATCATCTGGGAAGGCGACAACCCCTATATCGATAAGAAGATCACCTATAACCAGCTCTATGACTATGTCTGCCGTCTGGCGAATGTGCTGAAGAAGCACGGTGTCAAGAAGGGCGACCGCGTCACCATCTATATGCCGATGATACCCGAAGCGGCTTACGCGATGCTCGCCTGCGCCCGCATCGGCGCCATCCATTCCGTCGTGTTCGGCGGGTTCTCGCCGGAAGCGCTGGCGGGCCGCATCGTCGATTGCCAGTCCACCTTCGTCATCACCTGCGATGAGGGCGTGCGCGGCGGCAAGCCGATCCCGCTCAAGGAAAATACCGACAAGGCGATCGATATCGCCGCCAAACAATATGTCATCGTCAACAAGGTTCTGGTGGTGCGCCGCACCGGCGGCAAGACCGGCTGGGCGCCCGGCCGCGATATCTGGTACCATCAGGAAATCGCCACCGTGAAGCCGGATTGCCCGCCGGTGAAGATGCGGGCGGAAGACCCGCTATTCATCCTCTATACGTCCGGCTCCACCGGCAAGCCGAAAGGCGTGTTGCACACAACGGGCGGCTACCTCGTCTATACGTCGATGACGCATGAATATGTCTTCGACTACAAGGACGGTGAGGTTTTCTGGTGTACGGCCGATGTCGGCTGGGTCACCGGCCATTCCTATATCGTCTATGGGCCGCTTGCGAACTGCGCGACGACGCTGATGTTCGAAGGCGTTCCCAATTTCCCGGATCAGGGCCGCTTCTGGGAAGTCATCGACAAGCACAAGGTCAATATCTTTTACACCGCGCCGACGGCGCTCAGATCGCTGATGGGGGCGGGCGACCAGTTCGTCCAGCGCTCCTCGCGCGAGAGCCTGCGGCTTCTCGGCACGGTCGGCGAGCCGATCAATCCGGAAGCATGGGAGTGGTATTACCATGTGGTCGGTGAGGACAAGAGCCCGATCGTCGACACCTGGTGGCAGACGGAAACCGGCGGCATTCTCATCTCGCCGCTGCCGGGCGCGACCGATCTGAAACCCGGTTCGGCCACAAGGCCGTTCTTCGGCGTGCAGCCGCAGCTTGTCGATGCCGAGGGCAATGTGCTGGAAGGACCTGCTGACGGCAATCTCTGCATCATCGATAGCTGGCCGGGCCAGTCGCGCTCCGTCTATGGCGATCATCAGCGCTTTGTCGATACGTATTTCTCGACCTACAAGGGCAAGTACTTCACCGGAGACGGTTGCCGGCGTGACGAGGACGGCTATTACTGGATCACCGGCCGCGTCGATGACGTGCTGAACGTTTCCGGTCACCGCCTTGGCACGGCCGAGGTGGAATCGGCGCTGGTGTCTCATCACCTCGTTTCGGAAGCGGCCGTGGTGGGTTATCCGCATGCCATCAAGGGCCAGGGCATTTATTGTTATGTCACGCTGATGGCGGGCCAGAATGGCGACTATGCGCTGCGCGAAGAGCTGGTGAAGCACGTGCGCAACGAGATCGGACCGGTTGCGACACCTGACAAGATCCAGTTCGCGCCGGGCCTGCCCAAGACCCGCTCCGGCAAGATCATGCGGCGCATCCTGCGCAAGATCGCCGAGGACGATTTTGGTGCGCTGGGGGATACGTCGACGCTCGCCGATCCGGCAGTGGTCGAAGACCTTATCGCCAACCGGCAGAACCGCACCGCGTCCTGATCTTCTGGGAAGGCTACTTCGGCAGCCTTTTTCCATCTGCGATTTTCACAAACAAAAACACCCGGAGGCGGAACCTCCGGGTGTTTTCAATTGTATCCGGTAAGGATTACTGGCCGCGGATCTTCTTCAGGTCCGCCAGAACGGCGTCGACGACGTCTGCGCCGATTTCAGCCTTGTGCTTTTCGTAGACGACCATCGACTTTTCGCGGATACGGGTCTGCTCTTCTGCAGACAGCGTGTTCACTTCGAGGCCGGCAGCCTTGATCTTCTCCAGCGACTTCTGGTTCAGTTCGCGGATGACCTTGCGCTCTTCGTCGCGGCCGACGACTGCGCATTCACGCAGGGCGGCCTGTTCTTCGGGCGTGTAGCTGTCGAAGATCGGCTTGGAGAAGAGGAAGAGGAACGGCGTATAGGCGTGGTTCGTCTCGGTGATGTATTTCTGCACCTCGTAGAACTTCGAGGTGTCGATCGTCACATAGGGGTTTTCCTGCGCGTCGATCGCGTTGGTTTCCAGCGCCGAGAAGACTTCGCCGAAGGCCATCGGCGTTGCATTGGCGCCGAGGTTCTGGAAGGTGTCGAGGAAGATGTTGTTCTGCATCACGCGAACCTTGAGGCCGGAGAAATCTTCCCACTTGTTCACGGCATGCTTGGAGTTCGACAGGTTGCGGAAGCCGTTTTCCCAGTAGGCCAGGTTTACGAGGCCCTGTTCTTCCAGCTTCTTGTTCATCATGTCGCCGAAGGCGCCGTCCATGACGGCATCGGCTTCCTTGGCGTTGGCGAAGAGGAACGGCAGGTCGAAGACGCCGAGCGACGGGATGAGACCGACGAGGGGCGAGGACGACGTTACGACGGCTTCCTGAACGCCGGAGCGCAGGGCCTGGGTTGCCTGAAGGTCGCCGCCGAGAGCGCCGCCCCAGAATGCCGTCAGCTTCAGCTTGCCGCCGGACTTGTCGTCGAGGCAGGCCTGCATGGCCTTGATGCCGTTGCCGACCGGATGATCCTGGTTGATGCCGTTCGAAACGCGGATATTGCGGCTGTTGAATTCGGCCATTGCCGGAGCTGCGGCGCCAACGGCGAATGCGATTGCCGTGGTGGTCAGAAGAAGCTTTCTCATAATATCCTCCCTTGGATTGTGTTCGAGAAGCGGTTGCGGATTAACGAAGATACTGCAGCGGTACGAGGACGATGTCCGGGAAAATCACCAGCAGCGCCAGGACGATGGTTTCGGCAACGAGGAACGGCCAGACGCCGATCGTGACCTTGCCGAGCGGGATGCGGCCGACGCCGCTGACCACGTTGAGAACCACGCCGACCGGAGGGGTAATCAGGCCGATGGCGTTGTTGATGATGAAGAGAACGCCGAAATAGACCGGGTCGATGCCCGCCTGCTTGATGATGGGCATCAGAACAGGCGTGAGGATCAGGATGGTCGGCGTCAGGTCGAGCGCGGTGCCGACGATGAAGACCAGCACCATGATGACGACCATCAGCAGCATCGGACGATCAATCAGCGGCTCGATATAGCTTGCGACTTCGTTCGGAATGTTCGCTGCCGTGATGAGCCATGCGGAGACGAGCGCTGCGCAGACGAGGAACATGATGATCGAGGTGCTCTTGGCGGCGCGCAGAAGCACGTGGAAGA
This sequence comes from Agrobacterium sp. P15N1-A, assembly GCF_044626815.1. Taxonomy (NCBI): domain Bacteria; kingdom Pseudomonadati; phylum Pseudomonadota; class Alphaproteobacteria; order Hyphomicrobiales; family Rhizobiaceae; genus Agrobacterium; species Agrobacterium sp. P15N1-A. The sequence goes on along the minus strand of NZ_JBIUPF010000007.1, from coordinate 223,720 downwards.
GATCCGCCGGCTTCAGTTCGCGGTAGATCACCATGCCGACGAAAAGCGCGTAAGCGGCGGCCACGACGGCGGCTTCCGTCGGCGTCATGATGCCGGCCTTGATGCCGCCCAGAATGATGACGGGCATGCCGAGCGCCCAGCCGGCACGCGCGGTGGCGACGAGACGTTCCTTGGCGGTGGTTTTCGGCAGCGGCTTGATGTTGTCCTTGCGCACCACGATCAGCCAGGCGACGATCAGCGAAATGCCCATCAGAATGCCGGGAACGATACCTGCAAGGAACAGCTGGGTGATCGAGACGTTGGCGGCGACACCGAAAACGATGAAGGCCATGGACGGCGGAATGACCGGGGCGATGATGCCGCCTGCGGCGATGAGGCCACCGGAACGCGGAATATTGTACCCGGCCTTCGCCATCATCGGGATGAGGATTGCGGCGAGAGCTGCGGTATCAGCTGCTGCCGAGCCGGAGATGCTGGCCATGATGATGGCTGCGACGATGGCAACGATGCCGAGGCCGCCCCTGATATGGCCGACGCAGGCAATGGCGAAATCAATGATGCGGCGCGACAGGCCGCCGGAATTCATCAGTTCGCCAGCCAGAATGAAGAAGGGAATGGCGAGCAGCGTGAAGGTGTCTGCGCCCGAAATCATGTTCTGGGCGATGATCGCGGTGTTGAACATGCCCATGTACCACATGAGCACGACGCCGCAGAACATCAGCGAGAAAGCGACGGGAACGCCAATCGCCATGGCTCCCAGCAGAGAGCCGATAAAAACGAGAAGTGTCATGGTATCAGCGCTCCGAAAGCTGTTCGATCGTCAGGTTCTCGCCCGCGAACTGGGCGATTTCGTCTTCCGTGACGCGACCCGTCAAAAGACGGTACAGGCGTTCCAGCGCGATGATGAACATCAGGCCGCCGGTGAACATGCCGACGCCATAGACCCAGATCATCGACAGCTTGGTAACCGGTGCATGCATGCTGGCATTGATGCCGGACTGCTTCCAGGTGCCCCAGAAGAAGATGGCGGAACAGGCCAGAATGATGATGTTCGACGCGATCATGCAGACGATGCGGGCGCGACGGGAGAGAAACATCACGAGCGTTTCGATGCCCATGTGGCTGTTCTCACGGAAGGTCAGCACGGCGCCGATGAAGGTCAGCCACACGAAGAAATAACGCGACAGTTCTTCCGAGACGTTGATGCCGGAATTCATCGTATAACGCATGACGACGTTGACGAAGACCATGATCGACATGCCGGCGAGCAGCAGGACGAGAATGATTTCGAGAATCCGGTAAAAGAGATTGATGGTCTTTTGCATTTTCCCCTCCCGAAGAAATATCTAGAGCAGCCCTCGTTTCGCCAGGTTGCGCATCAGGGCCGCGGTGCCGAATGTCCATTCCGGGCATTCGTCGGTCGTGGTGACCCAGTTGATCAGCTTACCGAGCTTGGGCGTGGAGATTTCGACACGGTCACCCTTTGAGTGGGTGAAGCCGAGGCCTGGGCCATGGCGATCCTTCACCGGCGCGAACATCGTGCCAAGGAAAAAGACGGCGCCGTCAGGATATTGATGGTTGCGGTTCAAGAGCTGCGAAGCGAGGTTTTCCGGCGTGCGGCTGATCGCCTCCATGGGGCTGACGCCCGTCATGGTGAAACCGTCTTCGCCCTCGACCAGAAGCGATATCTGCGACTTCTTCACATCTTCAATGGTGAAGTTGCCGTCGAACAGGCGGATAAAGGGACCGATTGCGCAGGATGCATTGTTGTCCTTCGCCTTGCTGAGCAGCAGGGCGGAGCGGCCTTCAAAGTCGCGCAGGTTGACGTCGTTGCCAAGCGTCGCGCCGACGATGCGGCCATCGGAGGTGATGGCCAGCACCACTTCCGGCTCCGGGTTGTTCCACTGCGATTTCGGATGAACGCCGATCAGCGCGCCGCAGCCGACGGAAGCCATGGCCTGCGCTTTGGAGAATATCTCCGCATCCGGCCCGATACCCACTTCCAGATATTGCGACCAGAGGCCCATTTCCTGGAGCAGTTTCTTCACTTCGGCAGCTTTTTCGGAACCGGCCTCAAGTCCCTTGAGATTGTCACCGAGAACCGGCGCCAGCCTTCCGCGAATTTCCTGCGCACGCAGCGGATCGCCCTTGGCCTGTTCCTCGATCACGCGTTCCAGCATGCTGTCGGCAAAGGTGACGCCGGCGGCCTTCACGGCCTGAATGTCGTTGGGAGCAAGGAGTTCGCCGGCGGAACCATCCAGAAAAGCTTCCAGTGCGCCGAGTGCGACGAAAGTGCCGGTGTCGGCGAGCCGCTCAACCAGATCCGTCTTTTCCAGAAGTTCGGACATGGTTGGGGAAATCGAAGTGAGGTCATAAAGCACGCCGCCCTTCAGCAGGACGGGGCAGGGGCCGCCTTCGCTTTTCGACCAGACGCGGCCGACGAGCAGCGCGTTTTCGAAATCTTCAGGCAAAATTGCGGTAGCGTCGATGGACCTTGTACCGGTCATATAGTCCTCCCCTTCAGCATCCGACAGGCCGCCTCCTGCGGTCTTATTGTCTGGATGTCTGACAACTTAATCCCATTCTTCTTAGTATGACTTTTGCTACGAGTCTAGCGGCCTCGCCGACAAAATTATCGTGTTTCGCGTCTCAATTCCCGGAAAGTCGTAAACCTGTCGTATAGCTTACCGGCGTGTTCATTTCTGCTCAGAAGATATCCAGTTCGAGATTGACCCGGCTGGCTGCGCCGATCAGGTGCTTGCGCATGGCGTTCTTGGCGGCAGTGGCATCGGCCTTCTCGACGGCTTCGTAGATTGCCACATGTTCGGCGATCGTCACCTCGAGAATTTCACCAAAAACCGCACGCGAAAAAGCAATGTTGATGGCGGAGCTGATGCGTTCCGCGATGAAGCCGAGGAACATCAGGAAATATTCGTTCTCAGTCGCTTCCGCGAGAATGCGATGGAAGTCGAGATCGGCGGCAACGCCTTCCGTCGACCAATCATCGGCGGTTTTCATCTTTTCCAGAGCTGCCGCCAGCCGCGTCAGCTGCTGCGGGCTGCGGTGCAATGCGGCCAGCCCCGCCGCCTCTATTTCCAGCGGCATGCGAAGCTGGAAAAGATCGCGAAAATTTTCCGGATCGTTCAGCCGCGACCGTTCGATGCGGATGGACAGTCTTTGCCGGGGATCTGTGACGAATGCGCCCACGCCCTGCCGGGTTTCGACAAAGCCCTCGTTGCGCAATTGTGCGATCGCTTCGCGGATGACCGAACGGCTGACGCCGAAGGTTTTCGCCAGAACATGTTCGGTCGGAAGCCTGTCACCCGGTCCGAGCTTCGAATCATTGATTTCGCGCGCAATCTCCGCGGCGATCCGGCCGGGCAAATGGTCGTTGCGATGTATCTGATTGAACTCCAGCGTCATGGTTGCTCCCGTTCCACAGAAACGATTGGTTCGTTTTCCCGCGGCAGGCGACTTCCTCCTTCGCCGTCAGCGGGGTTTCAAAGGCGGCGTTTTCGGCCGCCTTTGCCGTTCCTCGATTAGCTATCCGGTTGCAGGGTTATCTGGCAACCGGGATTCATCCGCAAATCAGGGTCGAAGGTGTTTTTCAGGCCGGTGATCATCCGGCGCTGTACGTCGGATAGCCGGCTTTCGAAATCGGAGCGTTTCAGGCGGCCGATGCCGTGCTCGGCGCTGATGCTGCCGACGTAACGGTCGAGGACCTCGTTGACGAGTGTCTTGGACTTGTAGATGAAGGCGTCGCGCTCTTCCGGCGTCGAACCGTTCGGCGGCAGCACGTTGAGGTGGACGTTGCCGTCCCCGACATGGCCGTAGGAAACCGCCAGGCATTCGGGCAGTTTTTCCGCCAGTTCCGCCTCGGCTTCGGCCACGAAAGCCGCGAGTTTCGACAAAGGTACGGAAATGTCGGTACGCATATGCGCACCCCGCAGCGCCTGGCCTTCGTTCATGCCTTCGCGGAACAGCCAGAGCGATTGCGCCTGCGCGCGTGAGGAGGCGATGACGCCGTCCAGCACCAGGCCGTCTTCCATGACGCCCTCGAGGAAGCGTCCCATCAGGTCGGCGGTATCGACCAGCCCCGAGCCGGAAATTTCCATCAGCACATAGGCAGGATAATCGCCGGCGATCGGCATCTTGAGGTCGGGTATGGCTTCGATCGCCAGCGTGAAGGCAACGGGCGGCATGAATTCGAAGGCGGACATCAGGTCGCAGCATTCGCGGCGTGCGCGTCGGTAGAGCTTGATGGCATCGTCAAGCGAATTGAGGCCGAGCAGTGCCGTTTCGACATGTTCGGGATTGGGGTAAAGCTTGACAGCAACGGCGGTAATGATGCCGAGTGTTCCCTCCGCGCCGATGAAAAGTTGCTTCAGATCGATGCCGCGATTGTCCTTGCGCAGCGTCGACAGCCCGTTCCAGATGGTGCCATCGGGCAGGACCACTTCCAGACCCAGCACCAGTTCGCGCGTCATGCCGTAGCGCAGGACATTGATGCCGCCGGCATTGGTGGAGACGTTGCCGCCGATGCGGCAGCTGCCCTGCGCGCCGAGCGACAACGGGAAGAACATGCCCTTGTCCTCAACCGCATCCTTGAACTCCGAGAGAATGCAGCCGGCTTCCACGACGGCGGAAAAATCGTCGCTATCTATGGTGCGGATGGCGTTCATGCGCTCGAGGCTCAATACGACCTGATGCATGGGAGCATCGGGAATGCCACCGAGTACCAGTCCGGTATTGCCGCCCTGGGGGATGATGGCGAGGCCGAGTTCTGCGCAGGCGCGAACGGTGTCGGAGACTTCCTTGGTCGACCGGGGGCGGATGACGGCCACGGCCGAGCTGGTGACATCGCCGTGCCAGTCGCGGCAATAGCGCAGCATGTCTTCCTGCGATGTCAGCAGCAAAGCCTCGCCGAGCCTGTTCTTCAACGAGAACCGCAATTCCTCGATATCGGTTTCGCTCACGATCGTCATTCCACCCTCTCCGTCCAATCCGCCCTAAATTTCCGGACAGGGCTGTTTCGCCCTTGCTTTTGCCGGTTTGTGAAAAAATACTATTTTCAATCCGATCATATAAGGTTATCAGACAACCTTACAAGCTAATTTATCGGTCGACTGGCCGATGGTGTTTTTTCGGTCTCGGGAGAATGGCCGGGACAAAGAGGAGGAAGACATGCATATCGCAATCATCGGCGCCGCAGGCATGGTTGGCCGCAAGCTGACGCAGCGTCTCGTCAAGGATGGATCGCTTGGCGGCAAGCCAATCGACAAGTTCACGCTCATCGACGTGTTCCAGCCTGAAGCGCCCGCCGGTTTTCCCGGTAAGGTCGATGCGCGTGCCGCCGATCTCTCCGCGCCGGGTGAGGCCGAAAAGCTGGTGGAAGCCCGCCCCGATGCCATTTTTCACCTCGCCGCCATCGTCTCCGGCGAAGCCGAGCTCGATTTCGACAAGGGTTACCGCATCAACCTCGACGGCACGCGTTATCTCTTCGACGCCATCCGCATTGCCAATGGTAAGGACGGCTACAAGCCGCGCGTGGTCTTCACGTCGTCTATCGCCGTCTTCGGTGCGCCGCTCCCCTATCCGATCCCGGATGAATTCCACACCACGCCTTTGACCAGCTATGGCACGCAGAAGGCGATCTGCGAATTGCTGCTGTCCGATTACAGCCGACGCGGTTTCTTTGACGGCATCGGCATTCGCCTGCCGACCATCTGCATTCGTCCCGGCAAGCCGAATGCGGCCGCCTCCGGCTTCTTCTCCAATATTCTGCGCGAGCCGCTGGTCGGGCAGGAAGCGGTTCTGCCGGTTCCGGAAAGCATTCGTCACTGGCATGCCTCGCCGCGTTCCGCCGTCGGTTTCCTTATCCATGGCGCAACGATCGACGTCGAAAAGGTCGGCCCGCGCCGCAACCTGTCGATGCCCGGCCTCAGCGCCACCGTCGGCGAACAGATCGAGGCGTTACGCAAGGTCGCGGGCGAAAAGGCCGTTGCCCTCATTCGCCGCGAGCCGAACGAGATGATCATGCGCATGTGCGAAGGCTGGGCGCCGGGTTTCGAAGCCAAGCGCGCCCGCGAACTGGGCTTTACGGCTGAAAGCTCGTTCGAAGAGATCATTCAGGTTCATATCGAGGACGAGCTGGGAGGTTCGCTGAAATGAGTGTCCACCGGGAGGAGAAGAAGCAGTCTGTCGCCTTTATCGGCACTGGCCTGATGGGCGGGCCGATGGCCCGGCGTCTGCTGGGCGCCGGCTTTTCGGTCACGGTCTGGAACCGCAGCGTCGATAAGGCCGAGGCGCTGGTTGCCGATGGCGCGGTTGTCGCGGCATCGCCGGCGGAAGCCGCCAAGGGCGCCGATATCGTCATCACCATGCTGAGCGACGGAAAGGCGGTAGGCGAGGTGCTGTTTGCGGCCGGCGTCGCCGAAGCGCTGAAAAAGGGGGCGGTCGTCATCGACAGCAGCTCAATTGCGCCGCCGATTGCGCGGGAACATTCCTCCCGGCTTGAGGCGCTGGGCATTCATCATGTCGACGCGCCGGTTTCCGGCGGTGTGCCGGGCGCGACTGCCGGTACGCTTGCGATCATGGCGGGTGGCGATGAGGCGCTGATCGCGGGTCTTGCGGATGTTTTCGCACCGATGGGCCGCCTCACCTACGTCGGTCGCTCGGGGGCCGGCCAGCTCTGCAAGCTTGCCAATCAGCAGATCGTCGCCATCACCATCGGCGCGGTTGCCGAGGCGATGATGTTGGTGGAGGCGGGTGGCGCATCCCGCGAAGGGTTCCGCAACGCCATTCGCGGCGGTTTTGCCGAAAGCCGAATCCTGGAACTGCATGGCGAGCGCATGGTGAAGCGCAATTTCGTGCCGGGCGGTCCCTCCAAGTTCCAGCTCAAGGATCTGAATGGCGTGCTGGCGACGGCGAAGGATCTGTCTCTCAACCTGCCGCTTACCCAGCAGGTGACGCGGGAGTTCGACGACTTCGTTGGTGACGGCGGTGCCGATATCGATCATAGCGGCATCCTGCTCTACCTCGAAAAACTCAATAATCGGGAACAGGGCTGAGGCAGGCTTATGAGCGACGAGAAGACACCGATGCGCCGCCTGCGGTCGCAGGACTGGTTCGACAATCCCGACCATCTCGACATGACGGCGCTCTATCTCGAGCGCTTCATGAATTACGGTGTGGCGCCGGAAGAGCTTCGTTCCGGCAAGCCGGTCATCGGCATCGCCCAGAGCGGCAGCGACCTGACGCCCTGCAACCGCGTCCATGTGGAACTGGTCAAGCGGGTGCGGGACGGCATCCGCGATGCGGGCGGCATTCCCATCGAGTTTCCGACCCATCCGATGTTCGAAAACTGCAAGCGCCCGACGGCGGCGCTCGACCGTAATCTTGCCTATCTCAGCCTCGTGGAAGTGCTTTACGGTTATCCGCTCGACGGCGTCGTTCTGACCACGGGTTGCGACAAGACCACGCCCTCGGCACTGATGGCGGCAAGCACGGTCGATATTCCGGCCATCGTGCTTTCCGGCGGGCCGATGCTCGACGGTTACCATGATGGTGATCTGGTCGGTTCCGGCACGGTCATCTGGCGCATGCGCCGCAAATATGGTGCGGGCGAAATCACCCGCGAGGAATTCTTGCAGGCGGCGCTGGAATCTGCGCCTTCCGTCGGCCATTGCAACACTATGGGCACCGCGTCCACCATGAATGCCATGGCGGAGGCGCTCGGTATGTCGCTCACCGGCTGCGGTGCGATCCCGGCCGCTTACCGCGAGCGCGGCCAGATGGCCTATCGCACCGGCCGCCGCGCCGTCGAACTGGTTGTCGAGAACATCAAGCCTTCCGACATCATGACACGCGAGGCGTTTTTGAACGCGATCCGCGTCAATTCGGCAATCGGCGGCTCCACCAATGCCCAGCCGCATCTGGCGGCGATGGCGAAACATGCGGGCGTTGAGCTTCGCGAGGAGGACTGGCAGGTCCACGGTTACGACATTCCGCTCATCGCCAATGTCCAGCCGGCCGGCAAATGGCTGGGTGAGAAATATCACCGCGCCGGCGGCACGCCCGCCATCATGTGGGAGCTTCTCAAGGCGGGTAAGCTCGACGGAAACTGTCCGACTGTAACCGGCAAGACCATGGCGGAAAACCTGGAAGGCCGGGAATCCACCGACCGTGACGTGATCCTGCCTTATGACAAGCCGCTGAAGGAACGGGCCGGTTTCCTCGTTCTCAAGGGTAATCTGTTCGATTTCGCCATCATGAAGACGAGCGTGATTTCGGCGGAATTCCGCCAGCGTTATCTGAGCGAGCCGGGCCGCGAGGGCATTTTCGAAGGCAAATGCGTGGTGTTCGATGGTTCGGAGGACTATCACGCCCGCATCAACGATCCGTCCCTCGATATTGATGAGCGCACCATTCTTGTCATTCGCGGTGCGGGGCCGCTCGGCTGGCCGGGTTCGGCTGAGGTCGTCAACATGCAGCCGCCGGATGCGCTGTTGAAAAAGGGCATTACCAGCCTGCCGACGATTGGTGACGGCCGGCAGTCGGGAACGGCGGACAGCCCGTCCATCCTCAACGCCTCGCCGGAAAGTGCCGCAGGCGGTGGGCTGGCATGGCTCCGCACGGGCGATGTCATCCGCATCGATTTCAATGAGGGCGAGTGCAATGCGCTGGTGCCGGATGACGAGCTTGCCGCCCGCAAGGCTGACGGCATTCCCGCTGTTCCCGCGGATGCGACGCCATGGCAGCGCATCTACCGCCAGTCGGTGACCCAGCTTTCCGATGGCGCGGTTCTGGAAGGGGCCGCGGATTTCCGCCGGATCGCCGAGAAGATGCCCCGGCACAATCATTGATCACGTAGGACAAAAATCCCCGGCCATGTCCGGGGATTTTTCTTTTCCGGGCGGTTTCGCAATTGGTTGCGACCTCTTAATGTACCCGCAAATCCGCATCACAGGGGCAGGACATGACAGATATTTCGATGATAGAAGCCGCGCGTGGGCGCATCGGCAACCATGCGGTTCGCACACCGCTTCTTTCATCGCCTTTTCTGGACGAAATTGCCGGGCGAAAGCTGTTCGTGAAGGCTGAATGCCTGCAAAGAACGGGTTCCTTCAAGTTTCGCGGCGGCTGGTCGGCCGTCTCCGGCCTTCCGGCGGAGGTGCGCGCCAAGGGCGTGATCGCCTTTTCCTCCGGCAACCATGCGCAGGGCGTGGCGCTTGCCGCCCGGCTGCACAATGTCCCTGCCGTCATCATCATGCCGTCGGATGCGCCGAAGATCAAAATCGACAATACCCGGGCCTTTGGCGCGGAGGTGGTGCTTTATGACCGTGCTAACGAAGATCGCGATGCGATCGGAGATCGCATTTCGCGCGAGCGTGGGCTGACGTTGATCAGGCCCTATGACGAACCCCTGGTCATTGCCGGGCAGGGAACGGTGGGGCTGGAGATTGCCGAACAAGGTGCGGAGCTGGGCATCGGCGCGGCCGAGGTTCTGGTGCCCTGCGGTGGTGGCGGCCTCACCTCCGGCATCTCCCTGGCACTCGCAGCAAAAGCGCCGAACTACAAGGTCAGGACGTCGGAACCGGAGCGCTTCGACGATGTGGCGCGCTCCCTTGCTGCGGGTAAGATCGAGCGTAACGCCACGACCTCGGGCTCGATCTGCGACGCGATCGTCACGCCGCAGCCCGGCAACATTACTTTCCCCATCATGGCCGGGCTCTGCGGAAAAGGCATTGCCGTGACCGAGGAGGAAGCGCTGCGGGCTATGGTTCTCGCCTTCAACCGGCTGAAGATCGTGGTCGAACCCGGTGGCGCGGTGGCGCTGGCGGCGGCGCTGTTTCATGGCAACGAACTGGAAAGCGAAACGGTGATCGCAGTCGCTTCCGGCGGCAATGTCGATCCGGAGATCATGGCCGCCGCGCTGTCCCGTTTCGGCTGAGATCAGGCCTCGAGCCGTGCCGCGACCTCATCGGCAATCGCCAGCGAGGCGGTGAGGCCGGGGCTTTCTATGCCGAAAAGATTGACGAGGCCGGCAACGCCGTGTGTTTCCGGCCCATCGATGCGGAAGTCCATGGCCGGTTCGTCCGGGCCGGAAATCTTCGGCCGGATACCGGAATAAGTCGGGATCAGCGCGTCATCGGGAAGGCCCGGCCAATAGCGCCGTATCGCATCGCCAAAACCCTCCATGCGTCGGGGATCGACGGCATAGTCGATGGTGTCCACCCACTCCACATCCGGTCCGAAACGGGCCTGGCCGGCGAGATCGAGGGTGAGATGCACCCCGAGGCCATGGGTGTGCGGCGCGGGGTAGATCAGCCGTGAAAAGGGCGACTTGCCGGCCAGAGAAAAATAACTGCCCTTGGCGAAACGCGCCTGCGGGATCCCATCCTCCGGCAATCCTTCGATCTTTCTCGCCACCATGGGTGCTACAAGCCCGGCGGCGTTGATGAGCAGCCGGCATGTCAGGCTGGTGGGCTCCGCTCCCCCGACATGAACGCGGAAACCATTGCCCATCGCCTCCGCCTTTTCGAAGGGTGCTTTCAGGGCAAGGGCCGCGCCATGATCCTGCGCGTCTCCAAGCAGCGCCAGCATATAGCCGTGGCTATCGATGATACCGGTCGAGGGCGATATCAGGGCTGCGACGCAGGCGAGCGCGGGTTCGAGCAGGCGCGCCTGTCGCGCATCGATCAGCTCAAGGTCGTTGCAACTGTTAGCTCTGCCTTTTTCGCGCAGGGTGGCGAGCATGGCGACCTCTTCATCGCTCGTGGCGACGATGAGCTTGCCGCAGCGGCGATGTGAAACGCCGTGGCTTTGACAGAAGGCATAGAGCCGCTCCTTGCCCTCCACGCAAAGTAGGGCCTTGAGGCTTCCGGCCGGATAATAGAGCCCTGCGTGGATGACTTCGCTGTTGCGGGAGGAGGTGGCAGAGCCGAATTCCTTCCCGCTTTCGAGGATGATGACGGAGAGACCACGCATCGCCAGTTCACGCGCTGTCGCGAGCCCTATCACCCCGGCTCCGATGATGATGGCGTCGATATCCGTCATGGTCTTTTCCGTGCCCGCCACTGGTTTTGAACGGAAATGCCCTCCACCGCGTTGATCCTGCGCAATGGGTAGATTGATGCTTGCCGGTGGGCAAGTTGCAATCGGTATTTTTCCCGATGCGCCACTCTTATGGAATTTTATCTCTACTGAAACAGTGGGGAATAAAGCTATTCTATAAGTGAAATAAGCAATGCCCGCTTTGAAGGGCCGAGCAGGAAGGGAGTGTACAATGTCTTATTCCAAGGCAGGAAAAGTAAAAGACTTTGTCTCGCAGCCCCAGTCGCCGCGCAACTGGAAAGATTCGGTTCATGCGGCTCTTGTCGGCGTCTGTGTGGCTTTTGTCGCCGCCGTCATCTTCGGTCTCGTTCCCTGATCCTCCCGATTTTCTCATCAGGTAATTTGAGAACAAAAGGCCGGTCGCTCCTCCGACCGGCCTTTTTCATGCCCATTCACGCCTTCAGGTAATCTTCCGCCAGATCGACCCAGAATGCGGTTCCGATTGGCAGGATATCGTCGTTGAAATCGAATTTCGGATGGTGCAGCGGCGGGTCGTTATCGGTGCGCGCGGTGCCGAGGAAGAAATAACAGCCGGGCCGTTTCTCCAGCATATAGGCGAAGTCTTCCGCACCCATCGATGGGCGCTGCATCTCGGCCACCTTTTCAGGTCCGGCAAAACGCCGGGCGAGATTGGCGACATAATCCGTTTCCGCCTTGTGGTTGACGGTTGCATTGTAACCGCGCTCGTAATCGATGGTGACGCTCATGCCGTAGCTGGCCGCCTGGCCTTCGGCTATTGCCCGGATGCGCTTTTCCAGCTCGTCGCGCACGCCCGGATCGAAGGAGCGGATGGTCAGCAGCATTTCCGCCGTTTCGGGAATGACGTTGCTGGCAGCACCGGCATGGAACGCGCCAACCGTGACGACCGCCGACAATTGCGGATGGATGTTGCGGGACACCACCGTTTGCAGCGCCATGATGATGCTTGCGCCGGCAACGATGGGGTCGGCCGCATCCTGCGGTTCGGCGCCGTGGCCGCCATATCCGTTGACCGTGATCTTGCACTCGTCGACGGCGGCAAGGATCGGCCCGTCGCGCAGCACGAATTGCCCGAAGGGCACACCGGGATCGTTATGCAGGGCAAAAACAGCATCGCAGGGAAAACGTTCGAACAGCCCGTCCTCGATCATGATGCGGGCGCCGCCGAAATTCTCTTCCGCCGGCTGGAAGATAAGATGCAGGATTCCGTCGAAATTTTTGCGCTCCGCAATGATCTTCGCCGCACCAAGCAGCATGGCGGTGTGGCCGTCATGGCCGCAGGCATGCATCACGCCCTGATTGGCGCTCGCATAGTCCGCCCCCGTCTCTTCGTGGATCGGCAGGGCGTCGATATCGGCGCGAATTCCGAGCGTGCGGGTGCTGTCGCCATTGCGAAGTGTGGCGACGACCCCGGTTCCGGCCAGCCCCCGCGTGACCTCATAGCCCATTGCCGCCAACTGTTCGGCGATAAAATCCGATGTCTTGAACTCCGAAAGGCCGATTTCGGGGTTGCGGTGCAGATGGCGGCGAATGGCCACCACATCCGGCATATGGTTGGCAAAGGATGCGAGGTTTGCGGTCTGTCTGGTCATTTTTAAAGTCCCGGGTTCGGCCGTTTTTTCCGGCGCCTTTTGCAAATGACATAGCAGCATATGCAGCCATGCGTAAGGGGCGTAGCCTGCCCGGAAATGCCCCGAAATTCAGCGCTTGCATCGTGCCGCGACAGGTGGCATGGAACTATTGACGTCCTGAGGCATTAGCTTCTTTCGGATGTAGCGCGGGCTTCTCGGTTCGTGTTGCCCTTCAGGTTGTCAACGGGGGATTATCGGACGTTGCGCGAACAATTTTCGCCATCGGGGAGGGTGCGTAATCCGGTCGGAACGGCATTGCCGGGCCGAACGACGCCATTTTCTTCCCCTCATCGAAAACGCCCTGTGCGCGCCGATCTCCAGCTTCGCAGATATTCCGGAATAATGACGCTGCAGCATGACGCGCCTGCGAATATTCCGCACTTGACGATCCGTTCCATGCAGCGTCCGGTCCGGTTCACCGAAGGTTCAGGATAAGTCATAAATATAGCGTGGCCCGATTTTCGTGCGTGTTCCCGCCACGGACGAAATGCCGGTCAAGTCGAACAAGTTTCCATAAAGTTCAGAATACGAGCCCGATGTCATTTCATATTACCCCGACCGCTGCCGCCCGTGATTCCGAGACGAAGCAGATCGATCACAACGATTCGATCCGCGCGTCCTATATGACGGTGGAGGAACTGCATGATGCGGGCGCCGCGCTTTCGCGCGATGGCGCCGACAGTCTTCCCGGCTTCATGGAGTTCGATTTCTTCGAGCGTCATCGTGAGAACGAGAAGGAAATCCTCAGGGTCTATCGCACCACGGCCGTCGATGCGGAAAATGGCGCGACGATAACGCCCGCGGCGGAATGGCTGCTCGACAACCACTACGTCATCGAAGAGGCGATCCAGGAAGTCCGTCGCGATTTTCCGCGCAAGTTCTATCGCCAGCTGCCGACGATGACGGTGGGCGGCGTAACGATCCCGCGGGTCATGGCGCTCGGCTGGCTTTATGTCGCCCATACCCACAGCACGGTTTCGCGCGAAAACATGACGGCGCTGGTGGATGGCTACCAGACGTCGAAGACGCTGCAGATCGGCGAATTGTGGGCTTTGCCGTCGATCATCCGTTTTGTCCTCATCGAAAATCTCCGCCGTATCTCCATCCGTGTGGAGCGTTCGCGCCGCATGCGCCAGAAGGCAAATGAGGTCGTCGATGAAATCATCCGTCTGAACGATGCGGAAGCCTCGGCAGCGCTTCTCAAGCAGGTCGATTCGCTGGTCGACGACCCAACTTTTGCGACGCAGTTCCTTTATCGTCTGAGGAACGGTTCGCAGACCTCCGGTTTTGCCGTTGCCTGGCTCGAAGAGCGTCTTCACGCTGCCGGCACCGATGCCGAAAACGTCATGATGTCGGAGCATAACCGCCTGGCATCCGGCAATGTGACGATGGGCAACATCGTCAAGAGCCTGCGCGAGATTGACGATACTGAATGGTCGGTGTGGTTCGAGGAAGTCAGCCATATCGACAAGGTTCTGCGCGAAGAGACCGACTACGAGGTTCTCGATTTCGGTTCGCGCAACACCTATCGCAATACGATCGAACTTCTGGCGCGCCGTTCTCCCAAGACCGAAGTCGAGGTTGCGCGCGCCGCTGTCGAAATGGCGCGTTCGGAGACGCCGGCCGGTGCGGATGAAACCCATCGCGTCAATGTCGGCTCCGTGCTTGTCGGCCAGCGCCGCTTCGAGCTTGAAAAGGCTTTGGGTTACCGGCCGCTGGTGTCGCAGCGTATCGTGCGCTCGATGCGCAAGTTCAACTGGCTGGCAATCGCCGCGCCGGTGCTGCTGATCACTGCGCTCGCCATGCTCGCTGTCGGCTGGTTCCTGGCGCAGGCCGGCATGCCCTGGTATGTCGTGACCGCCTTCCTGCTGATGTTTGCATTGCCGGCCTCCGAAGGCGCGACCGGCCTCTTCAACACCCTCGTCACCTTCTTCGTGAAACCGTTCCGGCTGGTCGGATACGAGTTCAAGAACGGCATTCCGCAGGATGCCCGCACATTGGTCGCCGTGCCCTGCATGTTGACCAGCCGCGACAGCGTCGACGAAATGATGCGCAATATCGAGGTGCATTATCTCGCCAATCCGCATGGCGAGATTTACTTCTCGCTGGTGAGCGACTGGCGCGATGCGCAGTATGAACAGTCTGACGACGACCTCGAGATTCTCGATTATGCCAAGCGCGAGCTTGCGGCGCTGAACAGCCGTTATGCCTTTGACGGCAAGACGCGCTTTTACCTGCTGCACCGCCGCCGCATCTACAATTCGGCCGAAGGCTGCTGGATGGGCTGGGAGCGCAAGCGCGGCAAGCTGCATGAGCTGAACATGCTGCTGCGCGGCGACAAGGACACGACCTTCCTCGGCGGTGCGAACGTCGTGCCGGAGGGCGTGAAATACGTCATGACGCTGGATGCCGATACGCGCCTGATGCGCGATGCGGTGACCAAGCTCGTGGGCAAGATGCACCACCCGATCAACCGTCCGGTGATCGATCCGGTATCCGGACGGGTTGTCGAAGGCTACGGCCTGCTGCAGCCGCGCGTAACACCTTCGCTGACGACCGGCAAGGATGCCTCCGTCTTCCAGCGGGTCTTCTCGATCAACCGCGGTATCGATCCTTACGTCTTTACCGTTTCCGACGTCTATCAGGACCTGACCTCCGAAGGCACATTCACCGGCAAGGGTCTTTACGATGTGGATGCCTTCGAGGCGGCGCTGAAGGGACGTATCGAAGAAAACTCCATCCTCAGCCACGATCTTCTCGAAGGCTCCTTTGCGCGTTGCGCGCTGGTGACTGATGTGGAACTGGTGGAAGACTTCCCGACCCGCTATGAAGTGGAAGTGTCGCGCCAGCATCGCTGGGCGCGTGGCGACTGGCAGCTTCTGCCCTTTATCCTTGATCGTGCCCGTGGCGTTACCGCCATCGGTCGCTGGAAGATGGTCGACAATCTGCGCCGCTCGCTGACGCCGATCGCCTGGTTCTTCGCCTCGATCCTCGGCTGGTATTTCATGGATCCGCTCGGTGCGCTGATCTGGCAGATCCTGCTGATCTTCTCGCTCTTCGTCGCGCCCACGCTTTCCCTGCTGTCCGGCCTCGTGCCGCGCTCCACCGATATCGTGCCGCAGGCGCATTTCCATACCATCTGGTCGGAAATCCGCGCCACCAATGCACAGGTTGCGCTGCGCATCGTCTTCATCGCCGATGCCGCCTGCATGATGACGGATGCGATTGCCCGTTCGCTCTACCGCCTGCTCGTCAGCCACAAGCTGATGCTGGAATGGCGTACCGCCGCCAGCATGCAATCGAGCGCGCAGGGCAGCATCGTCGATTATTATCGCCAGATGTGGCATGCGCCCGTGGTGGCGATGCTCGGCCTGCTGTTTGCGGCGCTGCCGGGCGATAACGCCTTCCTGATCGGCATTCCCTTCACGCTGCTTTGGGTTCTGTCGCCTGCCGTTGCCTGGTATGTCAGCCAGTCGGCTGAAACCGAAGACCGGCTGTTCGTTTCGGAACACGTTTCCTTCGAGCTTCGCAAGATTGCGCGCCGCACCTGGCGTTATTACGAGGCCTTTGTCACGCCGCAGGAAAACCACCTGCCGCCGGACAATTTCCAGGAAACGCCGGAGCCGATCGTCGCCTCGCGTACTTCGCCCACCAATATCGGCGTCTATCTGCTGTCCATCATTTCGGCACGCCAGTTCGGCTGGATCAGCTTTGCCGATACGTTGGAGCGGATCGAGAATACGATCCAGACCGTCGAGAAGATGGAGAAACATCGCGGCCATCTCTACAACTGGTATCACACTGACACCTTGCAGACGCTTGGACCGCGCTATGTTTCGGCCGTGGACAGCGGCAATCTCGCCGGTCACCTGATTGCGGTTTCGTCCGCCTGCCGCGATTGGGCGGAAGCCCCTTCCGCCCATCTTCAGGGCAATCTCGACGGTATCGGCGACGTTGCCGGTATCCTGCGCGAAACGCTGAAGGCGCTGCCCGACAACCGCAAGAACCTGCGCCCGCTGCATCGCCGTCTTGAAGAGCGCATCATCGGCTTCTCGAACGCGCTCGCCTCCGTCAAGCGCGAGCATGAATTTGCGTCGATCCGCGTCATCAATCTGGCGGTGCTCGCACGCGACATCCAGAAACTTGCTACCAATGTCGACCACGAAGTGAAATCGGCGCAGAGCGCGGAAGTGACGCGCTGGGCGCAATTGCTGGTGGAATGCTGCGAGTCGCATATTTCCGACAGCGCCATCGACCTCACCAATATGGAGCCGCTGCGCCAGCGCCTTGCCTCGCTGCGCGACCGTAGCCGCAACCTTGCCTTCTCGATGGACTTCACGTTCCTCTACCGCAAGGATCGCCGTCTTCTGTCGATTGGCTATCGCGTCGAAAGCAAGGAGCTGGATGAGGCCTGCTACGACCTTCTGGCTTCCGAATGCCGTCTGACCAGCCTGTTTGCCATTGCCAAGGGCGATCTGCCGACCGAGCACTGGTATCGTCTCGGCCGTCAGGTCGTGCCGATCGGTGCGCAGGGCGCGTTGGTGTCGTGGTCGGGTTCGATGTTCGAATATCTGATGCCGCCGCTTGTCATGCAGGAGCGTCAGGGTGGCATTCTCAACCAGACCAACAATCTGATCGTCAAGGAACAGATGAACCATGGCCGTCGTCTCGGCACGCCATGGGGCATTTCCGAAGCGGCGTTCAACGCCCGCGATCACAACATGAATTACCAGTACACCAACTTCGGTGTGCCGACCCTTGGCCTCAAGCGTGGCCTTGGCCAGAATGCGGTGATCGCGCCCTACGCGTCTATTCTCGCCAGCCAGTACGATCCTGATGGCGCGCTTGAGAACCTCGACAAGCTGCGCAAGCTTGGCGCTCTCGGCCAGTACGGTTTCCATGACGCGGTGGATTTCACGCCGACACGGGTGCCGGATGGCAAAGTCTGCGCAGTGGTCTACAACTATTATGCCCACCATCACGGTATGTCGATTGCGGCTGTCGCCAACGTCGCCTTTGATGGCGTGCTGCGCGAACTGTTCCACTCCGATCCGGTGATCGAGGCGGCTGAGCTGCTGCTGCAGGAAAAGGCACCGCGCGAAGTTCCGGTCATGAGCGCCAAATACGAGCCGGAAACACCCGGCAAGGAACAGGCAGACCTGTTGCGTGCAGAAGTGCGCTCCATCGCCGATCCGGCGGTGCGCGACCGCGAAGTGGTGTTCCTCTCGAACGGCCATTATTCGACGATGCTCACCTCCACGGGTGCAGGCTATTCGAAGTGGAACGGTCAGGCGATTTCCCGCTGGAAGGCCGATCCGACAGAGGATCGCTGGGGCACCTTCATCTTCCTGCGCGACACCACCAATGGACAATGGTGGAGTGCGACGGCGGAGCCGCGCGTCATCGAAGGTGAAAAGACCAAGACGATCTTCACCGACGACAAGGCCGAGTTCCACAAGACAACAGGCGATCTGCAGAGCGTCGTTGAATGCATCGTCGCCACCGAGCATGATGCCGAAGGCCGCCGTATCACGCTGCTGAACGTCGGTTCCGAGGATCGCTATATTGAAGTGACCTCCTATATGGAGCCGGTCATCGCGTCTGAAGATGATGACAATGCCCACCCGCTGTTCTCGCGCATGTTCGTGCAGACGGAAATTGGCCGGCGTGGCGATGTTATCCGTGCCTGGCGCAACCGTCGCAGCCCGAACGAACCCGGCACCGTCATCGCGCACCTTGCCGCTGACAATGCCGGCCCGTCGCGCCCGACGGAATTCGAGACGGATCGCGCCAAGTTCATTGGTCGCGGTCGATCGCTGCGCGAAGCCGCTGCCTTTGATATGGGAGCGACGCTTTCCAGCACGGATGGTTTCACGCTCGATCCTATCCTGTCGCTGCGCCGCACGGTGCGCGTGCCGGCGGGCAAGAAGGTGAGCGTGATCTTCTGGACGATTGCCGCGCCGAGCCGCGAGGAAGTCGATAAGGCAATAGACCGTTATCGTCATCCGGACGCCTTCGCGCATGAACTGGTGCATGCCTGGACGCGTACGCAGGTGCAGATGCGCCATGTGGGCGTTACCTCGCAGCAGGCGGCCGCCTTCCAGCATCTCGGCCGTTATCTGACCTATCCGGACATGCATCTGCGTGCGGATTCGGAAACGCTGAAAACGGGCCTTGCCTCGCAGCGCGCCTTGTGGCCGCTTGCGATTTCGGGTGATTTCCCGATCTTCAGCCTGCGCATCAACGACGATATGGACATGGATATCGCCCGTGAGGCGCTGAGCGCCCATGAATATCTGCGTTCACGCGGTGTGATCTTCGATCTCGTCATCGTCAACGAACGGGCTGCCTCCTATGCGCAGGACATGCAGCATGCGCTCGATCATATTTCCGAGGCGCAGCGCCGCATCAATCCTGCCGATGGCGGTCGTCCGCACGTCTTCTCGGTGCGCCGCGACCTGATGGATGAAGAGACCTGGAGCGCGCTTCTCGCCGCTTCCCGCGTCGTTCTCCACGTGCGCAATGGCAAGATCGTCGATCAGATCAACCGCGCTGTATCGCTGTTTGCCGCCCATCGTGGTCCAGACGGTACGAGTGACGCTGCGCAGGCCCGTTTGCCTGTGCCGACCTTCCCCATCGCGGAGCCGGTCGAGGATGCGGGCGATCTCGATTTCTGGAACGGTTTTGGCGGCTTCGCCAAGGGCGGCCAGGAATATGTCGTGCGCCTCAATGGCGGGCAGTCGACGCCGCATCCGTGGATCAACGTTGTCTCGAATGAGAGTTTCGGTTTCCACATTTCGGCCGAAGGCGCCGGTTTCAGCTGGAGCCGCAACTCGCGCGACTATCAGCTGACGCCATGGAGCAACGATCCGGTCATCAACCGGCCGGGTGAGGCTTTCTATGTCGCCGATGTGGAGACAGGAAAGCTCTATACGCCGTGTGCCGCGCTGTCGCGTGATCCCGAAGCCATGTTTGAAACCCGTCATGGCCTCGGATATTCCGTGCTGACCGGTGTAGCGGATACGCTCGAAGTCGAGCTGACGCAGACCGTGGACCGTGAAAAACCGGTCAAGCTCTCGCAGGTCATCGTTCGCAACAAGGGTTCGAAAAGCCGCCGGCTGAAGGTTTATGCCTATGTGGAATGGGTGCTCGGCAATAACGGCCAGAAATCCGCGCCGTTCATTCTGAGCAGGCACGATGCCGGTAACAATGCGATCTTCGCGTCGAACCCCTACAGCATCGACTATAGCGCCCGCACCGCTTTCCTGACGCTCGACAGCGAGGCGAGCGGCTTCACCACCAGCCGTCGGGAATTCATCGGCCGCTTCGGGTCGGCGCAGGCGCCGCAGGGCATCGTGTCCGGGGCCGCACTCAGCGGCAGCACGGAGGTCGACGGCGATCCCTGTGCTGCGCTGATGCAGGAAATCCACCTGAAGCCCGGTGAAGAACGGCACATGACCTTCATTCTCGGCGATGCCGACAATGCGGAAGAGGCCGAAGCGCTGGTGAAGGACGTTCGCAAGGCGGACTTCCAGACGGTGCTGGATGAGAGCAAGGCGTTCTGGACGGGCTTTACCGGTCAGTTGCAGGTTTCCACGCCCGATTCCGGCTTCAACCACATGGTCAACAACTGGCTGCCCTATCAGGCGCTGGCATGCCGCATTCTGGCGCGTACCGCCTTCTACCAGTCGAGCGGCGCCTTCGGTTTCCGCGACCAGCTTCAGGATACGCTGGCCTTCCTGCTCTACCAGCCGGATCTCGCCCGCAAGCAGATTCTGCGCGCGGCCGGTCGTCAGTTCCCGGAAGGCGATGTGCAGCACTGGTGGCTGCCGCTGACGGGCGCCGGTGTTCGCACCACCATTTCGGACGATGTGGTCTGGCTCGCTTATGCGATCAACCAATATGTCTCGGCCACGGGTGATGTCGCCATCCTCGATGAAAGCATCCCCTTCCTGAAGGGCGCGGCGTTGATGCCCGGCCAGCATGACGCCTTCTTCCAGCCGGAAACCAGCGACAGATCCGCCACGCTTTACGAGCATGCGGCGCTGGCGCTCGATCTTGCCATTCATCGCACCGGCGAAAATGGTCTGCCGCTGATCCTCGGCGGCGACTGGAACGACGGCATGAACCGTGTCGGTATCGGCGGCAAGGGCACCAGCGTCTGGCTCGGCTGGTTCCTGTCCGGAGCGTTGCGCGATTTCATCGAGATTGCGGAAAAGCGTGGCGATACCGACCGTGTCGGCAAATGGGCGGCGCACCGGGAAAAGCTGCGCAATGCGCTGGAAACAGCGGGTTGGGATGGCAGCTATTACCGGCGTGGTTATTTCGACGACGGCACGCCGCTCGGTTCCGCCGAAAGCGAGGAATGCCGGATCGATTCGCTCGGCCAGAGCTGGAGCGTTCTCTCCGGCGAAGGTGAGGAAGGCCGTTCGCGGCAGGCAATGGATGCCGTCATGGAGCATCTGGTCGATGAAAAGACCGGCATTATCCGACTGTTCACGCCGCCCTTCTCGCGTGCGCCGCATGACCCGGGTTACATCAAGGGATATCCGCCGGGTGTACGCGAAAACGGCGGACAATATACCCATGCGGCGACCTGGGTGGTTCTCGCCCTTGCGAAGCAGGGTAGGGCGCAGGAGGCATGGAACTGCTTCAAGCTGCTCAACCCCGTCAATCATGCGCTCGATGCGGCAGCGTCGGAAACCTATCGGGTCGAACCCTATGTGGTGACTGCGGATGTCTACGGTGAAGGCGCTTATGCGGGCCGTGGCGGCTGGAGCTGGTACACGGGTTCCGCCGGCTGGCTCTACCGCGCCGCCGTCGAGGGTATTCTCGGCATCACCCGCACCGACGGCAAGCTGCATATTTCGCCGTCGCTGCCGGAGGACTGGAGCGGCTTCTCGGTGAAGATCACGCTAGACGGTAAGGCCAGGGATATCGTCGTAAGCCGCAAGGCCGACACGGCGGAAGTCTCCGTTTCCGTCGATGGTAAGGCCCTGTCGGCAGATGACCGGGTGATCCCCTTCGACTGAGACGATCAGGTCTCCCTTCGCTCTTAAACTCAGGCTCCCGTGGTAACGCGGGGGCCTGAATTTTTATGAGACTACCCTGGCCTCCGACTCAGTCTATGGGTCGGATCATGGCACGGAAGCCCGGGCCTCCTTCGCAGCATCGGCTGGAAGGTCCTGCCGCACCGAGATAGGGTCATATTGGCGAAGGTTGTGATGGCGCGGTGCCGGATCGTCCGGTGCGGACTGTCTCGTCAATCTTTTCGAGAAAAGCAGTAGTCGCGAATAGTCGGTCGATCGGAAGGGAGTTATCTTGCAATTCAGCGCATCTTTCACAGAGCTTGCATTGTTGGCGTTGCTCGCCATTCTTTCACTGGCGTTGTCCTGCTGGTTGGCGCGCTACCCCCGGAAAACGAGTGTCGGAATAATGCTTGGCGTATTGCTTGGAGTTTTCCTGACCAATCTCGCAGCAGGTATTGTCGCCTTTCTGGGAAATCTCCTCCCCTTCGGGCAGATCGATTTCTGGCTGGCGAGTTCCTTGACCGGAATTCTCCGATAGGTGACCTGTGATCTGGCGGGCCGTCGGGAAGCGCACAAAGAAAAAGGGCGGACAACACGCTGTCCGCCCTGTCTTCATTCCGTCAGCCAAGCCTTCAGGAGGCAATGGCCTTGGGCCGTGGCTGCTGGTTTTCGTCTTCCGTCAGCAGGCCGCTGGTGCGCAGCAGCGAGGTAAAGCGTCCGCCGCGCTGGCTCAGCTCATCGAAGGTGCCCTTTTCGATGATCCGGCCCTGATCAAGGAAGAGGACAAGATCGGCATCGCGGACCGTGGAAAGGCGGTGGGCGATGATGAAGGTCGTACGGTTCTTTCTCAGTGCGTCGACAGCGGCCTTCACCCGGGCTTCCGTTTCCACGTCCAGCGCACTGGTCGCTTCGTCGAGAACCAGAATGGGAGCGTTCTTCAGGATGGCGCGTGCAATGGCGATGCGCTGACGCTCGCCGCCGGACAGGCGGTTGCCGCGTTCACCCACCTGGGTCAGGTAGCCGTTGATGCGACTATCGATGAAATCCGTCGCCGCTGCGGCTGCCGCTGCTTCCACCACTTCCGCATCGGTGGCCGATTCACGGCCGAGGCGGATGTTTTCGCGAATGGAGCGGTTCAGCAGGCCGGCATCCTGAAACACGGTGGCGATGGAGTTGCGGAGCGAATTTTTCGTCACCGTCGAAATATCGGTCCCATCGATCAGGATCTGGCCGGAATCGGGATCGTAGACCCGCTGCAGGAGATTGATGAGCGTGGTCTTGCCGGCCCCTGTCGGTCCGACGATCGCGACTGTCTCGCCGGCCCTGGCCGTGAACGAAACGTCGTGAACGCCCTGCTTGGTGTTGGCGAAACCGAAATTGATGTTGCGGAACTCCACCGTGCCGGAGACATTCGACAATTCGCGCGCATCGCCCGGTTCTTCCCGTTCCTTGACGGAATCTTCCAGCACGAAGAAATCCTCGAGCTTGGCGCGGGCTTCGAAAATCTGCGTCACGAATTGGCGCATCTGGTCCAGACGGCCGATCAGGAGATTGGCGAAACCGATGAAGGCGATGACATCGCCAACGCGCAACTCGCCGTTCTTCACCAGCACGGTACCGATGACGAGGATGATCATCATCGATACGGTGGAGGCCGTGCGGTTAAGAGCACTGGCGAAGGCCCACCAGTCGAGCACCGGATATTGCGCGCTCAGCAGTTTTTCGGTGAAAGATTTCAGCGCTTTCGTTTCGGCCTCGATGCGGTTGTAGCTGTGCAGCACCGACACGTTGCTGATGGAATCGCTGACATGGGCAAAAACGCTGTGATAGTGTTCTTCAACCGAAGCCTGACCGTCCTTGGTGCGGCCCATCACCCACTTGCCGATGAACCAGTAGACGATGCCGAGGCCGATCAGCACGAAGCTGAGGCGCAGGTCCATGGACATGGCGGTCGGCACAAGCAGCACCAGTGCGACGAAGGTGGCCAGATGCGTGCGCATGAATTCGAGCCAGAGGCCGAACAGCGTTTCGCTGGCGCGCAGCAGCGTGTGCAGGGCATTGGATGTGCCGCGCTGATGGTGCCAGGAAAGCGGCATCGAGATGATGCGCCCGAAGGCTTCCGTCAGCAGCGAAGCGCGCCGGCCATGGGCCAGACGGTCTGCCTCGCGGGCGACGGCCACATAAGCGACGGTGTTAAAGACACCGAAACCCGCCCAAAGAATGAGAATCGGCGTGACGTTGGTGCCGGAAGAGATGGCGTCGATGATCCGGCCGAACAGCACCGGTTCGGCGATGGTGATCGCTGCAAGAATGACGTTGGCGATGACGACCACCGTCACCCGCCATTTATGTACGGTCAGATAGCGCAGAGCGCGTGTGTAAACCTGAAACAAGGTCAAATTTTCAATCCAGTCCGAGCGTCTTTTTCGAGCGGTTGTTTGTTCGGCCTCAAGGCAAGTTATTTTAGCAAGGTTGCATGAGACGGCGAAATTTGTGTAATTATCGCTCTTTCTGTCTGAATGGCGGCTTAACAGATTGACCGCGCGTGCGAACCGAAAAAAACCAAACCCGATGTTTCCCCGGGCCTGCCGTCACAAGATTTCGCATCTTCGTTTCAGGGATTGCTAACGACGATATGTTCAATCTCAACCGACCGGCGCCCGAGTAACATGACGTCATCGCGGGACCACGTCCTTCGTGTCATTCCCTTCAAGCCAAGCTCCGGACCACGTGTCTTTATGCATGATATTCTTCACTTCATCTCTGCGTGTTACCAGGCGGGAAGCGCCGACCGCGTTCGTTCCGAATTTGCAACGCTCATTCGCGAATACGGTTTCGAATATTTTCTCGTCAGCAGGCGGATGACCGGGGAGCTCGCCTCCACCGGACACATCCTTGCGCAACATCTGCCCGAAGGCTGGCTGGAGGTCTACAGGGCCAAGAAATACAATCTCGTCGATCCTGTCCGCAAGGTGATCGGCATGGTGCACAAGCCGTTTCAGTGGAAGGAAGCGCTGGAGGGCCTGCCGCGTGCGATGCATCGCAAAAGGGCGAGCGTCTTTTTCCACGATGCCCGCCGGTACGGTCTGCAGGGCGGTTATGCCTTTCCCGTTCACGGCCGTGCGGGCTTCATCGGTGCGGTCTTCATTGGCGGCCAGGATCGGCAATTGCCCTCTTTGCAGGTGGAACTGCTCGATGCGGCCACGCGTGCCGTGTTCTGGCGCCTGCTCGATCTTTCCGGGCAGGCCCATGGCTTCAGCAATGCCCCTGACGTTTCCGCTCTCGAGCTTACGAGGCGAGAAATGGAGGTGCTGACGCTGATGGCGGACGGTATGACTTCCACCGAAATTGGACGCCAACTATCGATCTCCAACCACACGGTGGACTGGTATATCAACGGAATTCAGCGCCGTTTCAGCGCCAAGAACCGGCAGCATACCGTAGCACTTGCTTTTCGTCATGGTTTGCTGAGCTAGCGCAAACAGGACAATTCTCGCCGGAATTGCCCTTTCCAAGACCGGGTTTTGCTGCTTAATTCCGCAGTGCAGCAGAAATTTTGTTTTGGCGTGTGGGGAGACCGTCTTGAAAATATCGAAAATACTTGTTGCCAACCGATCCGAAATTGCGATCCGTGTTTTCCGGGCAGCGAACGAGCTTGGGATTAAAACCGTTGCGATTTGGGCGGAAGAGGACAAGCTGTCTTTGCACCGCTTCAAGGCGGACGAATCCTATCAGGTCGGCAGGGGGCCGCATCTCGCCAAGGATATGGGGCCGATCGAGAGCTATCTTTCGATCGAGGAGGTCATTCGCGTAGCCAAGCTCTCCGGAGCGGACGCGATCCATCCCGGTTACGGCCTTCTGTCTGAAAGCCCTGAATTCGTGGAGGCCTGCAATAAGGCTGGCATCACCTTCATCGGGCCGACGGCGGATACGATGCGCCAGCTCGGCAACAAGGTGGCTGCGCGCAATCTGGCGATCTCGGTCAACGTCCCCGTTGTTCCCGCTACCGATCCGCTGCCGGACGATATCGCCGAGGTGGAGCGCATGGCCGAGGAAATCGGCTATCCCGTCATGCTGAAAGCCTCCTGGGGCGGCGGCGGACGCGGCATGCGCGCCATCCGCAGACGAGAAGATCTGGCCCGTGAGGTGACGGAGGCCAAGCGCGAGGCGAAGGCCGCCTTCGGCAAGGATGAGGTCTATCTCGAAAAGCTGGTCGAGCGTGCTCGCCACGTCGAAAGCCAGATTCTCGGCGATACGCATGGCAATGTCGTGCATCTGTTCGAGCGTGATTGTTCGATCCAGCGCCGCAATCAAAAGGTGGTCGAGCGTGCGCCCGCGCCCTATCTCACCGAAGCGCAGCGCCAGGAACTTGCGGCCTACTCCCTGAAGATCGCCGCCGCCACCAGCTATATCGGCGCAGGCACGGTCGAATATCTGATGGATGCCGACACCGGCAAATTCTACTTCATCGAGGTCAATCCGCGCATCCAGGTGGAGCATACCGTCACCGAAGTCGTGACTGGTATCGATATCGTCAAGGCGCAGATCCATATTCTCGAAGGGGCTGCGATCGGCACCGCGGAATCCGGCGTGCCGCGCCAGGAGGATATCCGTCTCAACGGCCACGCGCTGCAGTGCCGTATCACGACGGAAGACCCGGAACATAATTTCATTCCGGATTACGGTCGTATCACCGCCTATCGTTCCGCCTCTGGCTTCGGAATCCGTCTGGATGGCGGTACTTCCTATACCGGCGCTGTCATCACCCGCTATTACGATCCGCTGCTCGTCAAGGTAACGGCCTGGGCGCCGCAACCGGATGAGGCGATCAACCGCATGGACCGCGCGCTGCGCGAATTCCGTATCCGCGGCGTGGCAACGAACCTCACCTTCCTCGAAGCCATCATCGGTCACGACAGTTTCCGCAACAATACCTATACGACCCGCTTCATCGATTCGACGCCGGAACTGTTTGCGCAGGTCAAGCGTCAGGACCGCGCCACCAAGCTTCTGACCTATCTTGCCGACGTGACCGTCAACGGCCACCCGGAAACCAAGGGTCGCGCCAGGCCGTCCGAAAAGGCGGCAAAGCCCGTCGTGCCTTATATCGATGCGCCGACGCCCGATGGCACCAAGCAGTTGCTGGACAAGCTTGGTCCGAAGGGCTTTGCGGACTGGATGCGCAATGAAAAACGCGTTCTGGTTACCGACACGACCATGCGCGACGGGCACCAGTCGCTGCTGGCCACCCGCGTTCGCACCCATGATATTGCCCGCGTCGCCAACGTTTACGCCAAGGCGCTGCCGCAGCTTCTCTCGCTGGAATGCTGGGGCGGGGCGACCTTCGACGTTTCCATGCGCTTCCTGACGGAGGACCCGTGGGAGCGTCTTGCCCTGATCCGTGAAGGCGCGCCGAACCTGCTGCTGCAGATGCTTCTGCGCGGCGCGAACGGCGTGGGATACAAGAATTATCCGGACAATGTCGTCAAATATTTCGTCCGCCAGGCCGCAAGGGGCGGGGTCGATCTTTTCCGCGTCTTCGACTGCCTGAACTGGGTGGAGAATATGCGTGTCTCGATGGATGCGATTGCCGAGGAGAACAAGCTCTGCGAGGCGACCATCTGCTATACCGGCGATCTGTTGAATTCGGCGCGTCCGAAATACGATCTCAAATATTATACCAACCTTGCCGCCGAGCTTGAAAAGGCCGGCGCTCATATCATCGCCGTGAAGGACATGGCGGGTCTGTTGAAACCGGCCGCCGCCAGGGTTCTGTTCAAGGCGCTGCGTGAGGCGACCGGCCTGCCGATCCACTTCCACACCCACGATACCTCGGGCATTTCCGCCGCGACTGTTCTTGCGGCCGTGGATGCCGGCGTCGACGCCGTCGATGCCGCAATGGATGCCTTCTCCGGCAATACGTCGCAGCCATGCCTTGGCTCGATTGTGGAGGCGTTGGCGGGGTCGGAACGCGATACGGGTCTCGATACCGAATGGATCCGCCGCATTTCCTTCTACTGGGAGGCTGTGCGCAACCAGTATGCCGCCTTCGAGAGCGATCTCAAGGGACCGGCCTCGGAAGTTTATCTGCACGAAATGCCGGGCGGCCAGTTCACCAACCTCAAGGAACAGGCGCGTTCGCTGGGTCTCGAAAGCCGCTGGCACGAGGTGGCGCAGGCCTATGCCGACGCCAACCGGATGTTCGGCGATATCGTCAAGGTGACGCCGTCCTCCAAGGTCGTCGGCGACATGGCGCTGATGATGGTCAGCCAGGATCTGACGGTGGCCGACGTTGAAAACCCCGATCGTGAAGTGTCTTTCCCGGAATCGGTGGTGTCGATGCTGAAGGGCGATCTTGGACAGTCGCCAGGCGGCTGGCCGGCAGCCCTGCAGAAAAAGGCGCTGAAGGGCGAAGCGCCCTATACGGTTCGTCCGGGTTCGCTGCTGGAAGATGCAGATCTCGATGCCGAACGGAAGGTGATCGAGACCAAGCTGGAGCGCAAGGTCGACGATTTCGAGTTCGCGTCCTATCTGATGTATCCGAAGGTTTTCACGGATTTCGCGCTGACAGCCGAGACCTATGGCCCGGTTTCGGTGCTGCCCACCCATGCCTATTTCTACGGCATGGAGGATGGCGAGGAACTGTTTGCCGATATCGAACGCGGCAAAACGCTTGTCATCGTCAATCAAGCCTCGTCCGGCACGGATGACAAGGGCATGGTGACGGTGTTCTTCGAGATCAACGGCCAGCCGCGCCGCATCAAGGTGCCGGATCGTGCCCATGGCGCTTCCGGCTCCGCCGTGCGCCGCAAGGCCGAACCCGGCAATACCGTCCATATCGGCGCGCCGATGCCGGGCGTGATCAGCCGCGTCTTCGTCAATCAGGGCCAGGAGGTCAAGGCCGGCGACGTGCTGCTCTCCATCGAGGCGATGAAGATGGAAACCGCGCTTCACGCCGAACGCGACGGCAAGATCGCAGAAGTTCTGGTGCGCCCCGGCGACCAGATCGATGCGAAGGATCTGTTGGTCGCTTACGGGGAATAAAGCCCTATCCGATCATTGATGAGTGTCAGACGCCCGCCTCTCCCGGCGGGCGTTTTTTGTTGCGCAGCCGTAAAAACTCGAATATGCATGTTCGTGCACGTTTATTCCGGTTTATGCATGAGTTCCGATGAGCGATCATTTTGTCAGCGAGCGGCAGGCGCTCATCCTTGCGCAGTTGCGGCAAAGCGGCCGGGTACTGGCGCAGGATCTTGCGCAGAATTTCGGCGTTTCCGAAGACACCGTGCGCCGCGACCTGCGTGAGATGGCAGCCCGGGGAGAATGCCTGCGGGTTTATGGCGGGGCGTTGCTTTCCGACAGCAAAACGGTGCCGCTGAAGACGCGCATTGCCGAGGATGCTGACCGCAAGGCACTGCTGGCGCGCGCCGTTGTTCCGCTTCTCGAGCCGGGCATGGTCGTCTTCATCGATGCGGGCTCCACCAATCTCGCCATTGCAAGGGCGCTTCCCGCCGGGCTCAACCTGACGGTGGTGACGAATACGCCCGCCATTGCCGCCGAACTGACAGGGCGGGCCGATATCGATCTGGTGCTGATCGGCGGCAAGGTCGATCCGGCCGTAGGTGCTGCGATTGACGCCATGGCGCTTCGGCAGCTCGAACTGATGCGGCCCGATCTCTGCATTCTCGGTGTCTGCGGCGTTGCGGCCGAGACGGGTCTGTCAGCGGATGTTTTCGAGGATGCGGTGTTCAAGCGGCTCGCCTGCAGCGCCAGCCAGCGGATTGTCGCCGCCATCACCACGGAAAAGCTCGGCCACAGGGCAGCTTTCCATGTGCATGATTTTTCTCCACCTCTTTCCCTCGTGCTGGAACAGGATGCCGACCGCGCATTCGTCGAGGCGCTGTCGGCAAAGGGCGTACAGGTTTATTGCGGCGATGATGACGTCGCTCAGTTTTCTCATGGTCAAGTCTGAAGGATATTGCCGATGAATGGCCCCACGACATTTTCGCGGACAGGCATACGCTCGTCCTATCTGACTCGGCACAGGCTGGGCGTTTCCCTGCTGTTTTTGATGAACGGTTTCATGATGGGATCATGGGCGCCCAAGATTCCGGAATTTGCGGCGCGCCTGTCCCTCAGTGAGAGCGCGCTCGGCCTGATCATTCTGGTCTTCGGCATCGGCTCGCTGGTTTTCATGCCGATTGCCGGTTCGCAGATCGCCCGTTTCGGCTCGCGTACGGTGAGCCTTGTCACGGCGGCGATCTTTTTGCCGACTCTGCTTTTCATTTCCTGGGCAGGCACGGTGTGGGCCGGGGTGATTGCGGTGTTCTTGTTCGGCGGGCTGACGGGGGCCATGGATGTCGCCATGAACGCCAATGCGGTAGCGGTGGAACGGGATATGCGCCGCGCCATCATGTCGTCGTGCCACGCCTTCTGGAGCCTTGGCGGCCTGATCGGCGCCGGTCTTGGCGGTTATCTCATCACGGCCATCGGCGTGCAGGGACATGCCATTGCGCTAACCGTCATCGCACTCGTGCTGCTGGTCATCGCGTGGCCGCGCGTCCTTGCGGATCGTCCGCATCCGGAGGAGGAACGCCCGAAAGGCGGCCTGCCGCTGACGCCGCTGCCATGGATTATCGGCCTGATGGCGTTGTTCTCGATGATTCCGGAAGGCGCTATCCTCGACTGGGGCGCGCTTTATCTGCGCAATGAACTCGGTGCTTCGGTATCGCAGTCCGGTTTCGCCTTCGCGGCCTTCTCCCTGACCATGGCGGCCATGCGTTTTGCCGGCGATCTGGTGCGTGACCGCTTCGGCGCCGTGACGACCCTGCGCTTCTGTTCGGCCATGTCGATCATCGGTCTCCTGATTGCCGGTCTTGCGGGAAATTCCACTATTGCGATCATCGGCTTCGCGATTGCCGGCATCGGCATTTCCAACATGGTGCCGATTGCCTTTTCCGCCGCCGGCAACATGCCGGGACTGGCGCCCGGCATTGGTCTCTCGGTGGTCACCACCATGGGTTATTCCGGTATTCTGGTGGCGCCATCGGCCATCGGCTTTATTGCCGAACATACCGGCCTTGCCAGCGTCTTCCTGTTCCTGCCGCTGCTGCATGTGGTGGTCCTGCTGCTTTCGCGGCTCGCCCGCCATGCGGATGGCGCGGGCAAGGAATAGGCGTCTCGAATTTTGCCATGATTGCGGTAAAGTAGAAGCTCTCATGCGTTGGGTGTTGACAAGCAGGCTTGCCTGTTTCACCTCAATTGCCAGACCTTGCCGCAAGCTCCAGAGACCGCCATGACGTCACATGCCGATTACGATCCCAAGCCCCGCCGCGCATCCGTCGCCGTAGACGTGGGCGGTGTCATCGTCGGTGGCGGCGCGCCCGTCGTTGTGCAATCGATGACCAACACCGATACGGCGGATATCGACGCCACCGTGCAACAGGTGGCGGCGTTGTTCCGGGCCGGTTCGGAAATCGTGCGCATCACCGTCGACCGCGACGAGAGTGCGGCCGCCGTGCCGAAAATCCGCGAGCGGTTGCTGCGGCTTGGGCTTGATGTGCCGCTTGTCGGTGATTTCCATTATATCGGCCACAAGCTTCTGGCCGATCATCCGGCCTGCGCCGAAGCGCTGGCGAAATACCGCATCAATCCGGGCAATGTCGGTTTCAAGGACAAGAAGGACAAGCAGTTCGGCGAGATCGTGGAAATGGCGATCCGCTACGACAAACCGGTGCGAATCGGCGTCAACTGGGGGTCGCTCGATCAGGAACTTCTGACGACGCTGATGGACAAGAACAAGGAGCAGGGTTTCCCTCTCTCCGCCCGGCAGGTCACGCGTGAGGCCATCGTTCAGTCGGCGCTGATTTCCGCCGAGCTTGCCGAAGAGATCGGTCTGCCGCGCAACCGCATCATCCTTTCGGCCAAGGTCAGCCAGGTGCAGGACCTGATCGCCGTTTATTCCATGCTGTCGGAACGCTCCGATCACGCCCTGCATCTCGGCCTCACCGAAGCGGGCATGGGCTCCAAGGGCATCGTCGCCTCGTCCGCCGCCATGGGTTATGTGCTGCAGCATGGCATCGGCGATACGATCCGTGTCTCGCTGACGCCGGAGCCGAATGGCGACCGCACCCGCGAAGTGCAGGTAGCGCAGGAATTGCTGCAGGTCATGGGTTTCCGCCAGTTCATTCCGGTCGTTGCGGCATGTCCCGGCTGCGGGCGCACCACGTCCACCGTTTTTCAGGAGCTGGCCCAGAACATCCAAAGCGACATTCGCAAGAACATGCCGGTCTGGCGGGAAAAATATCCCGGCGTCGAGGCGCTGAATGTCGCCGTCATGGGCTGCATCGTAAACGGTCCCGGCGAAAGCAAACATGCCGATATCGGCATTTCGCTGCCCGGCACCGGCGAAAGCCCCGCCGCGCCCGTTTTCATCGACGGTGAAAAGGCGCTGACCCTGCGTGGTCCCAATATCGCCGCCGATTTTGAAGCGCTTGTGATCGACTACATCGAAAAGCGTTTTGGCCGGAAAGATGCGGCGGAGTAAAGAGTACCGTGAAAAGGCCGGAATTCCACTGTCATACCTCCTGAACCTCTCGGAGCATCAAAACACATGATCAAAAAAATCGCGATCGTTGCCCTTTGCGGGACCTATCTTTCCGCCTGCACCACCACCGATCCCTATACGGGTGAGCAGAAGATGTCGAACACGGCGGGCGGCGCCGGCATCGGCGCCGTGGTCGGTGCTCTGGGTGGTCTGGCTGTCGGCGGTTCGCCGACCGGTCGCCGTAATGCCGCGCTTATCGGCGCGGGCATCGGCGCGCTCGCCGGCGGCGCCATCGGCAATTACATGGATGGCCAGGAAGCCGAGCTTCGCGCCCAGCTTCAGGGAACCGGCGTTTCGGTTACCCGCCGTGGCGACAGCATCGTTCTCAACATGCCGTCGAACATCACCTTCGCGACGGACCAGGATCAGGTCATCCCGCCATTCTATCAAACGCTTGATTCCGTTGGCATCGTGCTGAACAAGTTTAACCGCACGCTGATCGACATCAACGGTCACACCGATTCCACCGGTAGCCCGGGTTACAATCAGGGTCTTTCGGAGCGTCGTGCCGCATCGGTCGCCAATTATCTCGGCGCGCGCGGCGTCGACCAGCGCCGTATTTCGACGCTTGGTTTCGGCGCATCGCAGCCGATCGCATCGAATGCAACGCCGGATGGCCGCGCTCAGAACCGTCGCGTCGAAGTGCTGATTTCGCCGCTCAAGGGCTGATTGGGTGATGAAAAGCTGAGTGGAAGCCGCTCAGCTTTTTCGTTCAGCGATGAATCTGGCGGCCGCGACGAGAATCGCGGCCTTTTCGCCATAAGGGGCCAGCAGTTCGCTGGCTTCAGCCACTTGCTCCCGCAGCTGGCTGCGCGCCCAGTCCTCGCCGCGCAGCGCCACAAGCGTTCCCTTGCCGCGCGCGGCGTCCTTGCCGGTTGCCTTGCCCATGGTGGCGGCATCGGCCGTCAAATCCAGAAGGTCGTCGGCAAGCTGGAAGGCGAGGCCGATCTTTTCGCCGAAGAGACGCAGCCTTTGCCTTTCGGAAACATCGCTGCCAGCGATGATTGCGCCCGCTTCGCAGGCAAAACGCAGCAGGGCACCGGTTTTCATAGCCTGCAATGTAATGACGCCGGCTTCATCAGGTGCTTTCTTTTCCGCAGCGAGATCGAGGGCCTGGCCGCCGGCCATGCCGCCGATGCCCGCGGCGCGGGCAAGCGAAAGTACGAGCGCGGCCTTGCGCTCGGCTGCGAGCGGATTTTCGTCCGATGCGATGATATCGAAGGCAAGCGTCAGCAGGCTGTCGCCGGCGAGAATAGCGGTCGCCTCATCGAATTTTCGATGCACGGTCGGCTGGCCGCGGCGCAGGTCGTCATCGTCCATGGCCGGCAGATCGTCATGCACAAGCGAATAACAATGGAGGCATTCCAGTGCCGCGCCGACATAAAGGGCGGCTTCGGCATTCCCGCCCGCTAGGGCGGCACTTTCGATGACGAGGAAGGGCCGCAGGCGTTTACCGCCGTTCAACACGCCATGGCGCATGGCGTCGAGCAGGTTTTGCGGGCGCGTGATCTCATCCGCGCGGGCTTCGCCGGAAAGCAGGCGGCCAAGCAGGGCTTCGGTTTTAGCCGCGTTTTCGCGCAGCTTGGTTTCGAAATTTGTCATCGCAGCGTCCATGCCGCGCTCTTTGGCATGCCGCGCGAATGCAGGCAAACCTTTTCGTGATTCCAGCGGTGCAACTATTTGAGCGGACTCGCCTTGAAGGCGGCAATGGACTATGAAAGGCTTCAATTGGTGCGGGGCTTTGACGAATATTGAGCAGTACGCCTGAAAGCGACGCAGATTACGCCGTACTGGCGGAAGACCGGAGCAGTCCGAAGGTGGATTTTCGCACGTTGGCAAAGCGTATCGTCATAACCTTGCTGGCTTTGCTGATCCTGCCCTATCTGCTGATTCCGGTTTATGCGCTGCCGTTTATCCGGCCGGTCTCGACGCTGATGCTCGCCGATCTGGTGACCCTGCAGGGATATGACCGGCGCTGGGTGCCGCTTGAGGATATTTCGCCGCGCCTCGTGCAATCCGTGATGATGTCCGAGGACGGGCAATTCTGTTTCCATGGCGGCGTGGACTGGAACCAGATGCAGTCCGTGGTCAGCAATGCGCTCGACGGGGCTGCGACGCGTGGCGCCAGCACCATTCCGATGCAGACGGCAAAGAACCTGTTTTTATGGAACGGCCGCTCGTTTTTGCGCAAAGGGCTGGAACTGCCGCTGGCGATTGCCGCCGATTTCGTCTGGTCCAAAAAACGGATGATGGAGATTTATCTCAACGTTGCCGAATGGGGACCGGGCATTTATGGAATCGAGGCTGCCGCCCAGCACCATTTCAAGGTGCCGGCCGCAAAACTCAGCTCCCGTCAGGCGGCGCTGCTGGCTGTGTCCTTACCCAATCCAATCGACCGCGTCGCCAGCAAGCCGGGACGCGGGCTGCAACGGCTTGCCGGCCTCATCGAACGGCGCGCCCGCGCTTCCGGCGGCTATGTCGGCTGCGTGCTGGATTGATCCCGGCGCGCCGCGTCAGCCTTTCTTGAAAATATAGTCTGTCTCCTGACGCAGGGTTTCACCCGGCCGCAGGATGGCGTGCGGGAAATCTGCGTGGTTGACGGCGTCCGGCCAAATCTGCGTTTCCAGGCAGAAACCGGCAAAGGGGCCATAGTGACGGCCATCGAGGCCGGGAACCGGGACATCCAGTTTGAAGGCCGAATAAAACTGCACACCGGGTTCGGTGGTGTGAACCTCAAGGGCGATATCGGAGGCCGGCGAATAGGCGCGGGCGACCTTGCGTTTTGCGCGGCGCTCGGGCGACAGGCAGAAATTATGGTCGTAGAGAACCTGCTCGCCATTCTCCTTGCGCCGCATCGGTGTAGGGTGGCGCAGGTCGAAGACGGTACCTTCGACGGAGCGGATTTCGCCCGTCGGTATCTGCTTGTCGTTGGTGGGCAGGTAAAAATCAGCCGCGATGTTGATCTCATGCCCAAGCGCGGTGTCTGCGCCATCGAGATTGAAATAGGAATGCTGGCAGACATTGGCGATGGTCGGCTTGTCGGTCATCGTTTCATAGACCACCGCAAGCACGCCGCCGTCGAGGATGGTATAGGTGGCCGTGACCGTGCAATTGCCAGGATAACCGGCGCGGCCATCGGGATCGATGATCTGCAGAACCGCATGGCTTTCGCCATGTTCCATCAGCATCCAGTTGCGCTTGCCCATGCCGTCGCTGCCGCCATGCAGATGGGTTACGCCTTTTTCATTGAGCTCCAGCTGGTAGTCATGCCCGTCGATGGAGAATTTGCCGTCGCCGATGCGGTTGGCATTGCGGCCGGGGGTGGCGCCGAAATAGGAGGAATATTTGTAGTCCTCGAACTTGTCGAAGCCGAGAACGAGCGGTGGCTGGTGGCCTTCAAGGCGCAGATCCTGAATGACGGCGCCCCAGGTGATGACCTTGGCCGTCAGCCCGCCTTTCGAGATGGTGACGCGTTCGACTTTTTCGCCGGTCGCCGTGAAACCGAAATTCTCCCGAGCCGCCGCGTCGCTCATCGTCATTCTCCCTGATGTTGCGAATTGCCGGGCGGACGTTGCGTCATTTCCCGGCAATTCGCAATCCGCAATTTACGCGGCGAGTTTGCCAATGGATTCGAGATCATAAGGTGTCGTCTGGTATATCTCGTTGATCCAGTTGCCGAAAAACAGATGGGCATGGCTGCGCCAGCGGTTGAGCGGGGCAAGCTCCGGGTCGTTGTGCGGAAAATAATCATGCGGCAGCTTGATGGGCACGCCGGCATTCGCGTCACGGAAATACTCGTCCGAAAGCGATGTCGAATCATATTCGACATGGTTGAACATATAGAGCCTGTTGCCCTCTTTCTCATGCACCAGACAAACGCCCATTTCCTCGGATTCCATCAGGATTTCGAGTTTCGGATGTTTTTCGATATCGGCGCGGCGTACTTCCGTCCAGCGCGAGACGGGAACCTGGAAATCATCCGAAAAGCCGTTCAGATAGATCGATGAGGGGCAGAGATTGCGGTGACGATAGACCCCGAAAGCCTTTTCCTTCAACTCGTGCTTCGGCACGCCATGGAAATGATAGATGGCGGCCATCGCGCCCCAGCAGACATTCAGCGTCGAATGGACATTGGTCTGCGTCCATTCGAAAATCTTCTGCATTTCGTTCCAGTAGGTCACGTCTTCATAGGCCAGTGTCTCCACGGGCGCGCCGGTAATAATGAAACCGTCAAACTTGCGGTGGCGCACTTCTTCCCACGTCTCGTAGAAGGACAGAAGATGTTCTTCCGGCGTGTTCTTGGCGCGATGGCCGCCGATCCGCACCAGCGACAGCTCTACCTGCAGCGGCGATGCGCCGACGAGGCGCGCCATCTGGATTTCCGTCTTGATCTTGTTCGGCATGAGGTTGAGAAGCCCGATCTGGAGCGGGCGGATATCCTGCCGGATGGCCGCCGTTTCGGTCATGACCCGCACGCCCTCATGAACGAGGGTCTCAAAAGCGGGAAGCGTATCGGGAATCTTGATCGGCATGTCGAACTCTCTTTTCCGGATCACGTAAAGAACGTTGCGAAAACAAAAAAACCGGCAGCGAAATCGCGACCGGTCCCAGGAAATTGCCTTTTTCCTCGACCCTTTAGCGACTTCTTTAAAGTGGCTGCAAGCCGGTCGGCAAATCACCACTGAGGCGTTTCATAATCCCGAAGCCGGCGAAAATCAATATAGGCCGATTTCATCGGGTTTCCGCTTTCCATTTTTGGCCGAGGTGCGATAAGGCAGGGCATGGATAAAGAGCGCTTCACCATTCTGCTTGGCGGCGATGTCACGGTGACCGATCGTCTGAAAGAGGCGGTCGCGGATAGCCGTGTGATTGCGGCCGACGGCGGCATGCGCCATGCCGGGCCGCTTGGCCTTGCGCCGGAGTTGTGGGTCGGGGATTTCGATTCCGCCAGCAAAGACTTGCTGGAGGCCTGGCCCGATGTGGCGCGGCAGCCATACCCGGCCGCAAAGGCGGTGACGGATGGCGAGATCGCGGTATCGGAAGCTCTCTCCCGTGGCGCGCATTCGCTGGTGCTTGTCGGTGCGCTTGGAGGCGCGAGAAGCGATCATGCGCTACAGCATCTCCTTTACGCGGTGGCGCTCGCCGAACATGGTATCGACGTTACGCTGACCTCCGGTGAAGAAGAGGCGCGGCCGCTGCTTGCCGGTTCGCTGGATATCGATTTGCCGCCTGCTTCGCTGTTTTCGGTTGCCGGATTTACCGCCCTTGAGGGGCTCGATATCGGCAATGTGCGTTATCCGCTCACGGATTTCGCGCTTGCTTTCGGTTCGTCCCGCACTATTTCCAATGTCGCGAATGGCGGCCCCGTGCATTTCTCGCTGAAAAGCGGAAAAGCCATCGTGCTCGCCCGCCCCTATGATCTGACCGGAGCCTGACGCCTTGGCACCCCCAATTTTGAAACTCGATGACATCAAGCTGACCTTCGGCGTGACCCCGCTGCTCGATGGCGCCAATCTACAGGTGGAACCGGGCGACCGCATCTGCCTCGTCGGGCGCAACGGTTCCGGCAAGTCCACCCTGATGAAGATCGCCGCGGGTTTGGTCGAGGCGCAGTCGGGCGAGGTTTTCCGGCATCCGGCCGCCACCATCCGTTATCTGGAACAGGCCCCGGATTTTGCCGGTTACGACACGGTTCAGGCCTATGCCGAAGCGGGGCTTGGACCGGGTGACGATCCCTATCGCGTCACCTATCTTCTTGAGCATCTTGGTCTCACCGGGCAGGAACATCCGGCGAGCCTTTCCGGCGGTGAAGCGCGACGTGCGGCCCTTGCCCGCGTCATGGCGCCGGAACCCGATATCCTGATGCTGGACGAACCGACCAACCATCTCGATCTGCCCACCATCGAATGGCTTGAAAGCGAGCTGCAGCAGACGCGCAGCGCGCTAGTGCTGATTTCGCATGACCGGCGTTTTCTCGAAAAGGTCTCGACCTCGACCGTCTGGCTGGATCGTGGCCAGTCCCGTCGTCTCAATCGCGGTTTTGCCCATTTCGAGGAATGGCGCGACAAGGTGCTGGAAGAGGAGGAGCTGGAACAGCACAAGCTCGGCAAGGCCATCGAGCGTGAAGAACACTGGATGCGCTATGGCGTGACCGCAAGGCGCAAGCGCAACATGCGCCGTGTCGGCGAGCTTCAGGCCATGCGTGCGGAATATCGCGGCCATAAGGGACCTCAGGGCACGGTGCAGGCGACCGTTACCGAAGGACGTGAATCCGGCAAGCTGGTCATCGAGGCCGAGGCCATCACCAAGGCTTACGGCGAGCGCGTGATCGTCGCGCCGTTTTCGCTGCGCGTCCATCGCGGTGATTGCATCGGTTTCGTCGGCCCGAATGGCGCCGGTAAAACCACGCTTCTGAAGATGCTCACCGGCCAGCTGGAGCCCGATAGCGGCACGGTGAAGCTCGGCACCAATCTGGAGATCGCGACGCTCGACCAGAAACGCGAGGATCTCAATCCCAACGATACGCTCGCGCATTATCTGACCGATGGCCGTGGTGAAAATCTGCTGGTCAACGGCGAATTGAAGCATGTGACGGGTTATATGAAGGATTTCCTGTTCCAGCCGGAACAGGCCCGCACGCCGATCCGCAACCTTTCCGGCGGCGAGCGCGCGCGCCTTATTCTGGCGCGCATTCTGGCGCGGCCGACCAATCTTCTGATCCTCGACGAGCCGACCAACGATCTGGATATCGAAACGCTCGATCTGCTGCAGGAAATCGTTGCGGGCTTTTCCGGCACCGTTATCCTCGTGAGCCACGATCGCGATTTCCTCGACCGCACCGTCACCTCCACCATCGCGCCCGTCAATCCGGATGAGCCGGACGGACGATGGATCGAATATGCCGGTGGCTATTCGGACATGATGGCGCAGCGCAAGGGTGCGGCGGAAGAAAAACGCAAGGCTGAGAAACAGGAAAAGGCGAAGGCCGCGCCTGCGGCATCTGCATCGCAGGATCCTTCAAAGGCCAAGGGCAAGCTTTCCTTCAAGCAGAAATTCGCGCTCGAAAATCTCCCGAAGGAGATGGAAAAGGCGCAAGGCGAAATCGCAAAACGCGAGCAGCGCATGGCCGATCCGGAACTTTTCACAAAGGACCCGGCGGCCTTCAACACGCTGGCGCAGGAAATGTCGAAGCTGCGCGACAGGCTGGAGGCCATGGAAGAAGAATGGCTGGAACTGGAGATGCTGCGCGAGGAACTGGAGGGCTGAAGGCAACCAGTTCCCCGCTTGACCGATCCTCCTTCAGCCTTTGACAGAAAAGCAGAATTGCCGTTCTATGCCGGCGTTCGTTTGGAGGAGTTGTGAAAATGCGCATGATTTTCGTCAATCTGCCGGTCAAGAATATCGAGACATCAAGAAGCTTCTTCACGGCTCTCGGTTTCAGCTTCAACCCGGAATATTCGGATGACCGCACGCTCTGCATGATCGTGGAAGAGAATATCTTCGTGATGCTTCTCCAGGAGGGACGTTTCCGCGATTTCATCAACGGCGACATTGCCGATGCGACGCGAACCACCGAGGTTCTGACCTGTCTTTCCGCCGGAAGCAGGGAGGAAATCGACCGGATGATCGCGACGGCGCTTGCCTCCGGCGGCAGCGGCTGGAAGCCCGTTCAGGACCATGGCTTCATGTATGCCGGCAGCTTTCAGGATCCCGACGGGCATGTCTGGGAACTGGTGCATATGACGGAACAGGGCTGACCTTGGCCATCTTGCCAATCGGGGACGGCGGGACTACACCATCATCTTGATCTAACGGGGTGTCTTTTGCGCTTTAGTGCAAAAGGCTGAGAGGCTTGCCAACCCGAAGAACCTGATCCGGTTCATACCGGCGGAGGGATTAGACGGCTTTAACGCAGGCGGCTATTTCCCTATCGTTTTTTTGAGGAGATACCCGTGCGCCGTCGTCTTTTCCTGAATTCCCTCATTGCCGCCTCGCTGTTTCTGCCCGGTCTTGCCGTCGCACAGGATAAACAGGAACTGACCGTCTACACCTATGAGAGCTTCGTTTCCGAATGGGGTCCCGGACCCAAGGTGAAGGAGGCCTTCGAGAAGGTTTGTAATTGCACGGTCAATTTCGTCGGCGTGGCCGATGGCGTGGCGCTGCTCAATCGTCTGAAGCTTGAAGGGGCGGGGTCCAAGGCGGATGTCGTGCTTGGCCTCGACACCAATCTTGTCGCGGAAGCAAAACAGACTGGTCTGTTCGATGTCAGCGGCATCGATGCATCGGCGGCGAAGGTGCCGGGCGGCTACACGGACGATGTTTTCATTCCGTATGATTACGGTCATTTCGCTGTCATCTATGATACGCAGACGGTGAAAAGCCCGCCCACGAGCCTGAAAGACCTCGTGGAAGGCGACCCCTCGCAGAAAATCGTCATTCAGGATCCGCGCACCTCCACGCCGGGGCTTGGCCTGCTGCTATGGGTGAAATCGGTTTACGGCGATAAGGCCCCGGAGGCCTGGGAAAAGCTCAGGAAGCGCATTCTCACCGTTACGCCGGGCTGGTCGGAATCCTATGGCCTCTTCACCAAGGGTGAGGTGCCGATGGTGCTCTCCTACACCACCTCGCCCGCCTATCACATGGTCGCTGAAAAAACGGATCGCTATCAGGCCGCCGCCTTTTCCGAAGGGCATTACATCCAGATCGAGGTTTCCGGTCTCCTCAAAAGCGCGCCGCACAAGGATCTGGCAAAGCAGTTCCTCGCTTTCACGCTGACATCCGGTTTTCAGGATGCCATTCCGGAAAATAACTGGATGATGCCGGTTGCGGCGACCTCGAAGCCCTTGCCGGAGGCGTTTTCAAAACTCGTCGTGCCGCAGAAGACTTTCCTGATGAATCCGCAAGAGGTGGCGAAGAACCGCAAGGCATGGATCGATGAATGGCTTGCCGCCATGAGCATGAATTGAGGAAGAGGCACACCCGCGCATGATGCTGCGTCGCGATTACCGGCGGTCGATCATTTTCGGAACGGCGGCTTTTGCCGCCGTTTTCCTGTTCATGGCGCTCGCGGTTGCGGCTCTCCTGTCTTTTGATGCCGGTGCGTCCGCTGCCGGCATCATGGATGCCTATACGCTGCGCATCCTGCGTTTCACGCTTTATCAGGCAACGCTTTCCACCCTTCTTTCCATTGTTCTCGGCCTGCCGGTGGCGCTGGCGCTTTGTCGTCGGCGCGAGTTTCCGGGAAGGATCTGGATCATCAGGCTGATGGCGGTGCCGATGGGTCTGCCGGTGATCGTCGGCGCCTTCGGTATCATCACCATCTGGGGCAGGCAGGGCGTTTTGAATTCGGCCCTCGTTTTTGCCGGGGCGAATGAGCCTTTCAGCATTTACGGCCTGTCCGGCATTCTTATTGCCCATGTGTTTTTCAATCTGCCGCTTTCGGTGCGGCTGATGCTGGCCGGGCTGGAGCGCATTCCGGGCGAATATTGGCGCATGGCGGCCAGCCTCGGCATGGGGCCGGTTTCGATTTTCCGTTTTATCGAATGGCCGGCGGTCGCGCGTCTCGTTCCCGGCATTGCCGGGCTTGTCTTCATGCTGTGCGCCACCAGTTTCACGCTCGTTCTTCTGTTGGGCGGCGGGCCGGCGGCAACGACGCTGGAGGTGGCGATCTATCAGGCGTTGCGGTTCGATTTCGATCCGCAGCGGGCGATTGCGCTTTCGGTTTTGCAGATTGGCCTCACCGCAATCCTGCTCGGCCTTCTTGCCTTTTTGCCGTCGCCCGAAGCGGAAATTCCCTCGCTTGGTCGTTCCCTTCACCGTTTCGACGGAAAGGGCATCGGTGCCCGCCTCTGGGATGGCGCGGCAATCGTGTTCGCTGTTCTGCTGATCGGCCTGCCGCTTGTCGCCATCGCCGTCTCGGGTTTGAGGGCCGATCTGCCGCGTCTTCTGTCCGCGCCTATTTTCCTGCGCGCGGCGGCGACCAGTCTTGCAATCGCTGCACTCTCCGCAGCCCTTGTCGTGCTTTGCTGCATGGCGATCATCGGCGCACGCCAGGCGATAGGCTCCAGACGGCAGGCGGGGCAACCCCTGCGCTTCCTCTCCGCCATGCTGGGGGCAGGGTCTTCGCTGGTGCTTTTGGTGCCGCCTGTCGTATTGGGAAGCGGGTGGTTCCTGTTATTGCGGGTTTTCGGCGATGTCAGCTTCTATGCGCCCGTCCTCGTGGCGCTTATCAACATGCTCATGGCTTTGCCGCTTGCCATGCGCGTGCTGGAGCCGGCTTGCACCAGTCATTTTTTGCGCACCGGCCGGCTTTCCGCCAGTCTCGGGCTTCAGGGCCTGACGCGGCTGCGGTTCGCCGATCTTCCGGTTCTGTGGCGGCCGCTGGCCATGGCGTTTTCCTTCGCCATGGCCCTGTCTCTCGGCGATTTAGGCGCGGTTGCCCTGTTCGGATCGGAAAGTTTCATCACCCTGCCATGGCTGGTTTACAGCAATATGGGCAGCTATCGTACCGATGACGCCGCCGGTTATGCCTTCCTTCTCGGTGTCGTCTGCCTGCTGCTTGCCGCAGGCGGTGTTGCACGGCAATCCCAATCAGCAAGGGCGAGCATATGACAGGCGATGATTTTGCCGTTGAACTGGACAAGGTCAGGCTGCGGCTTGGAACACAGGATTTCGACCTCGATTGCACATTCCCAAAGAGCCGGATAACCGCCGTCGTCGGCGCGTCCGGTTCGGGCAAGTCGACGCTTCTCAACCTCGTCGCCGGTTTCGAGGCGCCGGATTCCGGCCGCGTGATGATCGGCGGGCAGGACATGACGGCGCTCGATCCTTCGGAACGACCGGTCTCATCGATCTTTCAGGATAATAATCTGTTTGCGCATCTCGATATCTTCACCAATGTCGCTCTCGGTGTCAGCCCCGGGCTGAAATTGCGGCTGGAAGACCGGGAACGGATTGAAATGGCGCTTGCACGTGTCGGTCTGG
Source organism: Agrobacterium sp. P15N1-A (assembly GCF_044626815.1). NCBI lineage: Bacteria > Pseudomonadati > Pseudomonadota > Alphaproteobacteria > Hyphomicrobiales > Rhizobiaceae > Agrobacterium > Agrobacterium sp. P15N1-A. The sequence goes on along the minus strand of NZ_JBIUPF010000007.1, from coordinate 180,377 downwards.
CGGGTTTCAACAAACGTTTACCGGGCACGCTTTCCGGCGGAGAAAGGCAGAGGGCGGCGCTGGCGCGTGCGCTGGTCAGGAAAAAACCGGTCATGCTGCTCGACGAGCCTTTTGCCGCACTCGATCCGGGACTGCGGGCGGGCATGACCTCCCTGCTTCTCGACTTGCATGGAGAAACAAAAAACACGGTGATTATTGTTACCCACCATCCCGAAGACATAAAGAAGCTGGCGCAGCAGGTGGTTTTTCTTGATCGCGGCCGGGTTGTCTATACCGGCCCGACCGCAGATTTCTTCGCCACACAAAATGTGAAGGCGGTGGACAGTTTTCTGAACGGGTGATCGCCTTATTTTCGACGTGTGCCGCTGGCAATCGCTTTAGATGACTTCAATGGCGCTAATTTGCACTTGCCAGTTTCAAGTTGTTGCCCGAGAAAAGATGGGAATTATTGCGTTCTTCAGGAATAATCCGGACTTGATGGATCGTTTTTACCGTTTCGGCATTCATCGCCCGTTGGGGCGAATCTGTTATTCTGGTCTGCAATTAACGGATGATCAGGAACGTTAGGGGCAGGCATAGAGAATGAGAAATAGCATGACTGCACAGTGGAGGCTCTTCTCCCGTTCAGGCCTTCGCCGTTCGGGCAGGATGGCTGCAGCCTGTTGTGTGCTGACCGCGTCTGCGGTGTTCCTGTCGTCGTGCCAGTCTCTCTTCAGCCCGGCCTACCAGTCCACGCTGCGCCCGTCGGATAATCCGCAGACCGTGGAAGAGGTGCAGAAGAATGATCCCCGCGCCCAGATGGGCGCGCGCGAGCATCCGCGCATCGTGGCGAGTTATGGCGGTGAATATCGTGACGCCAAGACGGAGCGGCTTGTTGCGCGCATTGCCGGTGCGCTGACGGCCGTTTCAGAAAACCCGCAACAGTCTTACCGCATCACCATCCTCAACTCGCCGGCCATCAACGCCTTTGCGCTGCCGGGCGGATATCTTTACGTGACGCGCGGGCTTCTGGCGCTTGCCAACGATGCTTCTGAAGTGGCCGCCGTGCTTTCGCATGAGATGGGCCACGTCACCGCCAACCATGGCATCGAACGCCAGCGCCGCGAAGAGGCGGAGGTGATTGCCAGCCGCGTGGTTGCCGAGGTGCTGTCGAGCGATCTTGCCGGCAAGCAGGCGCTTGCGCGCGGCAAGCTGCGGCTCGCGGCCTTTTCGCGCCAGCAGGAATTGCAGGCGGATGTGATCGGCGTGCGGATGCTGGGTGAGGCCGGTTACGACCCCTTTGCCTCGCCGCGTTTTCTGGATTCCATGGCGGCCTATGCGCGGTTCTCTTCGGCTGACCCCGAAAACGACCAGAGCCTCGACTTCCTTTCCAGCCACCCCAACACGCCGCAGCGCATCGAGCTTGCGCGCCGTCATGCCCGCGCCTTCGGTCAGGACGGTCAGGTCGGGGATCGTGGTCGCGACTGGTTTCTGGATGGCATAGACGGCCTGCTTTATGGCGATAGCCCGCAGGAAGGTTATGTCCGCGGCCAGACATTCCTGCACGGAACGCTCGGCATTCGTTTTGATGTGCCGGAAGGTTTCGTCATCGACAACAAGGTCGAGGCCGTTCTGGCGACGGGACCGGGCGATATGGCCATCCGTTTCGACGGCGTCGCCGATCCGAAACAGACAAGCCTTGCCAATTACCTGACCAGCGGCTGGGTTGCCGGCCTGTTGCCGGAAACCGTCAAGGAAACCCAGATCAATGGTCTGGAGGCTGCGACAGCCCGGGCAAGTGCGGATAAATGGGACTTCGACGTGACCGTCATTCGTGTCGGCCAGCAGATATTCCGTTTCCTGACCGCCGTGCCGAAGGGCAATACGCAGCTCGATTCCATCGCCAATACATTGCGCACCAGCTTCCGCAAGATGACGCCGCAGGAAATCGCCTCGCTGAAGCCGCTCAGGGTGCGGGTGGTGACGGTGAAGCCCGGTGAAACCGTGGCGACAATGGCGGCGCGGATGATGGGAACCGACCGGAAGCTCGACATGTTCCGCATGATCAACGCAATGAGCGCCACGGCCACCATTCAGCCGGGTCAGCGGGTGAAGATCATTTCGGAATGAGCTGACGGCCTCTCATTCACCGGTTACCTGAGACAGGTAGGCGTGAACGAGCGCAATCATTTCCCGTCTGACTTTGGATGACTGCAACTCTCCGCGGCGGGCGGCATTGTGAATGATGCCGTCAATGGCATCGGATACGGTCAGCGCCGCGGTTCTGCTTTCGCCCTTTGTGCCGGCTGTCATATGTGCCGCGATCGCTGCAGCATAAAGGCCGAGATATTCCTGTTCGAAAACGTTGTTGGGATCGTTCGTCCCTTCGTGGCTGGGTGCATCGTCCAGAAGGACCTTGTGAAGACCGGGATGGATGCTGTGGACCCCGATCATGCCGGTTACGAGCTCTTCCACGAATGTCGCAAGCGATTGCCGCTTTTGCGAGACGCTCTTCATGACGGAGAGACAGTCTTCGAGGTGACGATGGCGCACCGCTTCCACGATTGAAATCTTGTCCGGGAAATATTGATAGAGCGAGCCGATGCTGACGCCGGCCGTTTCGGCGACCCTGTTCGTGGTAAAACCCGCCCAGCCATGATCGCTCAAAATGCGAGCCGCCGCGTGAATGACGGCATCGACCGTGGCGCGGGAACGCTCCTGACGAGGCTCCTTGCGCATCTCGGTCTTCCGCTTTGCAATGCGAGTAGACAAGATACCCTCTATGGCGAAAATATAAACATAGTGCTCACATTTTTCAGATGTAAAGGATATTGTGATGAGGGATCTGCTCAGGAGCCTGCTCGGCTATCACCAATGGGCGAACAGGGACTTGTTCGAGAAGCTGAAACACCTCGATCCCGTCCAAAATGCATCCGAACGGCACACGGCAATCCGGCTGATCAATCACTATTACGTCGTCGCGAGGATTTTTTCGGGTCACCTCACCGGAACGGCACATGGCTTTCTCTCGGATAATACCGAGGCAGCGCCGCAGCTGGATGATCTTGCGAAGGATGTCGCCACGCTCGATGGCTGGTATCTCGATTATATCGAGAAAACATCGCCGGCATCGCTTGGCGAATTTGTCGCCTTCACCTTCACGGATGGGGACAAGGGTTACATGTCCCGCGCTGAGATGATTTCACATATGGTCCTGCATGCGGGCATTCACAGAGGCGAGGTAGCGCGTATCTTGAGCCAGCTCTCCATCACGCCGCCCTGGGATACTTTCGCCGTGTTTCTGCACGGCACGCAGCCGCAGCGGCGTTTGCAGGGGCTATAATAAAAAGCCACCCCCCCCCTGTGGGTACGGGTGGCTTTCCTGAAACGATGGCCTCAGGAGCTTATTGCCACTCACGTACGTCGACGAAATGACCAGCAATCGCCGCCGCCGCCGCCATGGCGGGGGAGACGAGGTGGGTGCGGCTCTTATAGCCCTGGCGGCCCTCGAAATTGCGGTTCGAGGTGGAAGCGCAGCGTTCGCCGGGTTTCAGGCGGTCGTCATTCATGGCAAGGCACATGGAGCAGCCTGGCTCGCGCCATTCGAAACCGGCTTCGAGGAAAATCTTGTCCAGACCTTCCTTTTCCGCCTGTTCCTTCACGAGACCGGAGCCGGGGACGATCATGGCCGAAACGGTGGGAGCGACTTTGCGGCCGTCAACGATCTTCGCCGCCGCGCGCAAATCCTCGATGCGGCCATTGGTGCAGGAGCCGATGAAGACGCGGTCGATGGCGATATCGGTGATGCGGGTACCGGGCTTCAGGCCCATGTAGTCAAGCGCACGCCACTTGGAGGCGCGCTTGTTTTCTTCCTCGATATCATCGGGATTGGGAACAATGCCTTCAACGGAGGTCACGTCTTCCGGAGACGAACCCCAGGAGACGATGGGCGGCAGGTTGGCCGCATCCAGCACCACGACCTTGTCATAATGGGCGCCTTCGTCGGATTTCAGCGTTTTCCAATAGGAGATGGCCTGTTCCAGCGTTTCGCCCTTCGGCGAGCGCGGCTTGTCCTTGATGTAATCGAAGGTGGTTTCGTCAGGTGCGATAAGACCCGCACGGGCGCCGCCCTCAATGGTCATGTTGCAGACCGTCATGCGGCCTTCCATGGAGAGCGAACGGATCGCCTCGCCGGCAAATTCGATCACGTGGCCGGTGCCGCCAGCCGTGCCGATCTCGCCGATAATGGCGAGGATGATATCCTTGGCGGTAACGCCATCGGGGATTTTGCCGTCGACGCGCACCAGCATGTTCTTGGCTTTCTTCTGGATCAACGTCTGGGTCGCCAGAACGTGCTCCACTTCCGAGGTGCCGATGCCATGCGCCAGTGCGCCAAAGGCGCCGTGGGTCGAGGTGTGGCTGTCACCGCACACGATCGTCATGCCCGGCAGGGTGAAACCCTGTTCAGGGCCAACGATGTGAACGATGCCCTGGCGCTTGTCGCGCTCGGAATAATACTCGACGCCGAAATCCTTGGCGTTCTGCGCGAGCGCTTCCACCTGGATGCGGCTTTCCTCGTTCTTGATGCCTTCCAGCCGGTCGGCCGTGGTCGGAACGTTATGGTCGACGACGGCCAGCGTGCGGGCAGGCGAGTGCACTGGCCGGCCGGCCATGCGCAGGCCTTCGAAGGCCTGCGGGCTCGTCACCTCATGGACGAGGTGACGGTCGATGTAGAGAAGACAGGTTCCGTCCGGGTCACGATTGACGACGTGGTCGTCCCAGATCTTGTCATATAAGGTGCGGGGTGCGCTCATGGCTCTATGCCTTGTCATGGAAAAGGGTAATCAGGGTTCAGAAAGGCGTGGACAGCGGTGCTGTCAGGCGAGCCTAAGTCGGCTGGTGAGCGCCCCGGAAACGCGCGCAAAGAACCGTGCCGGCAGACGCTTGTGGTCCTGCAGCACATAAACATTCTGCGCGAGACATCCGAATTTAGATCCCATGGCAGCCTTCATAGCAGATCGCCGGTTTTACGGCAATATGAATGCGTACAGCACGGAATGCGGCGGCTCGGCATTTTCTATATGCGCTGCATCACGACTGAAGGCCCGCAACGGGCCTGTCCTGCTGGGGTTCTCCAATGGTCATGATGCAATGCAACTTGCGTATTTTGCGATGCACATATAGATGGGTTCCCTTATCATTTGCGTTTCGACGAGAAATCGAAGGGAGGGAAAAGCATATGGTATCCGAAAAAGCCCTTATCTCGAAGATCACCTGGCGGCTGATGCCGTTTCTTGGCCTTCTCTATCTCATCGCCTATATCGACCGCCAGAATGTCAGCTATGCCAAGCTGCAGATGGTGGATGCGCTGAGCCTCAGCGAATATGCCTACGGTCTTGGCGCTTCGCTGTTCTTCATTGGTTACTTCATCTTCGAAGTGCCGAGCAACCTGTTCCTCAACCGTTTCGGCGCCAGCAAATGGTTTGCCCGCATTCTGGTTTCCTGGGGCGCCGTCACCATCGCGCTTGCCTACACGCAGAACGCCACGATGTTTTATATCCTGCGCTTCCTGCTCGGGCTTTGCGAAGCGGGTTTCTTCCCCGGCGTGCTCTTCCTGATGACGCTCTGGTTCCCGCGGGATTATCGCGGCCGCATGATCGGCCTGTTCATGATTTTCAGCGCGCTTGCCAATGCCATCGGCGCGCCGCTCGGCGGCATGCTGCTCGATCTGGATGGTTTCCTCGGTTATGCGGGATGGGAGTGGGTATTCCTCGCCACGGGTATCCCGGCCGTCATCGCCGGCATCGTCACCTTCTTTTATCTCGACGACACTCCGGAAAAGGCGAAGTTTCTGACGCAGGATGAGAAAAACTGGCTGAAGAACCGGCTGGCCGAAGAAAACAAGGGCATGGAAGAGCATGCGGAGGACGGCTTCAAGGCGCTGGTCAATCCGCGCGTGCTGTTCATGGCGCTCTGCTATGTCGGCTTTCCGCTGGCGGCCTATGGTCTCAGCTACTGGCTTCCGACCATCGTGAAGAGCTTCGGCGTTTCCAACACCGCCAATGGCTTCATTAACATCATCCCCTGGGTGATCGTGGCCATCGCGCTGTTCGTTGTGCCCCTGGCCGCCGACAAGGCAAAGAACAAGACGCCCTATATCGTCGGTCCTGCCTTCATCGGCGCCTTTTGCCTGTTGATGTCGGCATTGCTGAGCGATCCGGTCTTGCAGTTCGCCTTCCTTTGCATCGCCGCCGCAGGCATCTTTGCCGGCCAGCCGGTGTTCTGGAGCCTGCCCGGCCGCTTCCTCAAGGGAGCAGGTGCGGCCGCCGGCATCGCCGCGATCAATTCCGTCGGCAATCTGGGTGGTTTCGTGGCGCAGAACGTGGTGCCCTGGATCAAGGATCAGACCGGCAGCACCATTGCGCCGATGTTCTTCCTTGCTTTCTGCCTGGCGCTTGCCGGGGTGCTGGTCATCATCGCAACCCGCAGAATGGGCAATCAGGTTAAGGCTGCCTGATTTTGGAAAATAGCGACGGCTGCCATAAGCGCCGGCGGTCGCATATGTAAAAAATTCGTGGCCCGGATGTTTCCGGGCCACGATCATTTTAAGCGACAAATAATGAAATTCTCTTCGAGAGAATTACGCGGTGAACCAGTCGCTACCGGTCAGGTGAACACCGGCGACAACGATCTTTTCGCCCTTGTGCTCGCCAGTGACGTTGTAGGTGAGGACGGTGTCGCTATCGATCGTCGAAACCGCCCAGTTATCGATTACCGTGCCGACCAGCTTGAGCTTGTCCACGGCGGCGTTGAAGCCTTCAATGCTGTCGGTGGCGATGCTCTTGGCCATGTCGCCGAGATTGAAGACAAAGGTATCGGCGCCACCACTTGCCTTTATGTGGTCGATGCCCTTGCCGCCGGTGACGAGCGATGAAGCGAGGTTCACACCGCTCAGGTCGATAGAGTCGTTACCCGCGCCGGCGTCGATCTTGACGGAGGTGAAGCTGCCGTCGGTGACGCCAGCGCCACCGTTCACGACGTTGGTACCGGCAGCAACGCCGCCGTCGAACGCCGTGCCCGCCTTGACCACGATGGTGTCGTTGCCGGCGCCAGTGTCGATGTTGAAGGCGTTTACCCAAGCCTTGTCGTTCGATACGACCGAGACCGAGACCGTGTCGTTGCCCGCGCCGGTCGAGATGTTGCCACGCTTGGCATTGAGAACTTCCACGGTGGACGAACCGGTGCCGCCGAGATGAACATCGACCTGAACGAAATCCTTGAAGATAAGGTTTTCAGAAGTGTCGGACTGGGCGAGAGCGTTCTTTACGGAATTCCATGCCGACGATACGTCAAATTTGAAGCCGTTCGAGCTGGGGTCATAGCCAACATCGACCGTGCCGCCCGCGCCGGTGCCGGGAACCGATACCGCGCCGACATTGACCACGCCGGAGTCGAGCGAAGAACCGTTTTTGACCTGTGCTGTGGATTCGGTGAGGAGCTTGTAAGCTTCCTGATCGACCAGGTTGGTGAGCGAAGATACCGAAGCAGCGCCACCATTACCAAAAGTTACTTTTAACGCCATTTTACACTCCCATAAATTTTTGAGAAATCGATGAATTGAAATTAAATTTATAATAAATATTGCGGGTGATATTTAATACGTAAAAAATGATAATACAATATAAGAAATTGTTTTTTTGAATAAAGTGCGTCTTTAACGTGTTGTGAAAATTCCTTTCGAAAAATTATGCAATGGAAACTGTTTATTCCTGTACGAAGGTCTTTTTGAGCCTGTCCTGGAATGGTTTCACAAAATAAGAAAGAACACTCCTTTCGCTGGTTTGTATGAATACTTCGGCCGGCATGCCGGGATATAATTTCCCGCCGGGCAGATGACCCATTCCGGCCTTGTCGGGTTTGATGCGCAGCGCGTAATAAGATGTGCCAGTTCGGGAATCTGTCTGCAGATCGGGGGCGACGACAGCAACTTGCGCGCTCAAATCCGGCGTCGTGCTTTGATTGAATGCCGTGAAACGAATGGTAACCGGCTGCCCGACGTAAATCTGATCGATGTCTCGTGGGGTTATATTGGCCTCGATGGCAAGCTCATCCTGCTCCGGCACCACCAGCATCAGCACTTCACCCGGTTGAATGACGCCGTTTATATTGTGCACCGAGAGCTGGTAGATGCGACCGGCAATCGGCGAGCGGATGTCGAGGCGATCCAGTTGATCGCGCGTTGCCGCCAGCCGCTCTTCATATTCCGCGACGGTTGCTTCGATCGATGTCAAGTCTTTCGTGACTTCCGATTTGCGGTCTTCATCGAGCTGGAGCAATTGCAGGTCCAGTTCGCTAAGCTTGCCCACCGTCTGTGCCCGGGCGGCAATATATTGACCCTGCTGACCTTCGAGATTGGAGAGCTGGCGCTTGAGGAGATTGAGGCGCTGAAGCGTGACAAGCCCTTTTTTGAAGAGCTCGTCCGTTTTGGAAACATCTTCCTTTACAATCGCAAGCTCATTGTCCGTTGCCTCCACCTGCACCTCGAGGCCGCGTGCCTCGTCGGCAAGCTGATCCTTGCGTGTTCCCAGCTGCTTTTTCATGCCGATCAAGGCGTTGCGACGGCTGTCGAAAAGGTTCTGTTCGCTGTCGATAAAGGTCTTGGCCGCTTTCGAACTTGTCAGTGCCGCCAGATCTTCCTCCACGGTGAAATACGGCGCCTCAGCAATTTCCGCACGCAGACGAGCCCGACGCGAATAAAGCTGCGCAAGCGTATTTTCGACGATGGAGAGGTTCGCCTGCACGACGGTGGCGCTTAGCCGCAACAGGACCTGACCGGCCTCGACCCTGTCGCCTTCGGCAACATTGATCTCGCTGACGATGCCGCCGGAAAGATGCTGGATTTTCTTGGAGTTGCCTTCAACGACAACCCGGCCCGTGGCCACCACCGCGCCGGCAAGCTTTGCAAAAGCCGCCCAGCCGCCCAATCCGACCAGAAGGCCAAGGGCGAGAACGACCACTGCGGTCGAGTGCTTGAGAATGGACGCATTCGTCATAGCGGGTTTTTCCGCCTCAACCATTTTCGCTCACCCGGTTTTCAATCTTGCGCGGTTCTTCCTCCTCAGGCACCTGGCGGATATTCTGCCGCAGGATTTGCGCGAGCACCTCCTCCTTGGTGCCAAAGCGCAGCATCCGGCCGTTGCTCATCACCATCACCAGATTGACGCTTTCGATGGCGCTGGGGCGATGGGCAATGACGACGACAATGCCGCCGCGCGCCCTGATGTCGCCAATGGCATTGCGCAGGGCCGCTTCGCCTTCGCTGTCCAGATTGGAGTTCGGCTCATCGAGAAGGACGAAGAAGGGTTCGCCAAACAGTGCACGGGCAAGGCCGATGCGCTGTTTCTGCCCGCCCGATAAAGCCTCGCCACGGTCGCCAATATAGGTATCGTAACCGTTGGGCAGGTTGAGGATCAGCTCATGCACCTGCGCGGCCTTGGCTGCGGCGACAACCGCTTCCGCTGTCGCATCGCGGTCGAAGCGTGCGATATTCTGCGCCACGGTCCCCGGCATCAGCTCCACCTGCTGGGGCATGTAGCCGATGGATTTGCCGAGAAACTCGAAATCCCACTGATTGAGCGCGGCCCCGTCGAAACGGACGGAACCGCGTTCATAAGGCCAGATGCCGGTCATCAAGCGTGCCAGCGTGGATTTGCCCGAGGCGCTTGGGCCGATGATGCCGAGACCGTCGCCTGCGTTCAGCGTGAAGGAAATATCGGCGACCGTATCGCGTGCGCCGTTTGGTGGCCCACCGGTTACCCGGTCAACCGCGACGGTAAATTGCGGGCGGGGCAGGGAGAGCGGCGGCGAGGGTTCGGGCACCAGTTCCAGAAACTCGTTGACGCGTTTCCAGCCCTGCCTTGCGGTCATGAAGCTGCGCCAGTTTGCAATCGCATGTTCGACAGGGCCGAGCGCCTTTGCCGAGAGGATCGAGCCTGCGATGATGCTGCCCGCCGATGCATTGCCGTCGATGACAAGCACGGCGCCGATGGCCATGACGCCGGATTGCAGCAGCAGCCGGAATGTTCGCGACATGGCGCCGAGCATGCCGGCCGTATCGGATGTCGACAGGGTGACGGTGCGGTATCTGGAATGTAGTTCGTCCCACATGGACGTCACCGCCCCCATCATGCCCATGGTCTTGATGGATTCGATGTTGCGCTGGCTGCTGCCGACGAGGACGTTTCTTTGGCCTCGCGCGGTATAAGCCTGCTTTGTCGCCCGTTCTGTCAGCCAGTTCGTAAGAAGCGTCAGCACGATGAGAACTACGGCTCCGCCGAGCACAGCGAACCCGATCCACGGATGCAGGGCAAAACAGATCAGCAGATAGATGGGCAGCCAGGGAATGTCGAAAAAGGCGGCCGGGCCTGGTCCTGAGAGGAACTGACGGATCTGATCGAGATCGCCGACGATCTGCAGCCCATCGGTCTTTCCCGAGGCAAGGAGCGGGGCGCTGATCGACGCCCTGAAAAGCTTCTGATTGAGCGCGTCGTCCATATTGTCCGAAATGCGCGCCAATATACGGCCTCGCAGCGCGTCGAACCCCATAAGGAACGCGTAGAGAACGATCAGGAGAACGACCAGTGCCACAAGGGATGGAATGCTCTTGCTTGGCAAAATGCGGTCGTAAACTTCCAGCATGAAAAGCGAGCCGGAAAGATTAAGAATGTTCATCAACGCGCTGGCGAGACCAACGGCGAAAAAAGCGGACTTATTTTTTGTTAAAAAAGAATTAAATAAAAACATAATAACACCTGAAACGGCAAGAAAATCGCACAATAAATGCAATTAGGCAATGCTGTTCGAGGATGGGCTAAAACATTCGAGCTAGAAATCAGCTAGGCATTTGTTGCCGCTCGAAATCTGCCGCATCTTTCCGCAAAGGAAATGACTGAGAGAGCTTGGGTATTTTCTGGCCAGCCAATGCTCGTCAATCGCGGCTTTCAAGCCGCATGCATGCCTTGCTACGTGATGTCGACGCAACAAAAAAGGCGGCCCGAAGACCGCCTTTTGATCAATCCATCGAAATGGAAATCTTATTCCGCTGCGGTTTCAGCAGCCTTTGCTGCTTCTTCCGCTGCCTTGGCTTCTGCGGCTTCGGCTGCTGCCTTCTCGGCGGCGAGAGCCTGTGCTGCTGCTACCTTTTCGGCTTCCAGACGTGCCTTTTCGTCGGCAAGCGCCTGACGCTCGGACTCGTTCAGCTTGCGGGCGCGCGTACCGGTGTTCTCAACGATACGGGCAGCCTTGCCGCGACGGTCGCGCAGGTAGTAGAGCTTTGCGCGGCGAACCTTACCGCGGCGAACGACTTCAACGCCTTCGACCAGCGGGGAGTAGATCGGGAATACGCGCTCGACGCCTTCGCCGTAGGAAATCTTGCGAACGGTGAAGCTTTCGGAAAGACCGCCGCCGGAACGGGCGATGCAAACGCCTTCGTAAGCCTGAACGCGGGTACGGTTACCTTCGGTAACGCGCACGTTGACGCGCAGGGTGTCGCCCGGGGAAAACTCGGGCAGGGTGCGCTTTGCTTCGATCTTGGCGGCCTGTTCGGCTTCCAGCTGCTGAATGATGTTGGTCATGTTAACCTCTGATTTCTTCTGAAACAGCCAGAGCGCTCAACGGTTCGTCTGTCGGTCAATGCCTTCAGACCATGCCTTTCGGCAGGAGCGGGTTCGCCATTCTTTGCTTTCGGTTGGGATATTTCCCATTTCCACGCGGGCACATACACGAGGATGCGCCGTTTGTCATCCCTTTCATGACAATATTTTATCAATTACGCGCCGCGTTCCGGCAGTTGCGAAGCGGCGCGCTGGCGGATATGGCATGGGAACCTTGGGAGGGGCCATGTCAATTTTCATCGTTCTCATGCTGTTTACGACCGGCTTTCTGTCGGGTGTCGTCAATGCGATTGCCGGTGGCGGCACCTTCCTGACCTTCGGGGCGATGACGCTGGCCGGCCTGCCACCCATCGTCGCCAACGCCACGTCAGCCATCGTGCAGTTTCCGGGCTACATCACCTCCGTGATCGCCTATGGGCCGGAAATTCGCGCCCATTGGCGCGAGGCGATCCTTCTGTCGGGCGTTTCAGTCGTCGGCGGGCTGGCCGGATCGCTTCTGCTTTTGTCGCTCGACAATCCTTCCTTCCGCCAGCTCGTGCCATGGCTGCTTCTTGCTGCCACCGCCGTTTTCGCTGCCGGCCCGTGGCTGCGGCCGAAGGCGAGCGCCGAACGTTCGCCCGGCAATCTGCCGAGCCTCGTCTTTCAGGGTCTCGCTTCCGTCTATGGCGGGTTTTTCGGTGCCGGCATGGGCATCATGATGCTGGCCATCCTCGGAATAACCTCGGGCGGCAGCTATCATCATCTGAACGCGCTGAAGAACCTCTTGTCAGTCGTGATCGCCGTCATCGCAATCACGATCTTCGTCAGCGGTGGCGTCGTTTCCTGGTGGGCGGCGCTCATCATGTTCCCTGCGGCCGCACTTGGCGGCTATGTGGGCGTGCACACGGCACGGCGGGTGCCGCAATGGATCATCCGCTGGCTGGTGATTGCGGTCGGGCTGGTGCTGACCGCCTATTACTTCGTTTCGGCCTGAGCCTTTACCAGAAGGTCCGGGCGTCTTTCCTGCGTCAGCTTCAGCGCCTGTTCATGACGCCACCTGTCGATGACAGCGTGGTTGCCGGAGGTGAGAACGGCTGGGATATCACGGCCTTCCCAGACCTGCGGGCGGGTATAGTGCGGATGTTCCAGCAGTCCGCCCTCGAAGCTCTCATGCACACCGGAAAGATCGTTGCCCATGACGCCCGGCAGGATGCGGACGACGGCATCAAGAAGCGTCAGCGCCGCCGGCTCACCGCCGGAGAGGATGTAATCGCCGATCGACACTTCCTCCAGCCCGCGCGCCTCTATCACCCGCTGGTCGACGCCTTCGAAACGGCCGCAGACGATGATCGCGCCTTCTCCGGCCGCCAGTTCACGCACACGGTTTTGCGACAGCGGTTTGCCACGTGGGCTCATAAGGAGGCGGGGCCGTGTATCGCCATCTGAAACATGGTCGATGGCCGCCGCCAGAACGTCGGGCTTTAGCACCATGCCGGCGCCGCCGCCTGCCGGTGTGTCATCGACGCTTCTGTGTCTGTCAGTAGCAAATTCGCGGATCTGTACGGCGTCCAGCGACCATTGCCCCCGCTCCAGCGCCTTGCCCGCCAGCGAATATCCGAGATGCCCGGGAAACATTTCCGGGTAGAGCGTCAGAACGGTAGCCTTGAAGGTCATTGTTTATTTCTTGCCGAAAGGCGATACGCCGGTTTCGTCCTTGTCGTCGGGATTGTCGATCAAGCCGGCGGCCATCGGATCGATGAGAATACGACCGGCTTCGAGATCGATTTCCAGCACGGCTGCTTCCGAAAAGGGAATGAGGGCAGGGCGACGGCCCGCGCCCTTCAGCTCCAGAAGATCACCCGCGCCGAAATCATAGACGGCGCTGACGGCGCCATAACTTTTGCCTTCCGCATCGACGGCTTCCAGCCCTTCGAGATCGGCATAATAAAACTCGTCATCGTCAAGCTCGTCGTCGGGCAGATTGTCGCGCTCGATGAACAGCTCCAGCCCATTCAGGCTTTCCGCCGCATTTCGGTCGTTGATGCCCCTGAAACGAACGACGACGACGTTCTTGCCCTCGCGCACTTCCAGAATTTCGAAAACGCGGCCATCGGCAGTGACGAGATTGCCATAGTCGCCAAGCGCCATCGGATCGGCCGTATAGGTGCTGACACGGACTTCGCCGCGCAGGCCCTGCGCGCCGCCGATCTTTGCCATGAGTACCGGGTTTTCCAGCTTTGCCATCGGGCCGTCCGTCTTCTGGTGTTGGTTGCGTCAGCTTTAAGGTTTGTTGACGCCAAAATAAACAAAAAACGGGCGGCATGGAAAACCACACCGCCCGTTCTTCAAAAGTTTCCGTGCAGATTATTCTGCAGCAGAGGCTTCCGCAGCAGCAGCGGCTGCATCTTCAGCCTTCTGCTTCTTTTCAGCAACGCGCTCCAGGGCGCGCTTGCCCGGCTTTGCCTTTTCCGGGTTGCTGCGAGCGGCGCGCTCGGCAAGGCCGGCTTCTGCGAGGAAGCGCAGAACGCGGTCGGTCGGCTGTGCGCCCTTGGCGATCCATTCCTTGATGAGGTCAGCCTTCAGCTCAACGCGCTGCGGGTTGTCCTTGCCGAGCATCGGGTTCCAGGAACCGACCTTCTCGAGGAAACGGCCGTCGCGGGGCGAACGGGCGTCAGCAACGACGATCTGGTAATACGGGCGCTTCTTGGAACCACCGCGTGCGAGACGAATTTTCAGTGCCATGTCATTTACTCCTTAGGATGGCTTGTCCGCCGTTCAGGCGGTCTTTTCGTTACCGCCATGTTCGGCGGCGATTGCTTCATGATGCCGGATGACTTCCTTGATGATGAAGTTCAGGAACTTCTCGGCGAAATCCGGGTCCAGATTGGCATCCTTCGCCAGACGGCGAAGGCGTTCGATCTGGTATTCCTCGCGCGCCGGGTCGGCCGGCGGCAAATTGTACTTTGCCTTCAGCACGCCCACCGCCTTGGTACAGCGGAAACGTTCGGCAAGAATGTGAACCAGTGCGGCATCGATATTGTCGATCGACTGGCGGTATTCGGAAAGCTGGGCTTTCACCTCTGCATTGTTCACTGGTGCCCCCCTCACTTCTTTTTCGGAAAGCCGGGCAGGCCCGGCATGCCGCCAAGACCGGGCAGCTTGGCGCCACCCAGACCCGGCAATCCGCCCGGCAGACCGCCAAGACCGGGCATTGCGCCCGGCTTGCCGAGACCGGCTGCTTCCGCCTGCTTCTGGAGCGCCTCGAGCTGCTTCGGATCGATGTTCGACAGGTCCGGCATACCGCCGCCAAGGCCACCGAGGCCCATCTTGCCGGCAAGGCCGCCCATCATCTGCTTCATGATGCCGCCTTTGCCCTTGCCGCCCATGGCCTTCATCATGTCGGCCATGCCGCGATGCATCTTCAGAAGCTTGTTGATTTCAGCAGCATCCGTGCCGGAACCGGCGGCGATGCGCTTCTTGCGGCTATGCTTCAGAATATCGGGATTGGCGCGTTCGGCCTTGGTCATCGAAGAGATGATGGCGATCTGGCGGTCGAACATCTTGTCGTTCAGACCAGCCGAAGCCATCTTGTCCTTCATGCCGGCCATGCCGGGCATCAGCCCCATGATACCGCCCATGCCGCCCATCTTCTTCATCTGGGCAAGCTGGTCGGAGAGATCGTTGAGGTCGAACTTGCCCTTGGCCATCTTCTCGGCCATGGCGCGGGCTTTTTCCGCATCGATGTTTTCGGCGGCCTTTTCGACCAGCGAGACGATGTCGCCCATGCCGAGAATACGGTCGGCGATACGGCGCGGATGAAACTCGTCGAGTTCGTTCATCCGCTCGCCGATACCGATCAGCTTGATCGGCTTGCCGGTGACGGCACGCATGGAGAGAGCCGCACCGCCGCGTCCATCGCCATCCATACGGGTCAGCACGAGGCCGGTGATGCCGACGCGCTCATCGAAATTGCGCGCCAGATTGACGGCGTCCTGACCGGTCAGCGAATCCGCGACCAGCAGGATTTCGTGCGGGTTGGACTTCTTCTTGATGTCGGCCATTTCCAGCATCAAGGGTTCGTCGATATGGGTACGGCCGGCGGTATCGAGAATGACGACGTCATGGCCGCCAAGCTTTGCCGCCTGCACCGCGCGTGCGGCGATATCGGTTGGCGACTGGCCGGCGATGATCGGCAGCGTGTCGATGCTCGTCTGGACACCGAGCTGGCGAAGCTGTTCCTGCGCGGCCGGACGACGCGTGTCGAGAGATGCCATCAGCACCTTCTTCTTCTCGCGGTCGGTCAGGCGCTTGGCAATCTTGCCGGTGGTGGTGGTCTTGCCCGAACCCTGCAGACCCACCATCATGATGACGACGGGGGCGGGGGCGTTGAGATCGATGGAGACGCCTTCGGTACCGAGCATCTCGACAAGCTCGTCATGCACGATCTTGACGACCATCTGGCCGGGCTTGATCGACTTCAGGACGGCTGCGCCGACAGCCTTTTCACGCACCCTGTCGGTGAAGGAACGCACGACTTCCAGCGCCACGTCCGCTTCCAGAAGCGCGCGGCGAACCTCGCGCAGGGCGGCGGCAACATCGGCTTCCGTCAGCGCGCCACGGCCGGTCAGTCCATTCAGAATGGAACCAAGGCGGTCCTGGAGGTTTTCAAACATCGTTTCTTCCTTCTTCGTTCCGGGGTTTCCGAAACGTCGGTGCTTTCGCTGGCAAAAACAAGACGCAAAGCCAAAAAGCACCCGAGGGCGCATCGCGCTGTCGGGTGTTGACCTCCGGGATCTCTTTATACCTTTGCGGGTCCCGGTCGGCGGCTTGGAGTCGTGAAACTGCCAGCTGATGGGCGGGATAAACAGGAAAGTGCGGGAAAAGTCAAGGCGGCGCGGGTTTATAGCCGAAAAGGCCCGCATTTCATCTTTGCGTGATTGGCCGCAGGCGGCCATTGGCGGCGCTTGAACAGGCCCCTTTCGCTCCCTATACCTTCGTCATGAAACGTCGAAACTTCTTTCGTTTTTCCGCGCTTGGCCTGCTCGCTCTGGCGGGTGGGGGTCTTTATGCCCGTCGTTCGAACGCGAGCGCCTATTATAGCGGCCCGATCTCCGATCATTTCGACGGGGTGCGCTTCTTCAATCCCGGCGGTTCGCCGCCCGGCAATTTCATGGGCCTTATGAAATGGCGCTTCAATGGCGAGCGCGCCACATGGCCGGAAAGCTATCCGAGCCCCTTTCCCTTCGCAAAACCGGAAGCCCGGATCGAAGGCAGGGACATGCGCGTCACTTTCGTCGGCCATGCCTCCTTCCTTATCCAGACGGCGGGGCTGAATATTCTCATCGATCCGGTGTGGTCGCAGCGCACCAGCCCGTTCAGCTTCGCCGGTCCCAAGCGGGTCAATGCGCCCGGCATCCGTTTCGAGGACCTGCCGCCCATCGACCTGGTGCTGGTGACGCACAATCACTACGACCATCTGGATATGGAGACGCTGAAGCGCCTGCATGTGGCGCACAAGCCGCTTTTCATCACACCGCTCGGCAATGACGCCATCATCCGCACCGGGGTAGAGGCGGCGCGTATCAGGGTGGGTGACTGGGGCGATGTGGTGGAGACGGGTTCGGTGAAGATTCATTTCGAACCGTGCCATCATTGGTCGGCCCGTGGTCTTAACGACCGGCGCATGGCTCTGTGGGCTGCCTTCGTCATCGAAACGCCGGGCGGTAAAATCTACCATATCGGCGATACCGGTTTCCACGAGGGTCTCAATTATCACGCCGCGCGCAAGAAGCACGGCGATTTCCGCCTCGCCAACCTGCCCTTCGGCGCTTACGAGCCGCGCTGGTTCATGAAGGGCCAGCACCAGAACCCGGCGGAAGCCGTGGAGGGCATGAAGCTTTGCGGTGCGGCGCATGTTTGCGGGCACCATTGGGGTACGGTACAGTTGACGGATGAGGCCGTGGATGCGCCGCTTGCGGCCCTGAAGGTCGCATTGATAGAGCAGGGGGTGGATGAGAGCCGTTTTCGGCCGATGCGCCCCGGTGAGGTTTTCGACGTGCCTTCCGCCTGATCACTGCCGCGTTTGCGCCGCAACAGTCTGGTAATTTGCCGTCCTTTCCGCCATATAGGGCGAAAGTGCGGGGAAATTCCCTACGCAATCCGATTTCAGACAGTTTTCAGGTTCAGGGCAATGGCGGACACGGTCGAATTTGCGAAGATGAACGGGCTTGGCAACAAGATCCTCGTTATCGACATGCGCGGCCGTAAGGATATGGTCACGCCGGAAGCGGCGATTGCGCTGAACGCCGATGCTGCCACACAGTTCGACCAGATCATGGCCATCCACGATCCGCGTGTCGGTGGCACGGATGCCTTTATCGATATCCTCAATTGCGATGGCACGAAGGCGCAGGCCTGCGGCAATGGCACACGCTGCGTGGTACAGGCGCTGTCTTCCGAAACCGGCAAGACCAGTTTCACCTTCCAGACGGTGGCGGGCATTCTGAATGCCGTCGAACATGAAGACGGCATGATTTCCGTCGATATGGGCCTGCCGCGTTTCCGCTGGAGCGATATTCCGCTTTCGGAAGAATTCCATGATACCAGCCGCATCGAATTGCAGATCGGGCCGATCGATGCGCCGATCCTGCATTCGCCCGCCGTGATGTCCATGGGCAACCCGCATGCGATTTTCTGGGTGGACCGCGATCCGATGGAGTTCGATCTTGAACGTTTCGGACCTCTGCTCGAAAATCACCCGATGTTTCCGGAAAAGGCCAATATCACGCTGGCGCAGGTGATTTCCGACAGCGCGCTGCGCACCCGCACATGGGAGCGTGGGGCCGGCCTGACACTCGCCTGCGGTTCCGCCGCCTGCGCCTCGGCCGTTTCCGCTGCCCGCACCGGCCGCACCGGCAGGACAGTCACCATCGATGTCGCCTCCAGCCCCATTCGCGTGCCGCTGACCATCGACTGGCGCGAGGACAATCATGTCATCATGACCGGCCCGGCCGAATGGGAATGGTCGGGTTCCGTCGATCCCGTCACTGGCGCCTGGGCGCGCGATGCGGTCGAGCGGGGGGCTGTATGAGTGGCGTCGAGGTCATAACCTTCGGCTGTCGTCTCAACACTTATGAATCGGAAGTGATGCGGGCGGAGGCTGAAAAGGCCGGGCTCAACAATGCCGTGCTGGTCAATACCTGCGCCGTGACGGGTGAGGCGGTACGTCAGGCGCGCCAGGCCATCCGTCGGGCGCGGCGCGACAATCCGCATGCCCGTATCATCGTCACCGGCTGCGCCGCGCAGACGGAAAAACAGACCTTTGCCGAGATGCCCGAGGTGGATGCGGTGCTGGGCAATGAGGAGAAGCTGAAAAGCGCCTCCTATCGCGCGCTGCCGGATTTCGGCGTCTCGGCGGAAGAAAAGCTGCGCGTCAACGATATCATGAGCATCAAGGCGACCGCGCCGCAGATGGTGAAGCACATAGACGGGCATGTGCGCGCCTTCATTCAGGTGCAGAACGGCTGCGATCATCGCTGCACCTTCTGCATCATTCCTTATGGGCGCGGCAATTCCCGCTCCGTGCCGATGGGTGCCGTGGTGGATCAGGCACGCAGGCTGACGGAAAGCGGCTATTGCGAGATCGTACTGACGGGGGTGGACGCCACGAGCTATGGCGCGGACCTGCCGGGGGAACCTTCCCTCGGTTACCTCGCCAAAACATTGCTTAAACAGGTGCCGGACATCTTGCGGCTGCGGCTTTCCTCCATCGACAGTATCGAGGCCGACCGCCATCTGATGGATCTGATTGCCGATGAGCCGCGTTTCATGCCGCATCTGCACCTGTCCCTCCAGCATGGCGACGACATGATCCTGAAACGCATGAAACGCCGCCATTCCCGCGCCGACGCCATTCGTTTCTGTCACGAGGTGCGGTCGCTGCGGCCGGATATCGCCTTCGGGGCGGATATGATCGCCGGTTTTCCGACCGAGACGGAAGACATGTTCGAAAACGCCGCGACGCTTGCGGAAGAATGCGGCATTTCCAGCCTGCATGTCTTTCCCTACAGCCCGCGTGCTGGCACGCCGGCGGCACGCATGCCGCAGCTCGACCGGGCCCTGGTGAAGGAGCGGGCGGCGAGGCTTCGGGAGCGCGGCGAGGTGCTGAAGCTGGCGCATCTGCAAAATATGGTCGGCTCGGCGCAGACGATCCTCGTTGAAAACAACGGTTTTGCGCATACCGACAATTTCACGCTGGTGGAGGCACCGCATCTTGCCCCGCGCACTCTTGCGCAGGTTGCGATTACCGGCCACAACGGCAAACATCTGAACATGAAGCTTCTGGCGGCGGACGCGGCCTGAGGCGGCACAAGAGAAAAGACACGGGAACGACCATGGCCCTCGGCTTCATCAAAAAAGTCTTTTCGTTCGGCAAGGACAAGGCCGAAACGGATGACCGGCCGCAAGAGGACGCCGCGCCTGAGCGCGGCAATGAAAACGCTTCCTTCGAAGCGGCGCTGAGCGACGCCGAAGTGCATGGCCCTGTCGACAAGGACCCGGTTTCCGAACTGGAGATGGAGACGGCCGGCGGGCCGGCCCCGGACGAGTCGACAGACACGGTCCTTTCCGCCGATGACGAGGAAGAGGACGCACCGCTTCTGCCCGGTGCCGAGCTTTCCGGCGATATGGGCGTGGTGCCGCTGTCGTTGCTACAGGCGGAAGCAGCCGCCGAAGAGCAGGCCGAATCTGCCGCCGAAGCAGCGGATGTCGTGCTGGATGCGAATGCGATGGATGCGCTGCTTGACGAGGCCGAAGCCGCGACTGCCGCCGAGCCCTCCGCTACACCGCCAGCTCTACCAAAGGGTTTTTCGTCCGCCAGTGAGCGGCAGGAGCCTGCCCCTGTCGCACCGCAGGTAAAACTGACATGGTTTCAGCGCCTGCGGGCAGGACTTGCCCGCACGTCGTCGCAGCTGACCACACAGATTTCGGCGCTTTTCACCAAGCGCAAGCTGGATGAGGATACGCTCGACGAGCTGGAGGATCTTCTTATCCAGTCGGATCTCGGCGTCGAGACCGCCATGCGCATCACCGGCGCCCTGTCTTCCGAGCGTTACGGCAAGGATGTGAGCGGCGAGGATGTGGCGCGCATCATGGCGGGCGAGATCACCAAGGTCCTGAAGCCTGTGGCCAAACCGTTGGAACTCGATCTTTCGCACAAGCCGCATGTCATTCTCGTCGTCGGTGTGAACGGTACGGGCAAGACGACGACCATCGGCAAGCTTGCCGCCAAGCTTTCCGGCTCGGGCCTCAAGGTCATGCTGGCGGCGGGCGATACGTTCCGCGCGGCGGCCATCGAGCAGCTCAAGATATGGGCGGATCGTACCGGTTCGCAATTCATCGGCACCAAGCTTGGCGCGGATGCGGCCGGGCTTGCCTATGACGCTTATGAGCAGGCGCGGGCGCAGAAAAGCGATGTGCTCATCATCGATACGGCCGGCCGTCTGCAAAACAAGACGGAGCTGATGGCGGAGCTGGAAAAGATCGTGCGCGTGCTCGGCAAGCTCGATCCGGATGCGCCGCACACCGTGCTGCAGACGCTGGATGCGACGACCGGCCAGAACGCCATGAACCAGGTGGAAATATTCCGCAATGTCGCGGGTGTTTCGGGCCTGATTATGACAAAATTGGATGGCACGGCGCGGGGCGGTATCCTCGTCGCCATCGCTGCCAAACACAAGCTGCCGGTTTATTTCATCGGTGTGGGTGAAGGTGTGGACGATCTGGAGCCCTTCGAGGCGGAAGATTTCGCCAAGGCCATTGCGGGAGTTTGAGTATGGATATTGAAAGCAATTCCAAGGAAAGCGAAAAGATGGTGGCGGAAATCAGCCCGCTCCTGAAATTCGTGCTCGAGCTTGGCCCGCTCATGGTGTTCTTCTTCGCCAATTCCCGCGGCGAATGGCTGGCCTCCACTTTCCCTGTTCTGACGGAGTTCGGCGGGCCGATCTTCATCGCCACCGGTCTGTTCATGATCGCAACGGCTCTGGCGCTTTCGGTTTCATGGGTGCTGACGCGCAAATTGCCGATCATGCCGCTGATATCGGGCATCGTGGTGTTCGTGTTCGGTGCGCTGACGCTTTGGCTGCAGAACGACACCTTCATCAAGATGAAGCCTACCATCGTCAACACGCTGTTCGGTGTCATTCTGCTCGGCGGCCTGTTCTTCGGGCAATCGCTGCTCGGTTATGTCTTTAATTCCGCCTTCAGGCTGACGGATGAGGGCTGGCGCAAGCTGACGCTGCGCTGGGGCGTATTCTTCCTGTTTCTTGCGGTGCTGAACGAGGTGGTGTGGCGCATGTTCACCACCGACACCTGGGTTGCCTTCAAGGTGTGGGGCACGATGCCGATCACCATCATCTTCACCATGGCGCAGATGCCGCTCGTCATGCGCCATTCGCTGGAACCGCTCAACAAGGACGAAAAATGACAGTTGCAGAGATGTCGGCTTCCCGTTCGCGCTCGCTCAAATGGTTCGGCGTGGCCGCCGGGCTGCTTCTCCTGCAGATCGTCATCCTTTATGCCATGGGCCGCATTCCAATCTGCGAATGCGGTTACGTGAAGCTGTTCGAGCCGGGCGTGAACACGCCGGGCAATTCCCAGCATCTGGCAGACTGGTATACCCCCTCGCATATCATTCACGGCTTCCTGTTCTACTGGTTCGCCTGGCTGCTCTTCCGCAACAGGCCGCTTTCCATGCGGCTTTCGCTCGCGGTTCTGGTGGAAGCGGCATGGGAAATTCTTGAGAACTCGCCTATTATCATTGATCGTTACCGTACGGCGACCATGGCGCTGGGTTACACTGGCGACAGCATACTGAACTCAGCGATGGATACCGTCTTCATGGTGCTGGGTTTCCTGTTCGCCGCCCGTGTGCCGGTGTGGCTGACGGTGGTGATCGCCATCTTCTTCGAAATCTTCACCGGCTGGCTGATCCGTGACAACCTGACGCTGAACGTGGTGATGCTGCTCTGGCCCGTGGACGCGATCAAGGAATGGCAGAACGCGCTCCCGCAAATGTGAACGGGTTTTCCGGTGCCGCCCGCCGAAAGGCACGGAAGCCGCGCAATATATGCAGGTTTTCTTAATGGCATTGCGGTAGTGTCAGGCAAAGGCCCGTCTCTCCCTCCGGCAGAACCCATTGCAAGACAACTTCGCCTATCTTCTCCCCTTCATCATGCTGACATTCGGCGTGGTGTTCCTGTTCCTGCAAAGGATCGGCCACGCTTCCGCCCGCTATTGGGGTATAGGATATCTTTCGGCGGCCTTCGGTTTTGCGACACCTCTGGTGCTTGGCGGCCTGCCCTTCGAAATACAGGCGATTGTTTCGAACCTGTTGTTCTTCTCCGCCTTCTTCCTCTATGGCCACGCTCTGCTCGTCCATTTCGAGCGGTCGCTTTATATCACGGCCCGGCTATCGATCGGGGTTGCCGCGGTTTTGCTGGTCTCTTTCCATGTTTTCGTCACACCTGATCTGAAACGCGAGCTCGTCATTGGCGATCTCGTCTGTGCCCTTTTGCTCGCGATCCCGGTCTGGATCGTGCGGAAGCGCCCCGTCGCGCTTGCCGACAGGCTGATGGTGGGAATTGCCTGTCTTGTGGTGCTGGAGACGCTGGTACGCATCGGCATGCTGCTCGTGATGACGCCGGGCGGCTCAATGATCGAACTCAGCGAATTCTTCGAATCCGACTATGCTTTCTACATGCAGCTTGCGGCGAGCATCTTCGGCTTCCTGCTGGCGCTCTCCGTGCTTGCGAGCCAGATTTCCGTCACCGTCGAACGGCATCTGCATGCGGCAGAGCATGATCCGCTGACGGACGTGCTGAACCGTCGTGGGTTCGACCGCCGAGTTCCCGATTTTCGCAACGATACGCCCGAGGGTGCGGTCATTGCCTGCGACATAGATCACTTCAAGCGTATCAACGATGTTTACGGTCATGCGGCCGGAGATATTGTTCTCATCGGCCTTTCCGATCTGCTCAGGCGAAATGCACCCGAGGATGCGCTGGTGGCCCGTTTCGGCGGCGAGGAATTCGTGGTTTTCCTGCCCGGCCAGACAGCCGCCGCAGCCGGCCAGCTTGCCAATGGTATGCGGACAGGCCTTTCGTCGCTCGATTGGCGCAACCGGGGCGTAACCAGCCAGATCACCGCAAGCTTCGGTGTTTCGGCCGTCGCGAGGGGAGATCATTCCATTCATGACGCCATCAAGCGGGCCGATGACAGTCTCTATGCCGCAAAACGCGGCGGTCGCGATCAGGTGGTGCTGGAAGGCATGCGTCTGCCGGCTGAAGGCCCTTCGCTGCGGGTCATTACCAAGGGGTGACGCCTTGCGGAGCGGGTTATTTACCGGCTGCTGCCGCAATGGCTGGCAGCAGGTCGCGCTCGACACTGCGGGCATCGAAGGGGCCGACCTTTTTATAAAGGATCGTGCCATCCGCGCCGACCAGATAACTTTCGGGAATGCCGTAGACGCCCCAGTCTATCGCGGCCTTGCCGTTCGGATCGACCCCTATCGCAGCAAAGGGATTGCCGAGCTCGCCGAGGAAGCGCAGCGCATTGTCCTGTTTGTCCTTGTAGTTGATGCCGACGACGGTGATGCGGCTGTCTTTTGCCAGTTCCTGAAGCAGCGGATGCTCCTGCCGGCAGGGAATGCACCAGGAGGCGAAGACGTTCACCAGAGTCAGCTTGCCCTTGATGGCGGCATCGGTCAGCGCCGGCAGGTTGGAGCCTTCCAGCGGCGGTAGCGACAGGATGGGCGCCCTGGTGCCGATCAGCGCCGAGGGAATGGCGCTGATATCCAGCCCGTTCACATCCTGATCGTAAAGCATCTTGCCGGCGACAAGGGCGAAACCGCCGAACAGCAGAAGCGGCAGAAGCGCCAGCGCATAGCGTGCACGGCCTGTCGTTTTGGCCTTGGTGTCGCGGTCAGCCTGCGTCATTGCGCGTCACCTGCGGAACCGGCTCTCGCCCTGCGGCGTACGCCGGATGCCTCGAGTTCCTTCAATTCCCGTTTGCGTGCCTGACCGTCCACGACGACCCAGGCGATGAGACAGAGAACGACAAGGCCGGTCGCCGCATAGGACATGCCGATATAAAAGGCGTGCGTCATCCCCTCAGCCCTCCCGGTTCGCCATGCGCGCCGCGAGACGCCGCTGCGCGGCCACGCGCCGACGCCAGATTTCGTTGCGCATGGCGGCGATGTGCAGGGTGAAGAACAGCAGCGTGAAGCCCACGGCCATGATGAGCAGCGGCCAGAGGAATTCCGCATCGATGGCGGAGCCGCCCATGCGGATGACGCTTGCCGGCTGGTGCAGCGTGTTCCACCACTCGACCGAAAATTTGATGATGGGGATATTCACGAAACCGACGAGGATCAGCACGGCGCTGACGCGGGCGGCTCTGGATGGGTCGTCCATGGCGCGGTTGAGCGCGATCAGCCCCAGATACATCAGGAAAAGCACGAAGACGGAGGTCAGCCGTGCATCCCACACCCACCAGGTTCCCCACATGGGCTTGCCCCAGAGCGAGCCGGTGACGAGCGCAATCAGCGTGAAGGCCGCGCCGATGGGGGCGGCGGCCTTGTGGCTGACATCCGCCAGCGGATGACGCCAGACGAGGGTGCCGATTGCGGAGACCGCCATGACCGAATAACACATCATGGCGAGCCAGGCTGAGGGCACATGCACATACATGATGCGCACCGTGTAACCCTGCTGGTAATCGCCTTCGGTGGTGAAGGACAGATAAAGACCGGCGGCCAGCACCAGCGCCGTCAAGGCAGCGAGCCAGGGCAGAATGCGTGCCGCCAGCGCCAGAAACCGGGTGGGATTGGCGAGATCACTGAATTTGGTGATGGTGAAAGTCTGCTCGTTCATGCCGTTTGTGTAACCCGAGAATGGCCGCCCCGCAATTGATCCCTGTCAATCGGGGATCGTCTGGCTTGGTTTCATCAATCCATAACATTGCGCAGCGCCAAAGCGGCGAAGAAAGGGCCGGTCACGGCTGAAAATAACGTGATCGCGCTCAAAATGAGAAATGGCGGCATGAAGGGCGCCGGGTCCTGCACCGCCGCATAGGAGGCGCTGACGCCGAAGATCAGCACGGGAATGGCGAGCGGCAGGACGAGGATGGAAACCAGAAGCCCTCCGCGCGGCAAAGCAACGGCAACCGCCGCCCCCACCGCGCCGATGAAGGTGATGGCGGGTGAGCCGACGAGAAGGGTAAGCATCACTGCGCCGATAGCCACTTCGTCCATGTTCATGAAGAGGCCAAGCAAAGGGGAGGCAAGCACCAGCGGCAGACCGGTCGTGACCCAGTGTGCCAGGCATTTCACGAACACGGTCAGCACCAGCGGGGTTTCCTGCATCAGGATCAGATCAAGGGAGCCGTCATCCCGCTCGGCCTGAAACAGCCGGTCGAGGCCGAGAAGGGCGGAGAGCAACGCGCCGATCCAGACGATGGCCGGGCCGATGCGGGCGAGCAGGTTGAGATCGGGGCCGACGCCGAAGGGGATGACGGCAACCACTGTCATGAAGAACAGAACGCCGATCAGCGCGCCGCCGCCGGCGCGGATGGAGAGTTTGATGTCACGGAGGAAGAGGGCGGTCATTGGGGTTGCTCCGCGTCTGGGGCGTTACCCCCCTCTGCCCTGTCGGGCATCTCCCCCTCAGGGGGGGAGATCGGCAAGAGGCTCTTCCGCTGCTTTATTCTCAGGCGTAGAGATGGGCGAGACCTTGCCGCAGATCGATCTCCCCCCTTGAGGGGGAGATGCCCGGCAGGGCAGAGGGGGGTATGCCCCACGCACATCGCCCTCATGCCCAAGCCTCCACACCCGCAAACCCCGTCATCCGCAATTCCCGCGCGCTCTCCAGCCCCAAAGGCTGATGGGTCGCGGCCAGAACGATGCCGCCTTTTCCAAGGTGGTTTTTCACGAGATCGGTAAACATCCCGTCCGCAGCCTTGTCGAGCGCCGCCGTCGGCTCATCGAGAATCCATACCGGTCGCCATGCAATCAAAAGTTTCGCCATGGCAAAGCGCCGCTGCTGGCCGGCGGAAAGATAACCGAAGGGCAGGTGGGTAATGCCGGCGAGGCCGACGATTTCCGCAGCCTCATCGATCGCCACGCCCGCACCGCCGGAAAAATCGCCGAGGAAGTCCTTCCAGAACCGAAGATTCTCCGAAACGGTCAGTTCCGTTTTCATCGCATTGCGATGGCCGAGATAGTGGCAGGCCTCCGAAGGGCGCATGTCGGCTTCGATTTCTTTGCCGGCTATCTTTACTCGGCCCTGTTCCGGGCGCAGCAGGCCGGCCACCGTGCGCAGCAGGGTGGATTTTCCTGAACCGTTGCGGCCGGTCAGCACAAGAGCCTCACCGTCGCTTAACTTGAAGGAAATATTCATGAATATGAAATCTTCGCCGCGCCGCACGCCAAGATTTTCCGCCGTGAGATTCATGCTGCGGTTCCGGTTCACTTTCTCGCCTCGACTATAAAAAAATCGATTAGCTTGGTTGAATGGTCTGGTACGTTTCTCCGAAATTATCTATATGGGTGTCAACACGCCAGCGGCCGGCGTGAACATCATCTTGCGCCGGACTTGACGATTGCGAGGAGCAATTTTCACGTGCGGACAGCGGAAATGGTCGTACCCGCATCCTGATGTGCATGAGTGCATAGGTGTCCGCACGCACGTGTTGGCTATCAGAGTAAGCGGGGTTTTTATCCATGCCCAAATCACTCGACAGTTTCCAATGTCGTTCCGTCCTTACCGTTGACGGTAAGGAATACATCTATTTCAGCCTTCCCAAGGCTGAAGCCAATGGCCTGAAGGGCGTTTCCAAGCTGCCCTATTCCATGAAGGTTCTCTTAGAAAACTTGCTGCGTTTCGAGGACGGCCAGTCCGTCACCAAGGAACACATTTTGGCGGTTTCCGAATGGCTGAACAACAAGGGCCTGACCGAAACCGAAATCGCCTACCGCCCCGCCCGCGTTCTGATGCAGGACTTTACCGGCGTTCCCGCCGTTGTCGACCTTGCCGCCATGCGTGACGGTATCAAGGCACTTGGCGGCGATCCGGAAAAGATCAACCCGCTGGTTCCCGTCGATCTCGTCATCGACCACTCGGTCATCGTCGACGAATTCGGCACGCCGAGCGCCTTTGCCCGCAACGTCGAGCTGGAATATGAGCGCAACGGCGAACGTTACCGCTTCCTGAAGTGGGGCCAGCAGGCGTTCGAGAATTTCCGTGTGGTTCCGCCCGGCACCGGCATCTGTCACCAGGTCAACCTCGAATATCTCGGCCAGACCGTCTGGACGAAGGAAGAGGATGGCGAGACGATTGCTTATCCGGATACCTGCGTCGGCACCGATTCGCACACGACCATGATCAACGGTCTCGGCGTTCTCGGCTGGGGCGTTGGCGGTATCGAGGCTGAAGCGGCCATGCTCGGCCAGCCGGTCTCCATGCTTCTGCCCGAGGTTATCGGCTTCAAGCTGACCGGCAAGGTGAAGGAAGGCGTGACCGCCACCGACCTCGTGCTGACCGTGGTGCAGATGCTGCGCAAGAAGGGCGTTGTCTCCAAATTCGTCGAATTCTTCGGCCCCGGCCTCGATTCGATGTCTCTGGCCGACCGCGCCACCATCGGCAATATGGGTCCCGAATATGGCGCGACCTGCGGCTTCTTCCCGGTCGATAGCGAGACCATCAATTACCTGACCATGTCCGGTCGTGCGAAGGATCGCATCGCGCTCGTCGAAGCCTATTCGAAGGCGCAGGACATGTGGCGCACTGGCGATGGTTCCGATCTCGTCTTCACCGATACGCTGGAACTCGACCTCGGCGACGTCGTGCCGTCGATGGCGGGCCCGAAGCGCCCGGAAGGCCGCCTGCCGCTCGAAACCATCGCGCCGAATTTCGCGACGGCTCTTGAAAACGACTATAAGAAGCCCGGCCAGCTTTCGAGCCGTTATGCGGTCGAAGGTGAGGCTTTCGATCTCGGTCACGGCGATGTGGCGATTGCTGCCATCACCTCCTGCACCAATACTTCCAACCCCTCGGTTCTCATCGCTGCCGGCCTTCTCGCCCGTAACGCCGTCGCCAGGGGTTTGAAGTCCAAGCCGTGGGTCAAGACGTCGCTTGCGCCCGGATCGCAGGTCGTTGCCGAATATCTCGACAAGTCCGGTCTGCAGAAGGATCTCGACGCGATCGGCTTCAACCTCGTCGGCTTCGGCTGCACGACCTGCATCGGTAACTCCGGTCCGCTGCCGCCGGCGATCTCCAAGACGATCAACGACAAGGGCCTGATCACCGCCGGTGTTCTCTCCGGCAACCGTAACTTCGAGGGTCGTATTTCGCCGGATGTTCAGGCGAACTATCTGGCCTCGCCGCCGCTCGTCGTGGCCTATGCCCTTGCCGGCACGGTCCAGAAGGATCTGACGAAGGAGCCGATCGGCGACGACCAGAACGGCAATCCGGTCTATCTCAAGGATATCTGGCCGACCTCCAAGGAAATCCAGGAATTCATCCTGAAATACGTCACCCGCGAGCTTTATGAAACGAAGTATGCCGACGTGTTCAAGGGCGATGCGAACTGGCAGGCCGTTCAGGTTCCTCCGGGCCAGACCTATGCCTGGGACGACCAGTCGACCTATGTTCAGAACCCGCCCTATTTCGTCGGCATGGGCAAAAAGGGCTCGGGCCTCAAGAACATCAAGGGCGCGCGCGTCCTCGGTCTCTTCGGCGACAAGATCACCACCGACCATATTTCTCCGGCCGGTTCGATCAAGGCTGCTTCGCCTGCCGGCGCCTATCTGACGGAACATGGCGTCGCCGTGGCCGACTTTAACCAGTACGGCACGCGTCGCGGCAACCATGAAGTGATGATGCGCGGTACCTTCGCCAATATCCGTATCCGCAACCACATGCTCGGCCCGAACGGCAAGGAAGGTGGCTACACCATCCACTATCCGTCCAAGGAAGAGATGTCGATTTATGACGCGGCCATGAAATACAAGGCGGAAGGCGTCCCGCTCGTCATCTTCGCCGGTGTAGAATACGGTAACGGCTCGTCCCGCGACTGGGCGGCGAAGGGCACCAACCTGCTCGGCGTCAAGGCCGTCATCGCGCAGTCTTTCGAACGTATCCACCGTTCGAACCTCGTCGGCATGGGCGTCGTTCCCTTTGTCTTCGAGGAAGGCACGACTTGGGCGAGCCTCGACCTCAAGGGTGATGAAATCGTCGAGATCGATGGGCTCGAAGGTGAAATCAGGCCGCGTGAAAAGAAGATCGCCAAGATCACCTATAGCGACGGCTCGGTGAAGGAAGTTCCGCTTCTTTGCCGCATCGATACGCTGGATGAAGTGATCTACATGAACAACGGCGGCATTTTGCAGACCGTTCTTCGCGATCTGGCCGCATAAAGCTTCAACAATCGAAGACGCCGGGAGAAATCCCGGCGTCTTTGCGTTTCATCGTCTCTTTTTTTGTGATTGTCGCTCACCCCTTCGTGACTTTCTATTGAAGGGCAATAGACGTTATTTTCCGGTTTGCATCCCGGCAGGATTGATTGCATCAATTCGTCTGGATCTCTTCCGGACAAAGGTTTTTGTAATGCCGCTGAAATTCCCCCTGTCGATATGTCTTCTCGGCACGTTCCTCGTCACCTCCGCGCAGGCGCAGGAGGCCGTGAAGGGCGTCGTCGAATTGTTCACGTCGCAGGGATGCTCATCCTGTCCGCCGGCCGATGAAGCCCTGCGCAAGATGATCCAGAAGGGCGACGTCGTCGGTCTTTCCTACCATGTCGATTACTGGAACTATCTCGGCTGGACGGATTCGCTCGCCTCGAAGGAAAATACCGACCGGCAATATGGTTATATGCGCGCGCTCGGCCGCAACGGGGTCTATACGCCGCAGGCCATTCTGAACGGCCGCGACCACGTCAAGGGTGCCGATGTCCGTGGCATCTATGACAGGCTGGATGCGTTCAAGCGCGAGGGCAAGGGGCTGAATGTGCCGGTCTCGTCGAAATTTGCCGGTGACGAGGTGGAGATCGATATTGGCGCCGGCAGCGGCAAGGCCGATGTCGTCGTCGCTTATTTCACGCGCGAACAGACCGTGGATGTTCAGAAGGGCGAAAACCAGGGGAAAAAAATGTCCTACTGGCACAGCGTCTATGATGTGCAGACAGTCGGCATGTGGGATGGTTCGCCGATGACGGTGAAGCTTCCGGCGAGCGTGGTGGCCAAGGTGAAAAAGGGCGGCTGCGCCGTGCTTTTGCAGACGGCCAATGCCGGCGGCGATCCCGCGGCAATCGTCGGCGCAAGTATCCTGCTTGGAAATGAAAACCCCTGATCGCCTGTCAGGCGATGGAAGATCCGGTCCGGGCATTGGGGGCTGGGGGTAAAGGGTCAATGCACCGGACCGGGTCATCTTGGTGCCTAGGCATCAATTGACAATAGGACTATTCCACCCAATTCGGGCCATGGTTTGACCGAAATACGGCAGCCCATGTGAAAATGGCTGCCTAAATGGTTACCATTTTTAACCCCTGCTTTTGCCGTTGGCAGCGCTCGTCACAGAATCGGGGGGCGCAATTCTGCGCTGCCGTCTTCCGGTTCCGCTGCGCATCGAAGGCTTGTCAAACCTTTCCCGGAATTCCCTGTCCTGTGCGCCATGCCGGTGCAAAGACTTGCAATTTCGCCCTCTCAGGCTCACACTGCGTGGATGATTTGGGTGGAATCGGAGGTATTGGATGACCGATCAACCGGATGTGCAGCAGGTGCAGACCGCTTCACGTGACAATTCCACCGTTATCGATCTCCGCGAATATAAAAAGAACAAGGACCCTTTGCCGGTCACCTTTCACCGCCGCGAGCTGGATGCGATCCTGCGCATCTATGGCCGCATGGTGGGAGAGGGCGAATGGCGTGACTACGCCATCGATCACCTGAAGGAAAAGGCGGTGTTTTCCGTCTTCAAGCGTTCAGGTGAAATGCCGCTTTTCAGGATCGAGAAAAACCCCAAGCTGGCGGCCAAACAGGGCGCCTACTGCGTGGTGAATACGGATGGCCGCATTCTGAAACGTGGGCATGAGTTGCCGCAGGTTCTGAAGGTCTTCGACAAGGTTTTGAAGCTCATCGAGTGAACGCCAGCGGGAGTGCGCCACCGCCCTGGATAGGGCAGTTCGGCCGCCACGAATGAAAAACATCTGTAAATAAAAAGGCGGCCGAAGGGCCGCCTTTCGCATGTCTGTCAGTAGAGCTCTTAACCTTAGTCGTCGCGGTTTCCGAGGAACTGCAGGAGGAAGGTGAAGAGGTTGATGAAGTCGAGATAGAGCGTCAGCGCGCCCATGATGGCCTTGCGGCCAGCCACGGCAACATCGTCGCCGTCAAAGTACATTTCCTTGATCTTCTGGGTGTCGTAGGCGGTCAGGCCTGCGAAGATCAGCACGCCGATCGCGGAAATCGCAAACTGTAGTGCGGAAGATGCAAGGAAGATATTGACGATGGAAGCGATGATCAGGCCGAACAGACCCATGATCAGGAACGAACCGAGACCGGAAAGGTTCTTCTTCGTCGTATAACCGTAAAGCGAGAGCGCGCCGAACGAAGCGGCGGTCACGAAGAACGTCTGCACGATGCTCTGGCCGGTGAAGACCAGGAAGATCGCCGACAGCGAGACGCCCATCAGCGCCGCATAGACCCAGAAGGTTGTCTGGGCGGCGGAAACGCTCATGTTCTGGATACGGAAGCTAAGGAAGAAAACCAGTGCGAGCGGAGCCAGCATGACGACCCAGCGCAGCGGCGACGCATAGAGCAGCTGGGCGAAAGCCGGGTTGGAAGCGGCAAGCGTATAGGTGCCGAACGCTGCAACGCCGGTGATGACCAGAGCCAGCGCCATCAGGTTATAAACCTTGAGCATATAGGCGCGAAGACCTTCATCGATCATCGCACCAGTCTGAGCACGGTTCTGCGCCATGCGGTTCTGGTAGTTATTGAAGTCAGCCATTGTTTCCTCTTTTGAGCTCCGTGATTGCTACGGTGTCGGGATACCTCCCGGGCGCCGCTGCGGAGCTTCAGCAAGCCTGATCAAGAATATGATGGCAGAACGTGTTCTATACAAGGCCTTTTCCCGTCGAAAAGACACCATATGCGCGAAAAGCGCTCACGTTTTGGCGATCATTACAAAGAATTAATCGTTAAAGTTAAGCGGCGCACAACCGACGATCATTCACCTGCCTGCCGGAGAACCGGAGCCGCTTTCTGCCCGAGAATCCGCCATGTGCCCATGAGGCCGATGCCCACCGTCATGACGAGCGCGACGACGAGCGTTCCGATGGCCACATCCGGCAGGAAGCTGGAGGGCAGCTTCATGATGCGGGCGATCACGAACCATGCGGAGACGCCGCCGGCGAAAAGTGCGAAGACGGCGGTGGCGAGGCCGAGCATCATATATTCGTAGGAGAAGGCGCGGATGAGCAGATTTCGCGTGCCGCCCAGCGTTTTAAGGATAACCGCGTCATGGGTACGGGCGCGGTTTCCGGCGGCAAGAGCGCCGGCGAGGACCAGGACGGAGGCGATGAGGGCGACGGCTGCGGCGGCGCGAATGGCGGTGGCAAGCTGGCCGGCAAGCCGGTTGACGACGTCGAGCGCATCCTTCACGCGCACGCTGGTGATCGTCGGATAGGCGTTGGTGACGGCGCGCAGGATACGGCCTTCATCGGCGGCGGAAGCGGAAGGGTCGGCGAGTGTCGCCAGCCATGCGTGCGGCGCGCCGCGAAAGGTGTTTGGCGAAAACACCATGACGAAATTGATCGACAGGGATTCCCATTCGACATTGCGCAGATTGGCGATCCTTGCCGTTATGCTACGGCCGAGCACGTTCACGGTCACCGTGTCGCCAATCTTGAGACCCAGTTCCCCTGCTTCCTCGGCCGCGAAGGAGACCAGCGGCTCGCCGCTATAGTCCGGTCCCCACCAGCTTCCTTCTGTGAGAGTCGCGTTTTCGGGGATATCCTGCGAATAGGTGATGCCCCGGTCGCCACGCAGAACCCAGCGTCCAGCCGGAGGTACCTCCATCTTCGTGACATCCTCGCCGTTGAGCGCCAGAATGCGGCCGCGCAGCATCGGCACTTCGGTCAGCGCGCCTTCCGGTGCTTCCCGCTTCAGAAGATCGCGGAAGCCCTGAACTTCGCTGCCCTGAATATCCACGAAGAAGAAATTCGGTGCCTTTTCCGGCAGGCTGTCCGTCAGTTCGCGACGCAGATTGCCGTCAATCAGGGTGAGCGTTACGAGGAGGGTCAGCCCGAGGCCAAGCGAAAGAACGACCGAGGGGGTGAGTGCGCCCGGCCGGTGAATATTGCCGATCGCCAGCCTGAGCGCAGCCGAATGAACGCGCGGGCTGCGCTTGGCGATGGCCTTTACGCCCGCAGCCACCAGTCGCAGCACCACGAAGGCAAAAGCGATGGCCGCCAGGAAGATCGAGGCGATGAAGCGGTCTTCCGCCGAAAAGATGGCGAGGGCGGCAAGCGCCGCCAGCAGCAGGCCGGTTGCGGCCAGATAGGGCCAGGATGGCCAGCTTCCTTCTTCGAAACCCTGCTCGCGGAAAAGCGCGGTTGCCGGAACCTCACGCGCCTGGCCAAGGGGAACGATGGCGAAGGCGAACGTTGTCAGGAGGCCGAACAGGGCGGCAAGGCCGAGAGCGCCGGGATAGAATGCAAGCTCCTCCGGCACGGGCAGCACGCCCTCCAGAAACCGCATGGCGATGAGGGGCGCGACGGCGCCGACGACAAGGCCGATGACGATGCCGACGGTGGCAATGAAGGCGATCTGGAAAAGATAGGTCATGGTGACCACCGAAGCCGGTGCCCCCAGGCATTTCAGCGAGGCGATGGTGGTGCGCTTGGAATCCAGAAACGCGCGAACGGCATTGGCAACGCCGACACCGCCGACGATGAGGGCGGTGAGGCCCACCAGCGTCAGGAATTGCGAGAAGCGATTGACGTTTTCGGTGAGCGATGGGGCCGCCCGGTCACTGGTGCGGATGGACCAGCCGGCATCGGGAAAGGCCTTGTTGGCCGCATCGGTCATCGTTGACCGTGACGACGGATCGTTCAGCCTGATCTTGTAGGCGTGCTCGACCAGACTGCCGTTCTGAACGAGACCCGAGGCGAAAAGGGCGTCGCGGCTGAGCATAAGCCTTGGCGCGAAACCGAAACCGTCGGAGAGAGCATCCGGCTCGTCGACCACGGTGCCGGTCAGTTTCAGCTTCACATTGCCGAGCAGGATTTCATCGCCGACCTTGATGCCGAGCCGTTCCAGCAGAAGCGGCGCGGCGATGGCGCCATAGGTGTCGCCGTTCCCGGCCAGAAGCTCATTCAGCGGTCGGTTCGGCTCGGCAACGAAGGTGCCATAGAGCGGGTAGGCGCCGTCGATGGCCTTCACTTCCGTCAGGGTCTGTTCGGACCCGTCGCCAAGGCGCGCCATGGAGCGCAGACCGGTAGACACCGCAACGGTGCCTAAACCATCAAGGTAGGCCCGCTCTTCCTGCGTCGCTTCCCTGTTGCGCAGTTCGAAACGCACGTCGCCCGCCAATATGGACTGACCTTCAGTGGCGATGGCGCTGGTGACCGCGCGCGAGACGGAATTGACGGCGGCGATGGCGCCGGTTCCAAGCGCGATGCAGGCGAGGAAAATGTAAAAGCCGCGTAACCCGCCGCGAATTTCGCGTCGCGCGAGCCTTGCGGCGTTTCTGATATTGGCAAGAGACGGGATAATGGATCCGGTCATGCCGACACCGCCCGCGCCATATGGGAGGTGGCGCTGTCGCCCTCTATCTCGCCGGAGCGCACCTTGATCTGGCGTGAGCACCGGGCGGCAAGCGATGGATCATGGGTGACAAGGATCATCGTCATGCCGCGTTCGGCCTGTTTGGCAAAGAGAAGATCGGCGATCTGCCTGCCGGTATCGGTATCGAGATTGCCGGTCGGTTCGTCAGCAATCAGCACGGCCGGTGAGGGGGCAAGCGCGCGGGCGATGGCGACACGCTGCTGCTCGCCGCCGGAGAGCTGGCCGGGATAATGATTGAGGCGTTCGCCGAGACCGACGGCGACGAGCTCGCGTCTGGCGATCTCGAAGGGGTTCGGGGTGTTTGCCAGTTCGAGCGGAACCGCAACGTTTTCCAGCGCCGTCATGTTGGCGATCAGATGGAAGGACTGGAAAACAATGCCGATATTCCGGCCGCGGAAATCCGCCAGCGCGTCCTCGCCGAGCTTGTGCAGTTCCGTATCCGCGATGATGATTTCACCGCTATCGAGCCTCTCG
Organism: Agrobacterium sp. P15N1-A; assembly: GCF_044626815.1. Classification (NCBI taxonomy): domain Bacteria; kingdom Pseudomonadati; phylum Pseudomonadota; class Alphaproteobacteria; order Hyphomicrobiales; family Rhizobiaceae; genus Agrobacterium; species Agrobacterium sp. P15N1-A. The sequence goes on along the minus strand of NZ_JBIUPF010000007.1, from coordinate 144,377 downwards.
AGACCGGCAAGCACCATAAGAAGCGTCGATTTTCCCGATCCGGAGGGGCCGACGATACCAACCGCCTCGCTCTCTCCGATTGAAAGATCGATGTTCTTGAGAACGTGAACGGAGGCGGCGGCATTGCCGAGCGTGAGGTCGGCTTTCTTCAGCTCTATGATGCTTTTCGTCACAATTCTCGTTCCTATATAGGGTGATGAAAACGGTCTGGCAGTCGATGCGGTCGGTATTTCAGACAATGGGAACCAAGTTAGGAAAGCCGTGATGAGATTTAAAGCTGCCCTGTTTCACTTCATCGTCATTTTTGCCGCCGCCTTTTCCGCAACTGTTGTCATGGCTCAGGAGCGGACATTGCAGCTGGTCGGACTCGGCGACAGCCTCATGGCCGGCTATCAGCTTCCCCCCAACGACAGCTACACCGCACAGCTTGAGGCTGCATTAAAGGGCAAGGGCGTCAATGTCGCCATCGCCAATGCCGGTGTGTCCGGCGATACCTCTTCCGGCGGTCTGGCGCGGGCGGAATGGTCGGTTCCCGATGGCACGGATGGGGTCATCCTGGAACTCGGCGCCAATGACGCTCTGCGCGGAATTCCCCCCGAACAGACCGAAAAGAACCTCGACACCATCATTTCCGGTTTTCAGAAGCGCAACATAGCCGTGTTGCTGGTCGGCATTATGGCGCCGCCGAATATGGGCGATGATTATGCCAGGCGCTTCAATCCGATCTTTCCAAAGCTCGCAGGAAAATACAACCTGCCGCTTTATCCCTTCTTTCTGGATGGCGTGGTGACGGACGATGAGCTGAAGCTGGATGACAAGATGCACCCCAATACGAAAGGTGTGGCAATGATGGTGGAGAAATCTTTGCCGGCTGTTGAAAGCTTCATCAAGACAATCGGTGCGCAAAAAAAATAAGCACTTGCGCCCGTCTGCATTGCGTGATTCGCTATGCTTGTTCTGCCAAGAGATTCGGGGAGCTCGCCATGCCGAGACTGTTTACCGCCCTCGAAATTCCGCGCAATGCGGCTATGAGCCTCTCATTGTTGCGCGGTGGTCTGCCGGGAGCCCGGTGGATCGATGTGGAGAATTATCACATAACCCTGCGTTTTATCGGTGACATCGACGGGCGGACCGCCGATGAGGTCGTGGACAGGCTGGATCGGATCGAAAGACCGGAATTCCAGCTCAGTCTCACCGGTATGGGGTCCTTCGGTTCCAAGAAGCCGCATTCCATCTGGGCCGGGGTTTCTCCCTCGCCGGAAATGCATGCGCTTCAGGCGGAAATCGAGCGGATCTGCCAAAGGATCGGTCTCCCACCCGATCCGCGCAAGTTCATGCCGCATGTCACACTGGCGCGGTTGCGCTCCTCCCGCGTGGACGATGTGGTGCAGTATCTTTCCGGACGCGGCAACTTCCGCACCTCGCCCTTCACGGTCGGCCGTTTCGTGCTGATGTCGTCGAAGGAATCGGTGGGCGGCGGACCCTATATCGTTGAAGAGGCGTTTCCGCTTCACGAGGCGCGGTCCAGCTCCATCTTTTCGAGCAATGATCTGCATCCTGCAAAGAGCATGTTGTAGACCTTGAGGAACCCGTCCTCGGCCCCGTAATAGGGATCGGGGACGTTCTCGCGACGGCCAGTGGCATAGTCCATGAAGAGATGAATCTTGTGCCGCTGTCTTTCCGGGCTCGATTGCAGCAGGTTCGCCAGATTGTTTTCGTCCATGGCGAGTATCAGGTCGAAGGTCTCGAAATCCGCAGGGGTGACCTGCCTCGCCCGCTGCCGGGAAATATCGACGCCATGCCGTTGCGCCATGGCGATGGATCGCGGATCGGGTGCGTCACCCGCGTGCCAGCCGCCGGTGCCGGCGGAATCGATGGTAAGCCGATCAGACATGGTCGCGCCGTCGGCAAGGTGTCGCAAAACCCCTTCGGCCAGCGGTGAACGGCAGATATTGCCCATGCAGACAAAAAGAATAGCTGTATGTTTCATGGAATATGCGTCGATCCGGTCGTTGAAGCGTTAATGGGTCTCAAGCGGAGGCAAGTTCATGAAATATCCCAGACTCGAGCCGGACGCCATCCGGCAGGCCCTGTCGAAACTCGAGGGCTGGTCCCTGCGCGAGGACGGGGCGGCGATCGTCCGTTCCTTCAAGTTCTCCAGCTTTGCGGAAGCCTTCGGTTTCATGGCCGAATCCGCACTTGTCGCGGAAAGGCTCAATCACCATCCCGAATGGTCCAATGTCTATTCGCGGGTCAAGGTCTGCCTTACCACCCATGATTCGCAGGGTGTGACGGAGCGGGATTTTATTCTGGCCGAGGCCATGCAGAAGGCGGCTGCGGGCCGAAGCAATTGAACGGCGGACCTTAAATCCCATATAATAGCCGTGACCGGAGGACCGTCGATCATGGATGATGTGAAAATCGGTGAAATTCTTCTGCCGGGTGAAACCGACAGGCAGCAGGAGCGTGAGACTGTGGTGCGGGCGAAATTCTGGCCCAAGCTGAAGCGCGTGATGTCGAAGGTGCCTTTCGCACGCGATGCGGCGGCTGCCTATTATTGCGCGATCGACCGCGATACGCCGCTGCGCGCCAAGGGTATCATTCTGGCGGCGCTCGCCTATTTCATCATGCCGATGGATGCCGTGCCGGATGTGCTGGCCGTTATCGGATTCACCGATGATATTGCCGTCATCACGGCAGCGCTCGCCATGATCCGCGCCCATATCAAGATGGAGCATTACGAGGCGGCTGACGCCATGCTGAAACGGCAGCAGGAAGCCGGGTAACGCCTCTGTGATCTGCCTGTTCGGGTGAGCCCGACGGGCGACAAATTCTTGCCTGAATTTATGTGTCATACACACGGAGGAAGGGTGTTTCGCGCCCTTCTCCTCAGGGCGTCGGGAGTCGCCAATCTGTAACACCGCAAGACGTTTCCGGCATTTTATGCGTGTTGTTGACGGTTTGGTAACCGCTTCCCGACCACAATGAGAAAAGACGATCCGCACCTGAACGTGGCCGATCCAGAAACTGGGCTCGCCGATGCTTCGGGCCAATGGAAGACAATAACCCGGCAGGAAATTCTATGTTTGTAAGAAGTGTAGCAACCGCAGCGGCCATTTTGCTGACCAGCGTCGGCGTAGCATCTGCACAGTCGCCCACGCGCATCCAGCAGTTCAATGCATGGGGTGCCTATTCGTACAAATCGGGCAACAGCACCGTCTGCTACGTTCTTTCCATTCCGACCGCCAAGGAACCGGCAAGCGTCGATCACGGCGATATCTTCTTCATCGTGTCGCAGCGTCCCGGCCAGAACATTTCCTATGAGCCGCAGGCCATGGTGGGTTATCCGCTGAAGCAGGGTTCCAAGGTTAATGTGACGATCGACAACAAGAACTTCGTCATGTTCACCAAGGACAAGGCTGCCTGGGTTGAAAACGCTGCCGAGGAGCCCGCTCTCGTGGCTGCCATGAAGGGCGGCAAGTCGATGACGGTCAAGGCGGTTTCCGGCCGTGGCACCGCGACATCCTATTCCTATTCGCTCTCGGGTATTTCGGCTGCTCTCAAGCAGATCGAGAGCTGCAAGTAATCCTGACGCTTTACCGCGTTTGATAATGGCCGGTCATCGACCGGCCATTTGCGTTTTTGCTTGTTTGGTGCTAAAGGCGCGGCAACATTGACAGGCGGATGCGCGAAAAGTGCTCCGCCTTTGATTTTCTCGACATGCAGACGATTTTCCGCCTATCCGAAAGGCTGGTCGTGCGATGCATGGAATGATGGGATAGCGTAATGTCCGTAATGCAAGCCCCTGCCGGCCTGGCAGTCAAAACTCCGTTGATCGCCAATAGCGATCTGATGTCCGGCAAGCCGTCGCTGATCGGCATGACCCGTGAGGAAATGGGTGAGGCGCTTTCGGAAATCGGCGTGCCGCAGAAGCAGGTGAAGATGCGCGTCAGCCAGTTGTGGAACTGGCTTTATGTGCGCGGCGTCTCCGATTTCGACAATATGACCAATGTCGCCAAGGAGCTTCGCGAGAAGCTGAAGGCGGCCTTCACCATCGCCCGCCCGGAAATCGTCGAGGAGCAGATCTCCAATGACGGCACCCGCAAATGGCTGATGCGTTTTCCGCCGCGCGGTGCGGGACGTCCGGTCGAAATCGAGACGGTCTATATTCCCGAAGAGGGTCGCGGCACGCTGTGCATTTCGAGCCAGGTGGGCTGTTCGCTGACCTGTTCCTTCTGTCACACCGGCACCCAGCGCCTCGTGCGCAACCTGACGGCTGAGGAAATTCTCTCCCAGCTTCTGCTGGCCCGTGATCGGCTCGGCGATTTTCCCGATGGTTCGACGCCGGTTGGCGCTTATGTGCCAAGCGAAGGCCGCAAGGTCTCCAACATCGTGATGATGGGCATGGGCGAGCCGCTCTATAATTTCGAGCATGTGAAGACCGCGCTTCTGATTGCCACCGATGGCGATGGCCTGTCGCTCTCCAAGCGTCGCGTCACGCTCTCCACGTCGGGCGTTGTGCCGGAAATCTTCCGCACCGGCGATGAGATCGGCGTCATGCTGGCGATTTCGCTGCACGCGGTGCGCGATGAGCTGCGCGACATGCTGGTGCCGATCAACAAGAAATATCCGCTGAAGGAGCTGATCGAAGCCTGCCGCAAATATCCGGGCCTTTCCAATGCCCGCCGCATCACCTTCGAATATGTGATGCTGAAGGATGTCAATGACAGTCTGGAAGACGCCAAGATGCTGGTGCAGCTTCTGAAGGGCGTTCCGGCCAAGATCAACCTCATTCCGTTCAACCCATGGCCGGGTACGAACTATCAGTGCTCGGACTGGGCGCAGATCGAGAAGTTCGCCGATTTCATCAATCAGGCCGGTTATGCCTCGCCGATCCGCACGCCGCGCGGCCGCGATATTCTCGCCGCCTGCGGCCAGCTGAAGTCGGAATCGGAGCGCATGCGCAAGACCGAAAGGCTGGCTTTCGAGGCGATGATGATCGCCAACCACGGCGCGGATGACTGAATAAGCCGCAATTGCCGCCTGAAAGCTTGTTTTGCAGCGGTTCTCCGATTGATTTCGGGCTGTCTTGTTCCTAAGAAGACGAAAACAGGGAACCAACAGGAGGATATCCATGCGCGCATTCATTCTGGCTCTCGCTGCCGCGAGCGCCCTCGTTCTGCCGGCCAAGGCTGAAAACGTCACCGTCGCCGTCACCGCCATCGTCGAACATCCGGCGCTCGATGCCGCCCGTGATGGCGTCAAGGCGGCTCTTGCCGAAGCCGGTTACAAGGAAGGCGAGAACCTCAAGTTCCTGTACGAGTCCGCGCAGGGCAATCCCGGCACCGCGGCGCAGATCGCGCGCCAGTTCGTGGGCGATGCGCCGAACGTCATCGTGCCGATCTCCACGCCGTCCGCGCAGGCCGTCGTTGCCGCCACGCGCGACATTCCGGTCGTCTTCACGGCGGTTTCCGATCCGGTCGGCGCACAGCTCGTCAAGGACATGCAAAAGCCCGGCCGCAACGTGACCGGCCTTTCCGACATGCTGCCGGTTGGCGAACATCTGGCGCTCATCAAGGAAATCTCCCCGAACGCCAAGTCCATCGGTTTCATCTACAATTCGGCCGAGGCCAACTCCGTTTCGACGCTGGCCCTCTTGAAGGCCGAAGCCGAGAAGGCGGGTCTGAAGGTTGTTGAATCCGTCGCCACCAAGTCCGCAGAAGTGCAGGGCGCAACCCGCGCACTGGTCGGCAAGGCCGATGTGATCTACGTTCCGACCGACAACACCATCGTTTCCGCTTTCGAAGCGGCTGCCGGCGTTGCTTCCGAAGCCAAAATCCCGCTTTACGCCGCCGATACGGATTCCGTCGCCCGCGGTGCGGTTGCTGCCCTCGGCTTCAACTATTTCGACGTTGGCAAGCAGACCGGCGCCGTCGTCGTCCGTATTCTCAAGGGTGAAAAGCCGGGCGATATACCGGCAACCGTTGCTGTCGGCACTGATCTGGTGATCAACAAGAAGGCCGCCGAAAAAGCTGGTGTCACCTTCCCGGAAAGCATCACCAAGCGCGCCACCAAGGTCATCGACTGAACCGAAACCAGACTGAATAACGGGCGGCGGCAAATTCGCCGCCCGTTTTACGTGGCACGAGATGGTGCCCGTCTCCGCCTGATGGCGGCAATAACAAGGACATTACCGTGAGCCAAATCGCCTTCTGGGGTGCCGTGGAGCTGGGACTGGTCTTCGCTTTCGTGGCGATCGGCGTTTATCTCGCTTTCCGGGTGCTTGATTTTCCTGACCTGACCGTGGACGGTTCGTTTCCGCTCGGCGCCGCCGTGGCTGCCGTGCTGATCATCGCCGGTCTGAATGCCTGGGTTGCGACGGCGATTGCGATGGTGGCCGGTGCCGCCGCCGGCATCGTGACCGCGACGCTCAACGTTCGTTTCAAAATCCTCAACCTGCTTGCATCGATCCTGACGATGATCGCGCTGTTTTCCGTCAATCTGCGCGTGATGGGAAAGCCGAATGTGGCGCTGCTCAATCAGGATACGATGATATCGCCGTTTTACGGCCTCGGCCTGTCGGAATATCTGGTGCGGCCGCTGTTCGTCGGCGCGCTGGTGGTGATCGCGGTCATCCTCGTCTGGCGTTTCCTTGAAAGCGATGCGGGCCTTGCCATGCGCGCGACGGGCGCCAATGCCCGGATGGCGCGGGCGCAGGGCGTGAAGACCGGCAACCAGATCTATCTCGGCATGGCGCTTTCGAATGCGCTGGTCGCCCTTGGCGGGGCGCTGTTTGCGCAGACCAATGGTTTTGCGGATGTGACCTCCGGTGTCGGCACCATCGTCGTCGGCCTTGCGGCCGTCATCATCGGCGAAACACTGTTCGGTGCACGCGGCATCCTGATCGCGCTGATCGGCTGTGTCTTCGGCTCCATCGCCTATCGTCTCGCCATCCAGCTCGCTTTGTCGAGCGATGTGCTGGGCCTCAAGGCGTCCGATCTCAATTTTGTAACGGCGGTATTGGTGGCCATCGCATTGATCCTGCCCCGACTGCGCCGCGGGGGAGCAACATCGTGATTTCGCTTTCCGATATCCAGGTCGTCTTCGGGCGCGGCACGCCGCTGCAGAAGCAGGCGCTCTCCAAGATCGATCTTACCATCGACGATGGCTCCTTCGTCACCGTCATCGGTTCCAATGGTGCAGGCAAATCGACGCTGCTCGGCGTATTGGCGGGCGATGTCCTGCCGACCGCCGGAAAGGTGATGATCGGCGGCGCCGATGTTACCCGCAAGCCGACCGCAAGCCGGGCTGGGCGGGTGGCGCGCGTGTTTCAGGACCCGCTGGCGGGCAGCTGCGGCGCGCTCACCATCGAGGAAAATCTGGCGCTGGCGGCGTCGCGCGGCGAGCGTCGCGGCCTTTTGCCGGCGCTTGGACGCGGCCGTCGGGATTTCTTCAAGGAACGCATCGCTTCGCTCAATCTCGGACTGGAAAATCGTCTGAAGGACCGCATGGACCTTCTGTCCGGCGGTCAGAGGCAGGCGGTCTCGCTCGTCATGGCGACGCTGTCCGGCTCGGACGTGCTGCTGCTCGATGAACATACGGCTGCTCTCGATCCCGGCATGGCCGAATTCGTGATGGAGCTGACCCGCAAGGTCGTGTCGGAGCGCAAGCTGACGACGCTGATGGTCACCCATTCCATGCGTCAGGCGCTGGATTATGGCACCCGCACGATCATGCTGCATGCCGGTGAGATCGTGCTCGACGTCTCCGGCGATAGCCGCAAGGATCTCGAGGTCGAGGACCTGATCGACATGTTCCGCAAGATACGCGGCCAGAAGCTCGATGACGATGAGTTGTTGATCGGTTGATTGTAAAAAAGGCGCCGCAAGGCGCCTTTTTTGTTTGCCGTCAGCGCGCCTGCGTGAAGAAAATCTTGACGGCGAAAAGCGAAAAGACGCCGGCGATCGTATAATCCAGTCCGCGCAGAATTTTCCGGTTGCGTTGCAGCCAGGCTGAAAGAACATCTGCGGCGATCACGATGCCGATGCCGATCGGCAGTGCGACGATGATCGACCAGATGCCGAGGAAGATCAGCTTGCCGGTCACGTGCGGGTCGGATGCGCTGACGAATTGCGGCAGGAAGGTCATGAAAAAGATGATGATCTTCGGGTTCAGCAGGTTGACCCAGATGCCGTTCAACAGTGCCGATTTCAGGGAGGACTGCGCTTTTTCGCCGGTGCTTTTCACCATCACGAAATCCGAGCCCTTGCGGATCGCCTGAATGGCGAGCCAGACCAGATAGGCAGCCCCGCCGGTCTTCAGGATCATGAAAGCGGTCGGCGAAGCGACGATGAGGGCGGCGACGCCGAAGGCGACGAGCATCGTGTGCACGGTAATGCCGATATTGGTTCCCAGAAGCGTCATGAAACCCGCCGTCCGGCCCTCGCGCAGCGAGCGGCTGATCCAAAGCGTCATGTCAGGCCCCGGCGTCACCGCCAGAAGCAGAATGGCGATGGTGAAGGCTATCAATGTTGGCAGGCCTGGAACGAAATCCATCGCGGCACCCGTAAAATCTGGAGATTGCCGTGCTTAACGCGATTTCGCGCTTCTGCCAATGTTTTTGAGCGTCAATGCATCGACGCGAAAAGCCGCCGCAACGGTTACATCGCGGCGGCCCGGAACATTCAGTTTTTCAGGAAGCTGGTGAAGGCGGCGGAATATTCCGTGTGCCAGCGCGACAGCGGCGGGCGGTTCTGGACGATGTCATAGGCCGCCCAGAGAATGCGCTTTTCGTCCGTCGGGCGGTCCACCTCGCCATCCGGGCAGAGAATGTAGAAATCACCCCGGCCGATGCTTTCGACCATGAAGTCGACGGTCTGCTCGCCGGTCCATGCGCCTTCCGGCTTTTCCGTCCTGCCATGGGCGGTGAGGCCGGTGAAAACGTAACCGGGGATCAAAAGATGGGCGGAAACCGAGCCGTTCGGAATATTGCGCAATTCGTGCTGAAGCGCTTCCGTGAAGGTTTTGACGCCGGACTTCGAGACGTTATAGGCGGGATCGCCGGGAGGCGTGGTGATGCCCTGTTTCGAGCCGGTATTGATAATGAGCGCCGGCTCGCCATGGGCGATCATGCCCTGGCCGAAAACGCGGCTGCCGTTCACGACGCCCATCAGATTGACGTTGATGATTTTTTCCCAATTGGCCTGCGGGCCGAAAATGGCGCTGCCGGGCTGGATGCCGGCATTGTTCATCAGAACGTGAACGCGTCCGAAACGCTGGATCACGGCGCGCTCCAGCGCCTCCAGCTCATCGAGTTTGGATATGTCGGTCGGGATGGCGACGATCTGCGCTTCGCCGTCCTTGGCGACGGCCAGAATATCCGCATGGGCTGCGGCAAGCCTGTCGCCGTCGAGATCGACGAGCACGACACTCATGCCGAAACCGGCGAATTTGCGGGCGGCGGCAAGTCCGATGCCGGATGCCGCACCGGTGATGACAGCGACATTATCTTCCTTGAATGCGGGGTGGATGGTCGTCATAGGTTTCTCCTTCGCGTCGTTTCGGCTGTTTCCAGCGGTTTGCAACGTTGCCTGAACCTGAGTGGCTTCATTCACGGTCTTCAAGTCGATCGCGCCGCTTATGATAAAGCGCGAATTTTCATAATGCATGTGACAATTGCTTCGTTCCCATCGATGCGCCCGATCATCGCCCGCTGTCGTACCCGCCCATCAATTGTTTTGTCGCTTATCTCACGGAAAAGCGCTTCACACATTTCGGGTTGCACTGTAAAAGTGCCGAAATCCCAAGGAAATGGCGGTGTCCCAATGCCGTCATCATGCAGATGGACATCACTATGGCACTTCCGAAAGACGTTAAGAAAGTCGTTCTCGCCTATTCCGGCGGCCTCGACACCTCGATCATCCTGAAATGGCTTCAGACGGAACTCGGCGCGGAGGTCGTGACCTTCACGGCCGATCTCGGCCAGGGCGAAGAGCTTGAGCCGGCGCGCAAGAAGGCCGAGATGCTGGGCATCAAGGAAATCTTCATCGAGGACGTCCGCGAAGAGTTCGTGCGTGATTTCGTATTCCCGATGTTCCGCGCCAACGCCGTTTATGAAGGTGTCTATCTGCTCGGCACCTCCATTGCCCGTCCGCTGATTTCCAAGCACCTGATCGAAATCGCCAAGAAGACCGGCGCCGACGCCATTGCCCATGGCGCCACCGGCAAGGGCAACGACCAGGTCCGTTTCGAGCTTTCGGCCTATGCGCTGAACCCGGATATCAAGATCATCGCTCCCTGGCGCGACTGGACGTTCAAGAGCCGTACCGACCTCCTGAACTTTGCCGAACAGCACCAGATTCCGGTTGCCAAGGACAAGAAGGGCGAGGCGCCTTTCTCGGTCGACGCCAACCTGCTGCACTCCTCCTCCGAGGGCAAGGTTCTGGAAGACCCGGCACAGGAAGCGCCGGAATATGTGCATATGCGCACCATTTCCCCGGAAGCCGCGCCCGACAAGGCAACCGTCATCAAGGTCGGTTTCCGCAAGGGCGATGCCTGCTCCATCAACGGCGTCGAAATGTCGCCGGCGACGCTTCTTGCGACGCTGAACAACTATGGCCGCGAAAACGGCATCGGCCGTCTCGATCTGGTCGAGAACCGCTTCGTCGGCATGAAGTCGCGCGGCGTTTACGAGACGCCCGGCGGCACCATCCTGCTTGCCGCACATCGCGCCATCGAATCCATCACGCTCGACCGGGGTGCAGCCCACCTCAAGGACGAGCTGATGCCGCGTTACGCCGAGCTCATCTATTACGGCTTCTGGTTCTCGCCAGAGCGTGAAATGCTGCAGGCCCTGATCGACAAAAGCCAGGAGCATGTGGAAGGCGAAGTGACGCTGAAGCTCTACAAGGGCAATGTCATGGTAACCGGCCGCGAGAGCGCCAAGTCGCTCTATTCGGACGCTCTGGTGACCTTCGAGGACGACCACGGCGCTTATGACCAGAAGGATGCGGCAGGCTTCATCAAGCTCAACGCGCTGCGTCTGCGCACGCTCGCAAAGCGCAATATCAGCAAGTAATTCTGCTCGAATGGAAATAATGAAACCCGCCGGCGGCGACGCCGGCGGGTTTTTTCATGTCTCTCGTCTGGAGACGATGCGGAAGCCAATGTAGCTGGCGATTGCGGTGAATTCCATCACGGGGATGATGATGCCAAAGCCGGTCAAAGGCGAACCGATAAGCGAGGCTGCGGCACCGCCTGCAAAACCCGATCCCATCTGAATGAAGCCCATCATCGCCGATGCCGAGCCGGCAATATGCGGAAATGGTGCGAGGGCCGCCGTCACCATGGATGGCGTCAGCAAGGCGATGCCGACCGTTGCCACCGCCACAGGTCCCATGATCGAAAGAAAGGATGGCGGTATCAGGAACACCGACAGCAGGATAAGGAGACCGCCTGTTCCCGAAAAACAGAGGCCGAGGACGACCGAACGGCGGTCACCCAGCCTCGGTGCGATATAACGCAGGGCGATGGAGCCGAAGAAATAAGCGCCGGTCTGCATCAGCATGCCGATGCCGAAGACGGTGGGCGTCATACCGACCTTGTTGATGAGGATGAAGGTCAGCATGGTCGCCTGCGCATAAAGCGCGCCGATGGAACCGCCGAGCACCAGTGCGGCGAGAAGAAAACGCGGCTCGGTGAGCAATGTCCCATAGGCCGACAGGAGGCGACGCGGGCGGATCAGGTTCCTGTCGGGGATCGTCGTCTCGCGCAGGAAGACCACGACGGAGAAGATGGCGATGGCCCCGAGGCCGGCCATGAGGAAAAATACCGATTGCCACCCGAAAGCCGCAAGCGAAAGCCCGCCTATGGTCGGGCCCATGGCGGGGCCAACGGCCAGCATGATGCCAATGAGGTTCATGATGCTGGAGGCTTCGGCACCCGTGAATTGATCGCGCACGATGGCGCGCGCCACCGTCATGCCGACGGAGGCACCAATGCCCTGAACAAGCCGGGCGAAGAGCAGCACTTCAATTGTTGGGGCGAAGATTGCCAGCAGCCCGCCACCCAGAAAGATGGAGAGGAAGAGGAGGCTCGCCTTTCGCCGCCCGAAGGCGTCGGATGCCGGGCCGGCCAGCAGTTGCGCGATGGCGAAACCGGCGAAATAAAGCGAAAGGCTGAGTTTGACTGCGGATTCCGTAGTGGAGAAAACCCGCGTCAGTTCCGGCATGGCCGGTGTGTAGATGGCCATGGAAATCGGCGCCAGCGCCGTCAGTAACGCACCGAGCATGGCGGTGCGCTTTCTGGACATGATCGTTTCCAGCGACATTGCGATCAGCAGCTCTGGCCCGGCTGTTCCGGCTGGAGATTGTTGCGAAGCGTCTGCAGGAAGCTGCGGAAAAGCGCGACCTCCTCTTCGTTCAGGCCCTGCGTGGCGTGACGGACAAGTTCATCGATTTCCTGGCGCACGGCTTCCAGCATGTCGGTGGAGTTTTTTGTCAGCACGATGCGCTTGGAGCGCCTGTCCTGCGGGTCCTGCTGGCGTTCGATGAGATCGAGAGATTGCAGCTTGTCGAGATAGGCGCAGATCGTCATGGGCTCGATGCCGAGCCGGGCGGCGATATCCGACTGTTTGCTGCCATCAACGACGGCAACCGTCAGCAATGCGCGGGCTTCGCCGGGCGTCAGGCCCAGCCCGGCTTCAGAAATTCGGCGCTCAAACGCACTGTTCAGCAGGCGTGCGCCGCTGTTCAGCAAAAATGCCAATGAGTCTTTTTCGCGTTTAGTGCCCATGCTTCGCCTTTTCGTAAGTCAGCCTTACTAAAATCCCGGCGATAATCAATGGCGCATAAATCATATTGTTGAAAATCGAGTAAAGTATGTGTCAGTTCGATTGCGTTACGGTCGGCAACATAATCGACGATTGTTACGCCAAAGCAAAGAAGATCGGACATCCGGCGTTTTATTTCATCCGCCATGCCGGTCCATATCTTCGGTCAAGTCCCTTACATGGGTCACCTGCGATAGGTATCCGGCGTATGTGCCGGGCAGTCGGGGCAAAAGCAAAAATCAGGTCGTGGCCAATCTTCCTTGCACCAAAGTCCGGCATTGAATTGCCGCTGGAGGCGTGCCCATATGGGCTTAAACCGGAATTGTACAAGGAAGATGAAATGCCATCCAAGACCGCGCTTTATCCCGCACTCGTTGACTGGAACGGCCACAATGGTCTGCCGAAATTCGATGCGGTCAGGGATGAGGATTTCGCTCCGGCCTTCGATGCCGCCCTTCTGTCCCACGAACAGGAAATCGATGCGATTGCCGGCAATGCTGAGACCCCGAGCTTCGAAAACACCGTGACCGCGCTCGAAATCGCCGGAGACGATCTTTCGCGCATTTCGGCGCTGTTCTGGAACAGGGCGGGCGCCAACACCAATGGTGTGATCCAGGCGCTGGAGCGGGAGATCGCACCGAAACTGTCGCGGCACTATTCGAAGATCGGCATGAACGAGGCGCTGTTCAAGCGCATCGATAGATTGTGGGAAAACCGCGAGGCGCTTGGGCTGACGGGCGAGGAGAGCCGTGTTCTTGAGCGGCACTGGAAGGGTTTCGTGCGCTCCGGCGCCAAGCTGCCGAAGGACCGGCAGGAACGGCTGGCGGCGATCAATGAGGAGCTTGCCGGTCTTGGCGCGAGATTCGGGCAGAATGTGCTGGCGGATGAAAAGAACTGGAAGCTTCTGCTTTCCACGGAAGAGGAACTTGCCGGCATTCCCGGCTTCCTGCGCGACGCGATGGCGGGTGCGGCCCGTGAGCATGGCGAGGACGGCAAATTTGCCGTCACCCTTTCCCGCTCCATCATCGAGCCTTTCCTGACCTTTTCCGAACGCCGCGATCTGCGCGAACAGGCCTTCAGGGCATGGGTGGCGCGCGGCGAGAATGGCGGCGAGACAGACAATCGCGATATCGTCCACCGCACGCTCGAACTGCGCGAGGAAAAGTCAAAGCTTCTCGGTTACGCGAATTTCGCCGCCTACAAGCTTGATGACACGATGGCGAAGACGCCCGATGCCGTGAACGGCCTTCTGGGGCAGGTCTGGGAAAAGGCCGTGCGCCGTGCGGGCGAGGAAGAGGCCGAACTGGCCGCCATCATCGCCGAGGAGGGCAGGAATCACGAAGTGCTGCCCTGGGACTGGCGGCATTATGCCGAAAAGCTGCGGGCACGGAAATTCAGCTTCTCCGAGGCGGAGTTGAAACCTTATCTGCAGCTCGAAAAGATCATCGAGGCCTGCTTCGATGTGGCCGGGCGGTTGTTCGGGATTCGAGCGGTCGAAGTCAAAGGCGTCGCCGCCTATCATCCGGATGTGCGGGTTTTCGAAATCCTCGATGAAAAGGGCGATCTGAAGGCCATGTTCCTCGGCGATTATTTTGCCCGTCCCTCCAAGCGCTCCGGCGCGTGGATGAGCTCCTTCCAGTCGCAGCACAAGCTGTCCTTGAAGAACGGCACGGTCGGAGAAATCCCGATCATCTACAATGTCTGTAATTTCGCCAAACCGGCTGAAGGCAAACCGGCGCTGCTTTCGCTCGACGATGCACGTACGCTGTTTCACGAATTCGGCCACGCGCTGCATGGCATGCTGTCGAATGTCACTTACCCTTCCGTTTCCGGAACGGGCGTCTCGCGCGATTTCGTCGAATTGCCGTCGCAGCTTTACGAACATTGGCTGACGGTGCCGGAAATTCTGGAAAAATATGCCCTGCATTATGACACAGGCGCGCCGATGCCGAAGGCGCTGCTGGACAAGGTTCTGGCCGCCCAGACCTTCAATGCCGGTTTCAGCACCGTGGAATTCACCTCTTCGGCGATTGTCGACATGGCGTTCCACACGCGGGAAAACGTGAGCGATCCGATGGTCGTGCAGGGTGAGGTGCTCTCCACCTTGAACATGCCGAAGTCTATCGTCATGCGGCATGCGACCCCGCATTTCCAGCACGTGTTTTCGGGCGACGGATATTCAGCCGGCTATTATTCCTACATGTGGTCGGAAGTGCTGGATGCTGATGCCTTTTCGGCCTTCGAGGAAACCGGCAATCCTTTCGATGGCGAGATGGCGCGCAAGTTGAAAGACAATATCTATTCCGTCGGCGGTTCCATCGATCCGGAAGAGGCATATCTTGCTTTTCGCGGCAAGATGCCAAGCCCGGACGCCATGCTTTTGAAGCGTGGTCTGGTATAAGGGTTCGGTATAAAAGACTGTCATATTTCTGAGCTAGAACCTGAGCGCAGGGGGCTTATGACAAGGCCCCCCCTTTCGCATTTGCAAAAAAAAGGTTATGAGCGCGCCAAACTAAATTGGCGTTTCTCATCAATATAGCGCCCAACCTCAGAGATTTTGAACAATGGCACTTCGCAACATCGCGATCATCGCGCACGTTGACCATGGAAAAACGACGCTCGTGGACGAGCTTCTGAAGCAGTCCGGCTCGTTCCGCGACAACCAGCGTGTCGCCGAGCGCGTGATGGATAGCAACGATCTCGAAAAGGAACGTGGCATCACCATTCTCGCCAAGGCGACCTCGGTGGAGTGGAAGGGTGTCCGCATCAACATCGTCGACACCCCCGGCCACGCCGACTTCGGCGGTGAAGTCGAGCGTATCCTGTCGATGGTGGATGGCGCGATCGTTCTGGTCGACTCCTCGGAAGGCCCGATGCCGCAGACCAAGTTCGTGGTCAGCAAGGCGCTGAAGGTCGGTCTTCGCCCGATCGTCGCGATCAACAAGATCGACCGCCCGGATGGCCGCCACGAAGAAGTTATCAATGAAGTCTTCGATCTGTTCGCGAACCTCGACGCCACCGACGAGCAGCTCGACTTCCCGATCCTCTACGGTTCCGGCCGTGACGGCTGGATGAACGTCAACCCGGAAGGTCCGAAGGATCAGGGTCTTGCGCCGCTGCTCGATCTGGTTCTCGAACATGTTCCGGAGCCCAAGGTTGAAGAAGGTCCGTTCCGACTAATCGGCACCATCCTTGAAGCCAACAACTTCCTCGGCCGTATCATCACCGGCCGCATCGCTTCCGGCTCCATCAAGCCTAACCAAGCCGTGAAGGTTCTCGGCCAGGACGGCAAGGTTATTGAAAACGGCCGCATCTCCAAGATCCTCGCATTCCGCGGTATCGAGCGCACGTCGATCGAAGAGGCCCATGCAGGCGACATCGTCGCCATTGCAGGCCTTTCCAAGGGTACTGTTGCCGACACCTTCTGTGACCCCTCCGTCACCGAGGCGATGACCGCCCAGCCGATCGACCCGCCGACCGTTACCATGTCGTTCATCGTCAACGACAGCCCGCTGGCTGGCACCGAAGGCGACAAGGTCACGAGCCGCGTTATCCGTGACCGCCTGTTCAAGGAAGCCGAAGGTAACGTTGCGCTGAAGATCGAAGAAGCCGAAGGCAAGGATTCGTTCTTCGTTTCCGGCCGTGGCGAATTGCAGCTGGCGGTTCTGATCGAGACCATGCGTCGCGAAGGCTTCGAGCTTGCCGTTTCGCGTCCGCGCGTCGTGATGCACAAGGATGAGAACGGCACCCTGCTGGAGCCGATCGAAGAAGTCGTGATCGACGTTGATGAAGAACATTCCGGCGTCGTCGTCCAGAAGATGTCCGAGCGCAAGGCTGAAATGGCCGAGCTTCGTCCTTCCGGCGGTAACCGCGTTCGTCTGAAGTTCTATGCGCCGACCCGCGGCCTGATCGGCTACCAGTCGGAGCTTTTGACCGACACGCGCGGCACGGCGATCATGAACCGTCTGTTCCACGACTATCAGCCCTTCAAGGGCCAGATTGCCGGCCGCGTGAACGGCGTTCTCCTGTCGAACGGTTCGGGTGAAGCTGTTGCTTACGCCATGTTCAACCTGGAAGATCGCGGCCCGATGATCATCGAGCCGGGTGAGAAGGTTTATGCCGGCATGATCATCGGTATTCACTCTCGCGATAACGATCTCGAAGTGAACGTGCTGAAGGGCAAGCAGCTGACCAACATCCGCGCTGCCGGCAAGGATGAGGCCGTGAAGCTGACGCCGCCGATCCGCATGACGCTCGATCGCGCTCTTTCCTGGATTCAGGACGATGAGCTGATGGAAGTGACACCGAAGTCCATCCGTCTGCGCAAGATGTTCCTGGACGCCAACGATCGCAAGCGTTTTGAAAAGGCCAAGCTCGCTGTCTGATTGCGGCTTGTCGTTACGAATTTGAAAGAACCCGGCCTTGAGCCGGGTTTTTTTATGCGTTCGTTTTTATGTGTGCATGAGTCGAAAGGCGCTTGTGCCAAAGGTTAAGGATGCGTTAATTTTTACCGGTCGTCCACATGAATAGGCTGTGGGTAAGCTTGCCGGCGTTAACCTTTATGACTGGTAAGTTTCCGTGGCCGGGGCCAGAATCGCGTTATGAAAACGTTATCCATCGATGTTCGCCGTGCTGAACCGCATGATGCGCGCGCCATCTCCGAGGCGCACCGTCTGTCGTGGCAACAGGCCTATGCCGGGCTTATCCCGCATCGGCCGTTGACGCAGATGCTCGAGCGTCGCGGGGAAATCTGGTGGAAAAAGGCGACCAAAGGCTCCGCAACCATGCTGGTGGTGGAGGTGGCCGGTGTGGTTGCCGGATATGCGACACTGGGCCTCAGCCGGGCACGCGGGCTGCCGCAGGACGGCGAGATTTACGAACTTTATCTCCGGCCGGAATATCAGGGCATCGGGCTTGGCTCGCTGCTGTTTACGGAAGCGCGCAGACTGCTGACCTCGCTTGGCTGCAACGGCATCGTTGTCTGGTGCCTTGAAGACAGCGATGTGGCCAACCGCTTTTTCCGCTCTCACGGTGGTCGCGATATTGCCGAAGGCATGGAAGATTTCGACGGCAAGTCGCTTCGCAAGGTCGGTTTCGTCTGGAACTGACAAACAATGCCGGGTGATTTGGCCTTGGGTTCATTCTCGCGGCCGGCCATGCGCAAATGCGATAGCCTCAAATCCTGCATTCTGCCTTATCCGCCCAAAGCCATGTTGCAATGCGGCGACTTTCCCAGTATCGAAAACCAAATCCAACCCGTCGAATGAGGGAAGCGAATGCGTATCGATGCAATTTCCGTAGGCAAGAATCCGCCGGATGACGTGAATGTCATCGTTGAAGTGCCTGTCGGTGGACACCCGATCAAGTACGAGATGGACAAGGATGCCGGTGCGCTGATCGTTGATCGCTTCCTCTACACGCCGATGACCTATCCGGGTAACTATGGTTTCGTACCGCACACCCTGTCCGACGATGGCGACCCGATCGACGTTCTCATCTGCAACACCCGCCCGCTGGTTCCGGGCTGCGTCATCAATGTTCGCCCCATTGGCGTAATGATCATGGAGGATGACGGCGGCAAGGATGAGAAGATCCTCGCCGTGCCGGTTCCGAAGCTGACGCGCCGTTACGACAAGGTCCACAACTACACCGACCTGCCGGAAATCACGCTGAAGCAGATCGAGCACTTCTTCGAGCACTACAAGGACCTGGAGCCCGGCAAATGGGTGAAGATGGGCGGCTGGCAGGATGTCGACGTCGCCAAGAAACTGATCGTCGAAGCCATCGAGCGCTATAAGGCGCAGGGCTGATCTAAAGCATGTCTCCCAAAAGCGTGCAGCGGTTTTGGGATAAAGACATGCTTAAAAACAAAGATCTAAAGCGTGTCGCATGAATCAGATTAAACGCGATGCGCTTTAGTTTTCGAGCTTTTTGAATAGCTCTTCGAAATTCTCCGGGTCGGTGTCGATCCGGAGGATTTTTTTACGCGCCGTTTCGCCCGAAATGAAGCTGATGGAGGATTTCGGCAGGCCGAGTTTTTTCGCCAGCAAAACAATCAGGGCCTTGTTGGCCTTGCCGCCTTCCGGCACGGCGCTGACGCGGGCCTTCAGATGCGCGTTTGCCTCCGCATCCTTTTCCACGCCGTCGATGGCGTCCCGCCCGCCATTGGGTGTGAGACGGACGGTCAGGCGGACATGGTCACTGTGCTTCTGCCAGCAGCCGCTCAAGCGACCATCGGGTAAAGCGTGTTCCACATGAAGGAGCGGATGAAGAAGATGATCAAGAGCACGATGATCGGCGAAATGTCGATGCCGCCGAGATTGGGCAGAATGCGGCGGATGGGGCGCAGAACCGGTTCCGTGACATTGAACAGAAAGCTGCCGATGGCGTTCACGAACTGGTTGCGGGAATTGATGACGTTGAAGGCGTAAAGCCAGGAAAAAATAGCGCTGGCGATCAGCACCCACGTATAGAGGTTCAAGGCCAGATCGATGGTCTGAAACAGGGCAAGCATCAATATCTCCGTATCTTGGTTGCAAGACATTTAGACATTGAACCGTGAACCGGCAAGTGTCGCGCCGGATCGTAATGATCTTTGGTCTGATCGGCCGACGGTCATCACAATCTGGTTCATGGCTTTGCAGCGGGATTTTAGACGAAACCGCTCACACTTTTCGTCATCCCGCTGGTGAGGGCTGGCGATTCCTGTGATATCGCTCTATTGCAAAGCTCTCATATTGTCTCGCGAGCACCCAGCCGATGTCCCTCCCTTCCGCCGAAAACCGTTTCGGTGCATTCCGGCATAGTTCCTATCGCCGCTTTTTCAGCGCCCGGTTTTTTTCCGCCTTCGCCATCCAGATCGTCAGCGTCTCGGTCGGCTGGCAGATGTATGAGGTGACCGGCAACGCTTTTTATCTCGGTCTGATCGGTCTTTTCCAGTTTCTGCCGTCGCTGCTTCTGATCCTCGTCACCGGAACGGTCGCCGACCGGCACAATCGTCGGCGCATCATGGCCATATGCCTGCTCATTGCCGCGCTGTGCGCTGTCGCTCTTCTGGGTCTTACGCTGACGCACAGCTTTTCCCCCTGGCCGGTCTTTGCCATTCTTGTCGTCTTCGGCATAGAGCGCGCCTTCATGGGACCGGCAGTCCAGTCGCTGGCGCCCAATCTCGTGCCGGTGGAGGATTTGCCGAACGCCATCGCATGGAATTCCTCTTCGTGGCAGATGGCGTCCATTCTCGGTCCCGTCGCCGGCGGCCTGCTTTATGGCCTCGGTGCTTCCGTCGCCTATAGTGTGGCATTCGTGCTCTTCATCGTATCGGCGACGCTTGCGGTGACGATCCGCAAGCCGGAACAACGCGGCCCGGCAAAAGCCATCAGCCTCGAAACCATGCTTGCCGGGTTCAAATTCATCGCGCAGGAAAAAATCGTTCTCGGTGCGATCTCGCTCGATCTTTTCGCGGTGCTGCTGGGCGGCGCGGTTGCGCTGATGCCTATTTTTGCCAAGGAAGTGCTGACGCTCGGGCCATGGGGTCTCGGGCTTCTGCGGGCAGCGCCCGGTATTGGGGCCATCACCGTTGCGGTCATTCTGGCCTTCAGGCCCATTCGTCACCACGCCGGCCTGCTGATGTTTACCGGCGTCGGCCTCTTCGGCATCTCCACGGTGGTTTTCGGGCTTTCGCAAACCGCATGGGTGTCCATCGCTGCGCTGGTGGTCATGGGCGCATCGGACATGGTGTCGGTTTATGTGCGCGAGACCCTGATCGCGCTGTGGACGCCGGATGAGGTGCGCGGGCGTGTGAATGCCGTGAACATGGTGTTCGTCGGCGCATCGAACGAGCTGGGCGAATTCCGCGCCGGCACCATGGCGCATGTCGTCGGGGCCGTGCCGGCCGTTGTCATCGGCGGGGCGGGCACGCTTGCTGTGGCGGTTATCTGGGCGCTCGGTTTCTCCAAGCTGCGCAAGATCGATAATCTGGACGCGCCGCACTGATGGCGATGGGTCTTAGATCGTTTTGGCTTTTCTTCGAATCGCAAAAACGATCTAACTTTTGTTTTTACGCATTTTCCGGACGTAAAACCGCTGCGCACTTTTACTGGAAATGCTCTAGCGCTGCGCCTTGCCCTCAAAAACCAGATCGAGGAAATTGCCGAGCCATGCCCTGAGCGGCGTGTCGAACAGCATGCGGCCTTCCAGATGCTGGCTGCCCACCTGCGCATTGGGCATGCCGAAGCGCTGCGCGCCGCGCACCACCCAGCTATGCATCATGGCGCGGGTCAGTTCGGCGTGAAACTGCAGGCCCCAGGCGTTTTTTCCGTAGCGGTAGGCCTGATTGGGATAGGTTTCGCCCGAGGCCAGAAGTTCGGCTCCGCGCGGCAGCTCGAACCCTTCCTTGTGAAAATGATAGACCATCTTCGGCCAATGCGGCATCAGAAGCCGCCCATGTTCGGTGGCATGAAGCGGATACCAGCCGATCTCCACCTTGCCCTCCCTGTCGGCCTCCACCTTGCCGCCGAGATGTTTGGACAGCATCTGTGCGCCGAGACAGATGCCGAGAAAGGGTTTGTTTTCTTTCAGCGGCACCTTCAGCCAATCGATTTCGGCTTTGACGTAGTCATGAGAATCGTTGGCGCTCATCGGGCCGCCGAAGATGATGGCGCCCGCGTGTTTCTCCAGCGTTTGCGGCAGGTCGTCGCCGAGTGCAGGGCGCCTTATATCCAGACGATAGCCTTTTTCCACCAGCATCTGGCCGACGCGGCCGGGCGTGGAACGTTCCTGATGCAGGACGATGAGCAGCGATGGTTGTTTTCTCTGTTGCCTGGAAGGGTCAAACAGCATCGTCTTCGTTTTCGCTTTCTTCAGCGGGCCCGGACCTCGTGGCGGCCTGCTGACGTTGCAGAACCCTGTCGCGCACGGATACACCAAGCAGGTCGGCGACTCGCCAGATCACATGGTCTTCCATTTCGCTTCGTTCGCCGTCAGCGTAAACAATATCCCATAATATGCCAATAAGCTCCACGCGCTGATCTTCATCGAGATGGCGGCGTATATCGGTGGTGAAACGGTAATAATCGACGGCTTCCTTGCCGGCCTCTTGGCCGGCAGCGAGAAGCGCGTCCAGCTTTCCGGCATCGAGATGATAATAATCCTGCAGGATTTCGCGCAGGCGGTCACGCTCGCTTTTCGAGACGGTGCCATCCGCTTCCATGACCTGGAAACAGAGGGCGGCCACCGCCACCCTCAGATCGTCCGGACTGAAATCATCCCCATGCGGGCCGACGAGGTTCTGAATAAACGACTGTATTTGCTGGAACATCGATATCCTGTTCGTCAGAAGAGTTTGAGCCGGGTCTTGGGTTCGGCTTCCGCGCCGGGTTTCTTGACGCCCGGATCATCTGGCGCGCCGCCGAAAAACGGCACGGCTTCCGCCTTTTCATCCGTGGCATCGGTTTCCACTGGCGCTTCGATTGTGACCGGCTTTTTCTCCTGCGGGACCGATACGGCCGGCTTGACCTCGATCGGTGCGGCCGGGGCTGGTTTCGGTTCGGCGCGTGTTTCCGGCGCGGCTTCGACAATGATCGTTTTCGCGACCGGTTCGGCCCGTGCGGGCGCTGCGGCAATCGCGTTTTCGATTGTCAGGTCTTCGACGGGCGCTTCGAGCTGGCCGAAAGGCGCTTTCCATTCGAAAGCATCGAGACGGCCAGTGACCGGCGAGACGGGCAGCCATTTTTCCGAAACGACGCCGTCGGCCACCCAGGCGGGATCGCGCGGCGCGCGCAGCGCCTGCGCCATCCAATAGCGCACACGGCCCTGATCGCCGGTTTCGGCTTCCTCGATATCTGCCATCAAGAGGAAGATGCTCTCGCGCGGTTCGATCCGGGCGGCGGCCTCGGCTTTAGCCCGCGCCTTGGCGAATTCCTTGGCGTCGAGCGCCGCCTGCGCCACCGCGAACAGGGATTCGATGTTGTTTGGCTTCAGGCTTTCCAGCCGCTCGGCCCGTTTCAGCCGGTCGATGGCGGTATCGCCGCTGCGTGCCCGGACATAAAGTTCGGCGATCTGCGGGTGCGGATCGTTCTTCCAGACGGGTTCCAGAACCGTGGCCGCCTTGCGCAGATTGTCTTCCCGGAGATAGGATTTCGCCGCGATCAGCGCTGCCGGAACCAGGCTCTTGGCAAGCTTGAGAGCGTGCTTGGCGTCCTCGCGCGCGCCGACCGGATCGCTTTCCAGCTTTTCGCCGGCCTTGGCAGTAAGAAGCACGGCTTTCAGACGTTCCGCCTCACCGCGTTCGATAACGCCGGCCGCCTTCTGCTGGTCGAGCAGGCGGATGGCATCGTCCCACTGTCCATTGCGGCAGCGGTTTTCCAGCGTCGCCTGCGCGGCCCAGGGCAGGTAGGGGGCCTTTTCCGCAGCATCCTCGGCATATTGCTGGGCGGCTTCATAGGCGCCCTGACGGCGGGCCTCGATATAAAGGCCGCGAAGGCCAAGTTCGCGGGTCTCGGGATCGCGGGCCATGGCTTCGAATTTGCGCCGCGCCTCGTCATACTTGCCTTCGATGAGATCCGCCTGCGCATCGAGCAGGTGGATCAGCGGCTCCTGATCGGCGCTGAGTAACCCCTGCGTACGGGCCGTCATCTTGCGGGCGAGGATGGCATTGCCGGCCCCGGCGGCGATGAGCCCGGTGGAAAGCGCTTGATAACCCCGGTCGCGCTTGCGGGCGCGGAAATAACGACGGGCGGCATTGGGCGAGGTCCAGATGGCATTGACGATCCACCAGACCAGCATGACGGCGGCGACCAGCGCCGCGATGATGGAGGCGGCGACCATCAGGCTCATTTCGATCAGCTGGCCCTGCCAGACGATGGAAAGCACACCCGGCCTGTCGGCCAGCCAGGAGAAACCGAAGCCGAGAGCCAGAACGATAACGGCGAAAGTCAGAATTCTGGTCATGCCCTTACCCCTGCCTGTCGGTGCTGGTGATGGCGCGGTTCAAGGTGCCGCCGACCAGATTTTCGACCTCGATGCGCGCATCCAGCGATTTCTTGTAATCGGCGGATGCCCCCTTGGCGGCATCGGGAAGACCGTTCCACTCAAGTGCTGCGCCCTGCAGGTCGCCGTTGCGCAGCTTGTTTTCCATGCGCGCGATCATGGCGTCCGGGGTCTCGCCCTCGATATTTCCGACCGGGCGCACCTTTACCAACGAAAAGGCGCTTTCGGTCAGGCGTTCCATGATGCCCTGATTGGGGTCAGGCTGGTTGATGGCGGAAAGCATCGCATTGGCGACGTCAGGAAATTTCTGCATCAGTTCCGAACGTGACGGCACCCCGGTTGCGGCGAAGGATTGCAGCGATGCTATGGCCGGATCGTCGGGCGTTACCTTGGAGAGCGTGTCGAGTTCCGTCAGGAACGGCCCACCACGATCGATCGCGGCCTTCAGGGCGGCGGAAGCGATGGCGCGGGCGACTTCGATATCGTCGCGAGGCTCGTTGATCTTGGCTTCCGCATCCGCAAGACGGCGTGTCAGTTCCGCCGTCGCCGATGCCTGCGCGGATCGCTCCGACTGGAGGGTGGATTCCAGCGCGGCGATTTTTTCCGACAGCCCATCCACCTGCGGAGCCTCACCCTTTGCGCCTTCGAGGGTTGCGATGCGCTGTTCCAGCGCTGAGGTGTCGGCGGCCGGCGCATTGGCAAGCTGCTGACGCAAGCTGCCGAGATCGGTTTTCAGTGCGGCGATTTCCTCGCTTCCCGTCGTGCCTGCATTGAAGGAGGGCAGGATGCCGGCATATTGCATGCTGCCTGCGGCGGCGAGCGCCACAAGGCCGCCGACGATACCTGCCGCGATCAGGCCGGAGGTCGCGGCCTGTTTGCGTTCCGCCTGCTGCGGTGTGGAGGGCTTTGCCGGCCCTGAGGCGGAGGTCGCCGTCGTTGGTTTTGCGGCGGTGGCGCCGCTGGATGCGCTGGAGGACGCTGTGGAGCCGAAGGCCGGCTTCGCAGCCGTTGCTGCAGCCGCAGCGGCGCTCGTGCCAATGGTGCCCGTCGACGGTTTTGTATCGGCTTTGGGCGGAACAGGGGCCGGCGAGACGGGCTCTTTCTGCCTGTCTGCGGGCTGGTTGTCTGCGGCGCTCTCAGCCTTCGGTGCCGTGGCTACGGATTCCGCTTTGCCGACATTGGGTTCGGGCTCGATAGGGGTTTTCTTGGGCTGGTCCCAGATGGGGGCGGGGTTGCCCGTTGCGGCTGCTTCGGGCTTTGTGTCCGAAACTCCGGGCTCTGCGGTGGCCTCAGGTGTTTTGTCGCCGGGCTTTTCGTCCGTCTTGGCAGCGTCCACGTCGACGGAAATTGCTTTCACGTCTTTCGCGTCCAGGTCGATGGTGACCGGTTCGGCTTTGGACTTGGAGTGGCGTGGCGGCTTTCCCGATACCATGACAACCTCATTTCTGCCTGCAGTAATCTAAACCTAGTCAGTGACGGCGGCAAAGGAAAGAGGCGAGCTCGAATTAGGTTCCAGGGTTATGGCGTAGAAGTTCGAACATCGCGGCCTCGCTCGGTTCTTCGGCGGCCTTGGCGTTTGCGCGGAAGATTTCCGGAACGAGAGAAAACACGTTGCGGCTGATGCAGATGATTTGTGTCGTTGCCAGCGCCGCCACGTATTTTTCCGTCGATACATGATAAAAAAAGGCCCGCGCCGCTTCCGATGAATAGAGCAGGACCGCATCGGCAGCGCTTTCGACAAGCGCCGTCTCTAGCATCGTCTCCGAAATGTCGGAGGGCAGCATCTCGTAACAGTCCAGCGTTCTGAAGGGAATGCCGGCGGCGGCAAGGCCTTCCTCGAAGACGGGGCCACGGGGCCTGCCGGCGAGATAAAGCAGGGGCTCTTCTTCGGAAAACAGAGTCTGGTGCTCAGTCACCAGCGCGGTCAGGCTCACGGCGTCGCCGGAGGCGGTGAAAATCTGTTCGAAGCCGGTTTTTTCCGCCGCTTCCGCCGTTGCTCCGCCGACGGCAAAAAGCGGTTTTGACAGATAGGGCGCCAGCCCGTCCCGTGATGTTTCCAGCGCCCGCAGTGCCTCGGCGCTGGTCACCGCGATGGCCGCCAGCGGGGCGGATAGCGCGGAGACGGCGCGTTCGCCATGATGGGCGGGATAAAACAGCGGAAGAAGCACCGGCGCATGGCCAAGCGCTTCAAGCTTTGCGGCCGTCCTTTCGCCCGAACGCTGCGGTCGGGTGACGACGATCCGCATCGTCTCAGCTCCAGCCTTCGAAGAAATTGCTGCCCGCCTTGGCGCGCACGTCTTCGCCGGCCTGCCGGCCGAGCTTTTCCGCATCGCGGCGGTTGCCGGAGATTTCGATGCCGTGGCTCGTCTGGCCATCGGGAGTGAGGATCATTCCGGAAAAATGCAATTCCTCACTATGGCAGGTGGCGTAGCCGGCAATCGGCGTGCGACAGGAGCCATCGAGTGCTGCCAGAAAGGCGCGCTCGCAGGTGACGGCATCATGAGTAGGCCTGTCGTTTATGGGTGCGAGCAGTTCGTCCATGCGCGTATCGCCGATGCGGCTTTCCACGCCGATAGCCCCTTGGGCCGGAGCAGGAGGGAATTCCTTCGGGTCGAGAATTTCCGTCGGCACATTGTCCTTACCAAGTCTCTTCAGGCCGGCAAAGGCGAGAAGCGTCGCATCCGCCTGGCCTTCTTCCAGCTTGCGCAGGCGGGTATCGACCTGACCGCGAAAAATGATGACGCTCAGATCCGGCCGCAGGCGGCGGATCAGCGCCTGGCGGCGCAGGGATGCGGAGCCGACCACGGCGCCCTGCGGCAGCTCCAGCAGCTTCGGTGCGGTGCGGCCGATGAAGGCGTCGCGTATGTCTTCGCGCGGCAGGAAAGCGGACAGATAGAGGCCTTCGGGCAAAACGGTCGGCATGTCCTTGGAGGAGTGCACGGCCATATCGAGTTCGCCGGACAGAAGCTGGCTTTCCAGCTCCTCGGTAAACAGGCCCTTGCCGCCGATTTCCGACAGAGCGCGGTCGGTTATCCGGTCGCCCTTGGTGGACAGCACGACGATTTCGAACATTTCTTCCGGCAGGCCATGCGCCGCCATCAGCCGGTTGCGCGTCTCGTAAGCCTGCGCGAGCGCCAGCGGGCTGCCGCGCGTGCCGATTCGGAAAGGTTTTGTTTGCATCCGCGTCTATCCATTGTTACCGGAGTTGTCTTAGACCAACTCAGCGCATGATCGCAATGAACGAACAGATTTGATGACCCCCTTTCTTCGTATCCTCGGCATAGAGACAAGCTGCGACGAAACCGCCGCATCCATTGTGGTTCGGCATGCGGACGGCCATGGCGAGATCGTCTCCGATGTCGTTTTGTCGCAGCTTGAGGAACACAGCGCCTATGGCGGCGTGGTGCCGGAAATTGCAGCGCGCGCCCATGTCGAGGCGCTGGATACGCTGGTGGAAGAAGCACTGGAGCAGGCGGGCGTGACCCTTGCCGATGTCGACGCCATCGCCGCCACCTCCGGCCCCGGCCTCATCGGCGGCCTGCTGGTGGGTTTGATGACGGGCAAGGCCATCGCCAAGGCGGCCGGCAAGCCGCTTTACGCCATCAACCATCTGGAAGGCCACGCGCTGACGGCGCGCCTCACCGATGGCCTGTCTTTTCCCTATCTGATGCTGCTCGTCTCCGGCGGCCATACCCAGCTGGTGCTGGTGCGTGGCGTGGGCGATTATGAGCGTTGGGGCACCACCATCGATGACGCGCTGGGGGAGGCCTTCGACAAGACCGCGAAACTTCTGGGCCTGCCCTATCCCGGCGGGCCTGCGGTCGAGAAGGCGGCGGCGAAGGGTGATCCGAACCGCTTTCCGCTTCCGCGTCCCATGGTTGGCGAAGCGCGGCTCGATTTTTCCTTCTCCGGACTGAAGACGGCGGTGAGGCAGGCGGCTACCGCCATCGCGCCGCTTTCCGAGCAGGATATTGCCGATATCTGCGCCTCGTTCCAGAAAGCGGTGTCGCGCACGCTCAAGGATCGGATCGGCCGAGGCCTTGCCCGTTTCAGGCAGGAATTTCCGCATACAGAAACCGAGCCTGCTCTGGTCGTCGCCGGCGGCGTCGCCGCCAATCAGGAAATCCGCCAGACGCTGCAATCGCTTTGCGATACCCATGGCTTCCGCTTCGTCGCGCCGCCGCACCGGCTCTGCACGGATAATGCCGCGATGATCGCCTGGGCGGGGCTGGAGCGCATGGCGGACGGCCGGGACCCCGATCCGCTCGAAATCCCGCCGCGCTCGCGCTGGCCGCTGGATGGCAGTGCGGAGACTTTGATCGGTTTCGGTAAAAGGGGAGCCAAGGCCTGATGCAGCGGGAGAAAATCGTCGTCATCGGCGCCGGCGCCTTCGGAACAGCGCTCGCCGTCGTCATCGCTTTGGAAAACCGGCATGACGTGACCCTGCTCGGCCGCGATCCGTCCCTGATGGCCGACCTTAGGAGCGACCGCGTGCACGAGGCGGCACTGCCGGGCGTCGATCTGCCGGATGCGCTTGAATTTTCCGCCGAGCCCGATGTTCTGGCCGGCGCCGGCATCGTCCTCTTCGCCATGCCCTCGCAGCCTCATGCCGATGCGGCGCGTCATTACGGCCCTTATCTGGCTAATGACTCAATCATTGTCACCTGCGCCAAGGGTATCGACCGCAGCTCCGGCCGGCTGCTGACGGAACTTCTGGAAGCGGAACTGCCGCATCATCCGATTGCGGTTCTGTCCGGTCCGGGCTTTGCGGCCGACATAGCGCGGGGCCTGCCAACGGCCATGGCGATTGCGGCGGAAGACGCGGCGATAGCCGAGCGGCTTGCGACCACGATTTCCGGCAAGACCTTCCGGCTTTATGCCTCGACCGACCGTATCGGCGTGCAGCTTGGCGGGGCGCTGAAGAATGTTCTTGCCATTGCCGCCGGCATCGTCGAAGGCGCGGGTCTTGGCGATTCCGCCCGGGCGGCGTTGATTTCACGCGGTCTTGCCGAAATGTCGCGCCTCATCGTTGCGATGGGTGGGAAGGCAGACACGGTGCGCGGCCTCTCGGGCCTTGGCGATCTGGTGCTGACCGCCACCAGCCACCAGTCGCGAAACCTACGTTTCGGTATCGCGCTTGGCCGGGGTGAGGGCAAGGATATGTCCGGTGGGCTGGTGGAGGGCGCTTTCGCGGCAGCCGTCGCCGCCCGGCTCGGGGAAAGTCACGCTGTCGACATGCCGGTTACCGAAGCGGTGGCCGCTATCATTGACGGCAATCTGGATGTGGCGAGCGCCATGCAACAATTGATGACACGGCCCATCACCACCGAATGAGGGCGGGTCTTCGCTACAAACCGCTGACGCGTTTGGAAGACATGTTTTAACGAGGAGAAGAAAATGCTGTTTGCCTTTATCTGCAAGGATAAGCCCGGCCATCTGAATGTGCGCATGGAAACGCGCCCGGCGCATCTGGAGCACCTGAACAAGCTGAACGCCGAGGGCACCCTGAAGATCGCCGGTCCGTTTCTGGATGCTGAAGGCAAGCCGAATGGCAGCCTCGTGATCGTTGACGCCGCCGATATCGACGCCGCGAAGGCTCTCGCCGATGCCGATCCCTACGCCAAGGCCGGCCTGTTCGAAAGCGTTGACGTGAAGCCCTATAATTGGGTCTTCAACAATCCGGGAGCATGACCGGACATGGCGAATTACTGGCTTTACAAGTCCGAGCCGTTCAAATGGTCCTGGGAAATGCAGAAGGCCAAGGGCGAGGCGGGCGAAGAATGGACTGGCGTGCGCAATTATCAGGCGCGCAACAACATGCGGGCCATGAAGATCGGAGACAAGGGTTTCTTCTACCACTCCAATGAGGGGCTGGATGTCGTCGGCATCGTCGAAGTCTGCGCGTTGTCGCATCCGGACTCGACCGCCGAAGGCGATCTGAAATGGGATTGCGTGGATATCCGCGCCGTGTGCGACATGCCGCAGCCTGTTTCGCTGAAGGATGTGAAAGCCAATCCGAAGCTGGCGAAGATGTCGCTTGTCACTTCCATGCGGCTCTCCGTGCAGCCCGTGACGGAAGAGGAATATCTCGAGGTCTGCCGCATGGGCGGTCTCGCCAATCCACCGAAGTCACCGGACTGATGCTTCGGTGAGGACCGACCCCGAACGCTTCATTCTCGACAATACCGCCATCATGCATCCGCCGCATGTGCCGGAGTTGCGTCTTCATCTCGCCACCGAAGCCCATGAGCTGTGGCTGAAGACGGAGGAGGAGCTGGAAGCGATCGGCCTGCCGCCGCCCTTCTGGGCCTTCGCCTGGGCCGGCGGGCAGGGGCTTGCCCGCTACGTTCTCGATCATCCCGACAGCGTTTCCGGCAGGCGTGTGCTGGATTTCGCCAGCGGCTCCGGTCTGGTCGCCATCGCTGCGGCAAAGGCGGGCGCGGATACTGTTCTGGCGGCCGATATCGATCCGTGGACAGAGACGGCCATTCAGCTGAACGCGGCTCTCAATAACGTGGACATTGCTTTCACCGGGCTTGATCTGGTTGGGAAACCGGTTGAGGCGGATGTTCTGCTGGCCGGCGACGTGTTTTACGACCGCGCCTTTGCCGAACTTCTCGTGCCGTGGTTTCTGGAACTGACGGAAAAAGGCGTGAGCGTTCTCGTCGGCGATCCCGGACGCGCTTATTTGCCCAAAGAGCGGCTCCGCGCGGAGGCGACCTATCAGGTGCCTGTGACGCGGGCCCTGGAGGACAGCGAAGTGAAGAAGACCACGGTGTGGCGTTTCATCTGATCAGCGCATCGCGCATTTGCAGTAAAACCGCTCCATGCTTTTGCCGAAAATGCTTCAGGGCCGGATAATGCAGACGCCATGCTCGTAGGCGCAGGCGTCGCCAGCGGTTTCAGCACGGACATCGATGATTTTCGCTTTTGGCGCAAGTTGTGAGCCCGTCGCGACCGTTGCGCCTTTTCGTGAAAGCCCACCGCCAATTGCGAAATAATTGCCGTTGCCGCGAACGCGCAGCGCCGATATCGCACCGACATAAGTGCCGCCGGGGAGGGTGGATGGCAGCCCGTCCGTGGAGAAGCTTACCTGCGATTGACGGTGTTGATAGTTGTGCTGATAATCACGGCGGCCATAAGAATTCTCTGCCGCCGCTGGAGGCACCACGGTGAAAATGACGCCTGCGACCATCATGGTCAAAGCGGCGATTCGGCGCTGTAACATGAGCCTCATTCTCCGGATTTTCCTGGTTAACCAAAGGTAAATTACACTATTCATGAATTACGTAAAGGTAAATATTTTAGGGGCGTAAATCTTGGAAACGCTCGATTTTTTATTTTGACGCAAAAAAATTCCAAAAAAAATTCGTGAACCAATCGATTAAATTGGAATCGGCCATGAAATATGCTTGTGGTGATGCTCCCATGTGATTAAACGTCGCGGTTGGTGCAATGCACATTCTTTCGTCATGTGCTGTTGCTTGGGGGCGTCCTGTCTGATGGGCGCACGGGAAAACGCCGCGAGGTTCTGATGGCGAATGCGACTAATAACCGGCCTCTGTCGCCGCATCTTCAAATTTACAAGCCGATTCCGACGATGGTTGCTTCCATCGTGCACCGCATCACAGGCGGCGCGCTTTATTTCGGAACGCTTCTGGTTGCCTGGTGGCTGATCGCCATCGCCTCGGGTCCGGCCTATTACGACTGGGTCAACTGGGCGATGGGTACGATCGTCGGCAGGCTCATCCTGATCGGATATACCTGGGCTCTGGTTCATCATATGCTTGGCGGCCTTCGCCATTTCATGTGGGATCTGGGCTACGGTTTCGAGAAGCACTTTACCACCAAGCTGGCAAAGGCCTCGTGGGTGGTGTCGATCTGTCTGACCGCGCTGATCTGGGTCATTGCCCTGATCGTGCGCTGAGGAGATTTTTCATGGATATGCGTACACCTCTCGGAAAGGTTCGCGGCCTCGGCTCCGCCAAGGAAGGCACCGACCATTTCTGGCGTCAGCGCGTGACTGCGGTCGCCAACGTTCCTCTGCTCCTCTTCTTCGTGGTCTTTCTGATCAAATACGCCGGCGCGCCCTATCCGGAAGTCGTTGCCGCGCTGTCTAACCCGCTCGTTGCGGTCATCATGGCTCTGGTGCTGGTTTCCGGCCTCATTCACATGAAGCTCGGCATGCAGGTCATCATCGAAGACTACGTTCACGCCGAGGTTTCGAAGCTCGTTCTTCTGATGCTCAATATGTTTTTCGCGATTTTGATTGGCGGCCTTTCCATCTTCGCCATTCTGAAAATCGCATTCGCAGGATAAGTCCGCCATGGCATCGATCAGTTCACCTTCCCAGAATGGCAAGGCCTACACCTATGTCGATCACTCCTATGACGTGATCGTGGTGGGCGCCGGCGGCGCGGGTCTGCGCGCAACGCTCGGCATGGCGGAACAGGGCTTCCGCACGGCCTGCATCACCAAGGTTTTCCCGACGCGCTCCCACACGGTTGCGGCGCAGGGCGGCATCGCCGCATCGCTCACCAACATGACGCCCGACTGTTGGCAGTGGCACCTTTACGACACCGTAAAGGGTTCCGACTGGCTGGGTGACGTCGACGCGATGCAATATCTCGCCATGGAGGCGCCAAAAGCGGTCTATGAGCTGGAGCATTACGGCGTGCCTTTCTCGCGCAACGAAGAAGGCAAGATCTACCAGCGTCCGTTCGGCGGTCACATGCAGAATTACGGCGAAGGCCCGCCGGTGCAGCGCACCTGCGCCGCCGCCGACCGTACCGGCCACGCCATTCTGCACACGCTTTATGGCCAGTCGCTGCGTAACAATGCGGAATTCTTCATCGAATATTTCGCGCTCGACCTCATCATGTCTCCGGATGGCCGCTGCACCGGCGTCGTCGCCTGGAACCTCGATGACGGCACAATCCATCGCTTTGCCGCCAAGATGGTGGTGCTGGCGACCGGCGGTTATGGCCGCGCCTACTTCTCGGCGACCTCGGCCCATACCTGCACCGGCGACGGCGGCGGCATGATCGCCCGCGCTGGCCTGCCGCTTCAGGACATGGAATTCGTTCAGTTCCACCCGACCGGTATTTACGGCGCAGGCTGCCTGATTACCGAAGGCGCGCGCGGCGAAGGCGGTTATCTCGTCAACTCCGAAGGCGAGCGCTTCATGGAGCGTTATGCGCCTTCCGCCAAGGACCTTGCGTCGCGTGACGTTGTCTCGCGCTGCATGACGATGGAAATCCGTGAAGGCCGCGGCGTCGGCAAGAACAAGGACCACATCTTCCTGCATCTCGATCACCTCGATCCGGCGATCCTGCATGAGCGTCTTCCGGGCATTTCCGAAAGCGCGAAGATTTTTGCCGGTGTCGATGTGACCCGCGAGCCGATCCCGGTCCTGCCGACGGTTCACTACAATATGGGCGGCATTCCGACCAACTATTGGGGTGAAGTGCTGAATGCCGATGCCAACAACCCGGAGCGCATCGCGCCCGGCCTGATGGCTGTTGGCGAAGCCGGCTGCGCCTCGGTGCACGGCGCGAACCGCCTTGGTTCCAACTCGCTGATCGACCTCGTGGTCTTCGGTCGTGCAGCCGCGATCCGCGCCGCTCAGGTCATCAATCGTGACGAGGCTGTTCCCGCTCTCGATACGGCTGCCTGCGACAGGATCATGGAGCGCTTCGACAGCTTGCGTTACGCCAATGGCTCGACGCCGACGGCTGTGCTGCGCGACAAGATGCAGCGCGCCATGCAGGACGATGCGGCCGTGTTCCGCACGCAGGAATCGCTGGAAAGCGGTTGCCAGCGTCTTTCCGCCATCTGGAAGGAACTGCCTGACGTCAAGGTCACGGACCGTTCGATGGTCTGGAACTCCGATCTGGTCGAGACGCTTGAGCTGCACAACCTCATGGCCAACGCGATCACCACGGTCTATGGCGCGGAAGCGCGCAAGGAAAGCCGCGGTTCGCACGCCCGCGAGGATTTCGTCGACGGTCCGTTCGCCGGTCGCGACGACGTGAACTGGCGCAAGCACACGCTTGCCTGGGTCAGCCCGGAAGGCGACGTCAAGCTCGACTACCGCCCGGTTCACACCGACCTCATCGCCGACGGCATCGATCCGAAAAAGATCGAGCCGAAGGCGCGCGTCTACTGATTTGAGGAACTGGATATGGTTGAACTCGCTCTCCCCAAGAATTCCCAGATCAGCGAAGGCAAGGTCTGGCCGAAGCCGGACGGCGCCAAGAATGTGCGCGAATACCGCATCTATCGCTGGAACCCGGATGACGGCCAGAACCCGCGCATCGACACTTTCTATATCGACGTCGATGATTGCGGACCGATGGTTCTGGATGCGCTTCTCTACATCAAGAACAATATCGACCCGACGCTGACGCTGCGCCGCTCCTGCCGCGAAGGCATTTGCGGTTCCTGCGCCATGAACATCGATGGCACCAACACGCTCGCCTGCACCAAGGGCATGGAAGAGATCAACGGCACGGTGAAGGTTTATCCGCTGCCGCACATGCCTGTCGTGAAGGACCTCGTTCCCGATCTTTCGAATTTCTATGCCCAGCATCGCTCCATCGAGCCCTGGCTGAAGACGGTTTCGCCGACGCCCGCCAAGGAGTGGAAGCAGAGCCATGAGGACCGCCTGAAGCTCGACGGTCTTTATGAGTGCATTCTCTGCGCCTGCTGCTCCACCTCCTGTCCCAGCTACTGGTGGAATGGCGACCGTTACCTCGGTCCCGCCGTTCTGCTGCAGGCCTATCGCTGGCTGATCGACAGCCGCGATGAGGCAACGGGCGAGCGTCTCGACAATCTCGAGGACCCGTTCCGTCTCTATCGCTGCCACACCATCATGAACTGCGCGCAGGCCTGCCCGAAGGGCTTGAACCCGGCCAAGGCGATCGCGGAAATCAAGAAGATGATGGTCGAGCGCCGCGTTTAAAGGCGATTCGCTGACGACAAAAATCTAGCGGGCCGCGGTCTCGACCGCGGCCCTTTTTACAACCCGGCGTGGGAAAATTCGGTAAAAATCGACCGAAATGGTAATTATCCCGGCCATCGCTTGCGCAAGATAAGGCTTTGGTAATAATTCAGCCTTCTTGTTTGATCATGATCTTTCCGGAAGCGAGAGAATCGGGAGCTTGATATGCAATTCAGATATGTGGTGACGGGCCTTGCGGTTGTGATGACTCTCGCCGGTTGCCAACGTACCTCCTACGATTACAACAACAACGGCAGCAACAATCCCGGTTATACGCCGCCTTTGCAGGCGCAGCCGGTCCCCTCCGTGCAGTCCGGCGCCCTGCCGCCGCCCGGTGGCGCCACGGGCGGCCAGTTCCCGTCGGCACCTCCCTCGGCGGCCCCCGGTGGAACCAATGTCGCTTCTGCCGCTCCGCCGGCGGCCGCACTTGACGTTACCAAGGAATCCATGGTCGGCAATTGGCGCGTTTCCAATGGCGGCGCCAATTGCGACATGTTCCTGACGCTCACCAATCTCGGCAGCGGCTCGCGTGGCGGCACGCGCGGTTGCGCGGGCGAGCTGACGGCGATGGGGTCCTGGGAAGTGTCCGGCAAGATGGTTCTCTTCAAGAACCGTTCGGGTGACACGATTGGCCGCGTCTACAAGAGCGCCGATGCGCGCTTCGATGGCACCACCAATAGCGGCCAGCCGCTCAGCCTCAGCCGATGAGTCTATCCGGTGCAGCCGGAACGCTCTTTTCGCTCTAAGCCTGTCCATTCGTCGCGGGTGCCTTTGTGCGCCCGCGTCCGAGGCGTTTATCCATGAAGCCCTTGCCCGATTACAATCATAGTGTCGTTGAACAGCTCAACGCATTGACGGCAGCTGGCACCTTGCAGGCCGATGCTGCCCAGCTTGGCGTGGCGGCGCATCTGGACCGTATCCTTGCCGATCTGAAGGCACGCAAGCCCGCCAAGAAGAAGAGCGCGCTCGGCTGGATGTTTGCGCGTAAGTCCGGGCCTGCCGCCTTCGTCAAGGGGCTGTATGTGTATGGCAGTGTCGGCCGCGGCAAGACGATGCTGATGGACATGTTCTATGAGATGGCGCCGGTTTCCTCCAAACGGCGCTGCCATTTTCATGAATTCATGGCGGATGTGCATAATCGTGTGCATGCGCATCGGCAGAAGCTGAAGAATGGCGAAACCAAACAGGCCGATCCGATTCCGCCCGTTGCGGCCCAGCTCCTGGCGGAGGCTGAGCTTTTATGCTTCGACGAATTTACGGTCACGGATATTGCCGATGCGATGATTCTTGCGCGGCTGTTCAGCGAGCTGTTCGCCAATGGCTGCACATTGGTGACGACCTCCAACGTCGTGCCGGACAATCTTTACAAGGATGGTCTCAATCGCGGCCTGTTCCTGCCCTTCGTCGATCTCCTGAAGAAGCATGTGGAGGTGGTGACGCTGGACAGCCCCACCGACTACCGAATGGAGAAGCTGGAAAGCCTGCCCGTCTATGTCACGCCGCTCGACGGTTCGGCGGATCAGGCGATGGACATGGCCTGGCGGCACATGATTGCCGGTCACCTCGTTGCACCGACCGAGATACCCATGAAGGGCCGTTCCATTCTGGTGCCGCGCGCCAGCGGCCGCGTTGCCCGTTTTTCCTTTTCCGATCTTTGCGAAAAGCCGCTTGGGGCTTCTGACTTCCTTGCCATCGCCAATCGTTTCGACACGGTCTTCATCGATCATATCCCGTTCTTGAACGCGGACAAGCGCAACGAGACCAAGCGTTTCATCATCCTCATCGATGCGCTTTATGACCACAGCGTCCGGCTTTTTGCCTCCGCTGCCGCCATGCCGGAAGAGCTGCTCGGCAAGCGCAAGGGGACCGAAGGTTTCGAGTTCGATCGCACCGCCTCGCGCCTGTTTGAAATGCGCAGTGCGGATTATCTGGCGCTGCACCACGAAAAACGCCAGAAAGTTTGACACTTTCGTGACGTATTTTCTTACGTTTACGTAAGAAAATAATTATCTAAACGATTGAAAATATTCACCGGAAAAGAATCTGTTGCCAATTTTAGCCAATGGGGCTAATCGGAGTGCGACAATTTGGCTGCCGGTTTGGCGCGGTGAAATTGAATTGAAGCTCAAGAGGAAGCATTCGATGGCTCGCAAAAAAATTGCACTTATTGGTTCTGGCATGATCGGCGGCACGCTGGCGCATCTCGCCAGCCTGAAGGAACTGGGCGATATCGTCCTCTTCGATATTGCCGACGGCATCCCGCAGGGCAAGGGTCTGGATATTGCCCAGTCCGGCCCGGTTGAAGGCTTCAATGCAAAGCTCACCGGCGCTTCCGATTACGCCGCCATCGAAGGCGCAGACGTCTGCATCGTCACCGCTGGCGTTGCCCGCAAGCCGGGCATGAGCCGCGACGATCTTCTCGGCATCAACCTCAAGGTCATGGAACAGGTCGGCGCCGGCATCAAGAAATATGCCCCGAACGCTTTTGTGATCTGCATCACCAACCCGCTCGACGCCATGGTCTGGGCGCTGCAGAAGTTCTCCGGCCTGCCGAAGAACAAGGTCGTCGGCATGGCCGGCGTTCTCGACAGCGCCCGTTTCCGCCTGTTCCTCGCCGAAGAATTCAACGTTTCGGTTGAAGACGTCACCGCCTTCGTTCTTGGCGGCCACGGCGACACCATGGTGCCGCTCGCTCGCTACTCCACGGTTGCCGGCGTTCCGCTGACCGATCTCGTCAAGATGGGCTGGCTGACCGCCGAGCGCCTTGAGCAGATCATCCAGCGCACCCGTGACGGCGGTGCGGAAATCGTCGGCCTGCTGAAGACCGGTTCGGCCTATTATGCGCCGGCTGCTTCGGCAATCGAAATGGCTGAATCCTACCTCAAGGACAAGAAGCGCGTTCTGCCCGCCGCTGCCCACCTCTCGGGCCAGTATGGCGTCGACGACATGTATGTCGGCGTGCCGACCATCATCGGTGCCGGTGGTATCGAGCGCATCATCGAGATCGAACTGAACAAGGAAGAAGAAGCCGCCTTCCAGAAATCCGTCGGCGCTGTCGCTGGTCTTTGCGAAGCCTGCGTCAACATCGCTCCGTCGCTGAAGTAATAGCCTAGCGGCTCCAAACAGGGATTATTCCATGAATATTCACGAATATCAGGCCAAGGCTCTTCTGAAGGGCTACGGCGCGCCGGTTGCTGAAGGCGTCGCCATTCTCAAGGTCGAAGAAGCCGAAGCTGCCGCCAAGCAGCTTCCCGGCCCGCTTTACGTCGTCAAGAGCCAGATCCATGCTGGCGGCCGCGGCAAGGGCAAGTTCAAGGAACTCGGCCCGGACGCCAAGGGCGGCGTTCGTCTGGCGAAGTCCATCGACGAAGTCGTTTCCCACGCCAAGGACATGCTCGGCAACACGCTGGTAACGGCGCAGACCGGTGAAGCCGGCAAGCAGGTCAACCGTCTCTACATCGAAGACGGTGCCGACATTGCCCG
Organism: Agrobacterium sp. P15N1-A; assembly: GCF_044626815.1. NCBI lineage: Bacteria > Pseudomonadati > Pseudomonadota > Alphaproteobacteria > Hyphomicrobiales > Rhizobiaceae > Agrobacterium > Agrobacterium sp. P15N1-A. The sequence continues at coordinate 106,077 of NZ_JBIUPF010000007.1, read as the reverse complement.
CGAACTTTACTGCTCGCTGCTGGTTGATCGTTCCGTCGGCCAGGTTGCTTTCGTGGTTTCCACGGAAGGCGGCATGGACATCGAAGCTGTCGCCCACGACACGCCCGAGAAAATCCACACCATCGCCATCAACCCGGAAAAGGGTGTAAGCGACGCTGACGTTGCCGCGATCTCCAAGGCTCTCGAGCTTGAGGGTGCTGCAGCCGAAGACGCCAAGGCGCTGTTCCCGATCCTCTACAAGGCCTTCAACGAGAAGGACATGGCTCTCCTTGAGGTTAACCCGCTGATCGTCATGGAAAATGGCCATCTGCGCGTTCTCGATGCCAAGATGTCCTTCGACGGCAACGCGCTGTTCCGCCATGACGACGTCAAGGCGCTGCGCGACGAGACCGAAGAAGACGCCAAGGAAATCGAAGCCTCCAAGTGGGACCTCGCTTACGTGGCGCTCGACGGCAACATCGGCTGCATGGTCAATGGTGCAGGTCTTGCCATGGCGACGATGGACATCATCAAGCTTTACGGCAAAGAGCCGGCTAACTTCTGCGACGTCGGCGGTGGCGCCGGCAAGGAGAAGGTTGCGGCAGCCTTCAAGATCATCACGGCCGACCCGAAGGTCGAGGGTATCCTCGTCAACATCTTCGGCGGCATCATGAAGTGCGACGTCATCGCCGAAGGCGTGATTGCCGCGGTGAAGGAAGTCGGTTTGCAGGTTCCGCTCGTTGTTCGCCTCGAAGGCACCAACGTCGAACTTGGCAAGAAGCTTCTCAACGAATCTGGCCTTGCGATTACGGCTGCTGACGATCTGGACGACGCAGCCAAGAAGATCGTCGCGGCGATCAACGGCTAATTGAGGGACCGGAAATAATGTCTATTCTTGTTAATAAAGACACGAAGATCCTTGTTCAGGGTCTGACCGGCAAGACCGGCACCTTCCACACCGAACAGGCGCTTGCCTATTACGGCACGCAGATGGTTGGTGGTATTCACCCGAAGAAGGGCGGCGAAACGTGGACCGGCTCCAAGGGCGAGAGCCTGCCGATCTTCGCAACGGTTGCCGAAGCCAAGGAAAAGACCGGTGCAGACGCATCCGTGATCTACGTTCCGCCGGCAGGTGCAGCAGACGCCATCATCGAAGCCATCGACGCGGAAATTCCGTTCATCACCTGCATCACCGAAGGTATCCCGGTCATGGACATGGTTCGCGTCAAGGCTCGCCTCGACCGCTCCAAGTCGCGCCTGCTCGGCCCGAACTGCCCGGGTATCCTGACGCCGGAAGAATGCAAGATCGGCATCATGCCGGGCTCCATCTTCCGCAAGGGTTCGGTCGGTATCGTTTCGCGTTCGGGCACGCTCACCTATGAAGCCGTGTTCCAGACATCCAACGAAGGCCTCGGCCAGACGACGGCTGTCGGCATCGGCGGCGACCCGGTCAAGGGCACCGAGTTCATCGACGTGCTGGAAATGTTCCTCGCCGACGAAGCCACGCAGTCGATCATCATGATCGGCGAAATCGGCGGCTCGGCTGAAGAAGATGCGGCGCAGTTCCTGATCGACGAAGCCAAGAAGGGCCGCAAGAAGCCGATGGCCGGCTTCATCGCGGGCCGTACGGCTCCGAAGGGCCGCACCATGGGCCACGCCGGCGCTGTCGTTTCCGGCGGCAAGGGTGACGCAGAGTCCAAGATCGCAGCCATGGAAGCGGCCGGCATCAAGGTGTCGCCTTCCCCGGCGCGCCTCGGCAAGACGCTGGTTGAAGTCCTCAAGGGCTGAGACCACATGACATCGGTAACGGGCGGCGTGGCTTCAATGCCACGCTGCCCGATGCCGCAAGGAACGACAGACAGAACGGCATACCGCCCCGGCGGCAGACAGCAATAATCAAAGCGGCAGGCCGGCGAACGGCCCTAACGGCATCGAGGAGGCGGACGGACAAGTCCGCAAGAACACAATGGCAAGGCAAGAAGCGAACGAGCAGTTTCAGATCACGTCGTTTCTGGACGGCGCGAATGCAGCCTATATCGAGCAGCTCTATGCCCGGTACGAAGAGGACCCCTCTTCCGTGTCGCCGGAGTGGCAGAGCTTCTTCAAGGCACTGTCCGATAACCCGGAAGATGTGAAGAAGGCGGCCAAGGGCGCCTCCTGGAAGCGCGCCAACTGGCCGATCCCGGCGAATGGCGAACTGGTTTCCGCACTTGATGGCAACTGGGCCACGGTCGAAAAGGCCATCGAGAAAAAGGTTCAGGCGAAGGCTGAGGCCAAGAGCGCCGATACCGGCAAGCCGGTCAGCGAAGCCGAAGTGCTGCAGGCGACCCGTGACAGCGTTCGCGCCATCATGATGATCCGCGCCTACCGCATGCGCGGTCACCTGCATGCCAAGCTCGATCCGCTCGGCATCGCGGTCGCGGTTGAGGATTACAACGAGCTTTCGCCGAAGTCCTACGGCTTCGAAGAAAGCGATTACGACCGCAAGATTTTCATCGATAACGTGCTCGGCCTCGAATATGCGACCGTGCGTGAAATGATCGATATTCTGGAGCGCACCTACTGCTCCACCATCGGTGTTGAATTCATGCACATGTCCAGCCCGGAAGAAAAAGGCTGGATTCAGGAGCGCATCGAAGGTCCGGACAAGGGCGTCGCCTTCACGGCTGAAGGCAAGAAGGCCATTCTGTCCAAGCTGGTCGAAGCCGAAGGTTACGAGCAGTTCCTCGACGTGCGTTTCAAGGGCACCAAGCGTTTCGGCCTCGATGGCGGTGAATCGCTGATCCCGGCGCTCGAGCAGATCATCAAGCGCGGCGGGCAGGAAGGCCTGGAAGAAGTCGTTCTCGGCATGGCCCACCGTGGCCGCTTGAACGTTCTGACCAACGTCATGGGCAAGCCGCACCGCGCCGTGTTCCACGAGTTCAAGGGCGGTTCGTTCAAGCCTGACGATGTCGAGGGTTCCGGCGACGTGAAGTACCACCTCGGTGCGTCCTCCGACCGCGAATTCGACGGCAACAAGGTTCACCTGTCGCTGACGGCCAACCCGTCGCACCTTGAAATCGTCAACCCCGTTGTCATGGGCAAGGCCCGCGCCAAGCAGGACCAGCTGGCCAAGGTGTGGGACGGCGACATCATTCCGCTTTCCGAACGCGCCAAGGTGCTGCCGCTGCTGCTGCACGGCGATGCCGCTTTCGCGGGTCAGGGCGTGGTTGCCGAAATTCTCGGCCTTTCCGGTCTGCGCGGTCACCGCGTTGCCGGCACCATGCACTTCATCATCAACAACCAGATCGGCTTCACGACGAACCCGGCCTTCTCGCGTTCGTCGCCCTATCCGTCCGACGTCGCCAAGATGATCGAAGCGCCGATCTTCCACGTCAACGGCGACGATCCGGAAGCAGTTACCTATGCGGCCAAGGTTGCGACCGAATACCGCATGAAGTTCCACAAGCCTGTCGTCATCGACATGTTCTGCTACCGCCGCTTCGGCCATAACGAAGGCGACGAGCCGGCGTTCACGCAGCCGAAGATGTACAAGGTTATCCGTGGTCACAAGACAGTCGCGCGTATTTATGCCGACCGCCTGATCGCGGAAGGCCTGATGAACGAAGGCGAATTCGAGAAGATGAAGGCCGACTGGCGCGCCCATCTCGAGCAGGAATTCGAGGCAGGCCAGTCCTACAAGCCGAACAAGGCCGACTGGCTGGACGGTCAGTGGTCGGGTCTGCGCGCCGCCGACAATGCCGATGAGCAGCGTCGCGGCAAGACCGGCGTGCCGATGAAGCAGCTCAAGGAAATTGGCAAGAAGCTGTCGACCATTCCGGAAGGTTTCAGCGCCCACCGCACGATCCAACGCTTCATGGAAAACCGCTCGCAGATGGTCGAGACGGGTGAAGGCATCGACTGGGCAATGGCGGAAGCGCTTGCGTTCGGTTCGCTCGTTGCCGACGGCCACAAGATTCGTCTTTCCGGTCAGGATTGCGAACGCGGCACCTTCTCGCAGCGTCACTCGGTCCTTTACGATCAGGAGACCGAAGAGCGTTATATTCCGCTCGCCAACCTTTCGCCGACGCAGGCCCGTTACGAAGTCATCAACTCGATGCTTTCGGAAGAAGCCGTTCTCGGCTTCGAATATGGCTACTCGCTGGCCCGTCCGAATGCGCTGACCCTTTGGGAAGCCCAGTTCGGCGACTTCGCCAACGGCGCGCAGGTGGTGTTCGACCAGTTCATCTCTTCGGGTGAACGCAAGTGGCTGCGCATGTCCGGTCTCGTCTGCCTTCTGCCGCATGGTTATGAAGGTCAGGGCCCGGAACATTCGTCCGCCCGTCTGGAGCGCTGGCTGCAGATGTGCGCCGAAGACAACATGCAGGTTGCCAACTGCACGACGCCGGCCAACTACTTCCACATCCTGCGCCGCCAGGTGAAGCGCGACTTCCGCAAGCCGCTGATCCTGATGACGCCGAAGTCGCTGCTGCGTCACAAGCGCGCCACCTCTTCGCTGGCCGAGCTTGCAGGCGAGTCCTCCTTCCACCGTCTCCTGTGGGACGATGCTGAAGTCATCAAGGACGGCCCGATCAAGCTGCAGAAGGATTCGAAGATTCGCCGCGTCGTCATGTGCACGGGCAAGGTCTATTACGATCTGCTTGAGGAACGCGAAAAGCGCGGTATCGACGATATCTATCTGCTGCGTATCGAACAGCTTTACCCGTTCCCGGCCAAGGCGCTCATCAACGAGCTGTCGCGCTTCCGCAATGCGGAAATGGTCTGGTGCCAGGAAGAGCCGAAGAACATGGGTGCGTGGTCGTTCATCGATCCTTACCTGGAATGGGTTCTGGCGCATATCGACGCCAAGTACCAGAAGGTCCGTTACACGGGCCGTCCGGCTGCCGCCTCTCCGGCGACCGGCCTGATGTCCAAGCACCTGGCGCAGCTTGCTGCGTTTCTGGAAGACGCGCTGGGAGAGTGAAAACTCTCCCGCATCGCCCCGCAAAAAAGACACCTGAATAACGGAACTAGATCATGGCCACTGAAATCCGCGTACCAACCCTCGGCGAATCCGTCAGCGAAGCGACCGTCGGCACCTGGTTCAAGAAGGTCGGCGACACCGTCAAGGCCGACGAACCGCTCGTTGAACTGGAAACCGACAAGGTTACCGTCGAAGTCCCGGCGCCTGCGTCCGGCGTTCTCACCGAAATCGTTGCGCAGAACGGCGAAACTGTCGGTCTCGACGCGCTTCTCGGCCAGATCGCCGAAGGTGCTGCCGGCGCTGCAACCTCTGCACCGGCTGCCGAACCGGCAAAGCCTGCTGCAGCTGCCGCACCGGCGCCTGCCGCCGTTGCCGCACCGGCAACCGGCTCCATGCCGCCCGCACCTGCCGCCGGCAAGCTGCTTGCTGAAAACAACCTGTCCGCCGATCAGGTCGACGGTTCGGGCAAGCGCGGTCAGGTTCTGAAGGGTGACGTTCTCGCCGCTGTCGCCAAGGGCGTTTCGGCACCGGCCGCCGCACCGGCTCCGGCTGCTGCCCCCCGCCCGGTTTCCGCGGAGCAGGATGCCGTTCGCGAAGAGCGCGTCAAGATGACCCGCCTGCGCCAGACGATCGCCCGTCGCCTGAAGGACGCACAGAACACCGCCGCCATGCTCACCACCTATAACGAGGTGGACATGAGCGCGGTCATGGACCTGCGCAACCGTTACAAGGACGTGTTCGAGAAGAAGCACGGCGTCAAGCTCGGCTTCATGGGCTTCTTCACCAAGGCCGTGACCCACGCGCTGAAGGAACTGCCCGCCGTCAACGCTGAAATCGACGGCACGGACATCATCTACAAGAACTATTGTCACGTCGGCATGGCTGTCGGCACCGACAAGGGTCTCGTTGTTCCCGTCATCCGTGATGCCGACCAGCTCTCCATCGCCGGTGTCGAAAAGGAACTCGGCCGCCTCGCCAAGGCAGCGCGTGACGGTTCGCTCGGGATGGCCGACATGCAGGGTGGCACCTTCACCATCACCAATGGTGGTGTCTACGGTTCGCTGATGTCTTCGCCGATCCTCAACGCGCCGCAGTCGGGCATTCTCGGCATGCACAAGATTCAGGAACGCCCGGTCGCCATCGGCGGTCAGGTCGTCATCCGTCCGATGATGTATCTTGCGCTCTCCTACGATCACCGTATCGTTGACGGCAAGGAAGCCGTGACCTTCCTCGTTCGCGTCAAGGAAAGCCTGGAAGATCCGGAACGTCTGGTTCTTGATCTCTAAGACTGAAACAGGGGAGAAGAGGGATGGAAAACCTGGCCGGCGGGAATGGACCTTTCGTGTTCCTGCTGGCGCTCAGCGTCATTCTTCTTCTCCTGCATATCTGCCTTCAGGCCATGTCCGCCACGCGGGAACTCGGCCTTGCGTGGAATGCGGGCGCGCGCGATATGCGGCAGGACCTCAAAGGGGTGTTTGCTGGACGTGCGCAGCGCGCCTCGGATAATTTTCGCGAGACCTATCCGGCTTTCGTCGGTCTCACTCTCGCTCTTGCGATCGCCGGTGACGCTTCCGGCTGGGGGCTGACGGGCGGCTGGATATGGACCATGGCGCGCATCGTCTACATCCCGCTTTATCTGGCAGGCGTGCCCTATGTGCGGTCGATCGCGTGGGTCGTGTCCCTTGGCGGTCTGGTCCTCATGCTTGTCGCGCTGATCTGAGGTCGAGCCTATGCATCAATATCTCATCGAACTTGCATCCCTGATGGCGATCTTCTCCTTTGCGATCGTCTCGCCCGGCGCGGATCTCGCGATGGTGATGCGTCAGGCTATGGTGCACGGTCGCAAACAGGCCATCATCACCAGCTTCGGGGTGGGGACGTCTTTGATGTTCCACGTCACCTATACGATCCTTGGACTTGGTCTCATCATCTCCCAGTCGATCTATCTCTTCAACATCGTCAAATGGCTGGGCGTCGCCTATCTGATCTATATCGGCATCAAGGCGCTGCGCGCCGGCAAGACCGAATTGCCCGCCGCTGAAGGTGAAGGAGTTCAGGCGAAAAGCAGCCAGACGGCGCTTAAGGCTTTCACGCTCGGTTTTGCCGCCAATGCACTCAACCCCAAGCCGGTGTTTTTCTTCCTGTCGATCTTTTCGACGGTGGTTCATGCTCACACGCCGGTCGCCATCAAGTTCGGATACGGCTTCGTCATGGCGAGCTGCCTTATCCTGTGGTTCGTCGGCGTCAGCCTGTTCATGACGACGCCGCGCATGCGGGCCGCATTTCAGCGCGCCAGCCAATGGATCGACCGCACCAGCGGCGTGGTCTTCATTGCACTCGGTATAAAACTCGCAACGGAAAAAGCGGCCTGAATTTCAGGTCAAACGCAAGCAGGGCAATGATTGGTATCTTGCCCGACATCAATCAGGAAAACGAACATGGCATATGATGTAGTTGTAATCGGCACGGGCCCCGGCGGTTATGTTTGCGCGGTCAAGGCGGCACAGCTGGGCCTCAAGGTCGCTGTCATCGAAAAGCGCGCGACCTATGGCGGCACCTGCCTCAATGTCGGCTGCATCCCGTCCAAGGCGCTGCTGCACGCGTCCGAAACCTTTGCCCATGTTGCCCATGGTGTCGATACGCTTGGCATCGAAGTCGCCGCGCCGAAGCTGAACCTTGAAAAGATGATGGGTCACAAGGACGGCGTGGTGAAGGCCAATGTGGACGGCGTGTCCTTCCTGTTCAAGAAGAACAAGATCGATGCCTTCCAGGGCACCGGCAAGGTGGTTTCCGCCGGCAAGGTTTCCGTCACCAACGACAAGGGTGAGACGCAGGAGATCGAAGCGAAGAACATCGTCATCGCCACGGGTTCTGATGTTGCCGGCATTCCGGGCGTTCAGGTCGATATCGATGAAAGCGTCATCGTCTCCTCCACCGGTGCGATCGCTCTTTCCAAGGTTCCGGAAAAGCTGATCGTCGTCGGCGGCGGCGTCATCGGCCTCGAGCTCGGTTCGGTCTGGTCGCGCATCGGCGCCAAGGTTACCGTCGTTGAATATCTCGACAATATTCTCGGCGGCATGGATGGCGAAGTTTCCAAGCAGGCCCAGCGCCTGCTCGCCAAGCAGGGTCTCGATTTCAAGCTCGGCGCGAAGGTGACGGCCGTTGAAAAGACCGCTGCCGGTGCAAAGGTGGTGTTCGAGCCGGTCAAGGGCGGCGCTGCCGAGACGCTGGAAGCAAACGTCGTGCTGATCTCCACCGGCCGCAAGCCCTACACCGAAGGTCTCGGCCTTGCGGAAGCCGGTGTCGTGCTGGACAGCCGCGGCCGCGTCGAAATCGACGGTCACTACAAGACCAATGTCGATGGCATCTATGCGATCGGCGACGTGGTGAAGGGCCCGATGCTGGCGCACAAGGCGGAAGACGAGGGCGTTGCTCTCGCGGAAATCCTCGCCGGCCAGCGCGGCCATGTGAATTACGACGTCATTCCGGCCGTGGTCTATACGCAGCCTGAAATCGCTTCCGTCGGCAAGACCGAGGAAGAGCTGAAGGCCGCTGGCGTCGCCTACAAGGTCGGCAAGTTCCCCTTCACCGCCAATGGCCGCGCCCGCGCCATGCAGGTGACGGATGGTTTCGTGAAGATCCTTGCCGACAAGGAAACCGACCGGGTTCTCGGCGGCCACATCGTCGGCTTCGGCGCTGGCGAAATGATCCACGAAATCACCGTACTGATGGAATTCGGCGGTTCTTCGGAAGATTTGGGCCGCACCTGCCATGCGCATCCCACCATGTCGGAAGCCGTGAAGGAAGCAGCGCTGGCGACCTTCTTCAAGCCGATCCACATGTAATCGGTGTTGGAGCCCGCTGCTCCAATATTAAATTTCAGTCATCTGCCAAACCCCGGCTTGCCATGCAGGCCGGGGTTTTCCATACTCGCGCCACAGCCTGTCTAACCTTTTGATAAAAGGCAATAAAATGGCGTTTCCAAGTCAAGTTTCCTTCACCGTTCCGCAGCGCATCATTCATTGGGCGATGGCGCTTCTGATCTTCTTCAACCTGTTGTTTCCCGATGGGATGGAACATGCCTACCGACTGATGCGGCGGGGCGAAACACTGACACCGGAACAGGTATCTTCGGCCAATATTCACGCCTATGTCGGCTTCACCATTCTGTTGCTCGCGGTGCTGCGCCTCTGTCTACGCTTCTTCCAGGGCGTGCCGCCGCATCCCGCCGAAGAACCGAGGCCGTTTCAGATTGCGGCGAAGGTGGCGCATTTCACCTTTTATGCCCTGTTCCTCGTCCTGCCCCTGTCCGGTATTGCCGCTTATTACTTCGGCGCTCAGCCGGCGGGACAGTTGCATTCCGGTCCCTTCAAGGCGCTGATGTGGGTGTTGATCGCCGGTCACGTCGCCGCCGTTCTGGTTCACCAGTTCTACTGGCGCACCAATGTCCTGAAGCGCATGACGCACGGCTAAGCGGCGGTTTGTCGCGTTTCCGGTTCCTCGGAAAAAGAGGAAGGTGACCCTTGCCGCATCGTGCGGCCGGGGTTCAGGAATGCAGGATATCGAAGACATATTGCCGGACGCAGACTGGCGGGATCGCTATCAGGGAGAGATGGTGACGACGGAGCCGTCCTCACTCGATGTCAGCAGGCTCCTTCTCGATCATCCTCCGGCATGGATCCGCAGCCTCATGGCGCTTCGAAACCGCGTCGTGGCGCTTTTCGGTTTAAGAACGGTCGAAATGGTGGCTGGCACATCGGCAGGCGGTTTTCCCATCCTTTCCTCCACGCCCCAGCGGACTGTGCTGGGTTTCGATGACCGCCATCTCGATTTCCGGATCGTCGTCGATCTCGAAGAGAAGGGGAGCCGCCAGATGGTGAGTATCACCACCATCGTCAGGCGCAAGAACCTGTTCGGGCGGCTTTATCTTCTTGTCGTCGGACCGTTTCACCGCCGCATCGTGCCGGCGACGATGCGGCCGTTCTGCGCCAATGTCCGTCCAGTCAGCATCGGGAGTGAGCGGGTCAATCGACCCGCGTGAGGGTAAAGCCTTCCGCGCGCAGCAGTTCGACAAGGCCTTCCTCGCCCGGCAGATGCAGTGCGCCGACGGCCATGAAGACATTGCCCCTGGTAAGCTCGGGGGCTGCCCGTTCCGCCATGACGTGGTTGCGGTCGGTGATGATGCGCTGTTCGAAGGCGGCATAGCCCTGTTCGCTTTCGGCCGCCGCCTTCTTGGTGTCCAGGCTTTTCAGCATGGGCATGGTCATGCCGATATCGCCGGCGACGTAAAGATCGGTCATGGTTGTCATGATGTCATCCATGCGGTCGCCCAGTTCGAGCGTTTCGATCAGCGCCTGAAGATGAAATTCCATCGGCAGCTCGGACATGGCCGTCAGCTGCTCCACCATGGTCTCCAGCCCGACAAGGTGTTTTCCGTCCGCGATGGCATCTTCGGCCAGCTTCTTGTCGAGAAAGGAGAGGCCGGTGGCCTTGCGGGCGAACTCACAGGCGGGAAGGGCGACGAAGCTCGAAAGCATCCACGGCTTCATGCGCGAAACCGCGTTCAGTGGAATGCCGCGCTCCTTGAGACCCTTTTCCAGACGCGCGACATTTTCCGGCGACAGGATGTCGGTGATCGATTTGCCATCCAGAAACATGGTGAGTTCGGGCTTGCTCAGCAGCGAGGCCGCGACCTTCTTGTCGTCGACGATTTCGTCCGATTCCACGATTACCGTCGCGGCTTTTTCGAAGGCGGGGCTGGCGGCGGCAGGCATTTCCAGAACACGCGGATCGGTCACATGCATGGTGCCGAGAAGATAGGACGTGGGCGTGCCGGCCTTTTCGATGCGCCAGAAATTGCCCTTGCCGTTCGGGATCGCGGCCGCTTCCTGCTCGATCTTTGCGAAGGCCGGTGGATCGGTCTTGCGCATTTCCACGAGAATGTCGCTGCCGGTGCAGGTGATCTGCTGCTGCGCAGCTTCCGCTTTCCCCAGCGAAAGCAAGGTCATGAGCAGGATTGCGACGGCGGTGACATGCAGGGCGGCAAGCAGCCACAGCAGGGCGTCGCCGGTCTTGCCCATCAGGGTGGCGGTGAGGTTTTGCGGTTTTATCAGGCTGTGCATCGGTCCAATCCGGTTGTCGTTCGCTTATAGAACGGCGGCTTGGATGTCTGGTTAATGATTATGGTTAACCATTTCCTGCTTCATGCGCGCGGATGGGCGTTGTCGTAGATTTCCAGCAGTCTCGCGGTGTCGACCCCGGTATAGACCTGTGTGGTGGAGAGGCTGGCATGGCCGAGCAGTTCCTGAATGGTGCGCAGGTCGCCGCCGCCGGCGAGAAGATGCGTGGCGAAGGAGTGGCGCAGCGCGTGCGGCGTGGCGTTTTCCGGCAGGCCGAAAGCGCCGCGCAGTTTCTGCATTTCCCTCTGGATGATGGCGGGCTGCAGCTTGCCGCCGCGAGCGCCGAGGAACATGGGTTCATCCGCCGACAGGGCATAGGGGCAAAGCTTCCTGTAGGTATCGACGGCTTCCGTCACCACCGCCAGCAGGGGCACAATCCGCGTCTTGTTGCCTTTGCCGGTAATGCGCAGGCTGCGGGCGCCGGGTGGGAAATCGGCGGGGGTAAGACCGAGCGCCTCGGAAATGCGAAGGCCACAGCCATAAAGCAGCGAAAGGACTGCGGCATTGCGCGCGGCGATCCATGGTTCGTCGTTCAGTTGCGCTTCGCTCGTGGTGATTTTCAGCGCCTGCCGGTCGGTCAGCGGTTTCGGTAGCGATTTCGGCTGTTTGGGCGCGCGCATGGCGGTGGCGCCGGCTGCGTTGACGAGACCCTTTTTCTGCAGGTGGTGCAGCAGGGAGCGCAGGCCGGCCAGATGTCGCCCGAGCGACCGCGGGCCTGCACCTTCCTTGCGCCGATTGGCCAGAAAGGCGCGAAGATCGACCGGACGCAGATCGGCAATATCGGTGATGGAGGCCGGTTTGCCGATGTAACCGGTCAGGAATGTCAGAAACTGCCGGGTATCGCGCTCATAAGCCTCGACAGTATTGTCCGAAAGCCGGCGTTCGCCGGCGAGGGCGGCGAGCCAGGACTGGCGCTCGTCAAGAAGATCGGCTTGGGCGAATGTCAGGATTTCGGTCACGGGGCGCTCCATTCCATGCGTCGAAACTATGCGCTTATGGTCAGCATTTGGTTAAGAGGTGGACTTTGCAAGGCGCGCCCACTACATCCGGGCGGTTTCCTTTTTCCTGTCTCCGGGGCATGGTCGCCACATCATGGCAAAAGATTCGTCCGATCTGTTTGGGGCTCTGTTCGACCCGCCGCCGCCCACGCGCACGGTGCCCGTTCTCGTGCCCATGCCGGCGCCCGGGCCCTACAGCTATTCGGTGCCCGAGGATATGGTGGTGGAGACGGGTTCCGTCGTGCAGGTGCCGCTTGGCCCCCGGCAGGTCTTTGGCGTGGTGTGGGACGATGCCGGAGAAAAGAGCGTCGATCCGAAGAAGCTGCGGCCCATCACCAAAAGTTTCGAGTGCCCGCCGCTGAAGGCGGAAATGCGCCGCTTCGTCGACTGGGTCGCCGCCTATACGCTGTCTCCGCCCGGCCTCGTGGCCCGCATGGCGCTCAGAGCACCTGCCGCCTTCGATCCCGAGCCGATGATCGAGGGGCTGCGGCTGACCGAAGGCCGGCCGGAGCGCCTTACCCCCGCCCGCGAGCGGGTGATGGAACTGGCGGCAGAGGGGCATGGCTGGACGAAGAGCGGGCTTGCCCATGCCGCCGGCGTTTCAACCAGCGTGATCGATGGGCTTGTCAAGCAGGGCGTGTTCGAGACGGTGTTTCTGCCGGCGCCGCCTGTCGTGGCCGAACCCGATCCTGACTATGTCGAGCCGCGTCTGGAAGGCCCGCAGAAACAGGCCGCTTCGGAAATACTCGAGGATGTTCGCAAGGGCGGCTTTCATGTCTCGCTGATCGACGGCGTCACAGGTTCTGGCAAAACCGAGGTCTATTTCGAGGCGGTGGCGGAGACGCTCCGTCAGGGCAGGCAGGTTCTCATCCTGCTGCCCGAAATTGCACTGACCGCGGCCTTCCTTGAACGTTTTCAGGATCGTTTCGGTGCGAAACCGGCGGAATGGCATTCGGACCTGTCACCGCGCATGCGTGAAAAAGTCTGGCGGCAGGCGGTGACGGGCGAAGTGAAGGTGGTGGCCGGCGCGCGTTCGGCACTTTTCCTGCCCTTCGACAATCTCGGTCTTATCATCGTCGATGAGGAGCACGATCCCGCCTACAAGCAGGAAGACCGCGTCTTTTATAATGCCCGTGACATGGCCGTCGTCAGGGCGCGGATAGCAGAATTTCCTGTCGTGCTGGTGTCTGCCACACCCTCCGTGGAAAGCCAGGTCAATGGCAGTTCGGGGCGTTACAACACCATTCATCTGCACACGCGTTTCGGCGATGCGGCGATGCCGGATCTGCATCTTGTCGATATGCGCCGTCATCCGCCGGAACGGGGAGGGTTTCTTTCCCCGGTTCTGCTGCGCGGCATCGGCAAGACCATCGAGAAGGGCGAGCAGGCGCTTCTTTTCCTCAATCGCCGCGGTTATGCGCCGCTGACGCTCTGCCGGGTCTGCGGCCACCGTTTCCAGTGCCCGCAATGTTCCAGCTGGCTGGTGGAGCACCGGTTCCGCAATCAATTGCAGTGCCACCAGTGCGGCCACAACGAGCCGACGCCTGACCATTGCCCGGAATGCGGCACCTTCGATCATCTGGTGGCCTGCGGGCCGGGTGTCGAGCGCATCGCCGAGGAGGTGGAGAAACATTTCCCGGAAGCCCGCACCATCGTGCTCTCCTCCGATCTCATGGGTGTCAAGCGCCTGCGGCTGGAGCTGGAGGCGATCGTCAAGGGTGAGGCGGATATCGTCATCGGCACGCAGCTCGTTGCCAAGGGACATAATTTTCCGCTGATGACGCTTGTCGGCATCGTCGATGCCGATCTGGGGCTTGCCAATGGCGATCCGCGTGCGGCGGAGCGAACGTTTCAGCTGCTGTCGCAGGTGACGGGGCGCGCCGGGCGCACGGGGTTGAAGAGCCATGGCCTGTTGCAGACCTATCAGCCGCAGCACCCCGTCATGCAGGCCATCGTTTCGGGCGATGCATCGGCCTTCTACGAAAGGGAAATCGTGGAGCGGGAAAAAGCCGTTCTGCCGCCCTTCGGACGGCTTGCCTCGATCATCGTTTCCGCCGATACGCGCGGGGAAGCGGAAACCCATGCCCGGGGCTTGAGGGCCGCAGCCCCACAGGTTACCGGCATCATGCTGCTCGGCCCGGCGGAAGCGCCGCTCGCGCTCATCCGCGGCCGCCACCGTTTCCGCCTCCTGGTACACGGGCGGCGCAATTCCGACATGCAGTCTTTTCTCCGCACGCTTCTGGCCAATGGCCCGAAAGAGCGCGGCAGCGTGCATGTGCAGCTCGATATCGATCCGCAAAGTTTCCTTTGAACTTTGCCGCCGGGGCGTTTTCCCGCTGTCATGACCGTGTCATAACGCAGCAGGCAGTCAAAATGATTTGGGGAACGAGATGGAGTTTTATTTTCCCGCCGAGTTCGGCGAGCAGCTGGCCTTCGGAGCGGCGGTGGTTTCGGCGGTGATGGGCCTTTTTTTCATGTTTGCGCCGGGTATTACGCTGCGTGCCTTCGGTCTGCAGCCGGCGGGTGAGCGCAGGGATGGTTATGCACTCGTGCGTTCGTCGCTTGCCGGGTTCTATCTCGGTCTCGGCGCCGCCGCCCTGCTTCTCGCGCAGCCCATGGTCTATCTCGCCTTCGGTGCGGCTTTCGGCCTCAGCGTGTTCGGCGGTATTCTCTCCATACTCTCCGATGGAGGCGCAACCATGCGGAATTTCTTACTTCTGGTTGTACACTTCCTGCTCGCTGCACTGTCGTTGAGCTACGTGTTCGGGCTGGTCTGAGGCGGGCTTTTTGCCTTTTGTGACGCACAGATGCCGCATCCTGGGCGAAATCGGAAAATTTAAACGCATTCCCCCTTGCCCAAACGGCGCTTTCCGCTATTACGCGTGTTGCGAGTCCCGGCGTCCTATGCTAGACGGACCGCGAAATTGGGAAAAGGCAGGGGGGAATTCCGGTCTTTTTCGGGGAAATTGAAACGATTTCAAGAATTTGATGCGGTGGAGCCCCATCGCTGATGGTCTTGGACGATTAGCAGGGAAAAAGTGCCCGTGGCAGACACCTCCCATGGAACATCCGGTGTAGCGGAAAGGTATGCGTCGTCGCTTTTCGAGCTCGCTTTGGAAGCGGGTACGGTCGAAGCGGTTCAGGCCGAACTGGACAAGTTTGGCGCACTTCTCGACGAAAGCGACGATTTGAAGCGTCTGGTTACGAGCCCGGTGTTTTCCGCCGAGGATCAGTTCAAGGCAATCACCGCGATCTGCGAAAAGGCCGGCATTGCCGGTCTCGCACTCAATTTCCTCAAGGTTGTTGCGAATAACCGCCGTCTCTTTGCCGTTCCCGGCATGATCCGCGCCTACCGCACCATTGCCGCCGCCCACCGCGGCGAAATCACCGCCGAGGTTACCTCGGCACATGCGCTCGACGAGGCGCAGGAAACTGAACTGAAGGCGGCGCTGAAGAGCGTTACCGGCAAGGATGTGGCGGTTTCCGTTACCGTCGATCCGTCGATCCTCGGAGGCCTGATCGTCAAGGTCGGCTCCCGCCAGATCGATACGTCTCTTCGCACCAAACTTTCCACCCTTAAGCTTGCACTGAAAGAGGTTGGCTGATGGATATCCGCGCCGCGGAAATTTCCGCAATTCTGAAAGATCAAATCAAAAATTTCGGCAACGAGGCGGAAGTCTCGGAAGTCGGTCAGGTGCTTTCCGTCGGTGACGGTATCGCCCGCGTCTATGGCCTCGACAATGTTCAGGCCGGCGAAATGGTCGAGTTTCCGGGCGGCATCCGTGGCATGGCGCTCAACCTCGAAGCCGACAACGTCGGTGTGGTTATCTTCGGTTCGGACCGTGACATCAAGGAAGGCGACACCGTAAAGCGGACTGGCGCTATCGTTGACGTTCCGGTCGGTCCGGAACTGCTCGGCCGCGTCGTTGACGCGCTCGGCAACCCGATCGACGGCAAGGGCCCGATCAATGCCGCCAAGCGTTCGCGCGTTGACGTCAAGGCTCCCGGCATCATTCCGCGCAAGTCGGTTCATGAGCCGATGTCGACCGGCCTCAAGGCTATCGACGCTCTCATCCCGGTTGGCCGTGGCCAGCGCGAGCTCGTCATCGGCGACCGTCAGACCGGCAAGACCGCGATCATTCTCGACACGATCCTGAACCAGAAGGCCATTCACGACAATGGCCCGGATGGCGACAAGCTTTATTGCGTCTACGTCGCTATCGGTCAGAAGCGTTCGACCGTCGCCCAGTTCGTCAAGGTTCTGGAAGAGCGCGGCGCGCTGCAGTACTCGATCATCGTTGCTGCGACCGCTTCCGATCCGGCTCCGATGCAGTACCTTGCTCCGTTTGCCGGTTGCGCCATGGGCGAATACTTCCGTGACAACGGCAAGCACGCTCTCATCGGCTACGACGACCTTTCCAAGCAGGCCGTTGCCTATCGTCAGATGTCGCTTCTGCTGCGTCGTCCTCCGGGCCGCGAAGCTTATCCGGGCGACGTTTTCTACCTTCACTCCCGTCTTCTCGAGCGCGCTGCAAAGCTCTCCGACGAAATGGGCGCAGGTTCGCTGACGGCTCTGCCGGTCATCGAAACCCAGGGTAACGACGTTTCGGCCTTCATTCCGACCAACGTGATCTCGATCACCGACGGCCAGATCTTCCTTGAAACCGACCTGTTCTACCAGGGTATCCGCCCGGCTGTTAACGTCGGTCTGTCGGTTTCGCGCGTTGGTTCCGCCGCCCAGATCAAGGCGATGAAGCAGGTTGCCGGTTCGATCAAGGGTGAACTCGCCCAGTATCGTGAAATGGCCGCTTTTGCCCAGTTCGGTTCGGACCTCGACGCCTCCACGCAGCGCCTGCTCAACCGCGGCGCCCGCCTGACCGAGCTTCTGAAGCAGCCGCAGTTCTCTCCGCTCAAGACGGAAGAACAGGTTGCGGTGATCTTCGCTGGTGTCAACGGCTACCTCGACAAGGTTCCGGTCGCGCAGGTCGGCAAGTTCGAGCAGGGTTTCCTCTCCTACCTCCGCTCGGAAGGCAAGGCGATCCTCGACACCATCCGCACGGAAAAGGCTATCAGCGACGATACCAAGGGCAAGCTCAAGGGCGCTCTTGATAGCTTCGCCAAGTCTTTCTCTTAAATCAGGGCTCTTTTACTCGGACGGATAACGGATGCCTTCACTAAAGGATCTGAAAAACCGCATTGCCTCCGTAAAGGCGACGCAGAAGATTACCAAGGCGATGAAAATGGTCGCCGCGGCGAAGCTTCGGCGCGCCCAGGAAGCTGCGGAGGCCGCCCGGCCTTATTCTCAGCGTATGAGCGCCGTTCTCGCCAACATCGCCTCGGCGGTCGAGGCTGACGTTGCTCCGGCGCTGATGACCGGCACCGGCAAGGACGACGTGCATCTGCTCGTCGTCTGCACGGCTGAACGTGGCCTTTGCGGCGGTTTCAACTCGCAGATTTCCCGTTTTGCCCGCGATCATGCCCGCAAGCTGATTTCGGAAGGCAAGACGGTCAAGATCATCACGGTTGGCAAGAAGGGTTACGACAGCCTTCGCCGCGAATTCGCAGCCAACATCATCGAGCGCGTCGAACTGCGCGACGTGAAGAAGGTCGGTTTTGAAAATGCCGACCAGATCGCCAAGAAGGTGATCTCGCTCTTCAACGCCGGCGAGTTCGATGTCTGCACGCTGATCTACTCGGAATTCAAGTCCGTCATCAGCCAGATCCCGACCGGCCTGCAGCTCATTCCAGCCGCAACGCCAGTTGTGGAAGAGGATGCCGCGACGCAGAACGCCGTCTACGAATATGAGCCGGATGCGGCTTCTATTCTGGAAGACCTTATTCCGCGCAACATTTCGGTTCAGGTTTTCCGGGCTCTGCTCGAAAACGTTGCCGGTGAAATGGGCGCCAAGATGAGCGCGATGGACAATGCAACGCGCAATGCCGGTGAGATGATCAACAAGCTGACGCTTTCCTACAACCGTCAGCGTCAGGCTCAGATCACCAAGGAACTCATTGAAATCATTTCGGGCGCGGAAGCGCTCTGAGGTAAGGAAAGAGGGTAAGGATAATGGCTAAGGCAGCTACCCCCAAGAAAACCGCAGCGGTGAACGGCGCGGGCAAGGTTACCCAGGTTATCGGCGCTGTTGTCGACGTGGCGTTCGAAGGCGAACTGCCTCCGATCCTGAACGCGCTCGAAACCGAGAACAACGGCAACCGCCTCGTTCTGGAAGTCGCGCAGCATCTCGGCGAAAACGTCGTTCGCACGATCGCCATGGACTCGACTGAAGGTCTGGTTCGCGGTCAGGCCGTCGTCAACACGGGTGCGCCGATCGAAGTTCCGGTCGGTCCGGAAACGCTCGGCCGCATCATGAACGTCATCGGCGAGCCGGTTGACGAAGCCGGTCCGATCACCACGGCCAAGAAGCGCGCCATCCACCAGGACGCGCCGTCTTACGTCGAGCAGTCGACGGAAGCACAGATCCTCGTCACCGGCATCAAGGTCGTCGACCTTCTGGCTCCTTACGCCAAGGGTGGTAAGATCGGCCTGTTCGGCGGCGCCGGCGTTGGCAAGACCGTTCTCATCATGGAACTCATCAACAACGTCGCCAAGGCGCACGGCGGTTACTCGGTATTCGCCGGTGTTGGTGAGCGTACCCGTGAAGGTAACGACCTCTATCACGAAATGATCGAGTCGAACGTCAACAAGCTCGGCGGCGGCGAAGGCTCCAAGGCTGCGCTCGTTTACGGCCAGATGAACGAACCGCCGGGCGCCCGCGCCCGCGTTGCTCTGACCGGTCTGACGATCGCTGAAAACTTCCGTGACGAAGGCCAGGACGTTCTGTTCTTCGTGGACAACATCTTCCGCTTCACACAGGCTGGTTCGGAAGTATCGGCTCTGCTCGGCCGTATTCCTTCGGCCGTGGGCTACCAGCCGACGCTCGCAACCGACATGGGCCAGATGCAGGAACGCATCACCACCACGACCAAGGGTTCGATCACCTCGGTTCAGGCCATTTACGTTCCCGCCGACGACTTGACCGACCCGGCTCCTGCCACCTCGTTCGCGCACCTTGACGCAACGACGGTTCTGTCGCGTTCGATCGCTGAAAAGGGTATCTACCCGGCTGTTGACCCGCTCGACTCCACCTCGCGTATGCTTGACCCGATGATCGTCGGCGAAGAGCACTATGAAGTTGCCCGTAAGGTTCAGTCGACCCTGCAGCGCTACAAGGCTCTCCAGGACATCATCGCCATCCTCGGCATGGACGAACTGTCGGAAGAAGACAAGCTGACGGTTGCCCGCGCCCGTAAGATCGAGCGCTTCCTGTCGCAGCCGTTCTTCGTTGCTGAAGTCTTCACCGGTTCGCCGGGCAAGCTCGTCGCTCTCGAAGACACGATCAAGGGCTTCAAGGGCCTGGTCAACGGTGAATACGACAATCTGCCGGAAGCTGCTTTCTACATGGTCGGTTCGATGGAAGAAGCCATCGAAAAGGCAAAGAAGCTGGCTGGCGAAGCCGCCTGATAATGAATTGGCGGGCGCGTGGTTCAACTGCGCGCCTTGCCGGCAACGGTGGCGAAACCGGAATGGTGATGCCGGCGTTGTAGAAATGAAGTCCGTGACGCCCGCGTAATTGAAAAGAAGTGAATAGCCATGGCTGACAGTTTCAAATTCGATCTCGTTTCCCCGGAGCGTCTGCTCGTTTCCGAAACGGTTACGGAAGTCGTCATCCCGGCTACGCTGGGTGAAATGACCGTTCTGGCCAATCACGCTCCGACGATGACGACGATCAAGCCGGGTCTGGTGACTGTGAAGTTCGCCTCCGGTGAGACGCACAAATACGTCGTTTTCGGCGGTTTTGCCGATATTCTGCCGACCGGCTGCACGCTTCTCGCCGAATCCGCCGTTTCGGCCGATGACATGTCCCCCGACACGCTGCAGAAGCGTATCGATGCGGCCAAGGCCGAAATCGAAGAGGGCAATCATCACCACGAACATCTGACCAAGCTTGAAAAGCATCTTTACGAACTGACGAACCTGCATGAGGTTCTCGTCGCCGCTTGAAAGCACCGGGCGGGTTCGAAAGAATGACTGCCCACAAAAAACCTAAAGCAGAAAGCGGCCGTTTCGGTCGCTTTTTTGTTTTGGGTTGTTGCCTCACCATATCAGACGAAGCATGGCATGCTCTCGCATGGAAACCCGTCACCTGGCCTGATCTGAGCTTCCGAATGGCGTTGGCGGGATTACATCAATGATGGACGTGCGGAAAATGGGTAAGGCAGGGAGCGCCTTCAACGGGTGCACCCGGGAAACCGTTCCGATTTTCAAGGCTTTCGGTTAGATGTGATACCGGGAAGAAATGCTGCTTTGGGGTCATGAGCGAGACGAAGCAGATTTTTGTCGTGGAGGAGTGATCGGCGTGTCGGCAAAGGCAAGTTACCGAAGGGTCGCAAGAACCGCTTTGCGCGAAGGGGCCATAGTGGAGGGCGAGAGGGCGGTGCCGGAGGAGGTGCCTGTTGCCTTTTCCTATGGCGGCAGCACCCATGCCGTGATGATGGCGAGCCCAGCTGATCTTGTCGATTTCGCAGTCGGTTTCAGTCTTACGGAAGGCATCATATCCACAAGGGCGGAAATCCATTCCATAGAGGTAATCGAGGCCGGGCAGGGCTTCGATGTTCAGGTGGATTTGCAGGATGCCAATGCGGATGCGCTGCGGGCAAGACGGCGGCATATGGCAGGCCCCGTCGGCTGCGGTCTTTGTGGAATCGAGTCCATAGAACAGGCGGTCCGCGTGGTACCGGAGTTGAGCGGCGTGGAAGTCTCCGTTGACGGAGATGACATCGTTGCTGCGGTCAAAGCGCTGAATGAAGCGCAAAGCCTCAATCGCGAAACGCGGGCAGTTCACGGCGCGGGTTTCTACAATCCTCAAAAAGGGCTGCTTGCTGTCCGCGAAGATGTCGGCCGCCACAATGCGCTCGACAAGCTCGCAGGTGCGGTCGTCAATGCAGACCTATCGCCCGGTACGGGCATTGTGGTTGTCACCAGCCGACTGTCGGTGGAAATGGTCCAGAAGACGGCCATCCTTGGCAGCCCCATTCTGGCGGCAATTTCAGCACCCACTGCGCTTGCCATCGAAACGGCCGAGAGTTCGGGTGTCACACTTGTGGCGCTGGTGCGGGGTGAAGATTTTGAAATCTTCACCCGGGCGGATCGTATCATTCTATAACATTGAGGCCGCCATTTCCCGGCGGCCCTTGGCTTCAGAGCGAGCCTAGAATTCCGCCCATTCGGCTGCTGCGTTTCCGTGAGACCTTGGCGCGGCGGCATATCGCGGTTGCGGCGTCGGGAGGCGGGTGACGACGGCCGGTTTTTTGTCGGCCGGACGAGCGGGCGATGCCTCATGCGATATTCTGAACTGCCGCAGCAACTCATGCAGATTTTCCGCCTCCGTCGCGAGGCCGTGGCTGGCGGCGGTGGTTTCCTCCACCATGGCGGCGTTTTTCTGGGTGGCCTGATCCATGACGTTGACGGCCTGATTGATTTCCCTGAGACCATTCGCCTGTTCGCGCGAGGCTTCAACGATCGCCGAGACATTGCTGTCGATCTCGCTCATCTGCGACTGGATATCCCGGAGCGCGCCGCCGGTTCTGCCCACCAGATCCACACCGTTGGCGACCTGCTCGCGGGAGGTGTTGATGAGGGATTTGATTTCCTTGGCCGCAACGGCGGATCGTTGTGCGAGTTCGCGGACCTCCTGCGCCACGACGGCGAAACCCTTGCCCGCTTCGCCGGCCCGGGCGGCTTCGACACCCGCATTCAGGGCCAGAAGATTGGTCTGGAAGGCGATGTCGTCAATGACGCCGATGATGTTGGTAATTTCACCCGAGGAACGCGAAATCGCATCCATGGCGGAAATTGCCTGCTGGACGATATCGCCGGAATGTTCGGCATGTTCTCTCGTTCGCAACACCAGCTTTCCGGCCTCGCCGGCGCGCTGGCTGGCATCGGTAACGGTGGTGGTGATTTCCTCCAGCGCGGCTGCGGTCTCTTCCAGTGAGGCGGCCTGCTGTTCGGTTCGCTGCGAAAGCTGATCGGCGGCGATGCGGATTTCGCCGGAGCCCGAGGCGATTGTCGAGGCATTGTGGGCGATGGTCTGCATGGTGGCCTGCAGCCTGGCGACGACTTCGTTGAAGTCCGCGCGCAGCTTTTCCATGCTGGGCACGAAGCTGTTGTCTAGGCGCTGCACAAGATCACCTTCGGCCAGCGCCCGCAGGGCATCGGCAAGCACACTGATGGCGCTCATGCGCGGCGTGACATCGGTGGCGAATTTCACCACTTTGACCACCTTGCCTGCTTCGTCCAGCACCGGATTATAGGCAGCCTGGATCCATATTTCCTTGCCGTTCTTTCCATAGCGGACAAATTCATCCGAGATGAATTCCCCTGCCGCCAGTCGCGGCCAGAAATTGCCATAGGCGGGCGAGGCGGCATAGGCCGGATCGCAGAACATGCGATGATGCCTGCCCTCGATTTCCTTGAGGTCGTAATTCACCGTGGCGCAGAAATTCGGATTGGCGGTGATGATGGTGCCATCCGGGAAAAACTCGATGGTGGCCTGCGAACGGGAGAGCGCCTCCAGCTTGCCCGCATCGTCCACGGCCCTGATTTTCTTGGCGGTGATGTCGGTGGCGATCTTCACGACCTTATAGGGTTTGCCGGAACGGAAAACCGGGTTGTAAGAGGCCTCGATCCAGATAACCGAGCCGTCCTTGCGGATACGGCGATATTCCTTGGCCTGGAACTCGCCGCGCGCGAGAGACTCCCAGAATTCCTGATAGGCCCGCGACCCGGCAAGCTCGCTGTCGCAGAAGATACGATGGTGCTTGCCGACGATCTCGGTGAGATCATAACCCAGCGCCGTGCAGAAATTTTTATTCGCGGTGAGGATATTACCCTTGAGATCGAATTCTATGACCGCCTGCGATCTCGATATCGCATCGAGCATATTTCTGTTATCTGCGCTTTTCCCTAACCCCAGCATTATACGTCCCCCAAAAACGGCCCACGGCGCGGCGAGCCCGCACAGGATGTGCGGTCCGCGTCGTATCATGTTGAACAACGAACAGGTTTGCCGCCGAAGGCAGCAATGCAGGCACTTCCGTCTCTCCGCCTCGGTCAGGTATCAGGCCAGCGTGATATTCGTGCCGGCGCGATACTGTTCCACGGCCTTTAATATTAGATATCTATAATATTAAAATGTTCTTATTTAATAAGACGAGGTAAAGAGGAAAAACAAAACCGCCGGGCGAGTGCTCCGGCGGTCTGGATCGATCGATAGTCTTCGTGTGGCGTGGCCTGACAAAAAGGCCTGATTAGGCCGCGAGATCTTCGGCTTCGGTTCCCTTGAACATTTTCGCAAGGTTCAGGAAGCAGATCATGCCATGTTCGTTGGCGATGATGCCTTCCGAATAGGACTTGTCGAAGGAGGCCGAGATTTCAGGAACCGGCTGAACCTGGTTTGCCGGGATTGTCAGAATGTCGGAAACGCGGTCGACGAGCATGCCGATGACCATGTTGTGCACTTCCGCCACTACGATGGCGCTTCTCTCATTGGCGACGGTGCTCTTCATGCCGAGCTTGTGAGCCAGATCGATGATCGGAATGACGGAGCCGCGCAGGTTCATGACGCCGATGACGTCTTTCGGCGCGTGGGGAATGGGCGTCGAAGGCGCCCAGCCGCGAATTTCGCGGATGGTCGTCGTCTTCACGCAGAATTCCTGATCATGCAGGCGGAACGCGATGATTTCGAGCGTCTCACCGCCAAAATTGGTAGAGTTAATCATTGCCATCAGAATTCTTCCCAATGCTCGCTGTGGAGGCCGGCGCAAGTGCACCGACACTTGCATATGCGGATTTGGCGTTCTGCCTGGTGCCTGAACAGCCGGAAACAATATTTTCCGTCTTCAATGGATGATTTGTATCATCAGATGGTTTCGCAAACCTAAATGCGAAGCGGCGCTGAAGTGTTTTCGCTTTTCTTCGAAACGCGAAAATACTCTCTTCGATTTTTACGCATTGTCCGGACGTAAAAACCGCCACGCACCTTTATTGGAAATTCTAATATTCTTTCTCGTAAAATATGCCGGCTGCGCCTTCGCCATCGCCGCCCGCTTCCCCGCGTAGCTTCACACCCCGCCCGACATCGAGGTTGATGATGGCTTTTGCGCCGGATTCGCCGCTTTGCTGCAGCTCGAGATAGGTTCTCTCGTTCAGATATTTACCGGCGGAAACGCGGGCCTGCCCTTCGGAATCGGTCGAAATATCGAGATCGTCGACGCCGAGATTGCTTCTGAGCTTGTCGAACAGCGAGGTGGAACGCCCGCCGGCCAACTGGGCGGCGGCATCGGCGAGCCTCGCGATTTGCAGAGCCGAGAGTTTCGACATGGACTGGCCGAAGATCAGCTGCGCCATCACCTCATCCTGCGGCAGGGCGGGTGCCGAGGAGAAAGCAAAGGTCGGATCGTTGGCGTTGCCGGAAACGGCCACGGTGATAGTCGTCGAACCGACCGTCGAGTCGGCCTTCATATCGAGGACCGGAACGAGTCCGCCGCCGAAACTGATATTGCCGGTGGTGAAATCGAGGCGGCGAGTGAGGATTTCGAGCCGGCCACGGCGCATTTCAAAGCCGCCGGAAATGACGGGAACGGCTGCCGTGCCACGGATCGTCAGATTGCCCGTGAGTTCCGCATCGATGCCGCGCCCGCGCACGAAGATGCCGCTCGGTGCGTTCACCTGCAGATCGAGATTGATGGTGGACGAGCTGCCGCTGCCGCCCTGATCAGCCCCGAGCGCCTTGGCCTGCGCGCGCACCTTCGGCGGGGCGTTCTTGTGCTTGACATCGATTTCCGTCAGCGAGGCCGGAAGCTTTTCCGGAATGGTGATGGCGCTTCTGTCCAGCGTCAGGTTGCCGCCCAGCACGGGGGAATTCAGCAGCGGGCCTTTCAGCGTCAGCGTGCCGCTTACCACCGTCGTCACCAGCGTGCCGTCATTATAACCGGCGCGGTTGAGGGTAATCGATATATCGGCGGGGAAACCCGAACCACCGGCTATGCCGACACTGCCGGTTCCCGAGATCGTTCCGCCGCCGGCCAGCTTGCCCGTCAGTCGCGAAATGACGGCACGGTCGCGGTCGAAGGTGATGGTTGCGCCCAGATCGTTGATGGTCAGGTTCCGGCGCACATCGGTCAGGCGCGTACCATCGGTGGTGATGCTGCCGGTAACGACTGGTGCGGAAGCGCTGCCGGAAATCTTCACGTCGATGGCGGCGGTACCGTCCACATCGAGGCCCTGGGCTGCGGTTTGCGCCGCGACGGCGGAGAAGGGCAGCCTGCCGGAAAACGCCATGGAAAGCGGACGATTGCCGGCGATGCCGAGCGAGCCGCCGCCGGAAAGCGACATGCCGCCCTGTCCGGATACATTGGTGTCGATCTGCAAGGTGCCGCCGGCAAAACGGCCATTCGCCTTGATGCCGAGCGCGGCAAGGCCCGCCGCACGTGTCTGCGCGACCTCGGCATTGGTCCAGTTCAGATTGTAATCGACCGCAGGGTTCGATGCTGCACCCTTGGCGCTCACCGTGCCGGAGATGCTGCCTGCCGCATCCAGTCCGGTGGCGAAGGCATTTGCGAGACTGGCGGGCAGCGAACGAATATCGGCATTGATGTCGAGCGTCGATCCGGCGCTGCCGTTGACCTCGACGCGTCCTTCACCCGTGATAATGGTCAGATCGGAGATGCGGGCCGTGCCGTTCTGGATGGCGATGGTGCTCGGTTTTTCAAGGCGAACCGCAATGCCCTTGGGGGCGGCGGAAAAGGCGTCGACGCGCACGGTCATCGGCGATCCGCCGGTCTCAGCGCTGCCCTTTACCACCAGAGGCGCATTGTCGTAACGGCCATTGACGTCGAACTGCGTCGTCGTGCCGGAATGGCCGATGGTGGCATTCAGGCCCGATATCGCGGCGGCGCCGGCATTGACGCTATCGGCGCTGACCTTGCCATTGATGGCGAGAGCCTGAAGATCATCGATGGAAATATCGGCGGCGAGTTTGGAGATCGTTGTCGTGCCGTGGCGGATGCTGCCGCCATTGGCCTTGATCGTCGCGGCAATCCGGCCATTGGCGTTGCTCAGGGCGATATCGCCGGCAATATCGCCATCCGCCTGCTGCGCGGCGAGGGCGGCGAGCAGGGCAAGGTCGGGGAAATTGAAGGAGAGATTGCCCGATGGCAGGAATTGCTGCGAGAATTGCAGCTGCCCGTTCAAGATATTCCGGCCTACGGCCACGTGCAGCTCGGGGATGGCCGTGCCGTTTTCCGTCTGCACCACATCGGCATTGGCGTCGATCTTCTGCCGGTCAAGACTGCCGCTGGCGGTGAGCTTTGCCTGAGGCGCGGCGGGATCGGCCTTGCCCGTTGCATTGACCTTCAGCGATTCGAGTGTTCGTCCGGCAAGGATCGCGCTTTCGGAACTCAGGGTGATGTTGAAATCCGGTGCTGTTAGCGCGCCGCTGGCCTCGATTGCAAAATCGGCGACGCCCTTCGCCTGTGGTGTCAGTTTTTCAAGAGCGGGAAATTTACCCGTCAGGCTGGCGCTCAATGCATCGTTTTCGAGGCCGACATTACCGGTTGCTTCGATCGTTCCCGACTTGATGACGAGGTTTTCAACGCTGGTGCGTCCGCCGATGGTCACGTCGATATCGCCCTGGAGGGCAATGGTGGTGTCGAACTTTTCCGCGAGGGCCGGTGGAAGGGTGGCGGGCAGCGCGAAGAGCTGCACGCTGGAGGTCAGGCGATTGTCGGCGAGATTGAAACTGCCGTTCAAAGTTCCGCCGACACTGGCGCTTTCCAGCGTCGCGCCGTCGAAGCCGATGGTGGATGAAGTGAGGCTGAGCGGCGCCTTGATGGTGAGGGGCGCCCGCACCAGCCGGTCGATATCGGCACTGACGAAGGAGGATTGCGCCACGGACAGGACTGTCGCGATCGTGCCGCTGCGATTGGCGATGTTGAGATCGGCGCTCTCGGCTGTCAGCTTGACGTCATCGAGCCTGCCTTGCGGCAGGGAAAGGCTGCGTAACGATACGGTCGTGTTGAGATGCGCAGCGTCTGCGCCACCCTTGAGGGAAAGATCGAGGCCGTTGATGAGGGCCTGAATCTCGCCATTCTCCAGCGGCCAGCGAAAATCCACGGGGCCGGCGGTGCCGATGAGATTGGCGGCGAGATCGTTCTGACCGTTCGGATCGACCGTGCCTGACGCCGTCAACAGCAGGGTGCCGGTCTCCAGCGTGCTGCTGCCGATTTCGATACGGCCCTGCGGCGAAAGCGTGGCGTTTGCGTCGAGCTTTGTCTCGCCAGCAAAAAGCTGGCGGAAGGCTGGAGGCAGAAGCAGATCGGGCTGACCGCCGCCTGCAATTTCGATACGGCGGGTGCCATCATCTGCAAGGAGGTGGCGGCCGGTGACGTTGACGACAGGATTGCCGGCGACATTGCCGCGCAGCGTGCCCGTCCAGTTGGAAAGCGGGCCTTCGCCGTTGAGGTCTATCGCCACCGCAGGTGTTCCCGGAAGCGAAAGCAGCGTGGCGAGAAGACCGCCCTCAGGCTCCTTCATCTCCGCTTTCAGCTTCAGGACATTCTCATTTGGAAGGAAGGCGATGTCGGCATTGACCTCCGCATCCGGCGCATTGAGCCGATGGGCGGTGAGCGATAGCCGCATATCGTCCTGGGCAGCCGTCAGGTTGCCTTCCGCGTTGAGGTCGAAGGGACGGCCGAGAAGCGATTGGCCAAGGCTGATATCGGGAAAGCTGAACTTGTCGACGGCGATTTCGATCGGCAGCGAGGAATTGCCGGAGCTCTTGGTCGATGTCTGCTCCGGGGCAAGCGGTTTGCGCTCGACATCGATCGATCCGGCCGAGACCCGGTCGGCATGGAAGGTGCCGGCAAGCAGCGAGAGCGGCGACCAGTCGACGGCGATCTGGTTCACGCGGGCATAGGGTCCCTGCCGGTCTGAAAGCGTGACATTGTCGAGCCGCAGGCGGCCGGTCAAAAGGCCGCTCGGGGGCGAAATCTCGATTACCTGATCGGGCGTGGAAACGAGCGATGAAATCTGCTTTGCGGCAATTCTTGCGCCCATCGGGGTAAAACCGACGAACAGAACCGCAAGCAACACCAGCACCACGCCGCACAAAGCAGCGTAGCCCAGCCATTTCAGCAATCGAATCAACGTTTTCATAAAGGGTAATCTACACTCTGTTGCAAGGGTGTTCGACTGCGGCGTTTAAAAAGACTGACCGATGCCAGCATAAATGCCGAAACTGTTGCCGCCATCGTATTTGTCGAGCGGCATGGCGACATCGAGACGCAGAGGTCCGAAGGGCGTCGCGTAACGCAGGCCGATACCGGCGCCAGCCCGGATATCGGAAAAATCGGGCGCCACGTCTTCCGAAACCACGCCCGCATCGATGAAGGGGACGATGCCGATCGTATCGGTGACCTTGATGCGGGCCTCAACGGAACCGACGACATAGGAGCGGCCGCCCGTCGCGTCGCCGGCGGCATTATAGGGCGATATTTCCTGATAGCTGTAGCCGCGGACCGATCCGCCGCCGCCGGCATAAAAGCGCCTGGTGGTGGGTATGTCCTGCAGATCGCTGCCGCCGACCAGCACGCCGCCGGAAAGCTTTCCGGCCATGATCAGCCGGTCCTCGGCGCCAAGCCCCTTGTAACCCGAAATGGAGCCTTCGAAAGAGGAAAAGAAGGTGCCGTTCAGTGCTTCATAGCTGGGCTTGGCGGCCAGCGAGGCGCGAAAGCCTTCGGTCGGGTTCAGCTTGTCGTCGCGTGTATCACGAACGAATTCCAGCGGGATGGAGGTGGTGAGATATTCGTTCTTGCCGAATGCGTCTTCCGTATCGGCCCATTGCACCTCGAGGCCGGCTGCGGCTGTATCGGTATCGTTGAGCTCGTAGGCGAAACCGGCGGTGCCCGTCACTGTCTTGGCGTCATATGTATCGGGGTGTTCGGTCTTGGCAATCAGGCTGGTCTTGAAGGTGGTGCGCGGATTGAACATGCCGGGCTTGGTGAAAGTGATGCCCGCCGAATAATCCATGCCTTCGACGCTCGATGCCTCTGCGATGCGCGAAACCGAACCTTCGATCCGCAGCGATTCCGCCTGTCCGAACAGGTTGCGGTGGCCCCAATAACCCTGCAGGCCGATGCCTTCCGTGGTGGAATATTGCGCGCCGACGCCGAAATAGCGGTGCTTGCCTTCCGAGACCTCGATGGTAAGCGGAATGGTGCCGTCGCGCGCCAGCGTTCCCGCTTCCTTGATGGTCAGGCTGGAAAAGACGCCGAGCTGCCGCAGCCGGTCGGCGGCCTTGCGCAGTTTTTCCGGCGAATAGGGCTCGCCACCATTGAGGCGCGAATAACGGCGGATGAAATCGCCATCGACGGTTTTTTCACCCGTGACGGTGACCGTGCCGAGGGGCGCCACGGGACCGCCTTCGGCCGCCATGGTAATGTCCACCGTGTTTGTCGCGTGGTTGGCGACGGCCTCGCGTTTTGTCAGCTTCGCAAGCGGACGGCCTTCGGCCTTCAGATCATCGATCAGCTTGTTGCCGGCGCGGATGATGGCGAGAGAACCGGCGTCGCCGCCGGTCGTCAGGCCATATTCCTCAAGGTTGCGGCCGGTGACATCACCTTCAAGCCTGACATTGCCGAGTTTGAAGACCGGGCCGGGCGTAACCGTGATGACCACGGGAACCGGAGCGGAATGATCGAACACCGGATTGGGCGGCAGGCTATCCACATCCTTGCCGGCGACGGTGACCTTGACGATGCCGCCATAACGGGCGTTTTCATAAAGCGCCGCGATCAGCCTGTCCCGGTCGTCTCTCGCCTTTATCAGAAGGCCGAGATCGCCGGAGGCGGGCTTATCCTTGTCAGCCAGGAGAAGCGAGCTGTTTTCCAGGCTGTCTTTCAGGGACTTATCGGCGTCCGCGGCATCGAGCGTGACGGCGTATTTAACGGGGTTGATAACCTCGACCTCCGGTTCTTCCGAACCCCAGAGGCGCATGCCGAAAAGTTTGAAGGCAAAGGCGTCACGGGTAAACGCCGGATACAGGGCGAACGTCACGGCAACCGCAAGTGCGGTGCCAGCTTTCCGATACGCAATACCTGTCTTCGGGTTAGTTCGTGTTCTTCGCATAAGCTGCTTTATGGTTGAGCCTTTATTGTCGCCCTAACCCGTTTCCTGTCCGTTAACATTGCAATTTAATCATAAATAAACGGCTTTGAGGACCCTCCGCCCTGTCTTTTGCCCGCCATAACGCAAAAAGCCCCGGGTGACCGGGGCTTCTGTGCAACGGTATCTCGCTAAGCGATTAGCGGCAACGTGCCGTGTAACGCTGACCGTACTGGTCGCGATAATAGCAATAGCCCGGCTCGGAAGCATTGCCGATCAAAGCACCGCCAACGCCGCCAATGGCTGCGCCTACAGCTGCGCCACGAACGTTACCCGTGACAGCGCCACCGATAACGGCACCAGAAACGGCACCGATCGAAGCTCCCTTTTCGGTCTGCGTGCAGCTTGCGAGCGACAGGCCGACCAGCGCAAATATGATTGCCTTTTTCATGAAACTCTCTCCAACGTTACAATGAGCTCTTGTGGCTCGGTAGGCGTCCCATATTTATCTGCGGCGACTGCTACCTCCGACCGCCACAGATAACTAACAATTCGATGTCGTTTAGGGAAGCCTCCTCTGTCGGCATTCCTCCGAGCGTAAATCGATTGCGTCCCAAACAACGGCGCGGCGTAAAAAAGGTTCCAAAAATCCGGGTTTTTTGATGTGAATCAATTTTGTACTTTTCATCAGCTTCTATAAACGGTTTATTGGAATGGTTCAAAACAACGGCGAATTGACGCAGACGCGGTTAATGTGACCCGCAAGGGTTGACGGTCCCGGTGTCGAGGCAGAAAACGATCTGGTCAATTCTGGAGCATGGCATGGACTTCGAGGCATTTTTCACGACGGAACTGCAAAGCCTGCATTCTGAGGGACGCTATCGCGTTTTTGCGGATATCGAGCGCCAGCAGGGCAATTTCCCCCGTGCGACACGGTATAACGCCAATGGCGAGCCCAAGGATGTAACCGTCTGGTGCTCCAACGACTATCTCGGCATGGGCCAGAACCCGAAAGTCATCGAAGCCATGAAAGCCGCCATCGATCACTGTGGCGCGGGTGCGGGAGGCACCCGGAATATTTCTGGCACCAACCACTATCACGTCCTTCTCGAGCGCGAACTTGCTGACCTCCACGGCAAGGAATCGGCGCTGATTTTCACCTCGGGTTATGTCTCCAACTGGGCCACCCTCGGCACGCTCGGTCAGAAAATTCCAGGGCTCATCATTTTCTCGGATGCACTCAACCATGCATCGATGATCGAAGGCATCCGTTACGGCCGCTGCGAGCGGGTGATCTGGAAGCACAACGATCTCGAAGACCTCGAAGCCAAACTGAAGGCGGCGGATCCGAATGCGCCGAAGCTGATTGCCTTCGAATCCGTCTATTCGATGGATGGCGATATCGCGCCGATCAAGGAAATCTGCGATCTGGCCGACCGTTATGGCGCCATGACCTATCTCGACGAAGTTCATGCCGTCGGCATGTACGGACCGCGCGGCGGCGGCATTGCCGAGCGCGAAGGCCTGATGGATCGCCTGACGATCATCGAGGGAACGCTCGGCAAGGCCTTCGGCGTCATGGGCGGTTACATTACCGGTTCCACGGCGGTCTGCGACTTCATCCGCTCCTTCGCTTCCGGCTTCATCTTCACGACGGCCCTGCCGCCGTCGCTCGCCGCCGGCGCGATTGCATCGATCCAGCATCTGAAGGCAAGCCCCTTCGAGCGCGCCCGCCATCAGGACCGGGTGCGCAAGCTTCGCGGCCTTCTGGATGCGCGCGGTATTCCGCACATGGACAACCCAAGCCACATCGTGCCGGTCATGGTGGGCGACGCCGCCAAGTGCAAATGGATTTCGGATATCCTGCTCGACAATCACGGCGTCTATGTGCAGCCGATCAACTATCCGACCGTGCCGCGCAAGACCGAGCGCCTGCGCATTACGCCGACACCGCTGCACAGCGATGCCGATATCGAGCATCTGGTCGGCGCGCTGCACCAGCTCTGGTCGCATTGTGCGCTGGCGCGTGCGGTGGCGTGAGGTTCGATTGAATTCGAGGGTGAAGAGAAGCGAGCGCGGAGAGTGAGATGCAGAGGTCAATCCAGTATCCCGAACCGGAGGACTTCATCACCGCAATCGCCAAGCCGTTCGACAGCGAAGCCGTCACGAAGGTCGTAGCGCCTTTTGGTCTGACCTGGTCAAAAGCCGTCAAACTCGACAGGAATCTGGCGATATTCGATCTCAGCGCGCCGGCATTCGGCGTGGACTTCCATTTCAAAGACCAGGCTCTCGTGGACGAAAACGACGGCCATTCCGTTGGGGAAGGCCCCAACCTGCTGACCAGTTGCGCTTGCTGGGGTTACGAGGACAGTATCGAAACCTATGGCGGGCCTTTGTGGAAAGGCCTTCGTTTCTCGGACACCAAGGCCGATGCAATTGCCAAACTGGGCGAGCCGGACCGGGTCGGACGATATGATATTCACCGCTGGATCTTTGCGGATTTCGAACTGTCGATCCACTGGAACAATCCAGACAAAATCCGCGTCATATCCTATTGGATGAAATCGGCACAGGCCGCCGGCAGGTTGGCGTATCCGGGTGATGGCCAACCCTTTGAGGCTGCGCCTCCACGGCGTACCGTTTAAGCCGCTTTGCCTATGTCAGAGACTATTTTCATTGCATGATCTCGGGCTTCCCTGTCCGCCGCGAAGACATCTTCAATCGTGGCGGCGGAGCGGCCGTCATGCATGCGGTCCATGACCGTTTCGACGATCTCGGCCATATCGAGAAAACCGATATTGCCCGCAACGAAAGCGTGAAAAGCGGTCTCTTCGGCGGCATTCAGGGCAGCGCCCTGCAAACCGCCGCGCTCCAGCGCCGTGCGGGCCAGCCGGATCGCCGGGAAACGGGCTTCATCCGGCGCTTCGAAATCGAGCCGCGCCAGTTTTGCGAAATCCAGCCGCTCGACACTCAGATTGCCGCGTTGCGGATAGGTGAGGGCATAGGAAATAGCGGTGCGCATGTCGGGAGAGCCGAGCTGGGCGATATAGGAGCCGTCGGTGTAACCCACCATCGAATGGATGATCGACTGCGGGTGGACGATCACCTCCACCTGATCGGGCCTCAGATCGAAGAGATATTTCGCCTCGATCATTTCCAGCCCCTTGTTGAACATGGAGGCGCTGCCGATGGAGACCTTCAGTCCCATCGACCAGTTGGGATGGGCGCGGGCGATATCCGCCGTGACATTGGCCATCTCCTCGCGCGACCAGGTGCGGAACGGACCGCCGGATGCGGTCAGCACGATGCGTTCCACGGCCTGCTTGTGTTCGCCCGTCAGGCATTGGAAGATTGCGCTGTGCTCGCTGTCGACCGGGATCAGCCTGCCGCCGCCCCGTTTGACCGTGCGCAGAAAAACATCGCCAGCCGAAACCAGGCATTCCTTGTTGGCGAGCGCTATGTCTGCGCCACGCCGTGCGGCTGTAAGAGTAGGTGCAAGGCCGGGGGTTCCGGCAATCGCCGCCATCACCCAGCCGGCATCCGTCGACGCGGCCTCTTCGAGGCCCGATTTGCCCGCCGCAACCGCGATGCCGGTGCCGGCAAGGGCCGATTTCAGCGCTTCGTATTTGTTGTCCTCGGCGGTAACCGCCAGCCGCGCGCCGAACTCCCGCGCCTGCTCCGCCAGAAGCGCGATGTTGCCCGCGCCGGTTAAAGCCGTGATCTCGAACGCGTCGTGGCCACCCAGCTGACGGACGACATCCAGCGTATTGGTGCCGATCGAACCGGTCGAACCCAATATTGTCAGCTTGCGTGGCATTTCACTGGCATTCGTCATTTTCAGTCCGTCGGTCGTTTCCGGTTCGCACCCCTTGGTGCACGTGGTTTTTCCCGAAACCGCTAAGCACTTTCGGGCAACATTCCTTAGCCTCTACCCGCGAAAATCAGCCATAACAAGGACAAAGCCGGGGCTATTGTTTTTGCGGAAGGCAAAGCCATATGCAAGAAAAACAATGAGAGGATATCGATGCGACGTTTTCTGGTTTCCAGCGGGTGGATTTTTGCGGCAAGCCTTGTGCTGGTCCTTGTCTTCATTCCTTTTGATCCGCGTCTTTCCGAAAGCGCGCAGGCGTTGCCAGGGGGCGTGGTCTCCTTCAATCGTGCCATTACCGATTTCGGAACCTTCCGCTGGATGCTCTATTCTACCGGCCTTCTGGCGATATTGGCCTATGTCGCCGCACGGGTTTTAAAGGCGCAGACCTATAATGGACGGCTGAGGACGGCATGGCGGCTTCTCACCTATTTCTTCCTGACGATCGGAACGGCGAGCATTCTCGTCCATACGCTGAAATTCCTGGTAGGACGGGCACGGCCGGAGCTTCTGCTGGAAATGGGCGCCTATAGCCTCACCCCATTTACCGGCGACAATCTCTATGAAAGTTTCCCCTCAGGCCATTCGACCGCCGCCGGGGCGTTTTTCGGCGCTTTCGCCATGTTGATGCCGCGCTTCCGCTGGGCGTTTCTCCTGCTTGCCCTTGTCATCGGCGTTTCGCGTGTCATCGTCGGCGCACATTATCCAAGCGATGTCGCCGCCGGGCTGTTGCTCGGCATGTGGACGGCCATGGCCTTCGCCTTTATCTTTGCCCGGTCCGAAATGCTGTTCCGGTTCGATGCGCAGGGCTGGCCGCAGCCGAAGAATGCAAACCTCCCGGCGGCGGATACACGATAGAGACTTTCAGCGGGATATTGGGGGAAGGTGATGGAAGAAGCGACAAACGCTCCGGAAAATGACGGCAAGTCCGTTCAGCATATCCGTACATCCGTCGCCGTGGCCGGTGGCGGGCCGGCAGGCATGATGCTTGGCCTGTTGCTCGCGCGCAGCGGTATCGATGTCGTCGTCGTCGAGAAACACGGGGATTTTCTCCGGGATTTTCGCGGCGACACCATCCACCCTTCGACGCTTGAATTGATGGAGCAACTCGGTTTTGTCGATGAGTTTCTGAGCCTGCCGCATACGCGCGCGCCAAGGCTGAATGCGGTCATCGGCGGCGAGCGCGTCACGATAGCGGATTTTTCCCGCCTGCCGGTCCGCCACCGCTTCATCGCCTTTATGCCGCAATGGGATTTTCTCAATTTCATCGTCGGCAAGGCGGGGCAATACGAAAATTTCCGATTGCTGATGAATGCGCCGGTGACCGGCCTGATCGAGCGCGGCGGGCATGTCGGCGGTCTCACGGTCAGCACACCGGAAGGCATCATCGAGATCGAGGCCGATCTGGTGGTGGGGGCGGATGGGCGCAACTCCACCGTCCGCGAGGCGGCGGGGCTGGAAGTGCAGCGCTTCGGCATTCCGACCGAGGTGCTGTGGATGCGTCTTTCGAAACAGCCCGACGATCCGACGGAAACCATGGGGCATGCCGGCTCGCGGCAGGGTTTCGTCATGATCAACCGGGGCGATTACTGGCAATGCGGTTATGTGGTGCGAAAGGGATTTTTCGCCGACATAAAGCTACAGGGAATTGAAGCTTTCAGGGACAGGGTTGCGGAAATCTGCCCTTTCCCACGCGAAAGGCTCGATGAGCTCAAGAGCTGGGACGATGTGCATCTCCTCACCGTCCGTATCGACCGGCTGAAGCGCTGGTGGAAACCCGGCCTTATCTGCATCGGTGATGCGGCCCATGCCATGTCTCCCGTCGGCGGTGTCGGCATTAATCTTGCCATTCAGGATGCGGTTGCGGCGGCCAATATACTGGTGCCGGTGCTCGTGTCCGGCCGGGCCATTGCCGATGACGATCTCGCCGCAATTGAAAAGCGGCGATCCTTCCCGACCAAGGCCACGCAATTTCTGCAGCGGATGATGCGCATCGGCGGCAAGAAGGGACGCGCCGATGCGGAAAAACCGAAAGGACCGCCAGCTTTTGTGCTGGCCATCATGCGGTTTCCGCTTCTTTCCCATTTGACCGGCCGGCTGGTGGGGCTGGGTTTCCGCCGGGAAAAGATAGAGACGGTGTGACGCCGCTCAGGCAGTGCCGGCGGCTTCTTTCTCATATTTCAGCCCGATAACGGCGGATCCGATCAACCCCGGCTCGATGCGGCAGATGGCTGGTACGACCAGAGGGCGGTCGAAGCGCCTCAGAATGCGGCTCCTTACCACCTCGTCCAAAGCGGCGAGAAGCGCTTTCGAATTCGAAAGTCCGCCGCCGACCGGCACGATGGTTGCGCCGGTAACGTTGATCACCATTGCCAGAGGCGAGGCGAGAATATCGATAAGGACATCGATGGTTCTTGCGGCCTTCGCATCGCCCGCTTGCCAGGCCGAAATAATATCCTCGCTGGTCATTGCCTGCTGGTGAAGATGCGAATGCAGCTTTTCCATGCCACGGGCGCTGCCGATTGCGTCAATGCAGCCGGTAAGGCCGCATCCGCATTCGAAACGCGGTAGCGAAACCGGCGGATTTCCGGCCAATGTCGCAGCCACCGGTCCATGTCCCCATTCGCCGGCGAAACCGCCGTCGCTGTTGATGAGCTTGCCGTCGATCACCAGCCCACCGCCGACACCCGTTCCGAGGATGACACCGAAGACCACGCGATGACCCCGTCCGGAACCGATTTCCGATTCGGCGATCACGAAGCAATCCGCATCGTTCGATACGATGACGGGAAGGTTCAGCGCCTTTTCCAGCTCGTCCTTCAAGACCCTGCCATGGATGCTCTGAATATTGGCGACAGTGGCTTTGCCGGTGTCGGGATCGATGACGCCGGCAATCGACAGCGACACGCAGGCGGGTGTGCCGCCGCTACTGTCGATGACGGATTTCAGGCCGGCGGCGAAGTCTTCGAAACTGGTCTTGGGCGTCGGGATACGCGGCACGGGCCGAATATCGTCGGGAGCGTAGGCAATCGCGCCCTTGATGGTCGTTCCGCCTATATCGAAACAAACGATCATGATTCAGGCTCCGGAATGGGTGGCATCGTGGATTTTTTCTGCGCCGATCCATGTCGAATGCATCTGAAGGTCGGGTGTCAGCATGACGAAATCCGCATCGAAGCCGGGCAGAAGCTTACCTTTGCCAGAAGCGCGGATTGCCTCGGCGGGATAGGCGGAGGCCATTCTCAACGCTTCTTCCAGCGGTGTGTCCAGCTTTTCATGCATGAAGCGGATGCAGGAGAGCATATCGATATCCGCCCCCGCCAGCGTGCCGTCGGCCAGCGTCAGCCTGCCGCCGTTGCGATAGACGCGCCTGCCGTTCAGTTCGAAACCGTCATCATCCGTGCCGATGGTGGACATGGCGTCGGTGACGAGGAAAATGCGGCCGGGATTATTCTTGGCGCGAAGCGCAATGCCGATCGCTGCAGGATCGACATGGAAGCCGTCGGCGATCAGCCCGCAATCCAGCTTGCCGTTCGAAAGTGCCGCGCCCACCAGTCCCGGTTCGCGATGGCCGAGCGGGCTCATGGCGTTGAAAAGATGTGTCACCATGGATGCGCCGGCCTCGGCATAGGCTGTCGCGACGCCAAGGCCCACATCGGTATGGCCGAGGCTGACGACGATGCCGGCCTTGCGCAGCGCTGTGACCTGCGCCTCGGTTACGTTTTCCGGGGCGATGGTTGTCAGCACGAAGGGAAGCTTCGCCTTGCAGCCCGTCAGAACCGCAAGATCGGCCGTTTCCATCTTTCGGATCAGCGCCGGATCATGGGTGCCCTTGCGTGCGACGGAAAGATGCGGCCCTTCGAAATGCAGGCCGAGAAAGCCGGGCACCCCTGCCTTGTGGGCGGCGATGCCGGCTTCGGCGGCTTCGGCCGTGATATCCGGCCGGTCGGTGATGAGAGTGACCATCAGCGCGGTGGTGCCGAATTGCGCATGTGCCGAGCAGATGCGGGCAATGCCTTCCGCATTCGGCTCGTTGTTGAACATCACGCCGCCGCCGCCATTGACCTGAAGGTCGATGAAGCCTGGCGCAATGAGCAGTCCTTCCGCATCGATGATTTCGGCGTTTGCGGGCACGGATACGCGGTCGACGATGTTGGCAACACGGCCGTCACCGGTCACGAGCGCCTTGCCATCGTGCCACGCGGCGCCATCGAAAATGCGGGCGCCGACAAATGCCTTGCTGCTGCTCATTGGGTTTCCGTCACCTTCTTCAATGCCACGGGCGCATCCGGGTTGAAGCCGCGGGCGCGCGACAATTGCTCGATGAAGCCGTAAAACGGCGCGATCAGCAACAGGGCGTCGGTCAGCGGGTGATTGGTTTCCACAAACGGCAGGGACTTGGCCGGGCTGCCTTTTGTGGAGGTGACGAAAACACTTGCGCCCTTGCCGGCGAGACCGGCCGCGATATCGGTCACGGAGGTTTCGGCGCGGTCACGCGCGGCAAAGGCGATGACAGGAAATTTCGGTGCGACCAGCGAAACGGGGCCGTGCATGACTTCCGCCGATGAATAGGCCTCCGCGTGGAGTTCGCAGGTTTCCTTGCATTTCAGCGCGGCTTCCGCGGCAATGGCCAGCGCCGGACCGCGGCCCAGCATATAGAGCGATTCCTCGCCCTTGACCGCTTCGCCGATCTGGCTCCAGTCGAGTGCGATGGCCTTGGCGAAATTCTGCGGCAGGGCGCTGACGGCTTTGGCGAGCAGGCTGTCTTCCGTCCATTCGGCAAGGATTGCGAGGCCGGCGACGATGGAGTTGACGAAAGATTTGGTTGCGGCCACCGCTTTTTCAGGGCCCGCCTGGATATTGATGGCGTGATTGGCAGCATCGCCGAGCGGTGAGGGCAGGGTGTTGACCAGCGAGAAGGTAAGCGCGCCGCCCTTGCGGGCGCTTTCCGCCAGAGCGACGATGTCAGGGCTTTTGCCCGATTGCGAGACGGCGAAGGCCGCCGCGCGGTCCAGCCGCAGCTTCGTCTGGTAGATCGAGGCGAGCGAAGGGCCGAGCGAAGCGACCGGAAGCCCGGTCTGCAATTCGATCGCATATTTCAGAAAATGCGCGGCGTGGTCGGAGGAGCCGCGGGCAATGGTGACGATAACGGCCGGGTCACGGGCCTTCAGTCTGCCTCCGGCTTCGTGGAAGTCGGCATTGGCATTGTCCAGCAGGCGGGCGACTGCATCGGGAATCTCATCGATTTCCTGGCGCATCAGGGTTGTCATCGTTTCGTGTCCTTGATCAAGAGATTTGTCACTCGGGCCCCATCGTCAGTTCGGCGACGAGGTCATAGGCGTCGCTGCGGTACAGCGCGCGGGATATTTCCATGAGGCGCCCGCTTTCCAGATAGGCCATTCGCTGAACGGAAAGCGCTGCCGAACCCGGCGGAACCCCAAGCAGCAATGTTTCCTCATCGGTGAGGTTACGGGCGGAGATGCGCTGAATGGCGCGCACCGGGCGAATGCCGTTTTTCTCGAGCTCTAGATAAAGCGAGTTTTCCACCAGTTGCGGGTCAGGCAGAATATCGCCCGGCAGGCTGGTGACTTCGAGTGCGATTGGCTGGTCATTGGCAAGACGCAGGCGCGTGAGCCGCGCCACCATGGCCGATTGGGAAAGGCCGAGCGCCATCATCTCGTCGCCGGTCGGGTGGAACAGGCCTCTGTCCAGCCAGCGGGTGCTCGCCGTCATTCCGCGTCGGCGCATGTCCTCGGTAAACGAGGTAAGTTTGGTCAGGGGCTGCTGCATGCGGGTGATGGGCTTGACGACGAAAGTACCCGAACCGTGCCGGCGAACGAGAAGGCCGTCGCGAACGAGATCGTCCACTGCCTTGCGCACCGTGACGCGGCTGACGCAGGCGCTTTCGGCGATATCCCGCTCCGGCGGCAAGGCGTCGCCGTGCTTCAGGCGGCCGCCATTGATGGCGTCTTCAATCGTCTGGCGCAGTTTCAGGTAAAGCGGGCCGCCGCCTGATTGCAGGTCGTCCAGATTAAGCGCTGCCCCGTTCATCCATAACCTCTGTCACGATCCATGTGGTCGGCGATATGGCCGGCTCTGGCTATACCATATGCCGCGCAATCAGCAATACCAAAATAGAACCATTGCTAGATTTGTATGATTAATCGGTGGTTTTTTCGATGTTTTGCCGAATAATAAGGCTATGTGCCGGATATTTTCGCATTAACCAAAAAAATTTTCTCGATAACGGAATTGCTCTGGACGATTGGCATTTTTTTGGTATTGTTTTTTGCGTCGGTGGTCGGCGGCGATCCGTTTCGCATCCGTTGCGCCGGAAAAATCGGTTTCCGACTCGCGGCAGCGTTTGCGAAATCGAATTTAGCTTGACCGTTGTGAAAATTAATTTCATCGTGGCAGGAAATTATCGCAGATAACTGGATAACCAGCACAGAAATGGTTGCTTCTGCGAAAATGAATTACGAATGAACAGGGAACAAAGTTCATGAAGGTGGGAATTATCGGACTCGGATTCCGTCTCGGTTATCTGGGCTACGTTTTTCATGAGATCGACAAGGATTTCGAGATCGTCGGTTATGTCGATCCGGCGCCGGCGGGCCTGCCGGACCTGCAGGAAAAGGGCATTTCGGCCGGTAAGGCTTACGATAGTCCCGAGGCGCTGATCGCAAACGAAAAATTCGATCTCTTGATGATCGGCTCACCGAACCACATGCATCTGGAGCATATCCGTATCGGGCTTGAGGCCGGCTGCACCATCTTCTCGGAAAAACCCATCGTCGTCAGCATCGAGGAAAGCCTTGAGCTCGCCAGGCTGCTCAACAGGCACGGGCATGAGCGGCTGCTCGTTGGTCTGGTTTTGCGTTATTCCCCGCTCTACCGCGATCTGCGCGCCGCGCAGGCCGAAGGCAAGCTGGGCGATGTCGTTTCCATCGAGGCCTCGGAGCATATCCCGCCCTATCACGGCGCATTCTTCATGCGCGACTGGCGGCGTTACGAGAATTATTCCGGCTCCTTCATGCTGGAAAAATGCTGCCACGACCTCGATCTCTATAATGGCGTGGTCGGTGCGCGGCCGCGTTTCGTATCGAGCTTCGGCGGGCGAAAGAGCTTCACGCCGGCAAATGCGCCGCAGCATGACGGCATCAACGACATGGAGGTTTACCATCGCAAGCCGAGCGGCTGGATGGGCTCCGACAAGGTCTTCGACAGCGACGGCGACATCATCGATTACCAGACGGCGATCGTCGAATATGAGAACGGCGCATCGCTCGCCTTCCATACCAATCTCAACGTTCCCGACGATTTCCGCCGTTTCTGCGTCATCGGCGCCAAGGGCATGGCCGAAGGCGATTTCGTTCGCGGCTTCCTGAACGTGCACAATGCCCGGACCAATGAAAAGACCGTCGCCAAGACCTATTCGGCGGCGACCACGCTCTCGCAGCATTACGGGGCGGACGAGCAGATGGCCGAGGATGTCATCGCCCATATCGTCAAGGGTACGCCGCTGCCTGTTTCCGCGCTCGATGCGATCGAGGCCGGTATTCTGGCGCTTGCCATGGATGAAGCGCGCCATGGCCGTAAAGTGATCGATCTCAAGCCGGTGTGGGAGGAATAC
Source organism: Agrobacterium sp. P15N1-A (assembly GCF_044626815.1). Taxonomy (NCBI): domain Bacteria; kingdom Pseudomonadati; phylum Pseudomonadota; class Alphaproteobacteria; order Hyphomicrobiales; family Rhizobiaceae; genus Agrobacterium; species Agrobacterium sp. P15N1-A. The sequence continues at coordinate 64,234 of NZ_JBIUPF010000007.1, read as the reverse complement.
GATCTGGCGCTGCACGGACAGCCGAAATCCCCCGCTGTGAAATCGGCTTGAGGGGGCGGCGCGATGGATGCGAAACGCAGCGCGGTCGTCTTTGCCTGGCTTCTTCTTCTGCCGGCGCTCTTATACATCACGGTTATCGTTGCTTATCCGCTCGTCGATACCTTCATCCTGTCCTTTACCGATGCGTCGCTTAGAAAAACGACGAATTGGGTCGGTTTCATCAATTACGAGAAGATTTTCAACGCGACTTTTGCCGATGTCATCACGCGGACCTTTATCTGGACGTTCTTTTCCGTCTCGATAAAGATGATCATCGGCACATTCGGTGCGGTTTTGCTGAATTCAGCCGTGCCCGGCCGGGCGCTGTTTCGTATCCTGACCATGCCGCCATGGATCGTGCCGATGGCTATCGGCATCTTCATGTGGGGCTGGATGTATAACGGCCAGTTCGGCATGATTTCCGGCGTGCTCCAGAACCTCGGCCTGGTGGATGGTCCGGTTGCGTTCCTCGCCTATGGCAGAACGGCCTTCTGGGCAACGATCGTCACCGACGTCTGGATCGGCGTGCCGATGGTGACGCTTTATCTGCTGGCGGCCATCCAGGCCATTCCGCAGGATCTCTACGAGGCCGCGTGGACAGACGGGGCAAGCCGCTTCTACCGCTTCCGCCGCATCACGCTGCCGCTGATGCTGCCGGCCATGATTACCATGTCGATGATCTCGCTGATTTCGACTTTCAATTCCTTCGATATCATCTGGATCCTGACGCAGGGCGGCCCGACCGGCCAGACCACCACCATGATCATCGACACGTACAAGACGGCGATCGGCTCCTACAAATACGGTGAAGGTGCTGCACGCGCCGTGCTGATCTGCATCTTCCTGTCGATCTTCACCTATTTCTACTTCCGCATCACCAGCCGCATCTCGCAGGAGGCCAGCCGATGAGCGACAAGAATGCGATGATCAACCGCTACAGGTGGTATGAAATGGTCGGGATCTATTGCGGCATCGCCGTGTTCCTGACCTTCGTGCTGGCGCCCTTCGTGGAAGGTTTTCTGGTTTCGCTGAAGCCGCTCAGCCTGCTTTTCTCCTCGCCCTACAAGTTCTGGCCGGAAAACGGTTCCTTCGAGGCCTACCGGACCATGTGGGTCAGCGTTCCGGGCTTTGCCCGCTACGTTTTCAACTCCTTCTTCATCTCCACCATTTCGACCATCATCGTCCTCATCCTGGTGGTGCCGGCCTCCTATGCTTTCGCCCGTTTCGAGTTTCGTGGGCGTGGGCAGTTGCTTGGCGCATTTCTGGCGATCAACATGTTTTCGGGCGCGGTGCTTCTGATTCCGCTTTACCGGCTGATGCGCAACATGGGTGTGCTGAACACATATCTGGCGATGATCATTCCCGGTGCGGCCTTCCTGATCCCCACCGCCATCTGGCTGTTGCGCACCTATATGCTGCGTATCCCGCGGGAACTGGAAGAGGCGGCCTATGTGGACGGTGCGAGCTATTTCTACACCTTCCGCCGGGTGATCCTGCCGCTGGCGATGCCGGGCATCGCAGTGGTCTCCATCACCACCTTCATCGGCGCCTATGCCCAGCAGTTCATCTTCGCGCTCACCTTCAATTCCAAGACCGAATATATGCCGCTGCCCATCGGCCTCTTCGCCTATTTCGGTCGCCAGGAAGTCATCTGGAATGAGTTGATGGCGGCCAGCTTCGTCGGCATTGCGCCGGCCATGGTCGTGATCTTCTTCATGCAACGATATCTCGTCAGCGGTCTTACCGCCGGCGCGGTGAAATAATCAACAACCGGAACGACCACCAAAACGGGAGACTACCTATGGCACTGAAACATTACGGATTGGCGCTTTGCGCTTTCGCATTTGCCGGTTCCACTGCCCTTACGACGGTGACGGCGCACGCCGCCGACAAGGAGATCAGCTGGATCTATTGCGGCGACAAGATGGACCCCATCCATGAGAAATACATCAAGGAATGGGAAGGCAAGAACGAGGGCTGGAAGGTCGTGCCCGAGGTCGTCGGCTGGGCCCAGTGCCAGGACAAGGCGACCACGCTCGCCGCTGCCGGCACCCCGGTCGCCATGGCCTATGTCGGTTCGCGCACGCTGAAGCAGTTCGCGCAGAACGATCTCATCGTTCCGGTGCCGATGACCGAAGACGAAAAGAAAAGCTATTACCCCAATATCGTCGACACCGTGACCTTCGAGGACACGCAATGGGGCGTGCCGGTCGCATTCTCGACCAAGGCGCTTTACTGGAACAAGGACCTGTTCAAGCAGGCCGGTCTCGATCCGGAAACGCCGCCGAAGACCTGGGCCGAAGAGATCGCTTTCGCCAAGCAGATCAAGGAAAAGACCGGCATCGCCGGCTACGGCCTGCCCGCCAAGACCTTCGACAACACCATGCACCAGTTCATGCACTGGGTTTACACCAACAACGGCAAGGTGATCGACGGCGACAAGATTACCGTCGACAGCCCGCAGGTTGTTGCAGCGCTGAAGGCCTATAAGGACATCACGCCCTATTCCGTCGAAGGCCCGACGGCCTATGAGCAGAACGAAATCCGCGCCATCTTCCTCGATGGCAAGGTCGGCATGATCCAGGCCGGTTCGGGCGCCGCCACGCGCCTGCAGGAAACCAAGATCAACTGGGGCATCGCCACGCTGCCGCTCGGCCCGGAAGCAAAGGGTCCCGGCACGCTGCTCATCACCGACAGCCTGGCGATCTTCAAGGGAACCGGCGTGGAAGAAAAGGCGACTGAATTCGCCAAATTCATCACCTCGCCCGGCCCGCAGGGCGAATACGAACTGCAGGGCGGCGCGGGCCTCACCCCGCTGCGTCCGTCGCCGAAGGTCGATGAATTCATCGCCAAGGATCCCTTCTGGAAGCCGCTGATCGACGGTATCGCCTATGGCGGTCCCGAGCCGCTCTTCACGGACTACAAGGGTTTCCAGGACACGATGATCGAGATGGTGCAGTCTGTCGTCACTGGCAAGGCAACCCCGGAAGATGCCGCGAAGAAAGCGGCTTCGGCTCTCGAGCAGTATAAATAATCTGTCATGAGCACGGATGCGGGCGCTGGCCGTCCGCATCCGGCAAGTTTCGCCGTGGGAATGCCTTGCGTCTTCCGGGATGCTCTTTCCCCTGTTTTCAACGGTTCCGATCCGGTGTGGCTTTGCCCCTGTTTCGGAACATCTCTGAACGTGGCCAGATGTCGGCCGCTGACGGGAGAGGCAAGTCTTGGGTCAGCTTTATCTCAACAACGTCCGCAAGAACTATGGACATTTCGAAGTCATCAAGGGCGTTCAGCTCGACATCAGGGATGGCGAGTTCGTCGTTTTTGTCGGCCCCTCGGGATGCGGCAAATCCACATTGCTGCGCATGATCGCCGGTCTTGAGGATATTTCCGCCGGTGACGTCGTCATCAATGGCGTGAAGGTCAACGACTTGCCGCCGGTCAAACGCGGCATCGCCATGGTGTTCCAGTCCTATGCGCTCTACCCGCACATGACGGTTTTTGAAAACATCGCTTTTCCGCTGCGCGTCGAGAAGATGGAGGAGGACAAGATCAAGCAGAAGGTCGAGGGCGTCGCCAAGATTCTCCAGCTCGATCAGCGTCTGCAGCAGCGCCCCGGCATGTTGTCCGGCGGCCAGCGCCAGCGCGTGGCGATCGGACGCGCCATCGTTCGTGAGCCGAAGATATTCCTGTTCGATGAGCCGCTTTCCAACCTCGATGCAGCACTTCGCGCCGATATGCGCATCGAGCTTACCAATCTTCACCGGACGCTGAAGGCGACGATGATCTATGTCACCCACGATCAGGTGGAAGCCATGACCATGGCCGACCGTATCGTGGTGCTGAATGCCGGCGAAATCGCCCAGGTCGGCGCGCCGCTCGAACTTTATCACAAGCCGGCGAACCTCTTCGTGGCCGGATTCATCGGCAACCCGAAAATGAATTTCCTGAAGGTCGCCTGCAAATCCGTCAGCGCCGAGGGTGTGACGGTGGAGTATGAGGGACAGACGATCACCGTGCCGGTGGAGCCCCGCGCCGGTCTTGAAGGCACGCAGCTGACGCTCGGCATCCGCCCGGAACATACCGGCCTCGAAACGGCCGACCTCAATGTCACGGTCGCGCCCAGCGTGATCGAGCGGCTCGGGGTCAATACCATTGCCTATGGTGTTGCGCCGACGGGTGAGAATTATTGCGCGCTGCTTTCCGGCTCCGCACCTGTGGTCGTGGATGAGCCCATCGTCACCGGTATCATGGCGTCGGATTGCCATTTGTTTGATGAGAGCGGCATCGCGCTGGAGCGGCGCGTCGATCTTTCAGTCCTCAAGCTGATCCAATAAGGCGCAGGAGCCGGGCCATGTTATCTGTTTTTCCATGCCCGGCTGTTCCTGACGCGATCCGTCTCCGGCATTTTTCCGCCCCTTCCAGACGAAAAAACAACGCCGGGCTTTCGGCCCGGCGTGCAAAGCTTTTCCAGATGTCCGCTGGATCACGGCATGGGGTTGGGCATGTAGCCAGTGAAACCGCTGATCTTCCAGCGTCCCTGATGCAGCCGGCAATAATAGAGCGTCTGCCATTTCATGACGTCGAAGCTGCCATCGGCCTTGCGAAGCCCGCCGTCGAACTTCTTGCGCACCAGCGCGGTCTCACCTTCCACTTCGATTTCTTCCAGCGTGGTGGTTGCAAAAATCGCATCGCGCGGGTCCTCTGCGAATTGCTGGGTTTGAAAATCCTGCGCCTGCCGCAGCCACTCGTCGCGATAGGCGCTGAGCGAAGGGAAGGACAGGCGCCAATTGTCCGGGTTCGCATCCCGGTTGGCGTTGATGCCGAGAAAGCCGTCCTCGACGAAATCATCCGCGACCTTCGACCAGTCGGCGGCCAGAAAAGCATCGATGTCCCGCGTTACCAGCATCTCCCAGATGGAATGGCGGGCGATGTCTGTTTCGGGAAAGGGGTTTTTGAAGGGATCACGCATGGTTTGGGTCCATTATTGAAATTATTTTCAAGATTTGGAGATTTCTCTGGTGTTGATTGTTGGCATATGCTCATCTCTCAATCAACAGAGAAAATAATTTTCAAATCAAAGGTGTGCGTGGTGTCGTCAGCAAGACGAAACATCCTCGATTCATGGATCTATGCGGTTGACGGGCGCGCTTTCTTAGGGTGCATCGGAAACGGGGCCAAGCCTTAAGTTTTGGCGGAACGGAGACCGGTGAACATGGATATTTTCGCAAGAATACAGGAAGACAGGGGACAATTCTCGCAGTCGGAGCGGCGGATTGCCGATATTCTGGTTTCGGACTTCGAATTCGCCGTCAATGCCTCGATCATCGAGCTTGCGGCCCGCGCCGAAGTGTCTCCACCGACCGTGACGCGGTTCTGCCGCAGGCTGGGGTGCCAGAGCTTTTCGGATTTCAAGGTCAGCCTCGCCAAGACCGCCTATGTGGGTATCCGATACCTCACCTCCGAACCCTCCAGCACCGGCCCTTCGGATGTTGCGGAAGAGGTGCTCGCCAAGGCGCAGGAAGCGCTTTTCCTGCTGCACAGGACGCTTGATCCCGCCCTTGCAGATGAAGCGGCGATCAGGATCGCCAATAGCGGCATGATCTATGCCTTCGGCGCAGGCGGCAATTCCTCGATGATCGCTTCGGAAATTCAGAACCGGCTGTTCCGCCTGGGTTTGCGCGTTTCGACCAGCGCCGATCACAGCATGCAGCTGATGATGACGGCTGCGGCGCGCAAGGAAGACGTCATCATCGGTTCGTCCTTTTCCGGCCGCAACATGGAACTGGTGAAATGTTTCAGGCTGGCGCGGGAAATGGGGGTCACCACCATTGCGCTCACCCAGAGCGACACGCCAGTCGCTGCGGCCGCCGACATGGTGGTGGCTGTCAATGTGCCCGAGGGAAACAATATCTTCCGCCCCACCTCATCGCGCTACGCTTATCTGGCCGCCGTCGATGTTCTGGCGACGCTTGCTGCCTATCATCAACGGCAACGATCGATGGTGACGTTGCGTCACATCAAGCAGCAGCTCGTGGAACATCGTGACCCGGATGACAAGCAATTGCTCGGTGATTGAGGCGGGCTGACGAAAAACACAGGCTGGTTTGCCTGAGACCCGCTTTATGGCGGGTTGGAAAGCTTCAAGGGAGTTGCAGGAGATGAAGGACAGGAAAGACCAGCTCGCCGTCGTTACCGGCGCGGCAGGTGATATTGGCCGGGCAATTGCCACGGCGCTCGCTGAAAGCCATGCAAAGGTCGTGTTGGTCGATATCGATCCCGGCGCCCTTTCGAGCGCGCTATCCATGCTTTCCGGTCCCCGCTTCGTCGCGAAAACCTGCGATGTCACCGATCCGCAGGACCTTGCAAGGCTGGCCGCCGAGGTTGCGGAACTGGGCGATGTTGTAACCCTCGTCAACAATGCGGGCGCCGCAAGGGCGGTCAGCCTGCATGACACGACCGCCGATATATGGCGCAAAGACAATGCCCTCAATCTGGAAGCGCCGTTTCTCTGCTTCAGGGCCTTCGAGGAGGCGCTGAAGCGAACCCAGGGGTCGGTGGTCAATATCACGTCCGTCAACGGCATGGCGGTGTTCGGCCACCCAGCCTATAGCGCCGCAAAGGCCGGGTTGATCCATCTGACCAAGCTGATCGCCGTGGAATACGGCAAATTCGGCATCCGTTCCAACGCCGTTGCGCCGGGCACCGTGCGCACCCAGGCATGGGAGGCGCGGGCCGCCGCCAATCCTCAGGTCTTCGAAGAGGCGAAGCACTGGTATCCGCTGCAACGCATCGTGAGGCCCGAAGATGTGGCCAACGCCGTCGCCTTTCTGGCCGGCCCACAGGCGGAGGCGATCAGCGGCGTGTGCCTGCCGGTCGATTGCGGACTGACGGCGGGGCAGGCGCCGCTGGCCCGGACCTTCTCGCAATCCGAACATTACTGACCGAAGCCCTTCTGAGGGCTCAATGCGCAATAAGGGGAGCATCATGGCGCTCGCACATTATCGTCTCGAAAATTCCTGGCATCCGCTCAAAGATTCCGCCTCGGGCGGTTTTACCTTTACTCTGGTCAATCTTTCGCGCGAGCCGCTGAAGGATTTTCGCATCGTCTACACGTCGTTGACGCGGACGGTAGACAAGCCCGTTTGCGACAATGCCGTTTATCTGCGCCGCAACGCCAATTTCCATGAGTTTGCACCGCCGGCGGGCTTCGTGCTCGAGCCGGGGAAATCCTGGCGCTTCATCGTCGATGGCCTGCTGCGGCCGGCCCGACATCGCACGGATGGCGCAAAATCCGCCTATGTCAGCCTTGCCGACGGCACGCATCGCGCCGTCGATGTCGGTGACCTGATGCTGGATGGGCGTCACAGCGAACCGGCACCGGTGCTGCTTCCCGAAGGAAAGCTCGATCTGCCCTTTTCCATTCAGCCCTGGCCCGCTGAAATCGATGCCGAACCGGGCGAGGGTTTTCCCGTCGCGCTCTTCCCGGCGCAAGATGCGGGTGCAGAAGAAGTGCTTGCGGTGGAAACCGTGCTTTCGCTGTTCCGTCGGCTCTTTGCTGTCGGGCACGTGCCCTTCAGCCTTGCACCGGTTCATGAGGGAAAACCGCTTCGTTTCAAGCGGCATAGCGGGCTGGAAGCGGAAGGTTATCGCCTCACTTTTTCAAAAGAAGCGGTGGTCGTGGAATATTCGGCCGCTGCCGGTCTGCAATATGGCCTGACGGTTCTGGCGCAGTTGCTGCATGGCGCGCGCATCGATCCTCAATTCCGCTTTCCGGCCTCCGGCACCATCAGCGATGCGCCGCGTTATAGCTGGCGTGGCTGCCATCTCGATGTCTCGCGGCAATTCTATCCGACAGGCGATGTCCTGCGGCTTATCGATATTCTCGCATGGCTGCGCATGAACCGCTTCCATTGGCACCTGACGGATGACGAGGCATGGCGGCTCGAAATCAAGGCCTATCCGCTGCTGACCACCGTTGGCGCCACGCGCGGCCCGGATGCGCCGCTTCTGCCGCAGCTCGGTAACGGGGCTGAGCCGGTGTCTGGCTATTACACGCAGGATGACGTGCGCATGGTCGTTGCGCATGCGGCGGCATTGAACGTCGAAATCATGCCGGAAGTCGATATTCCCGGCCACAGCACGGCGGCTCTCGTGGCCTATCCGGAGCTGACGGACGGGCAGGAAGCGCCGGACAGCTACCGCTCTGTGCAGGGATATCCGAACAATGCGCTCAACCCGGCCATCGAGCTGACCTATGAATTTCTCGGCAGGATATTCGACGAGATGGTGGAGCTGTTCCCGTCGCGGCTGATCCATATCGGCGGCGATGAGGTTGCGGATGGGTCGTGGCTGGCCTCGCCGCTTGCCAAGGCGCTGATGGAAAAGAAAGGGCTCGACGGCACCTTTGGCATCCAGTCCTATTTCATGAAGCGCATTCAGGGGATGCTGCATGAGCGCGGCCGCCAGCTTGCCGGCTGGGACGAGGTTTCCCATGGCGGCGGCGTCGATCCGGCCGGAACGTTGCTGATGGCGTGGCAGAAGCCGGAAGTCGGGCTCGAGCTTGCAAAGCAGGGTTACGATGTGGTGATGACACCGGGCCAGGCCTATTATCTCGACATGGTGCAGGATGAAGCATGGCAGGAGCCGGGCGCAAGCTGGGCCGGCACCGTTCCGCCTTCGCATACTTATGCCTATGAGGCTGTCGGCGAATTTCCCGAGGAGTTGAAGGAGCGGATGAAGGGCGTTCAGGCTTGCATCTGGTCCGAACATTTCCTCAATCGCGCCTATTTCAACCATCTGGTTTTCCCCCGTCTGCCGGCGATTGCCGAGGCGGCATGGACGCCAAAGGCGCAAAAGGACTGGCTGCGTTTTGCGGCCATCGTCCCCTTGAGCCCGGTCTATTGAGGGGAAGCCGACATGCGTATTGCTGTTGGTGGAATTCATACCGAATGCAGCACCTATTCGCCGGTGCTGATGGGCGAGCACGATTTTCGCGTCTTTCGCGGCGCGGAACTGCTGGAGGCTGAGTATTTCGATTTCCTCGGCGAGGGCGGGGCGGACGTGTTGCCGCTTCTGCATGCGCGGGCAGTGCCGGGCGGACCGGTTTCGCGCGTGGCCTATGAGGCGTTCAAGGCGGAGTTTCTCGAACGCCTTAAGGCCTGCCTGCCGCTGGACGGGCTTTATCTCGCCATGCATGGCGCGATGAATGTCGAAGGCATGGACGACGCGGAGGGCGACTGGATTTCAAGCGCCCGCGCCGTCGTCGGGCCGGATGTCGTGGTCTCTGCGAGCTATGATCTGCATGGCAATGTCAGCCAGACGATCATCGATCAGCTTGACATATTCGCCGGCTACCGAACTGCACCGCATATCGATGTGCGCGAGACGATGGTACGGGCGTGGGCGATGCTGCTGAAGGCCCTGAAGACGGGCGAAAAGCCCGGCGTGGCCTGGGCGAAAATTCCCGTTCTGCTGCCGGGTGAAAAGACATCCACGGAAGACGAACCCACCAGAAGCCTTTACGCCGTTCTGCCGGATCACGATGCGCGGCCCGGCATTTGGGATGCGAATTTTATGATCGGCTACGTTTGGGCGGACGAACCCCGGGCGACGGCCTGCGCCGTGGTGACGGGAACGGACAAAGCGGCCGCACAGGCGGTCGCGATAGAAATCGCGCAATCCTATTGGAATACCCGGCAGGATTTTCGTTTCGGCCCCGTGACCGAGCCGCTCGAGGCCATTCTGGATATTGCCGAAAACACGGCAACGCGGCCGATCATCTTGGCCGACTCCGGCGATAACCCGACCGGCGGCGGGGTTGGCGATCGCGCCGACGTTCTGGCTGCGCTGATTGCGCGCAACTGGCAGGGTGCGCTGCTGGGCGGCATCACCGACAGGCCGGCGGTCGAAGCCTGCTTTGCGGCCGGCGAAGGTGCTGCGCTTTCCCTGAAGATCGGCGGCAGTCTCGATCCACAGAGCCCGTCCGTGACCGTCGACGCCCGCGTTGTGAAGCTGGACGATCCAGGTGCTGCGGATCAGCGGCAGGCTGTGGTCGCCATCGGCGGTATCACGGTCATTCTGGCCGCGCGGCGCAGGCCCTATCACATGATTTCCGATTTCACCCGTCTCGGCTTTAATCCAAAGGAGGTGCGGCTACTGGTCGTCAAGTCCGGTTATCTTTCACCGGAGCTTGCGCCTATCGCCAACCCCAACCTCATGGCGCTGACGGAAGGGGTCATCAATCAGGATATCGAAAACCTTCCCAATCGCCGCCGGGACGGCGATTTTTACCCATGGAAGCCGCATTTCGATTATACCCCTCAACCCATCCTTTCGGCCCGCTGGCGATGACAGCGGTTCGGTAGCTTTTACCCAGCGATCTGGCGGTGTCGGATCATCTCAGGCGAATATCCATGCCGTCGGCTCTTTCCATCGTCATCAACAATCCGTCGATCCGCATCGGGGCGCTCGCCATCCTGTTCTTCGGCTTTTCGAATGCGGCGACCGCACCCTATCAGGCGGTCATCGGCATTCGCGAAATCGGTCTGAGCAACAGCGTCTATTCCCTGTTGATGCTGTTTGCCGCCGTTATCAATGTCAGCGCCAGCGTGTTGATGGGCATTGTCGCAGACAGGCTGGGTGAATATCGCAAGCCAATGCTCTATATCGCGCTCTTCGGCGTCAGCGGTTATCTGCTGGTCTATCTGGCCGGCAACGCCACCGCCTTCGTGGCCGCGAAGCTGGTGCTTCTGCCGATTTTCGGAGCGATGAATTCGTTGATCTTCGCCCATGTGCGCGCCGATGCGCGCAACCTTTCGACGGGTGAGATGATCGCGGTGAATTCGATCATGCGGGCAACTATCTCGCTTTCCTGGGTGCTGGTGCCGGGCATTGTCGGTGTTTTTCTGGTGAATTCCGGCAATATGCTGATGGCATTCCTGTTTTCGGGCATCTGCGCGCTTGTCTGCTTTCTGCTCGTCGCCTTCTGCCTGCCGCGGGCCGCCACGCCGGCATCGGCAAATACCGAAGCGCGGTTCGGCCTGCGCGCCTCGCTTGCGGAAATCGGATCGCGGCGGGTGCTGCTCCGGATCATCGCCATCGCGCTCATCTGCTCGATGCTGCATCTCAACGATTCCGTGCGCTCGCTCATCATAACCGGACAGGCCAAGGGCACGGTGGCGGATATCGGTATTGTTGCGGGTATCGTCGCTGCGCTGGAAATCGTCTTCATTCTCCTGTGGGGCTGGATCGAGAAAAAGGTTCCGCAGACGCTGACACTTGCGGCGGGAGCGGGGCTTTATGCCATCTATCTCATTCTGCAGGGGCTCGCTTCAGCGCCGTGGCATATCTACGCCCAAACGGTCATCAGTGCGCTGGGCGCCGCCGCGATCATCAGCATTCCGATTACCTATCTGCAGGAACTGATCGCGGACCGGCCGGGACTCGGAAGCTCGCTGATTGCGGTCAATATCTTCCTCGGCGCTGGTCTGGGTGCGTTGATTTTTGCCGTTGGAACCCTGGTCTCCAGCTATTCGGGAACCTCCATATTGGGGGCGATCGTGGGGCTCGGCGGCGTTTATATGCTTTACGCGCTTGATGGAAAGGGCCGACGCAGGTAACGGCCACTCAAATGAAAGAGGTTACGATGATTCTCGAAATTTGCGTGGACGATGTCGCTGGTCTGGAAGCGGCGGTCAGCGGCGGGGCCGATCGGATCGAGCTCTGCGCGGCGCTTTCGGGCGGCGGTGTGACGCCATCGGCGGGTTTCATGCAGCGCGCGGCGTCGTGTGGGTTGCCGGTGAGCGTCATGATCAGGCCGCGCGCAGGTGATTTCGTCTTCACACGCGACGAAGCGGATGTGATGAAACGCGATATCGACGCGGCGCGTGCCGCCGGCCTTTCCGGCGTGGTGCTCGGCGCATCGCGTGGCGATGGTTCGCTCGATATCGGCTTGCTTGAAGAACTGCGCAGTCACGCCGACGGGCTGGATGTGACGCTGCATCGCGCTTTCGATGTCGTGCCTGACATGGAAGAGGCGCTGGAAGCCGCCATCGCGTTGGGGTTTCCAAGAATTCTCACTTCCGGCGGCGCACGTTCGGCACTTGAGGGGATTGAGGCCCTGGCACACCTATCCGAGATGGCTGCAGGTCGGATCGTCATCATGCCCGGTGCCGGCGTGCGTCCGCAGAGCGTTCAGACATTGCTGGATCGCTTTCCGATCTCGGAAATCCACGCATCCTGTTCCGCCGTTCCATCCTTTGATCCGGACAGCAGGGTGGCGAAGCTCGGTTTCACCGGCGCAGGGCGCAAGGTTACCGATGAGGCGGCGGTTCGGGAGTTGAAGATGATCCTCACCGCTCATCGTAGAGACGGCGCAGCGCTCTAGCGGTTCCGGCCGCGCCATCGAGATCGAGCGTGATCGTGCCGGGAGCCGGCAGGGACAATGCCGTCTTGATGGCATCGGCCATCGATTGCGCCGAAATATCCTCCTCCTCCAGCACATGCGCCAGCCCCAACCGCGCCAGCCGTTCGGCGCGGGCGCTCTGTTCGGTTTCGCCCCCGGCTGCGAAGGGGATCAGAAGCGAGCGGCATTTTGCCTGAAGAATATCGCAGACAGTGTTGTAACCGGCCTGTGAAATCGAAAGCCGTGCGCCGCCGAGCAAACTTGCGAAATCCTTGCGGAAACGGAAGACGGACACATTGCCCGCCGCCCGCGCCGAGATCGCATCGAAATCCGCCTGCGGCATGTTGGGACCGGTCACGAGGCACCAGTTCTTGATGCCATCCAGGAGGGGGGCAGCCTCGAGAGCAGCCCGGACAAGTGCGGCACCGACTGCGCCGCCACCTGCGGAAACCACGATATCGAATTTTTCCGCCGGTTCCGGCGGCGGAAGGGGGGCGACGAGGCCGGTATAGACGATGCGCTGGCTTATTTCCCCTGCAAGGGGAAACGTGTCTTCCAGCGGGGCGAAATCCGGATCGCCATGGACGAGCACCGCATCGAAATGTTTTTTCACCAGCGACACGGTCTCCTCGTCCCGGCCCGGTTTGGTCTTTTCCTGCAAGATGTCGCGCAGCGACGCCATGACGAGCGGGCGCGGTTCGCTGTCTTCTATCTCATCGAGAAGCGGTAACAATTCGAAACGCACCTGCCTGCGACCGAAGGGGAAGGCTTCGATGATAACGATATCGGGTTTGGCGCCGTGATAGGCCCCGATCAGCATGTCGGTTCTAAGCCTCTTGAAGTCGTCGTCCACCGGTTTGCCGGAACTGTCGACCAGGCCGGCAAAACTGCCGTCGCTGACGGCGATGGGCGGCAATTCGACATGGCGGATGCCCTCGCCCGGAAAGCCCGGAACCGGGGTGCCGCCCGTAACCAGCACGACATCGAAACCGTTCGCCTGAAGGGCGTTGGCAATGCGGCTGGCGCGGGCGATATGGCCGATGCCGAGAAGGTGCTGAACGTAGAAGAAGACGCAGGGGCGTTTTTCCGTATCGGTCATGGCGTTTTTTCCCACTCGGTCTCGAACAGGGCCTTCAGCTCGACAATGCTGGTGCGATGGTCAAAGGCGGTGCGCACACGGTTTTCGGCGGCACTGCCAAGACGTTGGCGCAATTGCGGATCGGTGATGGCCGTGCGCAGGGCCTCTGCGAAGGCGGTCGGATTTTCCGGTTCCGTCAGCAGGCCGTTTTCACCGCTGACGAAGAACTCCGGAATGCCAGAAATATTGGTGGAGATGCAGGTCAGCGCCTGGCTCGCGGCCTCGACCAGCACATTTGGCAGGCCGTCGCGGTCGCCATCGCTGGTGATGCGGCAGGCAAGGGCGAAGAGATCCGCTTCCCGGTAGTTCTCCAGCACCTGCTTCTGGTCCATGGCCCCGGTCCAGACGATCCTGTCGGCGACGCCGAGTTCGTCTGCAAGTTTCTTCAGGGAGGTCAGTTCATCGCCGCCGCCGATATGGGTGAAGCGCCAATGGATATCCTGCGGCAGCGAGGCGAGCGCGCGCAGGAGAATATCGATGCCCTTTTTCTTGACCGCCCGGCCGACGCTCAAAATCCTCACCGGATCATCGGCATCTGAACCGTCTCTTGCCGGTCGTGGCGTGTCGAAATGCGGGAAACGGGTGAGGTCGAGGCCGTGATAGCTCAGATGCACATTCTGCCTTGACCCGGAAAGGGTCTGCAGATGCCGAAAGCCGCCGGCTGTGCAGGTCACCGCCCAGCGGGCGCTTTGCAGCTTGGCGGCAAGGTCGCGGTCGCTGGAGGTCCAGATGTCCTTGGCGTGGGCTGAAATCGTCCAGGGCGTGCCGGTGATGAGGTGGGTATAGGCGGCGACGGAGGCGGGCGTGTGGATGAAATGGACATGCAGCCATTCGGCATCCGCCGGCCATTCATGCGCGAGCACCGCAGCTTGCCCGAAACGGCGGAAGCGATTGCGGCTGAGATCATGCGGCAGATCGCTGAAAAACCGGCGGAGCGCCTTGGTGAAGCCTGGCTTCCTGCGGCAGGCCCAAAGCGCCTTCAAAACGCGCAGCGGTTCCTCGTGCAGATACTCTGGCAAATAGGTAACGGGCGCGCGGATTTCATCGTGAACGGGGTGGCGCTTCTTGTCCGTGGGCCGGCGCATGGACATGAGTTCGAGTTTCAGCCCGGCTTTCTCCAGCCCCAGAAGTTCCTGGGCGATGAAAGTCTCGGACAGGCGCGGATAGCCCTTGAGGAGCACCACGATTTTTTTTGTATCGGTCACGTTGCGCGTGTCTCTTTTGAAGCGGTGTTTGTCGGGGAACCGATCACGCGGTCAGCGTGATCGGCGCCTTGTCGCCCTCGGGCGGCAGCCATTCGGCTATCCGGCGCGATATGTTTTCCAGACCGTCCAGCTTCAACCCGCGCGCATTGACGGAAGGCGGTGCGCGGTTCGGTAGCGCTTTCAGAGCAGCCGCCATCTTGGCGGGGTTTTCGGCATCTTCCGGCAGAAGCATGTCGAAAAGACCAAGCTCCGAGGCGCGGCTGGCGCGGATAAGCTGCTCTTCGCGCGGCACCGTGCGCGGCACGACGAGGGCGGGTTTGTCGAAAGACAATATCTCGCAGACGGTGTTGTATCCGCCCATCGAGACGACGGCCTGTGCGCCGGCGACGAGGTCTTCCATGCGGTTGTCGAATTCGATGATCTCGATATGCGGAATATCGGCAACGCTGCTCATGAAGCGCTGGCGTTGATCCGCCGGCATATAGGGGCCGAGCACCACCAGCGCCTTGTGCGTCAGTTCGCTGTCATGGCGATAAGCGTTGATGACGTCGTCGATCAATTCGCTGCCATCGCCGCCGCCGCCGGTGGTGACGAGAAGATAATCGCCTTCCGGCCGATGCGATACGGTCTCGGCCTGCGTCCTGGATCTTTGCAGGAAGCCGACGAAATCCATCTTGTCGCGAACGGTATGCGGAACGTCGAGCCCCGTCAGCGGATCGTGGAAATCGGGTGGGCCATAAATCCAGACGTGGTCATAGAACTGGCCGATCTTGGTCATGACATTGTTGCGCTTCCACTCGGCTTCGAGCAGCTGCGGCGCATCCATGACGTCGCGCAGGCCAATGACGAGCTTGGTGCCCTGTCCCTTGAGATAGGCGAGCGTTTCTTCCACCTCGCCGCGCAGGCCCATGGGCTCCTTGTCGACGATGAAGATATCCGGCTGGAAGCTTTCGGCGGTGTGGTAGATGATGGAGCGGCGCATCTTCAGCGTTTCCTGAAGATCGATATGCCTGTCCATGGACGTATATTCGCCGTTGCGCAGCTTGATGACGCTCGGGATTTTCACGAAATCGACGCGGGCGCGGTAATCGAAAGCGCCGGCAATCGTCGCGCCTGAAATGATGAGGACGTTGAGGCCGCGATAATCCTCCACCAGAGCATGCGCGATGGTGCGACACCGCCGCAGATGCCCAAGCCCGAAGGAATCGTGGCTGTACATGAGGATACGCGCGTCGTTCAAACGGGAGGTCATGGGCCACACCTCTTTTTGCCTTTCACAAAAAAGGCGATGGCGGAAGGGCAGTTTATCAAAGGGTGTTCCATTTTATCTGAAGGGATCCGCAGCATCACGTAGTCCGTCACCGAAGAAATTAAAGGCCAAAATGACGAGAACGACCGGGATCGTCGGGATGAGAAGCCATGGATATAGCGCAATGACGCTGACGCTGCGCGCCTCCGTGAGCAGAATTCCCCAACTTGTGATCGGTGGCCTGAGACCGAGGCCGAGGAAGCTCAGTGCGGTTTCGCCGAGAATCATGCCCGGTATCGTCAGGGTGGCCGATGCGATCAAGTGCGACATGAAGCCGGGAATAAGGTGCCTGCCGATGATGCGCGGCGTGCCGGCACCCATTAATTGTGCAGACAAAACATAGTCTTCTTCGCGAAGCGCCAGAAGTTTCGAGCGCACGGCGCGCGCAAGGCCCGTCCAGTCCAGCATGCCGAGAATGATGGTGATGCCAAGATAGACGAGGATGGGGCTCCAGGTCACCGGCATGATCGCCGCAAGCGCCAGCCAGAGCGGAATGCTCGGGATGGATTGCAGCACCTCGATGATGCGCTGGACAATCAGATCGAATGTGCCGCCGCGATAACCCGCCAGACCCCCGATCACAATACCGAGAACGAAGCTCATGGCGACGCCGAGAAGGCCGATGGTCAGCGAAATGCGCGCGCCATAGATGATGCGGGACAGCACGTCGCGGCCGAGACGATCCGTGCCGAGCAGGAACAATTCACCGCCTTCCGCCGGGCAGACGAGATGGGTTCTGCCCTCGAACATGCCCCAGAAGCGATAGGTGTCGCCCTTGCAGAAGAAGCGCAGCGGCTGGATATCCGTCGGCACATCCCGGTAGACTCGTCTCAGATTGTCCATGTCGAGCGTCATTTCCCGGCCATAAACGAAGGGGCCGACAAATTTTCCGTCATTGAACAGATGAATGGCCTGCGGCGGGGCGTAGATATGCTCGATATTGCGGGTGTGAAGATTATAGGGTGCGAGGAATTCGCAGATCAGGATCGAAAGATAAAGCACCACCAGAAAGGCGCCGGACCACACCGCGATCTTGTGCTGACGGAACTGCCACCACATGAGGCGCAGCTGCGAGGCCTTGCTGAAGGCCGCCATTCCGGATGTGTTGGGTTCGATAAGCGACGGGTCGAAGGGCGCGGTCGAGACGTAATGGGGCAGCGCTTCGCCGGGTTTCGGAATGGATGAAGTCATTTGACGTTACCACCTCCGAAGCGGATTCTCGGGTCGAGTATGGCAAGGGCGATATCCGACACCAGAACGCCGATCACCGTCAGGAATGCGAGGAACATCAGGAACGAGCCGGCCAGATACATGTCCTGGCTCTGCAACGCCCTGATGAGCATGGGACCGGTGGTTTCGAGCGACAGCACGACGGCGGTGATTTCCGCGCCGGAGATGATCGCGGGCAGGATCGAGCCGATATCCGAGATGAAGAAATTCAGCGCCATGCGCAGCGGATATTTGGTGAGCACCTTGAAGGGATGCAGCCCCTTGGCGCGGGCGGTCACCACATATTGTTTCTGCAATTCATCGAGCAGGTTGGCGCGCAGGCGGCGGATCATGCCGGCGGTGCCCGCCGTTCCGATGATGAGGACAGGGATCCAGATATGTTCGAGGATCGACTTGAACTTCGCCCAGCTCATCGCCTGGTTCAGATATTCCCGATCCATCAGATGGCCGATGGAAATGCCGAACCAGATGTTGGCGAAATACATCAGGATCAGCGCCAGCATGAAATTGGGAATGGCGATGCCGAGCAGGCCGAGGAAGGTGAGGCCGTAATCGCCCCAGCTGTATTTATGCGTGGCGGAGTAGATGCCGATCGGAAAGGCGAGCAGCCATGTGACGATGATGGTGACGAAGGAGACGAGAACCGTCAGCCACAGGCGGTCTCCCACCACATCGCTGACCGGCAGCTGATATTCGAAGGAATAACCGAAATCGCCGACCAGCATGCCGGTCGCCCAGCGGAAATAGCGGATCGGTGCCGGCTGGTCGAAACCGTAGCGGACACGCAGCTCCTCGATTTCGGCAAGGTTTGCCGTCTCGCCCATGGCGCGCAGCTCGGCGACATAACTTTCGAAATAATCGCCCGGCGGCAGCTCGATGATGGTGAAGACCAGCATCGAGATCAGGATCAGCGTGGGGATCATGACGAGGATGCGCTTTAAAATATACCGCAGCATATCAGGCGTCTCCGTCATACCAGAAGCTATCCGGCATATAGACGCCGAGATAGGATGTGGGCTCGTAACCGAAAAGCGCCTTGTCCGGCACGTTTCGCATGCGTTTGACGTGAACGACGGGTTGCAGCGCGCCGTTGACGATGCCGATGGAAAACACCTGCTGCGTATAGATACCCAGCATTTCCAGCCAGATGGCTTCGCGCTCCTGTTCGGTGACGCTTCTGCGCCATTTTTTCAGGAGATCGAGCAGATGCGCCGCCTCCGGCAGATCGGGCTCCTTGCCCTCGCGGCCGCCGGAAAGATAATGCACGCCCCAGACCGGCCATTGCAACTGGTCGTCACCGGTGGGCGCGAGGCCGGAAGGCAGCATATCCGGCGTCGGTACACCGTTATCCATGCCCATCCATACCGACATCAGCACTTCGCCGCCCATGGCGCGCTTGCGGAAGACATCTCGCTGGGTGGGACGGACGGAAACGGCAATGCCGATATGTCGCCAGTGATCCGTCACCAGTTCCATCACGTCGGTTTCGAGCGTGCTTTCGCCAGTCGTTTCGACGATGATATAGGCCGGGCGGCCATCCGGCAGGAGCCGAAGGCCGGCATTGTCGCGCTTGTCGAGACCGGCTTCGTCAAGCAGCCTGTTGGCCGCCGCCCGGTCGAAAGCGCTCCAGGCGTCCGCAAATTCCTGCCGGTAAAGCGGGCTTTCCGGCAGAACGGTATCGGCGCTTTCCTTTGCCAGCCCGTAAAAGCAGACCATGTTGATTTCGTGCCGGTTTATCGCGAGCGACAGCGCCCGGCGCACGCGCACATCCTGAAAAGCGCTGCGCCAGATCGGGTCGGCACAATTGAGGTTGGGCAGCAGCGCGATGCGCGAACCCTGAGAGCGCTTGTAGAGGTTCACCTTCAGGGGAAAGCGCTTTTCGGCATCCTTTAGAAAGGTGTAATCGGCGAAATCGAGGCCGAAATATTGCAGATCGCTATCGCCGGACGCTGTCTTGGCCGAGATGATGTCGGACGAAGTGACGTTGAGCAGGAAACGATCGAGATAGGGCAGTTGCAGGCCGTTTTCGTCGACCCGGTGATAATAGGGGTTACGCTCGAAGACGAATTGTTCGGCCGGCGGCGCGGTGGTGTTGCGCCAGGCATCCAGCGTCGGCAGATCGGGATTTTCTGGCCGAACCTGCCGCGACATCTTGATATGCAGCCCGCTCCAGTCATCCGTCTTGTTTTTTTTGATCAGCTTGGCGAGCTTTTCCGCAGTCTGATATTTGACGTGGAACTGTTTCATGTAGGCGGCGGGCAGGAACAGCCGGGCCGGTGAGGCCGCTGCGAGCTTCGCCAGAAAATCCGGGTTGGGACCGTCCCAGATGTAGCGCACGGTCAGCCGGTCGATGACTTCGATAAGCGGCGGCTTGCTGTTGACCAGAAGTTCGATCGGCGGGCCGCCCTTGTGAATTTCCCTGTTGAGGGCGACGTCCTCCCAGAAATAGCGGAAATCCTCGGAGGTGAAGTCGCTGCCGTCGGACCATTTGTGGCCTTCGCGCAGCTTGAAAGTGAAGATGCGTTCTTCCTGAACGTCGTAGCTTTCGAGAATATCCGGATGAAGCTCGAATTTCTCGTCATAACCGACAAGGCGGGCATAGCTGCTGATCGGCATCAGGCGAATGTCGCGCTGGCCGCCAATGAGCATACGCACTGTGCCGCCATGTTTTCCCGGCTCGCGGCCAAGCGCTTTCATGTCGATGACGCGCGGGTTTTTCGGCAGGCGTTCGGCCACGTCGGGCAATTCGCCCTTTTCCCGTTTTTCCTTGAAATAGCTGGGGTCGGTATAGGCGGCCCGCGCATAGGCCGGCAGGAAGACGGAGGCCAAGAGGGCAAGGGTGGTGCGACGCGTGATCAAGGGCGAAGCTCCCGGATATCGGCATTGCCGTTTGCAAGCACGAAATGGCCTTCACCAAGATCGGCAGAGATCATGTCGCCATCACCCTCGTCGCGGAACTGTTTGCCCCAGTCGAATTTGCCCGTCGCGCTGATCTTGCCGATGGTGCGGAAATCGAGCGGGCGGTCGAGATCGGGGAAAGGCACGGCCGCCAGCAGGGATTTCGTATAGGGATGAACCGGAGAGCGCATCAGGATTTCGCGCGGCGCCAACTCCACGATACGACCCTCGCACATCACCGCCACGCGGTCGGCCATATAGTCCACCACCGCCAGATTATGCGAAATGAAGAGATAGGTCAGCCCGAGATCCTGCTGCAAATCCTTCAGCAGATTGAGGATTTGCGCCTGCACGGAGACATCGAGCGCGGAAACGGGTTCGTCGCAGATGAGAAGTTCGGGACCGAGCGCCAATGCCCTGGCGATGCCGATACGCTGCCTCTGTCCGCCCGAGAAACTGTGCGGGTAACGGTTGAGCGCGCTTTCCCCGAGACCGATGGCCCTGACGAGATTGCGTACTTTCTCCGCGCGGTATTTCGCATCGCCCCGTCCGTGGATTTCCAGCGGCTCGCTCAGGATATTGCCCACGGTCATGCGTGGAGACAGCGACGATATCGGGTCCTGAAAGACCATCTGTATCTTCGACCGCAGCTCTTTCAGGTCTCCGTCCCTGGCATTGAGGACATCGATGTCTCCCTCAGGCCGGTGAAAGGTTACCGAGCCTTCATCAGGGCGAACGGCGCGCATGAGGATTTTGCTGACGGTGGTTTTGCCGCTGCCGCTTTCGCCTACCAGCCCAAGGCATTCTCCGCGACGAATTTCAAAACTGACGCTGTTGACCGCCTTGGTGGCGTTGGCGTCGCCTTTGCGGAACCAGCTGGACTTCCGGGTCGTGAACGTCTTGCTGATATTGTCCACGGTCAGAAGCGGGCCGGGGGTCTTGTTCACTGTGGCGTTTTTTTTGCCGACGAGGCTTTCGTGGTCAATGTTGATTTCGCGAAGCGCCTTCAGCCTTTCGCCGGGCTTCATGTCGAAATGCGGCACGGCGGCCATCAGGCCCTTGAGATAGGGGTGGCTCGGCGACTTGAAAATGTCGTCGACCGTGCCGGCCTCCATGATCTCGCCCTGATAGATCACGGCGACCTCGTCGGCGATATTGGCCACCACGCCGAGATCGTGGGTGATGAGCAGCATGCTCATGTTCAGACGGCTCTGGAGGTCGCGCAGTAGCTTGAGGATTTGCGCCTGTATGGTCACATCCAGCGCGGTCGTCGGTTCGTCGGCGATCAGAAGTGCGGGACGACAGATCAGCGCCATGGCGATCATCGCGCGCTGGCGCATGCCGCCCGACAGCTCGAAGGGATACATGTTCACGACCTTCTTGGGTTTGGAAAACCCCACAAGGTCGAGCGTTTCATGCATTTTTTCCGCACGTTCGGCCGGTGACAGGATGCTGTGAATCCTGAGCGCCTCGTCGATCTGGTTGCCGATGGTGTGCAGCGGCGAGAAAGACGTCATCGGCTCCTGAAAGATCAGGCCGATGCGATTTCCGCGTATCGAGCGGATTTCCCGGCCGTCCTTCGGCAATTGCAGCAGATCGATGGGGCCGGCTGCAGCATTTTCCGGATCGGTGAACAGTACACGGCCATTCACGCGCGCCGTTTTGGGATGGATGCCCATGATGGTCTGGCCGATGACGGATTTTCCGGAGCCGGACTCGCCGACAAGAGCAGTGACTTTTCCCGGAAGAATACGAAGGCTCGCGCCCCTGACGGCATCGATGGTGCCGCCCATGAGAGAAAACGAGACCCGCAGATTTTCAATACGGAGCAAATCTGCGCCTGCGCTCATGCCAAAGGGTTCCTTGCCGTCTCTTTATCGTTGCCTTGTGACAATTTGCTCAGGAGGGCTTAAATCCACGTTATCGCAGGGTTTGTTGTCTGTCTATGCCTCTGAAACATCGAATTGTTTAGCGAATTCAAAGCCGGCTTCCGAAACACGACGGCTTGCCTGATGGCTTTTGTTTGGCGATATGTTAACGAGCGTTTCTGGATGAGGATCCATGTCCGACAAGAAATATTATGATGCCCAGCTGGATAAGGCCCGGCAGTTGCAAAATGGCGGTCAGTATGCGGAAGCCAATGCGCTTCTGTTATCGCTGGTTGCAGCAAAGGACGGCCACCTGATGGGTGAAAAAACGGTGCTCGGCCTGCCGCGCCGGCTGCATGCCGCACGGCTGCGCCTCGCCAAGGCCGAGGGCGATATGGTCGCCAAGATCGGTTATCAATATACGCTTGTTCCACCCCCGCAGGTGCTGGAGAAATATGCGCGGTTTTCCACGGAAGAACGTCGCACGATCAGCCTCAAAAGCCGTGAGGATGTGCCAAGGCTCATCCACCAGATATGGATCGGGGAAAAAGCACCGCCGGTCTCGGTTGAGGCATGGGCCGCCCACGCTTCGAACCATGGTTACGATTATCGGCTCTGGCGGGAGGCCGATCTTGAGCGGGAAGGCGTGTTTTCGAACGGCGTCTTCAAAACCATGCTGGACAAGGGCGATTATCCGGGCGCGGTGGATGTGGCCCGTTATATCCTGCTGGAGCGGTTTGGCGGCATCTATCTCGATTGCGACTGGTATCCGGCGCGGGACGATGTGAGTTTCGATACATTCCTGCCTCTGGCGGGGCTGACGGTGTTTGACGAAAAAACGCCACGGGACACGGGGCAGGGCAGCATGCTGCTTGCCAATTCCTTCATCGCTACGCCTGCCGGACATCCGGTTTTCAGCAGGATGCTGGATGCCTTTCCCGGAATTATCGAAGACATGCCGCGCGCGCCCGCCTGGTGGTCGACCGGCCCTTTGATCTTCACCATCATCGCCCGGGCGGGGAGCATCAGCCTCGCGCCGGCGGGGTTCGTTGCCGCGTCCCTTCCCGACCGCGCGCCCTTTGAAACGGTGGAAGCGGTCAGGCGGAAACTTTCCACTGAGGCGAGCGGGTTGCTGATCGCCTGGAAATCATGGTGAGATTTCGTCGACGAGGTCTTTCGAAGAACGCCAGCGGGCGGCGGGATGTTCGGCCGTCACCTCGAAAAGCCGTCTCAGAAAGCGCCAGACATTGTCGTCATGGACGAGATGGTGGGTGAGGATGCCGGTCGTGCCGCCGTTTTCGGCGGTCGTCAGGATGCGGGCGGCGGTCTCCGCGAAGAGCACGTCGTCGTCGCGGCCACCGCGGCTGCCGTGCCAGTCGATCACATCGACATGGGTGTTCAGGCAGGGCGGCAGGGTGCTTTTCTCCGGGCCAAAAACGGATAGGGCGCGATATCCGAGACCCGCCAGTGCCTTCACGATACCGGCATCTATGCGGTTCCACGGCGGCACGAGCATCGGCACCAAACGCCCGCCATGCAGGTCGTGGAGTTTATCCAGTCCGGATTGCAATTCATCGAGAACGACAGCCGGATCGCGATGCGATCCGAGTTCCTGTTTCTTTTCCTTCTCGCCGGCATAATTCGTATGGGACCAGCCATGCACGGCGACCTGGGCAATGTCCGACACATCCAGATAGCGTGCGAGCCTATCGTTTGTCATCTCGGGGATGACCGCGAGCGTGACCGGAGCGGAAAAGCCGCCGCAAAGATCGAGCAACGTGTCGAGCGCAGGCGTCGGCTCCACCGCATCGTCGTCCCGGAGCCAGAGGTCGGCGGATATGCCGCGCCGCCCGCATTCGTCCAGTGCCGCAACGAGTTTTTCCAGACTCATGATCTTCGCGCCTTTGCTTGCAGCAGGATATGGTTCAGTTCTTTTGCGGCGTTTTCCAGAGACCGTTCATTCCTCACGAATTGCCGGGCCGCCCGTGCCAGCTCTTCGCGCTGTCTGTCGTCGCCGAGCAGGGTTTTGATCGCGTCGGCATAGGCGGCTCTATCATTTTCTGGTGTCAGTAATCCTGTGGCACCGGATTTTACCACCTCGGGGACGCCAGCCACTTCTTCGGCCACAACGGGCAGGCCGGCAGCCTGCGCTTCGAGATAGGCAAGCCCATAGGCCTCGCCATGGCCCGGCCAGACATAGAGAGAGGCTTTTGAAAGGAGCATTGCGATCTCGGCCGCGGTTTTTTCCCCGTGCCAGACGAGACGGTGATTGGGAAACGCGCCGAACATGGCCTGTACGGCCGGGCGTTCCGGTCCGTCGCCGACGATATCCAGCGTCCAGTCGAGATCCTGCGGCAACAGGGCGAGCGCTTCGGAAAGGGCGCGGTAGCTGTCGAGCTTGTCACCTGCCCGCATCATGGCGACGGTGATGAGCCTTGCAGGTGTCGGCTGGGGCGTGTTTTTAAGAAAAGCCCCGGCATCGATGAAGGGCGGCAGCATGGCGCAGCGAAGGGTGGGCGAGGCCCGCACAAGCCCTTCACGATCCCGCGCGGTGAAGCAGATATTGATGGCGGCGGCGTTCAATGCGGCCAGCAACCCATCCTGAACCGCCTGCCAGCCCATCCCATTTCGCTTCGGCGAATAGGACGCTTCAGCGCTGACATAGGGGATGTCGAAACGTTTGCTCAGTTCCGGGCCAAGCAAGTCCGGGGCCTTGTAATAGGGGTGGTAACAAAACCAGAGATCCGGCACGCCATCCCGTCGCCAGCGCCGTGTGACGATCTCGATTTCGCGCTCGGCCTCATCGGCGAGCAAGGCCCTTGCCGGGTCATCCGGCTGTTTCAGGAAGCTGCGCAGTTCCGAAGCGACGGAAACATCGTGACCGCCCATCGTCATCGCTTTCATCAACAAGCGGGCCATCAGCCGGTCGCCGGAGGGAACGGGATGGTTAGGAGATTTGAGCGGCGCATAAAAGGCGATCTTCATGGCGATGGTTGTGCGTTGCCGGTGGCTTGGGCGTCAACCGGAATTTGAAAGGGTCGAGCCTTGACAGGTCCGTCATTCTTGCCCAACTGAAAGGCATCTTTTGCACATGCGCGGAGCGTGACACGCTTTGACTTCTCCAGACATTTCCCGGAACCTGCTTTCCAGCATTGAAAACAAAAGCGCCAAAGCGGGGGTGATCGGCCTCGGCTATGTCGGTCTGCCGCTTGCCATGACGATCGCCAGGGGCGGTTTCAAGGTTGTCGGTTTCGATATCGATCCCGGTAAAATTACCGCGATTGAGGCGGGGCGCAGCTATATCGAGGCCGTTTCGAACGAGGTGCTGGCGAGTGTGAGAGAGGATGACGGCTTTGTCGCCACCTCGGATTTCTCCAGGCTGGCCGAATGCGATGTCATTGCCATCTGCGTGCCCACACCCCTTACGAAATATCGCGAGCCGGACCTTTCTTATGTCGAAAAGACCTGCCGCGATATTGCCGCCCATCTGCGCAAGGGACAGCTCGTGGTTCTGGAATCGACCACCTATCCCGGCACGACGGACGGTGTGGTGAAGACCATTCTGGAAAGCACGGGGCTCGTCTCCGGCGTCGATTTCTTCATCGGCTTTTCACCCGAACGGGAAGATCCCGGCAATCGCGATTTCGAGACCTCGACCATTCCCAAGGTTGTCGCCGGCGATGGCGAAGCGGCCGGAAAGCTGATGGCGGCATTTTACGGTTCGGTGGTCAAAAAGATCGTCCCCGTCTCGACAAATGCCACGGCCGAGGCGGTCAAAATCACCGAAAACGTCTTCCGTGCCGTTAATATCGCGCTCGTCAACGAACTCAAGGTCGTCTACGAGGCGATGGGTATCGACATCTGGGAAGTGATCGACGCGGCGAAGACCAAGCCGTTCGGTTTCATGCCGTTTTATCCCGGCCCGGGCCTTGGCGGCCATTGTATACCGATCGACCCTTTCTACCTCACCTGGAAGTCGCGCGAATATGAATTGCCAACGCGGTTCATCGAACTGGCCGGCGAGATCAATACCGGCATGCCGCGTCACGTCATCGGGCGGGTCGCAGAGGCGCTCGATATTCATTCCGGCAAGGCGCTCAGCCGTTCGAAGGTGCTGGTCGTCGGCCTCGCCTATAAAAAGAACGTGCCGGATATTCGCGAAAGTCCATCTCTGAAGCTCATCGAGCTTATTCAGGAGCGTGGCGGCGAAGCGGCCTATTTCGATCCCCATGTGGCCGAAATCCCGAAAACCCGGGAATATGGCCATCTGATGGGCATGAAATCCGTGCCGTGGGACAGGCAGGCGATCGGCGCCTTCGACGCCGTTCTCGTTGCGACCGATCATGACAATGTTGATTATGCCGCTCTAGGCGAATGGGCGCCGCTTGTCATCGACACGCGCAATGTTTTCGCGCGTCGGGATATAGCCGCAAAACACATCATCAAGGCCTGATAAGATGAGCAGACTCGATAGTTTCATTCGCCGGCTGACCGCGCAGCGGGATATCCTCAACCATGTTGCAGCCGATCTCGATCTGCCGGCTGAAGGCGCGCTTATGGAAATCGGCCTTGGCAACGGGCGCACCTTCAATCACCTGCGGGAGCTGTTCCCCAACCGCCGCATCATCGCTTTCGACAGGGCTATGGGTGCGCATGCCTCCTCCGTTCCGGCGCAGGAGGATCTGGTGATCGGTGAGATATCGCAAACCGCTCCGGCGTTCATCGGCACGGAAGCGGCGTTCGTGCATGCCGATATCGGCACGGGCTATCCTGAAAAGGATGCGGTCACCCTCACATGGTTGCCCGATCTTGCGGCGGGCATGCTGGCGAAAGGCGGTCTCGCGGTCAGCGGCCTGCCTCTGGATCATCCCTTGCTGAAGCCGCTGCCGGTGCCGGCGAGCGTGCCGACGGACCGTTATTTTCTCTATCGCAAGATTTGAGATTGGACGCCCCGACAGGTGTGTCGGGGCTATCTCATAAATAGCGCTCGCTCTCTTCTTTCGAGAGCAGGAAGACCTTCATTTGCGAGTTGCGGCCGCGAATGGCGATTTCTTCGCTTCTGAGATCGGCAATCTCCTGTCCCGCCTGAATGATGGCCGGTTCGGAAACAACGATGGCTGCGCCGAATTCCTTGGCCTTGGATTCGAGCCTGCTTGCCACGTTGACGGTATCGCCGATGGCCGTCAGGGTTTTGGCCGCGCCATATCCCATGACGCCGACGATGCTCGGACCGGAATGAATGCCGACGACGACTTCCAGACGGACGGCGAATTGTTTCTCCAGCCCCTCGTTCAGGATTGCGATATCCCGCAATATGGTTGCGGCTGCCTTCATGGCGTTGCGGCAGGCATGCTCCGCGTCCTCGCCAAGTCCGAAAAGCGCCATGGCGCCATCGCCGATGAATTTGTCGAGATGGCCTCCCGCTTGCTCTACGGCCTGGCCGACGATGGTGAAATAGCGGTTCAGAAGGAAGACGACATCATAGGGCAGCTTCGCTTCGGAAAGCGTGGTGAAGTTGCGCAGATCGCAAAAGAGAATGGCGATTTCTTCTTCCCGGCCGGGTCGGGCCGGTTGTGCATCGGCCGGCAGGTCGCTCTGCTGGGGCGGCGAAACGAGAAGGGCGATATCAATATCGCTGGTGGGGCGTAGCTGGCAGCCGAGCCGGACATCGGAATCGGCATGGATGCGCCTCAATGTGGTTTGCTCGATGTCTCCCGGTGGCGGTAGCGGGCCTTTGCTGTTCAGAACCTTGACCCGACAGGTTGAGCAGCGCCCCTTGCCGCCGCAGACGGAGTAATGCGGAATTCCCGCAAGGCGGCTCGCTTCCAGAATGCTGAGCCCGGCCGGCACATGTGCCTGCGCGCCATGTTCATAGCGGATTTCGATCGCCGTCAATCGTTGTCGAAAGCTGCGTACGCCACGCATGGCGAAAACCAGCATTACCGCGCCGACGAACAACGTCTCCGCTGTGCCGGTGATGAAACGGATCTGTGTTTCCATTTCCCGCTGCAGAGGCAGCTCGTCCTTTTGAATCGTATTGTCGGCAAGTCCGGGCGGAAGCGCGTATTTTTCATCGATTTCCGCCAGCCAGCGGCCGGCATCGCTGAAGCCCAGCAGCGCCAGCAGCGGCAGCATCACGGCCACCGTCATGAACAACCCGGCTATCCGCGGATACCAGTCCCGGTAACGCAGCCAGAAATAGAGGCCAATGCATCCGTGGACCCAGATCACGATCAAGGCGAGGCTTTGCCAGGCGCCCTGTATCGGGTTGTTGATCCACAGCCTGCGGATGACGGAATAATAGCCGACATCGATGCCATAAAGCATGTGCGACACGCGGATATTGACGGCGTGGCCGATGATCAGGAACGGGATCGACAGACCGAAGATGACCTGAAGCGCTTCGCGGAGCGGCATGCGCAGCGTTCTGCGCAGATAAAGCGAGCGCAGGACAAGACAGACATGCACCAGAACCGAACCGTAAAAAAGCAGGCTGCTGACGGGATTGAGCCAGATCAGGCTGAACCATTTTCGTGCCCGTTCGGCGGTATCGATGGAGATGAGTGCGAGGGAGTGATTGAAAAGATGGGAAAATACGAAAGCAAATATGATGAGGCCGGATAAAATCCGGGCGCGTCTCAAATTGGTCTCCGAAAAGAAACGGATCATGCAAATCCCATCATGTGGTCATTCAGCGCAGAATCATCATGTAGTATGTGGTGGCACTCTTATTGCAGGCTGTCTCGTGGCAATATCGTGGAGCAATGGATCGGAAACGGTCAATTGTGCGTGTTCGAACACCCGTATGGCAAGGGATGTCGAAATCAGGGTTTCAAAAAAGCGGTCGAACAGGTCGACCTCGCCGGAGCCAGATTGCGTCAGAGTTCGATGATCTGGCCGTCCATGGCCGCGAAGGCCCCACTGAACTGGGCTTTCGCCTGTTTTTCGATATTGTCCAGTTCTTCGTCGCTGCGGCTTGGGGCGTGGTGGATGAAGCCGACATTTTTTGCGCCGGCGCGTTTGGCGAGGCGGATCGCCTGTTGCCAGGATGAATGGCCATAGCCGCGATAAAGGCTCATTTCCTCATCGGTGAACATGGCGTCATAAAGGAAAAGGTCGACGTCCCTGATCAGGTCGAGCACGGTTTCATCGATGCTGCCCGGCTCATGTTCGGTATCGGTGATGATGGCGAGGGACTTTCCTTCCCAGTCCAGCCGATATCCGATGGCGTTGCCGGGATGGTTGAGCATTCCGGTTCTGATCGAAAGGCCGGGATGCACATCGAGAACATCTCCGGGCATGAAGTCCCGCGTGTCGATTTTTGCGCAGCAGATTTCCAGCGGCACGGGGAACCAGGGCGGGCTCATGAAGTCTTTGAGCATTTCCCGGGTGGTCATGGTACCGGCGAGGTGACCCGACCAGATGGCGACATCGTTGGAGCTGTTATAAAAGGGCTTGAAATAGGGGAAGCCGACGATGTGGTCGTAATGACAGTGCGAGAAGAACAGGTTGACGTCGGTAATGCCTTCCGCCCGCAGGGCAAGGCCAGCGGGATGCAAGCCCGAACCCGCATCGAACAAAAGAACGTGATCGCCGCATCTTACCTCGATGCAGATGGTATTTCCGCCGTATTTTCGGAAGTTTTCACCTGAAACAGGAAGCGTTCCCCGCGCACCCCAGATCTTTACCCGAAAATTTCTATTACTTTCCCGACTTGCTGTGTCGGAATCGAACGCCATGACACACCCCAATAACAACGGAATCTTGCACGCTTTCCTCCCATGAAGCCCGTTGTCTCTATAGATTCTTATATCCGCTCGTTTCTGGCGGACGCCTTTACCCCTTATTCAGTCAGCATTTCATTTATATTGCAATAGTACGACATTTATTTTTCCAATATCGCCATTCACGGTAGCAAGGAATTGTCGTTTATGTCCGGGCACCCGCCCGGGCTTTGCTCAGTTCCGCCGTCGTCTGGGTAAGGCGTTCGGCCAGAACGCGCATGACCTTGATCGTGATGTCGGGGAAATCGGACATGAGCTTGAAGAACTGTTCCTTGCCGATGCGCAGGGCTTCCACGTTGGTGGAGGCGCGAACGGTCGCGGTTCTGACGCTATCGCAAAGGATTGCGATTTCGCCGACAATGGCATTGCCGGTCATTTCGGCCACTTTCAGCGTGCCCGAAGGGGAATCGACCAGAACATCGACTTTTCCGGTCAAGACGACATAGGCCGCATCGCCGACATCTCCCTGATGAAACAGCACATCGCCAGCATGATAGGACACCCGGTCCGATGCGAATGCCAGTAGTTTGAGCTTTGACGGTTCCATTTCCGAAAAAAACGGCACCCTTTTCAACATCTGAATTTCGTCTTTAAACAGCATTGACTTACCCTGTTCTTGTTCCACCTCGGTCACCTTCTTGGATTTATGTTGCGACCATGTCCTTGAATGTACCGTTTTCCTCGGCGAGAGTCTCGTAACTTCCGTCGGCGGTGATCAGGCCCTGATGAACAACGATCACCCGCTCGAACATGCGGGAGAGCGTCGCATTCGACAGGACCCATATGATCGACGGGTTATTGTTGTTCTGTTTCAGGAGTGTGATGACCCGCTCGACAATTTCCTCCTGCTGTCGGGGATCGAGGCCGGGAAGAGGGCGGTTGAAGACGTAATAATCGGATTTGCGGATCAGCGCCCGCGCGAGATTGAGCTTCTGGCGCTGGAGCGGGCCAAGCCGCTTGCCGCCGGCGCCGAGGTTGAAGTCCAGACCCACGGCCAGCACGCGCTCATAGACGCCCTGCTTGCGCATGACATCGGCGACGATGCGGGTGATGCGCCGCGAGGCGTCGGTGTAGCGATGGCTGACCTTGCCAAACAGGATATTGTCCAGCAGGCTGGTGGCGCTCATATATTTGGTCGGATCGTAGATTTCGATCAGGTTTTTCAGGCTGTCGGACAGGTTCTCATGGAACATGTGCCGCACTTCGACAATCCGGTTCATGATCTCCGGCGACAGCAGGCCGAAACGCTGGCGAGGCTCGATGTAGAAGAAGCTGAGCCGCAGCATTGCGCGCTTTTCGCTTTCATTGGCCTCATCGAAACTCCGGCTCTGAAGGCGTTGCAGCATTTGCTGATAGACCGGAATGTCGTCGGGCGTCATGAAGGTGAGCTGCTGGAAGAAGGGGTGGTCTCCCGGCAGGTCGGCGAAGATTTCCACGATGTTTTCGGCAATCGTATAACCCATCTCGAACAGGGTTTTCACGAGGCCGGTTTCGCGCATCAGCGAACGGAAATAGTCGCTTTCGATGACGGTTCGGATCGTCTGGGAAGAATCGCGCATG
Source organism: Agrobacterium sp. P15N1-A (assembly GCF_044626815.1). Taxonomy (NCBI): domain Bacteria; kingdom Pseudomonadati; phylum Pseudomonadota; class Alphaproteobacteria; order Hyphomicrobiales; family Rhizobiaceae; genus Agrobacterium; species Agrobacterium sp. P15N1-A. The sequence continues at coordinate 32,800 of NZ_JBIUPF010000007.1, read as the reverse complement.
GTGCCGAACAGCAGGTTTTCGCCCACCGTCGCCTCGCTGTTATAGCTCTCCAGTTCAAAGGGCGCGATGAGGCCGCTCAGATTTTCCTTTTCGAGCTCCGCACGCAGCACATGCCGCAGTTCCACGATGCGGGCGGCAAGATGCAGGTCGGTCAAAGGGTCGATCGACGAACGCAGCGCAAACTCCAGAATATCCTGCGACAGTTCCACGCTGTCGAGGACGGCCAGAATGGCCTGGATGAGATTTTCCGGCCTGCCGTCGCCAGCCGGGCTCGAAGCGTAATCGATCCATTCGCTATTGATATCAATCAGCGGATTACCCGCCATCTTGGCTTCGCGGATTTCCCACTTGCGATGTTCCAGCGCCGCCCCCTCATAGTCCCTGTCCGCAAGCGGGGCGTGTTTGAGGCCGTAGAGCAGATTGTCCTTCAGGCTGGCGTGGAAGAAATAACTGTCCGAGGACACATAGGAAATGCGCCGCCCGGTCATCGATTCCGGCAGTTCCAATATGTCGACGTCGTTGATGCTGATCTTGCCGGAGGTCGGCCAGAGCGTGCGGCCGATCGCGTCCGCCAGCGCCTCGGCGCCCGAGCCGCCGACGATGGCGATCACCTCGCCCGGCTCGACCTTCAGCGACGCCTGTTCCAGAAGCCGGCTGCCGCTATCGTCCTCCAGCGTAAGATTGGCGACAACGATCGGAGCGCTGATCGCCGCGACTGCGCCGGGAGACAGTTTCTGCACCTTCTCGTCGATCATGTTCGGCGCATCGAACTGCTCGAAGACCTGCTCGTACTTCACCTGCACGTCCTGACGTGCCTGATCCCAGTCGATCAGTTCCTTCAGCGGTCCGGGCAGTTCCTTATAGGCATTGATGACGGCGACCAGCTGCCCGACATCGAGGCTGCCCTTCAGCGTGAGATAACCGCCGAGCGCATAAAAGAAGAAGGGAGTGAGCTGTGCGAGAAAGTTATTGATGAATTTGACCAGAAACTTCCACTGGTAGAGATCGTAGCGGATCTTGAAGATGTCGCCGAGCCGATGGGAGGCATCCGCGCGCTCGTAGTTGGACGTGTCATAGGCATGGATGGTGCCGATACCGTCAACCATTTCGCCGATGCGTCCGGCAAGCTGGCGGGCGCTCAACTGCCGCTGGCGGCCAAGCTCGATGAGGCGGCGGCGCATTTTGGGAATGATGCCCACCTGAATGGCGGCCATGAAAGCCGCGATCAGGCCGAGCCAGAAATTCTGCACGAGAATGAAGAACAGCGCGGAGAGCGCCTGGCCGCCGAGAAGGGCCGGCTGCACGAAGGCGTCGCCGGTAAATCCGCCGAGGGGCTCCACCTCGTCCTTCACCATGCTGGAGATTTCCGCACCTTTGACCCGCTTGAAATGGGAGGGTGGGAACCGCAGGATCTTGTCGATGAGCTCGAAACGGATGCGCCGCAGAAGCCGCTCGCCAAGGCGGCCCTTGTAGGTATTGATGTAATATTTGAAGAGCCCGTTGATGATGACAAGCGCAAGGAACGTCAGGCTGAGCGCCATCAGCATCGACATGCGGTTGAGCTCGAGCCCGGGAAATAACGTCACGGTGCCCCAATAGGGAATATCGACCGTGAGATGCATGAAAAGCTGCGTCGCATTCGCCCCTTCGAAACCATCCCCCTGAATTGGGCCGTTGACGATCTGCTTGGGCAGATCGAAGGCGAGGAAATAGGGGATCATCGACAGGGCCACGATCAGCAGAATGAAAAGCTGCTGCCGCCTCGTGTGCGACCAGATATAACGCGTAAGGCTTTGTTCCATATAAAACTTCTATGAACTGCCGGGCGTGGCCCGGTGTGTTGGTTTGCGCGGTGTCTAGACGATCCGGTGGCCGGGTGGCGCAACCTCCTCCTGCAAATAGGTATAGGACTCGCTATTTATCAGTATATTCAAGCGGTTTCGAGCAAAATAGCGGCCCCGCCGTGACTTCTCCGTCACCCCGGCGTTTGTTTTTGCAACGTGCGGGCGGCAATGGATATAAATGCGACTATATTTTTAGACTTCTCTAATGTTGTTGTTTTTATTGTAGATCAGGCGGTAAGACGCTTCGATACAATGATCCCGTAATGGTTGAGCCAGACACTGGCGCAATGATGGCAAGGTCGATGGCGATAGATATTTCAGAGCGTACAGGCAGCGATCCGTCTCTTGATGCATTGTCGCTTTCCGGCATTGCCTCGAATGGGGCGGTTGCGCATCCGGTCTCTTTTGATGGGCTAACCGGGATTTTCCATCCGGCGCGCAAGGACGTCAGACAGCGCCATGCCGTTCTTTTCGTCAGCCCATGGGGCATGGAGGAGCTGTGCAGCCGCAAGTTTCAACGGGTACTGGCCGAGCGGCTGGCCGCTTGCGGTGTCGCCAGCCTGCGCTTCGACTATCTGGGCGCGGGTGACGCCTTCGACCCTGATGATGCGGGCCGTGCAGCGGACTGGATTTCCGACGCGCGCGCAGCGCTCAACTGTCTGAAGCGTCTTTCCGGCTGCGCCGAAGTGGTCGTTGTCGCTCAGGGCCTCGGCTGCCTGATTGCTGCACAGGCGTTTGCCGATGTGGCTGATGTTGGTTCCATGGCGCTTCTGGCGCCTGTCGTTTCCGGCCGCGCCTATCTGCGTGAGCTGGCGATGTGGTCCTCCATGATCGACGATGGCCTCGGTCTTCGGCCCGCGCAACGGATGACGGAGGCGGGATCGATTGCCGGCATGGCGATGCCTGCCGGTGTTGCGGATGCGATCAGGAAGGCCAATCTTTCAAATCTGACTGTCGCTCCGGCGCGCACCATTCTGGCGCTCTCCCGGCCGGGCCGCGTAACAGATGCCGATTTCGCCAGGCATCTCGTTGCGATCGGCGGTGCGGTGGAGGAGGCGGAGTTTTCAGGTTACGACGATCTCGTCTCCAGCCCTACGCTCTCGAAAATATCCGACGATGTGGTCAACCGGCTGGTCGACTGGGTGCTCTCCCAGACCCATGCCGAGGGTCCGGTGCCCCCCCAGGAGGATTTCGCAGTCAATGCCCCGCAGCGTGGACGCGGTTTTGTCGAGCAGCCGGTGCAATTTGGAGACGGCGGACGGCTTTTTGGTATTTTTTGCGGGCCGGATGATCGGGAGGTGGTTTCTTCGGTTCTTCTGCTTGGCGCCGCCTATGACCGGCATGCGGGTTGGGGCAGGCTTTCCGTACAGATGGCCCGTACATTGGCGCGCGAGGGGGTGGCATCGCTTCGCTTCGACGCGGCCAATATTGCCGACAGCCCTCCGGTCAAAAACGTGCCCGAACAGGTTCTTTACGATGCCGCGCAGAATGACGACGTGGCTGCCGCACTCGATTTTCTCGGCAAGCGTGGCAAGGGGCCTTTCATTGCGGCGGGCCGGTGCAGCGGCGCTTATCTCGCCTTCAACGGCGCAATCGCCGATGAGCGGATCGGCGCCGTGGTCGCGGTCAATCCGGTCGTCTTCCATTGGCGCAAAGGCCGCTCGGTGGATGAGGCCCTGCACAAACGCCCGCGTTCCTTCGGCGAATACAGCCAGCGCTTTCGACAGGGCGCGACATTCAAGCGTCTCATCAGCGGCGATGTCGATGTGGCAAGTGCGGGGCTGAACATCGTCAAGGCGACGATCAAGAGGCTTTCGACAAAAACGGCGAGGCTGTTCCGCAGGGGCAGCGAGGAAGGGCGTGCCGTCTATGGCGCGTTCGACAAATTGAAAGCGAATGATACCGCCGTTCATCTGCTCTACAGCGACAACGACGATGGTCTGGAGCACTTCCAATATTACTTCGACGCCAATGGCGAAGGACTGGCCGCCTATGAGAACGTGTCGCTGACCATTATTCCCGACGCCGATCACAATCTTTCAACGCCGGAAGCCAGACAAATCTATATCGACGCGGTGAAGCAGCTGGCTCTCGAGCATTTGCGGTAAAAATGCCTGGCCGTCATGCCTTAGAAGGAAAATCTCCGGCTGGAACCCAGTGACACGACCTCTCCGGAAGGAGGGGCTTCGGTCGCCGGGGTCTCCGGCAGGAGGCTGATTTTTCTGGTTTCGCCGGGGCCGAGATGGAACCAGTTTTCCGAGGCGCAATAACCCTGCACCTTGACATGGACGGATTGCGCCAGCCGGTCCGTGCCGATTTCAAGAGACCAGTTGCCGCTCGTTTCACTGATCGTGGCCTGAAGGTTCGCGGCGTGCAGCGCCTTTTTACGGCCGAGAGGGAAATGGAATGCGTCGGCGATGACGTGTCCTGTCGCAACGTCGCGAAGCCGGGCGACCGTTACATCATGGGACGGAGGGCCGAAACGATAGGCATAGGTCGTATCGAAAAAGGCGCCGAACAAATCTGTTGCGGCAATGGTCTGGCTCTGTCGCGGCGAAAGCGTGAGCGGTCGTTTGGCGTGGACGACGGGTTGCACACCTTCGCGCAGGCAGGTCAGTTCCAGCATGGCTTCGAGGCCGCCGCCGGTCTCGTTGACGAGATGGATATCCAGCCCGTTCGTGCCCTCATCGGAAAAAGTAACCTGAATGGGGCGGAACGCCCTTTTCAGGGCATGCCAGACGGATTTGGGCCGGCCAGTGGCATCGATGATACCCCAGCCGGCGCCGGGAACAAGATCCTGCAGGGTCCAGACCAGAGCGCCCTGACAGGAGGAGCCGCTGCGCCGCCATTCGGCGAAAGTCGCCTCCATGACCTCGGCCGTGGCGGCCCGGGACATGTCGAGATAAAGGCCCCCGTCTTCGCGACGCAGAACATCAGGTTCGACGTCGTAGAGCAGGTTCAGATAATGGTCGCGAACATCCTCGAAATCCCAGGATGCTCCGCGATCCCGCGGTGCGCTTGCCTTCCATCGCGGATCGTGCACGGCCACGCCGGTTAGATATCTGTCCAGCGTTTCCTGTTCAGGAATATTGGCGAAGGCGAGGCACTCGGCGGCGAAGCGCAGATCGGCGCGGCGCGCATCTTCCAGCGGGCGGCAATAGGCGCCCACGCCGTAATAATGGCCGACCCCGACGTTGGGAAAGAAGGGCAATGCACCGCCGGAGGGGGAATTGGCGACATAGGCTGTGTCCGGGCGTTTCTCGGCAAGGAGTTCCGGCAGAACCTCCTCGGTAAGCGTTCCCTTCCATATCTGTTCCGGCAGACCGAGCATCGCGCCCTGCTGGTACATTTCACTGCCGCCGCAGAAGGCGGTGAGCGATGGAGAAAGCGCGGTGGCTTCGAGGAACTGCGAGATTTCCGTGACGATATGCTGGCGCAGGCTCTCGTCCTTTGCCGGGTAATCGAAATTGGCGAGCATGGCGTCCTGCCAGACCATGATGCCGAGTTCGTCGCAACGCGCGAAAAATTCCGGCGTCTCATAAGCCATGGTGCCGCCGATGCGGATCATGTTCATGCCGGCTTCTGCGGCTTTTCTAAGCCATGGCTCGTAGTCCGCCTTTGTTCCCGGCAGGCGCACAATATCGGCCGTCGTCCAGACCGCACCACGGCAGAAGACCGGCTGACCGTTCACCTTGAGGCCGAAACCCTTACCGTCTTCGCCATGATCGATTTCGACCCGCCGGAAGCCGGTACGCCCCAGCCTATGTTGTTCGCTGTCCAGTTCCAAAAGCGTGTCGTGCAGCGCAGGTCTGCCATGGGTGTGCGGCCACCATGGTTCGACTTCGGGTATGTGGAGTTCGCCGGAAAACTTGCCGTTCTCATCCCTGGAAAGATCGGCGCTATAACCCGCGCAGCCGAGCCGAGCCGATTTTATGGGCCGTTTGGTTTCCAGCGCGATGGCGAGCGTTCCCGTTCCTGCCTCGTCCAGCGAAGATCGGAGCGTGCAAAGCACCGCTTCCTGTCTGATCAGACTGATGGGTCGCCATGGGCCGGCGGCGTGGATTTCCGGGCACCAGCCGGGCATGTAACCGAGTGCGGTGGTGCGGATCAGCCGCAACCCCTGCGTATTCATCATCTGCGGCCGCCAGCGGGCGCGGGGACCGGTTTTTTCAAGCCTCGGCGCAAGCGCCCGGAAGCAGATGCAAAGCTCGTCCGCGCCCGTGAGTTCGACAGGCACTTCCAGCCTTTCGAACATGCTCTGGCTCGCGCCGATCAGCTCGCCGTTGAAGAAGATTTCGGCAATGGTGGAGAGACCGTCGAAGCGAAGTATGGCGCGTTCGCGCGTATCGGAAATCATCGTCAGCCGATACCAGGCATCCCTGTCATTGAGGGGCGCCGGGGCAAGGCGGTCGAATTTTCCAGCCGCTTCCAGAGCCTGCGCCACGGTGCCGGGAACGGAGACGTGAAGGCTTTCAAGCGATGCGGGAATATCGGACGGCGTCTCGCAGGCATCGGCGGGCGTCAGCGTCAGCGTCCAGCCTTCGCTCAGCAATTCCTCGCTTTCGCCGGGAAGATAAGTCCTCACGCGGCCTCGCTGGCATCAGTGAGTTTAGTCGCAAGCGCTTCCATCACGCCATCCCATGCATCCGCTGCTGGATCGAGCACGGTGGCCAGTGCATCAAATTTGCGGCGGGTGACGGCGCGGGCAAGCTGGAACTGCACGGTCTTGGCAACCTCGGAAATCTTGAGCGCGTGGTCTCTTGCTTCAGAAAAACCGTTCGCGTCCAGCCATTCGAAGTGGCTTGCCGCCAGTTCGAAATTGGCGCCGAGCTGGCGTAGCGTGTTAAAGGCATATTTGTGGAAAAAACCGAAGGGCCGGTCGGCGACCTTTTCCACCTGCGCCGGAAAAACGCCGGCAAAAGCGCGGACCGGGTTGGCGGACGGCCGTCTGGAAAAATGAAACTTCAGGAGCCGTTCGGCCGTCTTGCGAATATGTGCGGGCGAGGGGCTGCTATCCGCGAATTTCGCAAATTCGGTATAGGGCAGGAAAGGCGGGTCGGTCTCGGTCAGATGATGCTGGAACAGGCCGTCAAAATCTTCGCCTGAAAGGTGAAAGAAGCCGGCATTGTGAAAATAGTCGAGTTCGCGCTTCGCGAGGTCGAGCCGGTTGATGGCGATGGTGGTCTTGCCGTGTTCCTTCCGGTAGCCCACCCCATGGGTATCCGGCATATAGAAGCTGTCCATCTCGATCAGGCAGATGCGGCCGCGTGCGAGCTGCGCCTCGATGTGGTTTTCCACGCTGTCGAAGATCGCAAGTTCGGTGGCGCGAACGCCATAAAGCGCCTCGAGGTCTTCCAGCGGCACCTTGAAGAAGGTGAACTGGTCGCCTTCGAAATCCTGCGTGAGCGTGAAACCGAACATGGCTTCCGGCGGCAGATCTTTCGAGGCCAGCACCTCGATCCACAAATCGATGTAGCAATTGGTCTCCGGCCACATTCTCTCGGAGGAGTGGAGCGGATGCTGCACATAGTTTCTGGGATCGAGACCGGGGAAAATCTGCCGCATGAATGATTAGCCCCAGAGCGTTTCCACGACCTTCGCAGGCCATTTCTTCACGTCGAGACCATGATGCGCAAACAGCGCCAGCGCGATGCGCTCAAGGCCGAAACCGACGCAGGCTGTGTGGGCGACATCGCCATTGTCGAGGTTGAGGCCCCATTTCTGGCCGAAGGCATCCTGATGGTAGTTGAAGCTCATGCAGGCCGTCGGGCTGGTCGTGGATGTGACCGGGATCAAGAGTTCGAATTTCAGGTTCTGGTCGCGCTGGTTGTTGGCGAGCATCTTGCCGGCGCGGCCGAAGAAGGGATCGTTGGCGACATCGATGGTGACGTCGAGCCCGACCGCTTTCATCATCTCCACGCCGCGATCCATCCAGGTCTGGCGGAATTCCGTGACGTCGGACTCGGTGCCCATGCAAACATATTCGCGCATGCGGAAAAGCTGCTGGCGGGCCGGGTCCTTGGAGGGTTCATGACGGAAACAATAGGACTGGATGTCATAGAGACCGCCGCCGGCAGGTAGCGCGCCGCGCTTGGCAATCGTCGGATAAAGCGGATAGCAGGCCGCCGGCGTCAGCACGATGTCTGTCGCTTTCTGGTCCTTGGTCCAGTCACCGCCCTCATCCATGGTTTTCAGCAGGCTGACATGGTCGAGCTCACAGCCACAGAAGGAATGGACCGTGCCGGCAAGCTGCGGGAAGCTCTTCATATAACCGCTCTTTTCGAAATAGGCGCGGTTGATGCCGGGCGGAAAGCGGATCGCTTCGGCGCCGTCAGCGCCGCCCGTGCGGTCGATCAGCCGCTCGAATGCGGCGATGACATCCTCGAACTGGCCGCTGCGTCCATAAAGACCGTCTACACCGGTTTCAATCAGCAGGCCTTCTTCGAACAGTCGATCGAGAAACGATGTTTGCATGTCCATGGTCTTATCCCAAGAGGCTGGTGTCCTGCTTGTGAACCAGCAGGAGATTGGCGGAATTGCCGAGAATGCGGTCGTTGGAAATCATCAGACGGGCGGAGTGCGCGTCACGCAGGTGGCGGCCGAGGCTGTAGGGCGTGCCGTTCTTGTAACCCATGATGCCGCAGACCAGCATGGCATGGTCGATGATCTCGAGAATGGTTTCCGAAGAGCAGATCTTCACATTGTTCATGGCGACGGCAAAGGCCATGGACATCAGTTTTTCGGGGTCGCTCTTGGTGTCCTCGTAAGCCTTGATGCCGGCGATGATGTTGGATTTCACGACCTGCAGCTTGGTGGAGACCTCCGCAAGGCGGATCGCGCCGGGAGGAGCGGTGCCGGGCGATTTGCGCGCCGCTGCTCTGACGAAAGACTGGGCGCGCAGCACGGCATCCGAGGCGATGCCGTACCAGACGGCGCTCCACAGGAGATGCGAGCTTGCAAGCATGGATTGTGCGGCGATTTCCGCAAAGGGCTTCGGGAATATCTGCGCCGCCGGCGCCTCGCCACGGAACAGGAAACCATCCGAACAGGTGCCACGCATGCCGAGCGTATCCCATACATGGGTTTTCTCGAGCGTGTACTGGTTTTTCAGAAAGACCGTCATCACCTGATCGGCGGGCGCGGCATCCTTGTGGGCGCGTGAGGTGATGAGGATCGCATCGGCATTGCTGCCATAGGAAATGACGGTGGCGTCCTTCTCCAGCCGGCAGAAATCGCCTTCGACCTCGATTGCACAGATGGAGTTGCGCAGATTGCCGCCAATGCCGCCTTCGGTGGTGGCGGAGCCGAGCAGAAGCTGTTCGCTGGCGATGCGGCTCATGAAGCCGGCATGCCATGCGCTCGTCTCGCCGTGTTCCACCAGGCTGGATGCCTTGATATGGTGCATGGCGAAAATCATCGCGGTTGCCGAACAGGCCTGACCGAGCCGGGCACAGATATCGGCGATTTCCTGTAAGGAAGCGCTTTCGCCGCCCAGCGAAGAGGGGACCTGGATGCCGAGCAGGCGTTCCTGTCGCAGCGCATCAACGGCTTCCTGTGGGAAGCGGCCGGTGACATCCACCTCATCCGCGTGTTTGGCGGCAATTGCCGCGACACGGCCCGCGCGCGCGGACAGCGTTTCATCCTGCGGCGCTACGGTGACGTTCATCAGGCTGCCTCTTTACCATCCAGAATGAGCTTAACGGTGTCTTCAATGGCCCTGATGCTCGCAAAGGACTTGCGGTTCAGCAGATTGTCGGGGAATTCGATATCGAATGCTTCTTCGATGCCGAGCATCAATTGCACGGATGCAAAGGAAGAAAGGCCCGCCGCATAAAGATCGGCTTCATCTGCAATCGTATCGACAGGGGTTGGAAGCTGGCCGAATTTGGCCAGTATTTCACGAATAGTCGCGTTCATTCCGACGTATCTCCCGTAAATTTCACATCAGGATGGTTTGTGCTTATCGTTACGTTGCAAACGATAATATTCGCCTAAACCGTTAGGTTAATTACAACTAACGGCAGCATGCGCCATTCCCGCACCTTTGCCAAGCATGGATCGTCGGCCTTGACAAATGCCGGTCGGTGTTTTTTGCTGTGGCCATTCACCAGGGGTGTCCCGTCAAGGGGCTGAGATTCTGCTTTCATGCGCAGTGACCCGTTGAACCTGATCCAGTTCATACTGGCGTAGGGACGGTGCAAAGACCGAAGGTCGGGCGGGCGCATGACGTCGCGTTCCGGCAATTCGGTATTTTCCATCATTCCGGCTCGAACTGGGTCTCCACTGTCAAACTTTGGAGCCTCAAGATGAATATCGCTGCCAAGAATATCCCGCTTGTCGTCACCACCGGGCCGCATGCCGCCTCTACCAAAATCCACAAAACCGGCATTTTACATCCCCATATCCGCGTGCCGATGCGCGAGATCGCCGTTCATCCGACGGCGGGCGAGCCGCCGGTGACGGTTTACGATTCCTCCGGGCCCTATACCGATCCTTCGCATCCCGTTCTGATTGAAAAGGGTCTGCCGCGTCTGCGTCATGACTGGATCGTGGCCCGCGGCGACGTCGAGGCCTATGACGGCCGGCACGTCAAGCCGGAGGATAACGGCTTTGCCACCGGCGAGCGCCTGACGCCCGAATTTTCCGTGCGCCACCAGCCGCTCAGAGCCACGGCCGGTAAAGCCGTGACCCAGCTTGCCTATGCGCGGGCAGGTATCATCACGCCGGAAATGGAATTCATCGCCATCCGCGAAAATCTCGGGCGCGAGGCGACCAGGGAAAAGCTGGCGCGTGACGGCGAGAGTTTCGGCGCGCATATCCCCGACTACGTCACGGCGGAATTCGTTCGTCAGGAAGTGGCGGCCGGCCGCGCCATCATCCCCGCCAATATCAATCATTCGGAACTTGAGCCGATGATCATCGGTCGCAATTTTCTCGTCAAGATCAATGCCAATATCGGTAATTCCGCCGTCACCTCCTCCATGGCGGAGGAGGTGGAAAAGATGGTCTGGGCGATCCGCTGGGGTGCGGATACCGTCATGGACCTGTCGACGGGCCGCAACATCCACAATATCCGCGAATGGATCATCCGCAATTCGCCGGTACCGATCGGCACGGTGCCGCTTTATCAGGCTCTCGAGAAGGTCAACGGCATTGCCGAAGACCTCAATTGGGAAGTGTTCCGCGATACGCTGATCGAACAGGCGGAGCAGGGTGTGGATTATTTCACCATCCATGCCGGCGTGCGGCTGCATTACATCCCGCTCACCGTCAACCGCGTCACCGGCATTGTTTCGCGCGGCGGCTCGATCATGGCCAAGTGGTGTCTGCATCACCACAAGGAAAGCTTCCTCTATGAGCATTTCGACGAGATTTGCGACATCTGCCGCGCTTACGACGTCTCCTTCTCGCTGGGCGATGGCTTGCGTCCCGGCTCGATTGCCGACGCCAATGACGCCGCACAATTCGCGGAGCTGGAGACGCTCGGTGAGTTGACGCAGATCGCCTGGGCGAAGGACTGCCAGGTGATGATCGAAGGCCCCGGCCATGTGCCGATGCACAAGATCAAGGAAAACATGGACAAGCAGTTGAAGACCTGCGGTGAGGCGCCCTTCTATACGCTCGGGCCGCTCACCACCGATATCGCGCCGGGTTACGACCACATCACCTCCGGCATCGGTGCGGCGATGATCGGCTGGTTCGGCACCGCGATGCTCTGCTACGTCACGCCCAAGGAACATCTCGGCCTGCCGGATCGCAACGACGTGAAGGTCGGCGTCATCACCTACAAGATCGCTGCCCACGCTGCCGATCTTGCCAAGGGCCATCCGGCCGCGCAGGTGCGGGACGATGCGCTGTCGCGCGCGCGGTTCGAGTTCCGCTGGGAGGATCAGTTCAACCTGTCGCTGGACCCGGATACGGCGCGCTCCTTCCATGACGAGACCTTGCCGAAGGAAGCGCACAAGGTCGCGCATTTTTGCTCCATGTGCGGGCCGAAATTCTGCTCGATGCGAATTTCCCACGATATCCGCGCCGAGGCGCAGAAGGAGGGACTGGAGGCCATGGCCGCACGCTTCAAGGAAGGCGGTGAGCTTTACATGCCGCTCACGACGCCTGCGGATGCCGAATAGCATGCGCGTTCTGGTCAAGGGAACGGGGGTCGCCGGTTTGACGGCGGCCTTCGAACTGGCGCGGACCGGCGTTACCGTTGAGGTTTGCGAGCGCAATGCCGAACCCTCTCGCGGCGCATCCTGGTATGCCGGCGGCATGCTGGCCCCCTGGTGCGAGCGTGAAAGCGCTGACGCGGCGGTTCTGACGCTCGGTCAGGCGGCACTCGACTGGTGGGACGAAGCAACCCCCGGCCTTGTCGTCCGTAACGGCACGCTGGTTGTTGCGCCGGCCCGCGACAAGGCGGAGCTTTCGCGTTTCGCATCGCGGACCGACGGCTATCGCTGGGTGGATGAGGGCGAAATCGCCGCGCTGGAGCCAGATCTTGCCGGGCGGTTTCGATCCGGGCTTTATTTCCCGGGCGAGGGTCATCTCGATCCGCGTCTTGCACTGAAATCGCTGCATGAGCGGCTTTGCACCATTGGTGTGCGTTTCCATATGGGTATCCCGTTGAATGAAGAGCCGTTCGACCGGGTGGTGGCTTGCACTGGTTCTGCGGCAATCGGCGGGATTTCCGATCTTCGCGGTGTGCGGGGAGAGATGCTCTATCTCGCCACGCGGGAGGTTTCCCTGTCTCGCCCCGTCCGGCTGCTGCATCCGCGTATTCCGCTTTACATCGTGCCGCGCGAACCCGACCGTTTCATGGTGGGTGCGACGATGATCGAGACGGAAGATGCGGGCGCCATTTCCGCCCGCTCGATGATGGAGTTCCTGAATGCCGCCTATGCCGTGCATCCGGCTTTCGCGGAAGCGGAAATCATCGAGACAGGCACCGGCGTGCGCCCCGCCTATCCCGACAATCTGCCGAAGGTCACGCAGGATGGCCGGACCATTTTCATCAACGGCGCGTACCGGCACGGCTTTCTGCTGTCGCCGGCTATGGCGCGGCAGGCGGCTGAAATCGTCTGCCAAACTCTCTCTCAAAAGGAATGGGATCATGAAACTTCTGGTGAATGGCGACGAGCTTGATCTCGCCGCCGAGACGCTGGCCGGCCTGCTCGCCAGCCTCGAATACGAGGGTGAGTGGCTGGCGACGGCGGTGAATGGCGATCTGGTGCATTCGGAAGAGCGCGCCGATTATAAGCTGAAGGCTTTCGACCGTATCGAAATCCTCTCACCGATGCAGGGAGGCTGAAACCATGCTGACGCTTTATGGCCGCGAGGTCTCGTCCCGTCTCCTGCTCGGCACGGCGCGCTATCCGTCCCCCGCCGTGCTTGCCGATGCCGTGCGGGTGAGCAACACGGATATTCTGACGATTTCACTGCGCCGGGAAACGGCGGGTGGCAAGAAGGGCGGTCAGTTTTTTGAGCTTATCCGCGAGCTGGATCGCCAGATTCTGCCCAATACCGCCGGTTGCCACACGGTCAAGGAAGCGGTGCTGACAGCAAAGATGGCCCGCGATGTGTTTCGCACTAACTGGATCAAGCTGGAGGTCATCGGTCATCACGACACGCTGCAGCCCGATGTCTTCGCTCTTGTCGAGGCGGCGAAAATCCTTTGTGACGATGGTTTCGAGGTCTTTCCCTATACGACTGACGATCTGGTCGTGGCCGAGAAGCTGCTGGAGGCAGGCTGCAGGGTGCTGATGCCCTGGTGCGCGCCAATCGGCAGCGCCATGGGGCCGCTCAATCTGACGGCGCTGAAATCCATGCGGGCGCGTTTCCCGGATGTGCCGCTGATCGTCGATGCCGGTATCGGCCGCCCGTCGCATGCGGTCACGGTGATGGAGCTCGGTTACGATGCCGTTCTGCTCAACACGGCGGTGGCGGGCGCGGGAGACCCGGTCGGCATGGCGGAGGCTTTCGCTCGGGCGATAGAAGCCGGCCATCAGGCATATCTCTGCGGGCCGCTGGAGCCGAGGGATATGGCCGTTCCCTCGACGCCTGTGATCGGAACGGCTGTTTTTTCCTGATCGCGGCTTGTCGTCAACATCAGGCACGTCACGTTTTGCGTTGACAGTGCCTGATGGTGGCGGGATACCGGGAGAAAAGGGAAACGGCATGGCGGCACTCACCAATCTTCTGACGGATATCGGCGGCGTTTCGGTCGGCAATGTCACTGATCTTGCCCTCGGCTCCGGTGTTACGGCGATTGTTTTCGAAAAGCCCGCCATCGCTTCCGGTTCTGTTTTGGGTGGTGCGCCGGGCGGGCGCGATACCGGCCTGCTCGACCCCGCGATGACGGTGGAAACGGTGGATGCCTTCGTGCTGTCGGGCGGTTCTGCCTTCGGGCTGGATGCGGCGGGCGGCGTTCAGGCCGGGCTGCGCGAAATCGGACGCGGCCTGCAGGTGGGTTCCACCCGCGTTCCCATCGTGCCGCAGGCGATCCTGATGGATCTGCTGAATGGCGGCGACAAGGATTGGGGGCTGCATTCGCCCTATCGCGAGATGGGATATGCAGCCTTCAAGGCGGCGCGTGCGGCGCCATTCGCGCTTGGAACGGTCGGGGCTGGAGCGGGTGCGACGACCGCCACCTTCAAGGGCGGGCTCGGTTCGGCAAGCGCCGTCAGTTCCGGCGGGTACAAAGTGGCGGCCATCGTCGCCGTCAATGCGCTCGGCTCGGCAACCGTTGGAACGAGCCGCCATTTCTGGTCCGCGCCGTTTGAAGTGCAGGGTGAATACGGCGATTGCGGTTTTCCCGATCGTTTCGAGCCGGATCATACCGCGCTGCGCCTTAAGGGGATCAATCTCACGGCAACGACCATCGGTGCGGTGGTGACGGATGCCGTGCTGACCAAGGCGCAGGCGCATCGCCTTTCCATCATGGCGCATGACGGGCTGGCGCGCGCCGTTCTGCCCGCCCATTTGCCAAGCGACGGCGACACCATGTTCGCGGCCTCGACCGGTGAAAAGCCGCTTGAGGGCGGCGTTCATTTCGCCGAGCTTTGCCATCTGGCGACCATCGTGATGGCGCGCGCGGTCGCGCGTGGCGTCTATGAGGCGACGGCCTTGCCGGTGGATGGAGCGCAAAAGGCCTATCGCGATCTTCATGGACGGAGCCTTTGAACAATGAGTGAGGCCCACCCGCCACTGAAGCCAGTTCTTCGTATCGACTTTCCGCCCGGAGAACGTCTCGGCCATGGCAAGATCGAATTGATGGAACTGATCGTCGAGACGGGCTCCATCTCTGCCGCCGGGCGGGCGATGGACATGTCCTATCGCCGCGCATGGCTGCTGGTGGATGCGTTGAACCATATGTTCAGGCAACCGGTTATCGAATCGCAACGTGGCGGTAAACAGGGCGGCGGTGCGGCGCTGACCGCTTTTGGCACTGAGGTGCTGGAGCGTTATCGCGGCATGGAAAAACGGATGAACGAGGCCCTGCGCGCGGATATCGACTGGCTGGAGGCCAACCGCAATCCCGATGCGGCCCTCAATAAGGATCGAGAGCCGCCGACTTTATGATCGCGTGCACCGGTTTTCCGGGCTCCAGCTGCAGCCTCTCGCGTGACAGATCGGTGATGCGCGACTGGATGATGTCGCCGCCGCAATCCACCTGAACCGTGACCATGCCGTCTTCGCTGGCAGAAACAGTCGCGACATGGCCCGCGAGAATGTTGAGCGCGCTTAAGCCTTCAGGCTTTACGGTTGCCAGCATCACATCGCGCGCTGGTATGAGCACCCGCGCCGGGCTGCCGGCCGCTCCCCTTTTTGCCGGAACATGCAGCAGCATGGTTTTCAGCCTTACGGCGGCAAGGCCATGTCGCTCATCAAAGCTTTCAATGTGCCCGGAAAGAATGCTGCCCGCTTCGCGTCGTTCGAGATGCGCGCTGAAATCCGGTCTGGAAAGCACGTCGGCCGCTTTTCCCTGCGCTTCCACCTTGCCGTCCTTCATTACCACGATGCGGTCGGCGAGGCGGGCGACCTCCTGAATAGAATGGCTGACATAGACGATCGGTATTTTCGTCTCGTCGCGCAGCCGTTCGAGATAGGGAATGATCTCTGCTTTTCGCTCCTCGTCGAGCGAGGCGAGCGGCTCGTCCATCAGCAGCAGCCTGGGTGATGAGAGGAGCGCGCGGCCGATGGCGACACGCTGTTTTTCGCCGCCGGAAAGCTTGTCCGGCCGGCGCTGCAGGAGATGGCCGATGCCGAGCATGTCGACGATGCGGTCTTCATTCGCGCTCCCGGTTTTGTTCACGGCGAACCATCTGCCGTAATGCAGGTTCTGCGCCACGCTGAGATGCGGGAAGAGCCGCGCTTCCTGAAAAACATAACCGAAGCGGCGTTTATGAGCCGGCAGGAACAGCCGTGTTCCGCTAGCGGCCAGCACTTCTCCATCGAGCAAAACCTGTCCCTCATCCGGCCGCAGCAGGCCCGCTATGATGCGGATCATCGAGGTTTTGCCGGAGCCGGAGCGCCCGAACAGCGCGGTGACGCCGCCTTCGGAGGTGAATGACGCATCGAGTTCGAAAGAACCGAGGCGATGGCGGGTGGCGACCGAAAGCGTCATTCCATGCTCACCCGTTTGCCGACGATGCGGGCCAGAAACTCCGAGACGAGCAAAGCGAGCATGGAAATCACGACGGAGACAATGGTTAGCCGCAAGGCGCCGGCATCGCCGCCTGGAACCTGGGTGAAGGTATAGATGGCGGCGGACAAAGTCTGGGTCTCGCCAGGAATATTGGAGACGAAGGTGATAGTCGCGCCGAATTCGCCCATGGCCTTGGCGAAAGCCAGGATCATGCCGGCGATGATGCCGGGCAGGGTCAGGGGCAGGGTGACGGTGAGGAACACCCAGAACGGGCTTGCGCCCAAGGTTCCCGCGGCCTCTTCCAGCCTGCGATCTACCGCTTCTATGGAGAGGCGGATGGAACGCACCATCAGCGGAAAGGCCATGACGGCGCAGGCGAGCGCCGCCCCGGTCCAGCGGAAGGAAAAGACGATGCCGAACCAGCTATCGAGAAATTGCCCGATGGCGCCCCTGCGGCCGAACAGGACGAGCAGCAGAAAGCCGGTGACGACGGGCGGCAGGATGAGCGGCAGGTGGACGATGCCGTTGAGGAGAGACTTGCCCCAGAAGCGGCCGCGCGCCAGCGCCACGGCGACCAGAATGCCGAAAGGCAGGCTGGCAAGCATGGCGATGGACGACACCCACAGGCTGAGCCTGATCGCCGTCCATTCTTCAGGGCTGAGTGTCCACCAATGCAATGCCATATCCTGCAATCGTCATCTCTCGCGGCCCATACGTGGGGGCCACGACAGGCAGTTTATTTCAAAACGGTAAAGCCTTGCTTTTCGAAGAAGGGCGTTGCCTTGGCCGATTTCAGGAAATCCAGATAGGCTTTTGCTGCCGGAGACTTGGCTTCCGAAAGAATGGCCACCGGGTAGATGATCGGCGGATGGCTGTCTTCCGGGAAGGTGCCGACGATCTTCACACCCGGATCGGCGGCGGCGTCGGTCTGGTAGACGATGCCATAGGGTGCTTCGCCGCGCGAGACGAGCAGCAGGGCCGCACGCACGCTCTCCGCGCCGGCGACCTTCTGTTCGACGGAGGACCAGACCCCGAGCTTTTCCAGAGCGGCCTTGCCGTATTTGCCCGCCGGCACGGAATCGACCGCACCCATGGCCAGACGGCCATCGCCCACCAGAGCGGCAAGATCGAAGCCCTGCTTGATCTCGACCGGCTTTGCCTTGTCTGCGGGAGCGACGAGAACGATGCGGTTGCCGAGAAGATTGGAGCGGCTGTCAGCGTTGATCAGCTTCTTTTCGGCGACATAGTCCATCCATGCGAGATCGGCCGAAACGAAGATATCCGCCGGTGCGCCCTGCTCGATCTGCTTGGCCAGCGCCGAGCTTGCGGCATAAGAAACGGTTGCTTCGTTACCGCTTTCCTTCGCCCATTCGGCGTTGAGGGCATCGAGCGCGTTTTTCATGCTTGCGGCGGCAAACACCGTGACTTTTTCGGCTGCATGGGCCGGAACGGCTGCGAATGAGGCCGCCATCCAGAAGGATGTGGCTGCGGCAATGGTTTTGAAGAAGCTGCGACGCAAAAGTCTCATGGTCTGTTACCCCCGGTTCGAGATATTCTGGTGAATATATCGATAGGCCTATAGGGCAATCATTATATTTTCAAGGATATATCGATGGGATGGGGAAAAGAGGTTGCCGGGGTGTCTGTGTAGAAGGGTGGTTAAGCTCGAAAAGCTCTCCTCGTCATGCTCGGACTTGTCCCGCGCATCTGCAACGTCTGAATTTTATTGAATGTGATTAGACCCTTGGGACAAGCCCGAGGATGACGTCGTTCCCTTGAAGCGGCTCCGTGTCCGATCAAAAACGCTCGCCGGCGAAATGGGCGATCTGTGCGCCTGCCTCATAATAGGCTTCCTTCACCGCCCGGAAAGACTGCGCTTTCGGCTCCGTCAAAGGCAGCGGCAATTCGGCTTCAGCAATCTCTCCGAGAATATGCTGCGCAATGACCTTGCCGAAGGCCGTACCCGGCGCGATACCTCGGCCGTTATAGCCTGCAAAGCCGACGACATTTTCAGCGAATTTGTGAAAGCGGGGCACGGCATTGTCCGTCATGCCGATTTGGCCGTACCATTCACATTCGAATTCCGTATCCCCGAGCTGCGGGAAAAGCCGCTTCAGCGAGCGCTTCGCCCAGGCACGATGAATGGCGGCTCCGGTGCCGCGCAGGGCGCCGACGCTGCCGAAGACCAGCCGGCCGGCTTTGTCCATGCGGAAGGATGAGAGAATCTCCTTCGTATCCCAGCAGCCTTCACGGCCGGGCAGGATGCTCTTTTGCAGATTGTCGCCGAGCGGTCTGGTCGCGAAATTGAAATAGGGCAGGTAGACCTGTTCATCGCGAACGATCTGCCACGGGCCGGTGCTATAGGCTTCGGTGGCCACAACGATCCAGTTGGCGGTTACAGATCCTTGCGGCGTCTTCACCACCCATTTTCCGTTGCTGCGTTCGGTTGCTACCACGGGGCTTTCGGTATGCGGGTGCACGCCCGCTTTCTGGGCGGCTGCGGCAAGGCCTCGAACATAGGCGAGCGGCTGTATCGTACCGGCGCGTGTATCCAGAAGCGCACCGGAATAGCCCGTACTGCCGGTACGTCTCGCTGTCTCCTCGGCATCGAGGATGCGGACTGGTGCGCCTCTCTCTGCCCATTGCTCGCAGCGCTCACGGATTTCGGCGAGCCCTTTTTCTCCGACGGCGCAATGGAGCGTGCCGTTTTTTTCGATCTCGCAGGGAATTGCGTGTTTTTCCACCAGTTCACGCACGAGAAGTGGGGCATTGCCCAGAAGATCGAGCAGGCGTTCGCCGTAAATCTCGCCCAGCACGCCGGGCAGCTCTTTCGGCATGACCCACATGCCGCCATTGATGAGGCCGACATTGCGGCCTGCGCCGCCGAAGCCGATTTGCCTTGCTTCGAGAAGAACGACATCCGCACCGCGTTCGGCAAGATGAAGGGCGGCGGACTGGCCGGTGAAGCCACCTCCGACGACAACGACATCAGCAATTGCTGCGCCCTGCAAGGCGGGCGTTACGGGCGGTTGCGGCGCGGTCTTTTCCCAGAGGCCGTGCGAGCGGGGGTCATCATACATCGTTCCACCATGTTCCGGGCCAGTTCATTTGTTCTTCGTATGAGTGACAAGCCCTTGTTTATAAGACTTTACAAGCGGTCTTGCCTGTTGAATATCAACATATCGTCAAGAGTTCATTCCGTGAGGGAATATGGTCCTGCCGCCACGCCGTTTTCTGCCGTCGCTTTCGCTGTTGGCGGCTTTCGAGGCTGCTTCCCGGACGGGCAGCGTCACCGCTGCGGCGCGGGAACTGGGGCTGACGCAGGGTGCGGTCAGCCGCCAAATCCTGGCGCTCGAAGAGCAGCTTGGCGTGGCGCTGTTCCTGCGCGAGCGGCAGACGATCCGGCTGACAAGGGCGGGGGAGGGCTATGCGCGGGAAATCCGCGAGGCGTTGCGGCGCATATCGACGGCCTCGCTCAATCTGCGCGCCAATCCGGATGGCGGCACGCTCAACCTCGGCGTTCTGCCGAGCTTCGGCACCCGCTGGCTCGTGCCGCGCCTTCCCGATTTCATCGCCAGACACCCCGGTATTTCGGTCAATCTTCTGACGCGGTCGTCGCTGTTCGATTTCCGCACCGATACAGTCGATGCGGCGATCCACTTCGGATTGCCGCATTGGCCGGGCACCGAGCTGGTTTTCCTGATGCATGAAAAGGTCATTCCGGCATGCAGCCCCGCCTTCAAGGCGCGACACGGACTTTCAAAGCCGGACGATCTACTGCATGTCCCGTTGCTGCACATGACGACACGGCCGGATGCCTGGGAGCAATGGTTTCGCAGTCATGACGTCAGTTTCGAGAATGTGCATGGCATGCTTTTCGATCAGTTCACGACGATTGCCGAGGCGGCGAGCGCCGGGGTCGGGGCGTCGCTCATTCCTTCTTTCATGATCGAGGAGGAGTTGCGAAGCGGTCGTCTGGTCGCGGCTGTTGCGGGGGAAGTGGAGAGCGAGGAAGCCTATTACCTCGCCTGCATGCCGGATCGCGCCGGTTATGCGCCGCTCGAGAGTTTTCGGCGGTGGATCGTTTCCGAGGCCGCACCGGTGCGAACGGCAGGACCGGGGGAGTTTTCGGCGTAAACCGGTAAGCGGCCTTGCAAGACGGACGCTGCTCAGCCAATAGTGCGCCATGACGCGTGGCGCGAGCAGCCATGCACCGAAAGTTCAAATACGGGAGATGTCCGTGAAGCCCATTTTCGTTCAGCTTCAATGTGAGCCCGGCAAGACCTATGATGTCGCCGACGCCATCTATAAGACGGAACTGGTTTCCGAGCTTTATTCCACCAGCGGTGAATATGATCTGCTGCTGAAAATCTACCTGCCGCAGGAAGAAGATATCGGCAAGTTCATCAACCAGAACATCGTCAATATTCCGGGAATCGTGCGCTCACTGACGACGCTGACCTTTACCGCGTTTTGATGCAGCCTATCTGAAGATACATGCATGGCGGCGGGGTAAGGCCCGACGAGTGCCATTTTACAGGGGGCCATGCGCCACTTCGATTCTGCTGGAATGTTTTCTGTCTGACGATGGGAAGCGGGTGGGGCGCTTCCGTGCTCTATTCTTCAGAGCGGTTCGGCGATCTACGGCCTGCGCGATGCAGGCAGCCGGATTGTCGTGCAAGACATGCAAGAGAAGAGCGCGCCATCGGGCCGCTGTTCGGGGTCCGATATCTGGCGCGCTCTGATTGTGACGGTTCTGTGAGCGGGCGAAAGTTTTCCCGCATCAGGCGACCGCGGCCAGGTTCCGGTTGCGCACGAGATCGCGGATGGCAATCCGCACGTCGTCGGCGCTATCGAACTTCTGTTCGTCCAGGTCATGAACGTGGAACTTCACCGCGATGAACTTCAACCGGTCATTATCCGGGATGACGATGCCGACTGGTTCGCCAGCGAATTCAATAACTTGCTTCTGCATAGATATACTCCCGCTGTGGCTACTTCACACAGCATGTTGTCGAACTGATTTTCAGGAAATTGAGACCGTTAAGTCACATTCGACAGCAGCGGGAACACGTGGATTTAAATCCAGCGTTCCAGGACTCAAAACCAAGGATTGCGTTGATGTTGATATGTTTTGACATGACACACTCCCTGTATTGGTGTTGGCCCGGAATCAGGAGACTCGTTCTCCAGTTCCACACTGATAATCCAGACCAGCACTAAAATCAATGCTGATTGTTATAGGTAGAATATTTTTCTTTATGATGACAGGAGAGGGGCGGAAATGTGAAATTTTTGTTTTCGTTGGTCGCCGCCGCGAAAAGCCCGCTGTAGCAGGCTTTTTATGTATTTTTTAATCGCCGCCGGTGGCTGGCGGTGGGTAAATATGATCGTTTCCGTTGAAATCGGAAACGGAATAACAGCCATCGCGGGTTTTTTCGGCCGCATTTCTGCCAATTGCCGCTTTGCCGTGGCCGCCGGGAATGTCGAGAACATAGGTCGGCTGGCAAAGGCCGGAGACATGCCCCCGCAAAGCGGAAACGATTCGCTGCCCCTCTTCTATCGTCAGCCGGAAATGGCTGGTGCCGGGCGCAAGATCGGGATGATGCAGATAATATGGCTTGATACGGGTCTCGACAAAGGCGCGCATCAACTCGGCAAGAACTGCCGGGTCATCATTGACGCCTTTCAAAAGGACCGTCTGGCTGACCATGGCGATGCCGGCATCGATCAGGCGCGCCGAAGCCTGCCTTGCGGCTTCGCTGAGTTCACGGGAATGATTCGCGTGCAGGGCCACATAGGTGGTTTTGCCGCTGGCCTTCAGCGCATCGATCAGCGCCGCGTCGATACGCTCGGGATCCACCACCGGCACACGGGTATGGAAGCGAACGATCTTCACATGCGGTATGTCTTTCAGGCGCGTCATCAGGTCGGACAAGCGCCGCGGGGAAAGCACCAGCGGATCGCCACCGGTCAGGATGACCTCCCAGATGGCGGGATTGGCCTTTATATAGCCGAATGCGGCGTCAAGTTCCGCCGGGCTCATCATACCGTTGCCCTGCGGTCCGACCATCTCCCGGCGGAAACAGAAGCGACAATAAACGGGGCAGACATGCACTGCCTTCAAAAGCACCCGGTCGGGATAACGGTGGACGATGCCGTGGACGGGGCTGTGCGCGTCATCGCCAATCGGATCGTCCCGTTCTTCAGGGAGATGAACGAGTTCGGCCGGATCAGGAACGAATTGTCGGGCGATGGGATCCTGTGGGTCGCGGCTGTCGATCAGCCCGGCAATCGATGGCGTTATGGCGAGCGCGTAACGTTGCGTCACCGTGCGCAGCGTCTCGAGCGCTTCGGCTTCGATAAGCCCCGCTTCGAGAAGTGCTTCGGCTGTCTTGATGGTCTCAAGCCCTGTCATCGTCCATATTCCGCGACTGGGGCCCACATGACGAGATCGATACGCGGCGCGCCGGTTGCCAGCATCACCAGCCGGTCGAAACCGAGCGCTATTCCGCTTGCCGGTGGCATGATTGCCAGCGCGGCCAGAAAATCCTCGTCCAGCGGATAGGTTTCGCCGTAAACCCTCTGCTTTTCGGCCATTTCCATTTCGAAACGCCACCTCTGCTCGGCGGCGTCCGTCAATTCGCCGAAGGCATTGGCGAGTTCAACGCCGCAGGCATAAAGTTCGAAACGCTCCGCCACCCGCGCATCCCTGGATGACTTGCGGGCAAGGGCCGCCTCACAGGTCGGATATTCATCGAGAATGGTCGCCCTGCCGAAACCCAGCTCCGGTTCCACCCGCTCCACGATGACGCGGCTGAACATATCCGCCCAGGTATCGTCATCGGCCACGCGGATGCCGGCATCGGTGAGGTTCGCCGCAAGATGGCGAGCGTCGGTTTCGCCGTTTCGGCTGATGGTGGCCAGCAGGTCGACGCCGGCATATCGCTCGAAGGCTTCGGCGACGCTCAACCGCTCCGGCTCGAGGAAGGGATCAACGCTGCGGCTGCGATAGGTGAAATTCTTCGTCTTTGTGGTTTCGGCTGCCAGCGCCAGAAGATTGGCGCTGTCCTTCATCAGGCTCTCATAGGTTTCGCCGACCCGGTACCATTCCAGCATGGTGAATTCCGGATGATGCAGGGGGCCTCGTTCCCGGTTTCGGTAAACATGGGCAAAACAGGTGATGCGTTTTTCGCCGGCGGCGAGCAGCTTCTTGCAGGCGAACTCAGGCGAGGTGTGGAGATAAAGCGGCACGGCGTCGCCGGCCGGCGTCAGGCCCTGTGTGGCGAAAGCATGCAGATGCGCCTCATTACCGGGGGAAATCTGCAATGCAGCAGTGTCGACCTCAAGAAAATCGGCGCTGGCGAAGTAGCCGCGAAAAGCCGACTGGATCGCATTGCGCCCAATGAGAAATGCGCGGCGGTCGGCGTGGACGTCCGGCGTCCACCATGGCGACATTGTCTCGTTGCTTGCGCGCATTCTCTGTTCTTTTCCGTCCTCTCTGCGGCGCCCAATTGCGGATAAACGGCCCGCAAAACGCCTGATCGCGTCATTTAAAGCTATTCCGGGCGGAAAACCGCTAGGCACTCTTCCGCGAATTGCTGTAGAAGGCTGGCAATTCGTGCGGATTTAAGGTAGTTGCGCCCCAGAAAAAAGACAAAACGTCTGTCGGGGCCGGTGCTGCCGCGCAGTCCTTTACGACGCATTTCATCGAGTTACAAGGAAGTCATATGGTCAAGGTTATCGCCTCATCCGTCCGCAAGGGCAATGTTCTCGACGTGGACGGCAAGCTTTACGTCGTTCTTACCGCGCAGAACTTTCACCCCGGCAAGGGCACGCCGGTCACGCAGGTGGACATGCGCCGCATCGTTGACGGCGTGAAGGTCTCCGAGCGCTGGCGCACCACCGAGCAGGTCGAGCGCGCTTTCGTTGAAGACCTGAACTTCCAGTTCCTTTATGAAGATGGCGAAGGCTTCCACTTCATGAACCCGGAGAACTACGACCAGGTCGTGGTCGACACTGAGACGATGGGCGATCAGAAGGCCTATCTGCAGGAAGGCATGACCTGCATTCTTTCCATTCATGAAGGCAATCCGCTGGCTGTCGAACTGCCGCGCCACGTCACGCTGGAAATCACGGAAACCGAACCGGTCGTTAAGGGCCAGACGGCGTCTTCTTCCTACAAGCCGGCTATTCTTTCCAACGGCATCCGCACCATGGTGCCGCCGCATATCGATGCCGGTATCCGCGTGGTCATCGCGACGGAAGACAATTCCTACGTCGAGCGCGCCAAGAACTGAGCCTGACGGCCAGTTAGACAAAAGCACCGGGAGACCGGTGCTTTTTTGTGTCATGAATAACAAAAAAGCCCGCGTCGAGACGCGGGCTTTTTCTTTGCCTTGCGGCGTGTCTTACATGGCCTTTGCCGCGGTCCGGGTCGGGCCCGGCGCCTTCTTCGGAGCCGTGGTCTGGCCAACGGCATAACCGCCGCCAAGCGCCACGTTCAGCGACACATAGTCCTGCGCGGTCTGCTGTACAGCCTGTGCAAGGCTCGCCTGTGCGGTGGAAACCTGGCGCTGCGCGTCGAGAACGTCGAGCAGCGAGGAGGCGCCATCGCGGTAGCTGGCGGTCGAGAGCTGCAACGCTTCCTGGTAGGACGCCACGGTCTTGCGCAATGCATCGGCCGTGCGCTGGTCGCGGGTGACAGCGGCCAGAGCGTTTTCGACTTCTTCCACAGCGGTCAGCACCGTCTGCTTCCAGACGAGATATTCCTCACGCGCCTGCGAATTGGCTAGATCGATATTGGCGCGGATGCTGCCGCCATCGAGGATCGGCAGAACGAGGCTCGGACCGAAGGACCAGCTATTGGCCGTTCCCCTGCCGCCGCCGCTCAGGAAATTGTAGCTTGGCGTGATCGAGCCGCCGAGCTCGATGCTTGGATAGAGCTGCGCTTCCGCGACACCGATTGAGGCAACTGCGGCGGCGAGATTACGTTCGGCGACACGAATGTCCGGACGGTTGCGGATGAGGTCGGCCGGAATGCCCGTGCGCGGAATGCTGCGGGCAACCGGCTGGCGTGCGCCCTTCTGCAATTCCGAAATCAGAGATGACGCCGGCAGGCCGAGCAGCGTGGCAATGCGATGCGCCGCCTTGCGGAAGTTGGTTTCGAGGCCCGGAATGTCGGACAGCGTCGAGTTGACCAGACCTTCGGACTGGACGACATCGAGGCGGGAGGCCGCGCCTGCTTCAAGCTGCAGCTTGGTCAGGTCCAGCGTTTCGCGGCGGGAGCTGAGGTTCTGACGGGCAATCGCCAGGCGCTCCTGATAATAGCGCACGTCGATATAGGCTGCGGCGACCGAGGAAATCAGCGTCAGGCGCTGAACATCGACGGTGGAGTAAGCGGCATCGAGCGATGCATTGGCGCTTTCCGTGGCGCGGCGATAGCGGCCGAAGAGATCGAGCAGCCAGGAGACGCTGAGACTGCCCGACGACACGTTGGTGACGGGAACATCACGGTAGCTGCCCTTGGTCTGGCTGGTCGTGTGGCTGCCGTTTGCCGTCAGGCTCGGCAGACCGCCCGCGCCGGCCGAGATAACCTGGGCTTCCGCCTGATTGATGCGCTCGATCGCCTGCATCACGGTCAGGTTCTGGCTCAGGCCAGTGGAAACGTAACCATTGAGGCGGCTATCGTTAAAGGCTGTCCACCACGCAACGCTGCTGATGTCGCCATTACTGGTTTTTCCGGCTTCCGCAAACTTTCCCGGCAATTGAATTTCCGGCGTCTTGTGGTCGGGCCCGACAACACAGCCTGAGAGCAGCAGCATTGTCAGGGGAAGAGTAGCGCGAATAGACAGCATGTAATTTTCCCAATTCTCTGGTTGGCTTACCGAGCGCGGCTTGCTGACAAATGGGCTGCGCGGTCGATATGCCGTAGAAACGTGCATTTGCCAAATCGGCAACATTTCTAGCAGCGTATTAACGGTTGGCACAGCCCATTTTTGTTTTGTTAACGCCTTGAAAGGCGACGAATGATGACGAAAAAGGACGGAACGAAGAAAATTCCGAGCAGTGTTGCAGAAAGCATACCACCCAGCACCCCGATACCGATTGCATTTTGCGCGGCTGAACCCGCTCCGGTTGCGATGGCGAGAGGCACGACACCCAGGATGAAGGCCAGCGACGTCATGATGATCGGACGCAGGCGCAGCTTGGCCGCTTCCAGCGTCGCTTCCATCAGGCTCAGTCCATGCTCCTGCCTTTCCTTGGCGAATTCGACGATCAGAATCGCGTTTTTCGCCGCAAGGCCGATGGTCGTCAGCAGGCCCACCTTGAAGTAGACGTCGTTCGACTGGCCGAAGAAATGCGCCGCGGTCAATGCGCCGAGGACGCCCACCGGCACGGCCATGATGACCGAGAATGGGATCGACCAGCTTTCATAAAGGGCGGCAAGGCAAAGGAACACGATCAGAACCGACAGCGCATAGAGCATCGGCGCCTGTGAACCCGAAAGCCGCTCCTGATAGGAGATGCCCTGCCATGCCACGGTGTAACCACCCGGCAGGCTTGCCGTCAGCCGCTCCATCTCGTCCATGGCGTCACCGGACGCGACGCCTGCGCCGGCGGTGCCTTCGAGCGAGATGGCGCCCGTGCCGTTGAAGCGGGCGAGAGACGGCGGAGCATTGATCCATTTCACTTCGCTGAAGGAGGAGAAAGGCACCATCTCGCCGCTGGTATTGCGGGCATACCAGAACTTCAGGTCGTCCGGCTGCATGCGGTAGGGCGCATCACCCTGAACATAAACGGGCTTGAGCTCGCCGTTCAGCGTGAAGTCGTTGACATCCCGGCCGGCAAAGATCGTCGACAGCATGAGGTTCACGGAGGAGAGATCGACCCCCATGGCTCCCATCTTTTCCTGATCGAGAATGATCTTCATCTGCGTTTCATTGTCCTGGCTGTCGCTTCTGAGCGAGCTGACCTTCGGATTGCTGGTCGCCAGCGCGATCAGTTCCTTGGACGTGGCGGTCAGTGCCTCGGTGCCGTTGCGGCCGCTATCCACGAGATACATCGAGAAACCGCTCGATGTGCCCATGCCCTGAATTGCCGGCGGAAGAAGCGGGAACACCTGAGCATCGCGGAACCCGAAGAAGGTGCCCATCGCACGCTGCACGATGGCGCCGGCGTGTTGGTCGGGGGCCGTTCTCTCGGCGAAATCCTTGAGCTTGGTGAAGACGATGGCGTTGTTCTGGCCCGAACCGCTGAAGCTGAAGCCGAGAACGCCGAAAACCGATTCGACATTGGCGGCTTCCTTTTCACGGAAGTAGCTTTCGACCTGCTTCACCACCTCGTTGGTGCGCTCGATGTTCGAGCCGGTCGGCGTCTGGATGATCGTCAGCAGCACGCCCTGGTCTTCCTGTGGCAGGAACGAGCTGGGCAGCTTGCTGAAGAACCAGGCGCAGCCGCCGATCACGATCGCGAAAATAATCATCACGCGGAGAGGCCGTTTCAGCAGGTAGCCGATGGAGGAAACATAACCATCCGTCGTCTTGCCGAAGCCGCGGTTGAACCAGGCGCCCGGTCCGCGCTGCTTCTTGTGATGGTCGATCGGCTTCAGCATCGTGGCGCAGAGCGCCGGCGTCAGAACGATGGCGACCACTGCCGAAAGCAGCATGGCCGAAACGATGGTGACCGAGAACTGGCGGTAGATGATGCCCGTCGATCCACCGAAGAAGGCCATCGGAATGAACACGGCGGTCAACACGAGCGCGATGCCGATGATAGCACCGGTGATCTCGCCCATCGACTTTTCGGTCGCCTCGACCGGCGACAAGCCCTCTTCCGACATGATTCGTTCGACGTTTTCGACGACGACGATGGCGTCATCGACGAGAAGGCCGATGGCCAGAACCATGGCGAACATGGTGAGCGTGTTGATGGAATATCCTGTCAGCGCAAGGATACCGAAGGTGCCGAGCAGCACGACGGGGACCGCGATCATCGGAATGAAGGTGGCTCTGAGGTTTTGCAGGAACACCAGAAGCACGACGAAAACGAGGATGATCGCCTCGATCAGCGTATGCACCACTTTCTCGATCGACAATTGCACGAAGGGCGTCGTGTCGTAGGGATATTCGATCGAAACACCCTCGGGCAGCGAACCTTCGACAGCGGAAAGCGCCGACTTTACGCGCGCTGCCGTATCGAGCGCGTTGG
Organism: Agrobacterium sp. P15N1-A; assembly: GCF_044626815.1. NCBI lineage: Bacteria > Pseudomonadati > Pseudomonadota > Alphaproteobacteria > Hyphomicrobiales > Rhizobiaceae > Agrobacterium > Agrobacterium sp. P15N1-A. Next base: position 4,108 of record NZ_JBIUPF010000007.1, on the reverse strand, counting down.
CACCCGTGGCAAGATTGACCGCGAAACCGGCCGAAGGACGGCCGTTTGAACGGGAATCGCCGCCATAGGTTTCCTGGCCGATTTCAATGCGCGCCACATCGCTGAGGCGAACGGTAGCACCATCCTTCTCGACTTTCAGGATGACCGATTCGAAATCGGCAACAGTGGTGAGCTGGCTCTGCGCCGTCACCGTTACGTTAAGCTGCTGACCCTTGACGGCGGGCACCGCGCCAAGCGAACCGACCGAAACCTGGGTGTTCTGGCTTTCGATGGCGCTGGTCACGTCGGCCGTGGTCAGCTGGTACTTGTTGAGCTTGAATGGATCCAGCCAGATGCGCATCGCATATTCGGAACCGAAGACGTTGATGCTGCCCACGCCTTCGAGGCGCTTGATCTGGTCTTCGACACGCGAGGAGAACACGTCGCCGAGATCGGCGGAGTTGCGCTTGCCGTCGGTTGAGATCAGCGCGCCAACCATCAGAATACTGGATGTGGATCGGCTGACCTGAAGACCTTGTTGCTGCACGGTGTCAGGCAGTTGCGACTGGACAAGCTGCAGCTTGTTCTGCACCTGAACCTGCGCGATGTCCGGCAGGATGGTATTGCCGAAGGTCAGCGTCACTTCGGCGCTGCCCGTCGAGGACGACGAGGTCATATAGGTGAGGTCGTCGAGGCCGGTCATGCCGTCCTCGATGATGGTCGTCACCGATTTTTCGACTGTTTCGGCGCTGGCGCCGTTATAGGTCGCGCTGACACGCACCGTCGTCGGCGCAATATCGGGATATTGCGAGATGGAGAGCGTCGCGATCGCCAATGCGCCGCCCAGCATGATGACGATGGCGATAACCCATGCAAACACGGGGCGCCGGATGAAGAAATGGGCCATGGCAGTCCTGCCTTACCTTTTACGAGCTTCGACCGAGGGTTTCGTGCTCATGCTTATTTCGAGGGGGCGGCGGCAGGCTGAGCTTGCTGCGGCAGAACGACGATACCGCGATCGTCGATGGTCACTTCAACGGGTGCGACCGTCGCACCGTCGGCGATCCACTGGAAGCCGTCGACGATGAGCTTGTCGCCATCCTTGACGTTTTCCGTCACCAGCCAGGCATTGCCCGACTGCTGGCTGGACGGGAAGGTGCGGGTTTCCACCTTGTTTTCCGCCGTCACGAATTTCGCTGTCAGTTCGCCATTGGCGTTCCGGCTCGCGGCGCGCTGCGGAATGCGGAAGCCTTTTTCCTTGCCGATGGTCAGCGTGGCGCGGACATAGGTGCCGGGAAGCAGAAGATCGTCCGGGTTTTCGAAGAGGGCGCGGATGGAGAAGGTGCCCGTCGTTTCGCTCACGGCCATGTCCGACATGTCGATCTTGCCGTCATGCTTGTATTCCGTGCCGTCTTCCAGCGTCAGGTGAATGCCGGTCTCCTTCGTATCGCCGCCGAGCTGGCCCGACGAGATCGCCTTTTTCAGGCGCAGAAGATTGATGCTGGATTCCATCAGGTCGATATAGATCGGATCGATGCGGCGCAGCGTCGTCAAAGCCGTCGTCTGGTTGGCCGTCACCACGTTGCCGATGCTGAAGGCGGTTGCGCTGGTGATGCCGTCGAAGGGGGCGCGGACCTTGGTGAGATCGAGGTTGATTTCCGCCGTTTCCAGCGCCGCCTTGGTCTGGGCCACATCGGCTTGCGCCTGCAGCAGCGTCACCTTGGCGTTTTCATATTCGATCTGCGTCGCGCCGCTGTTGACCAGGCGTTCGTAACGGGCAAGGTTCGCCTGGGCGCTCGGAATGCTTGCTTCCGCTTTCGCCACGCTTGCCTTGGCCTGTGCTACCTCCGCCAGATAGGTATTGTCCTCGATCTGGTAGAGAACATCGCCCTGCTTGACCTCACTGCCTTCCTTGAAGGGAATTTCACGGATGATGCCGGTGACGCGCGGGCGGATTTCCGCTGTCTGGAACGCGCTGGCGCGGCCGGGCAGAACGGTGGTCAAGGGATACTCGCTGGTCTTCATCAGGATGATGCTGACCGGAGACGGCGGACGCTCGGCGCTCTGGGCGGCGTTCTGGCTGCTCTCGCCGCCATCGCTGCAACCCGCCAGAAGCGCGGTTACACACAGAGAAGCAAATAGGGGTAAAATACGTCGGCTCATTGTTCTTCCCTGCGTATCGATCGCATTCAACTATAAGCGCAATGTCGCTCGGCGGATGCGCGTCCGGAAACAGACACGACAGGCGAAGGCCTTGGAAGGACCCGATTCGCTCATTCTGTCCGGACCGCCACGCGCATAGAAGCGCAGGCTTTTGCGCTTCGCAAGCAATTGCGAGAAGGTGACGTAAATTGGGAATCGTCACTTAGCAAGCGGATTGCGCAATCCCGCGTCGATTAAATCGACGAGTTGATCGCAACGTGTTGCTAAATTGCCGATATCTTCCCGGGCAATGAGGACGGGATGAATCACGCTGGTCAGCGCGTGGAGCACGGTTTCGGCGAGGGGCGAAATCTCGGCCGGCGCGTAGATTCGCGCATCGATACCGTCGCGGATAATGTCGGCGAGCAGATTGGCGATGACCGCTTTATAATAGTCGCCGCACTTCATGTCCTGCTTTGCCGTCATCAGGATCATTTCGAATATGTAAGGATTGTCGTTTAGATCCTGGTGGTGCTGTTCCATCAGGGTGCGGGCGAGATGGCGCAGTCTCGAAAGCGGCGCGTGGCTTTTATCCAGCGGCTGGATGTCCCGTTCGAATGCGCCGATCTGCTCGAAGGCGATCGCATCGACGAGCGCGTTCTTCGAACTGAAATTCTTGAAGACGTTGGCGGGAGACATGCCGAGCGCCGCGGCGATATCGGCAATCGCCACCGCATTGAAACCGCGCTCCCGGAAAAGCTCTTCTGCTTTGGCGAGAATGTCCCGCCGCGTTTCCTCGGCGGAACGGCGAGGCCGGCGCCTGACAGGACGGTCACTCTTCCTGTCGTCCTTTCTCGCCTGTTCGATCGTTTTGCTCACGGTCAGACTCCGGGGAAGAACGGCTCCAGGTTCCGGCGTATTCTTGCAAGCGGCGTCTCGCCGCTATCGTCGGGAACGAAGCTCTGTCCGGTGATGCGCTCGTAAGCATCAATATAGACCTTCGAAGTCTGCAAGACGAGGTCCTGCGGAATTTCGGGAACGTCATCCTTATAAGGGTCGCAGCGTTCGGCGACCCAGGCTCTCACGAAATCCTTGTCGAAGCTTGCCGGCCGTGTTCCGTTGCGGAAGCTTTCCTCATAACTGTCGGCCATCCAGTAGCGGCTGCTATCGGGCGTGTGAATCTCATCCGCCAGGATGATGGTGCCGTTTTCATCCGTCCCGAATTCATATTTCGTGTCGACGAGAATGAGACCCTGCTTTGCGGCGATTTCCTGCCCGCGCTTGAACAGCGCCAGCGCGTAACGGGAAAGCGTGTCCCATTGCTCCTGCGTCAGCAGTCTCTTCTCCACGATCTCGTCCGGCGTCAGCGGTTCGTCATGGCCGCCATCGAAGGCCTTGCTTGTCGGCGTGATCACCGGCTCGGGCAGAATCTGGTTGTCCTTCATCCCGTCGGGCAGGCTCATGCCGTACATCTGCCGCTCACCCTTCTTATAAAGGGTCAGGATCGACGTGCCGGTGGTGCCGGCCAGATAACCGCGAACCACGACCTCGACCGGCAATATGTCCAGTCGCTTGCCGATGACGACATTGGGGTCGGGATAGCTCACGACGTGGTTTGGACAAATATCCTTCGTCTGTTCGAACCAGTAGCGTGCCGTCTGGGTCAATACCTGTCCCTTATAAGGTATACAGGTGAGGATACGGTCAAAGGCGCTCAGGCGATCGGTCGATATGATGATGCGGTTGCCGTCGGGCAGATCGTAGTTTTCCCGCACCTTGCCACGATAATAATTCGGCAGCTCGGAAATGACGGCTTCATCGAGAATGCGCACGGGCTCTCCAATTCTTGGCTTTATCAAAGAGGCGTTAGGCGCCTCAGGTCTTCTGAAACTCTCGTCCGTTCCTATTGCATGTTTCCTGGAACAGGGCCAGTCGCGACATAAAGACCGCTCTTTCCTCTGGTTCTCGTGAAAACCACGAAACTCCC
>NZ_JBIUPF010000006.1:7500-382500 GCF_044626815.1 Agrobacterium sp. P15N1-A | reverse complement strand
AAGGATGTGAGGATCCCAAAACAACCAGGATGTTGGCTTAGAAGCAGCCATCATTTAAAGAAAGCGTAACAGCTCACTGGTCTAAATAAGGGTCTTTGCGCCGAAAATGTAACGGGGCTAAAGCCATGCACCGAAGCTGAGGATTTGCGAGTAATCGCAAGTGGTAGCGGAGCGTTCCGTAAGTCTGTGAAGGCGGACCCGTGAGGGCTGCTGGAGATATCGGAAGTGCGAATGTTGACATGAGTAACGATAAAGGGAGTGAGAGACTCCCTCGCCGAAAGACCAAGGGTTCCTGCTTAAAGTTAATCTGAGCAGGGTTAGCCGGCCCCTAAGACGAGGCGGACACGCGTAGTCGATGGGAACCACGTTAATATTCGTGGGCCTGGTGGTAGTGACGGATCTCGTGTGTTGTTCAACCTTATTGGATTGGTTGGGCGGCGAAGAGGTTCCAGGAAATAGCTCCACCGTATAGACCGTACCCGAAACCGACACAGGTGGTCAGGTAGAGTATACCAAGGCGCTTGAGAGAACTATGTTGAAGGAACTCGGCAAATTGCACGCGTAACTTCGGAAGAAGCGTGACCCTTTTGTACGCAAGTATGATGGGGTGGCACAGACCAGGGGGTAGCGACTGTTTATCAAAAACACAGGGCTCTGCGAAGTAGCAATACGACGTATAGGGTCTGACGCCTGCCCGGTGCTGGAAGGTTAAAGGGAGGGGTGCAAGCTCTGAACTGAAGCCCCAGTAAACGGCGGCCGTAACTATAACGGTCCTAAGGTAGCGAAATTCCTTGTCGGGTAAGTTCCGACCTGCACGAATGGCGTAACGACTTCCCCGCTGTCTCCAACATAGACTCAGTGAAATTGAATTCCCCGTGAAGATGCGGGGTTCCTGCGGTCAGACGGAAAGACCCCGTGCACCTTTACTATAGCTTTACACTGGCATTCGCCAAGGCATGTGTAGGATAGGTGGTAGGCTTTGAAGCAGGGACGCCAGTTTCTGTGGAGCCATCCTTGAAATACCACCCTTATCTTCGTGGATGTCTAACCGCGGTCCGTTATCCGGATCCGGGACAGTGTATGGTGGGTAGTTTGACTGGGGCGGTCGCCTCCGAAAGAGTAACGGAGGCGCGCGATGGTTAGCTCAGACCGGTCGGAAATCGGTCGTCGAGTGCAATGGCATAAGCTAGCCTGACTGCGAGACTGACAAGTCGAGCAGAGACGAAAGTCGGTCATAGTGATCCGGTGGTCCCGTGTGGAAGGGCCATCGCTCAACGGATAAAAGGTACGCCGGGGATAACAGGCTGATGACCCCCAAGAGTCCATATCGACGGGGTTGTTTGGCACCTCGATGTCGACTCATCGCATCCTGGGGCTGGAGCAGGTCCCAAGGGTATGGCTGTTCGCCATTTAAAGCGGTACGTGAGTTGGGTTCAGAACGTCGTGAGACAGTTCGGTCCCTATCTGCCGTGGGTGTAGGAATATTGACAGGATCTGTCCCTAGTACGAGAGGACCGGGATGGACGTATCTCTGGTGGATCTGTTGTCCTGCCAAGGGCATAGCAGAGTAGCTATATACGGAATGGATAACCGCTGAAGGCATCTAAGCGGGAAACCAACCTGAAAACGAGTGTTCCCTATCAGAGCCGTGGAAGACGACCACGTCGATAGGACGGGTGTGGAAGCACAGCAATGTGTGAAGCTTACCGTTACTAATAGCTCGATCGACTTCTTCGTTCCCATTGTTCATGCTCATCGAAGATGAGCATCATCTGTTCTGTCTTCACGCTGTCGCGGCCTTCGGCCGCTGCGCTGCAGACGGCGCGCGCCACGTGGCGCGACGGACTAGCGTCCTGTATGGCTGCCTCGCTCGATCTCGAGCAAAGGCTGAATACGGACCGGTCACAGAAAGACGTGTCAATTAAATAGAGCCTTGGCTCTCCAGCTTCTCGAAACAACAGTTTCCATGTGAAAACATGGTCTGTGATCGCTTGGATCAGACGTTGCCTCATAGTCGAGGTGACCGTATGGCCAATTGGTGTCCCCTGTGAGCGTCAAGCGAACAGGATAAGGCACACCAATAAACAAGCAATCATATGATCCATGCGTTCCGCATGGATCATATGTTGCGTTTTGCCGACCTGGTGGTTATCGCGGGGCGGCTGCACCCGTTCCCATTCCGAACACGGCCGTGAAACGCCCCAGCGCCAATGGTACTTCGTCTCAAGACGCGGGAGAGTAGGTCGCTGCCAGGTCTGCAAAACGCAACACAAATCTTCTCATTCACAAAAACCGGCACAAAGCCCAAATCAAAAGGCCGCATCAAGCGGCCTTTATGCTATAATAAAACCAGTCAACGCGGGGTGGAGCAGCCCGGTAGCTCGTCAGGCTCATAACCTGAAGGCCGCAGGTTCAAATCCTGCCCCCGCAACCATCTTTACTTGCGATCCCGACAAAACCCCTTCGTGGGGCTTTTTGCGTTCTACTGCTATCGTCAGAATGCCGGCGAGATCGCCGTGCACGTCGATCTCAACCTTCCCATCCAGTGGGGTTAGAATAATTCCGTCCACCAGCGAACGAATAACATTCGCCGCTTCGATGCGCTTATCTTCGGTATCATCCTGAAGCGTCTCGTAAAGTTGCTGAACGCGGATGCGATATTGCTGCGCCATCGCTGGATGGAGGAGGGGAGGCGGCTCGTCCGCCGTTGTCAGGAAGGCGTTCAGTTCGGCCTTGCGCAGCTTGAGCTGATCGCCCCGCTCCTTCACGGCTTCAATCGAGATGGCCTCCTTGAGATAGAGGTCCATCAGCCGCTTTTCCTCACGACTGATCTTCTCGATCTCCGCTTGCGCCGCATGGATGTTGGCGCGGCTTTCCATGCGCAGGCGATTGGTCTCCTGCGTGTAGGCGTCACAGAACTCCGCGAAAATCTCGGGATCAAGCATCCGGTTGCGTAGCGCGTTGAGGACGCGCGATTCCAGCTCGTCACGGCGGATGTTGACGCGGTTGTCACAGGTGCCCTTGTTCCGCGCCGTCGCGCAGCCGATCAACGTGGCCGATATGGCCGAATAGCCACCGCCGCAGCAGGCGCACCTGGTCAGTCCGGAGAAGAGGTATTTGGGACGGCGGCGATAGTTGATGGCCGCGACATCGGCATGACCGCTCGCGCTCCGATCGATCCTGTTCTCTCCCTGTCGGGCTTTGACCGCCTGCCAGAGTTCGTCATCGATGATGCGCAGTTCCGGTGCTTCCTGAATGACCCATTCGGATTCCGGGTTGCGCCGGGCCTGCCTCCTGCCGGTATCAGGGTCCTTGACGAAACGCTGGCGGTTCCAGACGATCTTGCCAACATACATCTCGTTGTTGAGGACGCCGTTTCCGCGCTTGGGATTACCGTTGATCGTGCTGAAGCCCCAGTCGCCGCCGGTTGGGGCGGGAATGCCTTCCTTGTTGAGAGCCACGGCGATGATCTTCGCCGACTTGCCGGCGGAATAGTCGCGGAAGATGCGACGAACGACCTCGGCCTGCGCTTCGTTGATGATCCGGTCGCCGCGGATGGGCTCGCCATTGCCGTCAAACTTTTTGACGACATCGTAGCCGTAAGAATTGCCGCCGCCAGATTTGCCGGCCTCGACGCGGCCGCGCTGTCCGCGGCGGGTCTTGTCGGCCAGATCCTTGAGGAACAGCGCATTCATTGTGCCTTTGAGGCCGACATGCAGGTGCGAGACCTCGCCCTCAGACAGGGTGAAAATCTTCACGTCGGAATAGGACATCCGCTTGAACAGGCCGGCAATGTCCTCCTGATCGCGTGACAGGCGATCCATCGCTTCGGCCAGGATCAGGTCGAACCGACCGCGCGTGGCATCGGCGATCAAAGCCTGAATGCCGGGGCGAAGAAGGGAGGCGCCGGAGATCGCGTGGTCGGTATATTCCTCGAAAATATGCCAGTCCTGTTTCTCCGCGTGCAGCCGGCACAGCCGGAGCTGGTCGGCGATGGAGGCGTCGCGCTGATTGTCGGAGGAATAACGGGCGTAAATGGCGACTTTCAAATCAGGCCTCCTGCCAGTATCAGGAACCGTTCGAGCCCCGCTTGTTCATTTGTGCCGCGTAGTTCTGACGCGCCAGTTGCTGTCCGAGCAAGCGGGCAAGCTGGACGAGGCGCGGGTCGGGGTCGCTGCGCGGCGTGAAGATCAGTTCCGGCTCGCCGGGAACCATCGCTTCGCGCAATTCCCTGCGCTCGCACTGTGATACCTCTGATTTGCGTCCTTGCTGGGCCATGCCCGCAAGGATTGGCGTGAGTTCTGCTATAAGCAACTGAAATCGCAAGAGAATATCCGGCGGCGTTTGGCGTGCGTCGGCGCGTGGAGGAGCATTGCAGCGTAGCATTGGCGGCGCTGGCATAGTAAAATGACCTGCACAATTCCCCTAAAAACTGCTCCTTACCCATGCGATTACTCCAGCGGATAGCCTCTTTCTGTTTCTCGACAGGTTGAGAATAGCGTATTGCAAATGGCGATACAAGTGACTATATTGCCCTCAAAGGAGATCATCGTGGCCAGCACTCTCGAACGCAAGGAATACCCAATCTCGATGCGCCTCCCCGAGGCGGACGTTGCAATGATCGACCGAGCCGCGAACCTCCGCGGGCGTTCGCGCACCGATTTCGTTCGCGACGCCGCCGTGCGCGCGGCCGAGGAGGTCGTCATGGAGCAGGGACTCATCCGAATGAGCGCTGAGGGCTTTGCTGACTTCATGGATGTCCTGTCCCGTCCGGGTGCGTCCGTTCCCGAGATGGTGGAACTGGCGAAGCGGCCGGCACCTTGGGAATCTGGCTACGTCGCAAAGCGGTGAGCCGTGACGCTATCGGCTCCTGAACCGCTTTCTGCCGAGCATGACGTTTCCGCATTCTCCTGCGGCAAACCTACGCTTGATCACTGGTTGAAGACGCGCGCCCTTTCCAATCAGGAAAAGGGCTTCACGGCGGTTCTTGTTGTCCACGAGGTCGGGCGGGTTGTCGGGTATTACGGCTTAGCGCCAACGGCCGTCGTTCCTTCGATCCTGCCGCGCTCGATCCGCACGGGCCAACCGCCCGATCCCGTTCCCTGTTTGCTTCTGGGCCAACTCGCTACCGATACGGAGTGGGCGGGGCAAGGCATTGGCACAGGTCTGGTCAAACACGCACTCCAGCGCTGCGTTGAAGCCGCGGCGTTGATCGGTGGGCGGGCCTTGATTGTCAACGCCGTCGATGAAGGGGCGGCGGAATTTTGGCGGCGGCGAGGGTTCATGGCGTCCAAAGACGACCATCTCGTGCTGTTTCGCTCGCTCGGTGACGTGGCTGTCTCCCTTGCCGAAGGGGCGGTCCGTTGAGCGATCCGGCGGCACATAAAGACGGCATGATGGATGAGAATGTTGATGACTTTCTCGCTGTAAAATTCGCCGAATATCGCGCGCTCCTGCGCAATACCTCGCCTTGCATCTCGTTCATGCCATATGGTTGGTTTCGCGCGCCTCAAACCATCCGGCTGGATGCCGAATTTGGATTGCAGCAAATGGCCTATCGAGACCTGGCCGATGAGGCCGCGCGAGACCTCGCCAATGGAATCAATCATCTGATCGGCGTAACGACAAGGCTCGAAGCGTGGCAAAAGGTGATGGTCGGTTTGGATATTCACCAAAAGAACGAGATCCTCCACGAGTTCGTGCAGGATTTGGCCACGATGGCGCTTCTTAGCCCGTATACGTTAAAGGCCAGGTTCTATTTCGCAGTTGCGCATTTATCCCATCAAGCAAATGCAGTCCGTCTGCGCGACGAATGGACGGATGATTTCTCTACGCTGCCCGAGGACTGGGCTATTAACGAAGAATGGGCGTCAAAATTGACAAAGTCTTGGCGTGGATGGCGTGCCTTGATCCGGGCGCTCAACAAGGTGGACGACGGCAATTTCAAAACCAGGGCGGAGGAGTTTCGAAGCAAGCACACGCATCGCTTCACGCCACGCATCGAGCTCGGCATAACGCAAATGGTCAAACGAGAGCGTATCCCCGATCAATCCCGTCCGCGCTACGGCATCGGCGGTAGCCTGCCACTCACGCTCGATATGCTTATTCCGGCATTGAACGAGCAGTGCATTCGCCTGGGCAAATGCTACAGCGCCTTTGAAAAACTTGTTGAGGAGCAGAGTAGGGCGCTTTTCTCAAACGTCCATGATGACTGACCTGTCACTACGCCGCCGGCAGCAGTGGATCAGCCGGCAGCGCGACGACGTTTTCCGCACCAAACCATTCGTCGAGTTTCGCTATCGCGTTTGCGCTTAGAATTTGCGTGAACAACAGAGCCAGTCGAACCTTCGGGCGTGAACAAGCAACGTAGAAGAGGTTGCGATTGTTCTCGAAAAACTCTTGTTTGTCAGCGGGCGGGCCATTGTCGATCCATTCCAAGGTCTGAGCGAAATTATACTTGTTCCACCCGCGTCCGACGATCACAAGCACATTCTCGAATTCTGCTCCCTTCACACCGTGTTTGGTCGCGAAAGGTGTGTGTCCGTCGATGAAACGATCCAAGGAGATCAGTTCAGTGTATGGCACGGCTCGCAGCTTGCGAAGTTGTGTGACGCGGCGGGACTCACCCTCAATAGGTTCAGCGCCTACGGCGGCGAGTTTTGCTTCGCGCTCCTCGACCGCCGCGGGCAGGCGCATGTGAGGTTGAGCTACGATGAAATCGATCACCTCACCAATCGATCCGGCTTGCCGCAGGGCAATCAGCGCATTCATCCCATCGGTCCACGCGACTTTGTCTTGGTGCTGGCGAATCCGTGGCATCGCCGATCCGAAAGCCTCGAACATCTCTCCGTAGCGCTTGGCTTCAAACGCGGCACAGGCTGGCTCGAGCTGGTCAGCGAGGAACTTGATGTGAGGGTCGTCTTTTTTTAGCCACGGATCATTGAACTGGCCATAGATGCTCCGAATACCCTCATAACCCTGCTCGCGCGCCAGGATGCTGTGGCTGAGCATCAGGATTTTTGTTGTTTCAATAGACAGGTCCCATCCTTCAGCAGCCAAACGATCCTGAACGTGCTGAAAGTAGGCACGAGCCGCCTCGGGGCTGGTGTCGCCGGTCCAATGACCGCCGCCTTGCCCGGTTCGCCGTTGCCCCGGCCAATTATTCGTATGAAAGACTCGGGCTTCGCCTGGAGCTGCGGGGTCACTGACCATCTGTGGCAGGTCAGGCCGCATCCGGTTCAGCACTTGTACAATTGGGTCGACGGAGCGGAAGTTTGCCTTCTTGTCGATAATCTCCAGTGCCTGATGTTCAACCAGTCCGCATCCCTCGCCATAGATCTTTTGCCAATGGTCGCCGAAAAGACCGATCAACGGGCCTTCGCCACGGTCGAGGAACCATTCTTTCAGTGCATCAACGAAGCCCGCGTCCGTATCTTGGTACTCGTCGATGAGAAGTATCGGGTAGCGAGAGGTCAACACTCGGCGAAACTTGGGACGTTCCATCGCCTGTATCATTAGCGACAACACATCTTCATGGCGAAGGGAGACCTGATCGTCGGTGACCCCAGGATAGCCCAGTTCGTAGTGGACGCGGCGTTCGCCGATACCACCGGCTTCGGCAAGCCGCTCGTCCCAGCTTGGCAATCCGGGGACGAATTCCCGCAACGTCGGCTGGAAGTCCTGGAGGATCGACCAGCAGAAACCATGCACGGTTTCTGGTCTCACGGCCGGATGCGCGTGGGTCCGGGAGATGATCTCGTCCTTGGCGACGTTGGTATAGGTGATGCAACCGACCTGCTGGCGTTGTCGCAGCAAAGTCGTGCCACGTTTGTCAATCAGCCTGCGAAGCGCCTTTTCGAGAGAATAGGTCTTTCCCGCACCGGCGCCTGCCTCGAGACGGAAGCTACGGCCCTCATCCAAACAAGCGAACATGCGTTCAAGGGCAATACGACCGGCGGCATCAGCAGGGCTTTCTTGTCCTTCAGCCATGCTCGCCTCCCTGGATCGCATCGATCTCCACGCCGGCGGCTTCTGCGAGAATCTCGACGGCTACCGCCTCCGGCGGAGCCACAGGCGCGGGATTGCCCTGCGCCAACCATCTCAGCCCTTCCGCAATATAGCGGGGGACACTCCACTCAGTGTTCGTGATCGCGTATTCGAGCGCAAAGGCCGACTTCTTTTGCTCTGCAGCAAGTTCATAAGCGGCGGTTGCGGCATCTCCATCTCCCAGTGGGAAAAGTGCCGGGTTTGCCAATATGAAGGCATCTTCGAAGCTTCGACCACATGCGGCACCATCGTCTTCCGGAATCTGGTACGCCACACGCCGCCCATTGGCGGTTTTTTCGTCCGGCATCTTCGCGAGCAGTTCGGTTGGCGACACGTTGTCACCGAACAAGGCTTTCAGGCAGCCATTGCTCGTAAACTGCCCTTGCGCGACGGGGACAGCCTCGCGCTTGTTGTTTACGTTGGGGCGAACAGCATCAATGTCCGTAATAATCAGCGTCCGAAGTTTCAGAAAGGCCAACAGATCGAAGAAGCGATGGGCATAGGCTCCGCCCACCTCCATGACAGTGACATACTGACTTCCAAGTTGCGGTTCTCCGGGCGCTGCATTGTCTGTCTTGCGGATCATCGCGGGAAGCAACAGGCGCTCGGATGTTCCCTCGATCAGCACGGCCTTGTCCGCAAAGAACAGGTCACAACGTGTGAGCGTCAGGTATTGATGCAGAAAATCGCGGTCAGGCTCGGGGGCATCTCCCATACCCTGACGCAAATCTTTCACGACAGATTTCCTCACACCTTCCTCGTCCGCGATGGACAGGAAATAGCGCATGGACTCGAAGCGGGCTTCGTTCGCCATGTGCGGAGAATGCGTCGTCACAACAAACTGGACGGGCCAAGGCCGGTTCTCGTTCAATTGTGCAACGAAGGCATTCGTGATCTGATCGAGCTGTCGGATGAAGACTTCTTGCATCTGGGGGTGGAGATGTGCTTCCGGCTCTTCGATGAAGATGAGATGCACACCGGCGGCAGTAGGTGTGGCCTGATACTCCCGAAAGAAGCGTAAGAGCTGAAGCAGCATATAGACGAGATTGCGCACACCAAGGCCATTGTAGGTCTCGGGAAGCGTTACCCCGTTTTTCCCGGCATAGCGGACTTTGGTGTGATCGCTTAGGAGTTTCTCTACATCGAAGCTCGTTTCGGTGATGAGCCCCGGATCGGCCAACCCAGGGTAGCCGAACAGTTCGAAGGTAGGCAGAAGCGAAGTGAGCTTGACATTGAAGTCGGCGTGCAGGTCTTTCTGAATGCCCTCTACAGCGATTTTCAGTTGTTCGGCGGTGGTCCGTTTCGCATGGTCTGTTGGGTCATTGAGCGCTGATTGGAACAGCACCTCGACGACCTTGCCCAGCACATCTCGCTCGCGCTTCGTGTCGTCATCCAATCCACGCTGGGCATTGATGAAACCGCCCTGCATAATGGCGGTAAGCATTTTCGTTTCGAGAGGCTTTCTGTTCGTCGGATCGTTGGGGTCGACAGCTTCCAGTGCCGAGCCGTAGGCGACCGCTACACGAGTCCCCAGAACGCGGAACAACGCGGTGCGGGCCACCTCCATATCTTCTCCCGGAGCAGGCAGATCGGCGAAGAGCAAATCGGCCGCATTTGCACGTGGTCCGAACGTCAGGATGAGGCGTACATGTGTGCAATTCGGGTCGAGATCGATGATGCAATCGCCCACAGGGCCGAGGTCCGCCGCATCGACATCATATGCAACATCGAGCGTTATCCGGATCGACGGAAGCATATCCAATACATCTGCTGCCTCCGCGCCAGCGCTAAGCGCTGCGAAAGCATTCCAGAATTGCTCGTGACAACCTAGTGAGAAATCCTCCAGGCGAAAGCTGAGGTTCTTTTCTAAGAGAAGGCGGCGGAACAGCTCTGCAAGAGAGGTTTTGCCGCTATTGTTTCGGCCAACGATAAGTGTCGTTCTGTCTTCGAGACCAAGTTCAACGTCACGCAGCAGGCGGAAGTTCTCGATCTTCACATTGCTCAGCTTCAACTTCCAATCCCCTAATCGAAGTTCCTAGCATTTCCTCTTTGTCTTTATATCCTTACGCAGCTTGCGGTGGCCTTGCCTTAACGTAGATTCCCCGTCATCAGGCAAGAAATCTTTTTGTGCATATCACCAGGGGGAAGCCTTCCCCTGGTCGGCGCCGCGGTCGCCGGCACATCCCCTTCCGCGGAGAGGCCCCGCCCCCCTTTAGAGTGAGAGTGAGGACTGGGTTTCCGTGACGGGTTGAGGGCTGGAGAAGAGGTCTCCGGCGCCCGTCATGGAGATTGATCCCATGAATATGCAGGTTCTGGATAGCCGCGGCGACGCGGGCGGTGGCTACAAGGTGGATGTCAGCCGCGGCGAGCGCATCGGCCGTGTGTCTTCGGAGTGGTTCTCACGGCCGGCCGACGAACGCTATCTCTCGCTCAACGAACTGATGGATTCTGTGCGTAACCGCGCCGAGCGCAGCCGGACGCGCGTGGTGGAAAGCGCGCTCATACATGTGGAGGCGAACCGCACAGACGCCGAGCGGCTGTCCCTGATCCTGCCGGGCTCGGACATTCCGGTCGCGCCGACGCACTGGAGCTTCGGCCAGCTCGCAAGCCAGATCGGCGCTCCGGCCACCTATCTGCGCCAGCTCCCGGCGGCGCTCGCCGGAATAAATCTGCAATACGGCCTGACGTCCAACAGGGCCGAACAGATCAAGACGCTCGAAACCGATGACGGCCGTATCGAGCTTCGCGCAGTCACTGGGCCTGATTACGGGCGCATCTACGACTACGAGTTGGTGGAGGCCGTGCAGCGTATCGCCGGCAACGGCACTGGCGATACCCGCTGGAAGGTGCCTGGCGTCCTCGACTGGTCGACCGGGATATACAATCCGCGCGTCGACATCACCAGGGATACGACGACACTCTATGCGAGCGATCGCGACGTTTTCCTCTTTCTCGTCGATGATCTCAATCCCATCGAGGCCGGACGCCTACCTGATGGCTCTCCCGATCTCTACTTCCGTGGCTTCTATTGCTGGAACTCGGAAGTCGGCGCGAAGACGCTCGGCATGGCGAGTTTCTATCTGCGCGCGGTGTGCCAGAATCGAAATTTGTGGGGCGTCGAGGATTTCGAGGAAATCACCATCCGCCATTCCAAATATGCGGCCTCGCGCTTTGCCCACGAGGCGGCCCCGGCGCTGCTGAACTTCGCCAATTCCTCGCCCGCGCCCTTCATCAACGGCATCAAGGCCGCCCGCGAGCGGATCGTGGCGAAGAGTGACGAGGATCGCACCAACTTCCTGCGCAAGCGGGGATTCTCCAAAGCCGAGACCGGTAAAATCATCGAAGCGGTGCTGGCGGAGGAAGGTCGTCCACCCGCAAGCATCTTCGATTTCGTGCAAGGCATCACCGCCGTCGCACGCGACAAATCCCATCAGGATGCCCGCCTCGACATGGAGGCGAAAGCCAAGAAGCTGCTTGATCGAGCGGCCTGACAACCGTCAAGCCGGGATTGCGTATTTCCGGCTTTGCGCGTTCGTGCCTTTCCGTTTCGCCGGTTCCGTGGCGCTGCCCTCCTAGAGTGAGAGGGCGGCGCTTTGCTTCGTGACGGGTTGGAGGTCGAGAGAAAGGCTCCCGACCGCTCGTCGCGGAGATTACCCCGATGGCTACTGCCACTCAGAAAATCACCCTGTCGTCCTCGCGCGACATTCCCTTCAACAAGCTCGTTTTGAGCCAGTCGAACGTCCGCCGCATCAAGGCCGGCGTTTCGATCGAAGATCTGGCGGCCTCGATCGCGCGTCGCGGCCTGATCCAGAGCCTTCACGTCCGACCGGTGCTCGACGCAGACGGGCAGGAAACCGGCATGTTCGAGGTGCCCGCCGGCGGTCGCCGCTATCAGGCTCTCGCGATCCTCGTGAAGCAGAAGCGCCTCGCCAAGACAGCGCCGGTTCCCTGCGTCGTCGGCGATGCCGCGAGCGGCATCCTCATGGAGGAGATCTCGTTCGCCGAGAATGACGAACGCATTCCGCCCCATCCGCTCGACCAGTATCGCGCTTTCCAGACCATGCGCGACAAGGGCATGAGCGAGGAAGACATCGCCGCCGCCTTCCTCATCGACGTCAACGTCGTCAAGCAGCGCCTGCGCCTGGCCTCGGTTTCGCCAGCCCTGCTCGATCTCTATGCCGAAGACGGCATCGAGCTGAAGCAGCTCATGGCCTTCACCGTCTCTGAGGATCATGCTCGCCAGGAGCAGGTTTGGGCGGCGATCAAGGATGGCTGGCAGAAGGAGCCCTGGCAGATACGCCGCATGCTCACCGAGACTGCGGTACGCGCATCCGACAAACGCGCCGTGTTCGTCGGCATCGACGCCTACGAGGCGGCGGGTGGCTACGTTCTGCGCGACCTGTTCGAGGACGACAACGGTGGCTGGCTGCAAGACCCGGTACTGCTTGATCGGCTGGTCGGCGAAAAGCTGAAGACCATCGCCGAGGAAATCGCCGGCGAAGGCTGGAAGTGGGTCGAGATCGCCGTCCACTTCCCCTATGGCCACAATGACGGCCTGCGCGAGATCGTCGGCACGGCTGCCGATCTGACGGACGAGGAGCGTACTGCCCGCGAGGCTCTGCGTGACGAATATTGCCGTCTCGAGGCCGAATATGGAGAAGCCGACGAACTGCCCGACGAGATTGATCAGCGTCTTGGCGAAGTCGAACAGGCGCTCAACGCCTTCGAGCAGCGTCCGGTGATCTACCATCCGGCTGAGATTGCCCGTGCCGGCGTCTTCGTCAGCATCAATCGCGATGGTGATCTGGTGGTCGATCGTGGCTATGTCCGTCCTGAGGATGAAGCTCCAGTCGTCGACGGTGGCGAAGAGAGTGATGGCGATCACGACGCCGCGGCCCCAGCAATCGGGACCGATGGCGCCATCCAGCGCGCCGTCATCACCATCGGCGGTCAAGCGGCCGAGCCGGAGGACGATGACGAAGAAGACGTCATCAAGCCACTGCCCGAACGGCTCGTGATCGAACTGACCGCACATCGCTCGGTGGCGCTTCGCGATGCCGTCGGCGCCAATCCTCATGTCGCGCTTACAGCCCTGTTGCATAAGCTGGTCCGCGATACCTTCCAGCGCACCAGCACGTCGGGCGCGAGCCTGCAAGCCTCGGTCAACCACGTCTTCTTCCGTGAACAGGGCAAGGATCTCGCCGATGCTCCGTATGCGAAGTCCGTCTCCCAGCGGCATGAGGACTGGAAGGCGGATATTCCGACGGATGATGACGCGCTCTGGGATTGGCTTGCCGCGCTCGACGATGTCAGCCGTCTAGCGCTGCTCGCCCATTGTGTCGCCTACGGGATAAACGCGCTTTATGAGCGTCCGAATCCCCACAGCGCCACCGGGATTTCGCAGGTGGGGCTTGACCGCCGCATGGCCGAGGCCGATCGACTGGCGCGCGCCACTGGTCTCGACATGGTGGATGTCGGCTTCCGTCCCACGGTCGAGAACTATCTCGGCCGCGTGACCAAACCTCGCATCCTTGCGGCCGTCCGTGAAGGCGCCGGCGATCGGGCGGCCGATCTGATCGCCCATCTCAAGAAGGGTGACATGGCCACGGAGGCAGAGCGGCTGCTGGCCGATACCGGCTGGTTGCCCGAGCCGCTGCGGCTTGCCGATCTCGATGGCGAGGTGATCGCGGAGGCCACGGTGGACACAACGGTCGAAGCAGATGGCGGCGGCGAAGCGCTGCCCGATTTCCTCGCCAGCGAGGATGAGGACGATATGGACGATGCCGACAACGACGATGATCGTATAGCGATGGTCGCCGCCGAATAGTCGCGACGCGGGGCCGGTATGATCGACCCCGCATTTCTGCTGCCCTTCAGACAAGGCGTTCCGCTGTCCGGCGGAGCGCCTTGTCCCATGTTGGCTCCCTCATTCCGACCGACAATTCAGGGGTGGAGCTGTATCAATTGCGAACAGCATTTCTTGAATTTCTTGCCGCTCTGGCAAAAGCAGCGGTCATTCGGTCCAGTGTAGCGGGCGAGATCGACGAAGACCGCACCAAGGCTTTGCTGGACGTCTCGTCCGAGCGCCGCGAGATGGTCGCGATCCATGGTGAACTGATTTCCGACGGAATGCCGCTCGATCGTTCTCTGCAATGTGTCGGCAGCCCGTATCCAGTCCGGAACGCTCGCAAACAGGCCGAGGCTCTTCTTGATATTGATCAGCCGCCTTTGTCCCACGAAATCGTATGTGCGGGTGGGGTCGGGAAGAAACAGGATGTTCGTCTCGCCGTTGATCGGCGGGGTGATATCGGTCAGCACCCCGTCCTTTTCCCAGACGGCATGATGTTCCGCCTCGATGAACACACGCGGCCATTCCCAGATCAGCCAGCCATAGACGAGCGATCCGCCATCCCGGCTCACCTTGGCCGTGACATTGTTGAAACATTCGGATGGTTGCGCATCGTCTTCGGCCCGGACCGAAACGTAGAGCGGCATGGTGTCGGAACTGATGCCGTCGCAGAACGCCAGGATCGCCGGGCCAAGCTCCTCCGGCACGGTCGTATAGCTCTTCTTGAACAGGTCGGTGCTGATGGCGGGCACGCCTATCCTCCGGGCTCGGTTACGGCGATCAGTCGCGACGCACGACGACGACATGTGACAGGCCCCGGTCGACGGCCTGCTCCTTCGCCCGCTCGATCACCTCGGTCAGAAGCATGTCGAAGGGACCGGAGCCTCCCCAGTCCTTTTCGTCGCTGATGTGAAAGTAACCTTTGTCACTCGTCCCGGGAACGCCGTCCCTATGAACGCGCACAACGATGTGACGCTCGTCCGGCATGTCGGGCGGCGCCCAGATGACTGTTACCATTTCGACCTCCATAACCCATACACTTCCCGCTACCGTAGAGTCATCGACAAGGGGGACATCGACCGCACCAGGAATCATCTTGTTTAGAGATGATATCTCAACGAATGGCGGACAGTTCCGATTTATGATTTTCTCCTGCTTACTTTCTTGGAAACGGTGGTTTTGATATCCGGCGAAACAATAGTCGTCGCTGCATTGGGAGAGTGTATGGAAGTCGAAGGACAAACGATCCGGGCGATATGGGATGCGTTGCAAAGACCGGAACCGCATGATCGCCCTTTTCCGGCTTCGTTGGCTACAAGGATTACTGAGACCGGATGGGCATCGACAGCCGATATCGAAGATTTGCTGCTGATGCTCGACCGCAGATCGGACCCGCCTGTGGTCATCGATATCGAAAAGTTCGCCGCCGTGCTCGACCTGCCGTTCCGCGCTGTTTTCGCGCGCCCGAAACATCGTCTCGATGACGGTTTCGGTCATTCCATGCTCTCCGCGATCGATACCGCCGCCTTTTGCATCTTCATCGAACGGCTGGGCTTCCGGATCGATCTGACGACCTTGTGCGCTCGGCTCAAGGCGGCAATTCCACCGGTTTCCCATATGAGCGAGGACGAGATCTCCGTTCTCTTCTATGATCAGAACCGTCATCGCATGCCGCCTGTAACCCTTTCGGCGCCTCACCGGCCATGGCGGGGAATGCGCACGATGCGGCACAGGACCGGGTCGGGCTACCGACTGGAATATGTGATCGATGACGATGGCGAGCCACTGTGGCTGAAGATCGCCGCTCCGAAATATCGCAAGCGGCCGGAAACGCAATCCGTGACCTGCCCAGATTGCGGAATGCTCTACGTCAAGGGCCTGCGAACCGACGAACAGGCGCACCGGTCGTTCCACCGCGAGCGTTTTGCCATCATCGATCCGAAGCCGAACCGGCAATTCGCCGATGCATTGTCCCGCGATCTCGACGCTCCCTGGGTGGATGCGTCGTCACCGAAATGGAAACGCAAGGCGGTCTATGATCGGGCGCTGGAGTTCAAGCGCGAGCTCGGCTACGACTTCGTGCAATGGGAGATCGATCCCGATCACGATGGCGAAGCGGTCGGATTTCTGTTTTCCGACGACGCGGATCGGATTGTCGGAGTCTGCGCGTTTCGCCCCCAGCCGGCTGGACGCGGCGACAACCCCTGGCGCCTCGACTGGATATGGATGTGCCCCGATGCGCGGCGGCGGGGTCTGTTGGGGCGCCAGTGGGATCGCTTTCGTCAGCGGTTCGGTGTCTTCGACATCGAGCCACCGATCTCGGAAGCGATGCAGGCGTTTTTACGCAAGCGCGGATGCGCCGGCCTGATCAGGTGATCGTCTCGAGGAATTCGGCCAGCAGCCTGTTGAACGCCTGCACCTGCTCGCGATGGACGGCATGCCCTGTCCCGGCGAGCCGGATCGGCTTGCCCGTCCAGACGTTCCGATAAGAGAGGCTGTCGACATAGTCCAGATTGACGACCGGATCGTCGGCGCCGTTGATGATCAGCAGGGGTATTGCCGTCGTTTCGGCCACCTTGCGTTGGTCGCTGGTTTTGCCGGCCTGTGCGTCTTCCATCATATATTGCCGCGCCCGACCGTCGGTGCGCCTGATCGCGGCGAGGAATGTTTCATTGCCCTCATCCTTTTCCCCCAGCGCCATCCTGGCGATCATCCCGACCTGTTCTTCGGTGATCATGAGGCTGCCGGTATAGGCCGTGTCCGGGCTGGGCACGAAACCGGCGATCAGTCCCTCGATACTGTTTTCGATCGGCGGCGTGCCGAAGATGGCGGCGCCGGCAATCGACGTTTCATCACGCGCGAGCAGTTCCAGCGCGACATGACCGCCGAGAGAATGGCCGAGCAGCGCGTATCGTGTCACGCCGATTCCGGCCAGCAGCTCGGATACGGCGTTCGCATAGCCATTCATGCTGTAGCTTCTGCATGAGTCTGTCGCGTCGGATGAGGCGCCATGGCCGGGCAGGTCGATGGCAATGGTCCGGTACGTGTTCCCGAATGCCGCGATCTGCGGCGTAAAGCTCTCTTTGCAAACAGAGTTGGCGTGCAACATCACAAGCGCAAGGCCATCGGCGCGATTATCGTAAAAGGCTGTTCTGCCATGGGATGTGTCGAAAAACTGTTCTTCCATATGTTCCCTCGTGTCGCTTGTCGTCCACGTCGCCGTCCCGGATCTGACGGAGACGGTCGCCGCACATGTTCATGATGCGGCGGAACGGTGCAATGTGCAGATCTGCATGTAACGGCGGTTGCTGGAAAGGAAGAGGGCCGTGGGACGGGGCGAGTCCCGGCGGTCAAGAGAGAGCGCCGACGGGGCTTGTCCTGTTCCCGCTCTCCCGAGGACTCCTCCATGCACGTCATGTTGCCAGTGGCCGATGCGTCAGCCGCACCGCTTCCGCTCGATCGCGAACCGGCCGCTCCGTCTGCCGCTTTACTCGCCGCGGCCAATCTTCTGCTTCCTCATCTCGAACGCGGCCAGCCAGTCGACACCGGCATGCTGCGTGTTGCCATGGAAACGACGTGCGGCGCCTCCGATGCGTCGGGTGTTTGGGACTGGAAGGCGGCTTACGAGGCCGGCGAGATAGCGACCGCCCTGTTCTTGCGCAAATACGGAAAGACGCTGTTCCGTAAAGCAGGAACGCCGTCTTTGCGTCTTTCCGCGCTCAACAAGATAGCCGCGCTTCTGCCGACCCATACACGCCGCTCCGAAGAATCTCAGACGCTCCAGCAGTTCTCGACGCCTTTGCCTTTGGGGCTTGCCGCCCTAACGGCGGCGGCGATCACGCCGGACGATCGCGTGCTGGAGCCATCGGCGGGCACCGGCCTCCTCGCCATCCTGGCGGAGATCAGCGGCGGCACGCTTCTCCTCAACGAATTGGCAGAGGTCCGCGCCGATCTGCTCGCCTCGCTGTTTCCGGCCATTGCCGTCACGCGCTTCGATGCGGCCCAGATCGATGATCATCTTGCTCCGGCAGCGGTGCCGTCCGTGGTGCTGATGAACCCGCCGTTCTCGGCGCTCGCGAATGTCTCAGGCCGCGTTGCCGACGCAGGCTTTCGCCATATCGCCTCGGCGCTGAACCGCCTCGCGCCGGGCGGACGGCTGGTGACGATCACCGGCGCCAATGTCGGCCCGGATGGTACCGACTGGCGCGATGCCTTCGCGCGGTTGCAGGAGCGTGGCCGCATTGTCTTCACCTCTGCCGTCGACGGTTCGGTCTATGCCAGACACGGCACGACCTTTCCGACGCGGCTTACCGTCATCGACAAGCTGCCCGCCGACGATCCGGCCGTCTTCCCGGCTTCGCCGGGGGTCGCGCCCGACGTCGCCACGCTGCTCGGCTGGATCGAGGCTCAGGTGACGCCGCGCTTGCCGGTCACGCTGCCGGAAGCCGCAGCATCAGGCTCGGCTGCAACTTCGCGATCCGTGCGTGGTTATCTCGCGCGCTCGGCTTCGTCGCGTCCAGCAGCTACCGTGGCCGCCGATCCGGAAGGCATTGAGCTGGCCTATGAGCCCTTGGACTGGACGGCGGCCGATGGCGCACATCTGACCGAGGCCATCTATGAGGAATACGGATTGCAGTCGATCCGTATTCCCGGCTCGGCGGCCCATCCCACCAAGCTGGTGCAGTCGGCAGCGATGGCGAGCGTCGCGCCACCGAGGCCGAGCTATCGGCCGATGCTGCCCGCAAACATTCTCGGCCTCCTGTCCGACGCGCAGCTCGAAACCGTCATCTATGCCGGCGAGGCCCACTCCGACTATCTCGCCGGATCGTGGACGGTGGATGAGACCTTCGATGTCGTCCAGGTCGCGCCCGCCGACGCCAAGCGCGCCGTCCGCTTCCGCCGCGGCTTCATGCTCGGCGATGGAACCGGTGCGGGCAAAGGCCGCCAATCGGCTGGCATCGTCCTCGACAACTGGCTGCGCGGGCGCCGCAAGGCCGTCTGGATCTCCAAATCCGACAAGCTCCTGGAAGACGCCCAGCGAGATTGGTCGGCCCTCGGCATGGAGCGCCTGCTGGTCACGCCGCTGTCGCGCTTTCCGCAGGGCAAGCCGATCACGCTCTCGGAAGGCGTCCTATTTACAACCTATGCCACGCTGCGCTCCGACGACCGTGGGAGCAAGGTTTCGCGCGTCCGGCAGATCGTCGAATGGTTGGGCTCCGATTTCGATGGAGTGATCATTTTCGACGAGAGCCATGCGATGCAGAACGCCGGCGGCGGCAAGGGAGAACGCGGCGACGTTACCGCCTCGCAACAGGGGCGCGCGGGCCTGCGGCTGCAGCATGCGCTTCCCGATGCTCGGGTCGTCTATGTCTCGGCCACCGGCGCGACCACGGTCCACAATCTCGCCTATGCCCAGCGGCTTGGCCTGTGGGGCGGCGAGGATTTCCCCTTCGCCACGCGAGCTGAGTTCGTGGAAGCCATCGAAGACGGCGGCGTCGCGGCGATGGAGGTTCTGGCTCGCGATCTTCGCGCGCTCGGTCTCTACACCGCTCGCTCGCTTTCCTATGACGGGGTGGAATACGAGTTGGTCGAGCACCAGCTCACCGACGAGCAGCGCCGCATCTACGACGCCTATGCCGGGGCGTTCCAAATCATCCATAACCATCTCGACGCCGCGATGCAGGCTGCCAACATCACCGGCAGCGACGGCACGCTGAACAAGCAGGCCAAGTCGGCCGCCCGCTCGGCCTTCGAGTCGGCCAAGCAGCGGTTCTTCGGCCATCTGCTGACATCAATGAAAACGCCGACCCTGATCCGCTCGATCGAGCGCGATCTGGAGGATGGCCATGCCGCCGTGATCCAGATCGTCTCGACCGGCGAGGCGCTGCTGGAACGGCGGCTTGCCGAGATCCCGACCGAGGAATGGAACGACGTCCGCGTGGACATCACGCCCAGGGAATATGTGCTCGACTATCTCGCGCATAGCTTTCCGACGCAGCTCTACGAGCCGTTCACGAACAGCGAGGGCAATCTGTCGTCGCGGCCGGTCTATCGCGACGGCCAGCCGGTCGAAAGCCGGGAAGCCGCCGCCCGCCGCGACGAACTGATCGAGCGGCTCGCTTCGCTCCCGCCTGTTCCCGGCGCGCTCGACCAGATCGTCCAGCGCTTCGGCACCGACACGGTAGCGGAGGTGACGGGACGCTCCCGCCGCATCGTCCGCAAGTCGGGTGCCGACGCCGTGGGCGATCGCCTTGCCGTCGAAAACCGCGCCCCGTCCGCCAACCTGGCGGAAACGGCCGCGTTCATGGACGACCAGAAGCGGATTCTGGTATTCTCCGACGCTGGCGGTACCGGGCGCAGCTATCATGCCGAGCTGTCGGCGCGAAACCGGCGCCTGCGCGTCCACTATCTCCTCGAACCGGGCTGGAAGGCGGATGCCGCCATTCAGGGGCTCGGCCGTACCAACCGGACGAACCAGGCGCAGCCGCCCTTATTCCGTCCGATCGCGACCGACGTGAAGGCCGAGAAGCGTTTCCTCAGCACGATCGCCCGGCGTCTCGATACGCTCGGAGCGATCACGCGCGGGCAACGCCAGACCGGCGGTCAGGGACTGTTCCGGCCCGAGGACAATCTGGAGAGCACCTACGCCCGCGACGCGCTGCGTCAGCTCTATCTCCTGCTCGTTCGCGGCAAGATCGAGGGCTGCTCGCTCAATCGCTTCGAGGCGGCTACTGGCCTGAAGCTGATGGACAGCAACGGCATCAAGGATGAGTTGCCGCCCATTACAACCTTCCTCAACCGGCTGCTCGCGCTCACCATCGAGCTTCAGGGCATTCTGTTCACCGCCTTCGAGCAATTGCTCGACGCCAAGGTACAGGGTGCAATCGCCAGCGGGGTCTATGATCTCGGACTGGAAACGTTGACGGCGGAAAGCTTCGTCGTCACCGACCGCAAGACGATCTACATCCATCCCGCGACGGGCGCGCAAACGCGGCTGCTCACCATCACCGAGCGGCGGCGCAACCGGCCAACGACGCTGGCGGATGCTCTTGGCCATGCCGACGATGATCTCGGCAGGCTGCTGGTCAACGCCAGGTCCGGCCGTGCCGCGGTGCAGGTTTCAGCGCCTTCGCTCATGCTGGACGACGGCGAGATCGAGCGACGCGTGCGGCTGATCCGGCCCATGGAGCATCATCACGCTTCTCTGAAGATGATGGCGGAAAGCCATTGGGAGGAAACTGATCGTGAAACCTTCGCGGCCGTCTGGAGTAGGGAAATCTCCGAGGTTCCAGCCTATTCCGACAGCACCATCCACGTCGTCGCCGGACTCCTCCTGCCGGTGTGGAAACGCCTGCCGAATGAATCGACGCGCGTTTACCGGCTCCAGACCGATGACGGGGAGCGCATCATCGGCCGTCGCGTCTCTCCGGCCTGGGCGGCGAACACCACCGCGACCGGAACGACCACCCTGTCCGCCGAGGACGCCCATGCGGCGCTGATGGAAGGACGGACGATCCTCTATCTCGCCGAGGGACTCCAGCTTCGCCGTGTCCGCGTCATGGGCGCCAACCGCATCGAGCTTTCCGGTTTCAGCGAGGCCATGCGCGAGCGGCTGCGGGCCTATGGTCTCTTCACCGAGATCATTTCGTGGAAGCTGCGCTTCTTCGTGCCGGCCGATGCCACCGGCATCGCCGTGCTCGGCAGGCTGCTCGAAACCTATCCGGTCGAGCGCATCGGCGAGCGGGAGGCGGCGTGATGGCCCATCATGACGCTTCCGATCTGGCAATCCGTCTCGGCCGACAGGCCGAGGCGGTGTGCTGCGAATATCTGTCTTCCGGTCGTCGCTCCGGAAATTACTGGCTGGTCGGAGACGTCCAGAACAGCCCCGGCCGCTCCCTCTATGTCCGTCTCAGGGACACCGCCAAAGGCCCTGCCGGAAAATGGACCGATAGCGCGACGGGCGAGCATGGTGATCTCCTCGACGTCATCCGCGAAGCGCTCGGCCTTGTTGATTTCAAGGATGTGGCCGAGGAAGCACGCCGGTTCCTCCGCCTCCCGCACCCAGATCCGGAAAAGACAAGAACCCCAACCGGCATTGTGTCGAGCGTCGCCGTCGGTTCACCCGAAGCGTCGCGGCGGCTCTTCGCCATGTCGCAGCCGATCGGCGGCACGCTTGCGGAGATCTACCTCAGAGGGAGGGCGCTCACGTCGTTCGTCGGCACTGCCGCGTTGCGCTTCCATCCACGGTGCTATTACAAGCCCGACGAGCAAGCGCCCACGGAGACCTGGCCGGCGATGGTCGCGTCCGTCACCGATCTCGCCGGACGGCAGACCGGCGCACACCGGACCTGGCTTTCCCTTGACGGTTCGGGCAAGGCGCCTGTCGATACACCGCGGCGGGCGATGGGCGACCTTCTCGGGCACGGCGTCCGCTTTGGTGTGGCCGGTGAGGTGCTCGCCGCCGGAGAGGGAATCGAAACTGTGCTGTCGGCCCGCTTGGGTATCGGCCCCATGCCGATGCTGGCGGCTCTTTCGGCCGCCCACCTCGCTGCCATCCTGTTCCCGGCGACGCTACGCAAGCTCTATGTCCTTCGCGATCGTGATCCAGCCGGGGACGGTGCGAGAGACAGCCTGATCGCCAGAGCAGCTGGCATCGGCATCGAGGCGATCCCGGTGTCGCCGATCGGCGGGGACTTCAGCGACGATCTGCGCTGGCGCGGCGTCGACGCCCTCCGGGCGGCTCTGAGGGATCAACTTCATCCCGAAGACGTCAGCCGGTTCATGGCGGGATGAGGAGACGACCGGCGGGGGATGAGGCGCGGCCCAGGCATCTATCTTCACCTGCCACCTCCATTCATCATCGTGAGCAACCTTCCTCGTGTCGGAGAGGCCGACGCCCACGGCCTTCTGAGAGGGCGATCGGCTCACAAACTGGCCGTCCAGGCAATGGCCGTGTTCCGGCTATTTTCCGCCGGCGGGACGAGCCCCGCCTTTGCAGCGCGAAACAAAATAGCCGGAACACGGCCATCAAGGCCCTCGCGGTAGCGCGAGGGCTGCCAGGCCGTCCCGTCCGTGAGCTTCGACGCCTGCGAAGGCCGCGATGGGCGCGGTCTCTTGGACAGAAGGACGCTCCCGATGATGAACGAAGACGACAACGCAGGCTTCGAGCCGGTCCACACCTCATCCCCCACCGATCATCTCCTCACCGAACTCCAGCTCTATGGCTGGCGTCCGTTTCAGGACGAACCCGATCCTAGACCTCTGCCGGAGGGCAACAAGGTCGCCGCCGCGGTCGCGGACATCTTCGACGCCCTCGTCGCCACACTCGGTGACACCCGCCTCGAACCCGACCTCAACGATCTGCTCTGGGGGACCGTCAACCTGTTTCACCGCGCCGCCGGTCGGGTCGAACGCGAGCTCGATGACAATGAGCAGGCGCAGCGTCGCCTTCAGAGAGAACAAGACGGCAGCGAGGTGAAGTCGGTCGAACTCGAACGCCTCACGGCAGAGGGCCAGACCCTGATCGAGCGGCGCAACAGCATGGAACTCTTCCGTGACCTCTCGGCCGAAGCTTTCGAGAACCACACCGGTACACCCTGGCGGCCGCACACCGGCTCAATGGTCAACCATCGCCATCTGACCTCGGCGATGATCGACAGTCGCGACTTCCTCGCCGCGAAACGCCGGGCCGAGACCGAAGTGCTGCTACCCGCCGGCCCCAGGGTCGCCGTGACCGGCGGCGCAGACTTCAACGACCATCATCTGATCTGGGCGAAGCTCGATCAGGTTCATGCAAAGCATCCCGAGATGGTGCTGCTGCACGGCGGCACGCCGAAGGGTGCCGAACTGATCGCCTCCCGCTGGGCCGATTCCCGCCGTGTGCGCCAAGTCGCTTTCAAGCCTGACTGGACGAAGCACGGCAAGGCCGCGCCCTTCAAGCGCAACGACGCCATGCTCGACACCCTGCCGGTCGGTGTCTTGGTCTTCCCCGGCACAGGGATTCAGGAGAACCTCGCGGACAAGGCGCGGAAGCTC
Organism: Agrobacterium sp. P15N1-A; assembly: GCF_044626815.1. Taxonomy (NCBI): domain Bacteria; kingdom Pseudomonadati; phylum Pseudomonadota; class Alphaproteobacteria; order Hyphomicrobiales; family Rhizobiaceae; genus Agrobacterium; species Agrobacterium sp. P15N1-A. Next base: position 358,571 of record NZ_JBIUPF010000006.1, on the reverse strand, counting down.
GGTATCCCGGTCATGAAGTTCGACGGCGGCGCGTAAAGCGCCGCCATTGCGGGGTGTCAGCCTCGTCTCCGATCAGTATCATCGTTGATGACAGGTGTCCGGTCGTCAGCCGTCCTCCCGGAAATAAAGGTGATCGTCGGAACCTCTACGTCTTGTCTGACCCGGATCGACGGGCCATCAGAAAGACGCCGGATGCCGCGGCTGACAGCAAGTCCGGTAGGCTCCAACAGCCAACGCCGCACGATGTCGGGAATTTCTTTCTCTGTCTTATCGTCCTCATACATCCGGTATTGCTCGCGCAGAGACATCTGCACGAGATCCGGCGGCGGCACGGTTTCGCTTTTCCAATCTCCAGCAGGGCAAAGGATCGCCTCAAGTCCGAAGAAGTGCTTGCGCAAATGACTGAGCCGCTTGTGGTGTTTGATTTTCCTCGGTTTCGCTGCCGCTGACGCCAGCTTATCCTCCAGCTCATCCGCCACATCGCACGCGAATGCCAGGTTGATCCCCCTGACAGTTGGCGTCGTACCCGCGAGCTCCGGATCGACCGTCACGCTCTGATGATTGTAGAACATGTAGAGCGGGAGCCATGGCGCGGGAGCGTCGCGAAGGACGCGGAACTGGTAGTCCGTCCCGGTTGGTGGCTTGTGAAGCAGTTCGTCATACGCACGATGCTTGATCTTGACCTTCTTTGTCCCGTCCTTCTCCGCATTCAGGCGCTTGGCCTGGATTCTTACATTGAGGTTGCGATCACTCTCCGCGTGCCAAAACCGTAAGTCGAGATCACCGCCGGTCTCGACCTCTACCGGATACTGAATCACGAGGTTCGGTCCGGCGAATGCCGCCAGCGCGCCGGTGATGATATCGGTCATCGTTTCTTCGCGGAAACGCCCGCGTTTGAGCTTGCTTTCGCGATCGAGAAGGCCACCGATCAGCAATGGCAGCTTCGCCGCTAGGTCACATATTGTCGCCGACACGATTTTCTTTACTCCCCGAGCCAGAACGCCTCGTAAGTTATAGCTTCGACTGTTGTTCGTTCGAACGCGCATTGCTGGCGCTCTTACAGAAGAGTTCCCTGTTGCACGATGACCTTGACGGGGCCTGACTGAATTCGTCTTATACGAAAAGCAGAACCGGTGAAGTATCCCAGTCGCAGGCGGAGCGCATCTTCCGGCAGCCTGTCGTGATCCCCAATCGTTCATCTGGAGGCTGCCATGACGCTGATCCTGCTCGCCATCTCCCTGACGATCGCAATGTGCGTGATCGCCTATAACTTCGCTGTCTATGCCTTGCCTTTCATGGTCGGGTTGACCGCCTTCCAATATGTCTATGACACGGAGGCCAGTTTCCTGATGTCGGGGCTCGCCGCCATCGGCGCGGCGCTGCTTTCGGTGGCGCTGGTCATCGCGGTTGTGGGCTTTGCGAAGAACCCGGCCTTGCGTCTGATCGCGCTCGCCGTGTTCGCGATCCCGGCGACCATCGCTGGCTATGCGCTTGTCCACGGCGTCACGAAGAACTTCATCGATTCGACGATCGCCTTGAATATGCTCGGTAGCGCTGGCGGTCTGTTCATCGGTATCGCGGCGATGCTTAATCTCAACGCGCTCGGTACGACGATCCTCTCGCGCTGATACAGCCGCGACCTGCCGCTTCCATGGAAAACCTGCGCCGGCCCGCGCCGCCGGGCCTTTCGCACCCCGCCCAGATAAGTGACGTCAGATCAGCGCTGCGATAGTCGTCCTCGTTCTCGGTCTGCCTCGCCCGGCGTTGGAAGTTTGGCATTGAACGACAATCGCGTGCGATGTTACGGTCAATACCATCGCGATCGGTCCACTTCGTGTAGCGGGGCAACCGCGAATACGTTCATGTTTCTGTCTCGCTGTATTGCGGGATCGTAACTTCAGCAGGTGAGGCGGGAACGGTGCCATGTGCCTGAAGCCCTCTAGCCGCTAAACTTTCGCCCCGGACAAACCCGGCCTTCCGGCTGGCGGCGTATGGTGGCCGGTGACGGCTCTTTCGCTCACGCTTGGCGTGCGAGGGTTTCGGCACGGAGCCTGCCAGCGCGCTGTCGCCAGCAAGGACGATGTTCTGCTGCGCATCCCCGGCGTAGCGCTCTGAGGCGCCAATCCCTCCGACTGACTGATCCCCTAAGACCGTTCGGTTTCTGACCGCAACCCGCGCGGCTCCGGACCGAGTTGGCGCAAGCGCCTGCCCGCACCACTCCGGGCCTTACGGGTCAAGCTGCCGCTTGAAAGCGCCAGTGCAGGCATCTCCCGACGGCCTTGGCCGGGTCTCGTCGGAGGGATGGACCCTCCGAGGAGCAACGGAGATACGAAAATGCAGAACATCGTCATTCTTGCCGGCAACATCGGTCAGGCCCCCGAAACCCGAACCACCCAGGGCGGCACCAACATCACCCACTTCACCCTCGCCACGTCGCGCCCGCGCTATTCGGAAGGCAAGGTTATCCGGGACGAGAACGGCTACCGGGTCCAGGATACCGAATGGCACCGCATCACCGCCTTCAACGGCCTCGCTAAAACGATCCAGGAATACTGCGAGAAGGGCATGAAGGTTCTGGTGCGCGGTCGCATCCACTACACGAAGTGGACCGATGCTGAGGGCGTCGATCGCTACAGCACGGAGATCATCGCCGAGACGGTGGATTTCCTGAACCGGGCGAAGCAGACCGAGAACGACGACGGCCAGTTTTCAGACGACAGCGACATTCCGTTCTGAGCAGGATGCCAAAGGCCCGGCGGCGCGAGCCGCCGGGTTTTTCATGTTCGCGGAAGATCACAGCCGCCGCCCGGGCCTTCCGGCTGGGCCAATACCAAAGCCACCATCGGGTTTGGATCAGCAAACACGGCTGTTGCACCAATCATATTCGGCGGAGGGCATCACGCCGGTCCCAGAGGCACAAAGACAATCCGGACCATCAGGGAGGCGGCGCCGGCAGGCTTTAAGGAGTAGGCATCTGCGGGAATTTCCCGCTCCGGTCTGCGCGACCACCCCGCTCTTGAGTCGCAACCTTGGTTTCAATCCCGGCCTTCCACGATCAACCCATGAAGGGTCGGACTATGCGATGCATGCTGCCGTCCGAGGCTTTGCCTCGGCGGTGATCGCGGCCAGGATCAAAACACATCGGGCGCCTGTCGAGCGGGGAATGGTCCCCGCCTCTAATCAGGAGCCGGAAAATGTCCCTTTCAGATGCCCACGCTTTCGCCTTTAGCCTCGCCGCCACCCTGATGGTCACGATCGTCGTCTTCCGTGCCGGCGACGGCACGCTCAGCGTAATGCCCGCCGCCGAATATGACGGGGAGGACGACACCATCGTCGAAGAAATTGATCCGTTCGACTGAACTCGAAGGGGCGTTGCCCCCATCGACGCCCAAAGGGCGATGCTTAAAATGTCGGGCAAATCGGCAATTCACCCGAATCACGATGGCGCAGATAGTTCAAAGACCGCCGACGCAGCGACTTCTCGGTGGAATCCAAAACCAAGAACGACTAAAATAGCCGTAGTTTTGGAATGTGCGTAGGCTCGTATGGGAGGTGGTCATGCATGATCACCGCCCGACAATCGCGGGCCGCACGCGCGTTGCTGGGTTCGACACAGGAGACGCTCGCTGACAAGGCCCGGGTATCACTGACCGCACTCAAACGCCTCGAATCCGAAAGCGGCCTCGAAGTGTATGAAAGTACGCGCGATCAGGTTCGCAGGGCTCTTGAAGCAGCCGGCGTCGTGCTATTGTCCACCGAGCGGGGACAAGGGGTACTGCTCGTTGATGAAGACAAAGGACGCCAGGTTCGTATTCTTGGCCAATCATGAGCCGACCTGTCTGGGAGGACGCCATGATTGTGCTATTTAAAGACATGCCCCCCGAGGGCCTCGAACTTACCAATTACGATCGGTCGCACATCAAGCTCTATGCGCGTCTTCTCGATTCCGTCGCCGACGGCGCGGAATGGCGGGAAGCTGTTGGAATTCTGTTCGGGATCGACGCTGACCGCGAGCCGGAACGCGCCCGGCGCGTCTATGACAGCCATCTGGCACGGGCGCGTTGGATGGCCAGTACGGGCTATAAGTATCTCCTGAACTGAATCAGTTCGTCATGAAGGCATTGTCCGCGTCGCATTGGTGATGCCGCTGCGGCATCAGGTGATGCCTGCCGACAATCTTCCGCAAATCACTTCAACCGGGAATCGTATTTCGCTCGACTTGCGCGTTATCTGCGAGGTGCTGAGTATGACACCGGATACATCGGTTTGGCGCAATCAGCGTGCCTATGACTTCTTTGACGACTTGCCGGTTGAAGGGCTCGCCTGGGAATGCCTTCGTCGCGACGAAGGGTATCAGGGTCTCTATCAAGACCTTGTGCAAGCGAAAGCAGAGACTGCTCCGCTTCCCCGTGAAGCGGAGCAGCGCTGGGGGTTGCGATTTCCCGGCAAGGCCGGATTTGCCCTCCACATCACAGCATGTGCTTTGGTCGCCTTCAGTCGATCTTGCTGTTTTGATCCTGATGCGATGCCCCGAATTCCTCCCACATCTCTCACTCCACCCACCGATCGGTACCGGCGAGAGTCGCCCTGCTCCCGAAGGTCGCTATGCCGTTGATATAGAGAGCGTCGGCTCCCAGTTTCTTTTCCTCCCGGACACCGCTCCGGAGGAGCCCCTGGCAGCACTGATCCCGCTCGACGACGATATACTTGGCCGGCTCGAAGCTCTGATCCGCTATTGGCGTGCGGCCCGAAGCCGCCCGGTGCCGCCCGATACGCGCATGACGAGCCAGCAGCGCCGCCGACTGCGCCTGATGTTGCAGGCGGCGGACGGCAGGACGAACGGCGCCAGTTACCGCGAGATCGCCATCGCGCTTTACGGCCGGGATCGCATCGCCGCGGAACCGTGGAAGACTTCTTCGATCCGCGACACGGTCATCGGTCTGGTCAAGAGCGGTTCGGCGATGATCGGCGGCGGCTATCTTCAACTGCTGCGTCACCGTCGCAGATCCTGATCGTTGCGGGGCAGGGGGTGGAGATTTTTGCCCTCCATTGTTCCCCATCCCCTCCGAAGACCTTTCTCCGCCACCGTGGTCGTCGTCCGCCGCTGAACCGCAGCGGCCGCCCGCAACCCACGGAGGCCCGATCCATGCGACCCGATCTCGCCATTTTGCCGCCGCGCTACCTGCGCACCAAGGAAGCTGCTGAATTTCTTAGCCTGTCCGCCCGCACTCTGGAGAAGCATCGGACCTACGGAACCGGCCCGGGCTATCGCAAGCTCGGCGGCCGCGTCGTCTACGCCGTCGACGATCTCGAAGCCTGGGCAGCTCGCGGTGCCGTCACCTCGACCTCCGACCCGCGTGGCCAGGTGCTGCCGGCGAAGCGCCAGACGCTGCCCGCTGTTCCGCAGCCCGGCCGCTACGCACGCTGACCGCGGCCGGTATTCCCAATGGCGGCGCGGCATCGGTCCCTCTCGGAGCGCGGGCAGCTCGATCTGTTCCGGGCGCTCCCTGGTGACTTCGCGCCACGAGACGCGCAGGATCTCATGGCTTATCCCTTCTTCTCCCTCTCCAAGACGCACCGCGTCGCGCCGATCGATTTCGTCGCCGGCAACGTGACGATCCGGGTCGAGGCCGTTCCCGATCACGGCATGGCGACCATTTGGGACGCCGACATCCTGATCTGGGCGGCGAGCCAGATTGTCGAAGCCCGCGATGCCGGGCTTCGCACCTCCCGGCTGATGGCCGCAACACCTTACGAAATCCTCTCCTATGTCGGGCGCGGCACCAGCGCGCGCGACTATCAGCGCCTGAAAGCTGCGCTCGACCGGCTGCAATCGACCACGGTTTCCACCTCGATCCGTCAACCCGCAGAGGGAAGGCGTCACCGCTTCTCGTGGATCAACGAGTGGCAGGAGCGCACCGACCGCAACGGTCGTCCCGAGGGCATCGAGCTGATCGTGCCGGACTGGTTCTACCAGGCTGTCCTTGATGACGCGCTGGTGCTCACCATCGACCGGGCCTATTTCGACCTGACCAGCGGCCTCGATCGCTGGCTTTACCGCCTGGTGCGCAAGCACGGCGGCCGCCAGCGCGACGGCTGGCGTTTCGACTTTCGCCATCTTCACCAGAAATCCGGCAGCCTGTCGCCGTTCAAGCGCTTCGCCTTCGAGCTGCGCGACATCATCCAACGCCAACCTCTGCCGGGTTATACGCTCTTCCTCGAAGTCGAGATCGGCGGGCGGATGCTGCTTGCTTTCGAGCCAGCCGCGCCCTGTGGACAACCTGTGGATAGTCTCGTGCTATCGGGAACCCGCACTCACGTGCTATCGGGAACCGGAGGCTCGTGCTATCAGGAACCCAAACAGGGCATAACGCACGGAAATCAAACAGCAAATCGCGCCCTTAACTTAGAGTCTAACCAAGAATCTAACCTTAAAAAGCGCGCGTGCGATTTGGAAAACCTCGTCCGCGACGCTGCCAGAAGTCTCAGCATAGCCGCGAAGAAGAGCGTTTCGGCTGCGCCATCCGCACCCCGATCGGCTACGGATCACGCCGACACGCCTGCATCCGTGGATCCCGAAGTCCCCCGACTTCCTCTCGATCCGCCGGGAGGACGCCGATGATTGTCGCGTTCCTCAATCAAAAAGGCGGCGTCGGCAAGACGACGCTGGCACTGAACCTCGCCGGAGAATGGGCAGCACGCGGCAAGCGCGTCACCCTGATCGACGCCGATCCTCAGGGCTCGGCGCTCGACTGGTCGCAGCAGCGGAGCCATGAAGGCCTTCCGCGCCTGTTCGGCGTCGTCGGCCTTGCGCGCGATACGCTGCACCGCGAGGCCCCTGAACTCGCCCGCGACGTGGATCATATCGTGATCGACGGGCCGCCGCGCATCGCCGGGCTCATGCGTTCGGCGCTGCTTGCCGCCGATCTCGTATTGATCCCGGTACAGCCGTCGCCGCTAGATGGCTGGGCTTCGGCCGAGATGCTGGCGTTGCTCTCCGAGGCGCGTATCTACCGGCCCGAGCTAGCCGCGCGCTTTGTCCTCAACCGCTGCGGTGCCCGCACGGTGCTCGCCCGCGAGACGGCCGAAACACTCGCCGATCACGACCCGCCCGTGCTTGCCAGCACCATCGGACAGCGCATCGCTTTCGCGGCGGCTGCACAGTCCGGTCGGCTTGTTTCAGAACTCGACCACGACACTCCGGCCGCGCGCGAGATCACGGCACTGGCTGCGGAGATCGGTCGTCTCGGAAGCGGGAGGGCCGCGCCATGAGCGAGCGTCCTACCCGCAAAGGCTTCGCTTCCCGGCCTGCCGATCCCGAGCACTGGATCAAGGCCGCCGATGCACCGCCTCGCAATGATGACGCCGGCGGTTTCACCGCGCGGCTCACCATCGACGTGACGCCCGAGCTGCGCGGCCGGATCAAGATTACCGCTTTCAGCCGCGGTGTCACCGTCGCCGACATGCTGCGCGATCTGTTCGCACGCGAATTTCCCCCGACAGAAGGAGACCTCTCATGACCGGCATTGTGGCCCCCCGCATGCACGGCGGCCGTTTGCCGTCCGTAGGCTCCACCGACGACATGACGCACGTCGAACTGACCTGGATCGAGAAGAAGATCGAATACTGGATCAGGTTTGGTCACGAGGCGCAGGAACGGATTCTCGACCGTCGCCGCCGCGTCGTTTCCTTTCGCCCAGGCTCAGTCTTTGCCTTCGTCCGGTGGGCGGCGAACGACTACGGTACGATCATCTCGCGTATCGACATTGTGCGCGCGGTCGAGCCGGGCGAAGCTCATCAGACACTGCCCTTCGTGCGTCCTGGCGGCGAAATCGTCCTCAAGATCGAAGGCTGGCCGAAGGTCGAGGACGTGCTACGCCACGTCGATGCGATCGAACGCGGCGGCATCGACGCCTGCGATGTCGCGCCCGATCACTGGCGCCACGTCGCCCACCGGATGCAGGCTGGCCAACAGCCGCGTCCGTACACGATCGACCGCCATCAGGCGTGGCTCAAGCGGCGGGAGATCGGACGATGACCCGCTTCGACTACGTCATGGTGACGTATTTCGCTGTGATAGGCGCTGCGGTCGCCGCGTTCATCCCGACGTCCACCTGGCTGATCTGGAACGCCACCGAAAGCGCGCCCATCGGCTTCTACACCATCGCGCCGGCTGATCGGCTTGAAGTGCCCGAGCTGGTCGCCGTCATGCCGCCCGAACCGCTCGCCGACTTCATGGTCGAACGTGGCTATGTCGGCCGTGGCGTTCCACTCCTGAAGCGTGTCCTCGGTCTGCCGGGACAGCGCGTGTGCCGCAACCGCGACCTGATCACGGTCGACGGGATCGAGATGGGCGAAGCGCTGGAGCGCGATCGCCTTGGCCGCTCGCTGCCGGTCTGGCGGGGCTGCCGCGTTGTCGCGGCCGATGAACTTTTCCTGATGAATTGGGAAGTTCCCGACAGTCTGGACGGCCGCTATTTCGGGCCGCTTCCGGTGTCCGCGGTGATCGGCCGGGCAATCCCTCTCTACACCGATGAAGACGGCGAAGGCCGCTTTGTCTGGCGCGCGCCGACGCGGTGACGGCGCGAGCTGCGCAACCTCGCCGCACAACCAAGGAGACCATGACCATGGCCCAGATTGGACACTTCACTCTTACACAGTCCGGCTTTGAAGGGCGTTTCAGAGCCCTCGGTATCGACGAGCAAATCACCTTCGTTCTGGCCGAACCTTCGGAGGCGAAGAATGCCCCGGCTTACCGCGTTCTGCTCGGCGACGAGGAAGGGCTCGATATCGGCGCCGGCTGGTCGCATGTCGGCGACCGCGCAGGCGAATTCGTCTCCGTGGAGATCTACAGCCCACTGTTCGGCGGCACGCTTCGGGCAAACCTCTTCCGCGCCGGCGACGACGGCTCCGCCTGGGGCCTGCACACCAACCCACTTTCGAAGCGGAAGGAGGACTGAACGGTGGCGACACGACACCGTGCCGGCGTCGGAGGTTTTACCGCCGTCCGACGCACAGCACTCTCCCTTCTTCTTTCCGGCCTGACCTTCGCCGCGTCCGCCGCGTGTCCGGCCCTTGCCCAAACGCTGCCGACGACCCGCACGGCGCCTGCCGATCCCTATGCCGCGCATATTGCCGAAGCATCGCAGCGTTTCGGTATTCCGCAGGCATGGATCGTTGCCGTGAAGCGCACCGAGAGCCGCAACGACGTGCGTGCCGTGTCACCCGCCGGAGCGCTCGGCCTCATGCAGATCATGCCTGAGACATGGGCCGAGCTGCGCGGCCGTTACCAACTCGGCCGCGATCCGTTCGATCCCCGCGACAACATCATCGCCGGCACCGCCTATCTGCGCGAGATGCTCGACCGCTACGGCACGGTCCCGGCAATGCTCGCGGCCTACAATGCCGGTCCGGCGCGCTACGACGAGCATCTTGCGACCGGTCGCGCTCTGCCGGCAGAGACGCGAGCCTATGTCGCTTTGCTCGCACCCGCGCTGGGTAGCACCGCACCATCCGACAAACCACGAACGGCACTCCAGCCACCGGCGGATTGGCGCGAGGCACCGCTCTTCGTGGCGCGTAAAGACGATCGCCAACGCGGCGATGATCGTGCAGCCGAACATCCGCCGAGCGGCCTTCATCCCTCCGTTCCGGTGCAGGACGATAGCGCTGCCGGATCGCAGGCCTCCTCCATTTTCCTCGCCTGGCGCGAGGGGGACGGTCCGCGATGACCTTCAACCGGCTCTTTCGCATCCTGTCGGGTTCTGGCGCATCGTGGAGGATGCCGGGGTTGGAGGCAAGTACAGCAACCGGACGATGGCAGGATAAAAGGGCGCACCTTGCGCGTCGGTCGGGTGGTTGTTTTTGCTGGGTTTTCCGGGCTGCTGCGCACATTGCCGGGCCTGCGCGCAATGTGCGTCAACGCCCCAACGCTCTGTTTCTCATAGATTTTTTGCACATTGCGGAGCTGCGCCATGGACGATGAACGCGAGTTCCGCGTCCGGCCGGGGCGCATCCGCTCGACCCGCGCGCAATCGGCGCGGCCCTTCATCGCCCAGGCGCTCGCCGCGGCGAAGAAGGCCGGCGGTGGCGTATCGCGTTCCGGCCGCGTCGTTCCCGGCAACCGCTCGCGCTTCGGTCACGGCCAACGCGCCAGCATCCAGGCCAATCGCCTCATCACGTCCCGCACGCGCGGCGCCGTGGTGAAGGCGCGCGTCGTCCGGCACACGGCCTTCGCCGCGCCGCTCGGCACCCATCTCAATTATCTGCGCCGCGAAGGTGTGACCCGGGACGGGGAGAACGCTCGTCTGTTCGGGGCGGGCACCGGGAATGCCGATGCCGGTGCCTTCGCCGAACGGTGTCAGGGCGACCGGCATCATTTCCGCTTCATCGTCAGTCCGGACGACGCCGTGGAGATGTCCGATCTCAAATCCTTCACCCGCGACCTCGTTGGCCAGATGGAGAAGGATCTCGGCACCCGGCTCGACTGGGCGGCCATCGTTCACTGGAACACCGAACATCCGCACGTCCATCTGATCGTGCGCGGTGTCCGCGACGACGGCCAGGACCTCGTCATCTCGCGGGACTATATCAAGGAAGGCATGCGCGACCGGGCGCGCGATCTCATCACCCAGGAATTGGGACCGCGCACCGACCTCGACATCCGCCGTAGTCTCGAAAGCCAGATCGAGGCAGAACGCTGGACGCAGCTCGATCGCCAGCTTGTCCGCGATGGCGGCAAGTCCGGTATCATCGATCTTGCACCACTTGGCCTTAGTCAGCCTGACGAGTTCCATGCGCTGAAGGTCGGTCGCCTGCGCAGGCTGGAAGTCCTTGGCGTCGCCGGACAGGTCGGCCATTCGCAATGGTTCATCAAGCCCGAGGCCGAAACGGTCCTGCGCGAACTTGGCGAACGCGGCGATATCATCAAGCGGATGCACAAGGCCCTGACGGAACGCGGCATCGAGCGTGGCGCGGCAAATTATGTGCTTGCGGGCGAGAGCCTCGACACGCCGGTCATCGGCCGGCTGGTCGATCGTGGCCTCGACGACGAGCTGAAGGGCACGGCCTATGCCGTGGTCGACGGCATGGATGGCCGTACCCACCATATCAAACTGCCGCATCTCGATGCCGCCGGCGACAGCCCGCCAGGCTCGATCGTCGAACTCCGCGCCTATGAGGATCAGCGCGGCGAACGCCGCGTCGCGCTCGCGGTCCGTTCCGATCTCGACATCAGCGCACAGGTGATGGCATCGGGCGCGACCTGGCTCGATCGGCAGGCGATCGCCAGAGAGCCGTTGTCCTTGTCCGATGGCGGCTTCGGCGCCGAGGTGCAGCAGGCCATGGACCGGCGCGCGGATCATCTTGCCGAGCAAGGACTGGCCGAGCGTCAAGGCCGCAGCGTCGTCTTCGCCCGCAGGCTGATCGACACGCTGCGCCGCCGCGAGCTGGAAGCGCTCGGCGAGAAGCTCGCTTCCGAGACGGGCCTGCCGTTCAACCGAGCCGCAAGCGGCGAGTTCGTCACCGGCACCTATCGCCAGCGCTTCGCGCTCGCCTCCGGCCGCTTCGCCATGCTCGAGGTCATCAGTGGGGATGGGGGCCTCGGCTTCCAGCTCGTGCCGTGGTCGCCATCCCTCGAAAAGCAGCTCGGCAAGCACGTCTCCGGCGTTGCCCGCAACGACGGCGGCATCGACTGGAGTTTTGGCCGCAAGCGCGGGCTCGGCCTCTAACCCTCAGTATCCACGAAAGGACCATTGCCATGTCCGCGACGAAAATCCTCTGGGGCCAGATCCTCACCGTCTTCCTGATCGTGCTGATGACGACCTGGGGCGCGACGCAGTGGACGGCCTGGCAGCTCGGCTTCCAGCCCCAGCTCGGCCGGCCGTGGTTCGAGATCGCCGGCTGGCCGATCTACTATCCGCCGGCCTTTTTCTGGTGGTGGTATTTCTACGATGCCTATGCACCGCCGATCTTTGTGGAAGGCGGCCTGATCGCCGCGTCCGGTGGCTTCATCGCCATTGCGGTTGCGATCGGCATGTCGGTCTGGCGGGCGCGCGAGGCCAAGAACGTCGCCACCTATGGTTCGGCGCGCTGGGCGGAGACGGAGGAGATCAAGGCTGCCGGCCTGCTCGGACCCGATGGCGTCGTGCTCGGCAAGCTCGATCGGGACTATTTGCGGCATGACGGCCCTGAGCACACCCTATGTTTCGCGCCGACCAGGAGTGGCAAAGGCGTCGGCCTGGTGGTGCCCTCGCTTCTGACATGGCCGGGCAGCGCCATCGTCCATGACATCAAGGGTGAGAACTGGACGCTGACCGCCGGCTTTCGATCACGACATGGCCGCGTGCTGTTGTTCGATCCGACCAATGCCAAGTCGGCCGCCTATAATCCGCTGCTCGAGGTGCGCCGCGGTGAATGGGAGGTGCGCGATGTCCAGAACATCGCCGATATTCTGGTCGATCCCGAGGGCAGCCTCGAAAAGCGGAACCATTGGGAGAAGACCAGCCACGCCCTTCTGGTCGGCGCGATCCTGCATGTCCTCTATGCCGAAAAGGACAAGACGCTTGCCGGTGTCGCCGCCTTTCTCTCCGATCCGAAGCGGCCGATCGAGTCGACGCTCGCCGCCATGATGAAGACGGCGCATCTGGGCGAGGTCGGCCCGCATCCCGTCATCGCCAGCGCCGCACGCGAGCTCTTGAACAAATCCGACAACGAACGCTCCGGCGTGCTATCCACCGCCATGTCGTTTCTCGGCCTGTATCGCGATCCGGTGGTGGCCGAGGTGACGCGCCGCTGCGACTGGCGCATCACCGACATCGTGGGCGACAGGCGTCCGACGACGCTCTACCTCGTGGTGCCGCCGAGCGACATCAACCGCACCAAGCCGCTCATTCGTCTCATCCTCAACCAGATCGGCCGCCGCCTGACCGAGGACCTACAGGCGAAGGCTGGCCGGCATCGCCTGCTACTGATGCTGGATGAGTTTCCGGCCTTGGGCAGGCTGGATTTCTTCGAGTCAGCGCTCGCCTTCATGGCCGGGTACGGCCTCAAGAGCTTTCTCATCGCTCAGTCGCTCAATCAGATCGAGAAGGCATATGGGCCGAACAACTCGATACTCGACAACTGCCATGTCCGTGTGAGCTTTGCGACCAATGATGAAAGGACCGCGAAGCGGGTGAGCGATGCGCTTGGCACCGCCACCGAGATGAAGGCGATGAAGAACTATGCCGGGCATCGTCTGTCGCCCTGGCTCGGACATCTGATGGTCTCGCGTTCGGAAACCGCGCGGCCGCTGCTTACCCCCGGTGAAATCATGCAGCTCCCGCCGGCAGACGAGATCGTCATGGTCGCCGGCACACCGCCGATCCGGGCGAGGAAGGCGCGCTACTACGAGGATGCGCGATTTCAGGAGCGGATCTTGCCGCCGCCCGAACTCACCCGCCCTGACAAGCCGCGGCCCGACGACTGGAGCAGCCTGCCAATTCCGGCCCGACCCGGACCTGCTGCGTCGCCCGCGGAGGTGGACGCTGAGGACGAAGATCCGACGGAATCCGAGCACCGGCATCAACCGGAGCTGAACCGCGTGAAGCCCGTCGAGAGGAAAGAGCCGATCGAGAACGAGTTCGAGATCGACCCACCCGATGACATGGAGGAGGAAGCCACCCGCAATCGGCGCCTGAGCCGCCTCATGCAAGGCGTGGCGCGGCAGGTTTCGCTCGACCCCAATGACGGGATGGATCTGTGAACACTATGACCGGTCGAAAGAAGAAAACGCAGATCTCCGTCTATCTCGACCCGGATGTGATGGCGATGCTCTCGGACTATACGGCCCGCCGGGAACAGTCCATGTCCCTGGTGGTGGAAGCCGCCGTTGCCTCATTCCTGTCTCCGGACGACGCCGAGCGGCGCGAGGCAGTGGTTGCCAAACGTCTCGACCAGCTCGACCGCCGCATGACGCGGCTGGAGCGCGATGTCGGTATCTCGGTCGAGACGCTCGCCGTTTTCGTCCGTTTCTGGCTCACCACCACGCCGGCGCTGCCCGAGCCGGCGGCGCAGGCGGCGCGCGCCAAGGCCAGTGAGCGCTACGAGGCGTTCGTGACCGCGCTTGGCCGGCGGCTGGCTCAAGGGCCGAAGTTGCGGCAGGAGATTTCGGAGGATGTTACAGGACGATCGGACGAGCTGTCATCATGATCGTTCAGATTTCACGAAGTCCGATTGCTCTTCTTGCATCAAGTTTCACTCGGTGCGCCATCATCAGGCGCATCATCATCGTTTTCTGCAGCCAGCTCAAGCGACGCATATAGTGCGGCAAGCTCTTCCTTTGACGGCGGTTCCCACGGTTTCAGATTGCTCAACATATCCGTGAAACCGTCGATCTCCTCCTGCGTAGGGGCGGACGGCTCCGGAGTTTTCAGCTCTGTTGTTTCTCGAAATTCCTCTATTGCCTTTTTCAGGGTGTCGATCTCGGCCCGTTTATAGACTGCTCCTCCTTGTGAAAGCAGGTCGGCGATGGCGATCTCCATTTGATCGAGAGCATGTGACAACCATACTTTCCGGCGATTGTATTTTTGTCGCGCCGATGTCTTGGGCTTCTTTGGTCCCTTCGATTCTGCGTTTTGTGACTCTAGTTGACTGAAAATGTCTTCGGGATTGCTGCTCAATTCATACTCCAACAGGTCGATATCGAATCATCGGTGCAATGCGATTTGTTATTGCATAGAGGTTGCCGGGCGAAAGATCGAATTCCAATAGGCTGAAGCTCCACCGCCGTTTTCCTGTATTTGCACGCTACACTACGACGACGGTAATTCCCTGTTGAATCACCCGAATTTCCGGCTCTTTTAATCATCCCCATCCGGGGACCGTCTCACTTCCCCGGCCGGAAACGGGGATCGGATGGCAGTCTCGCATCGAAATTTGGAAGGCTTTGCGCGTGGCGCGCGCATGCTTCGCACCGCGCTCGGCGCCACCATCGCCCGCTTCCTGGAAGACCCCAGCGTCGTTGAGGTGATGCTCAATCCCGACGGCCGGTTGTGGATCGACCGTCTTTCGGAAGGCATGTCCGACACCGGCGAGTTTATCTCACCTGCGGATGGTGAGCGCATCATTCGTCTGGTTGCTCACCATGTCGGCGCGGAGGTCCATTCGGGTGCTCCGCGCGTCTCGGCCGAACTGCCCGACAGTGGTGAACGCTTCGAGGGACTGCTTCCTCCGATCGTGACGGGACCGGCCTTCGCTATCCGCAAGCCGGCGATTTCGGTCTTCACCCTCGACGACTACGTTTCGGCGGGGACCATGACCACCGGTCAGGCGGCCTTGCTGCGCGAAGCTGTTGCCGGGCACGCCAATATTCTCGTCGCCGGCGGCACGGGCACCGGCAAGACCACGCTGACAAACGCGCTCCTTGCCGAAGTTGCGAAGGGTAAAGACCGCCTTCTCATTATCGAGGACACGCGCGAGCTTCAAAGCCAGTCAGAGAACAAGGTGCCGATGCGCACCAAGGATTTCGTGGCCAGTCTCACCGATCTGGCCCGCTCTGCCATGCGTCTCCGGCCCGACCGCATCATCGTCGGCGAGGTTCGCGGACCAGAAGCCCTCGACCTCCTGAAGCTCTGGGGCACAGGCCATCCCGGCGGCATCGGCACCATTCACGCCGGCTCGGGTCTCGGAGCGCTCCGCCGGCTGGAGCAACTGATCCAGGAGGCGGTCGTCACCGTTCCCAGGTCCCTCATTGGCGAGACCATCGACATCGTCGCCGTCCTCTCTGGCCGCGGTTCGGCGCGCCGCCTTTCCGAACTCGCCCGCGTCGAGGGTCTCGGCCCGGACGGGGACTACCGCGTCATCCCTGCTCAGCTTTCCCCCGAACGCCAACCGCTCCCGAAAGGAAAACAGCCATGACCAAGCATGTCCCGCCCGCGGTACCGAACCTGACCCCTCCGTCTGGCCTGCAGGGCATTCGTCGCCATCTCATGAGTTCGATAGCGCTCGCCACCATCATGATGATGGCGGCGGCGCCCGCCCACGCTTCTGGATCGTCGATGCCGTGGGAGGCGCCGCTTCAGTCGATCCTCGAATCCGTCGAGGGGCCGGTCGCCAAGATCATCGCGGTGATCATTATCATCACCACCGGCCTGGCGCTGGCCTTCGGCGATACGTCCGGCGGTTTCCGGCGGCTGATCCAGATCGTTTTCGGCCTGTCGATCGCCTTTGCGGCGTCGAGCTTCTTCCTGTCGTTCTTCTCGTTCGGCGGCGGGGCGCTGATGTGATGGCGGCTGTCCAGCAACACGCCGACGCGGTGCCGGGGTTCACGGTGCCGGTCCACCGGGCGCTCACCGAACAGATCCTGCTCGGCGGCGCTCCGCGCTCCATCGCCATCATGAACGGCACGCTGGCCGGCGCGGTCGGCCTCGGCCTGCGCCTTTGGCTGGTCGGCCTCGTTGTCTGGGCGGTCGGGCATTTCGCGGCGGTCTGGGCCGCCAGGCGCGATCCGCTATTTGTCGAGGTCGGCCGCCGCCATCTGCGCATCCCCGGACATCTCTCAGTGTGAGGAGGGATGCGGTCATGATGAATCTCGCCGAATATCGCCGCACCGCCAGCCGCCTTGCGGATTTCCTGCCCTGGGCCGCGCTGGTCGGCGAAGGCGTCATTCTCAACAAGGATGGCTCGCTGCAACGGACCGCAAGGTTTCGCGGTCCCGATCTGGACTCCGCCGTCGACGCCGAACTGGTTGCGGTTACTGGACGTCTCAATAATGCCTTCCGGCGCCTCGGCTCCGGCTGGGCAATCTTTGTCGAGGCACAGCGCCATGAGGCAGCGACCTATCCCAACAGCCGTTTTCCCGATCCGGCCTCGGCGCTGCTCGACGCCGAACGCAAGGCCGATTTCGAGGAAGCCGGGGCGCATTTTGTCTCGAGCTATTTGTTGACCTTCGCCTGGCTGCCGCCCGCCGAGGATGCGGCCCGCGCCGAGAGCTGGCTCTATGAAGGGCGCGAACAGACCGGCGTTGACGCCCGCGACATCCTGCGCGGCTTTGTCGACCGCACGGACCGCGTGCTGGCGCTGCTCGACGGCTTCATGCCGGAATGCGAGTGGCTCGACGATGCCGCGACGCTGACCTATCTGCATTCGACCGTCTCAACCAACCGGCATCGCGTGCGCGTGCCCGAGACGCCGATCTATCTCGACGCGCTGCTGGCTGACCAGCCGCTGACTGGCGGTCTGGCGCCACGCCTCGGCGATGTCCATCTGCGTGTTCTCACCATTGTTGGTTTTCCGACCGCTACCACGCCCGGAATCCTCGATGAGCTGAACCGCTTGCCGTTCCCCTATCGCTGGTCGACGCGGGCGATTCTGCTCGACAAGACCGACGCGACCCGGCTGTTGACCAGGATCCGGCGGCAATGGTTCGCCAAACGCAAGTCGATCGCCGCCATCCTCAAAGAAGTGATGACCAACGAGCAGTCCGTGCTCGTGGACACCGACGCCGCCAACAAGGCCGTCGATGCGGATGTCGCCCTTCAGGAACTCGGCGCCGACGTCGCCGGCATGGCCTATGTGACCGCAACGATCGCGGTCTGGGATGCCGATCCACGACAAGCCGACGAGAAGCTCAGGCTTGTCGAAAAGGTGATCCAGGGCCGCGACTTCACCGCGATGCCCGAAACCATCAACGCCGTCGATGCTTGGCTAGGCAGCCTGCCGGGTCATCTCTATGCCAATGTCCGGCAACCGCCGATCTCGACGCTCAATCTCGCGCACATGATCCCCCTCAGTGCCGTGTGGGCGGGGCCGGAACGGGACGAACACTTCAACGCCCCGCCCTTACTGTATGGCAAGACAGAAGGTTCGACCCCGTTCCGGTTTTCCCTTCACGTCGGTGACGTTGGACATACCCTCGTTGTAGGCCCAACCGGCGCAGGGAAATCCGTGCTGCTCGCACTGATGGCGCTCCAGTTCCGACGCTATCAAAACTCTCAAGTCTTCGCATTCGATTTCGGAGGCAGCATCCGGGCCGCGACGCTGGCCATGGGTGGTGACTGGCACGATCTCGGCGGCGATCTCACCGAAGGGATCGAATCTTCGGTCTCCCTTCAGCCGCTCGCCCGGATCCATGAAACCCCGGAACGCGCCTGGGCCGCCGACTGGATCGTCGCCATCCTGATGCGCGAGGGCATCGCGATCACTCCCGACGTGAAGGAGTATATCTGGACCGCGCTGACGTCGCTGGCCTCGGCGCCGGTCGAGGAGCGCACCATCACTGGCCTTGCCGTGCTGCTCCAGTCGAATGATCTGAAACTGGCGCTTCGTCCGTATTGCGTCGGCGGTCCCTATGGCCGGCTGCTCGATGCCGAAAACGAGCATCTGGGCCACGCTTCGGTGCAGGCATTCGAGATCGAGGGACTGGTCGGCACGGGTGCTGCGCCCGCGGTCCTCAGCTACCTGTTTCATCGGATCGGCGACCGGCTCGACGGCCGCCCCACGTTGCTGATCATCGACGAGGGCTGGCTTGCCCTTGATGACAATGGCTTCTCGGGACAATTGCGCGAGTGGCTGAAGACCCTCAGAAAAAAGAACGCCAGCGTCATCTTCGCCACCCAGTCGCTGTCGGACATCGACGGTTCGGCCATCGCGCCGGCGATCATCGAAAGCTGCCTGACGCGATTGCTGTTGCCGAACGAACGGGCGATCGAGCCGCAGATCACCGCCATCTACCGGCGCTTCGGCCTCAATGACCGGCAGATCGAGCTCATTGCCCGGGCGACGCCGAAACGCGACTATTATTGCCAAAGCCGCCGCGGCAACCGGCTCTTTGAGCTTGGCCTGTTCGAGGTGGGTCTTGCACTCTGCGCCGCCTCCTCGAAATCCGACCAGTCGCTGATCGCTCAAATCCTTGCCGAGCAGGGCCGCGACGGCTTCCTGCCGGCTTGGCTTCGCCTGCGCTCCGCCGACTGGGCGGCTGATCTCATTCCCGATCTCACCAACCTGGAGACCAAACTATGACCTACCGTCGCTCACGCGCGGCGCTGATTGCCGCGTCCTTCCTGTCGATCCCGGCAAGTTTCAGCCCATTATTGGCCCCGCCAGCCGCTGCCGCCAGGATCGTGTTCGATCCGAAGAACTATGTCGAGAACGTCCTGTCGGCCGCGCGGTCGCTGGAGCAGATCAACAACCAGATCACCAGCCTGCAAAACGAAGCGCAGATGCTGATCAATCAGGCGAGGAACCTCGCCAGTCTGCCATACTCGTCACTCCAGCAGCTTCAGCAGTCCGTGCAGCGCACGCAGCAGCTCCTTTCGCAGGCACAGAACATCGCTTTCGACGTCCATCAGATCGACCAGGCATTTCAGCAGCAATACGGCATTATTTCGCTGACCGCACCCCAGCAGCAGCTTGTCGCGGATGCCCGGACACGCTGGCAAAACACCGTGGGCGGGCTTGAGGACGCGATGCGCGTGCAGGCCGGCGTCGTCGGCAACATCGACCCCAATCGTGCCGAGATGTCGACGCTCGTCGGCCAGAGCCAGGGCGCGACCGGCGCGCTTCAGGCGACGCAGGCCGGCAACCAGCTCCTCGCACTCCAGTCGCAGCAGCTCTCCGATCTGGTGGCACTGGTTTCCGCCAACGGCCGCGCCGCCGCGCTCACCGAAGCCGAACGCGCCGCTGCGGCCGAACAGGGCCGCGTGCAGCGTCAGCGCTTCCTGACGCCCGGCACCGGCTACCAGGCCGGAAGCGCGCGGATGTTCAACGGCGGCAACTGACGGCCGGAAAGGGGATGCTCATGGACGGCAAGATGCTGGCACGGCTTGCAGCGATCGTCTTCGTCGCCGTCGCGATCACAGCGACGGCGATCGAGATGAACCGCAGGCAAGAGCCGCCATTGTACCGATCTGTCGCTCCGGTCGAACCGGCACGAGAACCGCTGCGGGAAGGGCAGCGCCGGTGCCAGCAGCTTGGACAAAGCGCGGCCAACGACGCCGGCTGCCTGCGCGTGTGGGCCGAGACCCGCGACCGTTTCCTGGGACGAACACCGTCACCGTTTGCCCCGCGTTGCGGGCCATATGCCGGCGAAGACCCAACCGCTAAAGAAGGAAGGTGATCCGTGGGCGGCACAGGCGTTATCGACAATTTCCTCGGTGTCTTCACCTCCTATATCGACAGCGGCTTCGGTCTGCTCGGCGGTGAGGTCGCTTTCATCGCCACGACCCTGATCGTTATCGACGTGACCTTGGCGGCCCTGTTCTGGTCCTGGGGCGCCGACGATGACATCATCGCCCGACTGGTGAAGAAGACGCTGTTCGTCGGCGTGTTTGCCTACATCATCGGCAACTGGAACAGTCTGGCGAAGATCGTCTTCGACAGCTTCGCCGGCCTCGGCCTCAAAGCCTCCGGTACCAGCTTCAGCACCGCCGATCTCATGCGCCCCGGAAGGGTGGCGCAGGTCGGCCTTGATGCCGGGCGGCCGCTGCTCGCATCCATCTCCGACCTGATGGGATGGGTGGCGTTTTTCGAGAATTTCATTCAGATCGCCTGCCTGCTCTTTGCCTGGGCGCTTGTGCTGCTCGCCTTCTTCATTCTGGCGATCCAGCTCTTCGTCAGCCTGATCGAATTCAAGCTGACGACATTGGCCGGATTCATCCTCATTCCATTCGGCCTGTTCAATAAATCCGCCTTCATGGCCGAGCGTGTGCTCGGAAACGTCATCTCCAGCGGTATCAAGATCCTGGTTCTTGCCGTCATCATCGGTATCGGCTCGACGCTGTTTTCGCAGTTCACCGCCGGCGTTGGCGGCGCGACGCCGACCATCGATGACGCCATGGCGATCGTGCTCGCCGCCCTTTCCCTGGTCGGCCTCGGCATTTTCGGTCCCGGCATCGCCAATGGCCTGATCTCCGGCGGGCCGCAGCTCGGCGCGGGCGCTGCCGTCGGCACCGGCCTTGCTGTCGGCGGTGCGGCGCTTGCCGCAGGCGGCGCGGCCAGTCTTGCGCTGAGAGGTGGTGCCGCGGCGCTCTCGGGTGGGGCGGCTGCCATCCGTGGCGGAGCAGCCGCCGCAGGCTCGGCCTCGACCGCCTACAGCCTCGGATCGATGGGACAGTCCGGCGCGGCCGGTGTCGCCTCCGGTCTCGGCGGCGTTGCGCAGGCCGCTGGTTCTGCGGCGACGTCCCCGCTCAAGCGAGCCGCCGCCCGCGCCAGCGAAAGCATGAAATCCAGCTTTTCCGGCGGCGCGAAGGACGGCTTCGCTACGACCGGCGGCTCTTCCACGCTCGGCACCATCGGCGACGGCGAAGCCGCCAATGACGTTTCTTTCAATGCCGCCTCCACACGAGAAGGGGCGCCAGACTGGGCGAAGCGCATGAAACGCAATCAGTCCTTCAGCCACGGCGTTTCCGCCGCTGCCCATGCCGTCCGATCTGGCGACAGCCACGGCGGCGGCTCTTCCGTCAATCTCTCCGAAAGTGACCGCTCATGAGCCTGTTCAAACGACCCGCAGCCCATTACGGCAAGGCGCCGCAACCCGAAACACCCTATCAGAAAGCAGCACAGGTCTGGGACGAGCGCATCGGCTCCGCCCGCGTGCAGGCGAAGAACTGGCGGATATTGGCCTTCGGCTGCCTGATCCTGTCGGGTGGCTTTGCCGGCGCTCTGGTCTGGCAATCGGTTCGGGGAACCGTGGTGCCGTGGGTGGTGCAGGTCGACAAGCTTGGCCAGGCCCAGACTGTCGCGCCCGCCGAGGCCAACTATCGGCCCACCGACCCGCAGATCGCCTGGCACCTGGCGCGTTTCATCGAGCAGGTCCGGAGTATACCTTCTGACGCGATCATCGTTCGGCAGAACTGGCTCAGGGCTTATGACTGGACGACGGACCGTGGCGCTGCGGCGCTCAACGACTACGCCCGCGCCAACGATCCCTTCACCAAGGTCGGCAAGAGCCAGGTGGCCGTCGAAGTGTCATCGGTCATCCGGGCCTCGCCGGATTCGTTCCGAGTTGCCTGGACGGAAAGACACTATGAGAACGGCCAGCTCTCCACCACCGAGCGTTGGACCGCGATCCTGACGATCGTAATCCAGATGCCGCGCGATGCCGAGCGACTGCGGACCAATCCCTTGGGTATCTACGTCAACGCCATCAACTGGTCGCGGGAGATGAGCCAATGATCACCGTGGTCAGCAAGCCCGTAGTCCCGCCTTTCCGTAAATCCGCTTTTACGCTTGTCCTGCTTTCCGCAGGCGCGCTCGCGGGATGCGGCACGCCGCAAAAGCCGCCACAGATCAGCTATGACGCTGACGTTTCGCCTCTGCCGGCGGTGCCGGCTGCCGCCCGAGAAGAGCGGCGTCGGCCTCTGCACGTTCCACCGGGCTGGGCGGTGGCGCGGGGCGGGACGGCAGCCGGGACGCCGACTGGCCGCGTTACGAACGCCAATGTGGCCGCGCGGGTCGAGCCACGCCGCGAAGGTTATTACAACGCGGTCCAAGTGTACCCCTGGAGCGAAGGCGCGCTCTATCAGGTCTATGCCGCCCCCGGCCAGATCACCGACATCGCGCTCGAGCCGGGCGAAGGCCTGACCGGTGCCGGTCCGATCGCCGCCGGTGACACGGCCCGCTGGATCATCGGCGATACCGAGAGCGGCAGCGGCACGAACCGTCGCGTTCATATTCTCGTAAAGCCGACCCGGCCGGACCTTTCCACCAACCTCGTCGTGACGACGGACCGGCGCGTTTATATGATCGAGCTGCGATCTGGCCACACACCCTATATGCCTGCCGTTGCTTGGGCCTATCCGCAACCCCGGAGTGGCCAGCGCCACAGTGTTCCCGCGACACCCGTCATTCCGGTAGTCACCGCGAGGAACTATCGCTACGGCCTGACCGGAGCAAATCCGCCATGGAAGCCGGTCTCCGTCTATGACGATGGCCGCCGCGTCTATGTCGAGTTCCCGCGCGGCATCGTACAGGGCGTGATGCCGCCGCTGTTCGTCATCGGCCAGGATGGCGAGGCTGAGATCGTCAACAGCCGCATCTACCAGAACATCCTGATCGTCGATCGCCTGTTCGGCGCGGCCGAGCTGCGTCTCGGCGGCGGCAAGCGCCAGCAGACCGTCAGGATCGTGCGTATCGACGGGAGGCCAGCGTCATGACCGACAATGAAAAAGAAAACAACGTCGCATCGGTCGGGCCTGCTTTGGAATCGGTCGCACCCATGCGCCTGCGCGCCGAGGCACCGCGCGTCACCCGTCTGTCGCGCAAGGTACTGGCCGGTTTGGGCTTTGTCGCCAGCATCGGCATCGGCGGCGCGCTGATCTACGCGCTCCAGACACGAGACCGTGGAAACAACGGCGAGGAGCTTTATTCCACCGAGAACCGCGCAACGGCCGACGGGCTTGCCGGCCTGCCGCGCGACTACACCGGGCCGGTTCTCGGACCGCCGCTGCCGGGCGATCTTGGAAGGCCGATCCTCAACGCCCAGGATCGTGGACAGCCGGTGGCGCCGCCACCGATTACGGCGCCCGCCGTCGATCCTGCCGAGCAGCGTAGATTGGCGGAAGAAGAAGCGGCTAGGACATCGCACGTGTTTTTCCAGACCGAAGTTCGTACAGGAAATCAGTCCGCGACGTCGGGCGGTTCGTCAACACAAGGGTTTTCCAGCCTCGATCTTGCCGGCCTTGCGGGGCAGTCTGGCCAGCAGACCGCACAGGATCGGCAGCTTGCTTTCGTCAATGCTCCCGTGGATCGCCGCACCACGTCGTCGGATCGTGTCATGGCGCCGGCGTCACCCTATGTCCTTCAGGCCGGTTCCGTGATCCCAGCCGCGCTGGTCACTGGCATTCGTTCCGATCTGCCCGGACAGATCACCGCCCAGGTCACGCAGCATATCTACGACAGCCCGACCGGCCGCATCCTGCTCGTACCGCAGGGCACCCGCATCATCGGCGAATACAGCAACGATGTCGGCTTCGGGCAGCGCCGGGTGCTGCTGATCTGGAACAGGCTAATCTTCCCCAACGGACGGTCGATCGTGCTCGAACGCCAGCCCGGCGCCGACACACAAGGTTATGCCGGTCTCGAGGATGGCGTCGATTATCACTGGCGGGATCTGGCGAAGGCCGCCGGCCTCTCGACACTTCTGGCCGCGGGCACGGAACTCGCCGTCGATGACGAGGATCGTCTGCTTCGTGCCATCCGCCGCGGCGGTCAGGACACCGTCAATGATGCGGGTCAGGAAATCGTCCGCCGCCAGTTGCAGGTCGCGCCGACCCTGACGATCCGGCCAGGTTTTCCAGTTCGGGTCATCGTCACGCGCGATCTCGTGCTCGAACCTTACGGAGGCTCATGATGGCAAAGCTCAAGCTCGGTCCGATCGCAGATCACAAACCGGTAAAAGTGACGGTGGAATTGCCAGCGCCGCTGCATCGAAGTCTGACCGCCTATGCTGAAATCCTCGGCCGTGAGGCCGGACAGCCGCCCGTCGATCCTGTGAAGCTGATCGTGCCAATGCTGGAGCGGTTCATCGCGACCGATCGGGGATTTGCGAAAGCGTGCCGGACGCCGTCCATTCTCTCGCCATCTGGCAGCGTCAGCAATTCATGAACGGCACGCACGCACCTTCGCCATGCTGAGCAGACATCTGAAGGCGGGGTTATCGTTCTTTGGCGACCATATCGCGCTGAACGGCAATATCTCGCCGACCATCGGGCGGTAGACGATTCCGGGGAACTGCGCAGCCGTCGTCGCTTCGCTGGTGAGAGTCAGACCCCGCCCGAGAGCCACTAAGGGCAGAAGATTGTCCCTACCAACATTTTGTGAGCGAATCTCGGGATGGTGACCGAATGCAGCGAGCCTTTGCACCAGATAGTCGTGGATCTCCTGACCGGCAGCCTCGCTTACGATGAAGTTTTCTTGCATCAAATCGTGCCATTCCAGCTCCTTCTTTTCGGATAACGCATGCATCTCTGGCAAAACAGCGAAAACCCGCTCGGACCATAGTTTCACAGTGTCGCATTCCGGCCACTCTCGCGTGCCGGTCAAAAAGGCGACATCAAGCCTAAGTCGGCGAATTGCGGCGACATGGTCGCTCGGCTCACCGTCGACGAGTTCGATCTCGACTCGTGCATGCCGCCGATGATAGGCACTTAGGAGTTCGGAGAGGAACCCGGAAGCGATTGAGGAAAAGATGCCTATCCGGACACGTCCGTCCTCCGAGCGTCCGATAGAGGCGATGTCTCTGGTTCCGTCGCCGATATGCCTTATGATGTGGCGGGCTCGCTTAAGGAAGCGTTGTCCTGCGAAGGTTAGGCGGACGCCACCGTTGTAACGATGAAAGAGCGCCGCACCGAGGCGGTCCTCAAGATCACGAATGCGGCGGCTGATGGCAGACTCTCGTATTTCAAGCGCGGCGGCGGCCTTGCGAAAACTCCCATGCTCCGCAGCGGCTAGAAAGTAGCGCAGATGGCGAACCTCTATTGTGTGATCGTTTTTCAGATCCTTGCTGAAACGATGATCCGCAATACTGTCCATGTCAGGAGGGGATCTCCGAGCGGCGGATCGCCTCCGCGATCGTCTGTGCGACATTGGTCGTATCCAGTTTGATCCGGGCGTTCTTTAGATGGGAAAGGACCGTCGTTCTTGAAATGTTGAGGATCACGGCCGTCTCCCAGGCCGTTTTTCCCCTTGCGGTCCACAGTAGAACCTCTTTTTCTCGATTCGTCAGACGCGTTTCTCTGGTGATTTCCGGCATGCGTATCCCAACCTTACAAAGGAAGTATGCGGCCTGCGGGCCGCTTGATGATTTTCTGTGGTGTCGAACGGCAGAAATTTGGAATACCGGCTCGGACCCGGTGCCCTGCCTGGCTTGGACGATCCGCGATGCGCTCGCTCAACACCTGTAGGGTATGCCCAGCAAAAGGGGTGGCGCAACCCGGCGCGATATCGATTGCTTATTATAGTATGTAGCTTTTATACGTATACTCTAGATGGTTTCACCTATGAAACTCACAGCTGTTTTTGCGAGAAACTTGCGGCTCTGCCGCCGGAATGCGGGCCTCTCCCAGGAGAGGCTGGCCGAGTTTGCGGGGCTTGACCGAAATTACATCGGAAAGCTTGAACGGGAGGAGAGTTCCCCCACCCTCGATACGCTCGAAGCCGTGGCTGCGGCGTTGCAGATCAATGTGGAAAAACTTATTGGCCGGACCTTACCGGCAGAAGCTAGAAAAAAGTCTCAGGATTGAAAAGTTCAATTCAAACAGAGAGTTCACTCTTGTTTCTTCGCGTTCCGGACGAGCGACTCCATATCGACGCCAAGAGCCTCCGCCAATTTGTTTAGCGATACGATCGTGGGGTTTCTGCGACCGGCCTCAAGCCCGCTGAGATAAGCGCGCGTCAAGCCCGACCGGAACGACAACTCCTCCTGGGAAAGGTTGCGTTCGCGGCGTACTTTAAGAACGTTCAAGCCCACGGTTGCGCGAATATCCATCCGCCGATGGTTGGCCGTCGTTCACTTTAGTACGACACACTATAGTGAACATTCGGCTTGACATCGACGCGGAGGCAGCGCTTAAATGTGCATTATATGGAACATTGTTTCTAATAACGGAACACTCGATGTCTAGTAACCAGTCACTCGAAAACGGGCTTGATATCCTGACCCTTCTCAAGGATGCCAGGGAGCCGCTTGGTGTACGAGAAATCGCCCGGCGGCTGGAACTCAGTCCAGCGGTCGCACAACGACTTCTCAATACCCTTTCGTCGCAGGGTTTTGTGGAGCAAGCGGCAAGCAGTCGCCGCTATCAAATCGGCTATGCGGTGCTCGGTCTTGCCCAGCATGTCTTCCAGCGCGGGCGATTGCTGTCGCTTGCCGAATCTGAATTGCAATCCATGGCCGCCGATGGCTGCTTTAACGGTTTCCTCGGTGTTCGAAGAGGCTCATCGGGCGTTTATGTACTGGCAGTGCAGTCGGAAAGCCCTGTGGTCATTCGCGCTCATGCGGGCGAGGCCATGCCATTGCATTCGACGGCGCTTGGAAAAGCGCTGCTATTTGACCTGTGTGACGAAAAGATTGCCGCCTTGCTCGGAGAGGGGCCGTATGAGCGACGGACCGACCGCACCATCATCGAGCCGGGAAAGTTTGTCGAGCAGCTCGATGTCGCCCGTTCTCTCGGTTATGCGACGGCGATTTCGGAAAATGTCGAAGGCGTGATTTCCGTCGGTGCCCCGATCTACGACGCCGGTAGTGCCGTGACGGCGGCCATCAGCGTTGCCTTTCCCCGCGCCGTCTATCCGAAAGTGAAAATCACCGATGTCGCACAGCGCGTGCTTGCGGCGGCAAAGCGCGTCTCGAAGGGGCTCGGCTTTGAAGGATCCAGAGAGCATATGGAGAGAGAAAAAAATAATGTTGTCCAATAGTGAACGGCTGAACAACGCAATGACGGCAAACGAACTTTCGGCGATGGTGGCCGTGGCGCCGGAGAACGTTCTTTATACCAGCGGCTTCTGGTGTCTATCCCAATGGATTCGACGTGGCCCGCAGGCTTTCGTTGTGGTGCCGGCGTCGTTGCCGCAGGTGCCCGTCGTCATCACCAGCACGTCCACTCTGGACCTTGTTGCCGATCAAAGGGTCGCCGCTCGCATCCGGCATTACGGCGGGTTTATCGTCGATGCCGATCCTACCCTCCGCCTGGATCCCGTCAGTGCCCGTCAGGCCGAGTTGCATAGCCTGCCGGCCGACGAAAGTGCGCTCAGCGCACTTGTCGCGGAGATTGGGACGGCTGGCCTGGCAAAAGCCCGTATCGGCATTGATGATGTCGGGTTGCTTCCCGGCGACATGGAGCAACTCCAAAACGCGCTTCCAGACGTCACCTGGGTCAGCGCCTCGTCGTTTTTCCGTTGGGTTCGCGCCGTCAAAACGCCTGAGGAGATCGGAAGGCTCAAGACGATCGGGCAAATTACAGAAAGATCGATCTCTGCGGCACTTGCGATTGCGAAAGAAGGGGTGACGGAGATCGAAATGGCACGGGCCTTCCATGGTCATACTGTCGGCGAAGACGCCTTTCCTGTGCTCGGATGCATCGGTTTTGGGGAGCGCAGCGCGCTGCCGAATGTCCAGCCGTCGGATCGCGCCCTTCGCAAGGGCGATGTGATCCGCTTCGACGTCGGAGGGCATTTCCGCAATTACCGGGCAGACATTGCACGCAATGCCTTCTTCGGCGAGCCGCCCGGTGATATCCGCACCAAATACGATGCCCTCAACAAGGGCGTAAGGCGCGGAATCGAGCATATTCGCCCAGGCGTCGCAGCGTCCGAGATTTTTCGGATCGTGGTGGAAACCGTGCGCTCGGAAGGCATCCCTCACTATCGGCGGAGCCACGTCGGGCATGGCATCGGTCTGGATGGTTATGATGTCCCGCTTCTGTCGGCATCCAGCAAGGATATCCTCGAGGCCGGAATGGTACTGTGCGTCGAGACCCCGTATTATGAACTGGGCCGGGCCGGGCTTCAGGTCGAGGACACGCTGGTGGTCGGGTCGGAGGGAGCCGAGATGTTGACCAACAACAGCGACAGCCTCCTGGTGATTACCGGATGAGAAACGTGGCCGGCTACCGCTGTTACCGTTGCGGCAATTTTCTTCCGGTCAGCCACGGGATCGATTCGCGAGGCTGTCCGTCATGTGCCGACGTGGCTCCGTCGAACCTCCATGTCGCATATCGCGTGGAAGTCACGCTCGATGTCACCCCGGCGGGGCCGGCGTTTCCGCCTTCGCTGTGGCGGTATGCCAGCGATTTGCCATTCAATGCGTTGGAGGCGGTCTCTCTGGGGGAGGGCTTGACGCCTTTTCTTCCCGCAGATCGGCTTGGAGCGAAGCTTGGTGTTACTCGGCTCTTCATCAAGAACGAGGGCTGCAATCCCACATGGTCGCACAAGGATCGTTTTTCGACCGTGGCCGTTACGGCGGCGCGGCAGACGGGTGCAGCCGTTGTTGCGACAAGTTCCACGGGCAATGCCGGAGCCTCTCTCGCTGCTTACGCCGCCAAAGCAGGACTTTCCTGCGTCGTGGCCACCCTGGCCAGCTCGGCCGGCCCGATGCTGGCGCAGATCCGCAAATATGGCGCAAGGGTCGTGCCTTTCGAGAAAAAGTCCGATCGGTGGACATTTCTCGATGAAGGCGTTGAACGGTTTGGCTGGTTTGCAACCTCACCCTATCGTCACCCCGTTGTCGGTAGTCATCCGATCGGCATTGAGGGATACAAGACGATCGCCTTCGAGATCGTGGAACAAATGCACGGCTCGGTTCCCGACTGGTGTGTGCTCCCCGTGTGCTACGGCGATGCACTGGCCGGCATCTGGCTGGGTTTTCGCGAGCTTTTGAACCGCGGGAAGATCCGCCGGTTGCCACGTCTTCTGGCGGCAGAGGTCCACGGGTCGTTACGGCGCGCGCTTGAGCAGCAAGCTGACCGGATCCCTGACATGGAAGCAACATACGATACACTCGCCGTATCGGTGGGAGCGACCAGAAGCACGTTTCAGGCGCTCAAGGCTTTGCGCGACACGCGAGGTGCCGCCGTTTCAGTTACCAATGACGGCTTGATCGCGCTTCAGGAGCAAGTCGCAGCAACGGAAGGTCTGTTCCTCGAGCTGTCGTCGACGATGCCGATCGCCGCCATTAAGACGGCTCGACAGCAGGGGATCATCGAGGAGCACGAAACTGTGGTCGCGGTCGTCACGGCGTCGGGCCTCAAGGACGTGGATCGTTCAGCGTCGATCGGTGTGCAAAGGCCGTTCTGTGACGTTTCGACCGCACTGGCAGCATTGGAAGTTTAGGGAGGAAGCCACCCGGTCTTCGGACCGCCTGTTTTGGAAGCTAAATAATAAGGGAACGACATGAAAAGAAGGACATTTTTAACAGCCACCGCTTTGCTTGCGGCGGCCGGCCCCCGCTTTGCGCGCGCGCAGCAGGCCGCCTATCCTGCCGCCAATCCCATGATCATTGTCGGATTTGCCGCCGGCGGCGCCGGAGACATCGCCTCGCGCGTCGTCGCCAACTATGTCAAGGAAACCCGCGGCCTTGTGGCGACACCCGATTTCAGGCCGGGAGCGGGCGGTACGATCGCAACGGATCAGGTGCGTCGCGCTGCCTCCGACGGATCGATCCTGTCGCTTTATTCGGTCAGTCCGCTCCTGGTTGCGCCACATCTCCAGGAGGTGCCTTATGCCCCACTGAATGACTTCACCTATATCGCAAGCTACGCCGGGATTTCCGTACCCTGTTTCGTCCGTAGTGATAGTCCGTTTCAGAACTGGGACGACCTTCTGGAATACGGGCGGAGGGAGCCAGCAAAACTGCGCTGGGCGACGGCTGCGCCGCGCGGCCTCGCCCATATTGCGACCGATGCCGCCTTTCGCAGCGAGGGCGTCGGCGCGACCTTCGTGCCGTTTCGAGGCGGGGCGGATGCCGTGACGGCGCTGCTGGGAGGACATATCGACATGGTGGCCTCTTCGGACTTTGGACCGCATCTAGCCGCAGGCACCATACGCCTGCTCGCCGAGACGAGCCCCAACCCGCAGGCAAGCCGTCCCGGCGTGGCAAGTTTCGCCGAGCGTGGCTATCCCCTCGCCATTCCGGCATCCTATGGCCTTTTTGGCCCCGCAGGAATGCCAAAGGACGTTGTCGCATGGTGGGAAGAGGCGATCAGCGACATGACCCGCAGCCCGATGTATGCGGATTTCCTCAAAGTCATCAACGGCTATCCGATGTATCAGGCAAGCGACGATTTCACGGCGATGGCGAAGCAGGCCTATACCAGCATCGCCGCCCAGATCAGCGAAATGGGGATACGCCTTTGAGCATGATCCGTTTTGTCCCCTACCTGCTGACCGCCATCGGTCTTGGTGCAGCCGCGAAAGCCCTGCAACTTGGTCTGTGGGCCTATGGCGAACCGGCCGCTGGTTTTTTCCCTTTCGTTGCCGGCGTGCTGCTGGTCCTCACCAGCCTCGCCTGCGCGAAAGAGGCAGGGCCGGCCAACGAGCCGATCGATCTGCCAAGGTTGATCGCCTATTGCGCAGCACTTGCCCTCTTCTGTTTCCTGCTGGAGTTGATCGGTTTTGCCTTCGCCGCCTTTCTGTTCCTGGCGGTGGTACTCCTTGCCATTGAGCGGATGAACAGGAAAGCAGCAATCTTCATTGCCGCGACCTTTGCCTTTTTCACCTGGGGCCTGTTCGAAGGGCTGCTGTCCGTGCCGCTGCCGCGCGGCTTATGGGGGGTATGATGCTCGATTCCTTTTCGCAACTCTTCATGGGGCTCGGCATTGCCCTTGAACCCCCGAACCTCGCAGTCGCCCTGCTCGGCACGATCCTGGGAACGGCCGTCGGCGTTCTTCCCGGTCTCGGGCCGTCCGCCACCGTCAGCCTCTTGTTGCCGATCACGATGATGCTGGATCAGACGAGTGCCATCATCCTGCTGTCCGGCATCTATTACGGCTCGCAATATGGCGGCTCGATAACATCGGTACTGATGCGCGTGCCAGGTGAGGCATCAAGCGTCATGACCTGTTTCGACGGCTATCCGATGGCACGGCAAGGTCGGGCGGGCGTGGCGCTGGGCATCAGCGCCTTCGGCAGTTTCATCGCCGGTATCGCCGCCACACTGGCGATCGCGATAGTCGGCCCAGCCTTTACCTCGGTGGCACTGGTATTTGGGCCGGTCGAAAAAGCATCGATTGTCATGCTCGGGCTGGTGTTGGCGGCAAGTATCGGAGATGGCTTGCGCGTTAGGGCATGGGCGATGGTGGCACTCGGTCTGCTGCTCTCCACCGTTGGCGTCGATCTGATTTCCGGGGAGGAACGTTTCGCCTTCGGGGTCAGCTATCTGCGCGACGGCTTCAATATCGCTGTACTGGCTATGGGACTGTTCGGTGTCAGCGAAATGCTGATGCTGATCGAACGCAGGGTATCGGAGGGGCCGCCGAGGATGCCGTCCTACCGATTGCGGGACCTCTTGCCGGGTAGGAAGGACTGGAAAGATTCGCGGGGGCCCATCGCACGCGGGACCGTGCTTGGGTTCTTCCTTGGGCTCCTGCCGGGCGGCGGTGCATTGATCGCCGGCTTCGCGAGCTATCTGCTTGAAAAGAAGCTGTCTCGATCGCCGGAGCGTTTTGGAAAAGGTGCGATCGAAGGTGTCGCGGGACCGGAAAGCGCTAATAATGCCGCCGCACAAGCGAGCTTCATACCAATGCTGTGCCTGGGCATCCCTGCCAACGCCGTCATCGGCATCATCATGGGGGCGTTGCTCATGCAAAACGTCGTGCCCGGGCCACAGATCCTGACCGAGCATCCCCAGCTGTTTTGGGGAATCGTCGCAAGCATGCTGGTCGGCAATGCCATGCTCATCGTGCTCAATGTACCGTTGATCCGGGTGTTCGTGATGCTGCTCAGGATTCCGCAATCGGTGATGGCGCCGCTTATTGTTCTGTTCTGCGTGATCGGAGCATTCAGCATGAACAACAGCCTGTTCGATGTCGGTGTCGTGCTTGTGTGTGGTTTCGTGGCCTATGGGCTGCGTAAGGCTGGCTTCGACATGGCGCCCCTGCTTCTGGCATTCCTGCTCGGTTCGCTGCTGGAGGAAAATGTTCGGCAAGGGCTCGTTCTAGGCCTCGGCAGTCCGTTGGTTTTTGCGCAAAGTCCGATCAGCCTTGTGGTCATGCTCTTTACGGCTGCGATACTGTTGCTACCGCTCGTAAAGCGCTTTGGGGCAAGAATGACTGGAAAGATGTATTAAGACAGACGGGCGCGGTATCTTGATGCCGCGCCTGCCTACCGCCTGCATGAAGGTCTTGTCTGTGGGGCCTTTCCCACGACGTGAGTAAATCAGAATGCTGACTTCAGCGGCGAGATCATACGTTACCACGTATACGTCGCGGATTTCGAACAGGCGAGTATCCGGACCCTCAATCCACCGGTCCGATAGCGGCCCTTATGAGAATGACAAAAGCTGCGGTTCGCGAATGGTTTCGACGACTTCCCGAGACAGGATGAAACCACCGAGATCGCCGTCGAGACCATTGAAGAGATCGACCAGCGCTCGGCGCGTAATCGCGCGCGTACGGAGACGAATGATCTTCATGTCCCGCAACGGCTCCTTGCGCGCTTTTTCGTCAAGCAGAACAGCTCGCAGTCCCATGAGGTCACGGCGGGCTTCTTCCGCTGTCTCATAAAACTGCCGCGCGCAATTTCGGGGATCGTCACCGTAGGTGTACGTATAGAAGGTAAAGCCATGCGCGGCTTCTCTTTCGATCTCAGCCATCTCACGGTTTCCAGATGGAGCATCCGCGGTACGCCCCCGCGCTCATGCTCATTGACCCCTTGGTGATCGGGGAGTTCGAAACCGTGTACCCACAGCCCTGTGGCCTTTAGTCCGGGTGAACCTGTTGCATACGCCACAGGCTCCCCGACCATAAGGTCAAGGAGATGGGCCTTTCTGGTAGGCCCCTACCTTCGGGTACAGGGGTTTCGACGCCCCAGGCAGCGCGTGACTGCCTTATGTTCACTCTAGTATACCAATCGGCGGTTGTCGTCCCTTTTCTGCTTGTGGGCTTGAACGTTCAACAGGAAAGGATGAAGGGAGTCGGATTGGGAAGGATGGGCTCAGTAGTCTGATTCTGACGGAACGGGTTGGGCGAGCAAGATAGGAAGATACGGAAAAGATCGCCAGCCTCGTCCGCCTCTTCTTTTATCATCGAGCAAAGGTCCGCTTCATCGTAAATGAAGGAGGCTTCCGCCGCACTGCAGCAAGCATGAAGCGTGGATGAGGGAGCAAGGCGCGACTCGCAGCTTCATATGTTTCAAAGCTTTCTCCCGCGGATACTAAATCTCGGCCCGGTGTCGCGGTCGCCAGCCAGTTATCACTTGTATCGGATCCGCAAATTAAAGCTGCTCGTGCGTTGATAGGGATGACGCAAGAGGACATCGCAAAGGCCACGGGGCTTTCCGTATATACTGTTAAGCGAATGGAAACCGTGGGTACTCAACGCAGCACAGTGGCTAATGTCCTTGTGGTGCAAAAGCCTCTTGAAGCCGCAGGGGTGATTTTCATTCCCGAAAACGGTGGCGGGGCGGGGGGCCGGCTGGCGAGACCGAGGGATCACAAATAGTTGGAAGCGGCTGCGACGCATCCACGCTACTTTCAGAGAAATTTCAGTTGGCTAATAAAACTGTCGTTCCATCGTACGCGTCACAGTGATCGCTGTGACCATTCCATATACGTCCAATCGTCTTCGCCAGCCGGTTCTATTGCGGAGAGACTCACAGGTTCTGACCTGGTGGTGATCGGTAATTTGCTTTGGGCATTCAGCCACTCGTCCGAATATACCGTGGAAAGATAGCGGTATCCGGTATCAGGCATGATGACCACGACAGTCTCGTCCGGATAGGTCCGAGCATACCAGTGTCCCACAAGTGCCGCCGCGCCACTGGTGGGACCTGCGAAAATCGCGTGATTGCGATAAAGGTCTCTCGTGGCGGCGAATGCCTGAAGAGCGCCGACCCAATGCACGTCGTTGATAAGTGAATGATCGAGGTTTTTCGGAAGGATGCTGTTGCCAAGGCCGCGTAAAAGACGGGGGCCGGCAGGATGGCCGAACAGAACACTGTTATTGGTATCGACAGCAACCGTGCGTATGTTGGGAAAAAGCGAGCGGAGATAGCGGCTCGTACCCGTGAGCGAGCCACCTGATCCGACGCAGCCGACAAGACAGTCTATGCGGCCGAGCTTTTCGACGATGATTTCTGCGAGGCGTGCATAGGAGGCGGGATTGTCTGGATTATCGTACTGCGCTGGCCAGTAGGCCCCGGGGTGGACAGCGACAATACGGCGCAGTTCAGCGAGGCGACCATCCTGATTGCCCGTTTGGGCTTCATCTTCCACGAGAATAACTGAAGCCCCGAGTTGCTCGAGCCGTGTCTTGAAGGAAGCATCCATCAGGCTCGTCGCACTGACGATGGTGAGTTCGTAGCCCCGGACCGCCGACAGCATGGCAAGCGCCATCGCGAATGTGCCCGAACTCGTTTCCACGATATGTCCGCCGGCTCTTAGCGTATCCCGTTCTTCGGCCCGGTCCAGCATGAAACGTGCCGGAAGAAGTTTCATGAGCTCGAATATAGCCACATGACAGTTGGGGGTAAGCGAAGCAAGACGCGGCGTTTCGAAGTCGGCGAGAAAAGAAGAGCTTACCATGACGTGTTCTGAACCGGTGCGCCATCAACGTTCACGGAGAACGTGACGATATCGGTAAAGCCGCTATCACGAGCGGCGGTGGCAATGCCGACCACCCGCGCCATCGCGTCGTAGGCCTTCGCGTCGACGAGGACGCCCATCAAGGGGCCGCTATGAGAAATCTGTACGCCGCAGCCGCCACCATTCTCACATATCTGCATTAATGTCCTGAAATGTCGTTTTTCCAGATAACGCTGGTTGATGGTGGCGCTCGTGGTGCTGACACGTCCCAAAAGTGTGGCATCCTGCTCGCGAATGGCACGGCGGATAAGACCGCGCAGCACGCGGAATGTCTCGATTTCAGTGCTCTCGTAACGGGCGGGCGCCATGGCCAGTGTGTCGACAGGAACGTCGTCCCGCGAAGAAAAGCCGACGACATGGAGCGCAGGATAGTCTCCAGGGAGATACTCAAGAACGCGACCCTCGCGCTGTGCGAAAATCACAGCCTGTTCATCGAACACCAATGCGTCGCTTGCCGTTTCCGCCGCGACAGCGAGACGGCAAATCGATGATCGATTGAGATCAGCGCCGATTGCAGCAGCGGCCGCGCGGATCGCAGCAATGACATCCGCCGTCGATGATCCGTAGCCGTAACCGATCGGAATGGATGTTTCTATAGTCAGGCAACCGGCCACCTGAGGAGACCCGAGTTCCTGAAATGCAAGCTTTGCCGCGCATGCTGCCTTGCTACGGTTTTCGGGTCGTGTCCGGATGTCTTCACTGTCGTCAGGCCAGAACGTGACAACAGATCCGATCTGTGGCAGTGGCAGTGTAACCAGGCCACGATGGAGCCTTCCATCCTCGTCGGAAAAGACGCCCTGCAGAAGTTCCCCATGATGAGCGATGGCGCGTCCGACGCCGACCTGTAGTGTCCGGGGGAGGGCGCATTTGGCGGAGGCGTGACTGTTGGAGAAAATTGTAAACGACATGCTGTTGTCCCGAGATTTGTTGCGCTGCACACTAATTTGCGAAAACAAATAAGCTTTCGTCTCTCCTGATTTATAAGGGCAACCGGGATGTTGTCGGCGGTTCTCATTTATGGCAGCATGTAAATGCTGGCCCATGCGCGTATTGAAAGCCAATGAAGCTATCGTGCAGCTTTAGCAAACGATAATTCAGTCATTGGGATAGCTCGGAACCTTTGCGGCGCACTGAAGACTGTATGCGGCCGCATGCAGTCTTCATAGGATCGTTCCCAGGTAGTGGTGTAGCTTGGACGGCCACGGCTCATCCCAGAGGGCCGGATGAGTGTCAGCTTGCGGCGGGCAGGCTGGTGAGTGGATCATCGCTCATCGTAGCGATTGTCTCAAGGGTCATATAGCGAGATTGCTGGACGGTCTATTCATCGTTCTGTTCGAGCAGCAGCGCACCAACCAGGCGCACGATAGTGTCGTCGTTGGGGAAGATGCCGACGACCTCTATCCGTAGCTCGATCTCGCCGTTCAATCGTTCGATCGGGTTGGTCGACTGAAGTTTGACCCAATGCTGCTTGGGAAAGGTCATGTCGGCGGGTACGTCTTGCTCGGCGCTGTCCATGAGACTGGCGAGCTTCGGCATTTTTGCCCTGATCTGGTCGGCGACGTTGCGCCACTGAATGCTTGCCGCCTCCGGCGTGTCCTGAGCGAAGGCTATGGCAATGAAGGCGGAGACGACGCGCTTGACGCCGCGCAGTCCCCGCCCAGCTTTCGAAGAAACTCGGTCCAGATCGCCTCGGCCTCGGATGTGCCGATTTCCATGCCGAGCACTTCGCGTCGGCCGTCGGTGTTGACGCCGACGGCGATGATGACTGCAACAGAGACGATGCGACCGCCGCGCCGGACCTTCAGGTAGGTGGCTTCGATCCTAAGATAGGGCCATTCGCCCTCGATGGGCCGGTCGAGAAAGGCCTTCACCTTCTCATCGATCTCCTCGCACAACCGGGAGACCTGGCTCTTGGAAATGGCCGACATGCCCATCGCGTTGACCAGATCATCGACGGATCGGGTCGAGACGCGCTTGAATTCGTCCGATCAAAACCGGCGCAACTGGCGGGGAGAACCTTCAAATCGGTCCGTCACCGCCTCAATCATATAGATCATTCTCGGGCTAGCCGTAGTCGTAGACATAGATCCTCACAATCAGAGAAATCGATGTCATATGCCTTAGCCCACCGAACTTCAGTCCCGCCGATGGGGTGTGCTTGTCGCTTGCTGAACTGCCCCCCGGATCGGTCGGTAAGGTGATTTCAACACCCCTGTAGTTACAGTTGCGATCCACTCCTGCTCGGCAATGCTCTAAGCGTCCCACGAAGGTCGGAACTTAAGGCGCAACAACATCCAACTCCAGACGCTGGGAAAATTCAGTTCGCCGGGATTCTGGACGCAGTACCGAAAACCTTTGTTAGTATTCAGGTTTCCAAATCGGTTTGTGTGTGACTTTTTTGCCTGTCGGTTTTGGCGGCGTCATTAACAATGCGCTGAAATGGTCTCTCAAGGACGACGGCGATTAGCAACGTCACTGCCGCAGTCCCCGGAATGGTAATCCAAGGGGAAAAATGCAGACTCTCACGTACATCCGTCATGATAGGGAAGTGAATGACGTAAACCGCGTAAGAGATTGGCGACAATTTGGCAAAAGGCTTGAAGAGCGGTTTGAAACCTCTCCAGCCTAAGACAGACCATCCGAACAAGATTAGCGCAATCGCCACGGCGCCCGCAAAGTGCCTTAGTTCAAGATAGGGAAACAGGACGCTGCTGCCAATCTCAATGTCGATTGAGGAATTGGAGGCTAGGATAGTAAGATAAATGGCTAATATACAAACTGGCAGGAGCCCCACGTAAAACTCCCTGGCCTGAAAGTGCCCGAGGTAGATTCCGCTCATGACCGCACCCAGCCACCAAATACAGAAGTAGGCAAGGAATCGGCTTAGCTGATTAGGATAAAATAACATCACAACGAAGAACGTAACCGACGCGATACCGACGACGAGTGTCTGCCAATTTGGGGGCACAACTCGGACTAGCATGTAATAGAACAAATAGAATGCCACTTCGTAGGACAGCGACCACAGGGCTTCGTTGCCCATATAGGGCTGAACAATGGTGCCGGCCCTGGGGCGGTCCTGTAACATCAGCGCATTGCCAATAAAGGCGTGAAGGTCCAAGTCAATCAATTCGCGTGCCGAAATCGCCGCGCAGAGATAGGACACGATGAGGGCTACCAAAAAAATCGGCATAATCCTGACTAGCCTGTCCCGTGCAAATACGCGGAACCGCTTGTCACTTCGCTTTGACCAGGAATAGTTGATCGAAAACCCTGACAGCAGAAAGAATAGAATGACGGCTTCCTGCCCAAATCGGAAAGGGATGGACAGAACGTAAGAGTAGGCCTGAATTTCCGGTCTCAGCACATGGAAGAGCACAACGTAAAACGCAGCAAAGCCGCGCAAACTCTCGATCTCGAAAATGCGATGTGTATCTGCGTCGATACTGAACAGCAGGTGACTTGAAGTATCAACTGTTACAGAAGCGGCGTTCGTGATATGATCTGGGTGCATATTCGGGAGGGGCCTATGTGCCGTCTCTGCATTATACTCACATTCGCCATCGTCGCGTCTGGCGCGCAGGCCCAGGAACGCCAACCGTTTCATGTCGCCACCTTTTCCGACAGCAGAACTGTCAGCCTCGCAATAGCTTCTTCGTCGGCCTCGGCCGATAAGGAATTCGACTTTGACATCGGGGTCAGCCTGACTGAAATGGGGTCGGGCGGAATTTCATTTTTCGTGGACGATAGCGCTCACCTCGTGCGGGTGCGATGCGAGGCCCCCGCCGCGGTCAAGGTTGGTGGTGTTGTCCACTTTGTGCAAGCTTCACTGGCATCGCGAGACTGGAAGCAAGATCTTTGGAAAGCCCTGTGCCAACAACCGACCTCGTGAAGGAGGCCGCGCCCGGAGGTCGCGGCCCCCTGAGATCACTTGACCTGTGTGACAGTCAGCTTGCCGTTCACGCGCTCGGCGACGAACTGCACTTTCGCGCCCTCCTTGAGTTTGGCAAGGAGCGCGTCGTCTTTGATTTCGAAGACCATAGTCATCGCGGGCATTTCCAGACCCTTTAGCTCTTCGTGGATCAAGGTCACCTTCTTGGCCTTGGCATCGAGCTTCTTGACGGTACCGTTCGTGAACTCCTGGGCGAAAGCGCCCGCCGAAGATACGAGTGTGAGCGCCGCTGCCAGCGCGATTCTTGCGATTGTGGTCATCATGTAACTCCTTCTGCGTTGATGTTACTTGGCTACGGCGACGTCGCCGTGCATTCCGGCGTCGTAGTGGCCGGGGACGAGGCAGGCGATCTTGAAGACGCCGTCGTTCGTGAACTTCCAGACGATCTCGCCGGATTTGCCTGCCGCGAGGCGGATCGCGTTCGGGTCGTCATGCTCCATTTCGGGGAACTTCTCCATGACGGCCTTGTGCTCCATG
This sequence comes from Agrobacterium sp. P15N1-A, assembly GCF_044626815.1. NCBI lineage: Bacteria > Pseudomonadati > Pseudomonadota > Alphaproteobacteria > Hyphomicrobiales > Rhizobiaceae > Agrobacterium > Agrobacterium sp. P15N1-A. The sequence goes on along the minus strand of NZ_JBIUPF010000006.1, from coordinate 318,870 downwards.
ACCTTGTCTTCCTGGTCGAGGACGAATTCGTGGTCTAGCTCGCCCTCGTTCTTGATCGTGAAGCGGACCGTCTGGCCCTTGCGGACTTTGAAGTTGTTCGGGGTGAAGACCATCTTCCCGTCCGGGGTCTCCTTCATGGAGACGCGGATGGTCTGCGTGACCTTCGCCTTGTCGCCGGGCTCACCGACGGCCATGGCTTCGCCGTGGCCGCCAGCGTGGTTGCCGGAGGCCAGCACGGGCGTCGCGAGGGTGGCCAGAAGCAGGCCGATGATTGCTTTTTTCATCATGGTTTCCTTTGTTTTGGTTTCAGGATCGGTTCAGCCGTGGTTCGAATGCTTCGAAGGTAGCTGCGTCTTCGCGTCTGTCGCCTTGGTCGCGTCGGGCAGGGATCCCGTCCACTCCCAGGCCTGCGTGCCGGGCGGGTTTTCATACCAGCCAGGATCGGTGTAGTCGCCCGCCGAAATGCCCTCGCGGACCTTGACAACGGAGAACATGCCGCCCATCTCGATGGGTCCGTGAGGCCCCCATCCGGTCATCATGGGAACGGTGTTTTCCGGAATCTCCATCGACATCTCGCCCATGTCGGCCATGCCTGCGGTGCCCATCGGCATGTACTCGGGGCGGAACTGCCTGATCTTCTTTGCAACCTCCTTCTTGTCCACACCGATGAACGTGGGGATCTCGTGGCCCATCGCGTTCATTGTGTGGTGCGACTTGTGGCAATGGATGGCCCAGTCGCCGACATACTTCGCGTCGAACTCGTAGGCGCGCATCGCGCCGACCGGGATGTCGATCGACACTTCGGGCCATCGCGCTTCGGGCCGCACCCAGCCGCCGTCGGTGCAGGTGACCTCGAAGTCGTAGCCGTGCATGTGGATCGGGTGGTTGGTCATCGTGAGATTGCCGACGCGCACGCGCACCCGGTCGTCCTTCGACACCACCAGCGGGTCGATGCCGGGGAAGACGCGGCTGTTCCAGGTCCAGAGATTGAAGTCGGTCATCTCCATGACCCGCGGGACGTAGGAGCCGGGGTCGATGTCGAAGGCGCTCAGCAGGAAGACGAAATCGCGGTCGACGGGCATGAACGTCGGGTCCTTGGGATGGACCACGAAGAAGCCCATCATGCCCATCGCCATCTGCACCATCTCGTCGGAATGCGGGTGGTACATGAAGGTGCCCGACTTCACGAGATCGAACTCGTAGACGAAGGTCTTGCCGACCGGGATGTGCGGTTGCGAAAGGCCGCCGACCCCGTCCATGCCTGAAGGCAGGATCATGCCGTGCCAGTGGACGGTCGTGTGCTCCGGGAGCTTGTTGGTGACGAAGATGCGCACCCGGTCGCCTTCGACCGCCTCGATCGTCGGACCCGGCGACTGGCCGTTGTAGCCCCAAAGGTAGGCCGTCATGCCTTCGGCCATCTCCCGCTCGACGGGTTCGGCCACCAGATGGAACTCCTTGACGCCGTTGTTCATCCGGAACGGTAGCGTCCAGCCGTTGAGGGTGACGACGGGATTGTAGTCGGGGCCGACGGATGGCTTCACGGGCTTCTGCGTTGCTGCCGTATCCATGACGGCCGCTTCCGGCAGCCCCATGTTCGTGGTCTGGCTCCAGGATTGGGAGGAGACAAGGGCGGCGCCTGCCGCGCCCGCTCCGAGCAATTGTCTTCTGCTGAACATCGTCTGCTTCTCCTTAGTGGCCGCCGGCAGGGGCTGCTTCCGCCGACGCGACTTCCGTTTCGGCCGCGGCCGATCCCGAACCTGCGCTGCCGCCGTAGACGACGGGGGCGAGGTTCGCTTCGGCGAGCCAGAAGTCGCGCTTGGCGTTGACGGCGAGGATGGTTGAATCGATCTTCTCGCGGCTGTCCGCAATGAGCTCGAATGTGCTGGTGATCATGCCGTTGTAGTTGAGCATCGACTGCTGCTCGATCGCGCTGCGCAGCGGAAGCACGTTGTTCCGGTAGTGCCGCGCGATGTCGTAGTTCGACTTGTACGAGACATAGGCCGACCGGGCCTCGGACCTGACATTGACGGCGAGGGCAGCCAACTGGTTCGCCGACCTCATGTAGGCGAGCTCGCCCTTGCGCAGGCGTGCCTGTCCGGAATCGAAGATCGGGATGGTGAACTCCAGCGACGCGGTCTTCGAGATGTCGGAAAGGATTTTCCCGTCCTCACGCTCCCGTTCCTTCTCGAAGGTCCCCACGAGCTCGATGTCGGTGACGATGCGGGTCGCGTCCTCTAGCTTGTACGACTGCGCGGTCGCCTGAAGCTCGAGACGGGCCACCTGCAGGTCCATCCGCTTGTGGATCGCCTCGGCCTCGATGTCGTCCCGCTTGATCAGCGTCTTCGGCAGATTGGGCAGGCGGTTGGGGATCTGGAAGTCGATGTCGGAGCCTGCAAGTCCCATCAGCCGGATCAGCTCCTCCTTCGCGAGCTTGGCTTCGAGGCGCGCCTTGGCGGTCTCTCCGGTGAGCTCGGCATAGAAGACGTGCTCTCGGGCCTGCTCGGCCTTCGGCATCGATCCCGCTTCGCCGATCTTCTTGGCAAGTTCCGAGGCCGCGTCGGCGGCGTTCTTCGCCTGGTTCAGATAGGCGACGTTTTCCCAGGCCGCCACCGCGTTGATCCAGGCCCGGCGGGTCTCCGCCGCTAGCGACACGGTCGCGATCGCGGCGTTGAGCTGCGCCTGGCGGAACCGGTTGTCGGCGATCCTGATGTTCTTGTCGTAGGTGGCGAGGGCCAGGATGTTCGTGGCGATCGCGCCCTCGAGCACCCGGTAGGCTTCGAGGCCAGGCGTGCCGATACCGGAAAGGCCAACTGAGAACGTCGGAAACACGGAGAGCTGCGTCTGCCATGCGTCGGCGGCGCTGTCGCCGAGGTCCGCATATGAGGCCTGCAGGCTCTTGTTGTTGAGGAGGGCGACCTGGACCGCCGTCTCGACGTCGATGGTCTTCTTCGCCATCAGCGTCTTCACCCTGTCGCGCACCGCCTGCGCTTGGCTCTGGGTCTGGATCCAGACCGTCTGCTTGCCCGTGGCCTCTCCGCTCTTCAGCGAGGCGTTCGCGAAGCCGGAGTCGACGGCGGAATAGTCGGTCGTCACGCAGCCGGCGGCAGCGAGGGGGAGCGCGAGCGCCGATACGAGTTTGATGTTGCGTAGCCTCATCGCATCACCCTTTCTTCGGCGCCTGGGCGTCGTTGAGACCGCGCCAGGGTTTGGGATCGACGGGCATGCGGTGTGTGTAGCCGCCGATGGGGCTCTGGTAGCGGGCGGGGCCGACACTGGACCCGGTGTCGGGATTGTCGTTCGAGATGACGACTTCAGGCAGCGTGGATGCGCATCCGCTCAGAGCAAGCGGTAGGGCAACCACCAGGAACAAATGTTTCATGGTGAGAATCCGAGAATATGATCGCGTTTGCGCCCGCGCGCGCCACGGCGCGGAGGCACAGCAAGACCCGCAGCGCGGGTGTCAATTCTCAGATGTTAGGTGGGCGATGAAGTCTCGGTGCTTCGCCGGCCGTGTCGGTGTCGTCGCCAATCTCATGGATGGAGACTACCCGCGGATGGCTCAGCGTCGACCCAGAGCACGTAATAGCGGCCACACCACAGTAGTCCTTGCAGCAGGAGTTCTTGGATTTCTCTGCGCTGTCGTGATCATGCTGATCACCGTGATGATCCGCCGTGGCTGCGGCGCTTTTCTCGCGGCCATGGTGCGAGGAATAATCATCCTCCATCTGCGAAATTTGGAGCGAGGAGGCCGGATGCATCGCGGCATTGACGGTAGAAAAGCTATAGAAAGACAATGACAGAACCATCGCCAGTCTGAACAGCATTGCCACCGATTTAGATGTGATTCGATACATCTCGCTCATATCCTTAATGATCACTAGAGCTGCCAAGCTTGTCAATCGGCGCTTATCGAATTACGAACTTAATCCCTCTACGTGGCGATGAAAGCACTTTGATGAAAAGAATCGAGATTGCGGCAACCGGAAGGAGAAATTGGTCGGGGCTGTGGGCATTATTTGACTATTCCTACCACTGTGATTTGCGACATCGGAAGCTTAGAACGCTAAATTTTCCTCAACCTGTCGCCCACTATACAAATTTGTAATCCGCAAGGTCGTGATTTGCCGCAAGAAAGCCCGAATTGGGGGACGAGAAGAGGCATCCGCACCGGGCAAATTTTGCTGGAATAGAATTCACCGCACATGAAAATACTTCTCGTAGAAGACGACAAGACGACCGGCAATTATATCCTCAAGGGATTGAACTCCTTTGGCCACTCGGTTGATTGGGTCAGGGATGGACGAGATGCGCTGACAGCCGGATTAAATGCGGGATACGACATAGTAGTTGTAGATCGCATGATACCGGGATTGGATGGTCTGAACTTGGTGAAGAGCCTAAGGGCTGCCTCAGTGCGCGTTCCAATACTGTTTCTGACGGCGATGAGCGGTGTTGATGACCGCGTGGAAGGTTTGGAAGCAGGTGGCGACGACTACTTGGTGAAGCCGTTCGCCTTTTCAGAGCTTATGGCTCGGATCAACGCACTCGTCCGGCGCCCGCCGATTGCGACCGAAAGGACACGGCTCCGTGTTGGCGACCTAGAAATGGACCTGGTTGCTAGAACAATCTTCCGAGCGGGACGGCACATTGACCTACTTCCGCGTGAGTTCGCGCTTTTGGAATTCTTAATGCGCAACGAGGGGCGTATTCTAACAAAGACTATGTTCCTCGAAAGGATCTGGAATTTCAACTTCGACCCCCAGAGTTCGGTCGTCGAAACGCATATTAGTAGGTTGCGGGCGAAAATCGACAAGCCCTTTGATCAACCGCTTCTGCACACAGTGAAAAACACAGGTTACACGCTCCATGCTCGCCGGTAGCTTCCTAAAGAGCACTGCCGTAAGATTGGCGACTATTTACATTGTCTTGTTCGTGACCGCATCGCTCGGGGCGAACATAATAGCATATCAGATGGTGCTCCGTTTCCTTGATGATCGCCTGAATTCAAATGTGATGGAACGGTACCGAGAAATCGCAGCAGCCTTTGACGCTCGCGGCCTTTCAGGCGCTGTGCAAATGATCGATAGCCATGGACCCGCGATCCGAGGTCAGGAAACCATGTATACCTTGCTAGGTCCCTCAGGAGAAGTGATCGCGGGGAATGCGCGGTTTTCCGGCGTTCCGGCCGGTTTTTCAATTCTGCTATCAGATGAGCAGGGCGACACAGCCTCCCAGTACAAGCTTTTCAACGGGTCGCTCGGAAGGAATGTACTTGTTGTGGGAATTAGTTACGGGGACACAGACGAACTGGCCCGCATTGTCCTCGTCAGTTTTGGCTGGGCGACCGTCATCATTCTTTCTGTAGGAATGTCTGGGGCCGCAATCTTGGCTTACCGCACTCGTCGTCGGATCTCCTTATTGACCAAGGTTGCTCACGAGATAGGACATGGCGAACTTTCAAAACGACTCCCGGTTTCGTCACTTATGGATGAAATCGACGTTCTCTCCGTAGAGATCAATGTGGCGTTGGCAAGGCTTGAGGCAAGCGTCGCGGCATTGACGCAGGTCACAACGGACGTAGCTCATGACCTCAAAACCCCGATTGCCCGCGCTTTCTTGGTGCTTGAGGACGTTCTCAACTCTGAAGTGGCTGAGGAAATGAAAAATGGGGTAGAGGAAGCTTTAGTCGAACTGCGGTCGGTTGCTGATACTTTCGACGCCCTATTACGTATCGCGCAGATCGAGTCGCGGAGCAGGACCGCCCGGTTTTCAGTATTCGACTTGAGTGAACTAGTTTACGACATCTACGAAATCTACAAGCCGATCACGACCGAAGCTGGTTATAATCTGTCGATCTGTAGCGAGGCACACGGTTGCTGGATCGACGGCGACCCGGACCTTATCCGGCAATTGCTGACAAATTTGCTGGCAAATTCTATGCGCCATACCCCGGTGGGATCTCAAATTCGGATCCAGGTTTCACGCCATGAGGGGCAAATTCTCCTGAGCGTTGCTGATGACGGACCGGGCATACCTAGCGAAGATCACGCCCGTGTTTTTGACAGGTTTTACCGACTAGAGAAAAGTCGAACGACAATCGGGTCGGGACTTGGCCTGAGTCTTGTTAAGGCTATAGCTGAATTACACGGCGCTACTGCGAAACTTTTTGACAACGCACCTGGCTTGCGCGTGCTTGTGCAATTCCCCCCGGGTATCGCGTTTAAAAACCAATAATCTTGTTTTGAGGGAACTTTCTTACGAGTCCGCAGTTTGCGGCTTGTAGTTCCGGATTACCCTCGTCGCTTAATGTCGCCGTCGGGTAATGAGGCTGTACGTGAAGGCTCGGCGTCCGTGTGCTGCTTTGCATCGCTACCAAGTTCGGGGGTTGTCGCTGTCGAGATCGAGGGGTTGCGATTCTCGAGGATTCTTCCGCTTTCATTTGCAACGATTCCCACCGTTCCGATCTGCCCTTCGTGACCAGTTCTTTTCTCTCTAATAGGAGCTTGAAAAATGGAAATTAACCTTAGAGCACCATGGGCCGCGCTTTTGCTCGCTATGACGGTGGTCGCATCCCCAGCGTTGGCCCAAATGGAGTACCCGGAGAAATGTAAATCCAACCTTGCCCCATCAGGCGGCATGGCGATGGGAGATCATGGAATATCAATGCCTGAGACAACCGAATATCAGAACGAGTCGATGAAGGGCATGAAATCCATGAGCATGAACATGATGCAGGGCATGATGAAAAAAGACCCCGACGTTTCGTTCGTGTGCGGAATGATTGCACACCATATGGGCGCCATCAGCATGGCTCAGGTGGAGTTGAAGTATGGTGACAACGTAGAGGCAAAAGCTGATGCTCAGAGAATCATTGATGCCCAAACCAAAGAAATCGAAAAAATGACTGCCTGGGTTGAGAAGGAGGTCAAGTGATGCATCAAGAATCACCGGAGATGAGGGGCTGCATCGACAGCTGCTTGGCCTGCTACCGCGAATGCCTTTCGACGGCCATGGGCCATTGTCTGGAAATGGGCGGACAACACACCGAGCCGAAGCACTTCAGACTTATGATGGCGTGCGCTGAAATTTGTAGGACTTCCGCGCATTCCCTGTTGATCCGTGCGGAGCAGTATAAGCACACCTGCAGAGCTTGCGCCGAGTTTTGCCGTCAATGTGCTGATGACTGTGAGCGTTTTGGGGACATGCAAACTTGTGTTGATGCGTGCAGAAAATGTGCAGATAGCTGTGAGCAGATGGCCGCGTGAGATCGGCGGTCAGAGCGCGCCCTGACCGCTTTCCTCCATTCCCTATTAGTTTTGCACGATAAAGCGCCACGGCGGCTTAGTTTCGTCGTGCTCGCTGTGAACTTGGATATCTTCTTGCCGGTGTCTCGGCGCGTACCGTTGCGGTCACAAATCCACACTCCTTAGCCTTAGAGAGTTGCCGATCACGCTGACCGACGAAAGCCCCATAGCTGCCGCTGCGATGATCGGCGACAGCAGGAGGCCGAACGAGGGATAAAGAATTCCCGCCGCTACAGGAATTCCGGCCGCATTGTAGAAGAACGCGAAGAAGAGATTCTGCCGAATATTTGCCATTGTCGCTCGGCTGAGTTGCCGCGCCCGGACGATGCCCTGAAGGTCTCCCTTCAACAGAGTGACTCCTGCGCTCTCGATTGCGACGTCAGTGCCTGTGCCCATAGCGATACCAACATCTGCGGCTGCCAAGGCAGGCGCATCATTGACACCATCGCCTGCCATCGCAACGATCCTGCCTTCATTTCGAAGCTGGGAAACGATCTTGCTCTTATCTTCAGGTAGGACCTCAGCCTCAACCTCGGAAATTCCTAATCGACGCGCAACTGCCAGTGCGGTGGCCCTGTTGTCACCAGTCAGCATTACGACGCGGATACCTTCCTCAACAAGGACCTTCATGGCTTCAGGAGTCGTCGCCTTCACCGGGTCGGCAATCGCAAACAGCCCTTGGATTTTGCCGTCAGCAGCCATGAAGATCACTGTTGCACCCTCGTTACGCAACGCCTCTGCCTGTGCGGTAGCCGATGAAACATCGACGTTGCCTTCTTCCATGATGCGATGGCTACCGAGAATGAGCTTCCGGCCCTCGACAACGCCAGTCACGCCTTTGCCAACAGGGCTATCGAACTCATGTGCTGTTCCAAGCGAGAGGTTGCGTTCGACAGCTGCGTTGACGATTGCCAGAGCAAGTGGATGTTCACTCGACCGTTCGAGAGTGGCGGCCGTCTGGAGTAGCTCCGTCTCCGAGATACCCAAACTGGGGACGATAGCTATCACCTTGGGCCGACCTTCTGTAAGGGTTCCGGTTTTATCGACGACCAGAGTGTTCACCTTCTCAAACCGCTCCAGAGCCTCGGCATTTTTAATCAGGACTCCCAGCTTTGCGCCACGACCAACGCCGACCATGATTGACATGGGCGTCGCCAGACCGAGGGCACATGGACATGCGATGATCAGAACTGCGACGACTGCGACGAGACCATGGGCAAAGCGCGGCTCAGGACCGACGAAAAACCACACGAAGAACGACAGCACTGCCACGACAATCACCACCGGTACAAACCATCCGGAAACCTCGTCGGCTAAGCGTTGAATCGGTGCACGGGACCGTTGAGCTTCTGTTACCATTTTCACGATCTGTGAAAGCATGGTGTCCTTGCCAACCTTACCAGCCTCCATGATGAAACCACCGGTTTGGTTCATCGTGCCTCCGATAAGCTTCGAACCGGTTTGCTTCGTCACAGGCATTGACTCGCCGGTGATCATCGATTCATCGATGGAACTGCGGCCTTCCAGCAGGGTCCCGTCAACCGGAACCTTCTCACCGGGGCGAACACGCAAGTGATCGCCAACAGACACCGCGTCCAATCCAATGTCTTCATCGGAACCGTCAGGATTGACCCGCCGCGCTGTTTTGGGTGCGAGATCAAGCAGAGCACGGATAGCGCCGCCTGTTTGCTCACGCGCCCTTAGCTCTAGTACCTGCCCTAGGAGTACCAGCGCGGTGATCACTGCGGCTGCCTCGAAATAGACCGCAACAGCCCCTTCACCTGACCTAAATGTTTCTGGAAAAATACCCGGCATTATCGTTGCGATGACGCTGTATATCCAAGCGGTGCCTGTGCCCATTGCGATAAGGGTGAACATGTTGAGGTGGCGGGTAACAATCGACTGCCACCCACGTTCAAAGAAAGGCCATCCCGCCCAAAGGACCACAGGAGTCGCCAAGACTAACTGCACCCAGTTGGATGTGCGGGGAGAGAGCAACATATGAAGATTCGTAATATGCCCGCCCATTTCCAGGACCAAAACTGGTAGTGAAAGAACTAGACCTACCCAAAATCGCCGCGACATATCGCGATACTCGGCATGCAGGCCGGCCGCCACGTCTGGAGTTTCCGGCTCAAGAGCCATGCCGCAGATCGGGCAGTTGCCGGGGCCAATCTTTCGAACTTGCGGATGCATTGGACACGTGTAAACCACGTTTTCTTCAGAGTCGGCCGCCTCCCTGATCTCGCGCTGCACTGCTTTCGCGGTGTAACCGTGACCGTGGTCGGAGCGATGATTGTGATGATGGTCGTCACGTCCGTGGTGCTCATTCGTCATGGCAGCCTCCCTTTAGATTGCGCTGCTATAATTCACGAAAGACATCATGCCCGTCGCCATATGGTATAGGTGGTGGCAGTGCAGCGGCCAGCGGCCGGGATTGGATGCGTCGAATTCGATCGAAACCTGGGCCATCGGTGGTATAAGGATCGTGTCACGTACAGCCCCAGCGATTTGCTTCCCATTGATTGCAACGACTTGAAAATGATGACCATGCAGATGCATGGGATGAGCCATCATCGACATGTTATGCATCGAAATTTGTACACGCTGGCCCTTTGTTACATTCAACGGCTCGGGCTCAGCGATCTTCCAGATATATTTCTTCATATCGCCACTAAGCATCAGATCGAAGCGATGGTCGGGCGCGCGGGAAGCCAGCGGATTAAGACCAACCAGTTGTTGTTCCATAGCGAGGTCAAGAACGGGACTTATTTCCTCTCCAAAGACATCTACTTTAGTTACGGGAGCGTCAACTGACGCGAGGATGATCCCTGTTCTCTCCCTAGCTCCTTCCCGCAGCGCCAAGATAGGGAAGGCATTTGAACTCTTTGGTAGTTGAAGCCTGATGTCGACCCGCTGGCCCATGGAAACAGGGAAGCGGTGGCCAAAAACCGGAGCGACGTCGGTCCCATCGACAGAGATTAACTCACCCTCGACCGAGCCAGTGTCGATGGTGAAGGCCGTTGCGGTGCCGCCATTGATGATGCGCAGCCGAATTCGACCGCCTTTTTCTACCCGAACGACTTCTGGATCATCAAGGGTTCTGTCGTTAGCCAGATAGGCATCATATTCGATATCGTTGAGGTCCATTGTCGGCATACCCATCATCGGCATCTCGGCGCTCGAATTGTCGTTCCTTGGCATCTGATGCCCGGTGTGCATGTTCGTCATCATCGATGACATGTTGTTGCCGCCCATTTTCATGCCATGGTCTGTATTGGCGGATTGAAGCTCCGCGAGCAGTTCTTCAGGTGATTTGAATGAGAAGTCATGTAGAAGAATTACGACCTCCTGCTCGTCACGAGTGCGATCCTCTGCCGTCCGAACAATCAGCGGAGCGGCTAGGAGGCTCTGTTCCTGGAGTGTGTGAGCGTGCATCCAGTGTGTGCCGCCCCTGCCAATGGGGAAATCATACTGTCTGACTTCTTTTGCTCTGAGCAGAGCTGCTGGATTATCCGGGACACCGTCCATGTCCCACGGAGGAGTGAGCCCGTGCCAGTGGATCAACGTCTCTTCTTGCGTCTCATTCAGAAGTCGGACGTTGAATTGTGTTTCGGCGTCGAGGACAAGACCTTGGCTGCCGCTTGTGTTGGTGAGCCCAAAAACGGTAGCGGGCTTCCCGTTTACTTCAAGAACTCGTTTTCCAATGATCAGGTCGGTTGTGGGCGCGTTGGTGCGCGCTATCGCGGCTCCAAACGGTGAGAATGTCGTCGCTCCTACGGCGAGTGCTCTTAAAAAATCTCGACGGTACATGATTTCTCTCTCAATCCCGGTCGACTTGCGACCATGTTCGCTTTGGGTTCTGCGTATAGACGAGTTTGTCAGGTAGCGGATCGAGGTGGCTCGAAGGCTGGCATAGGCTCTAGTCCCAAAAGACGGACGGATACCTGGATATTCGGGCGCGGAGGGAAATCCGATCTCATGTGTAGGCAAGCATCGGTAGTCGCTGCCAGACAAGCTGTGCAGGTGGTGCCGCAACACCACTTTCCGCCCTGCAATATTTTACCTGCTGCTTGTCCGCTGCCATGATCAAGTTGGTGAGCAACTGTTGCACCTCTTTGAATGCTGCATAGCGAGGCGGAGGCGTGAGAAGCAGGCACGCCGAAGATCATCGCAGCCACCGCAAGTGCCACGACCAGCCTCCAGAACGACGATCCTTTGTCACGCCAGTACATCTTTAAGCTCCCACACGTCTGCAGGTTACAGGTTTGACGGCGGCAGACCTTGATCTTCATCAACCAAACGGCGGCAAGTAATGGTGTTCCTTCCAATAGTGGTAAGGTCAAGAGGGGCCGGTCCGTTTTACCGCTCGGTCAGAGACTTTTATCGAAGTCTAGTGAGACGAACCTACTGAATCATAGGAAGAAAGCCTTAAAATGACGGCTATAATTTTCGCAGACTGCACCTCGTCGTCGGTACCGTTTATCTCGCTGGGCACGCTCAATCTTGTTAGCATCAAGATGTCAATTGGCTGAAGATTTGGGGCTCTACGCGGCCCCGTTTTCCACCTCCGCGCTGCTGCGCCTCGCGTCGTCTTCCGGTTTCGGACACAGCCCGCGACTGGCCATTCATCTCACTGGCCCGGAGAGAGAACACGATCCCGAAGTAGGAGGAAGGTTCTCTCCACGCAGAGCCAGAGCACGGTTGCGACGGCAAAGCTGGTGACCAGGTAGACCACGAAACCGAAACCGCCCTGAAGGTTCTTTTCACCCAAGATAAGCCTGTCGATATGGATGACCGACTTGTGAGTGAGATACAGGCTATAGGACAAGGTGGCGACTGTCACAGCCCCCGGAACCGGCCAGCGCCTCAGCACATGCTCCAAGTCGAGCATCGCACCAAGTACGAGGGCGATGCCTATTGAGATGAGCGGAAAGCCGGCGACAGAACCAAGCTGCGCCTGGAAAACGAGAAAGAGGTTTGTTCCTGCGAGCGGCCCGCGGATCGAGAACAGCGCAAGTGCGGCCACGATGAAGACGGCGCCAATCGGCAAAGCATAAACATCCCTCAGATAGAAGGAGAAGGCATCCCGCAGCTTGTCGGCTTCAACGAGGGTGCCGACCTGGCTTTCCCAGAGCGTGTATCGAAGGATCATGCCGCGGACAACCACTGCCCCGGCGATTGCAAGCGTCCACGCCATGCTGATCCGGCGATGTAATAGCAGTACGAGCAGTGGCAGAACCAGATAGAAATGTTCCTCGACACAAAGCGACCACGCTTGCGAAAAGGCACGACCAACGCGGGGATCGAAATCGAAGTTCACGGTGAAGGTCGCGAAGCTCCAGATCGGTTGCATGGTCGGAGCGTCCCGGAGAACGGGGAAGATTGCATAAAGGCCGAGAACAACGAAAAACGCCGGGAAGATGCGGAAGGCGCGGCGGAGATAGAAGGATTTCAGGCCGACGCCGTCCGTCCTCGAAACTTCCTTGAAAAGCTGCGTTCCGATGAGAAACCCGCTCAGGACGAAGAAAATGTCGACTCCTAACCATGCATAGGTGCGGACGCTGACCAGCAAGCTCGGTGTCGCCTCAACGGGGATATGTACGAGCAAGACGAGCAGGATGGCCAACGATCGGAACACATCCGGGCCGACCGCGCTGGATCGAACCTTTGCTGTGGTTTGAGACGTTGATGGAAAATATGCGGAATCTGAATTGGCAATAATATTCATTGCGACCGTCCGTGTCTGAAAGGATGGGGACACGGACCGAGGGCGTGTTACTCAAGTTTTAGCTTTTTTTCGGATCGACATAGGGGGCCTCAGATCAGTAAAATTAAACTAAATTTTTCGTAAATTTCGCCTAAAGGCTTGATCGTAAGACTTCAACGTCGTTATGATCATAGAATTACCGTCTGGTGCGTAATAAACTAATCTTGCCTAAGTTGTGAGACAGGAGAGGCTGTTCGTTGCAAGTACCATATGTCTATGGGTAGTCGCCGTCCCGGCAATTCGACCGACGTCTGCTGAATCCAGTCTGCGGGAGGCATGGTTTTTATCAAAGCACTCACTAAAGCTGACGACACAACAAGAGGAGCATCGAGAGGTTTGGCCAAAGCCTCCAAACGCTGGGCGACGTTAACCGCGTCACCAATGACCGTTAATTCGCTGTGACATCCACTTTCCAGAACGCCGGCGACAACTGTGCCGTAATGGAGACCTATCCCTGTCTTCAATGCAGGGTAGCCCCTCAAAAAGCTATGATTCATCCAGTCGTTGAGTAGATCGACGAGTTCCAGTGCGCAAGCCAATGCCCGATCTGCGTCACCTTCTACGGATCTCGGTTGCCCGAACACCGCCATGACTCCGTCCCCAATGAATTTGTCAACTGTTCCTCCATGTTCAAATATCGCCGCAGACACAAGATCACGATAGTTCGTTAACACCGTGGCCAATTCGCGTGCCGCCGCTGTCTCCGCAAAACGTGTGAAATCCCTTAGATCGACAAAAATGATAGCTGCATTTCGGCGTTCAAGATCTAGCACAGAACTGCCTTCTTCAATTTCAGCGACGACGAGCGGTGAGAAGAAGCGTGACAGATTGAAACGTCGCCGGTCGGCTTTCAGGGCTTCTCTTCGTGCCTCATCATGATCTTTTGCGGACAAATATGTCGCGAAGGCCGTAAAACCGAAGCTTAACGTGAGGCTGAGATCTCTGTTAAAGAACGCGGCAAAGAGTGACATTGCTTCACCTGTCTGATGCCTTACGGCCATCACCCCAAGCATTGCCACCCATGAAAGGAGCACGATGCCGGAGAAGACAATGATAAGCCAAGAATCTTGTTTGAGAGCGACGTGATTGAGCAATATGAATGCCACCACCAGACTAGACGTTGTGAGGTTGTGGTCTTCGGTGATCGGTCCGCTAAGAATGTGCGCGTGCAGAATGAGAGTTGCCAGTACCGCATCGAAGACGACAAAAAGGGTTTTAACTCCGGGCAGACTTGGTAGAAGCCGAGCTACTACGACATAAGCGATGCTGACTACGAGATATCCGGTTACAACTACGAAGTAGGTTCCCTCCGCGCCATGCGCGCTCGATAAAAGGTTGGAGAGAATGAGCGTGAAAGCGACGAACCGCAAAAGGACTGAGCGAATTTCTCGTGCCGTCTCCCAAGGTGCGCTAAATGAAGGCGTCATAGTTATCGTTTGAAAAATCGGTTGAGTTTCAAGGAGCCGAATGTGGAAGATCGGACTGTGATTGGCTGAGGCCATCAAGTACCGCGTGCGTGGTCTGCAACGAAACCGATGTTTTTATCGAGCAGGCAAGCAGTTGGCTGATGAACGTGCCTGTCGTGTCATGGTTGCACTTGGAGCAGCGACTTCCGGTGCGCTTCCGGCCCAGTTTGGGCAGGGTCGCACCGGATAGGACGCTGAGGTTCGTAGATTCCTTCGCGGCCCGCAATGACGGAAGAATGCCGCATCATCAGAAAGCAAAGTGCGTCACGTTGCGTTCGATGGCGTCTGCTCCAGCAGTCTCTTACGAGTCGTTTACAGCCGTACCTGATTGCCCGGACGAAATGGCCAGCACTTACGAGATGCCGGTTCCCGCTTAAAGAGGACATCTACGCCGTGGTCTATCGGAAGCAGTAGCTATCTGCGATTGTTTCTGCGCACTTCTTCCGACGGATCGATGATCGAGGTCGTTCCCAACCGGCTGTTCGTGCGCTCGACCTTACCGCTGTCGAGTACTCGGAAATTGACGTTGGGGTCGGAGACGGAGGTGGCTGTATCACCAGGGTTGCCGTGCCCCCGTGTGATCTTGGTGATTGGCGAAGCAGCGTCGCTCAGAATGCTATTTGCGAAGGTTGCGGAGGTTGCAGCAATCAGAGCAAAGGCTGCGATGGTCAGACGTTTGATCATTTTCAAAATCCTCATAACACTGCGACTTGCAGCATCGTGAAATTATAGCGTCAGTTTTTCAGCCACCTGTCGCCCACTATACAAATTTGTAAATTCGGCTCACGACTGCGAGTAAGAACCGTATTGCAGAGCGAGAGGAATAGGCCAGCGCTTTCGAAATCCGCAGGTGGCGGCTTCCGTGAGCCCACGGTGAGGCCTTGTAAGGTGGCGCTGAACATCGGATGTCCTAGCGGTAACATCAGGAATAATCCTATGGCGAAGCATCCGATTGAAGTCATCACGTCTGTTGAACGCCGTGGGCGTTGATCTCGTGAAGAGAAGGGCTTGTTGCATCCTGCCTTGAGCCCGACGTGGTTGATTTCAGAGATTGCCCGCACGGCTGGTATCCACCACGCCAGCCAGCTTTTCCGTTGTCGCAAGGAACTTTGCCGGATCGAGGAGCCAGGTTCGCAGGTTACGATTAGCTTGGTGCCGGGTATCGTGCCGGATGCCGCACTGACGGCCTACAGTGTAAACTCATAAAATTCTTTGGCATTTATCGGCCGCCGAGATTCAAGGCTTCGAAAAGCAGGGAAACATTCGGTGACGTGTCGTCGCTACGAACTGACTGATCACGAATGGTCGATCATCTCGTGGTTGTTGCCCAACAAACCACGCGGCGTTGCCCGGCGTGATGATCCGCGGGCACTGAATGGCATCCTCTGGCGGTTTCGAACAGGCTTGCCTTGGGCGGAGGTTCCGGAACGCTATGGCCCGCCGACGACCTGTTACACCCGCTTCGTCCGCTGGCTCAAACCCGGGGTATGGGATCGGCTTCTTGAACCGGTGTCCGAGGCCTACGATGGCGACATCGCCATGATCGACTCGACCTGTGTCCGCGTTCGCCAGCAGGCGGACACGGGAAAAAGGGGATGGAGACGATGGTGGCATGGGACGTTCCCGCGGCGGGCTTACGAGCAAAATCCACCCGCTCGTCGATGCCGAAGGTCGCCCGGTCAATCTGCCTCTGACTGGTGGACAGATCGCCGATTGTGCCGAAGCCGACGCACTGACGGATGAGCTTGGCAAGGGGGACATCCCGCTGGCCGACAAGGGTTATGACACGAATGTCATTCGGGCTAAGGCCGCCGAGCGAAAGGCCTGGGCCAACATCCCGCCGACGAGTAATCGCAAAGGCTCTTTCGTGTTCTCGCGCTGGGTCTATGGGCAACGCAATCTCGTGGAACGGTTCTTCAACAGGATCAAGCAGTCCCGAGGCATCGCAACCTGATAGGACAAGCGCCCGGAAAACTACCTCGCCGCCGTAAAGCTCGTCGCAACAAGAATATGGTGCCAAAACGCATGAGACGACGCCGTAGCCTGCGGAGCCACTTCGCAAACGCATTGCAGTTAGACTCCCGCTCGTCGGCAGACCTATCTGTTGTTGTAGGCCTGCATCGCCATGAAAGCCAAGGCAGCGAGATAGAAAATGACACCTATCCATATCATACGAGAATTGGCCTGCCGCACTATTCGGGGCCGAGCTCGACGTTTGAGCCTTGAGCGGTGTGGCAGGATCAATTGGCCGCCTTGCCGAAATTTCTTTTTGCCTCCGGACATTGTAAATCCATGCATGAAAATGAACCACGGTGGAGCGTAGCGCGCGAAGAGGTGCACTTCAACAGTCATATACGTCGCATTAAAGGTTCCCCGAGCACTTCTAGTACAGCATCGCTTTCAATCGTCTGGGGTAATTCGATGTTATGATCGCCCGGTATCAACTACTTTCATTACGTCCCCACGATGCCAATAAAGTTGCTGCAGGTCGCAAAGACGAACCAAGTGATGGGACGGCGCTAATACCGAGGCCGTTTTGTCGCGGTTCTTCATGCACGCGGGTACTTCACAGTTGCTTCGCTCTGTGGCAGAATTTCTGGATGATCGTGACCACGCTCCGCCGCTTTCTTTTTCTTTTTGCCGTGCTGGGGCTGTTGTTTGCTCCGGCATCTGTTGTCATGGCGACGGCTGCAATGACGCCAGGCACTGATGCGCAAATGAACATGAAAATGGACAGCAAGGCGGATATGCCGAGTTGTGCAAACGAACAGCCAGTGAAAGAACTCGATTGCGGCAAGCCTTGCCCGCTTGCCTTGATATGCTCCACCAGCCTCGTTGGGAGCTTTGGCTCAACCGCGGAATGGAAGTCTGTTGTCGAGATGCATGACCTGAAGTTCTCGCTGCCAGGCGAGGATGATGTCAGGTCAACCATCTCAGAGCCACCAGCACGGCCGCCCAAGATTTAATCTCACCGTTCTTTCTAACGAGGCAGTCCGTTTGTCGGTCTGCTCAAACGTAAACGCACGAGCGACGGGACGCGCGCTCTGGTGAGATTTCCATGAAAAAATACTCTTTTCTAACGCGATCGCTGATCGCTGCCTTTGTGCTATCCCTCCCGCACGCCACCTTGGCTGGCTCTACAGACTATGAATTCCAACTGGTCGAACCGTCGGTTTCCCGAGGTTCGGAAGCGCTTATTTCGATTCTCCTTAAAGATAAGCGTACGGGAAAACCGGTCTCTGACGCTGTTATCTTCGCCACCCGCCTGGACATGGCTCCAGAGGGAATGGAGGCGATGACGACAACATTGGACCCGCTTTCATCAGATGAAGCGGGGGTCTACCGCTTCAAAGCCAATCTCTCCATGGAAGGTGGTTGGCGCTTCAAGCTTGCCGTCAAAATTCAGGGGGAGCCTGAGACGGTTCAGGGCGAACTGGTCCTACAGGCTAAGCCATGAGGATCGGCCCGTTTCTTCTCGCCTCAACGGTGCTCGCCATCGTTGGGGCTGGGGCTTATGCCGCTGGAATCAATGGCGTCGGGCGCGAGCAGATCGAAACCCTCATTTCGGCGAGGGCCGGTTCATCCCCTGCCGAGACAAAGGGTGCCGGTAAGGTAATTTACTTCCGCCATCCAGATGGGCTGCCGGAGTATTCATCCGGTCCGAAAAAGACGCCGGACGGCCGGGCGTTTCTTGATGTGCGGCAAAGCGAGGACGTCAGCTTCGAAACTGTCAAACCCGATACCGAACAGGCTGGCGAGACTACTGCGCGCAAAGTCCTCTATTATCGTAATCCCATGGGACTCGCCGATACCTCGCCGATCCCGAAGAAAGACTCCATGGGAATGGACTATCTTCCGGTCTACGACGGTGAGCAGCCTCAAGCTGGCGAACTGCGCGTACCGCTGGGTAAATTGCAGAAAACTGGCGTCAGGACAGCCACAGTCGAACGCCGGAAAATCTCACGTCGCATCAGAATACCCGGCACGGTGCAGTTCGATGAGCGTCGTATCCGTATCGTGTCGATGCGAACAGACGCGTTCATCGACAATGTAGCGAACGTGACGACGGGTGATCTGGTCAAGACAGGCGAGCACCTGTTTTCGTTCTATTCGGCTGATATCGCTCGAGCAGCGGCAGAGTTTGCCGCGTCTGTCAGGGCAGGCATCGGCGGAAAGACGAACGATGGCGTTCGGCAGCAACTCCGGAATCTTGGACTTCAGGACAGGACTATCGATCAAATCGCCAAGGAAGGCGTCGTGCCCCGCTCTTTGGAATATTTCGCTCCCATCGATGGTGTGGTGCTCGAGCGTCCGGCACTGCCCGGTATGATGGCCGAGGCCGGTGATGCGCTTTTCAGGCTTGCCGACAACTCGGCGATCTGGATCGTCGCCGACGTGCCTGAATACGACCTTACGGCAGTGAAGGTCGGCCAACCAGCCACTGTCAGATTCTCGAACGCACCGGGTGGGCAACTCACGAGCACAGTGGCCCTCATTTATCCGGACCTTCAGACGCAGACCAGGACAGCGAAAATCCGGATCGAGGTTGCCAACCCGACAGGTACGCTGCGGGCGAATATGTTCGCGGATGTCGAGGTGGAAACCGGGGGTGACGCGCCGGTCGTTTCGGTGCCCGGATCGGCGGTCGTAGACACTGGAGACCGCCAGATTGTGTTCATCGACAAGGGTGAAGGCAGATTTGAAACGCGTGATGTAAAGCTCGGCATGCGAGGGAATGACGCGGTGGAAATTACCGAGGGTGTCGAACCGGGCGAGCGCATTGTAGCGGCCGCAAATTTCCTTCTCGACGCTGAAAGCAACTTGACTTCAGCATTGAACACCCTTGTTTCGGCGGAGACCAAGCCATGATCGCAAACGTGATTTCCTGGTCGGCCCGCAACCTCGTTCTGATCGTCGTTGGGGCAGTTCTCGCTGTCGCAGCGGGCGTCTATTCGATCAGGACACTGCCGATGGACGCGATTCCGGATTTGTCGGACGTCCAGGTCATTGTCTACACGGACTACCCGGGCCAAGCGCCGCAGGTCGTAGAGGACCAGGTAACGTATCCGCTGACGACATCGATGCTGACGGTGCCACGCTCAAAGGTGGTGCGCGGTTTCTCCTTTTTCGGAGTTTCGTTCGTCTACGTAATCTTCGAAGATGGCACAGATCCATATTGGGCGCGCAGCCGGGTTCTGGAATACCTGAACGCAGCAGCCAGCCGATTGCCAGATAGTGTCACACCCAGCCTTGGTCCTGACGCAACTGGCGTCGGCTGGGTTTATCAGTACGCCCTGATCGCCAAGGAGTTGTCGCTCGCCGAACTGCGTTCCTTGCAGGATTGGGTGGTTCGGTTCGGATTGGCCAAAGCCGAGGGGGTTTCCGAGGTTGCCAGCGTTGGCGGCTTCGTGAAGCAGTATTCAGTTGTGGTTGATCCTATCCGCATTAGGGCGCAAGGGATCACGCTCAAGCAGGTAACGGATGCCATCCGTGGGAGTAACCGCGATGTCGGCGGGCGTACGGTCGAACTGTCCGAGTTCGAGTTCATGGTGCGCGGTAAAGGCTATCTCCAAGGCAGCTCCGACATCGAAAACATCGTTCTGGCCACGGAGATGGGCGCGCCGCTTCGTTTAAAAGATGTCGCCCGGGTTGAAGTGGTCCCGGACGAACGACGCGGCATTGCCGAATTGAACGGAGAAGGTGAAGTCGCAAGTGGTGTCGTTCTTCAGCGATTTGGTTCGAACGCACTGTCAGTGATCGAAGGCGTGAAGGACAATCTGGCCACCATCGCAAAGAGCCTGCCCGCAGGAACAGAGGTTGTCCCGGTTTATGACCGATCTCAACTGATCGAGGCTGCAATCGAGACATTGAAAGATACGCTGATCGAGGAATCGATAGTGGTCGCGCTCGTCACCATTGCCTTCCTGCTCCATGTTCGTAGCGCATTGGTCGCGATCATCATGCTGCCCGTTGGCATCCTTTTGGCCTTTGTCGCTATGCGATCCCTCGGGATTGGCGCAAATATCATGAGTCTCGGAGGCATCGCTATCGCGATTGGGGCAATGATCGATGCGGCCATCGTCATGATCGAAAACGCGCATAAACATCTTGAGCGCGCACACCCCGAAAAAAGCAGGACGGAGGTACTGATTGAGGCTGCCAGCGAGGTTGGCCCCGCGTTGTTTTTCAGCCTTCTGATCATAACAGTCTCGTTTCTCCCGATCTTCACGCTCGAATCTCAGGAAGGCCGACTGTTTGGACCCTTGGCATTCACGAAGACTTTCGCGATGGCAGCTGCAGCCCTCTTGTCTATTACGCTCGTCCCAGCACTCATGGTCATTTTTGTCAGAGGGAAGATCGTCGCTGAACATCGCAATCCGCTCAACCGGTTTCTGATTTGGGTTTATCGTCCAGTTATAAAGGGCGTGCTGAAAGCCAAGAGCATTACAATTCTTTTGGCTATCGTTGTACTAGCGATCACGATATGGCCCGCCCGCCAGATTGGGAGCGAGTTCATGCCCACGTTGAACGAGGGGACGCTAATGTACATGCCAACGACATTACCGGGTCTATCCGTCACAAAAGCGGCGGAACTGATGCAGACGCAGGACAGAATTATCAAGTCGTTCCCCGAGGTAGAAACGGTCTTCGGAAAAGCCGGTCGGGTTTTAACTGCGACCGACCCGGCGCCAACGGAAATGTTTGAAACAATTATTACGCTCAAACCAAAATCCGAGTGGCGATCGGGCATCACGATCGATAGCCTCAAACAGGAAATGGACGCCGCGCTCCAATTTCCCGGCGTGTCAAACGCTTGGACGATGCCTATCCGTGCCCGCATCGACATGCTCTCGACCGGTATCAGAACTCCTGTTGGTGTGAAAGTCTTCGGCACCGATCTTAAGGAAATGGAACGCATCGCGCGGGATATCGAGACCGTTCTGAAGGCCGTGCCGGGAACATCAAGTGCGTACGCGGAACGGGTCATCGGCGGCTATTATCTTGATATAATTCCCGACCGTATCAGGCTCGGAAGATATGGGCTGACTATTGAGGACGTTCAGGACGTCATCGCAACAGCGCTGGGAGCAGAGGTCGTGACCTCAACGGTAGAAGGGCGCGAACGATATGGGGTTGCCGTGCGCTATCCAAGAGCATTTCGTAGTGACCCTCAAGCTATTGCTCGTGACGTCCAGGTCGCCACCCCAAGCGGCGGGTCGGTTCCTCTTGGGCAGGTAGCCGAGATACGCTTGAGCCGTGGGGCAACGAGCATTCGTACGGAAAACGGTCAACTTGCAGTTTATATCTTTGTCGATATCGCCGGACGCGACCTCGGCGGATACGTTTCTGACGCCCGAGATGCAGTCGAAAAAAGCTTGGAAATGCCGCTTGGCTATTCCATCGCGTGGAGTGGCCAATTTGAATATCTGGAGCGTGCCAAGGCCCGACTCTCCATCGTTGTTCCTGTAACGCTCGCGCTGATCTTCTTGCTTCTCTACCTGAATTTCAAAGCGCTTACGGAAACACTGATCGTGATGCTGTCACTGCCTTTCGCGCTCGTCGGAGGCATCTGGCTGATGTGGTGGCTGGACTTTAACGCTTCGGTCGCCGTCGCGGTGGGATTCATAGCACTTGCTGGCGTGGCGGCCGAAACCGGCGTGATTATGCTTATCTACCTTGACTACGCACTTCAGGAGAAACGCGAGGCTTGCCTGAGGGAGCAGCGTCGGTTGACGAAAAACGATCTGCAGGATGCGATCATGGTTGGTGCGGTAGAGCGCGTGAGGCCTAAAATGATGACTGTGGTCGCGATCATGGCCGGGCTGATCCCGATCCTTTGGAGCACCGGCACAGGATCAGAAATCATGCAACGCATCGCCGTCCCAATGATCGGAGGGATGGTATCATCCACGCTTCTTACGCTGGTCGTGATTCCCGCTGTCTACGCCTTGGTAAAGGGCTGGCGGCTGCCCAAAGCCTCGGACGACAAAATTGTAGCATTTCATGAAAATCAAACCAAAGGAGCTCTGGCATGAACAGGAGACAGTTTGTCTGTACCGCCGCAGCAACGTTGACAGTTGTCGGTGCCCGTTGGGCTGGTGCGTCTCAGTGGCAAATGGTGGTCTACAAGGACCCTAGCTGCGGATGCTGCGAAGCTTGGGCCGACGCAATGGCAAATGCCGATTTCCAGGTCGATGTTCGGGAGGTCGACGATCTGGATAGCGTTAAGCGAAAATACGGCGTGCCGAAAGGCGCCGAGGGGTGCCACACCGCGATCATCGGCGGTTACTTTGTTGAGGGCCACGTGCCACTCGAAGCTGTCGTGAGGCTTCGGAGCGAAGTGCCTGACATCCTGGGTATTGCTGTGCCAGGGATGCCTGTCGGATCACTAGGTATGGGGGATGATCCGTTGGTCGCGACATATGACGTCTTGAGCATAAGCAGGATCGGAGAAATGGCCGTATATATGAGCGTTAGGCCGCGAAAACCTTAAAAGGTCGAAAACACCCGTCGCGCCGCTCGATACTATGACAATGGTCAGCTATTCCTGAACATGCTCTATCCGTCCATCAAGGAGATGCGCGATGTCCTAGCATTACATTTGTATTTTACTTTAAGATGAGCTCGCCGAGCGGCCGCCTGATGGGCGCATCTCCAGCATGACCACGCGACGATGTGAGCGGGGTTTATGCGACGCTGGGCGAGTCTGATGGCTATGCGCCGGACTTCCTGACTGGACCAGCAGATCAAATCCTGATGGTCGGCATCCGCGGTCTTTTTTTGGGTGTCGCGTCATTGGCGCGGTACCGGATCACCGCCATCATGGCGAAGGCAAAGCATGACGAGGGAGACATGGCGATGCCAGCCATGCCATGACCGGGTTTCGTTGTGATCGAGTCCGAACCCGTTCTTGGCAGTTTCCGAGCTGTCTTCGGTTGCCCAGCGATGGCCTTCAACGGAAACGAGCGTCTGGATGTCCTCCCGGTAGGGCACCATGTAGTGAAGAATGCCAGATCCCCGTCGGGTGAGAACGATATTACCACGAAATCGTACGTTTAGACGGGAAAGGAGGACTTAACAGCCGACTACGCCGATAGTCGAGCATTCGTTTTCTGAGACGTAGGATAACTGAGTTCGAGATGATCTCGCAAAGTCCGACCCGTATATTGCAGCCTAAATAGTCCTCGCCGCTGAAGCTCCGGGATTACCATTGCAGCGAAGTCATCCAGACCTCCGGGAATTGTCGCCGGCATAACATTGAAACCATCAGCCGCCCGGCTTTCGAACCAAGCCTGCATTTCGTCAGCTACATCTTCAGCCGTTCCAATCACCGTGAGGTGTCCTCGTGATCCAGCCAAGCGAAGGTAAAGTTCTCTTATCGTAAGATTTTCATTGCGAGCCATCTCCAGGACAACAGCCTGTCTGCTCTTTTGGTAAGAGGTAGGTGGCAGTTCTGGGAGGGGACCGTCCAGTGGATAATCGGATAATTTGACGGTACGGCCGGCCAAACCTTCCAACAGGCTCAATCCGACAACAGGAAGGATGAGCGATTGCAGTTCTGCATATTTCGCATACGCTTCTTCACGGGTTGCGCCGACGATCGCCATCAATCCAGGCAGAATTTTAACCTGATCCGGATCGCGACCATATGTGGTCACCCTCTGTTTGAGATCGTGATAGAAGGCTTTCGCCGTCTCGATATTCGATTGGACGGTGAACACGACTTCAGCAGTCCTCGCAGCAAGGTTTTTACCAGCATCTGACGAGCCTGCCTGCACGACAACGGGCCGCCCTTGCTCAGACCTCGGAATATTCAAAGGGCCGGCGACTGAGAAGTGCTGTCCCTTATGATTTGCCGGGTGCATCTTTTGCACGTCGAAATAGTGGCCTGTTACACGATCGCGCATGAAGGCGTCATCTTCGAAGCTATCCCAGAGCTTCAGAACTACGTCGGCGAATTCTTCTGCACGTTGGTACCGGTCCGCGTGTCCGATATGTTGGGCATGACCGAAGTTTGGTGCGGCGTTAGGATCTGAGGACGTAACAGCATTCCAGCCAACGCGGCCATTGCTCAAATGGTCGAGCGAAGCGAATTGGCGTGCGAGGTTGTAAGGATCGTTGAAGGAGGTTGAACCCGTCCCTATAAGCCCGATGCGATCGGTCACAACAGCGAGCGCCGACAGGAGAGTTAGTGGCTCGAAATGCGATATGCCACTGTGTGCTGAGTGGGCTGAAGCATCCGGCTTATCCAATCTTACAGCAGCAATATCTGCGATGAAGAGGGTATCGAATTTCGCAGCTTCGGCTTTTCTTGCGAAATCGGCGTAGTGGGAAAATCGGTCTCCTGCCCAGGTATTGGGATGGCGCCAAGCTGCAAGGTGGTGGCCTGTGAGATAAAGAAATGCGCCGAGATGCATTTTGTCAGAACGACTGGTCATTCAAATCCTCCAAACGTCTCGATCGTCGCTACCATAGCGACAGCGACTGACTATGCGGCGACGGCGAAGCGGCTGATCTTGGAGATGCACTCTCCGGGCCTGAAGCCACCGTCGTAATGTTCGTCAAAATGGACTGTTCGGCCCGGGATAATCTCAGACACCGCATCTTCGATGATGGATGAGGGCATAGATGTTTCCCCTGACTGTAGAACTTGAACCGTTATCAGTGCTGCATCGGCTGAGGACTTGAGGCGATAATGATAGATCGGCTCTGGAAGCGAATACATCGCCGCATCGATAGAGTTCCGAGTTCGCAGATTGAGCGGTAGGCTCTCATTGCGGCCGACATGGGCAAAGCACCATGACCCGTCCGATTGCGGTTTGAATACAAACACGTCCTTCGTCGCGTAACGAATGATAGGCATTGATGAAGGCGTGAGGCTCGTCACGAGCAGTTCACCGAGATGCGCGCCTTGTTCGAGAGTGTCGACGAATTCAGAATAGTTTTCGATCGGAAGGCTCTCGAACACGAAATCGTCGATGAAGCCGCGGTAGTTCAGATCACTATCGCCGTACATCATCATTCCGATTTCGTTGGCCCCATAAACAATGGGTATGATCTCTATCGCCCGCCCAATGAGGCGTTTGATGTTGTTGGACTGAGCACGGCTGAAATATTCGCCGGTCACAAAGATACGCTCTACAGATGCAGGTAGAGCGAGGTCATTGAGATGGAAATTATACAGGATCTGATGGATGCTCGACGGGGAACTCATCAGCGTCGTGACTTTGTTATTCGCCAGAGCTGCGTGGATCCTGTCATAAGTGTATTGGCCCGGTATTGGGAAAACCGTCATGATCCCGATGTTGTGATCCTGTAATGTTCGTACCGTGATATCTCGCAACGGGCTGAGTAATGATGGATGGACGAACGCAACGCGGTCACGGCCTGGTCGTAGATATCGAAGGTAGGCAGTAGCATAATTCCGGACCCCATTGACGAGATCTAGATAAGTCCGGGGGATCTGAAGAGGCTTGCCAGTCGTGCCTGATGTCTCAGCAAAGAGCAGCGCTTCGCAGAGGTATCTATCGGCGTTATTTTCGCGAAACGATATTAAACCCTGCTTTGTGGACACCGGAAACGTGGCTAGTATCCTGGACAGATCGTCGTTGCTACTTTTGGTATCAAATACGAGGTCGCCCATCCCGAAGCGGTTTGCAATATCTCGAATACCCTGCGCGGCGCGTCTTGCATCCTGTGTAATCAAAACCATGCGGCATAATTCCTGTAACGTATTGATAAAATCTAATAATATGCGGATATTTCATTCGTCATATGACGCTGGGGCGAGCGAAGATCACGTATGCTTCGTGAGCTGAGATTACTTCCCTTGCCAACCGCTCTGGTTGTTCTGCCATCATTTTTATTTTTTGCCGGTTGGCAATTCACAAAATCTAATCATCAATTTTAAGTAGTAAAAACCGGCTTGCGCGTCACAAATATTTCGTCCAATTATGTTGAGTAGTGAGCGAAAGTAAAAGGGGGCCACGACCAATCAGAGCGTGAGAAATGAGCTTCGTCGCTACATCGACGAGGGCAAATTCGACTTCACGATAGCCTGTCTGTGCGCTTGCCGCCGGATCGGAGCAGCTTTTTTTAGCGATATTGACGGGAGTTCTGCAGCTTATGAAAGACGTGGTAATTTTTGATACGGTTATCGTCGGAAACGGCGCTTTGGGAATGGCGCTCGGTTTCCGTTTGTCCCAGAAGGGGCAACGCGTAGCGCTTGTCGGCCCCTCGACGAGAAGGTTCAGTGCCTCACAAGCCGCCGGCGCAATGAACGGCACCTTCGGAGAAGTAACGCGTGACCTCCTTTCAAGCTCGCACGGAAGGCAAAAGCTCGAGCTCGATATCTCAGCTACAGATGTATGGGACGGCTGGTGCGAAGAGATTGCCAAGATGGCTGGCGAAAACCACGCCCTTCGCCGAAAGGATGGCACGACGATCATTTTGAATGGCGGCGGTACAGACGCTGTCGATACAGAGAATTTCGTGGCAATTCGCGAAGCCCTTGCGCAATACGGCCGTAATTTTCAGCAACTTGAAGGGCACGAAGTTCCGTGGGTTACCGCCCAGGGCGGGAATCGCCCTTTCCAAGGGCTTCACATTCCCGATGAGCATTCAATCATCACCCCAATTTACATGAGAACGCTTGAAAAGGCGTTCCTAAATGCCGGTGGTACAATTATCGACGGCATGGTCGAAAACGTGGTTTCAAACGGACCCACTTCTGCCGCATCCGTCGAGTTGGCTGGGGGGAAAAGCGTCGTTGGCGAGCACATTGTGTTGGCGGCTGGTGCGCTCAGCCATGAGTTGCTGGCTTCAGCGCTGCCAGATGTTGCGCCGTACGTACCTCCAGTCACGAGCGGCTACGGCGCGTCTGTTGTCTTGAGCCACGGCGTCGTCCCGTCACCACCCAGCGTCATACGGACACCTAATCGCGCGTTCGCGTGCGGTCTTCATGCGGTACCTCGCGAAGATGGAATCTACGTTGGGGCAACCAATAAGATTCAGGAGAAACCTCAGGTTTTTGCCCATGTGCCAGATCTACATGCTCTGCTTGAACGAGCAATGCGGCAGATGCACGCGGGGTTCGGCACCAGTGGAGTGCTGGCTGTGAACGTCGGGAACAGACCTGTTCCGGTCGATGGCTTTCCGCTCATCGGCGCCGTTCCGGATAGCCGCATCTGGATGCTCACAGGAACCTACCGAGACGGCTTCCATCAGTCGCCCTTCCTAGCCGATAGGGTAGCGGAAGCGCTTATCGATGGAAAGCATGACCCACTGTTCGACTCTTTCGCTCCGGTCAGGGCGCCTATTCAGAGTGGACGGAGAGAAGCGATCATTGCGACCGCCGTCGAGCATGCCCTGGCTGTCGGGTTCGAAGCAGAATGGCGTGTTTCCACCCGTTGGCCCTCACGCATTGCTGATCTTCTGACGACAAAATATCAAGATGCTATCAACGACCTGCACAGCTCCATAACCCCGCCGCCGGATGTTCTTGTTTGCATGTCCGACAATGAATGGTTGAGACGCAAACTTCGTGCCTACTACGATGTCTATAGCAATAAGCAGCCGGAATTTCAGGACAACCGGTTGCAGTTTGACGTTGCTTGATTTGCGCTGAGATCACCCCTGCGGGGTGATCTCATTGGCTCCAAAAAAATAGGCGCTTAGCCACCTAACTCCTGACAGGAGCTGGGGGCAGCGGGCAGGTATTTTCATGAAACAGCATGCAGTTGTCCTCGGGGACGGCACTATGGCGACCGCGCTTGCGACGCGCATTTCCAAAAACGGTTTCCCTACGGTGATGTGGTCGAAAAGGCCGGAAGTCGTAGCCTCAATTAATCAAGAGCACCGACACCCACAGCATTTCACATCCTATACACTCCCTAATAGCCTATCCGCGACCGAAAACATCGAGAGGGCTCTAAACGAAGCCGGCTTGGTCATTATGGCGGTGAAGTCTGAGAGAGTAGCGGAGACAGCTCGACTCGCCAGCGCCAGCTTCGACCGCGGCTCGGTAATGCTGTCCGCTACGAAAGGCGTGGAGATCGCGACATATCGGTTCATGTCGGGCGTCATAATTGATGAGCTGAAAAGCGATAAAGTGGGGATCATATCAGGTCCAAACATCACAACAGATATAATGGAAGATGCGCCAACTGCTATTTTGGTGGCAGCTAGGGATGTCAACACCATTAAAGCAGGTCGCGACCACCTCGAAAGTAACTCGCTCAAGGTTTTCGGTAGCACCGATCTGAAAGGGATCGAGGCGTTGAGCGTCGTCAAAAACATCGTGGCGATCGCGGCCGGGCTGGCTATCAACCTTGGAGATAACGCGCGATCCTACATTGTCTCTCTCGGACTTTCCGAAATCCAGGCGCTAGCGAGAAGGTTGGGCGCGAGGCCTGACAGCTCGGGCGGTCTTGCCGATATAGGAGAGGTGTTCCTTTCCTCGACGAGCAAGCATTCCCGGAATCATATGATCGGGGTCGATATCGCAAATGGAGCGAAGCTTCCTGATCTTCTCGCGGCGTTGGAAGCGGCAAACGAAACCGCCGAAGGTGTGAACGCCGTATTTGCCAGCAAGAAGCTCGCTGAAAATGCTGACATCGAGATGCCACTTGCCGAGTGCGTTTACCAGATTCTCTATGATGGGAGGCCTGCGACCGAAACCCTCCGGTCATTCCTGAGCGAAAAGCGTGCAGCCAAATGGTTGGCGGCATCCGCTGCCTGAAGACGAGATCTTGCAGTTGTCGGGTCCATCACGTTCGAGGGCGTCATGAGCGAAAAGACTGAAATAGCAGTGCTTGGGGCAGGAATTGTTGGGCTATGCAATGCGCTTCAGCTCCAACGCGAAGGCTTTCACGTGACATTGGTCGATCGGGCACCTTCTCCCGGCCGTGAGACTTCATTCGGCAATGCAGGTCTGATCCAGCCGGACGGCTTTTCGCCTATCCTTTTTCCAAGAGATTTCCGGTCGATCTTGGGATACGCCTCAAACCGTCGGCGCGATTGCGTCTACCAAACCTCAGCGCTGTGGCAACTCGCCCCCTCATTGGTGAAATATTGGCAAAAGAGCGCACCGGCATCCGCACGACGAACGATGATAGCGAATATTCCATTGTTCGCGGCGAGTGTCGATGCACATATGGAATTGGCCGAACTGGCCGGCGCGTCTGATCAATTCAGTCCCAAGGGCTGGACACGGGTTTTTACAAATGAGGCGTCGTTCAGGGAATATGCTGCAAAGATCGGTCTCCTCAAAAGTCGCGGGGTTAGCGCAGACATTCTATCCCCCACGGATGTATTCAGTCTTGAACCCGACCTACTTGCTAAAACGGTCGGGGCGGTTCGTCTCGTTGATCAGCTTAGTCTCTCCAGTCCGCTAAAACTGAGTGATGCCTACTTCAGGCTTTTTCTCAAAAACGGCGGCCGTTTCGTCAGGGCGGATGCGAAAACGTTGACGGTCGATTCTGACGGAAAATACTCTGTCCTCACAGAGAATGACGCGGTTACAGCCGATAAGGTCGTGGTTTGCTTAGGGCCCTGGTCGGACGACCTTTTACGAAAATTCGGGATCAAAATCCCTCTCTTCGTAAAACGCGGTTACGCGGTGCACTTCAGCGCACAACCGGGTGCGCAGCTTCACCATTCTACTTCGGATGCCGACGGCGGATACAGCCTTACTCCTATGGACGAAGGGATCCGCCTTAATACCGGCGTAGAGTTTGCTTCCCGTGACGCTCCCGCATCGGGCGTGCAGCTCGCCCGTGTAATACCATTGGCGAGGAAATTCTTTCCTCTTGGGCAGCAGATAGAGACAGTTCCGTGGGTTGGAAGCCGGCCCTGCTTACCTGACATGCTGCCTGTGATCGGGGAGTGCCAACATCGGCGTGGATTATGGTTCGCATTTGGACATGCCCATCACGGTCTGACGCTTGCAGCAGCATCCGGACGCTTGCTGGCGCAAATGGTCAAGGGTCTGACACCTTTTACAGATCCCTCGCCTTACTCGGCGGAGCGGTTTGCATGACGCAGGGGAACATACGAGTTTTTGTAGCTGACAATATCCCAGGTTGGGTAGAGGAGAGACTTTGTAGCCAGTTTGTCTTGACCACTCACCTGTCGCCCGATCATGAAAGCCGCGCCATTATTTCGGGGTCTGACAGTGCGGGTAACAGAATCATAAATGCCGATTTACTAGACCAGATGCCAGCTGTGAAGGTGATTGTTGGGTTCGGAACTGGTTATGACAGAATTGACATCAAGGCTGCTTGGAAACGCGGAATCACGGTCACCAACACGCCCAACGTTCACGCCGAAGATGTAGCTGACTTCGCCGTTGGTCTTTTGATCGCTGCGCTGCGCCAAATACCAGCTGCCGACGCGTTCGTGCGACAAGGTCTCTGGTCTTCGAGATCGTATCCGCTGAGTGGTGAAAGCTTACAGGGTAAGAAGGTTGGCATTGTCGGCATGGGTGCAATCGGAAAGGCACTGGCCCGCCGACTAGCGGCATTTAACGTCGAAATATCATATCATGCGCGCAACCCCCAGCCAGAGTTGCCTTTTCTTTATCAGAGCTCACTCCACGCGATTGCGAGAGAAGTGGATGTTCTTGTCCTGGCAATACCTGGCGGCCCTTCTACCGATAGACTCGTAGACGCTTCCATACTTCATGCCGTCGGCGAGCATGGTTACGTAATCAATATCTCACGCGGGAGCGTAGTTTGCGAGGATGCGCTGCTCGCAGCATTGAGCAGTGGATCGATCAAAGGAGCAGGACTTGATGTGTTCGCTCACGAACCAGCAATCAATCCTGCCTTCTTTACCTTGGAAAACGTGGTGCTCCAGCCGCACGTTGCCTCCGCCACAACCCGGACACGCGAAGCAATGTGGCAGCTCGTAATAGACAACTTGATTTCGTGGGCTAACGGATCGGGGCCGATTACGCCCATTCAGCCAGCGCCGGTTGCGCAGGAATTCAACTCAAATGCTGGGTGAATGATTTCACAGAAAGGTTGAACATGCAGTCGACACTTTTAGAAAAGCTTATTGTCACAAGCTCGAGCCCAGCTTTCGCTTTGATTGCCAGACGGAAGTCAGCGGGTACGAACCTGTCGGTGGATGTAGTATCAGGTCGCGCCGTCGCTTTCTCTAAACTGGAGGATATCTCCGTAACCTCAAATGTGTCGATCAGTGGTTCTCTGCTCAAGTACTTGGTCATGATCCCCTACAGACAGATCCACGAGGTAGGGTTCGACTATCAAGATGACGGCGAAGCGCTGCAGGCAATTGAAATCTCGCAACACGAGGTGCTGTCCGTCGCCGAAACCGTAGCGCACATACCAAAAGTTCCGGTGGAGCTTCGTGGAATAGGCTTCGACCTCAGCGATGAAGCCTACGCCGCGACAGCTCAGAAAATCATTAATGACGAGATCGGCCGAGGGGAAGGATCAAATTTCGTCCTATCGCGCTCCCTCTACGCGGAGATCGAGGGCTTTTCCAAAGCTCACGCGCTTTCGCTATTCAGTGAGCTTCTGGCGAAGGAGTCGGGAGCGTACTGGACATTTATGATTTGGCTCGAAGGCCGGGCTTTTATTGGAGCAAGTCCAGAACAGCAAATAACTCTGAGCGGCGGTGTCGCAACGATGAACCCGATCAGCGGAACCTACCGCTATCCAGCAAGCGGCCCGCAGGTCGATCAAGCCCTCGACTTCCTCAACGATCCGAAAGAAACGGACGAGCTTTTCATGGTCGCGGATGAAGAGCTGAAGATGTTTGGTCGCTTCTGTGAAACTGGGGGACGTCTCAAGGGCCCATATTTCAAGGAGATGTCTAAGGTCGCTCACACGGAGTACTACATCGAGGGTAAGACACGAGCCGGCGCATCAACGCTTTTGCGCGACACTTTGCTAGCGCCCACTGTCACCGGCAGTCCGATCAAGAACGCATGCAGAGTGATCGCCAAGTATGAGCCGAAGGGACGAGGTTATTATGCTGGCGTTACCGCCCTGCTGGGCGTCGATGAGACTGGCGAAGAAGCGTTGGACTCGGCAATTTTGATCAGAACCGCCGATATCGCTCCCGGCGGACGTCTGAAGATTTCGGTCGGGTCAACTATCGTTCGTCACTCCGATCCGATGGCTGAGGCTGCGGAGACGACGGCAAAAGCGAATGGTTTGCTCAATGCCTTCCTCGGTGCGGCAAGAAATACGATCGGTGATGACGCGCGGATACAAGCTGCGCTGCGAGAGAGGAATAATCGAGTAGCGAGCTTTTGGCTGTCTGGCGGTACCAGATTGCAGTCCACGGGTTTGGTGCGGAAGCGAATTCTTGTTCTTGATGCGGAAGACGATTTCACAAGAATGTTGGCTCACCAACTGCAGGCCCTGGGCTTGGAACCGCGGCTGCTTCCGGTTAGTCAATGGAGAGATGACTACGCGCAATCCGACCTTGTGCTGTTGGGGCCAGGTCCAGGAAATCCATTGGACGACCGAGATCCACGTGTGGTCAACTTAAAGAAGGTTTTGGCCAGGTGCTTCGCAGACAAAACCCCTTTCCTGGCGGTCTGCCTCAGCCATCAGATTTTGGCCACCTATATGGGATTGAAAGTCGAGAGATTACCGCACCCAAACCAAGGTGTGCAGCGAGAGATCGACTACTTCGGACACAGCGCAGTCGTGGGATTTTACAATACGTTCGCAGCTCGAAGTTCGTTTGATTCCTTCTGCACGGCGGGCATGTCAGTAAATGTGGCTCGCGATGTAACAACCGGTCAAGTTCACGCTCTGCGAGGCGAGTTCTTTTCCTCGATGCAGTTCCACCCGGAATCTGTGCTAAGTTTGGCAGGGACAAGCCTTCTTGCCACTGAGCTAGAGCGTATTGCTCGAGTGGAGGCTCACCAGCATTTGTCTCTGGCCGTCAGTAATTCACAAGTAAGCTCTGGGCATCCGGAGCGCCGAACCTTGGCGTAACGCCCAAAAGCGCGGCCGTCCTACTAATTATCTGCTTCATCATGGGAGCGGCTGTGGAGGCTGCCGTGCGGCCCCCATGTTCGCCGGATATTGGCGCATCGATGATCGATAGTGCCACGTATCTGGGCTTGTCCATCGGGAAAGCTGCGACAAAGGCGTTGAAATTTATGTCTTTGGCGTAGCGACCGTTGATGACTTTATCTGCCGTTCCGGTCTTGCCTCCTACATGGAAGCCTTCAACCTGAGCGCTTCGGCCCGACCCTTTCAGACCATTCCAATTGTAGAGATACCGCATATCCGCGCTGGTCTGGTCTTTTATGACCTTCCTCTTAATTGCATCCGCCTGTTCTTTTGAACGGGTAAGAAAGGTCGGCGGGATAAGGTCACCACCATTCATCAGCGCAGCCGCCGCTACAGCGGTTTGGAGTGGGGTCGTGGCAACACCGTGCCCGAAAGAGATCGTGACGGAATTGATCTTCTTCCAGACACGCGGCTGCGTTGGAGTAGCTACGCCAGGCATTTCCGTTTCAACTTTGTTCAGAAGGCCGAGCTTCGTCAGGAATTGCTGATGACCTTCAATGCCCACACGGTCAGCGACAGCCGCTGTGCCGATATTCGACGAATACTGGAAGACTTCGGGAATGGACAGGGGACGATTCTTGCCTTTGAAGTCCTTGATCGTGAAGCCGCCCATACGTATTGGCTTGGAGGCGTCTACAACCGAATTGAGATTGATTTTTCCCTCGTCCAAGCCCATCGCGAGCGTAAAGCTCTTAAAGGTCGATCCCATTTCAAAGGTGGCGTTGCTGATCCGATTGAACCAACCCTTTTCATATTCCTTGTCAACACTGCCATCGGCAAGGGTACGTGATGGCTGATTGGGGTCGTAGTCTGGGACCGAGGCCATTGCGAGCACTTCGCCCGTCTCCACGTCGATAATAACGGCGCCGGCGGCCTCGGCCTTGTAATTCGTCATGGCATCGTGGACGATGTCTCGGACTATACTCTGCACCCGAACGTCGATCGACAACTTGACGGGCTCCAGCGGCACGTCGCTGGTCATCCCGGTTGCACGTAAATCAGAAAAACCCTGTTGATCAAGGTATCGCTCAATACCGGCGAGGCCCTGGTTATCGATATTTACATGGCCAACGATATGGGACGCGATGACCCCGCCAGGATAGAAGCGGCGTTTTTCTGGGCGAAAACCTACACCCGGAATGCCGAGCGCAAGGATGTCAGCCTGCTGCCGCGGGGTTAGCTGGCGGCGCAGCCACTGAAACCCGGTCTTCGAACGAAGTTTTTTATATGTGTCGCCCCAGTCAAGGTTTGGAATAACGGCGGCTAACTTTTCCACCACTTCATCAGGATCAACAATTTTGCGAGGATCCGCATACAGTGAAACCATGTTCAGGTCGGTGGCCAAGAGTTCGCCATTGCGGTCAACAATATCTGGGCGTGACGCTACTGCATTTTGAGGAGGGATCGAGCCAGTTACGACCGGGTTGGCAATCCCGTATTGAACCAATCTGCCACCAATTACAGCAAACATCACAACGAAGGCGCCGATAAGAATTCCCAAGCGCTGTCGAGCACTTGCCTGCCGTTTCATACTGACGCCTTGATGGTGAGTAGAATTAGCTCGTTTTGCGGGCGCCTCGACGTGACCTTTTCTCTTGACTGCTACAATGCGAGAGATGACGGACATCTAAGACTATCCAAAAAAGAGTTATTTGAAAGGCATTCATGGCTGCAAGAGATTGTAGAAAGAACATCTCGCACGGGAAAATTGTTAGCCGTCTGGCCGTTAATTTTTGGTTAATTTTACCTTAATGGTTGTGGCCCGGTATTTCCTATTCTTCGTTCATGCAGAAACTGCATTTGAACCGCACCGGGTCTGCCGGAGACCTGTTAGGTTAAGTTATGCGGCCATGGCTGGCAGGTCCAGCATAGTGTAGTACCGTTCTTCAGCCTCGGCGGGCGGAATGTTTCCGATGGGCTCCAGAAGGCGGCGGTTGTTGAACCAATCGACCCATTCGAGCGTCTCGAACTCCACGGCTTCGAAGTTGCGCCACGGTCCCGGTCGATGGATGACTTCGGCCTTGTAGAGACCGTTGATCCTTTCGGCGAGAGCGTTGATGCTCCTATTTCTGTTAAGATCCAGAAAGCTGGGAAGCGGATGGCGTGCAGAGATATCGGTATATCTCCCTGATGATATATCGCTTTATGCATCGAACGATTTCTCGCTTGGTCTTGCCTTCCGCGGTTCGACGCGCCGCGTATGTTTTGGTTCTGTCGTCATCACGCATTCGAACGACCGCAACACGATACATGGCGGCATTTGCCTGGCGATTTCCACCTCGATTGAGCCGCATTCGGTTTGTCTTGCCACTGGATGCCGGAATTGGCCAGACGCCGCACATTTTTGCCAAGGCAGCTTCAGATTTGATGCGCTCGGGATTGTCGCCGATCAGGATGAACATCTCGGCGACTGTCATCGTCGAGATGCCGAACGACATCATCAATGCAGGAGCTCTGTCGGTGACCATGCGGTCGAGTTCACGTTCGTGCTCTGCGATTTCTTCGTGCAGCATCAACCAACGACGGGCGATGGCTCGCATGGTAGCTTTCGCCGACGAGTTCGGCGAGAGGATCTCGCCGGGTCGAAACACGGCTATGTGGCGGATTAAGGCGATTGGCCCTTTGATCTGGTCGAGCGCATCACGCAGGTCGGACGGCGCATTTATTATTAACGTTCGCAAAGTGATCATCGCCTGCGACTTAGCCTTTATAGCACTGTCCGAGGCGACTTTAATGTGCCGGATCATTTCCGATGATCCAGTTGGTGCCTTTGCCAGAGCTGTTGCTTGCCCGTTCAGAACCGATCGTGCCGCGCTTTCAGCGTCGAGGCTGTCTGATTTGCCGTGAAGGTAGCGGAGTTGTCGGTTAGGACGCATCACATCGAGAACTGTATGTCCATGAGCCAACAGCTCCCGGGACAAACCAGCTCTATAGGAACCGGTACCCTCAACACCGAAGGCTCTGATGTGGCCAAGCCTGGATGCCCAGTCCCGCAGCCGACCAATGCGGTCGGTCGCTGACGGAGGTTGCACACACCTCCGTTCTACGATTCCCAAACGACGTGATAAGTGGGCGTTTGATTGTCATGACTCCTGAAGGGTTTTCGGATTTTTGCTTGGCTTTATCTGAACCGGCTGCATCGGTTCCAGAGATAGTCGCACTGATAAATCGGCCAGCGCCTTGGGAATGAGAACAGATTACCGATAAGTAACCCCACTCGGATGGTTGTGGATAGCCGTTGTCGTAAGTGCCAGTGGACCCTTTGGGTGAGAGTTTACTCTGCTTTCACTCTATGAGTATACATCACCAGTTTTCTACGCAGCAGTGCGAAACAAGCCACTACGGTCGCCGGCAGGAAGAGATTTTAGCAGAGCCTGGAGCGGTTGGGATGATCGCAAGTAAAGGTGGTTGCATGCCCCCGCAACCAAATCTCAAAACCCCGTGGCACTAGCCACGGGGTTTTTTGTTGTCACGTGGAATTTCGGACAATCATCTTACCGGGCAAGGTGACTGTTTCGGCTTCAATGGCTCCGGTGATCATTCCGATGATGGCCTCGACCATCTCGTGGCGCGGTTGTTCATATGTGGTGAGGCCGTATGCGGGTGAACCTCCGAGTTCATAATTGTCGAATCCGACGATGGCCATCTCCTCAGGCACTCTCAGCCCGAAGTTTCCGCGAATTTCATCCATGGCGCCGAAAGCCAGGATATCGTTCTCACACATAAGGACATCGACGCGTTCGGAAGGTGCAGTATGCGAGAGATATTCGCGGACGGATGCTGCTCCCGCTGCGGCGCTGTATTTTTCGGCAGATAGCAGTTCGATCTCACCAACGCCTTTTTCCGCCCAGAAATCCGTAAAGTACTGCCGGCGCCTGAGCGCTGTCGAAAGCGCCGTCGCGCCGCTCATGAAGCCGGGCTTTCGATATCCCCGTTCGTATAAATGGTTGACGATGTCTCTCAGCGCCAGCTCGGCGTCACATACGACGGCGGGCACGCCGTCGATCTGGCTATCGCGTGCCAGAACGAACATGGGCGGCATTCCGTGGCCGAGCTGGTGGTCCGTCAGCGTTTCATCGCGAAATGCGGTGCCAAAAAGAATGATGGCGTCAACCTGACGCTGGTCGGCATGCAGCAGGGCGTGCACGTGATCGAAGTGGTTATTGATGTTGATGAGCATGGCAACGAGGCCGGCGGCCTGCAGACGCTCCGTCAGTGTTTCAAGAAACGGCAGTTTCTGGGGATTGGCGAAGTCATCAACGAAGACGGCGACCTGATGGGTCAGATTGGTGGCAAGGCTCCGGGCAAGAAGGTTCGGCGAGTAATTCAGGGCGGCCGCCGATTCCAGCACGCGCCGTTTGCTCTCCTCGGTGATCGACGCGCCGGGTGTGAAGGCCCGGATAACGGTCCATTTAGAGACGCCGGCTGCGGTCGCCACCTCCTTCGCCGTCGCTCTCCTGGTAGTTTCCCGCTTGCGCATAGTGCCTCCGACCAAAATAGAACGAACATTCCATTTCGGATTTCGATGAAATGAACGCTTGCTTTTAACCCATCCGCAGCTATGATGCACCTGCTTGCACCCGGTAGCAAGATATTTGCACCCGGTAGCATGAGTATTTTACCGGTCTGAGGAGTGGGCCGGTACAAGGAGGAGGAACCACATGAAATCTATTCTCAGGAAACTCGCCCATGGCGCACTCGTCGCCGGAATAGCCGTGTCATGCTCTGCGGCGGCCAAGGCGCAGGATCAGTTGACCATCATCGCGGTCACCCACGGTCAGGCGTCCGATCCTTTCTGGTCTATTGTCAAAAATGGCATGATGCAGGCGGGCAAGGACAGTAATGTCCGGGTCGATTATCGCGCGCCCGAAACCTTCGACATGGTCGCGATGGGTCAACTCATCGATGCGGCCGCAAACCAGACCCCGGCGGGGATAGTGATTTCCAACCCGGATCCAGATGCCCTTGGTCCGGCGATTGAAAAAGCAGTTGCCGCGGGCATTCCGGTCATCTCGATGAATTCCGGCATCTCGGCCACGGAAAAGCTCGGCATCAGGCTGCACGTCGGTCAGGATGAACTGCCTGCCGGTGTCAAGGTTGGGGAGAAACTGAAGTCTTTCGGTTTGAAGCACGTTCTTTGCGTCAACCAGGAGGTGGGCAATGCGGCTCTGGACCAGCGCTGCGCCGGAACGGAAAAGGGTTTTGAAGGCGGCAAGGTAACGGTGTTGCCGACGACGGCCGACCCGGCAGAAATCGAGGCCAAGATTCAGGCGGCGCTTACCTCCGATCCCTCGGTGGATGTTGTTCTCGGTCTTTCTGCGCCGCTGGTCGGCGAACGCGCGGTTGCGGTTGTCGAAAAGCTGGGTGTCGGCGACAAGGTCAAGGTTGCATCATACGATCTGTCGGCGGGTTTTCTGAAGGCTGTCGCGGACGGGAAGGCACTGTTTGCGGTTGATCAGCAACCCTTCCTGCAAGGTTATCTACCGGTGACATTTCTTGCGTTGAACGCGCGTTACGGCACCATTCCGGCGGGCAACGTTGCCTCCGGCCCAAGCTTCGTCGAGAAGGACACGGCGGCCGCAGTCATCGAAAAATCCTCCCAGGGCATCCGCTAGGCCGGATGGAAGCGTGGCTCCCGCCAAAGCGGGAGCCACCCCGAACGCAACCTTCACCTCGATGCGCGACCTTTTCGGCCGAACGCCGTTGCGCGCAAAGATGACACCCAATCTGAGGAACGAACCCATGACGCTGGCCAACGAACAGAACGGGTCGTCGACCCGATCCGACGAGCGGCTAAAAAAGGTTTCGATGATGACCGCGCTCCTGCGGCGTCCGGAACTCGGCGCTGTCGCCGGGCTGGTGCTCGTCACCATCTTCTTTTTCTTCACCGCCAATCCCGCCATGTTCACGCTGGCCGGCGTGGTCAATTTCATGGCTCCGGCCGCCCAGCTCGGCATTCTTGCCATCGGCGCCGCTTTATTGATGATCGGCGGTGAATTTGATCTGTCGATCGGATCAATGGTCGCCTTTGCCGGTCTCGTGTTTGGCACGGCGCTGGTGGTTCTCAATCTTCCGCTCAGTGTGGCGATCCTGATTGCGCTCGGATTTGCCGTGGTCATCGGCGTTACGAATGCCCAGCTCACGATGCGAACGGGTCTTCCCTCGTTCATCGTCACGCTCGCATTCCTCTTCATTCTGCGTGGCCTCACGCTGGTTGGCCTTAAATGGGCAAGCGGCGGAGCGACACAGCTTCGCGGCATGAAGGAAGCCGCCGCCGACAGCCCGCTTGCCCCGATTTTTTCCGGCGAGGCCTTTACCGGCCTGTTCTCCTGGCTCGGCAGCCGGGGCATCATCGAGACATTTCCAAATGGAACACCGAAGGTTCCCGGTATTCCGGTGGAGATCCTGTGGTTCGTCCTGATCGCCCTGCTCGCTACATGGGTGCTTTTACGGACGCGTTTCGGCAACTGGATATTTGCCGCCGGCGGTGACCCGCGTGCGGCGCGCAAGTCGGGCGTGCCAGTGGCGCGCGTGAAAACCACCCTGTTCATCATAACGGCGATGTGCGCCACACTCGTAGCGATCCTCACCGTGCTGGATGCCGGCTCCACGGATGCCCGCCGTGGGTTTCAGAAGGAATTCGAGGCCATCATCGCGGCCGTCATCGGCGGCTGCCTTCTGACAGGCGGTTACGGTTCGGCGATCGGCGCGTTCTTCGGCTCGATTGTCTTCGGCATGGTGTTGATCGGCCTCACCTACACGTCGATAGATCAGGATTGGTACCTCGTGTTCCTAGGCGGCATGCTGCTGACGGCCGTCATTTTCAACAATGTGATCCGCAAACGCGTCACGGGAGAACGCTGATGAGCACATCTCAGACGCCAATCGTCGAGGTAAGGAACCTCGTCAAATATTTCGGCTCCATCATCGCGCTCAACGGCGTATCGCTGAGTGTCAACGCCGGCGAGGTTCTCTGCCTTCTCGGAGACAATGGCGCCGGCAAGTCCACTCTCATCAACACCCTGTCCGGCGTGTTCAAGCCGACATCGGGAGAATTCCTCGTCGAAGGCCAGCCACGCATATTCGACGGTCCGCGGAATGCGCTCGATACCGGCATCGCGACCGTCTATCAGGATCTTGCGATGATCCCCCTGATGTCGGTGACGCGGAACTTTTTCATGGGCCGCGAACCTCTGAAGGGTTTCGGCCCCTTCAAGAGCATGGACATGGATTTTGCCGACAGGGTCACGCGTGAG
This sequence comes from Agrobacterium sp. P15N1-A, assembly GCF_044626815.1. Lineage (NCBI taxonomy): Bacteria > Pseudomonadati > Pseudomonadota > Alphaproteobacteria > Hyphomicrobiales > Rhizobiaceae > Agrobacterium > Agrobacterium sp. P15N1-A. Next base: position 278,013 of record NZ_JBIUPF010000006.1, on the reverse strand, counting down.
GAGATGCGCAAGATCGGCATCGATGTGCGCGAGCCGGATCAGGCGGTGGGCACTTTGTCGGGCGGTGAACGGCAATGTGTCGCCATCGCGCGCGCTGTTTATTTCGGGGCGAAGGTGCTCATCCTCGATGAGCCGACGTCGGCGCTCGGCGTCGCGCAGACCTCGATGGTTCTCAAATATATCAACCAGGTCCGCAATAACGGGCTCGGCGTCATTTTCATCACGCATAATGTCCGCCACGCCTATGCCGTCGGCAACCGGTTCACGGCGCTGAATCGCGGCAAGACCCTCGGAACATATTCGAAGAGTGAAATTGGCATCGACGATCTGCAGAACCTGATGGCAGGCGGCAAGGAGTTGCAGTCCATCTCCGAGGAGCTGGGCGGAACCATCTGACTAGACATTCCCGAACGAATATCCGGTTCGGCGCGATCGCGCCGCGCCACGATCCCTCATACTCATCAGCAAGGTATTACCCATGAGCGCTTCTGCGACTTCCTTCCCACTGGCGGCCTGCGCCGAGATGTTGTGGCGTGACAAGCCGATCGAATGGCGCGCTTCCCGGCTCAAGGATCTGGGCTTCGGTGTCGGCCTGTGGAACTGGCCGGAACATGACATCAGCAGACTTGAAGCGACCGGCGCGACCTTCACCATCATGAACGGCTATCTCACCGGCCGGCTTACGGACGACGAGGGCGCGGAGGAGCTGCTCAGCACGGCCCGCCAGACCGCCCGGGTGGGCAAACGCCTTGGCGTTCAGCGACTGAACCTGCATGGTACGGGCCTTGGAGATCGCGGGTTGCCGGTGCAGCCTGTCGAGGTGGTCACGGGCGTCATGTGGCTCAAGGCGCGCGACACGCTTTGCCGTATCGTTGACCTCGCGGAAGAAGAGGATGTGGTTTTCACCCTGGAGAACCTCAACCTTCCCGTCGATCATCCCGGCGTACCGTTTGCGCGCGCGGAAGATGCGCTGGCGCTGGTTTCCAGCATCGACCACCCGCGTCTGCGCCTCAATCTCGATCTTTACCACGCCCAGATCGGTGAAGGAAACCTGATCGAACTCTGCCGCAAGGCCCTGCCGTGGATAGGGGAGATTCAGGTTGCCGACGTGCCCGGTCGCTGCGAGCCCGGTACGGGTGAAGTCAACTGGAACGGCATTGCCCGGGCGCTGAAAGCGATGGGCTATGCCGGGCCGGTCGGCATGGAGGCCTGGGCATCCGGCGATGCCGACGCAGCGCTTTCGGCTTTCCGCGCTGCATTCACAATCTGACACCATAAACCCAACAGGACGATCCCCATGCCCAAGACAAAACCCGTCAATGTCGGCCTCATCGGCGCCGGCCGCATCGGCTCTTTCCACGGTGAAACCGTCGCCCGGCGACTGGTGGATGCCGAACTCGTCGCCATTGCCGATCCCGCACCGGGTACGGCAGCAGGTCTTGCGGAAAAACTCGGCGTCGACGCCGCCTATACCGACATTGCCGCATTGCTTGCACATCCCGGTCTCGACGCCGTCATCATCGCAACGCCGGCCCGTTTCCATACCAATGTTCTTGTTCAGGCTGCCGAGGCGGGAAAAGCGATTTTCTGCGAAAAGCCGATGGCGCTGACGCTGGAAGATGCCGATCGGGCGATTGCCGCGACACGCTCGGCGGGCGTTCCCCTTCAGGTGGGCTTCAACCGCCGGTGGGATCAGGCCTTTGCGGAAGGCCGGGCCGCGATCGATGTCGGCAAGGTCGGTGCGCCGCAGCTCATCCGCTCGCTGACGCGTGATCCCGGCCCATTCGCCGCAGACCCCGGCCGTATTCCGCTCTGGACGATTTTCTACGAGACCCTCATCCACGATTTCGACACGCTGTTATGGCTGAACCCCGGCGCCAGACCCGTCGAAGTCTTCGCCATGGCGGATGCGCTCGTTCGCCCTGACGCAAAAGGTGAAGGCTTTCTGGATACGGCGGTGGTCAATATCCGTTTCGACAACGGCTCCATAGCCGTTGCGGAGGCCAATTTTTCAGCGCTCTACGGCTATGACATTCGCGGCGAGGTTTTTGGATCGGCCGGCATGGTGACGATGGGCGATGTGCGTCGTTCAAGCATGACGCTGTTCGATGGGCGCGGTGTCTCGAATGAGACCTGGCGTCGGGATACCGATCACTTTGTCCATGGCTACACGGCGCAACTTGCCTCTTTCATAACCGCCGTCCGTCAGTGGGGGATGAGTGAAGGGCCGACGGGCCAGGATGCACGCAACGCACTGGCGGTCGCCCTTGCCGCTATTCAATCGGTATCCCGGAAGCAGCCGGTCGCCCTGAATTGAACCCTAAGGCGCGGTGGCTTGCCGGCGTGCCTTCAGATCGACAAGGAGCAGGCTCCATGCGTACGCGGCAGACCTTTAAAACGCCAACCAGCATTCAGGACATGAAGGGTCTGATCGTAACGGGGAGCCTGCGATTGTCGGAGCAGCAGGACCATGTCGCGCGAACCATTCTGGCTCGTCCGCATATCGTCGCCTTTGGTACGATCGGTTCCCTCGCCAGCGAATGCGCCGTGTCTCCATCCACCGTCGTCCGTGTCGCCAACTCGCTGGGCTTTGATAGGTTCAGCCAATTCAGGCGGGTTTTTCGCACGCACGTACTGTCGGAAGGGAAGGGGCGTAACATAATGGAATTTTGATAGGTTTTACCCCCGTGAAAGTGAAAGTCGCAGGTTCTGCGAGGTGGAGAAGAAAATGAATCTCGCCAAGATTTTGCCGGCAGGGGTCCGTCTCGCCATCAGCCCGCTTTCCTGGTCGAATGCCGTTTTGCCGTCTCCGGTCCTCGGACGACACCCTCAAGAGGTTGCGATTCAACCTTAAGGGCCAGCGGCCCCACGCTTTCCGGGCCAGGCTGTCAGCGCGACGTCGACCAAAGCCTTTAACCTAGCCCTGCATGCGCCATCGCAAGCCTGCGCGGACATGCCCTGAATGACGGCGCCGTAAAAGCGGGCGAGCGTATCCGTGTCGGTTTGCGTGGGTAGTTCGCCCTCGCTGACGGCGCGGTCGAACCGCGTCTTGAGAATCTGTATTGCCGCCTCGCGCAATCCTGCCGTTGTGCGGGCGACAGAGGCGTTTGCTTCCGAATGCTGGAGAACGGCAGTGGAAACGATGCATCCTCGCGGCTTGTCGGGCTGGGTATGTCCTTCAGCAATATCGTAAAGGTAAGAGGCGAGCGCCTCGTAAGCGGGTATTTGCGCCTGCAGCACTTCGGCGCGGCGTTCGCTTTGCTGCGCAATGCTATGATCAAGCGCCAGCCGGAATAATTCTTCCTTCGAACCGAAGGTCGCGTAGAGGGACGGCGGGGTGATGCCCATCGCATGGGTGAGGTCCGCTATCGAGGTTCCCTCATAGCCGTGTTCCCAGAACAGCCGGGCTGCGACGTCGAGCCCGGCATTCCGATCAAGCAGGCGCGGTCTACCGCGTTGTTTTCGCGTCATTTCAGACATTTTTATATCGATCACTATAAAAACATTGACAGATCATGGCCGAATTTTATTATAACGATCGCTAGTTAAATCGCAACGGAGTGATCCATGTCTCAGAGACTATCGAACAAAGTCGCCCTCATAACGGGCAGTTCACGCGGCATCGGCCGTGCCGCGGCCCTGGCGTTTGCGAAAGAGGGTGCAGGTCTTATCGGCGTTCATTATGGTGCGAACCCCGATGCGGCAAAGGCAACGATCCGCGAGATCGAGGCTCTCGGTTCGAAGGCGGTCGCTCTCAATGCCGATCTGCGGTCTGGGAAAGCGGCGACAGACAGCTTGTGGGAGCAGTTCAGGGAAGCCACGGTCGCTTTCACCGGCTCGCCATCGCTTGATATTCTCGTCAATAATGCGGGCATTGCCCCGGCGACACCATTAAAAGAAACAACGGAAGCGGCGTTCGACGAGTTGATGACGATCAACTTCAAGGCGCCATTCTTTCTCATTCAGGCCGTTGCTGATCATCTCCGCGACAATGGCCGTATCATCAACGTCTCGACCGGCTTCACGCGCATCGCGGCGCCGACGCATCCCGCCTATGCGGCGTCCAAGGGGGCGCTTGAGACATTGACGCTGGCGCTTGCCCCGGAATTCGGCCGGCGCGGAATTACGGTCAATTCGGTGCTGCCGGGTGTCACTGAAACCGACATGAACGCCGGATGGCTGGCAGCGCCGGAGGCCCGCGCAGGCGCCGAAGCCCTGTCAGTCTTCTCGCGTGTCGGACGCGCCGACGATATTGCGGACGTCATCACATTCCTTGCCTCGAACGACGCCCGCTGGACGACCGGACAGATGATTGATGCGACGGGCGGTGCGCGGATTTGATCCAGGCATAGCAGATGTCCCTGGACGACTGGCGTCGGGCGGTTTCGCCTGACGCCCGAATGGGACAACTGCGTTCCTTCTCCCGGGCGAACTTTTTATCGGCGCGCGCGCCTTGCGATGTTGGCGTTCGTGGCCCGCCCGACAGAGGCGCGAGCCGGCGCTTTCTTCGTCTCGTGGGCGCGCAACGCCGCCTGACATATCGGGAGGCGGTTTACGTTATCAATGTGTCGGCGGCTACCTATCGTGCAGGCTCCAGTGCCTTTTCCAGCACGGGATCCCGACCGCGCTTATAATCGTCGAAGCTGAGACCAACAGAGATGTCGGGTGAAAGAGAGATGTTGCGGGGCCCAAATGCGACGGTCGCCCAGTAGCAGGTTCGGACATCGCTGCAGCCTTGCTCGTAGTCTTCGAATTCGGAGCTGTAGCGGACGCTTATCCCTGAGTTTGGCAGTGTTATTTTATCGCCTTCCGCCCAGAACCTGCCGCTATCCCCCATTTTTTCGCCGATCAGAGATACCCGCTCGCCTCCGCTTCCCTTTATCAAGGCTGCGGTGACGATGCCTGCGGAGAACGTCGCGCGTCCCACAAGGACAGAAATCCGCCCCTGATCAGGGAGAAGGCGGGGCAGTGCCTGTGCGAAGAGAATGCTGTTGAAGAAATCGCCGCCGTTGTTGAAACGGAGATCGACGACGATGTGCCTCGGCTGGAAAGGCAGGATGTCTTTGTGAATGATGCCGCCGAATTTTTCGACGAGCGGCTTATCGTCGACACTCCGCGCCGTATCGTTTCGAATGTAGAGCGTGGTTCTTCCGTCATCGAGAAAAGACGCGGTTACATCGCTCCGTTTGCTGTATAAGCGAGGACTTTCTTTTAGCTGGTCAAGCACATGCGGCCAGCGTCCCGGCGTCCTTTCCGCATCCGGAACGAGAACCGAATAGCCCCTGTTCAGCCCGGTGCTGCGTTCATCGCCCGGGTCTTTCGTTACAACAGGCAAATACACCGTCTCCAGCGTTCCGGACCCCAGATTCAGCGTCAGCGGTGTTTTCGCGGTGTCGTCAATGGCGCCTATATGCCGGAGCACCCTCGGCGTCACCAGATAACCGGGACTGAGAAAGTGGATTCTCTGATCTGTGCCCGCAAGATAAGGCTTGAGCCGGTTTTCCGTTTCCGCTGCCGTGAGCGAGCCGATCTTTTCTATGCGCGCACCGAGCAGATGCGCATAGTCCGGATGGGCCTTTACAACATAAAGGCCGTCGGCAAACCACCACAGGCGAATGGGCAGGTCGTCGCCCAGAAAAGCGCCGATATTGGCGTTCGTATGGCCGTTTCGGGCAATCGCGACAGACCGCATGATCTCCATTGCGAAAGCTTCCGGGCTCAAGCGATCAACCTCGCTTTCGATAAAGTTGACGTGGCGCTCGAATGCCTGCCGTTGATCCGGGCTGAAGCTTTTATCGAGGGGCGCCCATTGCTGTTTAAGCGCCGACAGATCCTCCCGCATCTGCCGGGCCGTCATCGAGTTCTCGTTTGCATATCCCGTAAGCGGCAGGATTGCGAGAAAGCCAAGGACGAGCTTGTAACGTAAGGCTGTTCTCATGGGAACAACCCCTCGTCACGCGCGTGGATGATGACGTCAGCCCGCATTGCTCAAATCCATGTAAGCGGGTTCAAATTCGTGGCCATCGGGATCGGCGAAGGTGCGGAGATACATGAAACCCAGATCCTGCGGTTCACGGACATCCGCCTGCCCACCTGCTTTTGCCGCGGCGCCAACCATGGCGTCGACCTCTTCGCGGCTGTCGCGCGAAAGGGCGATCAGCATGCCGTTCGTTGTACGGGCATCGGCGATCGGTTTGGCGGTGAAGGTCTTGTAGTAGTCGTGCCGCAGAAGCTGGAAGGTGATGGTCTCCGACCACACCATCGAGCTTGCGTCTTCGTTGGAAAACTCTTCATTCTTCACGCAGCCGATCGCCTCATAGAAGGCAGTCGAAACGGTCAGGTCTTTCACCGGCAGGTTCAGGAAAATCATTTTGGCCATTGTCTTTCTCCTCATGGTGGAACGGGGTTACAGGAAGGTCTGCTGAAAGGTCTCGCTCGGATGGATGCAGATTATCTCCAGCCGGTCGGTGCCGATATTTTCGAAGCGGTGGGGGATATTGGCAGGCCCGACGACGATGTCGCCCGACGAACCGCGCGCCCGCTGATCGCCGATTGTGAACTCGGCCTCGCCTTTGCGCACCACCCAGGTTTCGGCATAGGGGTGAACATGCAGATCAGGGCCGCGACCCGGGTCGGCATTGACGACAAAGATGGATACGGCGCTTCCGTATTCGCATCCTTCATAACGCACCGTCCGGCTCTGGCCGGGGTTCGGTTCCTGATGACGACGGATGGAAAACATCTGGTCTCCTCCCTGAGACAAAACTATCTTCGCGAGAAGATATATGCGCAATTTATCTTCCTGTCAAGTTATCTATCTTCTCGCAAAGATATATTCACGGAGCAGGCAAAGCCGTATATGGTTTTCGAAGTGGTGAAGGGGTGATGAGATGAAGCAGGCGATGCCGGACACGACGACGGATCGGGCGATGGAAGCTGGCAGGGAAGATCATGTCGACCGTCTCCGTGGCCAATGGGCGCGGGAACTGCCTGATATCGATACGGAGCCGATGGCTGTCTTCGGGCGCGCCAAACGGCTCAGCAACCTTCTGGCGCCGTCAATCGAAGAGACGTTTGCCGGCTTCGGTCTCGACCGCGGCGAGTTCGATGTTATAGCCACATTGCGCCGGTCTGGACCGCCCTACCAGCTGACGCCGACGGAAATGTACACGACGCTGATGCTCTCCTCGGGCGGCCTGACGCACCGACTTGATCGATTGGAAAAGGCCGGCCTCATCGAGCGCAGAAAATCGACGCTCGATGGGCGCAGTGTCGTTGTGTGCCTCATGCCGGCGGGCATCGAGCTGGCGGAAAAGGCGTTTCGCCAGGACATGAAAAGCGAATTGAGTTTCCTGCAGGGGCTCACTCCGGAGGAGCGCGATAACCTCGCGGCGCTGCTGAAAAAGCTGGTGCTGGATATCGAGGCCCGTGCGTAGGCTCCGGGTGCAGGTTTTTTCATTCGAGCGAACCTGCAAGTCCGAGCTGTTTACCGGGCATCTGCGGCTCGCGACCTGCCGGCCGTAGCAGCATTTTCCTCAAGCGATCACTGTGTTTTCCAGGTCTCGAGCAGCATCCTCACAAATTTTTCAGCGGCTGGGGAAAGAGCGCTGCTTCGCCTTTGCACGATGCCGATCGTACGGGAGACCACCGGGTTGACGATCGGTCGGGTGATAAGGAATGGGTGATCGTCCTGCGGCGTCGCCAATCGCGGCAGGACGGAAATCCCAAGTCCGGCTTCTACGAGACCGAGCGACGTGTTGAGATGTGTCACCTCATAAAACCAGTTCAATTTTAGATTGTGTCGCGCAAGCGCGCTGTCGAGAAGCGTCCTGTTGCCGCTTGAACGGTCCACGACAACCAGCGGATAGGCCTCCAGCTGGTCCCACTCGATTGTCTCGAAAGCTGCCAGAGGATGGTCTTTCCTCATTGCCAGCACGAAGGGGTCATCGATGAGCGGCTCGAATGAAAGCTCGGGATCGGAATTGCCCATCAGATTGATGCCAAATTCCACCTCGCCCCTGGCGACCGCCTGCAGACCCTCATTGGCTGTCAAATCCCTGATCCGCAGCCTTATATGGGGGTATTGCTGGCTGAAGGTCTTGATGACGGTGGGAAGAAAGTAAAAGGCGGCGGTGGGAACGCAGGCCATGGTGATAAGCCCGCGCCGTTGCGCACCGTCCTTCATGGCAAAAAGCGATCCGTCAAATTCCTCGAGCATGCGCCGGACGAGCGGCATGACTTCCTGCCCCATGGCGGTGGGTGCGACGTGGCGCGTCGTTCTTTCAAGAAGTGGCGCGCCTATCGCCTGCTCCAGTTTCTGGATACGGCGGGTGAGCGCCGGTTGCGAGATATGCAGCGCCTCGGCGGCCCTGTGGAAACTGGCTAGTTCAACCACCGCTTGAAACGCTCGCAAATCCAGAATTTCACAATTGATGCTCATATCGCAATAAAGCTCCAAAACATTGCATTTAACAGATTAGACTCTTTTGCGCATATTGCAACAACGCGACGCATTGATCCGCCAAATGCAATATTGAGGCAACCCATGAACGATCTGCTGAAGATACCCTGTGTGCTGATGCGCGGTGGAACGTCGCGTGGACCGTTCTTTCTCGCATCCGATCTTCCCCGTGATCGAGCAGATCGGGACGCGGCCCTTCTTTCCATCATGGGGTCTGGCCATCCGCTTCAGATCGACGGCATTGGCGGGGGCAATCCGGTCACGTCCAAAGTTGCGATTATCGGCCCTTCCACCGTCAGGGGCGCAGACATCGATTATCTGTTCGCGCAGGTTCGGACCGACAGGCAGTATGTCGACTATTCGCCAAACTGCGGAAACATGCTGGCCGCCGTCGGCCCCTTTGCCATCGAAGCGGGGCTTGTCGAAGCCCAGGGCAACGATACTCTTGTGCGAATCCATAACGTGAATACCGGCAAGCTGATCGAGGCGAAGGTTCCGACACGCGGCCGCGAGGTTATTTATCTCGGCGACGCCTCGATCGACGGTGTTCCGGGTCTGGCGGCGCCCATCGCATTGACATTCATGGATGCGGCGGGTGCGAAAACCGGCAAGCTGCTGCCCACCGGAAAGCCGGTCGATCTGATCGATGGCGTCAACATAACGGCCATAGACTGCGCCATTCCGATGGTTCTCATCCGCGCAGCCGATCTTGGCGTGACGGGCTACGAGGATCCGCAAACCCTGAGCGCTCACAAGGATCTCATCGCACGGATGACCCGCATCCGCATCGAGGCCGGAAAGTTGATGGGAATGGGTGATGTGAAAGACATGGTCATTCCGAAACCGGTGCTCGTTGCACCGGCCCGCAGAGGCGGCACTCTTTCGGTGCGGTATTTCATGCCCAACGAGTGTCATCCTGCACTGGCGACGACCGGCGCCGTTGGAATCGCAACCGCGGCTGTCACCAAAGGCTCCATCGCTTATGATGTGGCCGGAGGCCTTTCGGTGCCGGCCCAGATCCGCATCGAACATCCCGCCGGCTGCCTCGACGTGCAGCTGGAGATGCGAAACGGCGCAATAACGGCCGGCCTCGTAAGAACGGCGCGCAGGCTTTTCGAAGGCTTCGCCTTCGCCAAACCAACCGCTGCGATTGAAGACGCAGCCTAGACGCGGCCATAGTGGCGCAAAATATAGTCAAACCGGGAGGAGACCCTTATGCGTAAATATCTGCTTGCAACCGCGGCGCTCTGTGCGCTGGCGGCATCTGCCAATGCCGAATCCGTCAGGATGAGCGTTGGCTCGTACAACCTCAACAACCTGCCTTTCCCCGTGGCGGCGAGCCTCGGCTTCTACAAGGAGGAGGGCCTTGATGTAACGACCGAGAACTTTGCCCAGGGCGGATCGAAGGTTCTGCAGGCGCTTGTTGCCGGTTCCACGGACGTTGCCGTCGGGTTCTACGATCATACGATCCAGATGCAGTCGCAGAACAAGCACGTGGTCGGCTTCGTGCAGCTTGCCCGTAACTCGGGCCTGGTTCTCGCCGGCAAGAACGACACGGATTTCGATCCGGCCAAGCCCGAGACGATCAAGGGCAAGAAGGTCGGCATCACGTCGCCCGGCTCCTCTTCGGACTTCTTCATTCGCTACTACATGAAGCAGCATAATCTCAGCGACAACGACATCTCCATCATCGGCGTCGGTTCGGGCGCTGCGGCCGTTGCAGCCCTGCAGCAGGGCAAGATCGATCTGCTCGTCAATTACGACCCTGCCGCAACCATCGTCGTGGAGCGCGGGCTGGGCAAGATCCTCATCGATGCCCGCAGCGATCAGGGCGCAAGGGATGTCTATGGCGGCATCTATCCCACCTCGGTCCTTTACGCCACGCAGGACTATATCGATGCCAATCCCGAAGTGATCCAGAAGGTCACCAATGCGACGGTTCGGGCGCTGCACTGGATGAAGCAGCATTCTGCGGAAGAAATTGTCGCAAAGCTTCCCGATGATTTCGTGTCCGGCGACAAGCAGACCTATATCAAGGCTGTCGAAGCAGCCAAGGCGATCTTCTCCGAAGACGGCAAGTTTGAGCCTGCCGATCTCGAAACGCCGCTGGCCGTTCTGAAAAGCTTCAATGATGCGGTGGCCAAGGCGACGATCGATCTCAACACCACCTACACCAACAAGTTCGTCGAGGCTGCGGCCTCGAAGGCCGCAAACTGAGAGGCCGCCATGTCTTCGCCAGCCAGAAAGCTAGAACCCGTGACGGAACTCAAGCCCCAGCCGATGGTGGCAATCGACGACGTGACCATGGCGTTCGGTTCGTTTGTTGCCGTGCAAAACGTAAATCTCAAGGTCGGCGATGGCGAGTTTCTCTCCATCGTCGGGCCGACGGGATGCGGAAAGTCCACCATTCTCAACGCGATTGCGGGCCTGTTGAAGCCAGCGCAGGGCAGGGTTTCCATCGACGGTTCGCTCGTCAAGGGCGTACAGAACAATATCGGATATCTGTTCCAGCAGGACGCGCTTCTTCCCTGGAAGACAGCGTTTCAGAATGTCGAGCTTGGTTTGATGTTCCGCGGCGTTCCCGAAAATGAGCGGCGCGCCAAGGTTCAGGCCTGGCTTGAAAAGGTTGGCCTGAAGGGCTTCGGAGACCGCTTTCCGCACCAGCTCTCCGGCGGACAGCGCAAACGCGTGCAGATGGCGCAGGCGCTCATCACCGAGCCGAAGGTCATCCTGATGGACGAACCCTTCTCCGCATTGGATATCCACACCCGCCACCTCATGCAGAACGAGTTGCTGCGCCTGTGGCAGGAGGCCCGCCGTGCGGTGGTCATGATCACCCATGATCTGGAAGAGGCGATTGCGCTCGGAGACCGCGTCGTCGTTCTCGCTGCCGGCCCGAAGAGCCGCGTCATCGAGAGCTTTCCTGTCGATCTCGAGCGGCCCCGCAACGTCGCGGAAATCAAACTCGATCCAAAATTCATGACGCTCTATCGCGATATATGGGCGTCCCTGCGTGGCGAAGTGGAGAAAAGCTATGCAAGCCGTTAATGTTCGTACCATCCAGGTCGCTCTTCTGGTCGTGCTTTTGGGCGGGTGGCAGCTCGGTGTCACCTCGGGCGCCATTGACCGCTTCTTCTTTCCGGCACCCTATGACATCGTCAAACAGGTGATTGACTGGGTTGCCGATGCCGGTTTTTACAAGCATGTCGGCATCACGCTGAGCGAAACGGTGCTGGGCTATCTCATCGGTACAGGTCTCGGCGTCGGCGCCGGCGTCTGGCTGGGCCTCAGCCCCTTCGTCGCGCGGGTGCTCGATCCGTTCATCAAGGCCGTGAACGCCATTCCGCGTGTCGTTCTGGCCCCGATCTTCGTGCTCTGGCTCGGTCTTGGCCTGTGGTCGAAGGTTGCGCTTGCGGTTACGCTCGTCTTCTTCGTCACTTTCTTCAATGCCATGCAGGGCGTGCGCGAAGTGAACCCGGTCGTGCTTTCCAATACCCGCATTCTGGGCGCCAAGCGCTCGGACCTGCTGCGTCACGTCTATTTCCCGGCTGCGGCGAGCTGGATTGTGTCGTCGCTGCGCACGTCCGTCGGATTTGCAGTGGTCGGCGCAATCATCGGCGAATATCTGGGAGCTTCCGCCGGCCTGGGCTACCTGATCGCCCGCTCGGAAGGCAACTTCGATGCGGTCGGTGTTTTCGCAGGCATCATCATTCTGGCGGTCTTCGTTCTTGTTATTGACCTCATTCTGGATTTTGCGGAGAAGAGGTTGATTACCTGGCGACCCAATGCAGGCGAGGAGCGCCCCGCGTAAGCGGACTGAAACAAGACTATTTCCTTTGGGGCGGTCCGTGATCGCCCCTTTTTAGCTGGCTGAGCCTTGCAAGCGAAATGGCGACGTCCAAATCCTTCATTCGTTGGACAAATTGCACATGCTGGACATCTACTACGCCGAGTTAGACACCAAATTGATGCCTGCGGACCCCGGCGGCCTCGAGCTCGCCGGTTCCATCGATCTTGATGCGCACCGTTTGCTTGCGGCTTTATTCGATAAGGGCCGGCAGGCTGGCGCCGACCTCAGCTACTTCGAAGATAGGCTGCTTGAACCCGTGCAGGTCGGGATATTGCTGAATATCCTCCTCACAAACGAATATATTCTTGAAGGTAACGAACACGCGCTGGCCGCGTTCAATTCGATGCGTGATCTCCTGGAGCGAGCTGCAAAGCGAGGCGTGGGGCTTTTGGCTTTTGCTGATTGAGTGCCTGGTCGGTGTTGTGTTCCTGGCGGTGAGATTTGTAAAAGTGCCGGGAAAAGTCTCCTCAGATATCTCGACACAAGGGGCTTTTTGATGCTCCAAGGAAGGACGTATCCGCTGAGGAGCCATTCATGAAAACAGTCACAATTTCGTCTCCCCTGCCACTGGATGGCCCGCAATGGGTGAGATTCCGTCAGCGGGATGAGTTGCGGAAGGCGATGCTTGAACGGCGCTTCGACGAGGTGGAGCGTATACTCGCGGCGCTTGAGACGGCATGGTGGCAGTCCGACGATCTGGCGGACGATCGCTATATCCATCTTTCGACCGACACGGGCCTGTTCGACAGCGCCAGCGTCGACGCGGCCCTCAGACTGGAACTGCTCGATGGCTGGAGGCAGGCATACCCGGCTTCGTACCATGCAAGGCAGGTCGCCGGTCACTATTATTTCCGCCGGGCCTGCGACATCCGAACGGCGAGCTGGGCATCGGATGTTGGGGAAGACCAGTGGGCCGCCGCCCACATGGCCTGCATAATTGCGGCAGAGCATTTGCTGAAGGCGATGGCCCTTTCCGCGCGGCCTGCTCTTGCCGCGGAAACCATGATGGAGATGAGCCAGTATCTCGGTCAGCCGGATTTCGTCGATGGGCTGTTTCTGGGTACGCCCGTTGAAAAGACGGCAGCGCGCGATGAATTGGAACCGGAGCTTTACGAAGCCGCATGCGCCCGCCTTGCCAGACACGGATTGACGCCGCCCGGTATCATAACGGCGACGCTTCCTGCCTCGCTTCCGCCCCTGCAGCAGGGGGACGCCGAAAATCCCGGCTATTACTGGCTGCGCTACTGCCTTTCGCTTCGGCCCCGGTGGCCGGAAATCCTGGTTTCTTACGCGCAATATTTGAGCCCGCGATGGGGTGGCGATGATGGCGAGGTCGAAAAATTCGCCAAAGGCCCCTTATGTTCCGCACTGAGCGAACAGGAGCGCAATTCCGTGCGCTGGCCCGGGGTGCAGGATGCATTGACCATTCCCGATTATCCCGAACCCGGCGATACCCGCGAAATTGCTGCCCGGGAGAGGATTTTCAAGAATTGGCTGGCGCGGGATCTCACGGATCGCCTGCGTTTCGTTTCCCTCGGAAAATACGCCAATTTCACCCATTATTCTCTCCAGGACGAAAAACTGGCGCACCAGCGCCATGTCGAATCCATCCGTTACTGCAAGGCGCCGGGAACCTATCCGGCCATTGACGGCCCGTTCCGGGACTTCACCAATCTGATGCTGATCCAGCATTTCGAGGATCACGACGGCGCCTATGCAAATGTGTTGCAGACGGCCGTCCGCCGTTTTGATGAGCCGACCATGCTGACCATGGCGGCATTCGCCTGGCAGTTCGGCATGTGGGGAATAGAGGCGAACCCGGCCATCGCCACGCAGCTGGTCGACCGGGTCGCGCAACTCGAACCGCTCTACGAGCCCGATGAGTTCACGCCGATGCATGCCTGCCGGATGATCTGGGATGGAGGATTCCAGCAGGAGTCGGCCTGGTTGACCCGCGCATTCGCTGAACGGCGCGTCTATTCGGCCGCGGCAAGCATGTATGATATCGCAACGGGATTCCGGCCCGATACAGACCCGCAACTGCTCGACGGCGACGAAGCGGGTCGCTGGCTTCAGCAGGCGGTCGAGGAGGGTGAGCCGGTCGCGCTTTATAACTATGCCTGGCGGCTGGAAAATGTCGACAATCTCGATCTGTCGCTCCGGGAAAATTTCGAACGGGTTCAGGAATATTACCGTGGCGCGATGGAAGGCGGCGTGGATATGTCCCTCATCCGACTGGCGAGCGTTGATCGCCGGCACGGCACTGCGGAGGAAAAACAGCAGGCCGTCGCCAATATGAAATCCCTCATCGACTATCATGACGACCACATTGCCGGAGAGGCATATGGCCAGGTCGTTCTCGCCTATAAATACGGCGATGGCGTTCCCAAAAGCGAGTTTATCGCCATGCAATGGTTCGACCGTTACAAGGAACTCTTCCCCGATCATTCGTCACTGGAGTGGATGGAAACGCAAGTTTATGGATCGAGCGGATTGCAGATGGCCGGGCGGGCGTTGAAGGCCTTCTTCCTCGGCAAGAAACTTTCAAGCGACCATCTTCCACCGAAATAAGCGTCGGCATGGCAAGCCCCCTCCAGTCACCGCGCGAAGGCAGATGGCGAGCCCTGGCCTGGCTTGCCTTTGGCGACATATTCTTGTTGGCCTGCGGCCTTGCGCTGATCCTGTCGCCTCTTTTGCTTGTGTTGCTGGTGTCTTCGTGGCTTCTGCTGGTGCTTCTTGCCTTGCCGGCGCTGTCATGGGTCTTTTACGGGCTGATGGTCCTGCGAGCCTATGCGGCAGTACCGCCCCCACCGGTTTCGGATGGAATATTGCTGCAGCCCGACAGGGTTCCCGTCCTTGCCGAAGCGCTTGAACGGCTGCGCCTCGCCTGCGATGCGCCAGCCTTCACGGCCGTCTATATCAATGCCGAGCTTAACGCGTCCATCTATCAGACAGGCTCCCGCGGCGGCCAGCCGAGGCATGTTCTGGTTCTCGGTCTGCCGCTTCTCGCCCTGTTGACGCAACGGCAGGCCGCGACCGTCATCGCGCATGAATACGCCCATATTTCCCGGTTGCACGGTCATTTTGCGCGCTGGGCCCATGTGGCTCGCCAGCGCTGGGCAGCACTCGGTAAATTGCATGAGCGCAATCATCGGCTGGTCACCGCGCCGCTCAGATTGTTTCTTGCCTGGTATGTACCGCGCATGATGCGCGAGACGCTGGAGTTTTCCCGTCGCTGCGAGGCGGTTGCCGATGCGCGGGCGATCACGGTCTGCGGCGCCGACATCGCATTTGAGACGGAAATCGCTCTCACATGGCGGCAAAGAGCCCTGTCCAGCCAATTCTGGCCGGATATGTTTGCTGGGGCAGACAAAGATGACATCGCCAAGGCGCGACCCTTTGCCCTGATGTTGGCGGAGCCGGAGAACAGCCGCCCGCGAGATGGCGCGCAGGCGGCCGTCTGGCTGCATGAAGACCTCTGCCAGAAACCGGATAGTCATAGCACCCATCCCGTTTTGTCGGAGCGCATTGCCGCAACGGGGTTTGATCCGGCAGGCCCGCTTCCCGATCATCTGCCCTGGCGTCTCGAAGAGACTTCCGCCGCCGCCGAATGGTTGGGGGAGGAAGCCCCCGGCATCGCGGCACGGCTTGATGCAGACTGGCGCGACAATGCCGCACGAGGCTGGCAGGACGCAAAAGACTGGCATAGCCGTCAGCGCAGCGACTTCTCAAGGCTCCTGCAGCGTCGCGAACAACAGATGTTCGACGAGCAGGACTGGCTGCAACTGGCGCTGCTTTCAGAGAAATTCGATCCGTCAGGCATGCTTCGCGCCGAGGCGATTGCGGAAGGATTGCGGTATTCGCCTGAAGAGACGACGCTTTTACAGCTACGGGCAGAGGATATGGAGAAAACCGGAGACATACACGGAGCGATGTCCTTGTGGCACCGTATCGGCCGGAATCCCTCTTTCTCCAGGTATCGGCTCCATCGCCACCTCTGCGAACTCTGCCTGCGGGTGGGAGACAGGCCGGCGGCAGAACAGCATCGGCAGAGCGCCGACCGCCTGTGGACGAGCGAAGATGCCGTCCGATCCGCCTCCAACGATGCCGGTCTCCATCCTCACGGGTTGGAAGCATCCGAACTCACCTTGCTGCAAGGCACGCTTCGTCCGCTGTTTCAGCATGCGCACGCCATCTGGCTCTGCCGCGACACACCGCCCGGTGCGCCGGACCCGACACGATGGTTCCTTTATGTGCAGGCCTATGACGGCTGGTTCATGCGCCTCGTCGGCAAACTGACCGGCGAGGAAGACAGGAACGCTTCCGCCTGCAAGCGGCTGTTTGAGCGTTTGCAGGCGCGGTTGCATCTTCATCTGCAGCTTCGTTTTATCGGGCCGAACGATCCAGTCCCGGCCCATTGCAGGCACGATAGCCTGATTGCCCGAGTGGGCACGGCCGCTGTCGCGTAGCTTACAGGCTTGAAAACGATGCTCGAACCGGTCTGCGGCGCGGCGAATTGTCAGCACTTGCCTATCCCGGGTAACACTTCATTTAGTGATTTTGTGAAATCTAAAATACGCAGGTTCCAAGGTTTCATCGGCGGAGCCGGTAGAACAAGCGGACCCATGACGACCCGCCCGGCGGCGGCTCGAAAAAGGCATCCGCTTGTCGCCCTATGAGGAGGGGCAACAGCTACCCGCGATGTTTCATTATATATTCCCCGGCCTCCCGAGAGGGCGACTGGAGGAGTGCTTGCCTTGAGGCCATTCATGTCTTTCCTGAACAATACCAAGATAAAAACGAAGGTCGTTTTTGTCATCTCTCTGATGAGCCTGATGTCGCTTTCCGGAATAAGCTACGTCAGCCTGCAATATAAAGGTACCGACAGCGTCTATAGCGATTTCATCGGCCATGAGGCCCTTGCTGCGGTTCTGAACGCCAGAACCAGCGGGAACCTCAATGCACTCGGCATGCAGATGCTTCGCGCCAGCCTTAACGAGCCGGCCAGCGCTGATTTCGAAGCTGCCGTCAAAACCTTCAGAGCCGACCGTAAGCAGCTCGAGGAACGCCAGAACAAGATCATGGAGCTGGTGCCGGCGCGCACGGATGCCGCCCGCGATATCCTCAAGGGTGTTGTCGAAGTCGAGGAGATCGGCAATCAGGTCATCGCCCTCATGCAGGCAGGGCAACGCGCCGAAGCGCAGCAGATGGCGCTCAACGTGCTTCGGAAAATTGCCGAAGTCTCGCCAAAGATCAGCGCCGGCAATGAACAGCTCATCCAGGTGATGAATGAGGGGAGAGAACGCCTTACAGCCAGCACCAATACGACGATCTGGACGGGTCTGATTACGCTCGCGCTCGTTTCGCTGGCCGTGATCGCACTTGGCCTGCTCATTTCCTCCCGGGGTATCACCACTCCGATTGCGCGGCTTCGTGCGCGCATGGAATCGCTGGCGGCCGGTGATACGGCCAGCGAAATTTCCGGAATGGATCGCAGGGATGAAGTCGGCCAGATGGCTGCTGCGGTTCAGGCGTTTCGCGAAAGCGCAATCGAACGCCTCCGGCTTGAGAATGAAACGGAGGCCAACCGGTCGACTTCCGAAAAGGACCGGATCGAGCGCGAGAAGCAGAAGGCCAGGGAAGCTGCCGACGTACAGTTTGCCGTCGACAATCTTGCCACGGCCCTTTCGAAGATCGCCCAGGGCGACGTTACTTACCGGATCGTTCAGCCGTTCGTTTCCGGTCTTGACGGTATCCGCGGCGATTTCAACCGGGCTGCGGAACAGTTGCAGTCGACCTTGAGCCAGGTGGCGCAGAACGCGCGCGGCATCGACGCCGGCGCCAACGAGATAAGGTCTGCAGCGGATGATCTGGCGAGACGCACGGAGCAGCAGGCGGCCGCCGTTGAGGAGACTGCGGCTGCGCTGGAAGAGATCACCACGACGGTGAAGGACGCCACGAAGCGGGCGCAGGAAGCGGGTCACCTCGTCGGCCGTGCAAAAGTCGGCGCTGAAAAATCCGGAGAGGTGGTGCAGCAGGCCGTCGCTGCAATGGAGCAGATCGCGACATCCGCCAATGAGATTTCCAACATCATCGGCGTGATCGACGAGATCGCGTTCCAGACGAACCTTCTGGCGCTGAATGCCGGCGTGGAAGCTGCCCGTGCGGGTGAGGCGGGCAAGGGCTTTGCCGTTGTCGCGCAGGAGGTTCGCGAACTGGCGCAGCGCTCTGCCGGTGCGGCCAAGGAGATCAAGAACCTGATCACGACATCCAACGGTCAGGTTCAGCAGGGCGTGCAGCTGGTTGGTGAAACCGGCAAGGCGCTGGAACTGATCGTGACGGAGGTGCAGGAAATCAACCGGCACGTTGCCGCCATTGCGGAATCGGCACAGGAGCAGTCCTCCGGTCTTCAGCAGATCAACACGGCCGTGAACCAGATGGATCAGGACACCCAGAAGAACGCCGCCATGGTGGAGGAAAGCACCGCCGCCAGCCACGGGCTTGCGCGCGAGGCGTCTTCGCTCAACGGGCTGATCGCGCAGTTCAAACTGTCCGAAGGCGGTTATGGCGAGGCCTCCGCGCCCGTGCGCACGGCATCGGTTGCCGACAGGCCTGCAGCGTCTCCCGCGCGTGCGCTTGGCGGCAGGATAAGGGCGGCGTTTTCAGGTAATGCCGCGTTGAATACCGCCCCCGACAACTGGGAGGAGTTTTGATCCTTGCCCTGCCTTTACGGCACGCTCGGTTGAGGCGCTGAAAGCATCGCTCTAAATATCGACACCGGGGATCGGAGATCCCCGGTGTCCTGCTTTTGGGCGGTATATGCCCGTTGAGGGCATGAGCGGCTTTCCGCTTCGGCACTTGCAGCGACCGCCTTACCCCGTGTGAAACAGTCGACGCTTTGGCCCAAATACGCGAAAGCATTTCTCAAAATATACGGCTTTTGGAATGAGCGTCTTTGATAGCCTATTAAAAACATAGAAAATACACACAAAAGAAGGGCGAATGGATATGAAGATCCTTGGCATTTCCGGTAGTGTGAAGCGGCCATCCCGCACGGCGCATGTCGTTGAACGAATTGTTGCGGCGATCGGGCGGACGGCGAAGGTTGAAACCGACCTCATCGATCTTGCCGATGCCGCGCCGGTTCTATTTCGGGCATTGCGCGCAGACCAGCTCGACGAGGCCGGGCGTAGGATCATCGATGCCGTCGAGGCTGCCGATGTGCTCGTCGTCGGTTCGCCGGTCTATCGCGCGTCCTATACGGGCGCGCTCAAGCATTTATTCGATCTTGTCGATTTCCGTGCCCTGCAGGGTCGACGCGTGATCCTTGCCGCGACCGGCGGCTCGCCGTTGCATGGCCTGATGCTGGAACACCAGTTCCGTCCGCTGTTTGGCTTCTTCGGCGCTGTTACCGTGCCGACCACGGTTTATGCCGTCGAGGCGGATTTTACCGGATACACGCTTTCAAACCCGGCCGTCGAAGCGCGCATTGAGCGCGCCGTTGCCGATCTGTTCGAGCTTTTACCCGCCAAAGCGCTTGGCGGCGGCGATCACCATCCGACCCTTTCCGTCGTTTCACGCGAAGCGGCTGCCAACTGAGATTGCAAGAGAGGAATTTATCATGACCGCACGCACCGCCGAGCCCGTTAAATTCGCCTATTGGGTTCCGAATGTTTCCGGTGGCCTCGTCATCTCCAACATTGAACAACGCACCAGCTGGACCATCGACTATAACCGCAAGCTCGCGCAGATCGCGGAAGCGAGCGGCTTCGATTATGCGCTGAGCCAGATTCGATTCACGGCCGGTTACGGTGCCGAGTTCCAGCATGAATCCGTCTCTTTCAGCCATTCCCTGCTGGAGTCGACAAAGACGCTGAAGGTCATCGCCGCCATTCTGCCAGGGCCGTGGAACCCGGCGCTCGCTGCAAAACAGATCGCCACGATTAACCACCTCACCAATGGCCGCGTTGCGGTCAACATTGTCAGCGGCTGGTTTCGCGGCGAGTTCCATGCCATCGGCGAACCGTGGCTCGACCACGACGAGCGCTATCGCCGCTCGGAGGAGTTCATCCGTGCATTGCGCGGCATCTGGACGGAAGACAGCTTCACCTTCCGCGGCGATTTCTATCGCTTCAACAATTATTCCCTGAAGCCGAAGCCGATCGATCCGCAGCCTGAAATCTTTCAGGGCGGTTCTTCGCGCGCAGCCCGCGATATGGCGGCCCGCGTTTCCGACTGGTATTTCACCAATGGTAACACCCCGGAAGAGATCGCAAGGCAGGTCGATGACATTCGTGCCAAGGCGGCTGAGAACAATCATTCGGTCAAGGTCGGTGTAAATGCCTTCGCCATCGTGCGTGAGACGGAGGAAGAGGCAAAGGCCGTGCTTGCCGAAATCATCGAGAAGGCCAATCCGGAAGCGGTCAACGCTTTTGGCCATGAAGTGAAGAATGCCGGTAAGGCCTCCCCGGAAGGAGAGGGTAACTGGGCGAAATCCAGCTTCGAGGATCTCGTTCAGTATAATGACGGTTTCCGCTCAAACCTCATCGGCACCCCCCAACAGGTGGCGGAGCGCATCGTGCGCCTGAAGCGCGCCGGCGCCGATCTTATCCTACTCGGTTTCCTGCACTTCCAGGAGGAGGTCGAGTATTTCGGCAAGCACGTCATTCCGCTGGTGCGCGCACTCGAAGAGGCCGAGGAAAGCGCGGCGATTGCAGCCGAATAACGCAGGCAGAACAGGTGGAGCGGCCGTCGCCGCTCATCCGCCGAAAGTGCCGCAGCCGAACCGGACGGGACGCATGCACTCGAACTTGCGCGGCCTGACACGCATCGCTGTGAATTTTTCATCCCGGCTGCTAAAATCGGACGTTATTCGGTCCGTGAGCCGCCGAGATCGCGTGAGTTGAAATGTCAGTGAGCCGGAATAATGCCATTGTCGCCATCATAGGCGGTGGATTTAGCGGGGCAGCGATTGCCCTTCATCTCCATCGGGCCGCTGGGCCGTTCGAAAATGTGCGGATCGTCGTGTTCGAGCCGAGAGAGGCGTTGGGTGCGGGGCTTGCCTATTCCACGCCGGAGCCGGCCAACCGGATCAACGTACCGGCCGGCCGCATGACGCTTTATCCTGATGATCCGGATAATTTCCTCCATTATCTCGACACATCGAACGCCCTGGCGGGCGATGCAGCAGCGGTTTTGCCCGACGGGCAGGCCTATCCGCAACGCAGGGTCTTCGGCGCCTATGTCGCGGCCGAGATCGCGCCTTTGCTGGATGCGGGCATTGTTGAGCACAGGCGCAGCACGGTGAAACATGTGGCCCGCCATGCGGATGGCTGGGAGCTGCAAACTGCGGACGGTGATAGCCATTTCGCGGACATCGTGGTGGTTGCGACCAGCCATCCGCCGCCGGCGCTTCCGCAGGTGTTTAAACCGCTTGCCGGTCATCCGAAACTGGTGGCGGACTTGAATGCGGACGCCGCGCTGGAAAATATCGCCGCGGGTGACCGCATTCTGATCGTCGGCAATGGCTTGACCGCGGCTGATGCCTTTGCCGCGCTCCACCGGCGCGGCCATCATGCGCGGGTCGTTTCGCTGTCGCGCCGCGGCTTGCGGTCGCGTGGCCATCCGGCCTTGCCGCAGGAACCCTACGGCGATTTTGTCGATCCGCCCTCCAGACGCGCGTCGGAACTATTGCGGCGGATTCGAGAGGCTGTGCGAGTGTCGCAGGCGGGCGGTGCGAGCTGGCATGGCGTTCTGGACGCCGTTCGCCTGCAGGGACGCGACATATGGCGGAACCTTCCCCTGATCGAAAAGCGCAGGGTGGTGCGGTGGCTGCGGCCCTTCTGGGACGCGCACCGGTTCAGGATCGCGCCGCAGGTGGAGAGACTTCTGGATGAGGCCATAATTTCGGGCCGGTTACAGATCGTCGCCGGGTCGCTTGTGTCCGCGCAGGCTGGCGAAGACGGTTCGTTGCATGTCGATCTGCGGTTTCGTGGCAAAAGGGACATCGCGCGGCTCGACGTCGATGCTATCGTCGTGACGACCGGTCCCGCCCATGGTGGAATTCTGAAATCGCAGGCTTTTCTTTCCGGTCTGGAGCAGGCGGGGCTTTTGACCTTTTGCCCGACGGGGCTGGGCATCCACTGCGACGAGCGATCCCGCGCCATCGACAGCCGCGGCCAGGCCATTGAAACGCTGCTGATCGGCGGTCCGCTGGCGCGCGGAACCTTTGGTGAGCTGATGGGCCTGCCCCAGGTTACCGAGCACGCGATCTTCGTTGCCGGAGAGATCGCACGGAGCCTCGCGCCAGCGACGAGCAGCCCGGCCCCGGTCTGAACGCAAACCGATGCATGGTTGATGAGCCGGCGAAATAGCGGCTGCCATCAGGCGATGGCAGCTATCCCGGCCCGGTTACGTCCCTCTATTCGCAGGGTTAACGTCAGACGTCCAGGTAGGACAAAATGGTTGCAGCGACGTCAGACGTCTCCTGCGTTTCACTCGAAGCCGCCACTGATGTGCTGGTCGCGCTGTCCTGGGTCGAAGTCGTCTCATCGGTGGTTGAGATCAGGGAGGCGATATCCTGGACAGAGCTGTTGGTGGTCTTGGCGCTGTTCAAGGCCGTAACCTGCGCCGATGTCATGGCGGCGACCTGGCCTGGCGTGAAGGCTGCCGCCTGGGAGGCCGTCAGGGCAGCGAGCGTACCGGTGCCCAATCCCGAGATCGCGCTCGAACTCAGGCTGATGATCTGCTCGGTGGAAAATGCCGTCAGGTCGTCGCCGCCAAGCGCGGCTGCCTGCAGCGCGTTGAGGACGCTGACCTGTGACAGTGACAGCGCTCCGATTTGCGCGGACCCCATCGCCGCGACCTGACCGTAGCTCAGCGCAGCCACCTGGCCCGTCGTCAAAGCGGTGATCTCCTGAGAAGACAGGGAGGCCACGACGGTGGCGGACAGTCCCTTGATCGCCGTCGAACTGATGGCGGCGAGTTCCCCGGTCGAGAATGTATCCAGATCATCCGCCGTCAATCCCGCAAGTCCGGCCGAACTCAATGCGGCGATCTGGCTGGTGGAGAGTGCTTCGATCTGGTCCTTGCCGAGGGCATTGATCTGATCGCCGGTCAATCCGGCGACGCCAGCCGTGCTCAGGGCCGCAACCTCGGCGGTGGAAAGAGCGGCGATAAAGTCCGTGGACAGTCCCTTTATCGCGCTTGAACCGATAGCCGCGAGTTCCTCCGTCGAGAAGGTTTCCAGCATCTCCGCGGACAGGCCCTTGAGCGCATCCGAGTTCAGCGATGCTATCTGCCGGGTGGATAATGTCTGGACCTGTTCAATGCTCAACGCACCGGTCTGTGCGCTGCCAAGGCCTGCAATCGCCTTGGCGTCCAGAGCCGCTATCTGGCTGACGGAAAGGGAGGCGATGTCGGCCGTATTCAGGGCCGCAACCTGTTTGGAAGTGAGGGCGCTGATCTGCGCATTGGTCAGCGCGCTCACCTGACCGGTGCCGAGAGCCGCGATCTGATCGGTCGTCAGGCCCGGTATTGCCGCCGCGCCGAGCGCGGCGATCTGAGCGGTCGTCAACGAAGCGATGGTCGCTGTCGACAGGCCCGAGACCGCATTCGAACTGATGGCGGCCAGCTCGGCGGCAGTGAATGTATCGAGATTGCCGGCGCTGAGGGCCGCGATCTGTTTCGAACTGAGAGTGCCGATCTGACTGCCGGTCAGGGCCTCGACCTGAACGGTGTCGAGGGCCGTGATCTGATCGGTGGTCAGGCCCGCCGTGCCCGCCGTGCTGAGGGCGGCGATCTGGGCTGCCGAGAGCGAGGCGATACTCGCGACGCTCAGAGCCGCAACCTGCTTGGAGGTGAGGGCGGCGATCTGGGCGCTGGTGAGGGCATCCACCTGACCGGTGCCGAGGGCCGCGATCTGGGCGGTGGTCAGGCCGGGTATTGCCGCTGCGCCCAGGGCGGCGATCTGCGCCGTCGTCAGCGAAGCGATTGCCGCTGTCGACAGGCCCGAGATCGCACTCGAGCTGATGACAGCCAGCTCGGCGGCAGTGAATGTATCAAGGCCACCGGCGCTGAGGGCCGCAATTTGTTTTGCGCTGAGGACACCGATCTGAGCACTGGTGAAGGCCTCGACCTGTGCGGTGTTGAGAGCGGCGATCTGATCGGTGGTCAGGCCTGCTATGCCCGCCGTGCTGAGGGCGGCTATCTGGGTTGCCGAAAGCGAGGCGATGCTGGCCACGCTGAGGGCGGCAACCTGTCTGGAGGTGAGGGCGCCGACCTGGATACTGATCAGGGCGTCGACTTGATCGCTCGTCAGGACGGCGACCTGCCCGGTGTTCAGCCCTCCAACGCCAGCCGCACTCAAGGCTGCGACCTGGGCCGTGGTCAGCGACGCGATGGTCTCCGTTGACAAGCCCGGGATGGCATTTGAACTGATCGCGGCAATGTCCTTGGTCGAGAACGTTGCCATGTCGTCCGTACCCAAGACTGCAATCTGTTTCGAGCTGAGAGCACCGACCTGAGTATCGGTCAAAGCCTCGACCTGCGCGGTATCGAGGGCCGCGATCTGGTCAGTGGTCAGGCCCGTTATGCCCGCCGTGCTGAGGGAGGCTATCTGGGCTGCCGAAAGCGAGGCGATGTCAGCCACGCTCAGGGCCGCAACCTGTTTTGAGGTGAGCGCCGCGATTTGGGTACTGGTCAGGGCGTCCACCTGATCGCCAGTAAGCGCTGCGACCTGCCCGGTGCTCAGCCCACTAACGCCAGCCGTACTCAGCGCTGCGATCTGCGCTGTCGTCAGCGACGCTATGGTTTGCGTGGACAAGCCCGGGATCGCATTCGAACCGAGGGCGGCAATGTCCTTGGTCGAGAACGTCGCCATATCCTCCGCGCTCAGGGCCGCTACCTGCGTCGAGCTGAGCGCGCCGACCTGGGCGCTGGTCAAGGCCTCGACCTGTGCGGTGCTCAGGGCGGCGATCTGCGCGGTGTTCAACGCACCGATGCTTTGCACGTTCAGGGCGGCAATCTGCGCTGTCGTCAGGGAGGCGATGGTCTCTGCCGACAATCCAGCGATCGCACTGGAACTGATCGCGGCGATATCCTTGGTCGAGAATGTCGCAATGTCGTCCGCGCTCAAGGCGGCGATCTGTTTCGAGCTGAGAGCGCCGACCTGGGCGGTGGTCAAGGCCTCGACCTGGGCGATACTCAAGGCGGCGATCTGCGCGGTGCTCAACGCGCCGATGCTTTGTACATTCAGGGCGGCAATCTGGGCTGTCGTCAGGGAGGCGATGGTCTCTGCCGTCAGTCCTGCGATTGCGCTGGAAGTGATCGCGGCGATGTCCTTGGTCGTGAATTTCGCCAGATCGTCCGTCCCCAGCTGCGAAATCTGTGTGGAGCCGAGATTGACGATCTGCGCGCTCGTTAAGGCTTCGGCCTGGCTGGTGGTGAGGGTCGCCAGCTGCTGCGCGCTTAATCCCGTAATGCCCGCGGCGCTCAGGGAGGCGATCTGGGCTGTCGAAAGAGCGGCTATGTCGTCCGTGCCGAGGGTGGCAACTTGTGCCGAGCTCAACCGCGCCATCTGCTTGGTCGACAGCCTGGAAACCTGATCGGTGCTGAGGGCGGCGATCTGGCCGGTCGAAAGCCCCAGGATGCCGGAGGTGCTCATTGCCGCAAGCTGGGCCACGGAAAGCGATGCGATATTGTCCGTGCTCAATGCCGCAATCTGTCCCGAGCCGAAAGCCGCGATCTGGGCCGTGGTCAGGGCCGCGAATTGATCGATGCTGAGGGCCGCAATCTGATCGCTGGTCAGGCCCTTGATGCCCGATGTGCTCAACATGGCCGTTTGGCTGGTGGACAGGGCGGCCACGTCGTTGCCCAGGGCGGCGACCTGAACCGGGCTCAACGCCTTGATCTGCGCGGTCGATAGAAGACTGACCTGATTGCCGCTCAGGGCTTCGATCTGATCGGAGGTGAGGCCGGCAATGGCGCTGGTGGTGAGGGCGCCGATCTGAGCGGTGGTGAAGGCCGCGATAACATCGGTGTTCAAGCCCGACATGGCCTTATTCGTGATCGCTGCGATATCGGCGGTCGAGAATGTCGCTAGATCCTCGGTGCTCAGGGCTGCGAGCTGCGCTGAACTGAGGGACTTCACCTGCGCCGGAGACAGCGCCTCGACCTGCTCTGTGCTCAGAACTTCGATCTGATCGGCCGTCAGGCCGGCAATGGCGCTGGTGGTCAGGGCGGCGATCTGGGCGGTGGAAAGCGCTGCGATTGCGTCAGCACTCAGGCCGGACACGGCTTTGCTCGTGATCGCCGCGATATCGGCGGTCGAGAATGTTGCTATGTCCTCCGCGCTCAGGGCCGCAAGCTGGATCGAGCTCAGCAACTTCACCTGTGCCGAGGACAGGGCCTCTACCTGCTGGGTGCTGAAGGCTTCGATCTGGTCGGCTATTAGGTTTGCGACCACGCCGGTGCTGAGGGCGGCAATCTGAGCGGTTGACAGGGCCTCGATCTGACCGGCGCTCAAGGCCTGAAATTGCGCTACGCCAAGGGCGTTCATCTGGGCCGTGGTCAATGCGGCGATCTGCTCTTTGGTAAGCGTGCTGATCGTCTCCGTACCCAGACGGGGCATGGCTTTGCCGGTGATCTCCGCTATATCGGCGGTTGAGAATGTCGCGATGTCCTCCGCGCTGAGAGCCACGAATTGTGCCGCGCTCAGCGACCTCACCTGTTCCGGCGACAGGGCTTCGACCTGGCTGGTGCTTAAGGCGGCGATGTGCGTCGTCTTGAGTGCGGCAATCTGCGCCGTCGTCAATGCGGCGATCTGGGCGGTGCTCAGGGTTTCGATCTGGTCGATCGTCAGACCGGCAATCGTGCTTGCGCTGAGGGCGGCGATCCGATCCGGGCTAAACGCTGCGATTGCCTCGGTGCTGAGGCCCGGCATGGCCTTGACGGTAATCGCCGCGATGTCGGCGGTCGAGAATGTCGCTATATCGTCCGTGCCGAGAGCAGCGAGTTGCATAGAGCTCAGCACTTTGACCTGCGCCGGCGACAGGGCTTCGGCCTGTTCCGGGCTCAGGACCGTGATCTGGTCGGTCGTCAGGCTCGCAACGGCGCTCGTGCTCAGGGCCGCGATCTGCTCGGGGGTAAGCCCTGCGATCACCTCTGTGCTCAGGCCCGGCATGGCTTTGCTCGTGAGCGCTGCGATATCGGCGGTTGAGAACGTCGCTATATCTTCAGCGCTCAGCGCGGCAATCTGCGTCGCATTGAGGGCGCGCACCTGAGATGAGGTCAAAGCTTCCGCCTGTTCCGTCGTCAGGGCATGGAGCTGGGTGGTGGTAAGCGCAGAAATCTGGCTCGAATTCAGGCTTTTGATGGCGTATTGATCGAGAATGTTAAGCTGATCCAGCGTCAGGCCAACGATGGCGCCCTGCGAAATGGCGCTCAACTGTTGTGAGTTGAGGACTTTGACATCCTCCACATCCAGTGCCGCGATCTGGGCCGACGAGAGCGCTTTGATCTGCGTTGTGGAAAGCGACGCCACGTCGTCGGTTGTCCAGGCTGCGACCGCCTCTGTCGAAAGATATCTGATCTGATTGACGTTCAGGGAAGAAATGATCGACGTCATGTCTGAAAAATCCTAAAGTCCAGGCCCAACAGGTGGATTTTCTGCTAAAGCCCCGGAAGGGGGTCGGTTACGCAGGTCCACCATTTTTCAAATGTTGAGTACGCAATCGGGCTTGCCTGAACCTGAAGTTGTTACGCTTCAGCCGCTGGAGCGTTAATTGCCTGTTTTGATGGAAGAGAACGGACAGGCCCGTCTCAGACGGGCGAATGCAGGAATGCCGGCATGGGAGCGCCCTCCGCTCGCCGGGCGAGATAGAGGCGGGCGGTGTCGAGCGCCTCGCGAATGGTCGCATCCATGTCGAGATAACGATAGGTCCCGAGCCGCCCGACAAAGGTTACCGATGCTTCCCGTTCGGCGCGCGCCACATATTCGGCGAGCTGTTCTTTGTCCTCGACCAGCCGGATGGGATAATAGGGAATGTCCTGCGGGCCGCATTCATGGGAGAACTCCCGGTAGCAGACGGAGCCGGCATGGTCTTCCCACGGAGAAAAGTGCTTGTGTTCGGTGATGCGGGTAAAGGGCACCGAAACGTCGCCATAATTCATCACCGCACAGCCCTGGTAGTCGCCGTCATAGGTGAAGCGTTCGAAATTGAGCGTCCGGTACGCCAGACGGCCGAATTCGAAGTCGAAATAGCCGTCGAGCGGACCGGAATAGAAGACGTGTGCAGAGGCCGGCGCTTCGGCGCGCTGGAAATGTGTGCCAAGTTTGACGCTGATATTGGGATGATCGAGGATGCGTTCGATCATGTCCGTATAGCCGGTTTCCGGCATGCCCTGATATTTGTGGAAGAAGTAGTTGTCGTCATAGTTGAAGCGCACGGGCAGGCGTTTCAGGATCGAGGCTGGCAGTTCCGTCGGCGAGCAGCCCCATTGTTTCTCGGTGTATCCCTTGAAGAAGGCCTCATAGAGATCGCGGCCGACGAAGCGCAGCGCCTGCTCCTCGAAGGTCTGTGGATCGGTAATCGACTTGTCGGCCTTTTCCTCGATGAAGGCTCTGGCTTCATCGGGCCGGAAATTCTTGCCGAAGAACTGGTTGATCGTGTGCAGATTGACCGGCAGCGAATAGACGCGCTCGCCGCTCGTCGTTTTGACCCGGTTCTTGTAAGGCATGAACGTCTGAAAGCCGTTCACATAGTCCCAGACTTCCCTGTCGTCGGTGTGGAAAATATGCGGGCCGTAAACATGCACCATAACGCCGGTCTCACCGTCGCGTTCGGTGTGGCAATTGCCGGCAATGTGATCGCGCGCATCGACGATATCGACCCTGTGGCCTGCCTGCGCCAGCTCCCGGCCGATGACCGCGCCGGAAAGCCCGGCGCCCACAATCACAATTCTTTCGTCCGCGAACATTGGTGATCAGTCCCGTTCATATGTCGCCCAGTGGGCGGTCGAGATTTGCATCGAAGAGGTGCCGTGCAGCGCATGCCCCGGCCGGTCGAGACTATCCCGTGCTCAGTTATCCGGTTTCCGCCAGAGGCGATTGTCATAGCGAATTGGCGAATAGTCGTGCCATTGAGCGAGTTTCTTGAGATAGCGATTGCGATAGCTCTGCTCGTCTTCGAACTCTACGTTCTCGAACACGGCTTCCGCGCCCAGCTCATAATAAAGATCGAGATTGCTGAGATCCGGCACTGGCGTCTCGCCGCGTTCGCATTCGCCCTGCATTTGCCAGAACAGCTCTTCCAGACGGCGCGCCAGGGCGGGAATATCCCGCAATACGCTGGTATCCCGCTGCCGGGCGATCGATTCTCTGACCTCCAGAAGCTTCTTCCGGTCGCGTTCGAAACCGATGGCGCGGGCGACATAGTCTTCCGGCGAAGAGCAAATCATTTCCGGAACACCCGCTGCGGTGACGATGCTGCCGCAGAAGCGCGCCGCAAATGTCTTGCCGGGCATGGTAAGGACGGGCAGGCCGGATGTTATGGCGTCCGCGGCCGTGGAGTGTGCGCCATAGGGGAATGTGTCCAGAAACAGATCGGCAACGCCGATACGGGCGATGTGCTGCGGGTTCGGAACCTTCGGCGCAAAGACGAGCCGGTCAGGTGAGATGCCGCTTTTTTCGGCGATGGCCTGCAGGTGCTGATTGACGTCTTCATCGCCCGCCAGCAGCCACAACAGGCTGCCCGGCGTCTGCGACAGGATCGTCATCCATCGCGCAAAGCAGCTTTCGGTAATCTTCTGCATGCCGTTGAAGCTGGCATAGACGAACGCATCCTCCGGCAGCCCCACCTCGGCTCGGCTTGGCCGGGCGGCGATGGGCCGCTTGCGGTCGAGCGGCTGGTCACAGGCGATGCGCAGGACCTTCTCGGAGTAATAGATGTCGTTCTCCGGCGGGATCATGTAACCGTCCGAAATCAGGTACTGATGGAACGGGCTTCCCATCGATCCGGGGTAACCGCAGAAACTGACGATGACCGGCGCGGGGCGATAGGCGAAAATCTTCGTGCGCGCGTCCTTGGTGTAGCCGTTCACGTCGATCAGAATATCGATTTCGTCGGAGATGATCTGCGATGCCGCAGCGGCATCGTCCAGGCCGTGGATATCCCGCCAGCAATGGACTGCTGCCTTGATCCGCTCCTGCGTGCTGTCGGTGTTGCGGACGTTACCGCAATAATAGGCGAAGACCTCAAGGCTGTCCCTGTCATGCAACTCCAGAACCTCGCAGAGAGCGAAGCCCACGGCATGATCGCGAAGATCCGACGAGAGGTAACCGACGCGCAGCCGCTCACCGGTTCCGGACTTCAGCTTCGGCGATCTCCGCGGAAAACGGCTGAGGTCCGGCCGCGTGCCGACCACCGTTTTGCTGTAGCGATATGCCTTGGCCAGCTGGAACATCGGATCGTCGGCGTAGCAGCTCAGCGTCAGCGAGGACATCGCATCGAGCATCTTGCGCGCAGGGACGTGGTTTGAAGGAGCAAGCACCGGCCACTTGCACTGGCGCTGCCGCAACGACACCCAGTGCTGACCTGCCTCCGGCAATTCCGGCCGCAGCTCGAACGCCTGCAGCAAGGCGGTTTCAGCATCCTCGAGCTTTCCGGCGCCTTCGAGAACGCGGCCGATGTTCTGCAGGGCCATGTGCCGATGGCCAATCGCTTCGGCGTCGAGGTGCTTCGTCATTTCGGCATACTGCGACCATTGTTCCACGGCCTGGCCGATCAACCCGCTATCTTCGAGGACACGACCGAGATTGATGTAACCGGGAGCGAATTGCGGATTGGCCTTCAAACAGGCGCGGAAAGCCTGGACGGCGCCCGCGCGGTCGCCAAGCTGGCTGAGCGCGACGGCATAGTTGAAATAGGCGAGATGAATGACGGGATTGTTGTCGTTGAACGCAACCCAGGTCTTGTAGAGTTCCGCAGCCGCGGCCCGTTGACCGGCAGCACTGAGCGCCTCGGTTACGCTCAGCAGATCCATGAGACTCATCCGCTGGTTCCGCGCAAGATCAAGGGCGCTGGGAGCGGCGGCGTCGTTTGAAGGTGAGACGGGATTGGCGGTCATGACATCCTGCGGCAAGCGACAAAGGGTCGAAGATAAGAACAGCCTGTTGATGGGCCGTCCTTAGCTATCGCAGGTAACTTGCCTGTGGCTGGATGTGTTTGAGGCGGGGTTGCTTGCCCGGATCAGCCTGTGGTGTGGCCGGGCGAAGTTTCCTCCCGGTCAGGCGCCGGCTTCCGGGAGATTGATGCTGTCATGCGGCAGTAAGGATCACTCTCATGTCTAGCGATGAGAGTATTTCATCCTGTAGCTCGCCAGCGCGATTGACGGGTTGATCCGATAGACACTGTCGAAGTCTTCATCCGTGAAGTATTGATATGAATGTGCGACATATTCGCGGAAAAGACCGTGCAGGTCCTGCCGCATCTGCTTGGCCGCCCATTCCAGCAAACCCGCCTTGAAGACGATGAAGATCGGGTAATATTTTGCCCTGAAGATCGGATTGTCCAGGAAAAGCTTCTCGATGTCTTTCAGCGCTGCGAACATCTCAAGCCGGCGCTCGTCGAACGTGCTCGTATGCTGCTCCCGCCCCGGGACGAGACGGTGTGTTGTCAGGCTGCTGTTAATGGCCAGAAACCGTCCGGCATTCATATAGGCCGCCCAGTGCGGCAGGATATCTTCGTTGATCCGCGCGGTGGAGAAGCGCCAGCTTGTCCGGCGAATGAAAGATGTCCGCAGTATCTTGTTCCATGGGTAATTGATCGTCACCAGGAATTGCGCGGTCGAGTCGAGGTCGATCATTGCGCTGTCGCGGCTGCCGAGGACGCTATCCCAGATATTCTTGTCGATAGGCGCCATTTCGCCGGCGGGGCCATCTGCCGTTCTCAACACGCTATATCTGAATGCGGCGACATCGATATTCGTCTCATCCATCAAAGGCAGAACGGTATCGACAGCTCCGTCGTGCAGGAGGTCGTCAGCGTCGTGAAACAGGCAATATTCGCTGTCGATGGTCGCCAGCGCCCTGTTGCGGGCGACACCCGGCCCGGTGTTCGTCTCGCTGCGCATCAGCCTTATATTGGCGTGCCGCGCGATGTATTGCTCGACGATGTCGCAGGTATTGTCGGTGGAGGCATCGTCGACGACGACGATATCCATCTCGGTTTCATTGCGCAGAACACTGTCGAGTGTCTCGCCGATAAGACTGGCCATGTTGTAGGCCGGGATGATGACGGATATTTTTGCCATGACAGATACTGAATGTCCTCTGGGGCATTCTGCAATTAAAATGTTACGACGCGGCCTGAGCCGCGTCGTAGGTTTTGTCGGGTCGTTTAAGGCTTATACTGCCTTGTAGGCTTTGATGACCGCCTCGACCTGTGCATCGTTCATGACCTTCAGCTGCTGGGCCGAGAGCGCACCGGCCTGGCTGCTGCTGAGACCAGCGATGGCAGCGGTGGAAAGGCCTGCGATGGCATTGGCGCTGATGGCCTTGATCTCGTCGGTCGAGAAGAGGCCCAGTTCAGTGCTGTTCAGGGTTGCGACCTGCGCGGAGCTGAGGCCGGAGACCTGATCGGAGTTGAGGGCCTTGATCTGGTCGGTCGACAGGGCCGCGAACTGTGCCGAGGAGAGCGCTGCCGCCTGTGCTTTGCTGAGGGCGGCGACGTTGCCGGTGCTCAGCTTGGTGGCGTCGATGCCGGCGAGAGCCTTGGTGCTGATGGCCTTGATCTCATCGGTCGAGAAGGTGGCAAGGCTGTCGGAGGACAGAGCGTTAAGCTGCGTCGAAGACAGGCCGGCGATCTGCGTCTTGGTCAGAGCGGCGGCGTTTTCAGTGCCGAGACCGGCCAGGGTAAGACCGGAGATGGCGTTGGCGCTGATGGCCTTGATCTCATCGGTCGAGAACAGAGCCAGTTCGGCGCTGCTCAGGGTCGCAATCTGAGCGGAGCTGAGACCGGAGACCTGTTCGGAGCCGAGGGCCTTGATCTGATCGGTCGACAGGGCTGCGAACTGTGCAGAGGAGAGCGCTGCCGCCTGTGCTTTGCTTAGGGCGGCGACGTTGCCGGTGCTCAGCTTGGTGACGTCGAGGCCAGCAAGCGCCTTGGTGCTGATGGCCTTGATCTCGTCGGTCGAGAAGGTGGCAAGGCTGTCGGAAGACAGAGCGTTAAGCTGCGTCGAAGACAGGCCGGCGATCTGCGTCTTGGTCAGCGCGGCAGCATTTTCAGTGCCAAGACCAGCCAAGGAAAGGCCGGCGACAGCATTGGCGCTGATCGCCTTGATTTCGTCGGTCGAGAACAGAGCCAGTTCAGCGCTGCTCAGGGTCGCGACCTGAGCGGAGCTAAGACCGGAGACCTGCTCCGAGCCGAGGGCCTTGATCTGGTCGGTCGACAGCGCTGCGAACTGTGCCGAGGAGAGTGCAGTGATCTGCGTTTTGCTCAGGGCGGCGACGTTGCCGGTGCTCAGCTTGGTGACATCGAGGCCGGCAAGGGCCTTGGTGCTGATCGCCTTGATTTCATCGGTCGAGAAGGTGGCAAGGCTATCGGAAGTCAGGGCGTTGAGCTGTGCCGAAGACAGGCCGGCAATCTGCGTCTTGGTCAGTGCAGCGGCATTGTCGGTGCTGAGAGCAGCGAGCGCTGCTGCGGAAAGGCCGGCAACGGCGTTAGCGCTGATCGCCTTGATTTCATCGGTCGAGAACAGAGCCAGTTCGCTGCTGCTGAGGGTCGCGACCTGCGCGGAGCTGAGGCCGGCGACCTGATCAGAGTTGAGGGCCTTGATCTGGTCGGTCGACAGGGCTGCGAACTGTGCCGAGGACAGTGCCGCTGCCTGTGTTCTGCTCAGGGCGGCGACGTTGCCGGTGCTCAGCTTGCTGGCGTCGAGGCCGGCAAGGGCTCTGGCGCTGATGGCCTTGATCTCGTCGGTCGAGAAGGTGGCAAGGCTATCGGAAGTCAGGGCGTTGAGCTGTGTCGAAGACAGACCGGCGATCTGCGTTTTTGT
Organism: Agrobacterium sp. P15N1-A; assembly: GCF_044626815.1. Taxonomy (NCBI): domain Bacteria; kingdom Pseudomonadati; phylum Pseudomonadota; class Alphaproteobacteria; order Hyphomicrobiales; family Rhizobiaceae; genus Agrobacterium; species Agrobacterium sp. P15N1-A. Next base: position 243,649 of record NZ_JBIUPF010000006.1, on the reverse strand, counting down.
CAGCGCCGCAGCGTTTTCGGTGCTGAGAGCAGCGAGTGCAGCGGCGGAAAGGCCGGCAATGCCGTTAGCGCTGATCGCCTTGATTTCGTCGGTCGAGAAGAGTGCCAGCTCGCTGCTGCTGAGGGTCGCAACCTGAGCGGAGCTGAGGCCGGCGACCTGATCGGAGTTGAGGGCCTTGATCTGATCCGTCGACAGGGCTGCGAACTGTGCCGAGGACAGCGCCGCTGCCTGCGCTCTGCTCAGGGCGGCAATGTTTCCGGTGCTCAGCTTGGTGACGTCGAGGCCGGCAAGCGCCTTGGTGCTGATGGCCTTGATTTCATCGGTCGAGAAAGTGGCAAGGCTCTCGGAGGACAGGGCGTTCAGCTGTGTCGAAGACAGGCCGGCGATCTGCGTCTTGGTCAGTGCAGCGGCGTTTTCAGTGCCGAGACCAGCCAGGGAAAGGCCAGCGACAGCATTGGCGCTGATGGCCTTGATTTCGTCGGTCGAAAACAGTGCCAGCTCGCTGCTGCTGAGGGTTGCGACCTGAGCGGAGCTGAGGCCGGCGACCTGATCGGAGTTGAGGGCCTTGATCTGGTCCGTCGACAGAGCTGCGAACTGTGCCGAGGAAAGCGCCGAAATCTGCGTTCTGCTCAGGGCGGCGACGTTACCGGTGCTCAGCTTGGTGACATCGAGGCCGGCGAGGAGCTTGGTGCTGATGGCCTTGATCTCGTCGGCGGAGAAGGTGGCAAGGCTGTCGGAAGACAGGGCGTTAAGCTGCGTCGAAGACAGGGCGGCGATCTGAGACTTTGTCAGGGCGGCGGCGTTTTCGGTGCTGAGAGCAGCGAGCGCGGCTGCGGACAGGCCGGCGATGGCGTTGGCGCTGATCGCCTTGATTTCGTCGGTCGAGAACAGCGCCAGTTCGCTGCTGTTCAGGGTTGCAACCTGTGCGGAGCTGAGACCGGCGACCTGAGCCGAGTTGAGAGCCTTGATCTGGTCGGTCGAGAGGGCGTCGATCTGGCTGGTATAAAGCGCCGTAACCTGAGACGCCGACAGGCCGCTGATCTGAGCGGAGCTCAGCTTTGCGATCTGGGTCAGCGTCAAGCCCTTGAAGGCGCTGACCGAAATGGCCCGGAGATCTTCAGAGCTGAAAAGAGCAAGGTTATCTGTGCTCAAAGAAGCGATCTGAGACGACGAGAGGGCCTTGATCTTGGTGCTGTCCAGCGCATTCACGTCTTCCGAGGTTAGGCTGGCGATCGTGGAGGTGGAAAGCTTGGAAATCTGCACAGCAGACAGTGAGGAGAGAATAGACGTCATGAACGTGTCCTTTACCGGATGGCGACTGGTCACGCCTATCTGCTGCCAGACACTGCCCGTGATGACAGCGGTCCGACATCCGCAAATAAAGCGAAATTGTGGAGAACATGGCTCATGTGAACCTGCGCTGGAAACGCATCATGCAATTCGAGCCGGAGAAGGGGGCCCGGATTTTCCACGCTAGCTTGTGCGAATGCCGCTTAATAATTTCCGTCGCTTAAGATTTTCGCGACGTGCGTGTCATATCAGGCCAACATTTAAAGCCTAGTTAATATTTGGAGGCGGTGCATTTTATTCTTGATGTTTGCGTATCTTAGAGTCTTATGGAGTATAAAATTACAAAGCTAACTATCGATTCGATCAGCTTCCACTGCGGGCAATCAGACGCGACCGCTCGCGGCTAAGTAGTATCCGTTTGATGGGGTGAAAGCGCAAGGGTTTGATCGTTATTTTCGTCTAAAACCGTCCCGTGATTCTTGGCGGTAGCTGATCCGCCTATGTAACGGCTGCCAGAATCGAACAATGCTTTGCTTTGTCGCCTTTATTTCGGGTGCCGTGTAGTTGGTTTTTTTGAAGCGGAAGCTGTTATTTCCGGTTTCCGGGCCACGGCAATGCTTTGGACGGACAGGCGCGCGTCACGCGACGAATTGGCGATGTGCCGATTGGGGAGATTCCAGAAAATGGGTGTCCAAAGCGCGCTGACCCGCCACGAATGACGGGGCTGTTTTGGTCTGACGCGGTTGTCCTCGTCAGACTTCAATCCCCTGTATCAGGCATGATGGCGCAGGGCGTCGATGATCACCTTCATCGCCGGAGACATCTGACGCCTGCTGGGGTAATAGAGGTGATAGCCGGTGAAGGGCGCGCTCCAATTGTCCAGAACCGCCTGCAATTTCCCTTCGGTTATGTGCTCCTCGACAAGGTCTTCCGGAACATATGCAATCCCGTAGCCTTTCATCGCGGCGTCGATCTGGGAGATCGAGGAATTGAAGCTGAGTTGCCCGTCAACTCTGACCCGCAGTTCTCGCCCGTCCTTTTCAAACTCCCAGCTGTAAAATCCGCCCCAGGTGGCCTGACGCGTATTGATGCAGACATGGCCGACCAGATCCTGGGGTATGGCAGGGATGCCGTGTCTGGCGAAGTAGTCCGGCGAAGCCACGGCCCGGAGACGCCAGTCCGGACCGATCCTGACGGCAATCATGTCCCTGTCGACGCTCTCGCCCAGTCGCACGCCGGCATCGAAGCGTTCCTCGACAATATTGCGCATGCCGTTGTCGCTATAGAGTTCGACATGGATATCAGGATAGTTGGTGAGCACGCGGCTCAGCTTTGGCCAGACGGTCGTTTGAAGGGCGTGATCGGACAGCGTCAGGCGCACGGTGCCTGAGGGTTTTTCGCGAAAGGCGACGAGGTCCGCCAGGTCCGCCTCGATGCCCTGAAATCGCGGAGCGATGGACAGAAACAGGCGCTCGCCGGCTTCCGTCGTGGCCACGCTGCGGGTCGTCCGCGTCAGCAGGCGCACGCCCAGCCGGGCTTCCAGCTGCTTGATGGTGTAGCTCAATGTCGACTGTGATGTTCCAAGCGTCGCCGCAGCCTTTGTGAAGCTCCGCTCCTTGGCAACCTCCATGAACCAGAGGAGATCCTTCATGTCCTCTCGCTGCATCAGAATCCCCTGATTAATATTGAATTTCGATAAGTCCATGCGGATTAGCACGGATTGTCCGTAAAGTCGTCCGGCAATATCTTCCCGCCATCGAAAGAAACCGGGATTTTAGTGCGAATGGCTCTTACCTATGACGAAGAGATGGGCAGCAGACGCGCGGCATGGAGCGCCGTGCTTTGCATGACGCTCTGCGCTTTCGTATTGATCGCTTCGGAATTCATGCCCGTCAGCCTGCTGACGCCGATCGCCGCCGATCTCGGGGTTTCGGAAGGCAATACGGGGCAGGCGATCTCCGTCTCCGGCATCTTTGCGGTCATCACCAGCCTGTTCATTGCCGGCCTGACCCGGCGGTTCGACCGGCGCGTTGTCGTGCTCGGCCTGACGGTGCTGCTGATGCTGTCCGGCATAGTGGTCACCCTTGCACCGTCTTTCCCGGTTCTGATGCTTGGCCGCGCCTTGCTCGGCATTTCTATCGGCGGCTTCTGGTCGATGTCCACCGCCATCGTCATGCGTCTTGTCTCCCATGCCCAGGTGCCGAAGGCGCTTGCCCTGCTGAATGCCGGCAATGCGGTTGCGGCAACGGTTTCCGCCCCGCTCGGCAGCCTGCTGGGCGCCTATATCGGCTGGCGCGGCGCCTTCTTTCTTGTCGTGCCGATCGGCCTGCTTGCGCTCCTGTGGCAATGGATCGTCCTGCCGGAACTCCCGCCTCGGCGCGACCGTGCATCCGCGAATGTTTTCAGGCTGCTTGGACGTCCAGCCGTGGCAGCGGGCATGATCGCGATCCTGCTGTTATTCATGGGTCAGTTCGCACTTTTCACCTATCTGCGACCCTTTCTCGAGCAGGTCACGAGCGTCGAAATCACCGTGCTGTCACTGCTTCTACTGATCATGGGATTGGCCGGAACGGTTGGAACATGGGTCATCGGCCGGCTGCTGCAGCGCCGTCTTTTCAGCATTCTTGTGATCATTCCGTTGATGATGGCCGGTATCGCGCTCTTCATGGTCGTCTTTGGTGATACGAAACTTCCTGTTGTCGCCGCGCTTGTCGGCTGGGGTTTTCTTGGAACCGCCGCGCCGGTCGGCTGGGGCACCTGGCTGAGCCGCATTCTGCCCGACGATGCAGAGGCCGGCGGCGGGCTGCAGGTTGCGGTCATTCAACTGGCGATCACGGCGGGGGCCTCTGTCGGCGGCATTTTATTCGACAGTTTCGGCTGGTGGTCCGCCTTCACCTTGAGCGCATTGCTGCTCTGCGGTTCCTCGCTTGCCTCTTTTGCCGCCTGGCGGCTGGCGCGGAGGCCATCATGAATGTTCGCCTCACCTGTTCCTCCAGACGTACCCTGCTGGCGCTGGCCGCCGCGATCATCTTGCCCCGGCGGGCTTTCAGCAAAAGCAGCCCTAACAATCAGGAGCGGAGCGACTTGAAGATCAAGCTGACTTTCGGAGAAAACACGATGATGGCGACGCTCTACGACAATCCGTCGGCGCGCGATTTTGCATCCATGCTTCCGCTCGATCTCAAGATCGCCGACTTCGGCTCCAACGAGAAGATCGCCTATCTCCCTCGAAAGCTGACAGTCGAAGGCCATGGTCCGTTCAACAACGAGCGGCCTTACGACCTTTGTTATTACATGCCCTGGGGCAATCTCGCGATGTTCTATACCGACTACAGGCATCCCGGCCTCATCCGGCTGGGACGCTTCGATGAAGGTTATGAAGCGCTCCATATCCCCGGGGAATTTCCGCTGCGTATCGAACGCGTCCAATGAACCGAACCACAGGAGTTCCCAGCATGAGCAAGCCAATCGAAACTGATGAAACCTGCAATACCGGCAGGCGCAACCTGATGAAGGCAACCGGCCTCGCCGTCGCCGCAATGGGCATGGCGCCGATGGCGGGTACGACACAGGCCTTCGCCCAAACCTCCACGTGGGACAAGGTCTTCCCGAAGAGTGACAATGTCGACCACCAGAAGGTCTCGTTCAGGAACCGCTACGGCATCACTCTCGCAGGTGACCTCTACCTGCCAAAGAACCGCGGAACTGCGCCTTTGGCCGCTCTTGTCATCAGCGGCCCCTTTGGCGCCGTGAAGGAACAGTCGTCCGGCCTTTATGCACAGACCATGGCGGAGCGCGGATTTGCCGCGCTGGCGTTCGATCCGTCCTATACCGGAGAAAGCGGCGGTGAGCCCCGAAACGTCGCCTCTCCGGATATCAACACCGAGGACTTCAGTGCCGCGGTGGACTATATCGGGCTGCAATCCTATGTGGATCGCGAACGCATCGGTGTCATCGGCATCTGCGGCTGGGGCGGCATGGCGCTGAATGCGGTCGCGGTGGACAAGCGCGTGAAGGCAGTCGTGGCCAGCACCATGTATGACATGACGCGGGTGATGTCCAAAGGTTACAACGACAGCGTTACCCTCGAACAGCGCACGCAGGCGCTGGAGCAAATGAGCCGGCAGCGCTGGCAGGATGCGGAAAAGGGAAGCCCCGCCTATCAGCTGCCTTATAACGATCTCAAGGGTGGCGAAGCGCAGTTCCTGATTGACTATCACGACTATTACCGGACGCCGCGCGGTTACCATGCGCGTGCCGTCAACTCCGGCAATGCCTGGACGCAGACGACACCCCTGTCGTTCATGAATATGCCGATCCTGACCTATATCGCCGAAATATCGCCGCGCCCGGTGATGTTCGTCCATGGGGAGAAAGCGCATTCCCGCTATTTCAGCGAGACCGCTTTCGCGGCGGCTGCCGAACCAAAAGAACTCGTGATCATTCCCGATGCCAACCATACGGACCTGTATGACCGCGCCGACAAGATCCCGTTCGACCGGATCGCCGCCTTCTTCAACCAGCATCTGGCGTAGAAGCCGACCATAAAAATGTCACGGCAGCCCGGGCCATTGCCAGCTCTTGCTGCCGCTACATTTACGTCACGCAGCATGCCGGCGCGCTCGTGCGCGTCGGCGGCGTTGCGGTTTGTAGGCTCTAGTCCAGCATTACCATATGCGCCGGTAGCTGCTCTTCGAAGAATTTCGAGAAGGTCGCAATGCGGGGCGGCAGTTTCTGATAGGGCGGATAATAGAGCGTCAACCAGAGTTCCTGCGGCGCCCAGCCGGGCAGGACATGAACGAGCCGGCCGCTGCGGATGTGTTCGGCGATATGGAATCCCGGCAACATGGCCACACCTGCACCCCCCGCCGCCATATCGGCCAGAACCTCGCCATTATTGGCGCTGAAGGCGCGTCCCGCGGAGATGGCGATGCTCGATCCGCCATCCGACAGGACCCAGTTCTCCCTCCGGCTTTCGCCGCTATAGGCAAGGCAATCATCAGGGGTCAGTTCGCCGGGATGTTCCATCTGCGTAAACCGGCTGCCCGGGGCCGCCACCAATATTCTCGGCACGGCCCTGATCTTGCGCCAGATTGTGAATTTGTCCGATGGGGCCGACGATATACGGATCGCCAGATCGTAGTCGTCATCCACGATGTTGACGAGACCATCCGACAGCGAGATCTCGAAGCACATTTTCGGATAGAGTTCCCGGAAACCGGACAGGATCGGCGGCAGCACCGTCTTGCCGAGCCATGTCGGCGCGCTGATCCTCAGACGCCCTTCATCTGCCTTGTGGGCGTTGCGGACATCGCGCCGGGCATTCTCCAGTGCCTCGACCGCCGGCTGGATCTGCGCGGCAAAGATGGCTCCGTCCGTCGTCAACGACACCTGTCGGGTGGTGCGGACAAATAATTGCACACCGAGATCGCATTCAAGTGCGGCAATGGCCCGGGTGACGGCAGCTGCGGTCATGCCCAGTTCGCGGGCCACCTGCGCGAAGTTGCGCTTTTCGGCCGCCATCAGAAAGGTTTTGAGAGCTTTATGGTCGTTCATCTTTATTATTTCAAAAATCGCAATTCACTCGAGAGAAATATTGCAATTCCGCGATGCAATCAAGCGGGCTACATCTTTGTCCATCGAAACGGGCACACCAACAACGAAAGGCGCCGACGATGATCAAGGATATCAAGGGCCTGCACCACGTCACCTCCATGGCGTCGGATGCGCGGCAGAACAACAGTTTCTTCACCGATACGCTCGGCCTGCGCCGGGTTAAAAAGACCGTCAACTTCGACGAACCCAGCGTCTATCACCTTTATTACGGTGACGAAAAGGGAACGCCCGGCACGGTCATGACCTATTTTCCCTTCGCCAACATGATGGCCGGCCGTCCCGGCGTCGGCGAAGTGGGCGAGACGCAGTTTTCCATCCCGAAGGGTTCGCTGGGTTTCTGGAAAGAGCGTCTCCTTGCCAAAGGCGCCGCCGGCATTCAGGCCGACACGGTCTTCGGCGCCAATCGCCTGCGCTTCACCGGTCCCGATGGCGATGGTCTTGCTCTGATCGAAACAGGCGATGACGCCCGTGCCGCCTGGCTGGCCGAGGGAATTTCCGAAGACAACGCCATACGCGGTTTCACCGGCGCACGGTTCAATCTGCACGATACGGCCGCAACCGAAGAACTGCTGCGTTTCATGGGTTATGAGCGGACTGAAGTTGAAGGCAACGTGACGCGCTTCGTCATCCCCGGCGGCAACGGGGCAGATACGATCGATCTTGCGGCCCTGCCCAAGACACCCTTTGCCCGGTCGGGAGCAGGCTCGGTCCACCATATCGCCTTCGCAGTCGAAAACCGCGAAAAGCAGCTGGAAGTGCGCAAGGCGCTGATGGATACGGGTTATCAGGTCACCCCCGTCATCGACCGCGATTATTTCTGGGCGATCTATTTCCGCACGCCGGGCGGCATCCTGTTCGAGATCGCCACCAATGAACCCGGTTTCGACCGCGACGAGGATACCGCGCATCTGGGCGAAGCGCTCAAGCTGCCGAACCGCTACGAGCCTTTCCGCAATCAGATCGAGGCGAATCTCGCTCCGCTTGCGGCATAAAGCGGGTCCCTGATCCGCATCCACTGACCAAGATAGATCCTCGCTTTTCAAGACGGCTGCCCCTGCCGGGCGGCCGGCCGGCGAAGCCTTCTCAATTTCCACCGCCGCAGATCGGCAACCACCACCTGAACGGAGAACTGAAAATGTCCAAGCTCGAAGTCCTTACCCCCGCTAACAGCCAGCTCATCTTCATCGACCAGCAGCCGCAGATGGCTTTCGGTGTGCAGTCGATCGACCGCCAGACCCTTAAGAACAATGTCGTCGGCCTCGCCAAGGCGGCAAAGATCTTCAATATCCCGACGACCATCACCACGGTCGAAACGGAAAGCTTCTCCGGCAACACCTTTCCGGAACTGCTCGCGGTCTTCCCGGAAAACGACATTCTCGAGCGCACCTCTATGAATTCCTGGGATGACCAGAATGTCCGCGATGCGCTGGCGAAGAATGCGGCGGCCGGCCGCAAGAAGATCGTCGTCTCCGGCCTGTGGACGGAAGTGTGCAACACCACCTTTGCGCTCTCCGCGCTCCACGATGTCGCAGATTACGAGATCTACATGGTGGCGGACGCCTCCGGCGGTACCTCCGTCGATGCGCACAAATATGCCATGGACCGCATGGTGCAGGCCGGCATCATTCCCGTCACCTGGCAGCAGGTGCTGCTCGAATGGCAGCGCGACTGGGCGCGCAAGGAAACCTATGACGCCGTCACCTCGCTGGTGAAGGAACATTCCGGCGCCTACGGCATGGGCATCGACTATGCCGTCACCCACGTCCATGGCGGCGAAGAGCGCGTCAGGCATGGCAAGCGCATCGGCCCCAACCCGGCCAAGAAATAAGCTTTCAACCGCGCCGCACCGGCAGGATCGCCATCCAGCCCGGTGCGGCTTTCACCCATCGAGGAGGTTCCCATGAAAGTCTATCTTCTGTCCCTCGGCACCGGCCTGCTGGTCGGTATTGTCTACAGCCTGCTCAATGTGCGTTCTCCCGCACCGCCCGTCATCGCTCTCGTCGGCCTGCTCGGCATCCTGGTTGGAGAGCAGATCATTCCTTTCGCGAAGACGATTGCCGGCAAGGAACCGGCCGTCGTTTCGTGGATCAACCAGATCAAGCCGCACATGTTCGGTCATATGCCGAAGGGTGGCGCTGAAACCACGGGTCTCGCCGAAGTTAAACAGCCGACCGAGCGGGAGAGAAGCTGATGCCCACACGACGCACCTTTCTTGGCGCGGCCTCGAGCCTTGCCTTTCCGAATCTGTTTTCACCGGCTAAGGCCGCTGATCCCATCAAGACCGGAGGTTCTTCCATGCATCCAGATACGATCCTTCACAACGGCCGCGTCACGACGCTCGATCGCGGCAATCCGAACGCAACGGCAGTCGCCATCAAGGACGGCCTGTTCCTGGAGGTGGGAAGCGACGCCGAGGTCGTGGCCCTTGCAGGGCCGGACACGAAGATCATCAACCTCAAGGGCAAGCGGGTTCTGCCTGGCCTGATCGACAACCACACCCACGTCGTGCGCGGCGGCCTGAACTTCAACATGGAACTGCGCTGGGACGGCGTGCGCTCGCTGGCAGACGCCATGGACATGCTGAAGCGTCAGGTGGCGATCACGCCCGCCCCGCAATGGGTGCGGGTCGTTGGCGGCTTCACCGAGCATCAATTCGTCGAAAAGCGCCTGCCGACCATCGAGGAGATCAATGCGGTGGCGCCGGATACGCCGGTCTTCCTGCTGCATCTTTACGACCGGGCGCTGCTGAACGGCGCGGCGCTGCGCGCCGTCGGCTACACCAAGGATACGCCGAACCCGCCCGGCGGCGAAATCACCCGCGATGCGAACGGCAATCCGACCGGCCTGCTGCTCGCCAAGCCGAATGCCGGCATCCTTTATTCGACGCTTGCCAAGGGGCCGAAGCTGCCGCTCGATTATCAGGTCAATTCCACCCGCCATTTCATGCGTGAGCTGAACCGGCTGGGCGTGACCGGCGTGATCGATGCGGGCGGCGGCTTCCAGAATTATCCTGACGATTACGAGGTGATCCAGAAGCTGTCGGATGAGAATCAGATGACGGTTCGGCTGGCCTACAACCTCTTCACGCAGAAGCCGAAACAGGAGAAGGAGGATTTCCTCAACTGGACGTCATCGGTCAAATACAAGCAGGGCAACGACTATTTCCGGCACAATGGCGCAGGCGAAATGCTGGTCTTTTCCGCCGCCGATTTCGAAGATTTCCGCCAGCCGCGACCGGACATGCCGCCGGAAATGGAAGGCGAGCTCGAAGATGTCGTCCGGATTCTGGCGGAAAACCGCTGGCCCTGGCGTCTGCACGCCACCTATGATGAGACGATTTCGCGGGCGCTGGATGTCTTCGAAAAGGTCAACCGGGACATTCCGCTGGAAGGCTTGAACTGGTTCTTCGACCATGCCGAAACCATCTCCGACCGCTCCATCGACCGCATTGCCGCCCTTGGCGGCGGCATCGCCACCCAGCACCGCATGGCCTATCAGGGCGAATATTTCGTCGAGCGTTACGGCCAGGGCGTGGCGGAAGCCACACCGCCGATTGCGCGGATGCTGGAAAAGGGTGTGAACGTTTCGGCCGGAACGGATGCGACGCGCGTCGCCTCCTATAATCCGTGGGTGTCGCTGTTCTGGATGGTGACAGGCAAGACGGTCGGCGGCATGCAGCTTTATCCGCGCGCCAATTGCCTCGACCGCGAGACGGCGCTGCGCATGTGGACCGAAAAAGTCACCTGGTTCTCGAATGAGGAAGGCAAGAAGGGCCGCATCGAAAAAGGCCAGTTCGCCGATCTCGTGGTGCCGGACAAGGATTATTTCTCCTGCGCGGAGGATGAAATCTCCTTCCTTACCTCGGAACTGACGATGGTGGGCGGCAAGGTCGTCTATGGCGCCGGTGACTTCAAGGCACTGGATGAAAGCAATATTCCGCCGGCGATGCCCGGCTGGTCGCCTGTGCGCACCTTCGGCGGTTATGCCGCCTGGGGTGAGCCGCAGGGCGCTGGAAAGAATTCGCTCAGACGGGCTGCGATCTCCTCCTGCGGCTGCGCCAATGATTGCGGTGTGCACGGCCACGACCATGCCGGCGCATGGACGTCGAAATTGCCGATTGCCGATCTGAAGGGCTTCTTCGGAGCGCTGGGCTGCTCCTGCTGGGCAGTCTGAGCCCGGCCAGCAGAAAATCCACCGGGCAGCGGATCGCCGCTGCCCGGTGGGCCCGGGAATAGGTATATTGCAAATTACGCAATTATATCGAAACTATTGATGCAATTGTTGGCGATAATCCTTTGCGCCAATATCGCTCCATCAGATGAATGCAGCGCCGCTCGAACCGACCGGCCAGATCGCAGGAGCAAAAAATGACCGAGCCATCTTCAACCCTTCGCCTTCGCGGGCTTCTCGCGGATATCGTTGCCGCACCCGCCACAAAAACCCTGGCGCTTCTGGCGCTCTGCTCGGCCTATATTCAGGGGCCGCTGACCAAGATCTTCGACTTCCCTGGCGCGATTGCCGAGATGAACCATTTTGGCCTTCAGCCGGCGGTCGCATTCGCTGTTGTCGTCATCCTGTTCGAGCTTACCGCCTCCGCTCTGGTGGTGTCGGGCTTCCTGCGCTGGGCCGGTGCGCTGGCACTTGCAGGCTTCACGCTTCTGGCCACCTTCATCGCTCTGCGCTTCTGGGAAATGGCGCCCGGCATGGACCGCATGATGGCCACCAACGCCTTCTTCGAGCATCTTGGCCTTGCCGGTGCTTTCATCATCGTCGCCGCAATCGATCTCACGAAAGGAACAGGCAAATGAGTGCCGCAAAATCCTCCGCGAGCAGCTTTGCTCCCCTTGCGCAACCGGTTTTCGCGGTCCTCTGGGCGGCGACGGTGCTTGGCAATACCGGCAGTTTCATGCGCGATGTCGCCAGTTCATGGCTGATGACCGATCTTTCGGCCTCGCCGGCGGCCGTCGCCATGGTTCAGGCGGCCGGAACCCTGCCGATCTTTCTTCTGGCGATCCCGGCCGGCGTGCTGACCGATATTCTCGACCGCCGCAAGTTCCTGATCGCCGTGCAGCTTCTGCTGGCCTCCGTCAGCGTCACCCTCATGGTTCTTTCCCATACCGGCCTGTTGTCCGTCAGCGCGCTGATCGGGCTTACTTTCCTCGGCGGCATCGGCGCTGCGCTGATGGGGCCGACCTGGCAGGCCATCGTGCCGGAACTGGTGAAGCGTGAGGATATCAAGAGCGCCGTGGCGCTGAACTCGCTCGGCATCAACATCGCCCGTTCCATCGGCCCGGCCGCCGGCGGCATCCTGCTTGCGGCCTTCGGGGCGGCCTTTACCTATGGCGCCGATGTTGCAAGCTATTTCGTGGTCATCGCCGCCCTTTTATGGTGGCCGCGGGCAAAGAACGCCAATGATGCTTTGGCGGAAGGTTTCTTCGGCGCATTCCGGGCGGGCCTTCGTTACACCCGCGCCAGCCGGCCGCTGCATGTCGTCCTGTTGCGGGCTGCGATCTTCTTTGCATTCGCCAGTGCCGTCTGGGCGCTGTTGCCTCTGGTCGCCCGGCAATTGCTCGGCGGAGATGCGAGCTTCTACGGTATCCTGCTCGGTGCTGTCGGGGCCGGTGCCATCGGCGGTGCGCTGCTCATGCCGAAGCTGCGCGACCGTTTCGATGCCGATGCCCTGCTGCTGGGTGCGGCTCTCACGACTGCGCTCGTCATGGCCGGGCTGTCCTTCGCGCCGCCAAAGTGGCTTGCCATCGTCATCCTGCTGTTTCTCGGCGGCGCCTGGATCACGGCGCTGACGACGCTGAATGGCGCAGCCCAGGCGATCTTGCCGAACTGGGTGCGCGGCCGCGGTCTCGCCGTCTATCTCACCGTCTTCAACGGCGCGATGACAGCGGGCAGCATCGGCTGGGGCGCGGTGGGTGAAGCGGCGGGCGTGCCGGGCACGCTGCTCATCGGTGCGGCAGGCCTTTTCATTGCCGGTCTCGTCATGCACCGCCTGAAACTGCCGGCCGGCGATGCGGATATGGTGCCGTCCAACCATTGGCCCGAACCGCTCGTTGCCGAGCCGGTGGCCCATGATCGCGGCCCGGTTCTGATCCTCATCGAATATAATGTCGAAAAGCATCACCGCTCCGCTTTCCTGCATGCACTGGACGAGCTTTCGCAGGAACGCCGGCGCGATGGCGCCTATGGCTGGGGCGTGACGGAGGACTCTGCCGATCCGCAGAAGATCGTCGAATGGTTCATGGTGGAATCCTGGGCCGAGCATCTGCGCCAGCACAAGCGGGTTTCCCACGCGGATGCGGATTTGCAGGGCAAGGTGCTGGCTTATCATTCCGGGCTGGAAAAGCCGGTGGTGCGGCACTTCCTCACAATCAACCGTCCGGGGAAGGCGTAAAACGGAAAGGGGCCGAAAAGGCCCCTTTTTCGTTGTTGCCACGCGATTGTCCGATTATTGCGTGATCCGCGCCAGCACACGGCTCAGCGCATCTTTCAGCGCCCCTGATCCGCCCTTGCCGTCGAAATCCAGCAGCACCTGCTCGTTGAGCCCGCCCTTGGTGGCGAATTCACGGCTGAGATCGATGAAATCCGTCCTGCTGCCGGCGAGCAGGGCCACCTCGGAAAGGCCGGCAAAGAGGGGCGCGAGATAGGCCCGGCCCTTTTCTTCCGGCAGACCGTTCTCGGAAAGCCATTCCGTCGTCGTTTGCATGATGCCGAAATAGGTGGCCATCAAAGCGCTGGCGGCGGCCAGAAGATCGTATTCCGCCTTGGTTTCGCATTCCACCGCATTGCCGAGCACGTTGAAGATAGCAGCCGTATCCGTATCGGCAGGATAAATGGCGGTGACGCCCTTGCGCCGGGCGACGAAGGGCAACGGGATCGCCTGGCTGAGACGCACATCCGCGCCGATCCAGTCCAGAAGCGCCTCGCGGCCGGTTGCGGCAACGACGCTGACGATCTTCTGCCCCTCCCGGAACCGGAGCGGCCGGATGACTTCTTCAGCGATCTGCGGCCGGATAGCCAGCATGACGGTATCGCAGCCATCGACGATTGCCTGATTGTCGCTGGAGACGATCACCTGCGGGAAATCGGCGGCAAGCCTCGCCGAGATATCGGCACTGCGCTGGGACACCATGACATGCGGCACGGCGGCAGGCCTGGCGAGCAGGCCTCTTACCATTGCATCGGTGATGGCTCCTGTTCCGATAAAACCGATTTTCTGGGGAAGTGACATGATTGCTCCGCTGCGGCGTTTCGCGTGATGCTAATTTTTCCGTCCGGAATTGTCGACAAGCAGAGGGGGAAATTTGCGGTCGAGGCGGAGCCGCGCCCGGTTTATGCCGGCTCTTCCAGCCCCAATATCGCCGGCCATGCCGGTGCTGCACGCTCTGACATGACCTCGATATGGCGCAGCGAGGTGAGGCCGAATTCTTCCGGGCGCAGGGTTCTGCGGTTGACGCTTCCCTGCGGGAAAACGTCGGCATAACGCCAGACGGCGGCGGGCGGCACCACCACATCGTCTGCCATCGTCATCATGCGCAGATCGAAGCGGGTGGCGGAAAAATCCGGTTCTGGCAGTGATTTGCCGATATCGCGCCGGAAGAAATCCCGGCTCGTGCACCAGCGCCGCCATTGCCAGTAGATTCCGGCGGGCAGATCCGCACCCAGCAGCAGCCTTCGGCCGGGAAGATAGCCCGCGAGTGTCGTGCTGACAGGCCCGAGCAGATACCAGAAGGCGATGACCGTGGGCCGATAGGTCCATGGATGGTCGCTGACATGGGCAAAGCCCGAGCCGATGGTGATGACACGCTCGAGCCGTTCGTCATGGCGTCGAAAAGGAAACGTCAGCCCGCCGAGGGAATGGCCGAGCAGCCAGAGGGGGCCTTCCGGTGCTATCTGGCAAAGTGCGGCCTCGGCGGCCGTCTGGTCGGCAATTCCCCAGTCGGCCATCGTGGCCCGGCTTTCGCGGACGGGGCGCTGTCGGGATGCGCCGAAATCGCGATAATCATAAGTCAGGACACCGACGCCCTGACCGGCCGCCCATGTGGCGAAGGCGCGATAATAGCGCGCCGGAACACCCGTTGCGCCATGAAGGACAAGATGCGCGCGGGCTGGCCCCCTGGGCGGAAAGAACCGGCCGGCGAGCCTGTGCCCTTCCGAAACAATGTCGATCTCCCGGCTCTCTGCAATATCAGTCATCCATCCCTTCCTCCTCCTGGACCGTTTGGTCTAATAACATCTCTGGACCAACCGGTCTACAGCGCTTAAAACAGGCGAATGGACGAAAGCAAGAACCGCCACGCTCTGATACGGGCCACCTCCGCGCTGTTTCGGCGGCGCGGTTATGCGGGTGTGGGGCTGGCTGAAATTCTCGCGGAGACGGGCCTGCCGAAAGGCTCTCTCTATTATCATTTTCCCGGCGGCAAGGAGCAGCTCGCCGCCGAGGCGACGCGATGGGCGGGCCGGAAGGTGGCAGAGCTGATCGACGCGAGTTTCGAGGACGCGGAGAGCTTCGCTTCGGGCTCGGTGACGTTATCCCGTGCGATAGCCCGCCTCTCGCAGGAAAATGGCCGCATCATGGGTTGCCCGGTGCTCAGCATCATTCAGGCCGGCGATGAAAAGCCCGATTTGCGCCAGATCGGTGCGGATGTGCTCAATGACTGGACCGCAAGGATTGTAGCTCAGGCAAGGCGCCTGGGCAGTCACGATCCGCAGACCGATGCCGAAAGACTGGTGATCGGGCTGCAGGGCGCGTGGGTTGTTTCGCTGGCGCGCCAGGATGTCACGTCGTTTAAGACGCTGGAGAGCAGCCTGCTTCAGTCTGCCTAGGCGTATGCCGGTGCGTTTTCACGCAGAGGCCTGACCGGAGCCATCGGTGCTTGTGGTGCCGCATGCTGCGGAGCAAATGAAAAGCGCGGCCGCCTTCAGGCTGACCGCGCGTGTTGTCGGAGAGAATAGGACTTTTACGTCTCTTTAGGTTGCTGTTTTCCCTGCGTCGGCTGATCCGTGGCGTTCGCGATTGATGCAGCCAACAAAGCCTGTGTCGGGTCCGTACCCTTGAAGCCGGCCTGTGCAAGGATTTCGTCAAGAACCGGCTTTTGCGCAGTGAAGCTGAGAAGCTGGCTCGAAAGATCGCCGAGGCCATTGCCGTTTTTGGCGTCGCCGCCGCCACCGAGGGCGCCCGCCAGATTACCGGCGCTGAAGATGCGGATATCGGAGATTTTCTCGATGGGCTTCATCGCCTCGGAAAGTGCTTCGGGAATGATGGCGATCCTAGCACGGGCGAGTTCGAATGCGATGATGTCGCCCGATAGGGCATTGCGTGCATCGTTCTTTGCGCGTTCCGCCTGCGCCTCTGCATCGCCGAGCGCGATGACGCCTTCGGCACGGATTTTCGCGGCCTGTGCCTCGGCTTCGGCACCGATCTTGGTGGCAGCAGCCAGGTTTTCGGCGGCTTGCCGTTCGGCTTCTGCCTTTACCGTGATGGCCGTCGCTTCCTGCTCTGCCGCCTTGCGGGCGTCGATCACGGCGATGCGCTTGGCGCGTTCGGCGATTTCCACTTCGCGGGCTGTTGCCACCTGTTCTTCCGCAGTGATGGCGGAAGCCTTGGCTTCGTCCGCCTTGGCGCGGGCAGCCTGTTCCTGCTCCACCTTCTGCGCCACGGCGATAGCGGCTTCGATTCGCGCCGTTTCGGTGATTTTGCGCGCTTCCGCCTCGCGTTCGGCAATACCGCGCTCGGCTTCGATGCGGGCAGTTTCACGCGCCTGGCGGGCTTGAGCATCCCGTTCGGCGATGCCGCGCTCCGTATCGAGCTTTGCCGTTTCCTCGTTGAGGCGGGCCGCCTGTTCGGCCCTTGCCGCTTCCGCCCGCGTTTCCGCCGTCTTGTTGGCGATATCGCGCTCCTGCGTCAGCTCCGCATCGCGCTGTTCGCGTTCGATGGTCAAGCGCCGCAGCACCGCTTCGCGGTCCTTCGTGGCAATTTCGACTTCGTTGTCGCGGACGATCTGGTTGCGTTCGCGTTTACGCTCTTCGGTGATCCGGGTGAGCGCCGTCAGGCCTTCCGCGTCGAACGAGTTGTTGGGATTGAAGTGCTTGATGTCGGTTTGATCGAGGCGTGTCAGCGAGACCGATTCCAGTTCCAGACCGTTGGACTGCAGATCGTGCGCGACAGCCGCCTGCACGGACTTGACGAATTCGGCGCGCTGCTCCTGAAGATCGCGCAGCGACATGGTGGCAGCAACCGAGCGCAAACCGTCGACAAATTTCGCTTCGACCAGTGACTTCAGCGCATCGGCATCATTTGTCCGGTCACCGAGTGTCTGGGCGGCAAGTGCGATGTTTTCTGCATCGGGTTTAACCCGCACGTAAAATTCGGCGGTGATGTCGGCCCGCATGCGATCCTTGGTGATCAGGGATTCATGTTCTGATCTTTTCACTTCCAGTCGCAATGTGCTGAGAGAGACCCAGGAATAGGAATGGAAGATCGGCAGGATGATGGCGCCGCCATCGAGAACGACTTTCTTACCGCCGAGGCCGGTCCTTACATAGGCTTTGTCGCGTGTCGACCGCGTGTAGAGCGATGTCATGATGATGCCGATGACGACGATGGCCGTGACGATGGCCCCCGCAATCAGGCCCAGAGAAAAGAAATCCATGGTGAGTTAGCCCCTATGATGCCCGCTATGGTGAATTTCCAGATCCGGCGGCGCGGGAATGGCCTGAAAAAGCCCATCCGCACCGTCGACGATCAATACCTGCGCACCCGTATCGATCGTGTGACCGGATGCTGCCTGTGCGCGCAGGAAGTGAATATTCTCGTGCCGGTCCTTGACCCGCACGGTGCCGGGCTTGCCCTGATCGAGAGGCCCGATGGTGACAGTGCCCACAAGTCCCAGAAAATCGGTCTGCTCGAGCGCGTTTGTCTCATCGCGTGGAATGACCTTCGCAACGGCGCGGCTGAGTGACCGCGTGGCCGGCAGGGCGGCGGCAATGGCGCCGGTCATGGCCAGATAGGGCGGCAATGGCCCGAGCGGCGTTGCGGACGCGATCCCCTGAATGAAGAACCCGGCGACGGAAAAAGCCGAGAGCAGGATGACTGCCAGAACAAGAAGCGGCACGCCGCCCGCATTAAGCCAGGACATCCAGCTGCCGAGTAACCCCGCCTCGGTATCGCCGGGTGCGTGGTAACTGAAGTTGTCGTCAAGCAGTCCCGAAGCCGATACACCAAGAAGAACCGAGACGAGTTCGACGATGCCAAGGCCGAAGACCGTCAGCAAGGCGATCCAGAAGGGAGCAGTGCATGGCTGGACAATGCTCTCCATCAGCGCTGCCCCTCACGAAATGCCTTGAGCCGTGCTTCGATGGCGCTCTGGCGCTGCATCCGGCCGAGTTCTTCTACCTCCGCCGCTCCGTTATTGGGCTTGGCGGGGGTGCCGGTTACTCTTTCGATGGCGTCGAGCGCGTCAGCCAGACGGCGGTCGTTGCGCTGGGATGGGGTCGTATCGGTTGCCGGTGCGATGCGTTCGGCGCGCTTGGCGTCCTCAAGCCGCTTTTGCGCATCCGCCTTTGCGGAGGCGATGCTGCGCAATGTGGTTTCCGCCTCGGCAATTTCGGCAGCGTTCTCGAGAATCGCCTTGTTCAGCGCTTCCCGCTGCGCTTCCAGATCAATCTGCAGCCCGGTTGCCGCACGGGCCAAATCCTCGCGGCCGTTTTCAAGTCCGATCCTGATCTTGTCGTCGAGGTCACGAATTTCTTCGTCGAGATCGGCGGCCTTTGCTTTCAGGCGATGGCCGGCTGCGACCGCCACGCCAAGCGCGGATCGGGCCTCATCGGCGATCTGAGCGATTTCCCGCACTGCCTGCTGCGCTACCGCAACCGGATTGGACGCCTCCGCCGCATCGACAGCGTTGTTCATGACGCCGGCGATGACACGCCCGAGTCGCCCAAGAATACCTTCATTGTTCATCGAAGCCTCCTTGTTCGGTTGAAAGCCGGTTTTTATTCCGGCATGGATGCTGATGGTTTCGCCCTCGAACACGAGGCGCGCTTCTGAAAAGTCATTCCAGCCGTCGTGATAGCCACGGACGGTATAGGGCACCACGACGCGGCCCGAGAGGGTGGCGATGCTTACCGTGTCCGGCCCCTTGACCGAAAAGAGCTTGCTGTCGAGCGGAATGTCCCGCACCGGCTCTTGCGGATCGCGCTGGCTATGGTCGCGCAGAGCCAGCGTCACCATGCGGGAAGGAAGGCTGGTCTTGACCCTGATCTCTTCATAAGCTGCCGCATGCAAGGCTACGAGATTGGCGCCTTCAGTCCGGTCAAGGATCGCCATCGCTCGCCGATAGGCAAGGAGCGTCTCTTCCAGAGAAGAGCGGTTCCCCTCCGAGAGATTCAGTGCCAGGACAACGTTGGACAAAAGTTTCGTGCTCATGTGAAATATATAAAGCACTTCATTTGTGCTTTCAAGATGTGGCCCGCGCGAATTGAGAGGTTGGTTCATGAAAAAAGCAATCATATTCGACTGCGAGTTCCTCTGCCTGGAAGGTTCCCAGCGCAGGTTTTGGTGTGCGGCTCATGATCCCGATCCGGTCATTGCGCAGATTGGCGCCGTCAGGCTTGGGCTGGAGGGCGATTTTCCGCTTCTGGGGACCTATAAGGTCTATATATGTCCGGTCGACCGTCATGGCGGAAGATATGTGATCGATCCGTTCTTCACCCGACTGACGGGGATCACCGGGGAGATCATCGAAACGGAAGGCGTTCCCTTGCAGGAGGCCCTTTCAAGCTTCGACAGTTTCTCGGAAGGTGCCCAATGCTGGTCATGGGGTAAGGACGAGCTGAATATGGTAGCGATCAGCTGTTATGTCGCCGGCATACAGCCACCCATCCCTGCCGGGCGTTTCGACAATGCCGTCAAACTTCTGCTTGCAGCGGGAATGTCGGTGGAGGACCTGGCAAAAACGCCAAGCAACAGGCTGGCCGATTATTACGGCGTCGAGCATCCGCCATTGCAGGGGCACGATGCGCTCGATGATGCGCTTTCGGTTTCCTATACGCTGCAACATCTCCTGAGGAGCGGAAAACTGACGCCGGAAGCGTTCGGCGTTTAGCCAGTGTCAGGCGGAATTGCGCCACTAACCCGGCCGATGTTCGCGAAAGGCGGCGGCGAGCGTGCGTAAGGCCTCCCGGGATCTGCTGTCTGTCAGGGTGGAAAACATGATGATTTCCGTGGAGGGCAGGGGCGGCAGGCCAAAACGCTGGCTGACCTCCACTGTGCCGGGCGGTGCGAGACGGGAGGAGAAGGCGGAAACCGCAAGCCCGGCCGAGACGGCTGCCGTCACCATCGACGATGTGCCGCCAAGAAACACCTCCGTCCACGCAATCGCGGCCGCATCCAGGGCGCGGGTGGCGATGTCGCGCACGCCACAGGCGGGCGAGAGCGCCGCCAGCCGCAGCGGTTCACCCTGACGGTGTTCGAATTGCGGGGTTGCATACCAGCCGAAATGTTCCGGCCCGAGCACCTCGCCGTCGCGCCGGTCGTCCTCGCGCCGGATGATTGCCGCATCGATCTCCCCACGGTCGAAGGCATCAAGCAGGGATCGGGAATGATCCATGCGGACTTCAATCGTAAGTCCGGGGTCGTGGTCGTTGAGACGTGCAAGCAGGGTCGGAACCTCCGGTCCCGCCACATGGGCGGCGATGCCAAGGCCGAAGCGGCGGCGTGGGGAGGAAAGACCCGCCAGCGCCCGGTCATGCGCGGCGAGAAACTCGCGGGCGGGCGCCAGAAATACCGCGCCCTGCGCTGAAAGCCGCACCGAGCGCGGCGTGCGTTCGAGCAGCCGCTGGCCGAGCCTGTCTTCCAGCCGTTTGAGCTTGACGCTGATGGCGCCCTGGGTGGTGCCGAGCGCTTCGGCAGCACGGGTGAAGCTTTGCATATCGGCGATGGTGACAAAGGCCTCGACGGCCTCCACATCCAGCGTGCTCATAGCGATTATTCCAATTTGTTGTCTCTGAAATAGCCAATCATCCAATTCAGTTATGGTCAAGCTTTGTCTAGCGTGCCTCCTCCAAAGATCGGTTTTCGCAGTGGCGAACCGACCCATGAAAGGCTGAAGAATGACCCTTGCCGTTACCGCCCCAGCGGGCAGCAGAAGCGCCATGGCGCTCGCTGCCGTTTGTCTCTCCGCCCTGATGTTCGGACTGGAAATCTCCAGCGTTCCGGCGATCCTGCCAACACTCGAACAGGTGCTGCATGCGGATTTCCGCCAGCTTCAGTGGATCATGAATGCCTATACCATCGGCGTGACGATGGTGCTGATGGCGACGGGGGCGCTGGCGGATCGCTTCGGCCGCAAACGTGTCTTTATCGCCAGCATCGTCGCTTTCGCGCTTTCCTCTCTGGCCTGCGGAATGACGGAAAATGTCTCGGTGCTGATCGGCGCCCGTTTCCTGCAGGGGCTGAGCGGCGGGGCGATGCTGGTGTGCCAGATCGCCATCCTGTCGCATCAGTTCCGCACGGCCCGCGAACGCGGCATGGCGTTCGGCTGGTGGGGCATCGTCTCTGGCGTGGGGCTGGGTTTCGGCCCGATCATCGGCGGCGCCATCGTTGCGCTGTGGAGCTGGGAATGGGTGTTCCTCGTTCACGTCGTGCTTGGCGCGGGAACATGGCTGCTTGCCGCCGGCGGCGTCGGAGAATCCCGCGATCCGGAAGCGGCGCGTCTCGATCTTGCCGGCATGGTCACCCTTTCGGTCGCCGTTTTTTGCCTTGCCTTTTTCATCACGCAGGGACCCGCGCTCGGTTTTGTGGGCCCGGCGGCGCTTCTGATCCTTGGCGTCGCGGCTGCGAGCTTCATTGCCTTCGTGATTGCTGAAAAGCTTAGTTCAAGACCGATGTTCGACTTCTCCGTGTTTCGCATCCGGCCTTTTTCCGGGGCGATCATCGGTTCTGCGGCGATGAATATCAGCTTCTGGCCGTTCATGATCTATTTGCCGATCTGGTTTCAGGCGGGCCTCGGTTATGACAGCGTCACCGCCGGCCTCGGCCTGCTTGCCTATACGCTGCCGGCGCTGGTGATGCCGCCGCTGGCGGAGCGCCTGTCGCTGCGCTACCAGCCGCGCCTCGTCATTCCGGCCGGGCTGTTCACCATCGGCCTTGGTTTCATGCTGATGAAATTGGGAAGCGGCGTCGAAAATGCGAGCTGGCTCACCATGCTGCCCGGCTGCATCCTCGCCGGTATCGGGCTCGGGCTGACCAATACGCCTGTTACCAACACCACCACGGGAGCGGTTTCCCCCGCCCGTTCCGGCATGGCCTCGGGCATCGACATGAGCGCACGGATGATTTCGCTCGCCATCAACATCCCGATCATGGGCTTTATTCTGGTCGAGGGCGTCCGGGCTTCGCTTCGGGCGAACCAGCCGTCCGGTGCGGATGTGCATGAATTGCAGTCGCTGGCGGAAAAGATCGCGGCGGGAACTGCCGGCGCCTCGGCGCGGGGCGTTTCGGAAGAACTTGTCCATCGGGCGCTTGCGGATGGCTTCGGCCTCGTCATGCTCTATGCCGGCATCAGCGTCTGGCTGCTCGCCGCCATCAGCTTCATGATCTTCGGCCCGGCGCGAAAGCCTGCCCAAGGTTAGGCGACGGTCGCAAAGGGAAGGCTATTTCCTCCGCCCCAGCAGGACCATGAGCAGCGGTGCGCCGACGAGAGCGGAAACCAGGCCGGCGGGCAATTGGTAGGGAAAGGCTGCCATTCGCCCCACCCAGTCGGCAAGCACCATCAGGCAGCCGGCGGCGAGTGCCGCCGCGATGAGATGCGGGCCGGCGCGGCGAAATCCGATTTCACGGGCAAGGTGCGGCCCCATCAGCCCGGCAAAACTCAAGGGGCCGATGATGAGCGTCGCCGCCGCCGTCATGGCGGCCGCGAGAATGAACAGTGCAGCCCGTGCCGACGGAACATGGACGCCGAGTTCCCGCGCCGCGCCCGCGCCGAGCGGCAGCAGGGTAAGCCACCGGTGCGCCAGAATGGCCATGGTTGCGAAAACCACCGCGCAGGCGACCGCGATCCGGGCGGTGAAACCATCGACGAGATAGGTCGAGCCTCCCATCCAGCGAATGATCATCATGGCGCGCGGGTCGCCGCCGGCCGCCAGCACGCCGATCACGGCGTCAAGCATGGCCGTCAGCACCACGCCGGTCAGAAGAACACGCTCGGGCGTGAAGCCTGACCTGAGGCCAAGCGACAGGATGGCGAAAAGAACCGCGGCAGCGCCGGCGCTCGCAAAACCCAGTTGCAGCATCGGCCCGGAAGCGGTGAAGGCGAAAAGCGCGACGGCCATGCCCAGCGTTGCACCGGCTGAAACGCCAAGCACTTCCGGGCTTGCTATCTCGTTGCCGGTCAGACGCTGGAGAATGGTACCGGCTGCGCCAAGCAGGCTCCCGGCTGCGAAGGCCGCGACGGCCCGTGGCCAGCGATAGGGCAGGATTTCGGTCCATTCACCGACAGGCAGCAAACCCCAGCTTCCATCCGGCGCACGGCCGAAAAGAATGGCGGCCGTTACGCCCGCAGCCAGCAGGCCAACGAAAGACAGGACCATGATGGGGGAAAGGCGACGCTGTTTGACGATGCCCGGCGGTGGAGCGGGCAATTCCCTCTGCATGGCTTTCAGGCGGGGCAGCAGAAACAGCACCAGCGGCGCGCCGAACAGGGCCGTCATGGCGCCGGTCGGTATCAGCCCGCCGGTGATATCCGAAAGGCGTTTGACGATTTCGTCCGTCAGAAGCAGCAGCCCTGCGCCGATGAGCGGCGACCAGAGGATTTGCTGGGCGATGCGGCGGGCACCCGCAAGCCGCGCTATGGCGGGTGCGACAAGGCCGACGAAACCGATGACGCCGACGGCGCTGGTGACAAGCGCGGCCAAGGAGACCGCGATCGATACCGCAAGAACCCGCAGCCGCACGACGGAAAGGCCGAGCGCTCCGGCGCTGACATCCCCCAGTTCCATCAGCGATAAAGGCCGCATGATCAGCCCGGCAAGAGCGGCCAGGACCAGAATTTTCGGAAAGAGGGTGACGGGAACGGCCCAGCTTTGCAGAGACAGCGACCCCGCACCCCAAATGAACAGGCCGCTCAGATACCGTTCGTTGAGGAGGACGAGAATGGCCGAGGCGGCGGCGCACCAGATGCCGATCATCAGACCGGCGAGGACGAGCGACAGCGGTGAAAATCCGCGTCTTGCGCCGATGGAAAACACTGCAAGGGCGGCCAATGCGCTGCCCGCCATCGCCACCACATCGCGGCTGATGCCTTCCAGAGTGGGAAAGGCGAACATGGTTGCGGCAACGGCAAGATTGGCGCCCGCTGAAATGCCGAGCGTCGAGGGCGAGGCGAGGGGGTTGCGCAAGGCCTGCTGCAACAATGCGCCGGCCAGCGCCAGTGCAGCACCCGCCAGAAGCGCCATCGCCATGCGCGGCAGGGTGGAATAGAGCAGCATGAGCCGCTCAACATCATATTGCGCACCGCCGCCGCTCAATCGATGCAAATCCGGCCAGATATCGCTGACGGCAAAGATGGCGCCGAGGAGGAAGAGGCTGGCGGCAACACCTGCGGGGGTGAGGAGGCGCAAGAGGACCGGCGGCATCAGGCGTGGCTTTCCAGATGCTCGGTCACCAGACGGGCAAACCGCATGGCTTCCTGCACCATGCCGAACATCAGCACGCCGGGAAGGGTGGAGACCCGGCCCGCCCGGACGAAGGGCAGATTGCTCCAGAGCGGGCTTTGATCGAGCCGCGAGAGAATGTCGGGCGGCGTCAGCGGTTCGAAGGCGATGAGCCGGGCATCCGCCGAAAGGACGGCCAGCGCCTCCAGCGCGATGGTTTCGAACCCCCAATAATTGGTCTTTTCCGGCCAGGCATTGGCAAGACCGATCTTTTCCATGGCGCCCTGATAAAGACCGGGGCCGCCATAGACCCGCGCATGGCGCTCATCCATGAAATTGATGACGGCGACCGGCGGCGGCCGCAATTTTTCAAGCCGGCGGCGGCAATCGGCAAAGCAGGCTTCGGCCCGTGAGAGGAAATCCTCTCCCCGCTGTTCCCTGTTGAGGGCCGCGGCAAGCTTGCGGGTCGCGGCGTAGGACGCCGTCAGGGCGTCGCTCTCCGGTGTATAGATGGGAAATTCCATCACCGGAGCGATCGACTGTAATTTCGGGGTAAGCGAGGCAAGGAAAGGCGTCGACAGGATGATGTCGGGCTTCAGCCTCGCCAGCACTTCGAAATTGATTTCGGCGGTCAAGCCGAGGTCGGCCACGCCTTCCGGCATGGCAGGCTCCACCATCCATGTGTCCCAGTCCGCGCGTGCGGCGATGGCCGCCGGCGCGGTGCCGAGCGCGAGCAGGGTGGAGGCAAGCCCGTAATCGAGCGAGACGATGCCACCCTTCGGCATCGCCGCTTTCACCCCGCTCTGCCATGGCAGGGTCAGTGCCGTGGCCATCAGCAGCCGGCGAGTGGGCGAATGGTCAGGCATCGTGCGTGTCCCGGTTTTGTCCGCAGGGCAGGGGACAGCTTGCGCCGCATCCGCCAATGGTGGGGATCATGTATCGCAGGCAGCACACGCGCCTGTTGCCCTTGACCACCATGCCGGACATGGGATTGCGGCTGCCATCCGGCCACAGGGGATCATCGATAACCGCCCGGCAGGCGCGTGCGAGCGCCGGATCGGCCTGCGCCTCGATTTCCCCGATGATCCACGACAGATAGACGGCGGCATTGTTCCACAGCAATTTGGGAGCAAGTTTCGCAGCCCTGGCGATGGAGGGAATGAGTGCCGCGAGGTGATCGCGCAAAAGCCCATGCAGATCTTCGGGCGCGGATGCCTTGCCGGCCTGATCGCCGGCATGGGGGAGCAGGAATGCGACCGGCAGGGCGTTTTCCGGATCGATGATCACGCTCAGATCGCCGAGAGCCAGAGGCAGGCGGCGGCCGTGAACGAGACGGCAGACGGTGGGCGTGATGGTCAGCAGGCTGAAGTAATAAAGTGTCCAGAGCGATGCCGTGGCTCTCGGGTCGGCGTCCGGATGGGCGGCGTGGTGGCGGGTCATCAAGTCGCAAAAAACATCTTCGCAGGCAAGCTGCCGGCAGGGCAGAACCTCCGCACCGCAGGACGGTGCAAGCAGGAACTTGTCCGTGCAATAGCCGAAAGAGCCGACGGACGCGAAGTCCGGCAGCCTTTCATGCGCCGATTGCGGGCAGGGCGCCATGGTCTTCGCCATGCGCCCCGCCGCCGGGTTGCCGCCTGCGGTCGCCACGGTTACCAGTGATATTTCAGGGACGCCGTGATGTTCCTGCCCTGACCGAGATAGCAATAACCGTCCGTGCAGGCGACATTGCGGTCGTCGGCGATGTTGCGGACGTTGAAGGAGGCGACGAGGCCGTCATAATCCTTGTCGAGCGCGCCGAAATCGTAGGAAAGAGCGGCGTCGAGATGGATTGCGGCATCGTTCTTCGCGATGTTTTTGGTGCTGGTATAGCTTTCACCGACATAGCGCAGGCCCGCTCCGGCCGAGAGGCCATGGAGAGGCGTATCTTCCTGGAAGGTATAGTTCGCCCAGAGAGAGGCCGCATGGGTCGGCACGGAGGAAGGCGTATTGCCGGCATCGTCACCCGCCGTGATCCTGGAATGGGTGTAGCTATAGGCGGCGATCACATCCCAGCCGGTGGCGATATTGGCCTTCGCCTCCAGTTCGAAGCCCTTGTTGGTCACCTCGCCGAGCGAGCGGAATATCAGTCCGGCGGGATCGATAGCCACGGGCTTGTTCTTTTCCGCCAGATGATAGGCGACCGCCGAAAGCATGATGTCGGTTCCGGGCGGCTGATATTTCACGCCCAGTTCGAACTGTTCTCCTTCGGTGGGCTTCAGTGTTTCGCCGGTGGCGGAAAGCTTGGTAACCGGATCGAAGGAGGTGGCGTAGCTGAAGAAGGGCGAAACGCCGTTGTCAAAGGCATAGAGCGCGCCTGCCTGAACGGTGAAGGCGTCCTTCTGCACGTCTTCGGTCACAGGGCCCTGCCGGGTCTGGTCCACCCAGGTCTGCCGTCCGCCGAGGGTGAAACGCCATTTGTCGATCTCCATCTGGTCGAGGGCATAAAGCCCGACCTGCCGCAGATCGGCTTCCGACTGATAGGCGCTATAGGCGGGCGTAGGTCCCGAGAAACCGTAGCGCGGATTGGCGATATCGAAGTCGAAGGCGGAGCCGCCGGATGCGTAACCATAGGCGAATGAAGATTTCACATTGCTGTAATCGAGGCCGGTCAGCAGCGTATGGGAAACGGGGCCGGTGTCGAAGCTCCATTCAAGCTGGTTGTCGGCCTGGAAGGCCTTCATGTCGTCGCGGATCGCCCAGGGATCGCGATGGGCGACGGTGCCGGTCCAGCTCGATACGCCGAGATAACGGCTGCGCAGATCCATATGCGAATAACGCAGATTCTGCCTGAAGGTCAGGGTATCGTTGAATTCGTGCTCGAAATTATAGCCCACCTGCTGCTGGCGGATCTTCTGATAGTCGTAGTCGGGATCGCTTCCACGCAGCCGCAGGACATTGCCTGCGGGATCGGTCAGTGCCGCGACCGAAGCGTCGGTTTCGGTGGACTGGATGAGCCCGTAAACGGTGAGGCTGGTCTGGTCGGACGGCTTCCAGGTAAAGGACGGCTGAAGGAAATAGCGGTCGTCGGCAATATCGAAATTGGTGTCGCCGGCGCGCGCCAGTCCGACCACGCGATATGACAATGTGCCGTCACTGTCTATCGTGTCGCCGATATCGAAGGCGGCCTGCTTGCGGGTTTCCGTGCCGTAAAGCGCCTCAACCTCGCGAATGCGCGTGCCGTTTGCGAGCTTCGACGTCTTGTTGACGATGCCGGCGGGCGTGCCTGCGCCATAAAGCACCGAGATCGGGCCACGGACGATTTCCACACGCTCCAGCGAATAGGGATCGGTGCGGAACATGCCGTAGTTCAAATAGGGCTGACGCAGCCCGTCCTTGTAATCGCCCATGGTGGTGGCGTCGTAACCGCGAATATAGATCTGGTCGAAGCGCGGGTCGAAGCCGGCGGCGGTGCCGGTGGTGACGCCGGCGGAGTAGCGCACGGCTTCGATGATGTCCTGCACGCCGCGCTGCTGCATCTCCTTTTTGGTGACGACCGCTACCGAGCGGGGCGTCTCGATGAGCGGCGTATCGAGCTTGGTGGCGCCGGAGCTGTTCTTGGCCGCCATGGTGGCGTTGTCACCGCCGCCCCTGTTGCCCGTCAGTTCGATGGGCTGGAGCAGGGTGGAGCCCGCAACCGGCGCTGCTGCGGCGCCAGGGTTGCTGAGCCGCACGGTGTTGGCGCTGGTGAAGGTGTAGGAAAGGCCGGTGCCGGCAAGCAGGCGCGTGAGGGCATCCTTGCGGCTGAACGCGCCTGTGACACCCGCCGTCCTCACCGTCGCCGGAATTTCGCCGTTGAACACGACATCGACACCGGTGATGGAGGAATAACGCACCAGCGCGCTCGAGAGCGGCTGCGGCGCGATTGAAAATTGCAGCGCGCTTGCCTGCGTTGCCGTCTGTGCGGCCGCCGGCAGAGGGCCGGTCAGGGCAAGGCCGGCGACGGTGGCGAGAAGCAGTATACGAAATGATCCGGTTGCTGAATGACGGTGGCTGAAATGATTTTTACGCTTAGACACGGTAATATACCTTCCCCTGCTCCTGTTGCCGCAATGACGGCCTCAAAACACGAGTACGATTCCGTTTGCGCAAAACCTCGGTCCCCGGACAAAATTTTTTTAAGCGCGTGTGCAGGCAATGCCCCTGGAGTGTTTTTGCGTTTCCGGACGGAACCGCGCGCCGCTTTTCCTTGACATGCTCTAGCGCTGGCGGATGACCGACAGCCAGGGGGAATAATCGGTGACCGTGACGGGCAGGCCTTCTTCGAGGATCTGCCCGATCTTTTCCCGGCGTCTGACATCGACGATCATCGTCACCGGCTGTCTGCCGAGCGCATCGCCCAGAACGATCATGCGGCCGCGACGCCATTGCTCCAGTCGCGCGACGACCTCTTTGAGGGGCGTCGAGATGAAGACCAGCTTGCCCTGCCGCCAGGCAAGCCGCGTTTCGATATCGGTTGCTTCGGGTGACGAGAGAACACCGTCCCGGTAGGAGATGCTGTAACCGGCCTCCACCGCCTGCCGCGACTGTCTGGCGACCACCTCGACGGCATGTTCGGCCACCGAAACAGAGACGGATGAACCCGCGCGACAGACGGAAAAGGCGGTGCCGAGCGCCGTGGTCACCAGGTCTTCCGTAATCACGGAAAATGGCCGGTTGCGATCCGGCGCAACCCGGAAGAACGCCTCACCCGACAGCAGCGTGATCTGCCGCCGTTGGGGGGTGAAATTCACGGAAATGGCGCTCGATGTGGAAAGCTCGACGGTCGAGCCGTCGGAAAGTGCGATGCTGCGGGTCTCGCCAATCGCGGTTTCATAGTCACCCGCCGGGCGTGTCGCCTGCCACGCCGCGGCTCCGACACCGCCGATCAGCAGAAGTCCCGCCGCGCCGTTTTTCAGCAACCGACGGCGGCCAAGCGGCTGCGCCTGTGCAAGCTGCGGCGCCATGCCGGCGCCGAGCCATATGCGCTCGATATCGGCATAGGCGCGTGCATGCCGCTCATCCGCCTCGATCCAGCGCCGGAATTCGCTTTCGTCGGCTGCGGTGGCGCCGGGTTCCAGAAAATGCGCAAACCAGCTTGCCGCCGCATGCGCTATTGCCGCTTCGTCACCCTGGGCTGCGGTTTCGCGGCCGGCCGGCGTCTCCGCGGTCGCATCCTTGCCCGCGGCCACCTTCATCTCTCGCCCGGCGGCGTCATGCCGGACTTCAGCTTTTCAAGAGCGGCGACCATATGGCCGAAAGCGGTTTTCGGCGAAATATGTAGCCGCTGGCCGATTTCCACGAAGGTCAGGCCTTCGATGCGCGAAAGCAGAAACACGTCCCGGCATCGCGGCGGCAGGGCATCGACGAGAATTTGCAGGCGTTCCAGCTCCTGCCGCCCGATCATGCAGGTTTCCTGCGTGGGCGAGGGATCGGCGACGAAAGCAAGATGTTCGATGCCGGTAAAGACCGGGGCGATGCGCTTGCGCCGCTCATGGTCTATGGCAAGGTTTCTGCCGGTGATGATGACATAACCGCAAAGATCGCCGGTGAGGCCCAGCAGCTTCCGCCGCTCCCACAATCGCAGGAACGTGTCCTGCACGAGATCGAAGGTGGTCGCGTGGCAACGCACGCGGTGATAGATCGCCGCGGCAAGCTTGCTCTTCACATTCAAAAACGCGTCCAGAAGATCCGGGCTGTCAATTTGCTGCATGGTCTCTGGATAACACCGGCCATCCGCGCGCAGCAAGACGGCCGAGCCGATAAAGATGATTTTTTTTATCATATTTATTAGCTGTAACTTTCGCACCACGACGCGGCGCGAAAATATGGGTATGGGCGGAGCCTCCCGACCCTTCCCCGCAAGACTTTCTCCGCGATATCGCTAGGCGTTTTCTGTTGCCTTATCCTCGCGGAAGCGTTCGCCGAGGTTGAAAAAAGACAATTTCATGTGGCTGCGCTTGTCTCTCCCCTCAAGGCTGGAGAATGGCACTTTGAAACCGAATGTCTTGTCTGGTTCGCCGGAGCGTTCCCGCCAGAAGGCATCGATGTCTGAAACCATCATTTTTTGCCGCCGGGCGCGACGGTAGCGGATGGGGTGTCTGGATTGGGCGACAGCGAAGTAGCTGAGCGCACCCTCGCAGGCGAGACCTTGCAGAACCATCAGCGCTGCTTCCTTGGGGCGAAGTCCCGAGAGATCGCGCGTCACCGACACCATTTGCTCTTTTGCGGCGCGCGGACCCTGCATGCCTCCAACGACAATCGTGTGGTGCTGCGTTTCGCATCCTTCGAGAAAAGTAAAAGTCGCCGTCCACAAAACGGCGTTGTCATGGTCGCGCACGAGCCTGACAGCCAAAGCGCCCTCGTGCCGGCCGCCGCAACGATCCGCCAACGCCAGGATGCACCGATATTCATCGTTCCGGCCGCGAACGGTGCCCATGTCCATGGTTTTTCCCGCCCACAGCCCGGCCATGGTGCTTCTGGGAAAATGCCGGTCCGCAATTGCGAAATTGTCCATGAGAAAAGCCAGCCGTCTCTTCCGGGAAACTTTATTGATCAGAAATTTCGACAGCGGTTTTTGGAGAAGGTCGTCATGCGGGAGCGGTAATTCTCGCTCCGCTGAAAACCGGACCAGAAACCACCACCACCGAAAGGTGACCAATGGATTGGCTGCAAAACGCATCCAGAAAAGGACTGCCCGCTTCCAATGGGCACGTCCGGCAAAGGTCATAATTCTCCGGAACAGCAAAAAATGAGGTGTTTCCGAAACCGTCTGGACCACCTCATCGGTGACCGGGCGTTTCTCTGCCAGAACGGCAGCATCTTGAATGCGCGACATACACGGGCTTCCGGCAGAAATTGAGCGTTCAGCCGGGGCATGCGCCGGAATTGTCGAGATTCTGTCGAGAAACAGCCTGTCTTCCATGAAGACCGGTTCGTTGCCGCAACGAATTGCCCGCGGAAATCTTTCAGGGCGTTTGCGCGAAGAGAACCGTCACGATGGTTCCGCCGTCCGGTCGTGTCTTTATCTGCAGATCGCTGTCATGCGCCCGTGCGATTGCGCGGGCAATCGACAGGCCGAGCCCCGTCCCACCGGTTTTGCGCGCGCGTGACGGTTCCATCCGCCAAAAGAGTTCGATGCCGTGCGCCTCGACGCCGGGGGGAAAGCCCGGTCCCTTGTCCTCGATCGTGACGAAGGGCCGCCCGTCCTGAAGCCCGGTCGAACAGCGCAGAAACTTGCCGCTCGCCGCATAGCGGCGCACATTGTCCATCAGGATCAATAGCAGCTGCCGAAGACGTTGGCGGTCGCCGCAAATGGGAGCGGGCTCCAGCGACATGTCGATATCGATGCCGGCCTCATCCATCAGCGGCCGTGCCGCTTCGGCCACGGCCGCGCATTCGGCGGCAAGATCAAGCGGCTGCGTGTCTTTGACCAGGCTGTTGGTTTCCGCCAGGGAAAGTGTGCGCAAATCATCGACAAGACGCGCCAGCCCCTCCACATGGACGATGAGGTGACGAATGGCCTGCTTGTCGAGGGGGAAGACGTCATCCACGATGCCGTGCAAACGGCCCTGCAGGATCGTCAGCGGGGTGCGCAATTCGTGGGCCACCGCCATCGTGTTGAACTTCAGCCGGCGCTCCATCATCTGAAGCTCCCGCGTCAGGCTCTCGAAACTGTCGACAAGAAATGCGACTTCGGCGATGGGGCTCGCCTTGATCTTCGCGCCTCCGCTAAAGTCGCCGGTCGCCATGCGCCGCGCCGCATCGGCAAGTTCGCCGAGAGGTGCCGCAATGCGCCGCGAGATGAAGTAACCGAGCAAGCTGCACAGGAAGACGGCGAGCAATCCGAAGACGAACACGGATTTGATGAGCTCGTTATCCGCCTCATCTTCCAGGCCCGGCAAAACCTCGACAAGGGCCTGAAGCTGGCGCTGATCCGGCATCACGCCCCGGTCGATATCCGAGAAGGCCTTGGAGGCATCGGGCGAAAGCTGGGCGATGATGCGTTCTTCAATATTGTCCGCATACCAGGAAACGCCGAAATAGACCAATGCAACGGCAAAGATGAGCATCGTGGTGATCGTGATCGCCGTCATCGTGCGCAGGCGCAGTCGCCGGAGCTTCATGGTTTCTGCTCCCCGGCCAGCCGATAACCGACGCTGCGCACCGAGACCAGATAACCGCAGGCGCCATGATCCGCCAGTTTCTTGCGCAGATTGGCGATGTGCGTATCGATGGTGCGCGCCAGCGCATCGCTTTCCGGCAGGCAGGCATCCAGAATATCGGCGCGCTGAAAGGCGTGGGTGGGGCGGCGCGTCATATGGGCGAGTATCCTGAACTCGCTCAGCGTCAGGGGCAGAACGGTCCGTCCCCCATCGCCCCACACGGCCGCGACATAGGCTTCGGTGTCCACTTCGATGGCCCCGAAGCGCAGGACCCCACCGGCGGCAGGCTGTCGCGTGCGTTTCAGCACGGCATTCACCCGGGCCATCAATTCGTGGGGATTGAAAGGTTTGACGATGTAATCGTCAGCGCCAAGGCGAAGGCCGGTCAGCTTGTCCATATCCTCCGCAAGAGAAGTGACCATGATGACAGGCGTATCCCGTTCCCGCCGAATGCGGTTCAACACCTCGATGCCATCGAACTTCGGCAGGCGAATGTCGAGGAGAACCAGATCCGGTCTCAACATGGAGAAATGCGTCAGCGCTATTTCTCCGTCGCTCGCCCTGACGGTTCTGTATCCTTCGCGAATGAGATAGGCGTCCAGAATTTGAATAATATCGGGGTCGTCTTCGACGATCAGAATAAGCCCTTTGTCCATACTCGATCCGCAAATCTGCTTCTGTAAGCCGTGGTAACGCCGGGACGCTAAGCGGATGCGAAACATCGGGCAAGAGCCTCCGTCCCCGAATAAACACTATCGGTACCGCTTTCCTTGCAGTCTTGTCTCTTTCTCCG
Source organism: Agrobacterium sp. P15N1-A (assembly GCF_044626815.1). Lineage (NCBI taxonomy): Bacteria > Pseudomonadati > Pseudomonadota > Alphaproteobacteria > Hyphomicrobiales > Rhizobiaceae > Agrobacterium > Agrobacterium sp. P15N1-A. Next base: position 210,109 of record NZ_JBIUPF010000006.1, on the reverse strand, counting down.
CAAAGCCTTGACATTTCTGCGGAAGAGAACTGGCCATGCACCAGCCTCTCGCCAGCAAAACCGACCGGAAAAAGCGGAATTGGACCCAGAGGTCGAAATTTCGCGCAGGCGCCATTCATGTTGCTCGTCAGGCTTTTTTACGTGCCTCCGGCAGTTCCTCCCTGCTGGCTCTTCTGGTCGCTCTTGCGATGATGATCGTCTTCACGATCAGGTCGGATATCGATCTTGAGGTGAGCCGGCAATTCTGGACGGACCGTTTCCACCTTGGCGAGGATGAGTTCCTGATTTCCGTCCGAAATCTGAACCGCATGCTTCCGCCGGTTTTATTGTCCGGGCTGGTGTGCATGCTTGTCCTCATGCCATTTTCTGGCGGCCTGCCCCGGGTTTTTCCACCGCACAAGCTGCTGCTTATTGGCGTCTTTTTTGCTCTGGGACCGGGCGCCTCGGTTCATATACTGAAAAATGCGTTTGGCAGGGCAAGACCGCGCCATCTTGGTGAGTTCGGGGGAGACCTGTTGTTTACACCGGTTCTTTCCCTTGACGGTGGCTGCGCCCGAAATTGCTCTTTTCCTTCCGGTGAAAGCGCTTCCGCAGCCGCCCTTCTGGCCTTCACCATTCTCCTGCCAGAGAAATTTCGCCTGATCGGCATCGCGATATTGGCGCCATTTATCGTGATTGTCTCCCTGAACAGGGTGGCAATGGGCGCTCACTTCCTCTCCGATGTCCTGATTGCATGGCCCTTGATGCTCGCAGTGTTTCTTCTGCTCCAGCGGCCGTTCATGAACAACCGGCAGGCGATAGACGCCGCCTTCTCGCGCAGGGCCGACGGGACGCGGTCCGCCGCGGAAACAAGGCCATTTGCGGAACAATAAAGCCGAGGGGAATCCCATCCGCCCAATATCAAAAGGGCAGCGGAAAGCCGCTGCCCTTGCTGTTTCCTGCCGAGTGACCGGAGGCCTTATTTCACCTGGGCGACGACCAGCTTGCCGTCGGCGCGTTCGGCGACGAACTCGATATTGGCGCCTTCCTTGAGCTTGGCGAGGATCGCATCGTCCTTGATGCGGAACACCATCGTCATGGCCGGCATGTCGAGGTTCTTCAGTTCTTCATGGATGATGGTGACCTTCCTGGCTGCGGCATCGACCTTCTTTACCGTTCCCTTGGTGAATTCCTCTGCGAAGGCGCTGAGGGGAGCGGTGAGCAGGAGTGCTGCTGCGACGGTGATTTTAACGATGGTCTTCATGGTCAGATTCCTTTGTTGCCGGGTTACTTTGCAGAAACTTTGAGATCGCCGCGCATGCCGGCCTCGTAATGCCCGGGTTTCAGGCAGGCGAATTCGAACATGCCGTCATTGGTGAATTTCCAGATGATTTCGCCGCTTTCGCCGGGCGCGAGGCTGATCGCGTTCGGATTGTCGTGCTCCATCTCCGGAGCCTTCTCCATGGCGGCCTTGTGCTCCAGATTGGCCTTCTGTTCGTCGAGAATGAACTCATGGTCCAGTTCGCCGACATTCTTGACGACAAAGCGAACCGTCTTGCCTTTCTTGAAGTCGAACTTGGCGGGGGTGAACAGCATCTTGCCGTCAGGCGTTTCCTTCATCGTCACCTGAATGGTCTGGGTCACCTTGGCCTTGTCGCCCGGTTCACCGATCGCCATCGCTTCATGGCCGCCGCCGTGGGTGCCCGATGCAAGGGCGGGCGTGGCGAGAGCGGCAAGAAGCAGTGCAAGTTTCAGTTTGGTCATTCCATATTTCCTTGATTTTGGTGGGGTTCTTGTGGGGTTGGGTCTGCACGATCAGCCGTGTTTCATCGGTTTCGGCGTGATCTGCGTTTTGGGGTCATTGGTCTTGGTCGTATCCGGCAACTCGCCGGTCCATTCCCAGGCCTGGGTTCCGGGCGGGTTTTCGTACCAGCCGGGATCTGAGTAATCGCCCGCGGAGATGCCTTCGCGAACCTTCACCACGGAGAACATGCCGCCCATCTCGATTGGGCCGTGCGGACCCCAACCCGTCATCATGGGTACGGTATTCTCAGGGATTTCCATTTCCATCGCGCCCATATCGGCCATGCCGGCGGTGCCCATCGGCATATATTCCGGCCGCACCTTGCGGATTTTCTCTGCGACGCTCTTCTTGTCGACGCCGATGAAGGTCGGGACGTCATGTCCCATCGCATTCATCGTGTGGTGCGACTTGTGGCAATGGATCGCCCAGTCGCCGACATATTTTGCGTCGAATTCATAGGCCCGCATCGCACCCACGGGGATGTCGATGCTCACCTCCGGCCAGCGCGCCTCGGGCCGCACCCAGCCGCCGTCCGTGCAGGTCACTTCGAAATCGTAACCGTGCATGTGGATCGGATGGTTGGTCATGGTGAGGTTGCCGACGCGCACGCGCACCCGGTCGTCCCTGGAAACCACCAGCGGATCGATGCCCGGAAACACCCGGCTGTTCCATGACCACAGATTGAAGTCGGTCATGGTCATGATCTTCGGCACATAGGAGCCTGGATCGATGTCGAAGGCGTTGATGAGGAACACGAAGTCGCGGTCCACCGGCATGAAGGCCGGGTCCTTCGGATGGATCACGAAGAAGCCCATCATGCCCATCGCCATCTGCACCATCTCGTCCGAATGCGGGTGGTACATGAAGGTGCCGGATTTCACGAGGTCGAACTCGTAGACGAAGGTTTTGCCAACCGGGATATGCGGTTGCGACAACCCGCCCACACCATCCATGCCGGACGGCAGGATCATGCCATGCCAGTGGATCGTCGTATGTTCCGGCAGCTTGTTGGTGACGAAAATACGTACCCGGTCGCCTTCGACGGCCTCGATGGTCGGACCGGGCGACTGGCCGTTATAACCCCAGAGGCGGGCGGTCATGCCCTCCGCCATTTCGCGTTCCACCGGCTCGGCGACAAGGTGGAATTCCTTGACGCCGTTGTTCATCCGGAAGGGCAGGGTCCAGCCGTTGAGGGTGACGACGGGGTTGTAGTCCGGGCCGGTGGTGGGCTTGATCGGGGCCTGGGTCGCAGCCGTTTCCATCACTGCCGCTTCCGGCAGGCTGGTGTTGGATGTTTTCGCCCAGGCCGCCGAGGAGACCATTGCAGCGCCGACACCCAGAAAGTTTCTTCTGTTAAACATGGTCGTTTCCTTTCTCAGTGTCCGCCACCGCCGCCGCCAGCGGCGGCAACCTCGGTCTCCGCGCCTGCCGCAGCACCCGTGCCGCCACCGTAAATGGCGGGAGCGAGGCTGGCCTCGGCGAGCCAGAAGTCACGTTTCGCATTGATGGCGAGCAGGCTTGAATTGACCTTTTCCCGGCTGTCGGCCAGAAGCTCGAAGGTATTGGTGATCATGCCGTTATAGGTCAGCAGCGACTGCTCCTCGATCTTGGTGCGCAGCGGCACCACGCTGTTGCGGTAATGCCGGGCGATATCGTAGTTCGAACGATAGGCCTGATAGGCGGAGCGGGCTTCCGAGCGGACATTGACCGCCTTTTCCGCCAGCAGGTTCGCCGCGCGCATATAGGCGAGTTCGGATTCCCGCATGCGTGCCTGACCGGAATCGAAGATCGGAATGACGAATTCCAGCTCGGCATTGCCGGTGGTCTGCTTGTGGATTTCGCCGTCTTCCAGCTCGCGTTCGGTCTCGAAGCCGGAACGGATTTCGAGATCGGTCACGTATCGGGTGGCTTCCGTGAGCGTGAACGACCGGGCGGTCGCCTCCAGATCGAGCCTCGCCATCTGCAGATCCACGCGGCGCTGCAGCGCTTCGGCCTCGATCATGTCCCGTTTGGTAAGCGCCTTCGGAAGCGGGGGCAGGCGGTTGGGAATGGTATATTCGATATCCGCTCCCCACAGTCCCATCAGCCGGGTCAGTTCCTCCTTGGCAAGACGGGCCTCAAGCCGCGCCCTAGCGATCTGGCCGGTCAACTCGGCGTAAAAGACCTGCTCGCGGGCCTGGCCCTCCTTGTTGAGCGAACCCGCCTCGCCAAGCTTCACGGCAAGTTCCGAGGCGGCATCCGCCGCGGTCTGTGCCTGCGCCAGCTGGCCGACATTTTCCCATGCCGCTACCGCGGTAATCCAGGCTCGGCGGGTATCGGCCGCCAGTTGCAGCGTCTTCAGCGCGGCGCCAAGCTGCGCCTTGCGGAAGCCGGTATCGGCGATCTCGACATTTTTCTTGAGCGTAGCCAGCGCCAGAATATTGGTGACGACGACACCCTCTATCGCCTGATAGGCCCTGAGCCCCGGGGTGCCGATCCCCGTCAGCCCGATGCCGACCCGCGGATTGACCAGCATGGTCGATTGCCATGCGGTGGCGGCGGATTCGCCGAGATCGGCATAGGCTGCCTGAAGACCCTTGTTGTTCAGGAGCGCAACCTGCACCGCCGTCTCGACATCGAGACTTTTGCCGGCGGCCATCAGCGATTTGACGCGGGCCTGCGTCGCCTGCGCCTCGGTCCGGTTCTGCACCCAGACCGTCTGCTTGCCTGTCGCCTCGGATGTCCTGGCCGAAACATTTGTGAAACCGGCGTCACGCGACGCATATTGGGCGGCCGTGACACAGCCGCCGAGAAGAAACGGCAGGCAAAGGGTGGCCGCGAGTTTCGCTGCGAGTTTGAAGGTAAGTATCGTCATGATGCGTCTCCTTTCGGAGCCTGCGCATCGTTCTGGTTACGCCAGGGCTTCGGGTCCGCCGGCGCGCGGTGCGTGTAACCCGCGACCGGGGTCTGATAGCGGATGGGGGCCGCGCCGAGCGAAGGGTTTGCCGCGTCGTCATAGGAGGCGGCGTCGTTCATCATGGATGTGGCTGTGCAGCCGCCCAGAAGCAGGGGCGCCGCAACCACAATGTAAATCGGGTTCATGGGTATTTTCCGAACAGGAGATGCAACGGCGCGGCGGCGCTAAAGCCGCTCACGCACGGTCATTGCCCAAAGGCGGGCTTTGCCTGTTCAGATATTCGGGGGGCGGTGAAGGAGCGGGGTCTGGCCCAGCGCCTTGCTGTCGTCGAGGAAGGAACGGATGCTGTTGACGACAGGTCTGCCAATGGTGTCGTGGCCGATCAGAACCGCCATGCCGAGACAGAAATCGCCGCAGCATTGCGGCTTGACGGGTTTTTTGACGCCGCCGTCCTGTTCGGCCATATCGTTGTGATCGTGACTGTCGGACATCATGGCTGAGGCGCCATGGTCCATCGTCGCGCCGTGATCCATCGTGGCGGACTGATCGTGCTGCATTCCGCCGGCTTCGGCGGGATGCATTGCGGCATTGACGGTGGAAACGCTATAGCCAGCCAGTGACAGTATCATCACCAGTCTAAACAACAGGGCCAGCAATTTCGATGCTCGCAACATCTCACGCATGTTCCGTAGAAAAGCTGTAGTCCTGTGATTTGTCAATGGATATCCCTCATAACCATCGACGAAAGCCGTTATGTCGCATTCACGCGGAGCAGGGCCGGCAAGCGGAATGGCAGGGGCCTGCAGCCTGCCCGCACCTCACACGAAGTCGATGAAGGCTTCATCGAGAATAAGGAGCTTGCGGGCCTGCATGCGGGCATATTCCTCGTAAAAACCCTGCGAGATCCAGAGCGCGGAACGGCCGCGTCGTCCGCTCCAGCCGATGCCGCCGATCAGTTCGGCCGCCGCAAGCTTGCGGCCGATGTGGATACGGGACAGGGAGAGGGATGTCGCCAGTTGCGTCACGGTTTCCACATCGGTCAGGCGCCTGCCCTGTTCGGTCGGCCTTTCCCAGTCGATGCCGGCAATAAGGCGGTCCATCAGCAGTCCGCCCGCATCGAACCAGTTGAAGATGATGGAAAGCGGGCCGGGGCAGCGCACCTCCGGATGGGACAGAAACGCCTGCGATACGCGGGGGTGGATATGGGGAAGCATGGCCTCCGACCGCTTGATGAAACGCGATGCCCTGAAGCCCTCGTCGAGCAGATCCAGCGCCTGAAAATGCACGTCGTACCATTGCGCAAGCATCGCCAGCGCCGGGGCTGAAGGCACGATCCCTTTGCCGAGCCCATTGCCGGGCCCATTGTCCGGCCCGTCGCTGGACCGGTCTGCCGGGCGTGTCATTCCGCGTTTCAGCGCCTCCTTGAAGAAGGCATAAGCGACACTATGGCTGGCGAGCCCATGCCGGAGCGCCAGATGGCCGAAATCTTCCCGCGTCAGCACGGCTTCTCCCTCTCCTGTTTCACAGGCGCCGCATTTCTGAAAATAGAGCGCCAGAAGCGCGTGACACAGAAGCCGGCTCTGGCGTGTCGCAAAAAGTGCGGTCATCTCGGGCGAGCCTTCGTAAAGGGCGATGAAGCTTCCCGCCAGCAGACGCAGCGCCGCCGGGTAGGACTCTTTTTGCAGCATCGCCTCTATTTCGCCGGGCGCTGGCCTGCGGCAATCGCCTGTCGCGGCTGGCAGCCGGGAGATCGCAAAGTCGAAAAAATTGGTCATGGGCCGCGCTCCGGGATGGGATGATCCAATCGGCCTTACAGGAGCTGAAATTGCGCGTCTTCTCATTGCGCGCAGAGGTGAAATTTTAAGCCGGCGGCATATCTGCCGCGCGGGCGTCGCCGGGCGTCATGCCGTAGGTGCCGGCAAATATCCTGTAGAAAGTAGCGAGGCTGTCGAAGCCGCAGCCATAGGCGATCTGCGTGACCGGCAAGGCAGGGAATGCCAGCAGCCGCCGCCTCGCCTCCTCGATCCGCATGGAGGAGAGCGTGCGGGAAAACGACAGTTCGGCACCCTCGAAAACCACATGCAATTGCCGAAGCGAAATGCCCAGTTCCCTTGCTACGGCGGCAGGGGTGAGGTTCTGCCGGGATTTTTTCCGTATCATGATGTCCTGTGCCGCATAACAGAGCCCGGTCCTGAGCGCGGCGCGCACCTCCGGCATGGCGGACGAAAGCCGCCCGCGCGCCGTCATGGCGAGCCGGGCGATATGCGTGACATCACGGGCGGGGTCGATGAGCCTGCCGGGGTCGGCGTTCAGCGCGTTGAAAAGGGCCCGGAAGGGCAGGGAGAAACTGTTGTTTTCCGCATAACGCGTCGCAAACAGGTCATCGGTGGCCTGACCGAGCATGACCTCGTAATCCACGGGGATCTTCAGCATCCTGTAGTGAAAATCCGCCTCGTTTCCCGGTATCGCGTCATAGGGCAAGTCGGAATAGTTGATGGTGATATCGCCGCCGCCAACCGCGTGAACCTGATTTTTGCCGGCATGCAGAAAGCCGGAGCCCCTGACCTGCAGGCCGATGCAGAGGCTGTCGCCGGCAATGCGGGCAATATCGGCTTCGGTGCGGTTCACCCGGTAAGAGGAGGCGCGCATCTCGGTCACCACGGCGCCGGCGACGGCGCGCGCCTGAAACGAACCCCGGAAGCTGTGGCGAAGGTCCCGCGCAAGCTCGATCGTCACGCCAAACAGGCTTTTGCCACGCACTTCGCGCCATTGATCGAAGCGGTGTTCGGGCAGAAAATCGTCGGTTGCGAAGCGGACTATGGTGTTCGTGGCTTGATCCTCCCCGACGATCCCGGCGGCCTATTTTTCCGTTGCGCGAAATCGAAGATGAACGAGCGGATAGGGTCGACCCTGTCCGTCGAGGGCGGAGCGTCCGGTCGGTTCGAATCCCAGCCGGCGATAAAAACCCATGGCCCCGGCATTCTGTTCGTTGACGTCCGTGGTCAAGGCGGGGTGGAGCGCAAGCGCCCGCTGAACCAGAACCTTGCCGATTCCCTGGCCATGATGGTCAGGATCGATGAAAAGCGCCTCCATATGCCCCTCATACAGAAACATGAAACCGAGGGGGCGGTCAGCAATATCGACCGCCAGCGTGAGCGGCGCCTGCGGCAGAAAAGCTTCGACTTCCTGCCCGATTGCGACGCGATCCGCCGGCAGAAGGAACCCGTGGGTGGCGTCGACTGCTTTGCTCCATATGTCGAGGATGCGGGAAGCGTCGCGGCTCTCGGAGGGACGAAGTGTGATCATGCCTCACCCTTAGCAAGTGCGGACTTTTCACGCCATGGGCCGGCCCGATCTTTTCCATGAGCACGTGCGTATTCAATGAATTTCAGCATCGAAAGCTGGCGATTCCGATCCCCGCATATGCCGCCATCTCTCCTGCCGACAAAATTTTCTCGAAAAAAATGCTTGCAAAAAGCGGTTCGAAAAAAATAGATAAAAAGAACTTCTATCTATTTATTTTGAGGGAAAGATCGACAGATGGACCAGATCGTCACGCAAATCGACAGAAATCCAGCGCCGATTACGGGTTTCGGCGACGGCTTGTCACTCGAAGAAGCCAAAATTATCTATAATTCACCTTTTAACGATCTTCTGTTCCGCGCCCAGCAGGTGCATCGCTGTCATTTCGATCCCAATGCCATCCAGATGAGCCGGCTTTTATCCATCAAGACCGGCGGCTGCCCGGAGGATTGCGGTTATTGCAGCCAGTCCGCCCGCAACCCCACCGGCCTCAAGGCCTCCAAGCTCATGGAAGTGGAGCGGGTGCTGACTGAAGCGCGCAAGGCGAAGGAAGGCGGCGCGACGCGTTATTGCATGGGTGCTGCCTGGCGCAATCCCAAGGAGCGCGACATGGAGGCCGTGGTGGCCATGGTCGAGGGCGTGAAGGCGCTCGGCATGGAAACCTGCATGACGCTCGGCATGTTGACGCCGGAGCAATCCGAACGGCTGGCCGATGCCGGTCTTGACTACTACAACCACAACGTCGACACTTCCGAGCGGTTCTATTCGCAGATCATCACCACCCGCACCTTCGAGGACCGGCTGGAAACGCTCGCCAATGTCCGCGATGCCGGCATCAAGGTCTGCGCCGGCGGCATTCTCGGCATGGGGGAAACGGTGGAAGACCGGATCTCGATGCTGGTGACGCTCGCCAACCTGCCGGTGCCGCCGGAAAGCGTGCCGATCAACATGCTGATCCCGATCCCCGGCTCGAAGCTTGCCAAGGCCGATCCCGTCGATCCGATCGATTTCATCCGCACCATCGCGCTGGCGCGCATCCTCATGCCGCGTTCGCATGTAAGGCTTTCGGCCGGGCGCACGGAGATGAGCGATGAGACGCAGGCGCTCTGTTTCCTGGCCGGCGCCAATTCCATCTTCATCGGCGAGACGCTGCTGACGGCGGATAATCCGGGTGAGGACCACGATACGGCGCTTTTCCGCCGTCTGGGGCTGAAGCCGATGGAACTGCAGCCAACTGAGTTGCAGTCTGGGGAGCCGGGAGGGTGCCGGTGAACCTCGCGGCGTTCTCCCCCTATGAGGCGAAGCTTGCCGGCCTGGAGCGCAAATCGCGGCTGCGCGCGCTCGCTCCTCAACAGGGGATCGATTTCACCTCCAATGACTATCTCGGCCTTGCCGATTCAGCCCGGCTGAAGGCGGCATTTGCCGACGCCATCGGGAAGGGCGTGCCGGCAGGGGCCGGCGGCTCGCGGCTGCTGCGCGGCAACCACCGCGAACATGAGGCGCTGGAAGCGGAAGCGGCGGCGCTTTTCAGTGCGGAAAAAGCGATCTATTTCGGCAGCGGTTTTGCCGCCAATGTCGCGCTTTTCTCCACATTGCCGCTGCGCGAAGACCTCGTTCTTCACGACGCCCTGATCCATGCCAGCGTCCATGACGGGATCGCGGCCGGCAAGGCGAAGGCGATCGCCGTGCCGCATAATCAGGTCGAGGCATTCGAACGGGAAATAATCCGCTGGCGGCAGGAGGGTGGCCGGGGCCGACCGTGGATCGCCGTCGAAAGCCTTTATTCCATGGATGGCGACCGTGCGCCCCTTTCGGCCCTGGCTGATCTTGCCGGGAAACACGGAGGCTTCATTGTCGTCGATGAGGCCCATGCCACCGGCGTGTTCGGGCCCGGCGGGCGTGGCCTTGCCGCGGAGCTGGAAGGCCGGGGCAATGTGGTGGCGTTGCACACCTGCGGCAAGGCGCTCGGTCTTTCAGGCGCGCTTTTGAGCCTGCCGGCGGTGCTTGCCGATTACCTCGTCAACCGCGCCCGCGGTTTCATCTATTCGACCGCGCCTTCGCCGCTGATGGCGGCGGCGGTGCGGGAAGCCCTGCGCATCGTTGCCGATGAGCCGTGGCGACGCCTGCGGTTGGCGGAGCTGGTAAACTTTGCCGGCGAGGAGCTTCGCTCCCGGCTCGGCGTTGAGCCCAGCGGCTCGCAGATATTACCGGTGATGATCGGCGACAATGCCCGTTCGCTTCGTATCGCCGCGCATCTGCGGGAGGGCGGTTTCGATGTACGCGCGATCCGCCCGCCAACGGTGCCGGAGGGCACGGCGCGCCTGCGCATCGCCATCACGCTCAATGTGGATGAGAGCCAGATCGCCGATATGATCGGGCTGCTTGCCCTTTCCTTGGCGCAGGAGCGGAGATGAGCCCTCGTTTTGTCATCTCCGGCACCGATACGGGCATTGGCAAGACGGTTATTTCCGCAGCGCTGACCCACGCCCTGCAGGCGTGTTACTGGAAACCCGTGCAATCCGGGCTGGAGGAAGAAACGGACAGCGAGACGGTGGAACGGCTGGGTGGCGTGCCGCGCGGGCGCATTCTGCCGGAGGCCTATCGCCTGAAAATGCCGGCTTCGCCGCATCTGTCGGCCCGCCTCGAGAATGTAACGATCGACCCCACGCCGCTGCTGCCGCCGCAAACGGATGGACCGCTGGTGATCGAGGGGGCGGGCGGGCTTCTGGTGCCGCTGACGGATACGGTGCTCTTCGCCGATATCTTCGCCCGCTGGCAAATTCCGCTTGTGCTGTGCGCAAGAACGTCTCTCGGCACCATCAACCACACGCTGCTCTCGCTCGAGGCGTTGCGGCACCGCGCCATTCCCGTGCAGGGCGTGGTCTTCATCGGCGACGAGAACCGGGAAAATGAGCGCGTCATTGCCAATCTCGGCGCCGTTCGCCCGCTCGGCCGTCTGCCGCGCCTGCCGGAGATGACATCGGAGGCGCTGCATCGGGCGTTTGCCCGACACTTCAATCTTGCTGATTTTCTGGAGGCGCCGGCATGAGCCGTTCCCCTGTCTGGCATCCCTTCACCCAGCATGGGCTGGAACCGCGGATGAAACGCGTCGTGTCAGCGGAAGGCGCATTTCTCGTCGATGAGGACGGCAATCGCCTGTTCGACGCTATTTCCTCCTGGTGGGTCATCACCCACGGACACCGGCATCCCGCGATCATGGCGGCCATCCGCGCCGCGACAGAGGCCTTCGACCAGGTCATTTTCGCCGAGTTCTCCCATGAACCCGCCGAAACGCTGGCGCGCGGGCTGATCGAGCTTGCGCCCGCCGGGCTAAGCCACGTGTTTTATTCCGATAGCGGCTCGACGGCGGTTGAGGTGGCGCTGAAAATGGCGCTGGGATATTTCCACAATCGCGGAGAAAAGCGCGACCGTATCGTGGTGATGGAGCACGGCTATCACGGCGACACCATCGGCACCATGTCGACCGGTGAGCGCGGTGTCTTCAATGCCGCTTACGAACCGCTGCTCTTCGGCGTCGACCGGCTGGCTTTTCCAGAAGCGGGCAGCGAACAGCACACGCTGGACATGTTCGAGTGCTTCTGCCGTTCAGGCCGTATTGCCGCCCTGCTGGTTGAGCCGCTGGTGCTTGGGGCCGGCGGCATGAGAACTTACGGCGCGGATGTTCTGGCCGGGATGAAACAGATCGCCGAACGCCATGGCTGCCTCGTCATTGCAGACGAGGTGATGACGGGCTGGGGCAGAACCGGAACCATGTTCGCCTGCGAACAGGCCGGCATTTCGCCGGATATTCTCTGCACCTCCAAGGGCCTGACCGGCGGCTCCCTGCCGCTGGCGGCAACGCTGTGCAGCGCGGAGATTTTCGACGCGCATTTTTCAACGGATCGCCGCAAGACCTTTTTCCATTCCAGTTCCTATACGGCCAATCCGATTGCCTGTGCTGCGGCCGTAGCCAATCTTCAGGTCTGGCGGGATGAACCCGTACTTCAACGCATCAGGCAATTGCAACAGGTGCTGAGCGACAATCTCCGGCGATTTGCCGATGACCGGCGTTTCAGCGGCATCCGGCAAATGGGGACCATCGCGGCCCTCGATCTCGTGGTGCCCGCCGGCGGGTATCTCGCCGAGGCGGGGCCGCGCATGCGGCAATTGTTCCGCGAGCGCGGGTTCGTCATCCGCCCGCTCGGCAATGTGCTTTACCTGATGCCGCCCTATTGTTCGACGGCGGAAGATCTGGCCAGCGCCTTTGACGCCATCGATGAAGTGGCCGGGATCGTCACTGAAACCGCTTCGCTAAAATCGCGCGCGCTCGGCATCGCGTGAAAACGGGGTGCGGCCATGCTCAGCCTGTTCCAGAACCATCTCCGAAAGTCCTGACAATGCAGACCCGCTCTTCCCGCATGGCCGGTTTTGGTCATGCCGTTCCGTCACGATGTGTCGACAATGCCGAGATAGAGGCCAGCCTCGGGCTGGAAGCCGGCTGGATCGAGCGGCGCACCGGCATCCGCACGCGTTATTGGGCGCAAGAGGGCGACACTCTGAGCGGCCTTGCGGCGAGAGCCGGCCACATGGCGCTGGAAGATGCGGAAATCGCCTCCGACGACATCGCATTGACGCTGCTTGCGACTTCCACGCCGGATCATCTTCTGCCACCCTCGGCGCCGCTGCTCGCCCACAGGCTGGGCCTTGCCCGATCCGGCGCGATCGATCTCGCCGGGGCCTGTTCCGGCTTTCTTTATGCGCTCACCCTTGCGGATGGCTTTGTCCGCACCCACGGCCGCTCTGTCCTCATCGTTGCTGCCAATATATTGAGCCGTCGTATCAATCCGGCGGAAAGGGCAAGCGCGGTCCTGTTCGCCGATGCCGCCGGCGCCGTCGTACTCAAGCCTTGCCGCGAGGCGCAACGCGGGCTTTTGTCGGCCGATCTCGTTGCGGATGGCGGCGGTTACGATCTGATCCAGATAGCGGCGGGAGGCAGCAGCCAGCCCTTCTCTGCCGATACATCCACTGAGGAGGCGCTGATGACGATGCGTGACGGTCGCGAAGTCTTCTCCCGTGCCGTGACGCTGATGACCGAGACCTCGCAAAGGGTGCTGCCTGAAGCCGGAACGACGGCAGCCGATATCGACCGTTTCGTGCCCCACCAGGCCAATGCCCGCATGTTCGACGCCGTCTGCGGCAATCTCGGCATTGACAGGCAAAAGACGGTGCGCACCATAGAAAGCTTCGGCAATTCCTCCGCCGCCACCATTCCGCTTTCGCTCTCCGTCACCAATGCCGAAAGGCCTCTCGCGGAAGGCGAAACCCTGCTTTTGACAGCGGCTGGCGCGGGCATGACGGGTGGAGCGGTGGTTTATCGCGGGTGAACGATGCCAGGCACGGAACGTCGCGACGCCGTGCAATATTCAAAACTCAAGAAGCTGATTTCATTTGGAGAAATTTGGCTGGGGAACCTGGATTCGAACCAAGATCGACGGAGTCAGAGTCCGCTGTTCTACCATTGAACTATTCCCCAAAAGCTTGAAAGCGCGTGGCGCGTTCGCTTTGGTGGGTCGTCATATAGATGATTTATTCCGGGGCGCAAGTCGAAAAAATCGAAAAATGCGTTTTATCCCTGTTTTGCGTTTTGCTCCCCGGTTCAGAGCCGTGCCCGGGTGGAGCGTGGGGTGGAGAGCAAAAGGCTGGTCTCGCTGCCGGTGATGCCAGGCACCAGGCGGATGCGGCGGAGTACCGCGTCGAAATCGCTGAGCGTGGCGGCGTTGAGTTCCACGATAAGATCCCAGCGGCCGTTGGTGCTGTGGATTTCCGATATTTCCGGAAAGCCGCCAAGGGTGCGGATGACGCGGTCCGTCACATGGCCTTCGATCTCGATCATCATGATGCCGCGGATCGCCGCCTCAACCGCATCGGCGCGCAGGATGACGGTGTAACCGATGATCGTGCCATCATTTTCCATTCTTTCGATGCGTGAGCGCACCGTGGCGCGCGAGGTTTCCGTCTCGATTGCGAGATCGGAAATGCTGCGCCTGCCATTGTGTCGCAAAAGGGTGATGAGCCGTTCGTCGAGATTATCCATGATGACCAATTCGATAAATCAATTTTACCAGATCGATAGCTTATTTCAATAATATTGCCAATATTTGATGTTCATTTCGCCAGATCACTGTGTTGAACTGGGCTTGTTGGCAGGAAAGCGAGGACGGGAATGGAAATCAGGTTGATCGGTGCGCCGCTGCAGATCGGGGCCGGGCAATTGGGATGCGAAATGGGCCCGAGCGCCTATCGCGTCGCGGGGCTTGCGCATGCCCTCGAAGAGCTGGGGCATCGCGTTGTCGATACCGGCAATGTGACGCCGGCGACCTTCCGCGAATTTAACCATCCCAATCCCGCCGTGCATCATCTGTCTGAAACCGTGGCCTGGACCGAGGCGCTGACGGAGGCTGCCTATCGTGAAAGCGCGGATGCCGTGCCGATCTTTCTCGGCGGCGACCATGCGATTTCCGCGGGGACGGTCGCCGGCATGGCGCGCCGGGTGGCCGAGAACGGCCGGCCGTTTTTCGTGCTCTGGCTCGATGCCCATACCGATTACCATACGCTTGAGACGACGCGCAGCGGCAATCTGCACGGCACGCCGGTCGCCTATTTCAGTGGGCGAGAGGGATTTGCCGGTTATTTCCCGCCGCTTTCCCATGCGGTTCCGGAAGACAATATCGGCATGATCGGCATCCGCAGCGTGGATCCGGCCGAGAGGGCCGCACTGGAAAAGAGCGGCATCACCGTGCACGACATGCGCTCGATAGACGAGCATGGCGTCGCCGTTCTGCTGCGGGCGTTTCTGGCGCGGGTTCAGGCGGCAAACGGGCTTTTGCACGTCAGCCTCGATGTCGATTTTCTCGAGCCGTCCATCGCGCCGGCCGTCGGCACCACGGTTCCGGGAGGTGCTACGTTCCGCGAGGCGCATCTGGTCATGGAAATGCTGCATGATAGCGGGCTGGTCTGCAGTCTCGATCTGGTGGAGCTCAACCCGTTTCTCGACGAGCGCGGCAGAACCGCGACGCTGATGGTGGATCTCGCCGCCAGCCTGATGGGCAAGCGGGTCATGGACCGCCCGACACGGGCCGGCTGAAAGGGGTGATGCGATGACCGTGATACCGAACCTCAATATCGTGCCCTTCGTCAGCGTCGATCACATGATGAAACTTGTGCTGCGCGTGGGCATCGACACGTTCCTGCGTGAGCTTGCCGATGCGGTGGAAGAGGATTTTCGCCGCTGGGAAAGCTTCGACAAGACGCCGCGCATCGCCTCGCATTCGAAGGAAGGCGTCATTGAACTGATGCCCACCAGCGATGGCACGCTTTACGGCTTCAAATATGTCAACGGCCATCCGAAGAACATGAAGGAAGGCCGCCAGACGGTGACGGCTTTCGGTGTGCTTTCCGATGTCGGCAACGGTTATCCGCTGCTTCTGACCGAGATGACCATCCTGACGGCGCTGCGCACCGCCGCTACCTCCGCCGTCGCTGCAAAATATCTCGCCCGCAGGAATTCCCGCTCCATGGCCATCATCGGCAATGGCGCCCAGAGCGAATTCCAGGCGCGCGCCTTCAAGGCGATTCTTGGCATAGACACGCTGCGGCTATTCGATATCGACCCGTCCGCCAGCGAAAAATGCGCCCGCAATCTCGCCGGGCAGGGTTTTGCCATCAAGATCTGTGAGAGCGCACAGGAAGCGGTCGAAGGGGCGGATATCATCACCACCGTCACCGCCGACAAGCAATATGCGACGATCCTGACCGACAACATGGTTGGGCCTGGCATTCACATCAATGCCGTTGGCGGCGATTGCCCCGGCAAGACGGAGTTGCACCGCGATATTCTGCTTCGATCCGATATTTTCGTCGAATATCCGCCCCAGACGCGCATTGAAGGCGAAATCCAGCAATTGCCGGCGGATTATCCCGTCAACGAGCTTTGGCAGGTCATAACCGGTGAAAAGCAGGGGCGGGCAAGCGACCGGCAGATCACGCTGTTCGACAGCGTCGGTTTCGCGACGGAAGATTTTTCGGCGCTGCGTTACGTGCGCTCGAAACTGCCATCCACCGGGCTTTATACCGAGCTCGATCTGCTGGCCGATCCGGATGAGCCGCGTGATCTGTTCGGGATGCTGCTGCGGTGTGAGGCGGCGCTCGTCTAGGGCATTTCCAGCGCTGGCTGCCTATTTCGTCTCCCGGCGGTTCTTGCGGGCAACCACATGCTCCCGCCAGATGGTGAAGAGGCCGGCGGCAATTACGATCGCCGCACCCATGACCATGTTGGACGTCACCACTTCGCCATAGATGGTGACGCCGATGATGGAGACGAGCACCAGCTGATAATAGGAAAAGGGCTGCACGGAGGCTGCATCCGCCAGTTCGAACGCCTTTATCAGGCAATAATGGCCGCTCATGCCGGTAATGCACAGCGCCAGCATCCAGCCCAAATCCTGCGGCTCGATGCTGACCCAATAAAATGGACCGACCAGCGTCAGGGCCGCCGCACCGGCCACGCCGGTGTAGAAAAAGCTTGTCATCGCCGAATCGCTTTTGCTGCCGAGGCGGGTCAGGACGCTGTAGAGCGCCAGCATGAAGGTGGCCACGAAGGTGATTATCAGCCGGTTGTCGAAACCGTCGCCCTCCGGCTTGAGGATGACGAGAACGCCGATGAAGCCGACAAAAATGGCGCTCCAGCGCCGCCAGCCCACATGTTCTCCCAGCAAAGGCATGGACAGCGCCGCAACGATCAGCGGTGCGGAGGCAAGGATGGAATGGCTGTGCGCCAGCCCGACGACGGCGAAGGAGAAGATCGAAATGACGATCTGTACCGCGAGAAGCACGCCGCGGCCGATCTGCAGCCAGGGACGGTTGGCCATGACGGCGCCCCGAATGCCGCCCGCCGACCTTGCGGCCATCAAAAGTACGAAGACGGCAAAGGCCCAGTATCGCAGCATGGCGATGAAAACCGGCGGATAGGCGCTGCCCAGATGTTTCGATATGCCATCCTGCGCCGCAAAGATCGTGAAAGCGACAAGCGCATAAAGAAAGCCGGTCCTGGGTGATGGCATGAAAAAACCGCTATCCGGCTGCCGCCGGCAAAAGAGTATTCGGGGTGAATGAGGTGGGTAGCAGCCATATGTTACGGCCGTACCTTGTCAGACAACCTTATTTTCCGAATAGCTGCCATGCAAGTGCGGAAGCTAGGTTTTCAAGGGCCGATTGTTGGAACCTGCTTTTGCTGCATTCTCTCCTCATCCCTGTGCCTGTCACAGGGATCCAGCCAGCCCAAGTCCTTGGGCTGAAAGGAGTTTTTCTCGCCGCGTAGACACGCGTCGGCTGGATTCCTGTGACAAGCACAGGAATGAGGGCGGTGGGGTGTGCCGACCTACTTATGGAATCTTAGAGGCGCGACTTGTGGAATCTGAAAGGTGCGACGCGCGTCGAGTCGACGTAAAGCCTTGATGATATTGGCCCGCTGCCGAGGGCTTTGGGACAGGCACGGCTGTCCGCCGTCAACAATTGCGCGGCGGACAGAAGGTTCAGCAAGACGCTTAGCGTCGCGCTTAAGGCCCTTAGCCGATCTTCACGGCCACCTTCGAGGTCGCGGATTTCAGCGCGGCGTCGGCCAGTTTCAGCGCGATCAGACCGTCCTTGATGGAGGGCGACGGCGCGACATTGTTTTCGATGCTGTCGATGAAGGCGGTGATTTCCGCGGCATAGGCCGCCGTGTACCGCGTCATGAAGAAATCATGCAGCGGCGGGCGGGTGTAGCCATCCGCATTGGCGATTTCGATGGAAACCGGGCGCTGGTTTTCGGCCGCTGCCGAACCGAGCGAACCGTGGACTTCGATGCGCTGGTCGTAACCATAGGTCGCGCGGCGGGAATTTGAAATGATCGCCTGCCTGCCGCTTTTCGTCGTCAGGATGATGCTGGCGCTGTCAAAATCACCCAGTGCGCCGATCTCCGGATTGACAAGAACGGAACCGGTTGCGAACACGCTTTCCACTTCCTCGCCGAGCAGGAAACGGGCCATATCGAAATCATGAATGGTCATGTCGCGGAAAATGCCGCCGGAGACCTTGATATATTCGGCCGGCGGCGGGCCGGGGTCGCGGCTGGTGATGGTCACCATTTCCACCTTGCCGATGCGGCCATCGTCGATGGCCTTGTGAACGGCCTGAAAATGCGGGTCGAAACGGCGGTTGAAACCGAGCATCACCTTCGCGCCGGTTTCCTCGACCACCTTGGCGCAGGCTTCCGCGCGGGCGACATCGAGATCGACGGGCTTTTCGCAGAAGATCGCCTTGCCGGCGCGGGCGAAACGCTCGATCAGGTCGGCATGGGTGTTGGTCGGGGTGCAGATGATGACGGCGTCGATCGTCTTGTCGGCCAGAACCTCATCGATCGTGCTGACCTTGCACTGCGCCTCGCGGGCGATTGCTTCCGCAGCACCGGCCATGGCGTCCACAACGGCCACCAGCTGCGCGCGGCTGTCGGTGGTGATCGCCTTGGCGTGGACCTTGCCGATCCGTCCAGCGCCGAGCAGTGCCAATTTCGTAACCATCTTTCCTCCGGTTTCTCACACCCGCCCCTCACTCCCGGAAAGACAGAATATGAATGCAAGCAATGTTTCGATATGGAATATATGTTCCATTTTGCTAGATCGACATCGCAGACGTGTCAAGCGTTTTGACGATGATCCAGACGGCCGAAATCGCTCTTCGGGAAGGTCATGCGGCGCGGATGGCGGGTGTCGTTAAAAGCCCCTCGCGATAATCAATCAGCCGAGGCTGTCAGGGCCGCATTGTGGGGCAGGGCGTATACTTCGACCGGGGTTTCGAGGCCGCGCAGCAGCCATGGACCGAGATTTTCCAGCTTTTCCTGATATCCGGCCATGCGCACGAATTCTTCGGAGAAAAGCACATTGCGCCCGGTCTCCTTCGTCAGCGTTTCCAGCCGCGAGGCGATATTGACGGCGGGGCCGATGACGGTGAAATCGAGGCGGGTTTTCGAGCCGATATTGCCATACATGACATCGCCGACATGCACGCCGATGCCGTAACCCAGGGGATCGTGGCCCTTGCGGCAATTGATTTCATTCAGCGCAACCAGGCTCTTCTGCGCACTGGCGATGGCTTTCAGCAGGTTTTCGCAGGCCTGCGGGTCGCTCAGCGGGAAAATCGCCAGCAGCCCGTCGCCCATGAATTTCAGGATTTCGCCGCCGAATTCCTCGATGGGATCGCACATGGCGTCGAAATAACCGTTGAGAAGCTCGATGACATCGTCACGCGGCCAAAGGTCGGAAATATGGGTGAAATTGCGCAGGTCGCAGATCAGGATCGCCGCACCCACCGTCATGCCGCTGCCGCGCGTGGTGGCGCCATTGAGGATTTTTTCGCCGGCATGCGGCCCCACATAGGTTTCCAGAAGGGTGCGCGTCATGCGGTTTTTCAGGCGTATCTCGCTGACGAGCGCGAGCGCCGGAAGCAGGTTTTTCAAGGCGAGGATTTCGCTGTCGGAAAAACCGCCGGGCCGGTCGCTGGAGAAGGTGGCGACATGGCGCTTGCCGAAAGTGTGCTCGATCGGCCATGCGCAATAATCCGTCAGACCCTCGGCCCGCAGGTCTTCGTAGATCGTATAGCCGGGCTCATCGATGTCCTCTCCGTTCAGCCGGTGGCGGACTTCGGTGGCGCCCTGATGAATGTCGTTGATTGGGCTGTTCAGATATTCGGGCGTATTTTCAGACCCATAGCCATAGGTGGCGATTTCGGCGGAGGACAGGCCGGCTTTCCACAGAATGCGCGCGCCAAGCCATTGCGGATGGCGAATGCGGAAAGCGAGCACGCCCCGCGCCACGGAAATTCCGCTCGCCCGCAGCCTGTTGCAGAGCTCGACGAATATCTCGTCGATAAAGCGTTCGTCCTTGGTGCCGGTGATCAGCCAGTCGAGAATTTCCGTCTTTTCCGCTGGCCACAATTCATCCAGTGCTGAAGAAACCCGTTCTTCGGTGTCGAGACTTAGTGTCATGGCAGGGTTCCGGAGGTTGTTGCTGCTCTCGCACAAGCGGGGCACATGTCGCACTCGGCCGAACATGGTCGCTCGTGAACCCCATGTGGTGCCGGATAACGAAAATGTTAAGAGAGGGGCGCGGAAAATGTTCCGGAAGGGACTGACGGCATCGGGCCGCGCGCGCCGCCCGGATGTTCCCGGGAACATCGTCCCCGGCGGCGCTGAGATTTTTGATGATCGCTAAGGTGGATCAGATAACGGTTTCGACAGGAATATGAAGTGCTGCGGCAACGCGTCTGATGCGCAGCGGATCGCTGTCCGTGCCGTCTTCGAGCGCGCGTATTTCGCTGGTCGTCAGGCCGCAGGTCACGGCAAGCTGTTCGACCGTATATCCGGCGAGATTGCGCGCGGTGAGAACCTTTTTGGCAAAAGGAGCATCGGTTTCGTGATCGGAATCGGGTTGTGAGATTGAAATTGTCATTATTGCATCTCCCTCAGAATGGACACTTAAATGCGGGCGGCAAAGAAAAGTTGCCGGGGCCGAATGCGACCGCGTTGCCGGAGAAGAAAATCGGTGCTGCAACGCAGCGAGGAACATAGCGGCTTCACCGACCTACGCAATAGTTAAATTTTGTTAAGATTCGTGATCGCTGCATTCCTGCGGCACGTCTTTGCCGGAAAAAGGCCGAGATACCGCCGTTTTTCGGGGCTCTTGCGAGGGGCGGGGCGGCTTTTGCTACAGCATGCCCCAGGCGCGAAACCGGCCACGACCCGTCACTTCCCGCAGTTCCAGCTGGTTGGCGAGCCCTATCGCGCCCTGCGGCGTGGTGCCGAGTTCCTTGACGATCATCGCCGCCGAAACCACCGGTCGGGAGACGACAAGCTCCACGAGCTCCGGCAGGCGCGAGGAGGAACGCCGGCCTGCCAGCTTGCGCATCATGCGTTCACGCGCATGGGTCAGCCGGTCATGTTCCTTCATGCTGGCCTGTGCCGCTTCGTAAAAGCTGTCGAGAAGTGCGAGAACGCGCTGCGTCTGGTTGCGGGCGTGCCGACGCTCCCGCGGGACCGCGCGAAGACCGGCGCTGAGGGCCGGCAGGTGATCTGGCGTGACGGCGCCGTCGCGCAGAAAGGCGGAGGCCAGAAGCCGGCCGAGCCAGGGGCTGCGTTGCAGCACCTCGATCATGTTCCAGGCGTCGAGCAGGATGGCGGTGCGAAGAATCGCCGGCAGTTCCTCCGTCCGCGCATGGACGTCCCACCATTCTTTCAGCCGCTCATCCTCGTCCCAGTCGGGTTCGTTGATGATCGCATGGCTTTCCTCCCTGTGCATTGGCGGAAGCGCGCTGCCGGTGGTGATCGCATCGAGCGTTGCGGCGCTTCGCGCCAGAAGCGCATCCAGCTCGGAAAAAGCGCCATCCAGCGATGTTTCCTCCTCCTCCGCGTCGGTGTCTTCATCGCGGGAGTGATCGGGCGCTTGTCTGGGAGGCGCTGGCTCTTCGGCAAGTGCCGCCCTGCCGCGTAGCCTTGAAAGGCCCGGTGCGGTAAAGGCCCAGCCGGGTGCATTGGAAAAGATCAGCCGTCTCGAGCGGAGAATCCGGTGCGCCGCCGTCATTTCATGGGTTGGCGCGCGCACATCCATATGCGCGTCATGCAGCACCAGATCTTCCATGTGAACGAGTTCGCCATCCACCCACATGGAGGAAATCGCATCGGTGAAATCCTGTCTTTCGATGAAGCCGTGTTTCATCGGTGACCTGTCGATCCGCTCGTCCAGCCGCGCCAGCGTCTCGCCGGCACGGGCGGCGGCAATGAGGAGCTTTTCGATCTGGACGTCCGATATATCGTAAATCATTGATATTTTTTAGTTTGAGCGCGGGCGGCTTACAAGGCGGATCACAGTCGGGCGGTTTTACTTTTGAGGTTTCCACCCGAAAATCCGCTGAAAAAAGGTGGCGGAAGGCCGGGAATCGGCAGGGCTTCAGTCGCCATGGCTGGATTTTCGGCAATATCGCGATGCGGTATAAACTTGCGCACTGCAACATGACGGGTATATACCCCCACCGAGAGCGACAAATTATCACACCTTCCGTTCGCCCTTCCATCTCCAGACGAAGATGAATTGGAGTTTACCCGTGAATATTATGGCAAATGGTCCCGCCACCGCGCCGGACCAGAAAACCCGTTTGAAATCCATTATCGGCGGATCGGCGGGCAACCTCGTCGAATGGTACGACTGGTACGTCTATTCGGCCTTCACCCTTTATTTCGCGCCGGTGTTTTTCCCTTCCGGAAACCAGACCGCCGAGCTCCTGAGTGCAGCCGCCGTTTTCGCCGTCGGATTTCTGATGCGGCCCATCGGGGCCTGGTTCATGGGCACCTATGCCGACCGCAAGGGCCGCAAGGCCGGTCTCACCTTGTCCGTCACGCTGATGTGTCTCGGTTCGCTGCTGATCGCGATTACGCCCGGCCATGAGGCGATCGGCATTGCCGCGCCGGCCATTCTGGTTTTCGCAAGACTTCTGCAGGGCATCAGCGTCGGCGGCGAATATGGCGCCAGCGCAACCTATCTCAGCGAAATGGCCGGCAAGAACCGCCGCGGTTTCTTTTCCAGCTTCCAGTATGTGACGCTTATTTCCGGTCAGCTTCTGGCGCTGGCGGTGCTTCTGGTGCTGCAGCGGGTCCTGACGCCGGAACAGCTCGGCTCCTGGGGCTGGCGCATTCCCTTCTTCATTGGCGGCCTTCTGGCGATTGCGGTGTTTTATATCCGCCGCGGCCTTGTCGAGACGCAGTCCTTCGAAAATGCCAAGACCGGCGCTGCCGACAAGCCGAAGTCCAGCGGATGGGCGCTGTTCAAGCACTATCCAAGGGAAGCGCTGATGGTCATGGCGCTCACATCAGGCGGCACGCTCGCCTTTTATGCCTATACGACCTATCTGCAGAAATTCCTCGTCAACACCTCCGGTTTCAGCAAGGAAAGCGCCACGGAAATCACCACGGCGGCGCTCTTCGTCTTCATGCTGTGCCAGCCGATTGCGGGTGCGCTGTCCGACAGGATCGGCCGCAAGCCGCTGATGGTGGGCTTCGGCATTCTCGGAACGCTGTTCACCTATGCGATCTTCAGCACGCTTTCGACGACGACCGATCCCATCATGGCTTTCGCCCTCGTGCTGGTCGGCCTGTTGATCGTCACCGGTTATACTTCCATCAATGCGGTGGTGAAGGCGGAAATGTTCCCCGCCCATATCCGCGCGCTCGGCGTGGCTCTGCCCTATGCGCTGGCGAACACCATATTCGGCGGAACGGCGGAATTCGTGGCCCTGAAGTTCAAGCAGATCGGCCACGAAAACTGGTTCTTCTGGTATGTGACGATCATGATCGCCCTGTCGCTGGTGGTTTATGTGAAAATGCGCGACACGCGCGATCACAGCCATATCCACGAGGATTGAGCGACCGTCATCCAGATCGGCAAAAGCCCCGTCCTTCCGACGGGGCTTTTTCTTTTCGGCATTCAGGCGGTTTCGGCGGGAAGGACGATGCGGGCCTCAAAACCGTCCTGCCGGCCCGGCGCCGGCGAGGAAAGCACCAGCTCTCCGCCGGCCTGCTCCACTAGGCTCTTGACGATGGCAAGGCCAAGTCCGGTTCCGTCCGCCGTGGTCTGGCCCCTGGTAAAACGTGTCGTCAGCTTGGGCAGGAGCGCCGCGTCGACCGCTACCCCGGAATTGACGACGCGGATCGTGCCGTCCGCTTCGGCGAGGACCTGCACCGGGCTTTCCGCCGGGCTGTGGATCAGCGCGTTTTCGAGGAGGTTACGGACGACGATGCCGAAGGCATCCGCGCCGATCCTGCAGGAGAGGCCGCCTTCACAACGATTGGTGAAGCGGATGCGGGATGAGCCGATGGCCGTTCTCATCATGTCGTCGATAACCAGTTCGAGAACGGGGATGAGATCGTTCGCCGTGTCGGTGACCCCGATCCTCGCTTCCGCGCGCGACATCTGAAGCAGTTTTTCGGCCAGGTGGGCGAGATGCTGCAGCGATTTTTCGATGTTTTCCACGCGCGGCGCAAGTTCCGGCGGAATGTCGGCATGCAGCCGCTGCGCCTGCGCCAGCGCGCCGGCAATCGGCGTGCGCAATTCATGGGCGCTGTTGGCGGTGAATTCCCGTTCCGCCTCGATTGCCGACCGCAATCGTCCGAGCAGCAGATTGACCGAACGGGCAATGGGATGGAGCTCGCCCGGAAAGGGTTGCGTCGGCAGCGGCGCGAGATTGCCGCCGTCCTTTTTGCCGATGTCGTCGCGCAGGGTCTGTATCGGTCGCAGCGTTCTGCGCACCACGACAATGACGGCGAAAATGCTGGCGGGAATGAGGATGAGAACGGGAAGCAGCAGCGCGGTGCCCGCCTCTTCGATCGCCTCGCGGCGATTGGCGAAGGCATCGGCGACCTGCAGGAAATAATTGCCGTCCGGCGTCGCAACCGTAAAGATGCGCTGGGTCGCGGTTTCAGAAAAACCGGGTTCGAGCGAGACCTCGAAAGGCTCCGTCGAGCTGTCATGCGAATGCAGCACCACCTGTCCTTCCCGGTCGCGGACCTGATAGGTCAGATATTCCGCCCGTTCCGACGTCTGGTTGAGCTTTTGCGCGGCAGGCGCGGTGTTGTTTTCCCGGAGGTCGTCCACCAGCAGCGGCAGCAGTCTTTCGGCGGTTTCCTCAACGCCGGCGTCGAAAATTTCGGCGAACTCGTCCTGCATCACCATGACGCCCAGCCCGCAGGCGAGAAGCCAGGATATGGCGACAACGCTGGTCAGCGCCGTCACGAGCTTGCGGGTCATGCTGGTCGGTCTGGCCATTTCTGCCTGCTTGTAATTCTGACTATCGGATGGTGTAGCCGACGCCGCGCACGGTTTCGACGCGGTCATGGCCGATTTTCTTGCGCAGCCGGCTGATATAGACCTCGACCGTGTTGCTTTCTATTTCCGCGCCGAATTCGTAAAGCGTGTCGTGCAATTGCGCTTTCGAGACGACCGCGCCGGGATGTTCGACGAGTTTTTCCAGCACGGCCCATTCCCGGGCGCTCAGCGTCTGCGCCGTTCCATCGACCGTGATATTGCGCGCCACCTGGTTGATCTCGATGCCGGGCAGGCGGATGACGGGAGCGGAACGCCCTTCGTAACGGCGCGAGACCGCCAGCATGCGGGCCGAAAGCTCGTTGAGATCGAAAGGCTTGACCAGATAATCGTCCGCACCGGCGTTCAGCCCGGCGATCCGGTCGGAGACCTGGTCATGGGCGGTCAGAATGATCACCGGCGTTGCGTCATCGCGCTGGCGCAGGCTTTGCAGAAGGGTGATGCCCTCGCCATCCGGCAAGCGCATGTCGAGCAGGATGAGGCCGTAACCCATCGTCAGCGTCGCCGCCATGGCGTCGCCCAGCGTCTTGAACCAGTCGACAGCATGACCCGCCGCCGCGACATGGTCCCGCAGCGCTTCGCCCAGCACATGATCGTCTTCAACAAGCAGAACCCGCAAGACAGCTCCCTCTATCGCTTCGTCCTGCGTATCTCTTTCTCCGGATAAGCGTCAAGCACGGTGTTTCAGCTGTTCTGGCGCTGGGTGCAGCCGCCGAATACATCGAGCGAGGGATCGTAGACCGAAGTGGAGACGTTCATCATGCCAAGGATGCTGTGGAAATAATTGTCGTGCGAGCGTCCGCCCTCCGCCGCGGTTTTTGTGAGGCAGGCTTTGTTGAGCCCCATGGATTTCGCAAAGTCGTCGTCGAACCAGACCAGAAACGGCACATGGGTCTGCTGGTCGGGCGCCAGCAGATAGGGCGCGCCATGCAGGTAGACGCCGTTCTCGCCAAGCGACTCGCCGTGATCGGACGCATAGATCATGCCCGTCGCCAGCCTGTCGGAGCGGGCCTTCAGCTTGTCGATGACGGTCGAGAGGAAATGGTCGGTATAAAGAAGCGTGTTGTCGTAGGAGTTGACGATCTCCGCGTCGGAGCAGTTGCCAAGCTCGGCCGTGCGGCAATCCGGGGTGAATTTGCGGAATTCGTCGGTATAGCGCAGATAATAGGTCGGCCCGTGGCTGCCCATCTGGTGCAGCACGATGACGCTGTCCCTGGTGACGTTGTTGAGCCAGGAGTCGAGCTTGTCGAAGAAGATATCGTCGCGGCATTCCCCGCCGGTGCAGAAGCGGCTGTCATTGGTGGAGGGCAGGTCGAAATAGGGAATGCGGTCGGCCACGTTCTTGCTGCCGGTATTGTTGTCCAGCCATGTCGCGCTGACCCCGGCATGGACGAGAACATCCATGACGTTTTCATTGGCGAGCGCCTTTTTGTGGCTATATTGCGAGCGCGGGAACTTCGAGAACATGCAGGGAATGGAAATCGCCGTCGCGGTGCCGCAGCTGGTCGTGTTCGGAAAATAGATCACGCCGCGTTTTGCGAGTTCGGGATTGGTATCGCGCCCATAGCCGTTCAGGGAAAAGTTCGCGGCCCGCGCGGTCTCGCCCGCCACGATGACGGTGATGCGGGGTTTGCGGACGCCGCCCAATGAAGGCAGGACCTTTGCATCCCCGCCGACCGCGCTGACCTGAATATCGACTTCCTTCCCCGCCAGCGTGAAATAATGAATGGCCGACATGATCGGCGACAATGGATTGACGCTTTTGACGATATCCTTGTGCTGGCGCACGGCGGTGGTGAAGGTCTTGGAATTGGCGAAGCTGATGATGCCGGCGATGGAAAGACAGATCAGGATGCTGATCGTGTTCCACAAAAGCTTGTCGAGGATCGGGCGGTGACGCACACGCACGGCGGCGATGAGGAGGGACGGCACCAGTCCGTAGATCGCCATGTGCCAGAGAAAGCCGGGCGTGATCAGATTGCCGGCTTCCGCCTGCGTCGTCTCCATGGCGTTGCGGATCATGTCGCTGTCGATGACGATGCCGTAGCGATCCATGAACCAGGAAGCGGCCGCCGCCGCGAAGACCAGGAAGATCAAAAACGGCTTGATGAGATATTTGGCGGAAAAAATGATGATCATGGCGCCGAGCAGGGCGGCCATGGCGGCATAAAGCGCGACGATGGCAACCGGATAGGCGGAAAGATAGGTGTGAACCTTCGACCAGAATGTCCGGTTCGTGAAAAACAGCAGATAGGCCGCCGTCAGCAGGCTGAGCGGCACGCTGCCGATTTCCGGACGATATGTTACTGTTCCCGTCGCTTTCGCGGTAAAAAGAGCCACTGTCAGATCCACCAGATTTCCAGTAGGCCGGCGGCAACGGAGACGGGGCGAAAACGCCGTCGTCCAGGCTGCCGCATGGGCCGATCAATGGCGGATGCGTCATTTTGCTGACATCAACCTGAAAGCTTGTCATGAAAGTGTCACACTCCGTGGTGGCCGTTTGGCGGGGGTGTTTCAGATCGTCGAGACGATAGAGCCCTTAATTGAGGCCCACCATGCCTGTGGCGGTGGTGCGCGTTGCAAATATGCGCGTGGCCCTGACCGGCAGCAGGCTGCCTGCGGGCAGGTTCTGGAAGGTCACCGTCGCCCCGGAAAGCAGGGTCAGGCAGAGATGGCCGCCATTGCCCACATAGATGGCGCGGGTGGGGGAAGGAAGCGGGCTCGTATCGTCCGGAACGACATCGAAAGCGTGGGACGCCGGGGATTCGAGGCCGGCGGCGTGGTGTTCGTAAGTCTCAGCCATTGCTGTCTCCCGTAAATCGAAATCTGCCACGATTATGGAGTGCGCTGCAGCCACGGGGAAAAGCGGGGACAGGAAATATCCGGACAGGATTTCGCTCCTGTTTTCGGCCGGCCCGCGAGAGCGTCATTCTTTTCGCAATCCCATGCGGTTACGCCGCCCCCGCCTGTTGCCGTCGATGCGGCGCAGACGGGTGATGACGGATTTTTCGTCCACGGGATCGGCAGGCGGGCGGGTGCTGCCGCTTCAATTGCGCATATGGAGAATGAAGGCCCTGACGGCGGGAGAGGCTTCCGTTTTCCGGTGGGCGATGGCGAGGTCCGAGGTCGTGGAACTGGCGGCAAGCGGCACATAGCGCACGCCGGGCAACCTCAGGCAATTAAGCGAGCGCGGCACCAGCGCGACGCCGAGGCCGATGGCCACCATGCTGGCAATCGTGGTGTAGTCCCTGCCTTCCGGCGTGATCGCCGGCTGGAACCCGGCTTCATTGCAGGCCTCTATCGTATTGTAGTGAAAACCGACATCCGGCGGCTGCCGCGGGGTAATGAAGGTCTCGCCGGCAAGGTTTTTCACATCGACCTGCAGCGCAAAGGCCAGGGGATGGTTTTCGGGAAGTGCAGCCATCAGCGGTTCGCGCAGCACCACATGGGTTGTCACACCTTCCGGAACGGGCGCGGGCGGGCGGATGAAGGCGAAGTCCAGATTGCCGTCGGCAATCTTGGCCAGTTGCAGCCGCATCTCCATCTCGATCAGTTGCAGCTCCACATCGGGATGGGAAGCGCGGAAACTGGCGATGGACCGGGTCATCAGGCCGGAATAGGCGGCCGAGGCGACATAACCGATGGAGATGCGCCCGGTTTCGCCGCGGTCGACGCGTTTGAGCGCCGCAAGCGTCGCCTCGGCATTGGCGAGGATTTTCCGGGCGTCCTCGTAGAGAAGCTGGCCGGGCGTGGTCAGCTTCACCGAACGGCGCGTCCGGTCGAGAAGCGGCATGCCGACAATCTGTTCGAGCGCCATGATCTGCTGGCTCAAGCCCGGCTGGGCAATGCCGAGGCGGGCGGCGGCGCGCTCGAAATTGCGCTCATCCACCAGCGTGGTGAAATAGCGCAGGTGGCGCAATTCGAATGTTTCTGCCCGGCTTGCCGGTTTCCTGCCCATCGTTACGCCTTTCCCCGCAGATTTGAATAATTCCAGGCTATTATCGCTGTGAGTTTTCATAATCAATAGTTCTGAAAAAAACCGGCTGCGCTTATTGGATCACAATTCGTCCCTTGCGTAATAAGATGACTTAAATTCTCCAGAAAAATACCGCCTTATGGTGGCGCGGGTGATGAAGGGTCTTGGGGTGCAGGGAAAAACCAAACACATTTCCATTCTGGCTGGCGGTTGCGCCGTCATCGCTTATGTGGCCTTTTTTGCCCCGGCTTCCGCCCTTGCGCAGGAGGCCGGTACGACGGTGCTGCAGACCATCACCGTGGAGGGCGCCAAAAATCAGGATCCCAAGGCGCCCGTGAAGGGCTATGTGGCGAAAACCAGCGCCAGCGCCACCAAGACGGGGCGATCCCTGATCGAGACGCCGCAATCCGTATCCGTCATCACCAAGGACCAGATGGATGCTCAGAACGTTCGCAATCTCAGCGAGGCGTTGAATTATGTTCCGGGTGTCGTCGCGCAGCCGTTTGGGGCGGATCCGCGTTTCGATGCGCCGCGCATTCGCGGGTTCCAGGGAAACCAGTTGCAGTTCCTGAACGGTCTGCGGCTGATGCGTACCGCCGGTGCGCCCTCCTATGAGGTCTACGGCCTGGAGCGCGTGGAAGTCATTCGCGGGCCTGCTTCCGTTCTTTTCGGTCAGGGCAATCCCGGCGGCCTCATCAATCTCATCAGCAAGCGGCCGACCTTCGAACGGTTCGGCGAAGTCGGTGTGCAGATCGGCAGCTTCGACTATTACCAGTCGATGTTCGATATTGGCGGCCCGGTGGCGGATAGCGACAGTTTCGCCTATCGCCTGACCGGCCTTGCGCGCAACGCCCATGCCCAGACGGACAACTTGCAGAACGACCGTTATTTCATCGCACCGGCGCTCACCTGGCAGCCGGACGAGGATACGAAGCTGACGGTTCTTGCCTCCTATCAGCACGACAATCCGAGTTCGCCCTCCGGCCTGCCGTCGGCGCTGACCTATCTCAGACCCGGCAATATGCTGGACCGCAGCTTTTATGTCGGCGATCCGTCCTTCGATACGTCGAGCCGCAAATTCACCAATATCGGCTATGAATTCGAGCACCGTTTCGACGAGACCTTCACCTTCCGGCAGAATGCGCGCTATTCCAATTTCGACTGGTCCTATCGCGCGCTCGGCATGTCCTCGACCAGCGGCGGCATGATCGGCAATCTTATCCGCCGCAATGCGACGTTCCAGGACGAGTTGCTGAACACCTTCAACATCGACAACAGCCTGCAGGCGGAGTTCTCCACGGGGCCGATCGACCACACCCTGCTTGTGGGGCTGGACTACCGTTATTTCGACAATAACGTCAAAACCGAATTCTGGGCCGCGACGCCGCTCAATCCCGTCAATCCGGTCTATGGCGGGCCGATCAGCCTCACCTCGCGCACGCTTTATGCAGATGTGAAGACGGATATTTCCCAGATCGGCCTTTATGCGCAGGACGAGATGGCCTTCGAGAACTGGCGCGTCACCGCCGGCCTGCGGCAGGATTGGGCAAGCACCAGCGGCACGACCTTCAACGGCACCACCTACCGCTCGCTCGACAAGGACGATCACAAGCTGACCGGCCGCGTCGGCGTCAGCTATCTGTTCGATGGCGGCATCGCGCCCTATGTCAGCTACGCGACCTCCTTCGAGCCGGTGCCGCAGCCGGCTGTCGGCGATGCGCCGAAACCGACCACCGGCGAACAATGGGAAGCGGGCGTCAAATACCAGCCCGAGGGTTTCGACGGTTTCTTTTCCGCCGCGGTCTACGATCTGACACAGAAAAACGTCACGACGACCGTGGGCGGCGTGACGCAGCAGATGGACGAGGCGCATGTGAAAGGCCTCGAGCTTGAAGGCGTCGCAAGCCTTGCCGACGGGCTCGACCTGCGCGCGGCCTATACCTACATGGACAGCGAGGTCTCCGGCCGCGTGAATAACGGCAAGGAGCTGGACAGCACGCCCCGGCACGCCGCAAGCCTCTGGCTGGATTACACTTTCCCGGAAGATACCGCCCTTGAGGGTTTCGGCATCGGCGGCGGCGTGCGTTATGTCGGAAAACGCTATGGCGATGCTGCCAATACCTTCGAGATGAAGGGCCTCGCCCTGCTCGATCTCGGCGTGCATTACGAGAAGAACGGCTACCGCGCCTCGCTTCTGGTGCAAAACTTGACTGATAAAGAATATATTTCTAGTTGCTCCACTTTCGGATGCTATTACGGTGACGGAAGAACGGTTATGGGCAAGCTGACCTATCGTTGGTGACGCCATATCAAAGTGAAGCAGCAGGGGCATGACGCGCAAGGATCGATGGATGTCCCCCATTTGGGGGCGGCGGGAATTTTTAGGCCTGCTCGCTGCTTCGGCTCTTGCTGGCAAGGCGCAGGCGGCGGTCACGCCACGCCTTGCCGCCATCGACTGGGCCATGCTGGAAACCGCCGTTGCGCTCGGCGTCATGCCGGTGGCGGCGACCGAGCTCATCCAGTTCCGGGTGGACGCGGTCGAGCCGGAAATCCCTGCAACCGTCGCCGATCTCGGCCTGCGCGGTGCGCCGAATTTCGAGCTTCTGCAACTGACCCGGCCCGATCTCATTCTGATTTCGCCCTTCTACACCCGTTATACCGGCAGGCTGGAAGCGATTGCCCCGGTCTTCTCGCTGCCCTTTTACGTGAAGGGCGAACCGCCTTTCGCAAAGGCGCTGGCGGCGGTCTCCGCCCTTGGCGAAAAGCTCGGCAGGGCCGATGAGGCGCGCAGGGTTCTGGGCGAAACGGAAGCGGCGCTGCAAGCCATGCGGACCCGCCTTGCCGGTTTTGCGGCGCGGCCGACCTATGTGATCAATATCGGCGACGCCCGGCATTTTCGCGCTTTCGGTGCGGATAGCATGTTCGGGGATGTTCTTGGCCGGCTGGGGCTCGCCAATGCCTGGGTGGATCGTTCGCAATTCACCTTCGCGGCCCCGGTGCCGCTTGAAAACCTCGCCGCTTCGCCCGATGCGCGCATCGTCATCGTCTCCGATATTCCGGTCGAGGCGCGGGAAACCCTGCGCAGCAGCGCCATATGGCGCGCGATGCCTGCCGTGCGGGAAAACCGGGTGGTCACGCTCGGCAATGTCGGCCCCTATGGCGGCATCACCGCCGGCATGCGCTTTGCGCGGCTTCTGACCGAAGCGCTCTCGGCGCAGGGAGAAGCCCTGTGACGGCGCGGCCTCTCCAGCTTTTCTTCGGGCTGCTGTTCGTTCTGGCCTGCGGGCTGTCCCTGCATGCCGGGCTGCTGCGGCTGCCTTTCGGTGCATGGCCCGGCCTGCCGTTCGATGCCGCCACCATGTCGATGGATCAGGTGATTTTCGCCTTCAGCCTGATGCCGCGCGTGGCGGTCGCCATTCTGGCGGGGGCGATGCTCGGCCTGTCGGGCGCGTTGTTCCAGCAATTGCTGCGCAATCCGATTGCCGACCCTTCGACGCTCGGCATCTCGGCCGGCGCGCAACTGGCCATCGTCATCGCCACCCTGTTCTTTCCGTCGGTGCTGGATGGCAACCGCGCTTTTGTTGCGCTCGTTGGCGCTGCCGGTGCGGCCGGCATCGTGTTTCTTCTCGGCTGGCGACGCTCCTTCGAGCCGGTGACCATGGTGGTGTCGGGGCTGCTGGTCGGCATCACCGCCGCGTCTGTTTCCGCCGCGCTGACCTTGGCGCAGGGCGAATATCTGATGTCGCTGGTCGTCTGGAACGGCGGCTCGCTCAGCCAGCAGGACTGGTCGAACGCCTTGTCCCTCGCGTTTCAGCTTGTTGCCGGGCTCGTTCTGACCGGCCTGCTGATAAAGCCGCTGACGGTCCTCGGTCTCGGCGATGCCGGTGCGCGATCGCTCGGCGTCTCGCTGTTTTCGATCAGGCTGGCGGTTGCCGCCGTCGCGGTCATGCTGGCCGCCTTCGTTGCTTCGGCGGTCGGTCTCGTCAGCTTCATCGGCCTTGCAGCACCTGCGCTCACCCGGGCGCTCGGTGTGCGGCGTTCGTCTTCGGTGCTCCTGGTTTCCCCGCTTCTGGGCGGTCTGCTGCTGTGGTTCTGCGACGGTCTCGTGCAGCTTCTGGCAAGCACGACGGCCGAAGTTTTCCCGACCGGCGCGGTAACGGCCCTGATCGGCGGCCCGCTGCTTCTGTGGCTGCTGCCGAAAATTCGGCCGACCGATGTGCATCGCGGTGAAGGCGTCGAGCTGGCGACAAGACGCCGGCTTACGGCCCTGCTGCCGGTACTGGCGGTCATGGCGGGGCTGGTTTTTGCAGCGCTCGCCATCGGCAAGGGGCCCGATGGCTGGACGATGCTGAAGGCCGACGATCTGCAAAGCCTGCTGCCCTTCCGCTGGCCGCGGCTGGTGGCGGCCGTGGCCGCAGGCGGTCTTCTGGCCATGGCGGGGGCGCTTCTCCAGCGACTTACCGGCAATCCCATGGCAAGCCCGGAAGTGATCGGCGTCAGCGGCGGTGCCGGCCTCGGTTTTGCCGCCGCCATCACGATTTTTCCGGCCGCCGGTCTTTTCGAACTGTTTTGCGGCGCCGGCATCGGCTCTGCGGCTGTCATGATCCTCGTCCTGCTGTTTTCCATGCGCCGGCACCTCGCGCCGGAAAAAATCCTGCTCGCGGGCATTGCCATCAGTTCGCTCTGCTCGGCCGTTCTCTCGGCGCTGCTTGCCATTGGCGACCAGCGGGCATGGCAGATCCTCGCCTGGCTCAGCGGCTCGGGTTCGACGGCGACGCCGGCTTCGGCGATCTTTCTCGCCATTCTTTCCATCGTGCTGCTGGCGGGCGCGCTATCGGTCACGCGCTGGCTGACGATCCTGCCGCTCGGACGCGATGTGCCGCTCTCCCTCGGCCTGCCGCTCGGCCCGGCCCGCATCGCCGTCATCGCGGTGGCGGGCATTGCCACCGGGGCCGCCTCGCTGCTCGTCGGTCCCTTGAGTTTCGTCGGATTGATGGCGCCGCATATTGCGCTTCGCGCCGGTTTCACCACGCCGCGCGATCATCTCTTCGCCTCCTTCCTGTTCGGCGCGGTGCTGATGGCGCTTTCCGATCTTGGCGCACGGACAGTCACCTTTCCCTATGAGCTGCCGCTCGGGCTTTTTGCGGCGCTTGCCGGCGCGCCCTATCTGATCTGGCTTTCAGGCAGGCGATGATGAATTTTTTGAACGATGTACGGAGATGAGAACCATGGGTCAGGCAGCACTTGCCGTCGATTATGACGATATTCCGCTTTTTTCTCTCGACGGCGTGACGATGGAGGTGCCGGGCAGGACATTGCTGCAGCCGCTGACGGCCAGTTTTGCGACCGGCAAGACCATCGGCCTGATCGGCCATAACGGTTCGGGAAAATCCACGCTGCTCAAGATTCTCGCACGGATTCAGGAGCCGACGGCGGGCAGGGTCTCATTCGAAGGGAAGGCTCTCGGCGCCTGGGGCAATCGTGAATTTGCGCGAAAGCTCGCCTATCTGCCGCAATATACGCCGGCCGCCTCCGGCATGCTGGCCAAGGAACTGGTGGCGCTCGGCCGTTATCCCTGGCACGGCGCGCTTGGGCAGTTCACCAAAGCGGATCAGGAGAAGGTGGACGAAGCCATCGAACTCACCGACACCGTCGCCTTCCGCGACCGGCTGGTGGATACGCTTTCCGGCGGTGAGCGCCAGCGCGTGTGGCTCGCCATGCTGGTGGCCCAGAACGCCGAAAGCCTGCTTCTCGACGAACCCATCTCCGCACTCGACATGGCGCACCAGATCGAGGTGCTTTCGCTGGTGCAGAGATTGTCGCGCGAAAAGGGTCTCGGCGTCATCGTCGTGCTGCACGACGTCAACATGGCGGCGCGCTTCTGCGATGAGATCGTCGCGCTTCATTCCGGCCAGCTTATCGCGCGGGGAACGCCGCAGGAGATCATGACGCCGGAGACGCTGCAGCGCATCTATGGCGTTCGCATGGATGTCATGACCCATGCCGCCACCGGCTTTCCCGTCGCCCTGCCGCTTTGAGGTTGTTGCAGCAAAACAACGGCCGGCAACGCTGGCTGTTGATGGCGATTCCGCACGCATTTCCCGCCCTAACAATGTCTTAATGGCATCCTACCGCCATCAGACATTGTTAACCGGTCCGCTTTCATCGCCTCCAATTAAGTTGTTTTGGATCGATTTCAGGGAACAAACGTTAACAGTGCGGAATTCAATATCCGGAGAGGGCAAGAAGGGCTGCTGCGGGTAGGAATAAAACAGGAGAAAATCAGATGAAAAAGGCTGTTGCCGTAACTTTTGCCGCATTGACGATGGGCCTCGGCGGAACCGCATCCGCCCTCGCTGCCGACCTTGCAAGATATGAGCCGGCTCCGCAGGAGCAGGACGATCGCAACGGCGTCAAGATCGGTTACCTCACCTGCGATATCGGCGGCGGCGTCGGTTACGTTCTCGGCTCGGCCAAGGAACTGGATTGCACCTTCCAGTCCACCATGGGCGCCCGTCGCACCGACCATTACACCGGCGCCATCCGCAAGATGGGTGTCGACCTCGGTTTCACCACGCAGGGCCGTCTGGTCTGGGCCGTTTTCGCCCCGACCGCCGGTTACCACCGCGGTTCGCTCGGCGGCCTTTATCAGGGCGCAACGGCTGAAGTCACCGTCGGTCTCGGCGTCGGCACCAACGTTCTCGTTGGCGGCACGTCCGGCTCCATCCAGCTGCAGACGGTCAGCGTGACGGGTCAGGTTGGCCTCAACCTCGCCGCCACCGGCACCTCCGTGACGCTCACGGCCATGAACTGATCGGCAAAGTGCCCGGCCCCGGCCGGGCATTCTGTCGCATGTCAAAAAACGCCCTCTTCGTTGTCAGACGGAGAGGGCGTTGTATTATCCGGGCCATGATTTCCATTTTCAGAAGTGTGGCGGCAGTGACCGCCTGTTCTTTCCTTTTGGCGACAGCCGCTTTTGCCGAGGGCGATGCGGCCCATGGGGAGAAGGTCTTCAGTCGCTGTTCCACTTGCCACAGCGCCGATACGCCACGCACCCGCATGGGGCCTCATCTGATGGGTGTCGTCGGCAGGCCGATGGCTTCCGTGGCCGATTACGGCCACTATTCTCAGGCGCTCAAGGATGCCGGCGCGGCTGGCCGGGTGTGGTCGGAGGCTGAACTGCAAAAATTCATCGCCAGCCCGAAAAAGGCGATACCGGGAAATGCGATGCGCTTTTTCGGGCTGTGGAGCGAAACCGATATTGCGGATCTGATCGCCTATCTGAAAACGCATCCCATGCCGCAATAGCGGTCAGAGCGGTGCTTCAGCGATAATCTCTTCCGCTTCTTCGAAGGTCATCTCCATCACCTTCGCGCCGATCTCGAAACTGAAGCCGTTGCGGGCGAAGGCGGAAAATTCCTTGGCCTTGCGCTTCTCGTCCAGTTCGACACGGCGAAACGGCCCGAAGGCGCGCTTACGGGCGAAGATGACGGCCGCGACGAGATCATTGGTCTCCTGCAACGCGACCGCAGCCGTTTCCCGGGCAATGCCCTTGATCTGAAGTTTCTGCGCGAGCCCACGTTTCGATTTGCCGCTGCGCTGGCCGCTCCGCACGGCGATTTCCGCATAGGCCGTGTCATCGAGCGCCTTGATGCCATAAGCGAAGGTTACGGCAAATTCGCCGAGCGCCCTGACCTGCGCCGGGCTGATATCCTCGAATTTTTCCCGCGCCTTGCGCATGATGGCGTCGCGCAGCTGCTTTTCCGTCATCATGCGCTGTTCCAGCCGGTAAAGAGCGGAATTGCGGGCCCAGGAAAGCATGCGGCTGGTGGGCTCAACGGCCGGTGCGTCGTCCACGGCCATGTCGTCGGTCAGGAAGGGGCTGGAATCGTCGTTCATTCCGCTTTTATAGCGCGGTGAACCCGTCTTGCCAGTTCCCTCCCGGCCCGTTTCCTCCGGTTTTTCAGTAGCTCAAGGCGTTTGCGCGCCGGTTGCGGCGACATAGACCGAATAGAGCGACTTCGTCGCGGTGATGAACAGGCGGTTCTTTTTCGGGCCGCCGAAAGTGAGGTTCGCGACCGTCTGCGGCACCTTGATCTTGCCGAGGAGCGTACCTTCGGGGGAAAAGCAGTGAACGCCATCGCCGGCGCTGGTCCACAGGTTGCCGGCCGTATCCAGACGGAAGCCGTCCGGCAGGCCATTGTCGAGATTGCAGAATTC
Source organism: Agrobacterium sp. P15N1-A (assembly GCF_044626815.1). NCBI lineage: Bacteria > Pseudomonadati > Pseudomonadota > Alphaproteobacteria > Hyphomicrobiales > Rhizobiaceae > Agrobacterium > Agrobacterium sp. P15N1-A. The sequence continues at coordinate 172,970 of NZ_JBIUPF010000006.1, read as the reverse complement.
CCGGCCGGTGGTGAGCTTCGCGCCGTCCACCACGTCGAAGACGCGGATATGGCGCGGGCGGGAGACATCATGGCTGTAGGAACTGTCGGCGACGTAAAGCTTCGTTTCATCAGGCGAAAACGCAAGCCCGTTCGGCTGCACGAAGTCGTCAATCACGATCTCGATCTTTCCGGTTGCGGGATCGAGCCGGTAGACATTGCGCGTCTTCTGTTCCGGCTCGGCCTTGTAGCCCTCGTAGTCCGAAAGAATGCCGTAGGTGGGATCGGTGAACCAGACGCTGCCATCGGATTTCACCACCACGTCATTGGGTGAGTTCAGCCGCTTGCCGCCGTAGCTGTCGGCAAGCACCGTGATGGAGCCGTCGACTTCGGTGCGGGTGACGCGGCGGCCGCCATGTTCGCAGGAAACGAGCCGCCCCTGCCGGTCGCGCGTGTTGCCGTTGGTGAAATTGGAGGGCTGGCGGAACACCGATATCCCACCATCCGGCACCCAGCGCAGCATGCGCTCATTGGGAATATCGCTGAACAGCAGGCAGTTGAGATCGGCAAACCACACCGGGCCTTCGGCCCAGCGGCAACCGGAATAAAGCTCTTCCAATTCGGCATTGCCGACGATCAGATGGCGGAAGCGGTCGTCGTGGATTTCGTAAGGGGAGGTCTTGTCTGTGGTCATGAGCGTGGTCCGCTTGGGGGCTTGTCGTTATGGGTTCAGCGCGTGGCCTTGGGGCCGCTTGCCAGAAGAATGACGGAGATGATGATGAGGCCGGTGAGGATGAGGCGGATGCCGGCGCCGAAACCATAGGTATTCAGCATCGAAACCACCAGGAACATGAAGAGCGAAGCGCCCCAGATGCCGGGAACGTTGGAATCGCCGCCCGCCACCGCCGTTCCGCCGATGACGACGACGGCGATGGACATCAGCAGATATTCCGAGCCCATGTTGAGCGCAGCACCGCCGGAGAAGCTGGCGAGCAGATAACCCGCGATGGCAGCAAGCACCGCGCAGAGCACATAGGTGACGAAACGTGTGCCATCCACCGGAATGCCGGTCATGCGGGCGGCAAAGGTGCTCTGGCCGATGGCGGAAATCCAGCGTCCGTAAAACGAGCGGTCGAGCAGCAGCCAGGCGATGACGGAAAGCAGCAGGGCCACGAGGGCGACGTTCGGAATGCCGAAGAAACTTGACGTGGCGAATGTGGCCAATGTTTCCGGCGGCTTGATGCGCAGGCCGCGGTTCGACCAGATGGCGATGGATTGCACGATGAAGCTCATGGAGAGCGTCGCGATGATCGGCGGGATGCGCAGGAGCTTGATCAGCGCATAATTGCCGATGCCGATGGCGATGCCGATCAGGATGGCGATCAGCAGTCCGGGCAGGATGAGACCGTCCGACACATCCATGAATTTGAGCGCCAGCGTGCCTGACAGCGTCATCGTGGCGGGTACGCAGAGGTCGATATTGCCCGGTCCGAGCGTGATGACGAACATCTGGCCGATGCCGACGATGACCGAAAAGGCCGCGAAGGTGAGTGCGGCATGCGACAGGCCGAAAGAGCTTGCGCCGCCGGTGAAGAGCACGGTGACGATCCAGACCGCAATCGTTGCGGCAAAGGACCAGATCCATGGTTTTCTGGTGAGGGAAGACAGCCCGTTCATTGGTTTTTCTCCCGCTTTTCAAGACGGTTGAGCAGGATGCGCAGCGCCAGCACGATGATGAGGATCGCCCCCTGCGCGCCGATCTGCCAGTCGGGTGAAATGCGCATGAAGGAGAGAAACGAACCGGCAAGCGTCAGCGTCAGCGCGCCGATGACCGCGCCGATGGGCGATACCCGGCCGCCGACGAATTCGCCGCCGCCGAGAATGACGCCGGCAATCGAGAGCAGCGTGTAACGCAGCGCGATATTGGCGTCGGCCGATGTCGTCAGCCCGACGAGCGCGATACCGGACAGCACCGCGAAGAAACCGGCGAGCGCAAAGGTAGCGGCGCGAATGCCGACGACCGACCAGCCGGAGCGTTCGACCGAGCGGAAATTGCCGCCGACGCCTCGCATCAGCACGCCGAAGGAAGAGCGCATGACGATATAGTGAGCGACGACCGCGATCAGGATGCTGGCGACGATGGCGATCGGCACGAAAGGCGGTTTTGCCGTCATCAGCGCCCGGATGAAGGCGGGGGCCTGGCCGCCGGGCGAGGGAAGAATGAGGACGGCGAGGCCGCCCCAGACGAAGCTCATGCCGAGCGTGACGACGATGGAGGGCAGGGCGCGGATATGGATGATGGCGCCAAGCAATGCATAGACCGCAATCGCACCGGCAAAGATCGCAATTCCGAGGATGGGCGTGGTTTGCAGGAAAGTGGCGGTCACACAGGCGCAGAAACTGACGAAGGTGCCCATCGACAGATCGAGATCGTTGACCGACATGATTAGCATCTGCGCAATGGTGGCGAGCGCAATCGGCACGGCCAGATTGAACAGCAGGTTCATGCCGGTATAGCTCATGGCGCGCGGCTGCATGTAGAAGACGGCGGCAAGCAGGAAGGCGAGCGAGGCGGCAGGAATGATGAGGCGGAGCGCGTTTGCCGAGAGTTTCATGCGTGGTCTTCTCCGGCAAAGGAGGCCGCCAGCACATTCTGCTCGGTAATATCGTCGCCGATGAGTTCCGCCTGGATGGCGCCGTCGCGGAACACATAGACCCGGTCGCAAAGGCGGATTTCGTCCATTTCGGTGGAGTACCAGATGAAGGTGCGGCCGTGGGAGGCTTCGGTTCTCAAGATGTCATAGACCTCCTGTTTGGTGCCGATATCGACGCCACGCATCGGGTCGTCCATCAAGACGGTGCTGGCGGTGGTGGCGAGCGCGCGGGCGAAAAGCACCTTCTGCTGGTTGCCGCCGGAGAGCGAAAGGATCTTGTTGCTCATGTCGGGCGTGCGGATTTCGATGCGCTTTTTCCATTGCGTCCCAAGCTCGGTTTCCCTGCCCCTGTCCACCATGCCTGCGGCTGAAATATCCCTGAGCGAGGCGATGGACAGGTTTTTGAGGATGCTCCACAGCGGAAAAGTGCCGTTCAGGCTGCGATCGCCCGCCACGAAGGCGATATCGGTCTTGCGCGCGGGCAGCCAGCTGCTGTTCTGCGCGAGATAAAGATCGAGAAGCGCTTCGGTCTGGCCATGGCCGCCGAGACCGGCAAGGCCGACGATCTCGCCGCGAAAGGCCTCAAAGGCGAGGCCTTCACCACGCCGCGCCGGCATGGAGAGCACTTTTTCGCCTGCCTTGCGGCTTTCGCCCCGCCGCCTGTCCTGTTCCTTGACGACGCTGCCCATGGCCTCAACCAGCGAGCGGGTGGTGAAGTCGGCGGCCTTCCGGTCGGCAACCACCCGGCCATCCTTCATCACCACGATACGGGTGGCCGTCGAAAGAATTTCTCCGAGAATATGCGAGATCAGCAGAACCGCGCCGCCCTCACGCACGAAACGGCGGACGTAATCCATCAACTGCTCGGCAAGACCGGCATCCAGCGAAGAGGTGGGCTCATCGAGGATCACCAGTCTCGGCGCGTGTGGTATGCGGCAGAAATTGATGGCGATTTCCACCATCTGCCGTTCGGCGATGGAAAGTTCAGCGATGGTCAGCTCGCAATCGATGCCGTGGCCGGGAAAAATCTCGTCCAGTGTCTGGCGGATCGTCGTCAGCGCACGGCCGCGCCAGTTTCGCCCACCCGTGGCGGCATGCATGATGCGGACATTTTCGCCGATCGTCAGGTTCGGGCAGAGCGACAGTTCCTGAAACACGCAGCGAACGCCGTTCGCGCGCGCGGCGGCAATGCCGTGGCGGCTTTCGTTGCCGCCATAGGAAACGGAACCCTCATGCGGCGTCAGCCCGCCATTGATGACATTGACGATGGTGGACTTTCCCGCGCCGTTATGGCCGACGAGCCCGAGGCATTCCCCCGTGCGGATGACGAGATCGGCCCCATCCAGCGCCCTTACCGCGCCGAACACGACCTTCACGCCGCGCGCAGCGACGACCTCTTCCGCCTCGATGATGTCATTCATGAGCAATTACGCCAGTGATGTGAAAATCGGATAATGTGTGGCTATTGCGGCACCCGTTCCGGGAGCGCCGCAATAGTCAGGCTCTGGGCCGATCCGGCCTATTTTGCCGATGCGATGGCCTTCTCAGCATCTTCCTGCGAATATTCCACATTCGCCACGCCGCCCTTCTGGGTCGTCTTCAGGTTTTCCTCGAGATTGGCCTGATCGATGCGCAGGAAGGGCACGGTCAGGTCCTTCTTCACATCCTTGCCGTCGAGGATCTGCTGCGCCACCCAGAAAGCGAGCGTCGAGACGCCGGGAGCGATGGAGACGGACATGGTCTCGTAACCGCTTGCGTCCTTCTGCTGTTTCCACCATTGCAGCTCGTCTTCGCGGTTGCCCATGACGATGGTGGGCGTCGGGCGCTTGGCGGCGGCAAAAGCCTGCGCCGCGCCATAACCGTCGCCGCCCTGCGTCACGACGGCCGCGACTTCGGGAAGGCTCGGCAGAATGCCGGCGACGGCGCGCTGCGCCACATCCTGCGCCCAGTCGCCATTAACGGAACCGACGATCTTGAACTGTGGGTTCTTGGCGACACCGGCGGCAATGCCGGCATGGATTTCGTCATCCACTGAAACGCCGGCCAGACCCCGAATTTCGAGCAGATTGCCACCCTTCGGCATGGCCTTGGCCAGATAGTCGATCTGGCTTTCGCCCATCGCCTTGAAGTCCACCGCGATACGCCATGCGCAGGGCTCGGTGACGATGCCGTCGAAGGATACGACGGTGATGCCGGCATCGCAGGCTTCCTTCACCGCGCCGTTAAGCGCAGTCGGCGAAGCGGCGTTGATGACGATGGCGTCGTAACCCTGAAGAATGAGGTTCTGGATCTGCGCGGCCTGTTCGGTCGCCTGGTTTTCGGCTGTCGTGAAGGCGTCAGCGGCGGCGACCTGCTTGTCGGCAACCGCCTGCTTGGTGATCTTGTCCCAGCTCGTCAGCATCGCCTGACGCCATGAATTGCCGGCATAATTGTTTGAAAGCGCGATTTTTTTGGCCGACGTGTCGGCATGAGCGGTGATCGGCAGAGCTGCGCATACGACAGCGGCCGATGCCAGAAGCATCTTCCTGAAAGCCATTTGATTTCCTCCCTCGTGGCTTGCCCTTTTCGAGCCCGGAATTCTCGCACGCCGCAAATCTCCTCGGCGGCAGGTGGAATTCCTTTGCACTGGAGCTCCTTTCCCCAGTAGAAGCGAGAATGACCAAGAAGATTTGGCTTGTATAGGCGGATCGCGGCAATCTTCCTGCGGATTTCCGCAGAAAGCTTGCGGGAACCCGCAGGACGAAACGCCACTGCCGGGCGCAGAATGGGTGATGCGGCGCCCAAGGGGTTGAATCTTCGCCGCGATGGTCGAAGGCAGGCGCTTGGGAGGGCGTCCGCACATGCTGGATACGCCGAAAAGCGCTCTTTTTCATCATTATATGGGCATTTCGCGGCTGCTTGCCGGGCAGCTCGAATTTAATGCCATCATCCAGGCGGTCGCCACCGAGATCAGCCACATCATCCCGCATGACCATATGGATGTCTGCATCAAGCAGCTGGATGACAAATATCACATCGCCTATGAGAGCGGTCTCGTCAGTGCCTGGAGCCGGCAGCCGCCCGCCCTTCTGACCGGCAGTCCGATCCGTTCGCTGCTGTCAGGCGAGGTGGAATACCTCTTGAGCGGCGACGCCTGTTCCGATCCGCGCTTTCATTTCGAAGGGTCGTTTTCGAGCCCGATCATCGAACTCAACCTGCATAGCCGGCTGCATGTGCCGATGAAGGTGCATGGCGATATCATCGGCGCGCTGAGTTGTTCCTCGCACCGGTCGGACGCCTATACGATGGAGGATGTGGCGAATGCACGCGCGGTCGCCGATTTGCTGGCGCCCTATTTCTACGCCATCCGCGCCGCCGAGCAGGCCAAACGCTCCGCCATCGAGGAGGCGCGCGCCAATGCCCGCGAGGAGGGCCTGCGTTTAGGCGCGCTGCAATTGACCGAGGCGCTGGAGGCCGAGCGGCAGCGCATCGGCATGGATCTGCACGACCAGACGCTGGCGGACCTGACGCGGCTGGCGCGGCGCATCGAGCGCATGAGCCATACCCCCGACCTGTCAGGCGAGATGCTGGAGCCGGTGGTGCGCAGCCTGCAGCATTGCATGCAGGATTTGCGCGAGATCATCGAGGAAGCGAAACCCTCGATCCTGCAATTGTTCGGCGTCGTTGAAGCCATCGAAACCTATGTGGACCGCTCCGTGCGCGACAGCGGATCGGCAATCGACTGGTCGGTGACGGATGAGACGGATGGGCTGGTGGAAAAGCTCGACAAGACGGTGGCCATCTCGCTGTTCCGCATCGTGCAGGAGGCGGTCAATAACGCCATTCGCCATGCCCAGCCCGAAGAGATTGCCGTGAAACTGACCGCAATCGACAGCGGCTTGCGGGTGACGGTTAGCGACGACGGCAGCGGCGGCGGCGAAGGCGGGGCCTCCGGTGGCCTCGGCATCGGCAATATGAAGACGCGGGCGAGGCTGATTTCGGCGAGATTCGATATTGGCGGCAATGGCACGGGAGCGGGAACCCGCATCACCGTCACCTTGCCGGCAGGCGCTTTCGACCGGCGGGAGGAGTTGTGACATGGATGTGCTGATCGTCGAAGACGATGCGCTGCACCGCGCCTATCTGAACGAGGCGGTGCGCGCCGCGCTGCCGGAATGCGACAAGGTGCTGGAAGCGGCCAATGGCAGAACCGGCGAAAAGCTCGCGCGGGAAAACCGGGCCGCCCATATCGTCATGGATCTGCAGATGAATGAGCGCAACGGCATCGAGGCGGCGCGCACCATCTGGAAGGAAAGGCCCGATACCCGCATCCTGTTCTGGTCCAATTATTCCGACGAGGCCTATGTGCGCGGTGTCTCCCGCATCGTGCCGGAGGGGGCGGCCTATGGCTACGTGCTGAAATCGGCGTCGGATGACCGCCTGCGGCTGGCGCTGCGCAGCATCTTCATCGAGGCGCAATGCGTGATCGACCGGGAAGTGCGCGGCCTGCAGGAAAAGAGCCTCGGCAAGGCCCATGGCTTTACCGATTCCGAATATGAAATCCTTGTCGATGTCGCGCTCGGCCTCACCGACAAGGCGATTGCCCGCCGCCGCAACCTGTCGCTGCGCAGCGTGCAGAACCGGCTGCAAAGCCTCTATGAGAAGCTGAACGTGCATCAGGCGGCCGGCGACGACGAGGCGGAAGGCCGGTATAATCTCAGAACCCGCGCCGTTACCGTCGCTTTCCTGCGCAAGCTGTTGAATTACAGCGCGCTGGAAAGAGCCGAGCGGGAGCTGGCGGAATGGGCGGGCGGCCGCTGATCCTCAGGGCAGGAAGGCAAGCAGCCGTCTTTCATCGGCCCTGAGGCCGGAGACGGGCTTTGCCCCGACCTTCAGGATGCGGCCAAGTTTTTTCTGCGCTTTCTCTTCCGCGGCGATATCGAGGACGGCCGGGTGCACATAGCTCTTGCGGCAGATGGCGGGCGTGTTGGAAAGCTCCGTCGCCGCTGCCTGGCACATGCCCTTTATGCTCGGCTTGTCGCCCGCCGCCACATGTTCCATCGCGTTGCAGAAGGCCGCCAAAGTTCCGCCCCAGGTGCGGAAGGTCTTGGCGGAAATGCCTTGCCCGCCGATACGGGCGAGGTAGGCGTTGAGATCGCTGGAATCGACCGAATGCACCCGGTTTTCGCTGTCCTGCCAGACGAAGAGTTCCTTGCCGGGCAGATCGGCGATTTCCTCGAGGATTTTCTGCAGGCGCGGGTGGCGCAATTGCCGTTTCACCTTCTGCCCGCCCTTGGCGGCAAACCGCAACTCGATGGTTTCGCCGAAGGAGACATGCCGCTTGAGCAATGTCGTTGCACCATAGGTGCCGTTGGTTTCGAGATAGGAGCGATTGCCGACGCGCAGATAGGCGGCATCGAGCAGCAGCGTGAGTGCTGCGAGCGTCATTTCCGGCCCATGATCCTGTTTTTCGATATCGGCGATGGCGCGGCGGCGGATGGCGGGCAGCGCCTTGCCGAAGCTTTTGAGCTGGAAGAATTTCGTCTCGCCCCGGAGCGCATGCCAGCCGGGATGATACCGATACTGTTTTCGCCCGCGGGCATCGAAACCCGTAGCCTGCAGATGGCCGGCGGGGTCGATGCATATCCACACGTCCTTATAGGCGGGCGGCACACCGAGCGATTTGATGCGCTTCAGTTCGACGCTGTCGGAGAGAAGTTCGCCTCCCGGCAGACGGTAACAGAAACCGCGCCCGCGTTTCTCGCGGGAAATACCCGGCTCCTGATCGTTGACATAGGCAAGTCCGATTTTGGCAAGAAGGCGGGTGGGCGGTTGTGGCATGGTTTTTTCCGGCAGGTTTCACGCTGCGGCAAACGAAAAACAGGCCGCCTTCGTTCCGGCGGCCTGTCGCTCCAATCGCGAGTTTTCTCAGCCGGCTTTTTTAATCAGCCAGCCTTGGCGATGCGCAGAATCTGCGAGTTCCCGCCGCGCTCTTCGGTCACGGCATAGATCGCGCCATCCGGACCGACCTTCACGTCGCGAATGCGCGCTTCCAGCGGCAACCGGCTTTCGGTGACAACCTTGTCGCCATCGATATGCAGGATGACGAGACCCTGGCTTACCAGACCGCCGACGATGAAAGCGCCCTTCCATTCGGGGATTTGGTCGCCATCATAATAGGCCATGCCGGAGGGGCCGATGACCGGGTCCCAATAATAGACCGGCTGTTCCATGCCTTCTTTTGCGGTAACACCTTCGCCAACCGACCTTCCGCTATATTCGACGCCATAGGTGATGACCGGCCAGCCGTAGTTCAGGCCGGCTTTCGGCATATTCAGCTCATCGCCGCCCTTCGGGCCGTGTTCCACGGTCCAGAGCCTGCCCTCACCATCGAGTGCCGCGGCCTGCAGGTTGCGGTGGCCATAGCTCCAGATTTCGGGGAGGGCGTTCTGCTGGCTGGCGAAAGGATTGCCTTCAAAGGCCTTGCCCTGCGCATCGATGCGGAAGACCTTGCCGAGCCCGCTCGACAGATCCTGCGCCTGCACGCGCGGCTTCGAATCCGAACGTTCGCCGACAGTGACATAAAGCTCGTTGTTCGGCCCGAAAACGAGGCGGGAGCCGAAATGTTTGTCGCCGTCATAGGTCGGCGTCTGGCGGAAAATCACCGAGACATTGTCCAGCTTTGCCGCGCCTCCCTCCTCGGTCAGTTTTGCCGAGGCTACCGATGTGCCGTTGCCGCCATCGCGCGGTTCGGAGAAGGAGAAGAAGATGGTGCGCGATGTTTCGAAATCGGGAGCCAGCGCGATGTCGAGAAGTCCGCCCTGCCCATCGGACGCCACCTCCGGCACGCCGGCGATCTCCGGGCCGGCCTTGCCGTCGGCGACGATATGGATGGCGCCTTCCTTGGCTGCAACGATCATGCGGCCATCGGGCAGAAACTCCATCGACCACAGATGCGGCAGGCCGTCCGCGATCACGGTTTTTTCGACGCGTGGCTGGGTGGCGGCCTGCGGCGCGCGGGTCTGGCCCTCAAAAGCCGGTTTCTGATCCGGCGCATTCGGCCGTTTCGTTTCGGCGGCCGGGGTCTGGGCCTGTGCGATACCGGCGAGCGGCACGGCGAGCAGTGCACACAGGATCGTCGAACTCAGAAATCGGTTGTTATGGAACATGGGTCTCCCTTCCATGGTTTACATCAGGCAGAGAACCATTTGGGGAGGATTTCGTTTCCTGCGATAGTTTCAAGAAAACTTGATCACTCCGTGTGCAGGCGGCACGCTCTTTTCTCATCCATGCGAATTCATAAGGAACCGCAAGGCGCAAGCGACGTTTGGCCTCTGTTATACGGAGGGCGCCATGCAGATCATCGACAACAAGACCATTGACGGGAACAGAACCAAACCGATCCTCAACGTTGCGGAATTCTGCCGGCGTTACCGGCTGGACAAGGCCGAGGAGACACGGCTCCGAAAACTGTTCGGCGAGTTCGCCTCGCGGCATGAGCTTTTGATGAATGCGCAGCGCAAGCCGACCTTCCGCTGATCATTCCCCGTCGTCGAGAGATTTTCCGAAGATCATGAAGACATCATAACGGGTGTTCTTCCCCATTATCTGATGCGAAGGCTTGCGGATGCCGGGCATCGGCTCGGCTCTCAGGGGCCATTTCAGAACCACCCGCTTCGTCGCATTCTCCAGCGCAGCCTCCATCAACTCCACCTGATCCGGGTCGGCACCAACCAGTTCTCTCAGCACCCGCATCTCCTTTTTCACCAGCGCCGTGTTGTGGCGCGGCGGATGCATGGGGTCGACAATCACCACCTCCGGTGAAAGCTCCTTCAGGAGATATCGGGAGTCACCGTGGAGCAGCGTCATGCGCGCTGCCGCCTCGGCATAAGTGCCGCCTGCTGCCAGTGCACGGCGAATGCCATCGGCAAGGTGAGCATGCATGTCCGGCGAGCGTTCGATGAGGGTCACCTCCGCGCCGAGTGAGGCAAGCAGAAAGGCATCCCGCCCGAGCCCGGCCGTGGCATCAACGATCTTTGGCGTGCGGCCTTTGGTGAAACCCGCAGCTTTCGGCAGGGCCTGCCCGCGCCCTTCGCCGGAGCGGAAACGGTGCCCGACCGCGCCGCCGACAAAATCCACCACGAAGCTTTCGTTTTGTTCCTTCATCTTGGACCTCAGAAGGGGCAGGGGACGGTATAGGTGACGTCACGGCCATCGGGATGGCGGAACCCGACCTCCTGCGCATGTAGCATCAGGCGCGGCGCAGCGGCGAGCGCTTCGCCTTCGGCATAAAATTCATCGCCGAGAATGGGGTGGCCGAGCGCCTTCATATGCACCCGCAATTGGTGGGTACGGCCGGTAAGCGGGGTCAGCGCAAGCCGCGTTGCCGGAAGCGGCAATCGTTCCAGCACCCGCCAAAGGCTCTGCGCCGGCTTGCCGTTCTCGTGGTCGACCCGGTGGCGAGGCTTGTTTTCCGGATCGATGGCGAGCGGCAGGTCCACTTCCCCCGCTTCTCCGGCAACCTCTCCCCAGACAATGGCGACATAGGATTTGCGCGTCTGGCGGTTTTCGAACTGCGATGCAATCGCCGCATGCGCCTTGCGGTTCAAGGACATCAGCACGATGCCGGAGGTGTCCTTGTCCAGCCGGTTGATCATCAGCGCTTTCGGAAACTGTTTCTGCACACGCGTCATCAGGCTGTCCGAAAGCGCCGGATCGCGCCCCGGCACCGATAAAAGCCCGCTTGGCTTGTCGAGCACCAGAAGATCGTCGTCGCGGTGCACGATGGTGAGCCAGGGTTCGAGTGGCGGATTGTAGTTGGGGTTGGAAAGCTCTGGAGACATGTCGCTTCCTTAGCACGAATTGCGCATTCGGACAGGCGCTAGAGCATTTCCAGGAAAAGTGGACCCCGGTTTTCCGTCCGGAAATGCGCCAAAGCAAAGAGTTAGAGTTTTTTCGCGATTCGAAGAAAAGCGAAAAAACTCTAGTCGGGAATATGCAAATTGACGCGCCCACTGGTCAGGTCGCTGAGAAGACGGGTGAGCCGTTCGGCTTCCTCGGCCGGAACCGAGAGCAGCATATCCGCGCCGGTGCCGGTGAAATCCTCCCTTTCCAGACGCAGGTTCTGGGTGGCGGAAAGGCGTGATTTCACAAGCGCCAGATCGGAGAAAGGGCAGCTCAGCGTCGCGCTGACATAAGCGATGACCGGTGACGTCTCGCCAAGCCGCAGGCAGGCGGCTGCCGTGCCGCCATAGGCGCGCATCAGCCCGCCGCTGCCGAGCAGGATGCCGCCGAACCAGCGGATGACGAGAACGGCGACATTGTCCAGCGCCTGACCGTCGATGGCCTGAAGGATCGGTTTCCCGGCCGTGCCCGAAGGCTCGCCGTCATCGCTGAAACGATAGGTCTGGCCGCTTCGCCAGGCCCAGCAATTATGGTTGGCATCCGGATCGGAATGCGCCGCAAGAAAGTTTTTCGCATCCTCTTCGCCCGTCACCGGCGCGGCAAAGGCGATGAAGCGGCTTTTCTTGATATCCTGCGAAAAGGTGACGGGTCGGTCGAGCGTGAACATGGGCGTTTCAATATCGCATATATTCGCATGCGGAAATCGGTATAAGGCTCGGAACGGCGAAGATGGCGATGGAGAGGGTTTTGGCAAAGGCGAGGCAGGTCGCGATTATCGGCGGCGGACCGGCGGGGCTGATGGCGGCCGAGATGCTTTCGGCCGCAGGCCATGTCGTGACGGTGTTCGAGGCCATGCCGACCGTGGCGCGCAAATTGCTGATGGCCGGAAAATCCGGCCTCAACATCACCCATGCCGAAGATTACGACAGCTTCCGTCACCGGTTCGGCGAGGCGGAACCGAGGCTGCGCGCCGCTCTCGATGATTTCACGCCGGATATGCTGCGCGACTGGGCGCAGGGGCTGGGGCAGGAAACTTTCGTCGGCACTTCGGGCCGGGTGTTTCCCACCGTCATGAAGGCTTCGCCGTTGCTCCGGGCATGGCTCGCCCGGCTGGAGGCGCAGGGGGTGACCATCAGGACGCGGCATCGCTGGACGGGTTTTTCCGGCGAGCACCTGGTTTTCGCGACACCGGAGGGCGAGATCATCATCAAGGCCGATGCCGTTCTTCTGGCGCTCGGTGGCGCAAGCTGGCCGCGTCTCGGCTCCGATGCCGCATGGGTTCCGGCGCTGGCGGAGAAAGGCGTGGCGCTTTCCCCGTTCCGCCCCGCCAATTGCGGTTTCGACGCTGACTGGAGCGATATCTTCCGCGCGCGTTTTGCCGGTGAAGCGGTGAAATCCACCATCACCATTTCGCCAGCCGGAGCCTTTCAGGGCGAATTCGTGATCACGAAACATGGTATTGAGGGCAGCGTGATCTATGCCCATTCCGCCGCGCTGCGCGACCGGCTGGAGGAGGTGGGCAAAGTATCGCTCGCAATCGATCTTGCGCCGGGACGTACGGTCGAACGCCTCAGCCGCGATCTGGCGAAACTCGGACGGAAAGAGAGCTTTGCAAACCGCATGCGCAAGGCGGCCGGCTTATCGGCTGTGAAGGTCGGGCTTCTGCGGGAAATCTTTCCCGATATCGCGGCCATGCCGGATGAATTCGTCGCCGCGAGAATAAAACATGCGGAGATACCGATTTTGCGGACGAGGCCGATTGCCGAGGCAATTTCGTCCGCCGGCGGTATCGCGTGGGGCGGCCTTGATGAAAACTACATGCTGGAAAAGCTCCCCGGCATATTTGCTGCCGGGGAAATGCTGGATTGGGAAGCGCCCACCGGCGGTTATCTCCTGACCGCCTGTTTCGCCACCGGCAAGGCCGCCGCAAAGGGCATGGCCGCGTGGCTTGAAGGCTCAGCCTGACAAACGTTCAGCCGTGCCTGCTTCCTCACCATGTGCGGTTCGGACGAGGCAGCGCATGATGGCATCGGTGGTGATTGCACCAAGCGCCTTGCCGTTTTCTCCGACGACCGTGGCGCTGCCGACATTTTCCCGGACGAGGGCGCGCAGGCCCTCTTCAACCGTCATGTCCGCATCGAGCTGAAGGCGGGACTGGCCGGCAAATTCCGGCTGCACCACGGCGCCAAGGCGAATGACGCGGCCGCGATTGACCTCTTCCACGAAGGCCTCGATATAGCTGTCGGCGGGCGACATGACGATTTCGGCCGCCGTGCCCTGCTGGATGATTTCGCCATCGCGCAGGATGGCGATCTTGTCGCCGAGCCGCAGCGCTTCGTCGAGATCGTGGGTGATGAAGACCACGGTTTTCTTCAGTTCCTTCTGCAGTTCCAGCAGCACCGTCTGCATGTCGACGCGGATGAGTGGATCGAGCGCCGAATAAGCTTCGTCCATCAAAAGGATTTCGGCATTGTTGGTGAGCGCGCGGGCGAGGCCGACGCGCTGCTGCATGCCGCCGGAGAGCTGGTTGGGATAATGGTTGGAGAAACCTTCCAGCCCCACGCGCCTGATCCAGACCTCTGCCCTTTCTTCGCGCTCGCGTTTGTCGACGCCCTGCACCTCGAGGCCATAGACGACGTTTTGCAGCACGTTGCGGTGCGGCAGCAGCCCGAATTTCTGGAACACCATCGCCGTCTTGTGGCGGCGGAATTCCAGCAGATCCGCTTCGTTGAGGCGACAAACATCGGTGCCGCCATAGAGGATTTCGCCGGCTGTCGGGTCGATCAGCCGGTTGACGTGGCGGATCAGCGTCGATTTGCCCGAGCCGGAAAGGCCCATGATAACGGTGATCTGCCCGCCCGGCATGGTGATGTTGATATCACGCAGGCCGAGCACATGACCATGTTTGGCGTTGAGATCCGCCTTGGACATGCCGGCCTTGACGGGTTCGACATAGTCTCCCGCCTTGGGGCCGAAAATCTTGTAGAGGCTGCGAATTTCGATCGATTGACTAGCCATGCGCCACTTCCCGGTGTTTTTGCAGGCGAAGGCCATAGGCCTGGCTGATGCGGTCGAAGATGATGGCGATGCCGACGATGGCAAGCCCGTTGAACACGCCGAGCGTGAAATACTGGTTGGCGATGGCCTTCAGCACCGGCTGACCGAGGCCCTGAACGCCGATCATGGAGGCAATGACGACCATGGCGAGCGCCATCATGATGGTCTGGTTTATGCCGGCCATGATGGTGGGCAGTGCGAGCGGCAGCTGCACCTTGAAAAGCTTCTGGCGCTTGGAAGAGCCGAAGGCGTCGGCGGCCTCCAGCACGTCGCGGTCGACCATGCGGATGCCGAGGTTGGTAAGCCGGATCATCGGCGGAATGGCATAGATGACGACGGCGATGACACCGGGCACGCGGCCGATGCCGAGCAGCATGACGACGGGAATGAGGTAGACGAAACTCGGCATCGTCTGCATCACGTCGAGAACCGGATTGACCACGCTCTGCAGGCGGTTGGAGCGTGCCATGGCAATGCCGATGGGCAGGCCGACGACGATGGACAGCACGGCGCAGACGAAGATCATCGAGACCGTCTTCATCGTGTCTTCCCACATGCCGAACCAGCCGATGGCGAAGAGAATGCCGCAACAGAGCGCAACAATGGTGGCGCTGCGGCTGCCGAACCAGGCAAGCGCGCCGACAATAAGAATAACGACCGGCCAGGGTGCGCCGATCAAAAGCCTTTCCGCCCAGATGAGGAAGCTCTGAAGGGGGGTAAACAACCCCTCGATTGCGCCGCCATAGGTTCGGGTGAAAGCCCGGAACCCCTCGTCGATGACTTTTTTCAGCGCGCGCAGAGCATCGTCATTCATGGTCGGAAATTTGAAAAGCCATTCCATATCCTGTTCTCCATGACGAACCGGAGGCGGGGATCGATGTCCTCCGCGCTCCGGGAGTAAAATCGTCAGAGCGCCGCGCATCCTTCTGGATGCAGGGCGGAACGCTCTGTTGAACCGGCGCATCGTCACCGGAAAGCCGGGAGGCATTCCAGGGCCGATGCGGGCGCGGCGTCGCCGCTGGCGGACGCCGGTTGCCGGGCAGATATGTAAGGACCGGCTGTTAAAGGGCGGCCTTGACCTTTTCCGCGACCTCGGGAGAAACCCAGCCCTTCCAGAGAGCTTCGTTTTCCTTCAGGAACTGCTTGGCGCCATCTTCGCCGGTCGCCTGGTTATCTGTCATCCAGGCGATCAGCTTGTTGACGGTCGCGTTGCTCCAGGCGCGCTTGTTCAGATAGTCCATGGCGGGGCCGGCACGGTCGGCAAAGGACTTGCTGACCAGCGTCTGCACGTCGTCCACCTGCCATGCGTTAGGCTTCGGGTCCGGACAATCGGCAACCGAGGTGCAACGCTTCCATTCGGCCGCGTCATAATTGGTGCCGAATTCGAGCTTTACCATCTCGTATTTGCCGAGCAGCGAGGTGGGCGCCCAATAATAGCCGACCCATGGCTGCTTGGCTTCGTAAGCCTTGGCGATGGAACCGTCGAGACCTGCGGCGGAGCCGGTGTCGACGAGGGTGAAGCCCGCCTTTTCGCCGCCGAAAGCCTTGAAAAGCTGCGCGGTGACGACAGTGCCGCCCCAGCCCTGCGGGCCGTTGAACACGGCGCCCTTGGACTTGTCTTCCGGCGAGGGGAAGAGTTCGGGGTGTTTGAAGAGATCCGGAATGGTCTTGAGATCGGGGTTTGCCTCGGCGAGGTATTTCGGAATCCACCAGCCCTGAACAGCGCCATCGGAAAGGATTTTTGCGGCCGCGACCACTTTGCCGCCTTCCAGACCCTGCTTGACGATTTCCGGCTGCAGGCTGACCCAGGCCTCAGGCGCGATATCCGGCTGGCCTTTTTCGGCCATGGAGGTCAAAGTCGGCACGGTGTCGCCGGTCACGATTTCGGCGGAGCACCCATAGCCCTTTTCAAGAATGAACTTGTCCAGGTTCGCGGCAACTTCGGCGGATTGCCAGTTCATGCTGGCGATTGTCACGTTTCCGCAGTCGGCAGCATAGGCTGCGCCGCCTGAAAAGGCGAAGCCGGCGGAAAGAATTGTGGCACCCAAAAGTATTTTCATTGTTGTTCCCTCTGGTCGCGGTGTGGCGAAGACCCGGGCGCTGACGGCACCGCGACCGCCAGCACCCTTATTGAGGCTTAATAATTCCTTTGTCGCCATCCCGTTTGCGGCAATTTCTGGCGTATTGAGGATGCCAATTGTCAAACGAAGGCGGGGTCGCAGGGATATATTGGAGAAATTTCTCGCACGAAGGTCCTGAAATGTCTGATGGTTTAGCACTCGCCTTGCGACATTTACGCCGTGATGGAACTTTTTCAATTTTCTGAAAAGCTTGGGAACAATAAGCGGAAGTTTCTGTTTTCTTGGACTTTTATCCTGTTCTGTATTACGGGAGATTTTCTCTCGGTTTTTGTGGTGATGTTGAATGACCAATCTTGGTGCTGCGCCGGTATGGCCGATCGGTGGCGGTGAAACGGGTGAGCTTGTGCGCCGCTTCGACTGGTCGAAGACATCGCTCGGTCCTATTTGCGAATGGCCGCAAAATCTGAGGCAAAAAGCCAATTCCGTCGTCAATTCCCCCATTCCGCAGGTGCTGATGTGGGGCAGGGATCATGTGATGATCTACAATGACAGCTATGCGGAGATCGCCGGCAATTATCACCCGCAGGCGCTGGGCGGAACCGTGCCCGGCATCTGGCCGGAAATATGGGACTGGAACAGCCGCATTCTCGAAGCCGGTTTTCGCGGTGAGGTCATGGCCTATCGCGACCAGCCGATGACGCTGATGCGGCATGGCCTGCCGGAAGAGGTAATCTTCGATCTGTTCTACACGCCGATCTATAATGAGGGCGGCACCGTAGACGGCGTTTTATGCACCGTGCTTGAAAATACCGACAAGGTGAAGGCCGTGGAGGCGCTGGAGCAGAGCCGCAAGGAACTGAGCCGGCTTACCAATGCCCTGCCCATTCTGGTCGGATATGTCGACCGTGATTACGTTTATAAATTCGCCAATGACGGCTATCTGGAATGGTTCGGCCGCCGCGCCGAGGACGTGATCGGCCGCAGCGTTCCCGAAATCGTCGGCGAGGCGTTTTTCGAGGCCCGCAGGGCCTATCTCGACCGCGCACTCAACGGCGAGAAGATCGTTTCGGATACCGTGATCAGCAGACCGGACGGCAGCACGCGCGCCGCCGAAATCCGCTATGTTCCGCGTTACATTGCAGATGGCTCCATCGACGGCATTTATGTGCTGATTATCGATATCGAGGAGCGCAAGCGCTCGGAGCGGGAAATCCTCATCAGCAACAATCGTTTCCGTGCTGCGGTGGATGCCGTGCACGGCGTGCTGTGGACCAACAGCGCCGAAGGAATGATGCTGGGCGAACAACCCGCCTGGAGCGCTTTGACGGGCCAGACTCCGGAAGAATATCGGGGTTTTGGCTGGGCGGATGCGGTCCATCCCGACGACAGGCAGGGGTCTGTCGACAGCTGGAACAAGGCGGTCGCGGAAAAGTCGACCTATATCTGGGAACATCGGGTGCGCCGCCATGACGGCGTTTACCGCACGTTCGCGATCCGTGGTGTGCCGATTTTCGACAAGGCCGGCGCCATTGCCGAATGGGTCGGCGTCCATACGGACGTCACCGAACAGCGGCGGGCCGAAAACACCCTTAAGGAACATGCGAGCAATCTCGAGCGCGAAATTCGCCACCGCATCCGGGCGGAAGAGCAGCTTCGGCAATTGAACGAGAGCCTCGAGGCGCGTGTCGAGGCGGAAATGGCCGAGCGCCGCCAGACCGAAAAGGCGCTGCAGCAGGCGCAGAAAATGGAATCCATCGGCCAGCTCACCGGCGGCGTGGCGCATGATTTCAACAATCTGCTACAGGTGATCGCCGGCAATCTGCAATTGCTGTCAAAGGATGTGATCGGCAATGAACGTGCGGAGCGGCGGCTGGAAAACGCGCTTGCCGGCGTTCATCGCGGCGCAAAGCTGGCCAGCCAGCTTCTGGCCTTCGGCCGCCGCCAGGCGCTGGAGCCGCGTGTCATCAATATCGCCCGTTTCGTAACCGGCATGGACGATCTGCTTCGCCGCTCGCTCGGCGAGGCGATCGAGGTGGAGGTCATCACCTCGGGTGGTCTCTGGAACACCTATGCTGACCCCAACCAGGTGGAAAACGCTCTTCTCAATCTGGCCATCAATGCGCGCGACGCCATGGAAGGGCAGGGCAAGCTGACCATCGAGGTCGGAAATGCGGTTCTCGACCGCGATTATGCCCGCAAGCACTCGGAAGTTTCGGCGGGGCAATATGTGATGCTCGCCGTCACCGATACGGGTTCGGGCATGTCGCCGGAGATTCTCGAAAAGGTCTTCGAGCCGTTCTTCTCGACAAAACCGGAAGGCAAGGGCACCGGCCTCGGGCTTTCGATGGTTTATGGTTTTGCGAAACAGTCCAGCGGGCACGTCAACATCTATAGCGAGGTGGGGCAGGGCACGACGGTGAAGATGTATCTGCCGCGCTCCGCCGCGGATGAGGACAGGGAAGTGGTGATGCCGACCGGCCCCGTGGAGGGCGGCACGGAAACCATTCTTGTGGTGGAAGATGACGAGGAAGTGCGCAACACCGTCGTCGAGACCTTGAGCGATCTCGGTTACCGCGTGCTGACCGCCCGTGATGCACAGGCCGGTTTGACGGTGGTGGAAAGCGGCATTCCGATCGATGTCATCTTCACCGACGTGGTGATGCCCGGACCGTTGAAAAGCCGGGAAATGGCGCGCCGCGCGCAGGAACGGCTGCCCAATCTCGCCGTTCTCTTCACCTCGGGTTACACCGAAAACTCCATCGTGCATGGCGGCAAGCTGGATGCCGGGGTTGAGCTGCTTTCCAAACCCTATACGCGCGAAGCGCTGGCGCGGCGCATTCGCCACGTTATCGCCAACCGCAAGCAGGTTTCGTTGTCGAGAGCGCGGCCGACATCGGCGCCGGGTTCTTCGAAACTTTCCGAGCCGGTCAGGGCAGCCGAAAATCAAAACCGGTCCATACGCGTTCTTCTGGTCGAGGATGACGAGTTGATCCGGATGAATTCGACGGAGATGCTGTCGGAGAGCGGCTTTGCCGTCGTCGAAGCCGGAAATGCGGCGCAGGCGCTGAAGGCTATCGAAGCGGATCAGATCGACGTTCTCGTCACCGATATCGGCCTGCCCGACATGAAGGGCGGCGAACTGGCGGTGGAGGCCCTGCGCCGCAAGCCGGGGCTTGCCATTGTGTTTGCGACGGGAGACAGCCATTTGCCGGAAGGAGCGCCGGCAAGCGCGGTTCTCTTGACCAAACCCTATGACGAACAGCAGATCGTCTCCGCCGTTGAACAGGCCCATACGGGCAAGTCGGTGGCGGCCGAATAGGCCGCCTTGCCGCCGCCTCAGTAACCGCGGGCCATGTCGACCGTCTCCGGCAGCCCGCCCGTTTCCCGCCATGTGCGGACATTGCCGGCGACGATCCGGGCCGAACTTTCCCGGCTTGTCGGCGCGGAAATATGCGGCAGAACCGTAACTTTTGGGTGTTGCCAGAAGGCGGAAGCGGCGGGCAACGGCTCCTGCTCGAAGACATCGAGAACGGCATGCGAAAGCCTGCCGGAATCAAGCGCCGCAATCAGGTCATCGGCGACGATGACCGCGCCGCGGGCGAAATTGATGAGCGCCGCGCCCTGTTTCATTGCGGTGAGACGGTCGGCATCGAGAAGACCGCGCGTCGCATCGGTAAGCGGCACGAGGCAGACCAGGATGTCACTCTTTTCCAGCAATGCCTGCAGCCCGTCGTCACCGGTCAGCGTTTCCACGCCCTCTATCGCCTTGGCCGAGCGGCTCCAGCCGGCGACGTTGAAACCCGCATGGATGAGGCGCTCCGCCGCAGCCGTGCCGAGCGCCCCGAGGCCGAGGAGACCGACGGTCATCTCGTCGGGGTGGCGGTAGTCCAGCTCCTGCCAGAGTGCCTTTTTTTGGTTTTCGCGATAGGCGGGCATGTCGCGCTGCAGGTAGTAGGTCCATGCCAGCACGGCTTCGGCCATCACGCGCGAAAGCTCCGGGTCCTTCAGCCGAACGATGGGGGGAGCCTTGTCGCCCAGCTCCAGCACCAGCCGCTCGACCCCCGCCCACAGGCTGTGGATCCATTTGAGGCCCTGAAGAGCGGCGATATCGGCGGGATCGGGATTGGCGACGATGGCAAAGTCCACTGCCCGTCGCTGCTCGTCCGTCAATTCGGAGAAGGAGAGGATGTCCTCCTGCGGCATGGCGGCGCGCAGCACCTGTTTCCAGACGGTTTCCGTTTCCGCATTCATCCGTGAAACAAAGGCGATGGGTGATGGCATGGGACTGATCCTGCTTGCGATTTTAGCTTCACGCCATCAATGCGCAATTTCGGCGGGTAATGCCATGGGTGGAATGGGGCAATTTGTGATTCTTCCGTCATGCCGGACTAGATCCGGCATCCAGCCGCCGCGCGTCTGCGCGGCGTCAAGACTTCTTTTCAGCCCAAGGACTTGGGCTGGCTGGACCCCGGCTCCGGGGCCGGGGGTGACGGAGTGTGGATGCAACCGGCCTGTTAAATCTCCACCATTACGCATCTTCCTTTACCGGGGGCTTCGCATCGCCGTAATAGGCCGAGAATTTCTCGTGATAATGCTCCGAACCGCCGGGGCCGGCATAACGCTGCAATTCCGTCATGTCGGTCTTGTTCAGCACGATGCCGAGCGTCTTGTTGGCGATCTGCGGTTCGTTGGCCATCAGGTTCTGCACCATCTGGATCGGCGTCTTGCCCCATTCGGTGACGAAGACGAAACCGTCCACCTGCGGCGCAAAGGCCTTGGCGTCGATGACGGGAACCACCGGTGCAAGGTCGACGATGATGTAATCGCAGGCCTCGCGAGCGGAGTCGATGAATTTGCGCATGCCGGAGGAAGACAGCAGCTCGCTCGAATGGGCGAACTGGTTGCTGGTTGAAACCGGCAGGATGCCCATTTTCGTGCGCGTATCCACCTTCACCGCCTGCGTCCAAGGGATTTCGTCGAGGACGACCTCCACCAGACCGGCGGATTGCCGTGTCGTCAGCATGCGGCTGAGGCCGGGATTGCGGATATCTGCATCCACCACCAGCGTGCGCTTGCCGGTGGAGGCGATCAGTCCGGCGAGATTGAGCGCCACGACCGACTTGCCTTCGTTCGGCAGGCAGGAAATGACGCCGATGACCCGGCACTGGCGTTCCTGAATGACGACATCTGCCGTGAGTTTCACGTTGCGCAGCGTTTCCGCAAAGCTGGAGCGCGGGCTGTCGACGGCAAGGCGCAGCATTTTCTGGAACGAGACCTGTCCGCTTTCGTCAAGCGTGGCGTTCTCGCCGCCGGGGGTGGCGGCGCTGTTGCCCGCCTTGGCGTTTTCCACGCCCCTTTCACCGATGAAGGGCAGGTAACCGAGAAAACGCATGCGCAGATTGTCACGCACGTCATTGCCGGTGTGGAAGAAACGATCCCGGAATTCGAGAAGCGCTGCGATACCGCCGCCGAGCATCAGGCCAAGAACGACCGAAAGCGCCATGGTCATGGTCTTTTTCGGGCTGGAAGGCGATGTCGGCAGGCCCGCTTCGGAGATGATGCGCGCCTTGGCGATGGGCAGCGACTGCTTCTGGGAAGCCTCCTCGAAGCGGCCGAGATAGGACTGGTAGAGGGTGCGCAGCGCCGTCGCCCGCTGCTCGAGTTCGCGCAGCTGCACCATGGTGATGTTGGCTTCGGAATTGCGGCCTGCCACCCGGTCGATATTGTCGCGCAGCGACTGAACGCGGGAATTTGTGACGTCGTATTCGTTCTTCAGGCTGCCGGTAAGCTGCTGCAGTTCCTGATAGATCTGCCGCGAAACCTCTTTCTTCTCGGCGTCCAGCGCAACCGCCTGCGGATGGTCGGCGCCGAATTGCTGGACGATGCCCTGCTGCCGGTCGGAAATGGTGATGTAGCGTTTGCGCAGATCCTGAATGACCGAATTATCGGTATCGCGGGCCGAAACGACGGCATTGTCCACGGCCGCATCCGGTCCCCGGTCGATGATCGATTTATACTGGTTGTAACGGGCAGAGGCCGTCGCGGCATCGGCCTGCGCGGCGATAAGCTGGCCGTTCAGGTCGGCAAGCTGGCCTTCGGACATCAGCTCGCCGCGCGAGGAGACGATGTTGTTGTCCGACTTGAATTTCTGCACCGCCAGTTCAGCCGCCTGGGCGCGCTGGTTCAGGTCCGTCATACGTTCCTGCAACCAGACGGAGGCGCGCTCGCTGGCGTCGAAATTGGCGTTCAGCTGTTCGGTAAGATAAGCCTGCGCATAGGTCTTGGCGATCTGCGCGGCAAGCTGGCGGTCGGTCGAGCGGGTGGAAATGGCGATGACCGAGCTGCGGCCGACACGTTCCACCGTCAGCGACTGCTGCAGAACGGCGGCGGCCTTTTCGCGGCGTCCGGCGCGGATTGCGGCTTCGGAGACCGGCGGATCGCCCGGCAGGACGAGATCGAGAATGCCGCGCACGGAGGATTTGACGAGTTCGACCGGCGACATCGGCGGATTGACGATGGTGTCGTTCTC
This sequence comes from Agrobacterium sp. P15N1-A, assembly GCF_044626815.1. NCBI lineage: Bacteria > Pseudomonadati > Pseudomonadota > Alphaproteobacteria > Hyphomicrobiales > Rhizobiaceae > Agrobacterium > Agrobacterium sp. P15N1-A. The sequence goes on along the minus strand of NZ_JBIUPF010000006.1, from coordinate 149,788 downwards.
ATCGAGCCTGGCCTTGTCGACCACGGTCAGCGCCATTTCCTTGGATTTCAAAATTTCCACGGCGCTGGCGATGCGGTTGTCGACGATCTGCGCGGCGGGCACCGGCGATTCCTCTTCCGCATAACGGGAAAGGCTTTCATCCAGGAGCACCTGCGTCATTGCGGTGTAAACGGGGGTCGCAAGCACCAGATAAAGGCCGGCCAGAACCACGGCGGCAATGACGGAGGCGGCAATGACATTGGCGCGACGCACCACGGCGGCCCACAGGCGGTCGAGGTCGATGAACGTGTCCGAATCCTTGCCGGACTCCGGAAAACCGATATTGGATTTAAAGGTCTTGTGGTGCATGGACCTACCTTGTGAATTAAAATGGTACGCGGGAAGCCGAACAATACTCGCCTTCCCGCCCCCCGTTATTGGTGCGCCGGCCGCCTCCCCGGCGGCGCGATTAAAGTCAGGCCGCCTGGACGCGGCTTTCGTGGTTCGCAACCAGTTCCTTCACCGAAGCGAGAACCTGGGCTTCCATGTCGGCGCGCAGCAGCGAGAAGGCGACGTTGGCGGCGATGAAGCCCTGCTTGCTGCCGCAGTCGAAGGTGCGACCGCTATATTTCTGCGCATGGAAAGACTGCTTTTCGGCAAGCCGCTTCATGCCGTCGGTCAGCTGGATTTCATTGCCCGCGCCGCGCTCCTGCTTGGCGAGAATATCGAAGATTTCCGGCTGCAGGATATAACGGCCATTCAGGTAATAATTCGAAGGCGCCTTGGATGGTTCCGGCTTTTCGACCATTTCGGTGACGGCGAAGCCATGATTGACCTTCTGGCCGACGCCGACGACGCCATAGGACGACACTTCTTCCGGCAGGCATTCCTCGACACCGAGAATATTGCCGCCAACTTCGTCATAAAGCTCCATCAGGCCAGCGATGCAGCCGCGTGCGCCGTAGGAAACCATGTCAGGCAGAAGCAGCGCGAAAGGTTCCTTGCCCACCAGTTCACGCGCGCACCAAACGGCGTGGCCGAGACCGAGCGGCACCTGCTGGCGCGTATAGCTGACAGTGCCGGCAACCGGCAGCATCTTTTCAAGCTGCAATACCTGCACGGTCTTGCCGGAGCGGGTGAGCGTGTTGATGAGTTCCGGCGCGCTGTCGAAATAGTCTTCGATGGCGGTCTTGTTGCGGCTCGTCACGAAAATAATGTGTTCGATACCGGCCTGCATGGCCTCGTCAACGGCATACTGCACGACCGGACGGTCGACAATCGTCAGCATTTCCTTCGGCATCGCCTTGGTGGCGGGCAAAAACCGCGTGCCGTTGCCAGCTACGGGAATGACGGCTTTTCTGACAGTTTTGTTCAGGTCCATCGCGTTCTCCTTCATCAAGGTTTGATCTGTCCCCAGTCCCCGCGCAGATTTCGTCCACGCGCAAATTTCACGAAATCTGTCTTTTCACCCCAGTATTTGCCGGGGGCGCAAACATCGCGTCCCGCAGCCTCCTCAGCCGTACTGCAATGGGCATTCTTAAGTGCCCCAGTACGGCAGGATCCCTTATCGTGGTCTTCAAGGCGCCGAGTACCGAACGGCTCTTGATGTTTTCCACCAATGTCAAAAAATTATGCGCCAGCCGCAGGCTGCGGGCTCTCGCCTGCTGCGCATCCATGGCGGCGGGCAGCAATGTGTAATGGCTCAGGAATTCCTGATCCGCCCGCATCATCGCTTCGACGTGATGAAGTTCGAGCACGCGCGAAATCGAGCCTTCGCGGATATTGTAGACATAACCCGGCTTCGGTTCGATGACGCAGAGGCCGCCGGCGGCGAGCGCCGAGGCGAGCAGGATATAATCCTCGCCGATGCGGATATCCTCGCGGAAGCGCAGTCCCTCGACATTGAGGAAATCGCGCCGGAACATCGGTTTCATATAGCCGAAATTGAAGGTGGCGCGGAAAAGAATGTTGGAGGAAATGAAGTCCTCCAGCGTGAGAACCGGCCGTTCCTCCAGAAATTCTTCCGGAAACATCGTCTCCATCGGCCTGCCGTCGGTATAGACGACATCGAGATTATCGACCGCAATCGCCGCGTTGGCGGCTTCCGCCCGGCACATCATGCAGGCGGAGCGTTCCGGGCGAATGACATCGTCGGAATCGAGCACGGCGATCCAGCGTCCTGTCGCGGCTTCGATGCCGGCATTGCGCGCACCGCCAGGACCGAGATTTTCGGCAAGAGCAAGCAGGCGGACGCGCGGATCGATGGCGGCGATACCTTCCACGAGCGCAATGGTGTCATCTGCGGAGCGGTCGTCGACGACGATCACTTCCAGCGTCACACCCTGTTGGTCGAGCGCGCTTTGAATGGCGGCTTCAATCGTATCGGCGGCATTATAGGCGGCGATGACGAAGCTGATATCGGGCGGCAAGGCAAGGTTTTCCATTAGGTTGCCTCCACCGCGCCATACTGGCGGATTTCACGCACGCCGAAAGCGCCGCTCATCGAGCCCATATGCAATGCACCGCGCAGCGCATAACGGTTGCGGCGCACGGCGTTGAAACCGTTCAAGGCGGCGAAGACGGCGCAATACAGCACTTTCGATCCCGCTTTCATCACCTGCACCACGCGGCGTATACCGGGTTTCCTGTCCGCCAGCACGCGGCCGTGGGTCTGGCCGGAGCGGAAGCGGCGTTTGGCAAGCCACATGAAGCTTGCACGATTTTCCGGCACCGGTTCGGACAGCATGGCATCTTCCGCAAAGACGATACGCCCACCGGCGGCGTGAAGATGCGAGAAGAAATGGGTGTCTTCGCCGCCGCTCTGGCCGAGCGCCAGCGCGAAGCGCCGGCCCTTCACCGAGGGCGCATCCATCTTGAGCAATGTGTTGCAGGTATAGCCGGTGATGATCTCGCCATTGACCCAGACCGGAACGGTCGAGTGGAAATCGCCGCGTTTCATCCAGCCCGGCGCATTGTCCCGGTAAACCGCCGTCACAGGCCCGAGAACGGCTTCCGCACCTGTCTCGTCGGCCTTTTCCAGAAGGGCGGAGAGCCAGTGCGGCGGGGCGGTCTCGTCATCGTCGATGAAGGCCAGATAATCCGCCCTGCATTCTGACAGGCAGGCATTGCGGGCAATCGAAATATTCGATTTCGGGCAATGCACATAGGTAATCTCGAATGGTGCTGTTTCGCGCAGGCGGTCCACACTGGCCTTGGCGCTCGGCTCCTCGTCATTATCCGCAACGATCAGCCGAACTTTCACGCCTTCCGGCACGTCCAGCTCGAAGAGTGACAGAAGTGTGGCGACGAGTGCGGGGCGTCTGTAGGTGCAGATGCCGATATCTACGGTTCTCGAATCATCGGTGCGGGTGACGGTGTTGTCGGTCATGAAACAGCCTTTCTTCCCCGGAATTTCAGGAGTTCCAGCCAGAAGCCGGTGGACCAGGCCAGATGCATCACCATTGCCGAAAAGGCGGCGAGCGGGCCGTATGGGTTTTTCTGACCTATTGCCATCCACAAGCCATAACCCACACATGCGGCGATCCAGAGGCCGAGCGGAATAAGTGCCGCCCAATGCACAAGCGACAGCAGCGCGAGGATGAAAACCGGCAGCACGGCGAGCGGGATCATCTGGCGGATTTTCGGGATGGAGCGATGTTTCAGGAGGTTCTTCGCCCGGCCGCGGCCATAGGCGAGATATTGCCTGAACAGCGGCATGACGCTCGCGCGCGGATAATAGGTCATGCGGGTCTTGTCGGTCATCCAGATGCGGAAACCGGATTTGCGCAGCCGGAAATCCAGTTCGGCATCCTCATTATGGCTGAAGCTCTCATCATAACCGCCGACCGCGTCGAAAGCGGCGATCCGCATCAGCGCGTGGTGGCCATGGTCGATCCAGTGGCCTTTCGCGCCTTCGCGGTGCTTGGAGCCGCCATTGCCGAGCTTGGAATTCTGGGCGATGGCCGTCGCCTTTTGAAACAGACCGTGGCCGACCGTATCCATGGCGACGACGACGGAATCCGCACCGATGCGCTCCGCATCCTCGATCAGCCGCTGGCAATAATCATCGGGATAATCGCCATGGGCGTCGATGCGGACGAGGTAATCGAAATCCTCGCCGAAGGTGGCGACGGCAAGGTTGATGCCGGCGCTCTGGATGCGCTTCGGATTGGGAAGAAGCGTCACGCGGTCATCCGTCGCCGCAAAGGCGGAAACGATATCGCGGGTTCCATCCGTGCTGCCGCCATCGGCAACCACGATGCGGAAGAGACGCCCCTGCATCGCACCGGTGAATTTGACAAGCAGCCCCTCGATTGTCTTCGCCTCATTGAGGCAGGGAATGACGATCAGCGTTCTGATGCCGGAATGACCAAGACCTTCCATGATTTGCCCCCTACGCACTACACGGGTGAAAACTGCGCTTCGCGGGCATGGCCGGAAGCGGATTTGGCGAGAGAGGACAAGTGCTGCACCAGCTGACGGCAATCGTCGCGGTCCGTCAGCCATTGTTTCCTGTCGAGCGCCGAGAGGGTGTTGAAGGCGTCCGCATAGGTTTGCGGGTTCATCCAGTTAAACAGCGCGGTGAGATCCTCAGCGCCGGCATTTTGCAGGACGAAGCCGATATCGCGCTTTTCGATGAAGCGTGCGGTTTCCGTGCCGGCCAGCGCAATCGGCAGGGTGCCATAAAGGCAGCCTTCGTAAAGCCTGTTGGGCAACAGCCAGCTGGAATTCTGGCCTTCCTCGAAAAAGTCGATCGCCCAGGTGAACTGCACCTCGTTATAGATCGCGGCAAGGTCTTCGGGGTTCTTGTAAGGCCCATGGAAATGGACATGCGGAGCGGCAGCCACGAAGCCGTCGAAATCGGCAAATTCCGAATAGGCCGGCCGGCCGCGCAGGATGATTTCGACCTTGCCCTCCATTCGACGGGCAAATTCGGCGAGGATTTCCAGCGACTTGCGGCAGCGAAGCGCGCCGAACCAGCCAATTTTCCACGGTTCGCCGGGGGCGGGTGCGCGTGGCTGCGGCGTGGCGGCAACGGTGGCGTCGAGCGCCAGCACCTTGTTTTCCTGCAACAGGACGGGAAGGTCCAGGCCTGACACGGGCTTGAAATAATGCTCCACGAAGGCCGGAGAGCTGGTGATAAGCAGCTTGGCGTCGCGTGCGAAATAACGCTGGGCGGCATTCAGCAGCTGTCCGGGCTTGCCCGTATTGAGAAGCAGGCGGTGAATGTCGAGACATTCATAAACCAGCGCCGGCTGCCCGGCATAGATCGACATGGCCCGTTTTGCCAGAGCGAGCATTTCCAGATTTCTGGCAAGAATGACATCAGGGGCGGGGATACCGTTCAGGGTCTTGCCCAGCGAGAGGCTGGCTTTCGCCACCGCCGCCATGCGCTGCAGAAACTGCCGGTCGGCGGTTTCCCCGAGCACGACGGGTACGACGCCTTCAATCTCTGCCAGCCGGTTCTGTCCGCGCCGGAAGCCCGCCAGTTTCACCCGCGCCCCACCCGCAAGCAGGGTCAGCACCCGCCGACGAATGGCGGGGTCCGACAGATCATGCGCGAGATATAGAACATGGGTCATGCAAGGGTCCGGTTGGTTCATGCGTCAGAGACGCCGCGGATGACGGTTTGGTTCAAAAAAATCAGTTGAGGGCGCAGGCAATGGATTCCGGGAACTGGCATTTGTCGCCGAGCGCCGTGAAGGCAAACCGGTCAACGATCATTTGCGTTGCGCCGGCATAGGAAAAGGCGCCCATCCAGTCCTTCAGCGTGTCGGTGCCCCACAGGCTGAAGAAAATCTTCTGGGCATTCTGAGGAATTTTCGACTCGTCCGTCACTTCATGGACGAGCTTGCCGTTGACGTAATAACGCAGGCGCTGCGGTTCCCAGACGAAGGCGTAATCGTTGAAGCCGGCATCGGCTCCGCCTTCCACCGGCACCAGCTTCTCATTGCCGCCCTTGGCGGAAATATACTGGTTGAGCTGCACCTTGCCGGTGTTCTTGCCCAGAACCTCGAAGTCGATTTCATCGTGCGGCTTCTTGTCGGTCGGGCCGATATAGGTGAAGAAGGCGGAGTTGAGGCCCGAGCCGGTGGCGGCCTTCATGCGTGCTTCATAGGTGCCGTAGCGATAGCGCCCCTTGGTCTGGATTTCACCACAGGCGAATTTGCGGTCTCCGGCCTTGGCTTCTTCGAAACCGAGTGTCAGCTGGCCGTTTTCCACCGTCGCCAGTTTCTTCGACCAGGTGCAGTTCTGATGCGCGCCATTGTTCCAGCCGTCGGACACGTACCAGAAGCTTCTGTCCATGGAATCGAAGTTCTCGATGAAGGATGCGCCATTGCCTTCCTGTGCCTGGCCGGGCGTCGCAAAGGGGGCGGCCAGAAGGGCCGCGGCGAGAAGAATGCGTGTCTGAACGCGGGTGACAAATGTTGTCATTGGTTCACCTCTGTCGTTGCGAATAAAGCGTTTCGGATGTCGGTGGGCCGATCATGGCGGCCCGTTTTGCCGCAAAATCGGCCTTCGTCTTGCCTTTGCCGCTGCGGCTTCCGGTCAGCACGGCATAGACGGCCGGCAGGTATTTGCGGGTCTGGGCATTGCTGATCACCAGAATGACGAAGGCGGAAAGCGTCGCGCTGATATAAAAAGCAGGGTAGAAATCCGGCCCGCCCTTGTTCCACACCATCCACATGATGACGAGCAGCGGATAATGGGCGCAGAAAATCCAGAAGCTCAGGCTTCCGGTTTCGGCAAGCCGCTGGCCAAGCCGGCTGCGGATCAACAGGGCGGAAGACGCCCAGAAACCGAGCGCGCCGAAGACGGCAAGCAGATTGCGCGACATGTTGAGCCAGAAGGTGAATTCCGGGCCAGTGAAATAAAGTCCTGTCGCCAATATGGCAGAGGCGGCGAAGGTCAGCGCCATGATCGGCACGGCATAGGGGTCGAGCGCCTTGACGTCGACGCGGTGGAGCGCGAGCGCAATGCCGAGCGAGAAGCTGAAAAGAATGGATTTCTTCTGGACGATGAAAATCGTCAGGTCAGGCATGGCGGTGATGAAAAGCAGGATGGCGAGCGTCGGCAGGGCGAAACGGCGCATCAGAAAGGCGAGCACCGGCGACAGCAGGATGCAGACGAAGAGGTCGCGCAGGAAATAAAGCGGCACATTCACCGGCAGCTCCTCAAGCGCCGTTCCATGGCTGATGATTTCACGCGGGCTGGCGTTCCACAGATCGGGGAAATATCCCACGCCGACATCGAAGAGCTGGATCAGCAATACGGCCGCAAACAGCGCGCCATTCCACAGAAGGAAAGGCAGCAGCACGGTTTTCGACTTGGAGCGGATCGTCGCCGGATAATCGAAACCGCTCATGCCGCGGCGAAACAGCAGGTAACCGGAAATGGCGCTGAGACAGGGCACGCCGATGCGAAACAGCGCATCGCCCAGAAAAACCCGCAGCCAGTCGAAGAAGCCGTAAAGGCCGAGAAAAGGGCTGGTTTCGGCATCGTGCGGCACATGGACGAACACGATCCCGGAGATCAGCAATATGCGCATCAAATTGATACGGGAGGATAGGTTCTGATCGACAGTCACATCAGTCACCCCTATTGGGCGGCGTCCACCCACGCCGCGTTGCAACCAGAGCGAACTTAAGCCCGCACTGGAAAGTCTGGTTTCGACTTTGGGATAAAATGTGGCGACGCGGGAAAAACACAAGATTAGATTTTGCGGGTGAATGTCTGGCGTTAACGCCATTCCGGCGGCTATAAAAAATCAACCAATTGGAATTGCTTTATTTTATACAAATTCCCGCATCGTTAAAAATCGCTGAAGCGTGCGAAATTGTCATTTGTCGTGATGTTGCGCTGCAAAAAGCGTGCCTGCACGCCCTTGCCGCGGCGAATGAAATCACCGCGGAAAAGCCGGTTCACGGCGGAAATGAGGCGCGTTTTTTTATGAATTTCCTAACCCTGGGTTGCGGCGTCGCGCATCCGCCGCGACTTTACCATCCCCAGGATTTTCCCCAGCAGCGCCCGTTCGGTCAGCAGGATCAGCACCGCATAGATGAGCCCGCCGACGGCAGCGCCGATGAGGACCTGAAGCGTGGCATTGGGAACGCGCTCAGCCAGAAGGTGAAGCAGATAACGCACCGAAACGGCCATCACCAGCGCCGCGATCATCGGCCGGCTGCTGACATAGAGGCCACGGAAAAATGGCGTGTCGCTTGCCTTGAATACGGCCCATGAATAGGCGACCAGCGTTACCGCATTGACGATGCAGAGCCACACCATCGCGTCGATCAGGGTGCCATAAAGCGCGGCAAGCCAGACCGCGACGGTGGTGACGATGGCGCGGATCGTTGCCGACCAGAACAGCACGCGGCCGTAACCTGCCCCCTTCAGATAGGGGATGAAGGTGCTGCATGGCGTCAGAATGGCCTTCGACAGGGCGAGCAGACCGAGGACCGGCCAGGCATAGGCCCAGTTCTGCCCGAAGATGACAAGCATGGCCGGCTCCGCCACGGCCCAGAGGCCGAACATCATCGGCGCCAGGAGCACGGTCAGCACCTGCGTACTGAACATCAGCGCATCGCGCCGGCGCTGCGGATCGTCCATCATGCGGCTGAAGGCGGGAAACAGGACACCCATGACGGCCGACAGAACCACCTGATTGGGAATGCTGGCAAAGCGGTTGGAGGCGGAATAGGCGCCGGCATCCGCCAGACCCAGGTGTCGGGCAATGACCACCATCGGCGACTGAAAGGTAACGAAATTGGCGATTTCCGAGCCCATCAGCCCCGAACTGAAGCCGAGAAGCGGCACCAGCCGGCGCGGTTTCATGACGAAGCGCGGGCAATAGCGCGAAACGGCATAAAGCCCGACAAGCCGGATGAGGGCTGCGGCAAAAAGCTGGATGATCAGCGCCCAGACGCCGAAGCCCATGAAGGCGAGCGCGACGGCGACGATGGCCGCAATGCTTTCCGACGCCATGCTCCAAAGCGCGTCCTTGCTGAAATTCATGCGCCGGGCGAGCAGCGAATAGGCGACATCGCCGGCAAGCTGCAGCGGAATGAGGAAGGCCATGATGCGCAGCAGGTAAGCGCTTTCCACCGCGCCCAGCAGCCCGCCGAAAAATTCCGCGAAGATGTAGAGGACGGCGGCCATGGTGCAGGAGATGGCGAGATTGGCCCAGAAGACGGTATGGATCGTTTCCATATCCTCTTCCTTTTCGACGATGAGGGCAGAGGTCAGCCCCGCGCCGGCGATCATCGTCAGGAACTGTACAACCGTTAGTCCTACCGCCACCACCCCGAATTCCTCCGGGGAAAGTAGTCTTGCGAGAATTGGGACCGTGACAAATTTAAGCCCGAATGTCCCTGTTTTTGATAAAACGCTCCAGCCGACATTCGTGGTGATGGTCTTTACATTTGGCGCTGGGGGCATACAAGCATCCTGTTTCTGGAGGCCGGCGGGAGGAAAGCCGGTTGGGAGTTGCCGATACCATCGGGGCCGCTTTTAGGATCGGGCCCGACACTTCTTGATCAACGCAAGGGGCGAAACAATGGCAAGATTTACTGTCGTCATTCCCTACTACCAAAAGCAGCACGGTGTCTTGGGACGTGCACTCGCATCGGTTTTTGCGCAGACTTACCAGGATTTCGATCTTGTCATCGTCGATGACGAATCGCCATACCCGATCGATCAGGAACTTGCGGAACTTTCGCAGGGGGAGAAAGACCGGATTCTCGTCATTAAACAGGCCAATGCCGGCCCGGGCGGCGCCCGCAACACCGGTCTGGACAATGTGCCTGACGGCACCGACTATGTCGCCTTTCTTGATTCCGACGATATCTGGACACCCGATCATCTGCAGAATGCGGCCTTTGCGCTTCAGACCTATGGCGGCGAGTGCTACTGGGCATCCATGCAGGCAAGTGACGAATTTTATTACCATTTCGCCATTTCCGAGCTGGAGAAGAATGAGGGTGCGGCACGGCTTTCCGAGAAGCCGCTGGTGATCGAACTGCCGGATCTGGCAAGTGTGATGCTGCGCAACTGGAGCTTCCTGCATCTCTCCTGCATGGTGATCGGCCGTCCTCTTTTTGAGAAAATCCGCTTTGACCCGGCGCTTCGTCTGGCGGCGGAAGATGTGCTGTTTTTCTGCGATTCCATCCTCGCATCGAAGCGCACGCTTCTCTGTGACGACGCCGGCGCGATGCGCGGCATGGGGGTCAATATCTTCCACAGCATCGACAATACCTCGCCGGAGTTCCTGCGCCAGCAGTTCAATACCTGGGTGGCGCTCGACACTTTGGAAGGGCGTTTTTCACGCCGGCCGGACGATGTCGCCTCCATCGCTTCCTATAAAAACACGGCGCGCAAACAGGCGCTGTGGAGCCAGGCGGGCAATCTGAAACGGCGCAAGGCGCCAGAATTCGGGCTGCTCCTGAAATGGGCGATGCGCGATCCGGCACTGCTGCGCGCCGCGTTTGAACTCGGTGCTGGAAAAATCGTCCGCTCCAGATGAGCGAATTCTCGCCCGCAAGAATTTATATGTTTTTTCACCCAGGAGTGACCTCATGAAACCTTACCACTGGGAATCTCATCACGGAAATTTCGGTGACGATCTCAACCTGTGGCTGTGGGATTTTCTGCTTCCGGGCCTGCGCGATGTGCATGACGACGTCATGCTCGTCGGCGTCGGCACCGTGCTGAACGATGTTCTTTTGCCCGCAAAGCAGCGCAAGCTGGTGATCGGCAGCGGTTATGGTTATGGCGCGGTGCCGGATACCAGCACCGAGTTCTGGGATATTCGCTGCGTGCGCGGCGAAAAAACCGCCGCCAAGCTGGGGCTCGCGCCCGAAAAGGGCATTGTCGACCCGGCCGTCATGGTCACCGAGATGCCTGATTTCAAAGGCCTGCCGAAGCTCTACAAGAAGACCTTCGTTCCGCACTGGGAATCGGCGGAATTCGGCATGTGGGAAACCGTTTGCGAACCGGCGGGGCTGACCTATCTCGACCCGCGCGGCGAGGCGAAAGCGGTGATCCGCGCCATCGCCCAATCGGAATTCATCGTGGCCGAATCCATGCACGGCGCAATCCTTGCCGATGCCTTCCGCGTGCCATGGGTCGCGGTCAGTACCTCGCCTTCGATCAACAGCTTCAAATGGAGCGACTGGGCCGGCAGCGTGGGTGTCGACTATCAGCCGCGCTATGTGCCGGTTTCGACCCGCGCCGAGGCGGCGAAAAAGGGCTCGCGCTTCTGGGGCATGAGCTTCCCGCCGCCGCCCGGCCCCGTCATTGCCGAGACGGGTTCCGTTCCGGCGCATGAGGGCGCGGCGCATGAGGGTGACGTGCTGGTGCGGCCGCAGGAAACGCAATCCCGGTCGTTGCGCAAATTGGCCAAGCAGGTGCTGGCCGCGCCTTCCACGCTGGCGCTCTGGCAGGCAAGCCGCGCGGAGCCGCGTCTCAGCCCGGATGGCCGGCTGGAAGAGCGCAAGGAGCGCTTTGCCGCCGTTCTGGAAACGGTGAAGCGGGATTATCTCTGAGGGTCTAACATAGTCTGCGGCGGTGCTTCCTTTCGCGCCGCGGATAAAGTGCAGCGGCACCTATGCGTTTGGCAAAAGCAGAGAATCCGCAGGCCGTCACCCCGGACTTGATCCGGGGTCCAGCGCGATCAAGTCATTGATCGCGAAAGACTCTTGCACGGCGCAGACGCGCCGTGGCTGGATGCCGGATCATCCTCGGGCTTGTTCCGGGGACCGGCATGACGGAAGCGGGAAAGGCGGACTTGTCGCGGTTCTTGCGGCAGTGGATCTGCCCTTATGAAACCGGCGTACCGTCCAGCAGATAACGCACATCCCGCACCGGCGGCGATTTACGGAACCGGGCGGTCTTGTCGCTCCAGATGCCGCGCGTGATGGCGGGCAGGGCGGGGAGCCGCGCAAGGGCATGGCTCAGCGCGCCGCCCATGCCCTTCTGCTTTTTCGCATCGAGAAAATGGCGAAGCTCGAATTTGGCGCGGATGTGTTTTTCATGTTCGCGCAGGATCGCCGTTTCCTCTGCCGAAAGCCGGCAGCCGGCGAGAATGGCCTTGTCCGCCTCATATAAGCGGCGAAGATCTTCGGTGCGATGGCGGCCGCTCAGCGAGTTGCCGCGCACGATCGCGCCGTAACCGCAATGGCGGATGACCTTGTAACGCGCGCCGGCGGCCAGCGCCCGCACGTAAAGCTCGTAATCTTCACCGAGCCGCAGGCCGTCATCGTAACGCAGCGCATGTTTGTCGAGAAAAGCGCGGCGTATGACCGGCTTCAGAAACCCGGTTTCCCCGCGTTCGACGCCGGGCCTAGAAATATTGCCTTCCACGAATTCCGTGAGCGAGAGAAACCGCGCCTGCGGCTCGAAGCGGGCCGGCTGCATGGAGGATGCGCCGGGGACCGATTGCTGGATGAAGGCGATATTGTCGGCCACCAGATCCCAGTCGTCATCGGCCAGCATGGCGGCGAAACGACCCCGGAAAAAGAAGTCGTCTGCGTCGAGAATGCTGATGAGCGGCGCCGATGAAATCGAGATGGCGTGGTTGCGCGCAGCCGAAGGGCCTCGATTGACCTCGAATCGCACGACCCGCAGACGGCCCGTGCCGTCATCCGCCGCATGCGCCACATCGCTCGTCGTGTCGGTGGAACCATCGTCGATCACCACGACTTCGCCGACCTCCGGCTCCACAAGGGCGGAACGTATGGCGATATCGATCGTTTCGGATGCATTTTTCGCAGCGATGATGACGCAAATGGGCTGTGAACCGCTCACCATGTATTGTCCTTCTGCTTTGACCAACCGTCAGGATTTGGCCAGCAGAAAGTGTCACGGGTATGGATGCAAGCGATTTTTTTGCGACGCAATAAATGAAGCTGCGTGAAGGCTCACATATCGGTCAGTTTTGCACCGTGCGGCGGCGGGCTTTTTACCGCGTCCGCCTGCATTGCCTCGGCGCCACGGTCCCGCGCGAAGGTTTCGCGCATCCGCCGCTTTTCCCGGGCGACCAGGACGAGAATCCCAATAAAATAACCGACTTGCAGAATGACCGCGCAGATGAGGGTCTGGATGAATGCCGTATAGAACGAGCCGTGAATGAAATATGTCGCAACCGCAAAGGTAAGCAATGCACCGATCATGCTGAAAAAAACACGAGGTGCATACATGGTGCTCTCCTCCCGAGAACGATTTCTCCATTTTTGACTGCGCTGCGGCATTTTTCTTCTTTGCAAGAAATATACGATGAGACCGGTGCTGTTTCAACACACATATACTTCTTCTAACGGTTGCGGCATGAAATTTCGGTAATCTTGATTGGTAAATTCCTCGGTAATCGATGACTTCCCCCAAACGGGGCTGCCTTGCCAGGCGATTTCCTGCTTTTGAGAGGCGTAAAATCGTTCTCTTGCGGCCATTGTCGGCTGTCTTACGCCCTCTGCAGACTTCGTTAACCATCTCGCCTTTAAAAAGTCGGTATTGATTCCTCAGCAAGAGCAAGGTGCCCGCGTGACAACGAGTTCAGAAGTAATCGCCTTTCCGGCAAAGAACCGTATTGCCGACGTAAAAAGATGTGCAACCATGCTCGACCGGCTGCATGGTGTGGAGGCGAATGATTTCTGGCGCAGGGAGTGCCGCGAGCTGGCCGCCCGTCTGACGGCGCTTGGCTATGAGGACGCCGCCATGCGGCGTGAGGTCATGGAATTTCAAAACGCGGTGCAGGCGGAATTGTGGGCGGGCGATGCCACGCCAGAGGCACGCCGCGACAGCCATTGAGGCCTCAGCGTTTTCCATAAAAAAGCCGGCAGGTGTCAAACCTGCCGGCTTTTTTGTTCATGCCCGTTTGATCAGGAAGCGCTGGCGCCGCGTGTGCGGGCAACGCCATCGAGTGCGGGCTTGTATTTCGGGTCGAGCCGGGCCGCATGGCCATAGGACTTGGCGGCCTTGGCCATCTCGCCGCGACGCTCATAGACCAGCGCCTGGTTGGCCCAGGATTCCGCCACATTGCCATCCAGCGAAATGGCGTGGTTGAAATCGGCGAAGGCGTTTTCATCGTCGTTCAAGGCGACATAGGAAAGGCCGCGGCCGTTATAGGGCTCCGGCGAGGTTGACGACAGCGAGATTGCCTTGGAGAAGTCCTCGATGGCCTGGGCATGCTGGTTGCGCAGCTGGTAGATCAGGCCGCGATTGTGCCAGGCGCGTCCGTCGGTGGTTTCAAGCTCGATGGCGCGGGAGAAATCGTTGAAGGCTTCGTTCACACGGCCGGACTGGCGGTAAAGATTGCCACGGCCGATCAGCGCCACATCGTAGCTCGGATTGATCTGCAGGGCGGCGTTGTAGTCCTGCAGGGCCTGCTGCTGCTGCCCGGAGTTGCGATAGACCAGCGCGCGGTTGGCATAGGCCTGATAAAAGCGCGGGTTGAGCTGAAGCGCCTTGTTGAAATCCTCGATGGCGCGGCGCGAATCGCCGGCGCGGCCGTAAGCCGAGCCACGGACGTTATAGCCTTCGGGATCCTGCGGATTGGCGTTGATGACCGAGGTGAGCGAGGCGATGTTTTCCTGCGAACCCTGGGCACGGTCGATCCTGAATACATCTTCGGTCTGGTTGGATGTCGCGCAGCCGGAAAGACCGGCAAGGACGGTACAGACGACCAGAGAAGCGCGGAACCCTCTGTTGTTTTTCAATGGCACCCGGCGCGTGGAGGCATCGGAGTTTTTCACAACACAGGCGTCGACAGCGATCATTCGGTGTGGGTTCCCTCGCAGGCCGGTCTCACGGTCGTTTTCAAGAGCGTTCTCCGGCCACAAACACAAAGAGCGGCGGCGAATTGATCGCCCCCGCCCAACAAGCATTCAAAAACGTCCAAAAGACGGCCTATTAACGGCCTGCGCGGGGGCCTGCAACCAGACCTTCGCGCTGTGCACGCTTGCGTGCCAGCTTGCGAACGCGGCGAACGGCTTCAGCCTTTTCGCGAGCGCGCTTCTGGGAGGGCTTTTCGTAGTAATCGCGCATTTTCATTTCACGGAAAATGCCTTCGCGCTGCATCTTTTTCTTCAGGGCGCGGAGCGCCTGATCAACGTTATTGTCGCGGACTAGTACCTGCACGTGAATCCCGTTCCTTTGGTTTGGTTAATTTGCTATGTGAATAAGGCATTCGCACGCAAATAAAAAATCGTTCGTTCGGCTGTCGAGCCGGGCGATTGGTGACGTGCAATAACAGATCATTTGCAGCAAGTCCAGCCGGTAGCGCATAATCACCCAGCAAAATGCGGCTTGCCCGGAATTCCGCCTGCGATGTCGAAACAAAATCATTGCGGCGTCGCAAAATGGATATTGCCTCCCATCCCGATTTGCCATGTGTATGATGGGGGCCGGAGCCATGTTTCCGGCCTCTGGCCGGTTCTTAAGGAGCAGATTGCGAATGCGCAAATATTCCGTTTTTGCCGTGGCGCGTGAGGCGCTCAGGGGTCATAAGGGGTGGGATGCGCAATGGGCTTCGCCCGAGCCGCGCAAGGATTACGATGTCATCATCATCGGCGGCGGCGGCCATGGGCTCGGGGCTGCCTATTATCTTGCCAAGGAACACGGCATTACCAATGTCGCAGTTCTGGAAAAAGGCTGGCTCGGCGGCGGCAATACCGGCCGCAACACCACCATCATCCGCTCCAACTATCTCTATGAAGAGAGCATGGATATTTACGAGCATTCCCTGAAACTCTGGGAAGGCCTGAGCCAGGATCTCAATTACAACGTCATGTATTCGGCGCGCGGCGTGATGATGCTGTCGCACAATATCCATGACCGGCAGTCCTTCAGCCGCCATATCAATGCCAACCGTCTTTACGGCATCGACAATGAGTGGCTGACGCCGGAGCAGGCGAAGGCCTATTGCCCGCCGCTCGATATTTCCGGCAATGCGCGGTATCCGATCAATGGCGCAGCGCTCCAGCGCCGCGGCGGCACGGCGCGCCACGACGCGGTGGCCTGGGGTTATGCCCGCGCGGCTTCCGATCGCGGCGTGCACATCATCCAGAACTGCGAGGTTACGGGCATTCGCCGTGGGCCGGACGGGGCGGTGACGGGTGTGGAGACCAATCGCGGTTTCATCGGTGCGAAGAAAATCGGCGTTTCCGCCGCCGGTCATTCCTCCGTCATCATGAAAATGGCGGATGTGCGCGTTCCGCTGCATTCCAACCCGCTGCAGGCGCTGGTTTCGGAGCCGCTGAAGCCGATCTTCCCCTGCGTCGTGATGTCCAACACGGTCCACGCCTATATTTCGCAATCCGACAAGGGCGAGCTGGTCATCGGCGCGGGCACCGATCAATATAACTCCTATTCCCAGACCGGCGGCCTGCAGATCATCACCCATACGCTGGACGCGATCTGCGAGCTGTTCCCGATCTTCCGCCGCGTCAAGATGATGCGGCAATGGGGCGGCATTACCGACAACACGCCCGACCGCTCGGCGATCCAGAGCGTGACGCCGGTGCCGAACCTCTTCGTCAATTGCGGCTGGGGCACGGGCGGCTTCAAGGCGACGCCGGGTTCGGCCAATCTTTTCGCGCATCTCATCGCGCGCGGCGAACCGCATCGTCTGGCGGCGGGGCTGACGCTCGACCGATTCCGCACCGGCCGTCTTATCGATGAGGCTGCCGCTGCCGCGGTGGCGCATTGATGCTGGCGGCGGCCATGCTTGCGATCAACATATCAGGCGCGGCCGTGGCCGTGCCCGTCGGCAGCGTCATTCCCGAGGCCAGGGATTTTCGCAGCCAGAAGATTGCGAAGATGCAGGGTGAGAAAGACTGGCCCTTCACGGCGGAAAAAGGCCTGCTTCTCTGTGCTCCGAGTCTCGCGAACAAAATGGTTTATTTTGTCGGCGAGAAGGAGGATGGCGAGCAGGATTACCCCTTCGCAATCGACACCGACATGATGGCGGTTGCCATCGTCAATATGGGCCGGGCCTCGGCGCTACGCCCTTTCGATAATTTCGAGCAGCTTTTAAAGCGGCTTTCCCCTTTCGTAGCAATGGGAAAGCGGCTGTGTGACCAACCCGCCGGAACAGCGCTTCCGGAAAATTCTCTCTAGGTGGAGCGACGATGCTTCTGATCCATTGCCCCTATTGCGGGGAAGACCGTTCCGAACTGGAATTCCGCTGGGCGGGCGAAGCCCATATTGCCCGACCGGAAAACATCGCCGATATTTCCGACGAGGCCTTCGCCGAATATTTCTTCATTCGCGACAATGACAAGGGCCTTGTTTTCGAGCGCTGGCGTCACATTCACGGCTGCGGCCGCTTCTTTAACGCCGCCCGCGATTCGGTCAGCGACAAATTCCTGATGACCTACAAGGCGGGTGAGCCGAAACCCGATACTGAGACGGTCCTTTCCGCAGAAAAGGGAGCCGGGCAATGAGCGGCGATTATCGTATCAAGGGGGCCGGTCGTCTCACCCCGGCCAGAACCGCGCGCTTTACCTTCGATGGCAAGATTTATCAGGCGCTGGAGGGGGACACGGTCGCCTCCGCGCTTCTGGCCAATGGCGTGCATCTGATCGGCCGCTCGTTCAAATATCACCGGCCGCGCGGTTTCCTGTCGGCCGGGCCGGAAGAGCCGAATGCGCTGATCGACGTTTCCCGCGACAGTCTGCGCAAGCAGCCCAATGTGCGCGCCACGGTGCAGGAAGTGTTCGACGGCGCGATCATCGCCTCGCAGAACCGTTTCCCGTCGCTATCCTTCGATCTGAGCGCGATCAACGACCTCCTGTCGCCGATGTTCGCGGCCGGGTTTTATTATAAAACCTTCATGTGGCCGAAGGCCGTCTGGCACAGGGTTTACGAACCGCTGATCCGCCGCGCCGCCGGTCTTGGCAAGGCGCCGAGCGAGCCGGATGCGGATCATTATTCCGGCCGTTATGCCCATTGCGATGTGCTGGTGGCCGGCGCCGGCGTCGCTGGTCTGACCGCGGCGCTTGCTGCCGCGAAAACCGGCGCCAGCGTCATTCTGGTCGATGAAAATGCGGAAGTCGGCGGCGCGCTGCGTTTCGACACTGGTACTGTCATCGACGGCCTGCCCGGTTACGAATGGGCGCAGAAGGTTTTTGCCGAACTGAAGTCCCTGCCCAATGTGCGGGTTCTGACCCGCACCACCGCTTTTGGTTATTACAACCACAATTTCGTGGCGCTGGCCGAGCGGGTGACCGATCATCTCGCCACGCCCGCCAGACACCAGCCGCGCGAGCGGCTGTGGCAGGTGCGCGCCAAAAAGGTCGTGCTGGCGGCGGGTGCGATCGAACGCCACATGGTCTTTGCCAATAATGACCGTCCCGGCATCATGCTGGCCTCGGCCGCACGCACCTATCTCAACCACTACGGCGTCGCCGTGGGCCAAAATGTGGGGGTCTACACCGCCCATGATTCGGCCTATGAGACGGCCTTCGATCTGAAGCAGGCCGGGGTGAAGATCGCCGCGATCGTCGATTGCCGCGAGAACCCGGATCAGCGCCTGCTGGATGAGGCGCGCGCGCTCGGCATCGAAGTGTTGGCGGGCCACAGCGTTTACAACACCGCCGGCCGCCTGCGCGTCTCCTCGATGACCATCGGCCGCAATGGCGGCTCCAACAAGCGCAAGATCGCCATCGATGCGCTTGTCGTTTCCGCCGGCTGGACGCCTTCGGTGCATCTCTTCTCGCAATCGCGCGGCAAGCTGAAGTTTGACGCGGCTAACCAGCGTTTCCTGCCGGATATCCATGTGCAGAACGGTGTCTCCATCGGCGCCTGCAATGGCACGGACGATCTTTCCGCGCTGATTGCCGAGGCTACGGCTGCCGGTGGCGGCGGCGTGGAGTTTTCCGGCGAGAATGCGAGGACCTGGACAGGCGGCATGATCGGTGCGGCCGAAGGCGCGGGTGAGGGCACCGGCGTCAAGGCCTTTATCGATTTCCAGCACGATGTCTGCGCCAAGGATATCCGCCTTGCCGTGCGCGAAGGCATGCATTCCGTCGAGCATATCAAGCGCTTCACCACCAATGGCATGGCGTCCGATCAGGGCAAGATGTCCAATATGCATGGCCTTGCCATCGCATCTGAAGCGCTTGGCCGGGATTTGCCCAAGGTCGGTCTCACCACCTTCCGCCAGCCCTATACGCCGGTTACCTTCGGCACGCTCATCAACCATTCGCGCGGTGCGCTGTTCGACCCGGCCCGCAAGACGCCGATGCACGAGGAAGAGCTTGCGGCCGGTGCGGTGTTCGAGGATGTCGGCAACTGGAAGCGCGCCTGGTTCTTCCCGCGGGCGGGCGAGGACATGCATGAGGCGATCAACCGCGAATGCAAGACGGTTCGGACAAGCGTTGGCGTGTTCGATGCCTCCACGCTCGGCAAGATCGAAGTGGTCGGCCCGGATGCTGCGAAGTTCCTGAACCTCATCTACACCAATGCCTGGGACACGCTGAAACCCGGCCGTTGCCGTTATGGCATCATGACCCGCGAAGACGGCTTCGTTTACGACGACGGCGTTGTCGGGCGTCTTGCCGAAGACCGTTTCCATGTGACAACGACCACGGGTGGCGCGCCGCGCGTTCTCCAACACATGGAAGATTATCTCCAGACCGAATTCCCCGATCTCAATGTCTGGCTCACCTCGGCCACCGAACAATGGGCCGTGATTGCCGTGCAGGGGCCGAAAGCGCGCGAGGTTATCGCGCCCTTCGTCGAGGGCATTGATCTCTCGCCGGAGGCCTTCCCGCACATGGCGGTGGCCGAAGGCACATTCTGCGGTGTGCCGACGCGGCTCTTCCGCGTGTCATTCACCGGCGAACTGGGTTTCGAAATCAACGTTCCGGCTGATTACGGCGCAGCCGTCTGGTCGGCGATCCGTGAAAGGGCGGAAGCCGTGGGCGGCTGCCTTTATGGCACCGAGACCATGCATATCCTGCGTGCGGAAAAGGGCTATATCATCGTTGGCCAGGATACGGACGGCACGGTGACGCCAGACGATGCCGGGCTTGCCTGGGCCGTTTCCAAGAAGAAGACGGATTTCGTCGGCATTCGCGGGCTGAAACGCCCCGATCTCACGCGCTCCGGCCGCAAACAGCTTGTTGGCCTTAAGACGAAAGACCGGCTGATCGTTCCGGACGAGGGCGGCCAGATCGTTGTCGATCCGAACCAGCCGAAACCCATGACCATGCTCGGCCATGTCACCTCCGCCTACTGGTCGGAAAATCTTGGCCATTCCATCGCTTTCGCGCTGGTGGCGGATGGCAGGGCGCGCATGGGCGAAACGCTCTATATTCCGCTCGCCGATAAAACCATTGCCGTCGAAGTGACCGACATGGTCTTCCTCGACAAGGAAGGAGCCCGTCTCAATGGCTGACAAACTTCACGCAAAACGCAAATCCGTGCTCGAGGATTTTCACGGCGGCTCTCCCTTCGTTTCGCTGAAGCCCGCGGCTTCCGCATCGCGGCTGTCGCTGCGCGCCCGGGAAAGCGCCCTGCCGGCACTTTCGCAAGCGCTCGGTCTTGCCCTGCCTGCCCGCCCGAAGAGCTCCATCACCTCGGGCCTGCGGTCCGCTTTGTGGCTCGGCCCGGATGAATGGCTGGTGATCGATCAGGGCGAGAGCGACCTGATGGCGGCTCTCGCCGGCGTTTCCGGCCTGTTTTCGGCAACCGATATTTCCCACCGCAACACGGCCGTCATCGTCTCCGGCGCCGGTGCGGAAGCGGCACTCAATGCCGGCTGCCCGCAGGATCTTTCTCTCGCAAAGTTCCCGGTCGGCGCTTGCTCACGCACCGTTTTCGGCAAGGCGGAAGTGGTGCTGCTGCGCACGGCGGACGATACGTTCCGGGTGGAATGCTGGCGTTCCTTTGCGGAATATGTCGGCGGGCTGTTGCAGGAAGCGGCTGAGGACGTGGCGGTTTGAACTTTTCACGCGCCTTGAAAAGAGATCGGCTTGCATGCGTGATATGGGTTTTCAAACCAGTATCAGGCATGCTGTTTCAACTTAGAGGGTTTGGACATATGCAACGCCGGCTTCCAGCGCATCTTTGAATGTTAGGCGTTGATGATAACTGGCTAGAAAACCCGCTTTTACGGCATTACCGCGTTCATCCGGTGTGCCGTGATGCCCGGGATTATCAACCGCGTGATCTCCGACGCTGAATTGTGCCTGAGCGATAACCGCTGCTGGAAAATTCGTATTATCTAGTTTGCGACGGCCTGCGAAATATCCTGCTAGATAGTCCGCATGTAATTCTATTCTTTTTACGGTCGGCTGCCCACGCAACCGGTCGTCTATTCCATACTTATATTGTGCAATGTGCCCAAATTCATGGGCACATACGGCTGCGATGTAAGCGGCGGGGTAGGCTGGTTGACTGAGGAATTCCTGAAGAAAACGCAGGCCAAAGAGAACCGTGCCGTCCGAGCGACCCATATAGTTGGCCGAACTGGCATAGGCATTTTTTCCCTTCGCGTCGTCTAGATAAGTGAAGCCGGGCAGGACATCGAAAAGATTGCTGAGATAGTTCAGAGTCTGTGCCAGCGCATAGTCAAAGTCTTTGTCTCCAGACGTGGCGATTGGAGTCTGGCCGTCGACATAGGAGAACTCCATCGTTTTGTTGTTCGTTTCGGATGCAATCTCCGCGGCGGTTAGCGTGCATCCGTTATATGTCTGGCACTGACATATCCCGGGCAGTGCGAGGCTTGCGCCGCATCCGACAATAAGGCCGCGTCTCGTGATCATGGCGTTCACCTCAGGGGCAAAGTTCGGGAAATTTTTGACAGGCCTGATTATCCGAAGGTGGTTTGGGCACCGGATTGGGCGCGGGGTTCGGATTGGGATTGGGTACCGGATTCGGATTCGGTGTCGGATTCGGATTTCCGCCAGGCACCGAATTGAACTGAAAATTCTCAAACCTTTGCGTCATCTGAGAAAATGCAAGTTGCCAATCCGCATATCCATTTTGATGAACGGTTCGGCAAGTCAAAAAACTGCCCAACGGAAGTACGTTTTCTCCGCCTATCATTACATTATGAACAGGTCCAAGTTGAACTAGAGGGGGATAGCGACCTGTTCCGCCTGTTTGTTGAAAAATTGCAAATAGTGCCTGCTGACCAAATGCGGATTGTAGTTGCGGTCCTCCAATTTGCAGCAAGGTGGCAATATTTGCACATGCATTCATGGCGGCTTGCGATCCCATTTGTTGCTGGGCGGTCGCTGGAGCCGCAATTGATGTCCAAAACATAAGAATAGTTATGATTTTCAGGGGTTTGGTATGCAATTAAAATTCCCCTCTAGATAGGATATTGAGAAGAGGAGCATGGTTGTATTCATTTTACAAGTACTAGTTGGTTTTGGGCAGTCAATTCGTCTTAATTTGTTGTCCACCCCCGCCATTCCACCCATCGTCCATGGAAATCGGCTCGGCCGATTTCCTGTTTCTCGCTGGTCGGCCAGATCTGCAGGGTAATGGCGGCGCTGCCCGGTGTCGCGTCCGCCTCCATTTGCAGCCGGGCAAGCGGGGCATCCGGCGTGGCGCGGGTTCCAGCTTCGGCAATCACAGCCTCGCCTGCCTGTTTCAGTCCATCGGGCAAATATTGCCAGGCGACTGAGTGATAGACGACGTGGACAGCACCCGGATATTGCGTGGCAAGGCGGCGTTTCAGCCAGTCGACCGCGTCTGCCTTTTCGACATGCAGACCATGCTCCACCGCTATCCGCAGGGCGGCGGCGGTTCGCTCCAGCCGGTCTGTCTGGTCGGCCCAGACATAGGACATCAGCCGCAGGCGATCTTCGGCGGATGACGGGTCGAGCGGGTTGAGATCGCAGCCGGCGCGCTCGATAACTTCGATCCGCTCATGGGCCGGGGTGTCGCCGCGCCATTCCGGTGACAGGAAAACATCGGATTGTTCACCCCAGGTGAGGTCGCCGAGGCGATATCGGTAACGGTCGAATTGCAGGTTGAGGCCAGCGCTCGCTCCGACTTCGGAAAGCACCAGCGGCTTGCCGGTCAGTGCCGCAATCGAAAGAAAGCCCGGCAGCAGAACGGCGGAACGGCGAACCTCGTTGGTCTGCGGCGGTGATTTCAACCTTTCGAGGATGAAGGCGGAATGAAACCGCAGGGCGCTGGCGCAGGCCTGCCAGAGCGCTTCTTCGTCTTCCGGCGGGATATCGGCAAGCGGCGCGATCTTTTCCTCGATGGCGAGCGCATGCAGGGCGCCTGCCAGCCGCAGGGGAACGGAATCGCCCGAGGGGCCGACATCGCCGGGCCAGGATAAAATCCGCTCGCCCACCTCGGTATCGCGGTCGAGTCTTGCTGCCATGGCGCGGCAGAGCCGCGCGGTAAAGGGCGAGCCGAGGCTGTCGCAGGCTCTTGCCTGCACGAGAAACGCATTCCTTACGGCTTCGTCATGCATGCGGTCTCTCCCTTGCTGCGGTTTCAGGCGTCTTCCGGCCTGTCCTCCGGGTTGAACTGGCTGATGGTGGTCCAGCGGGCGGTAAGCGCCGGCTTTTTCTCGTTTTCGATGTCCACCGTCACGTCATAGGTCGTCATCAACATGGCCGCGCCGCGAAAACGCGCCTCCGCCAGCGTGAAGCGGCCGCGCACCCGCGCACCGCTTTTGACCGGCGTAACGAAACGAACGGCATCGAAGCCGTAATTGATGCCCATGGTCTGTTCGCGGATGCGGGGCAGGGCATCGTAATTCAACGCCGAAAGCAGAGACAGCGTCAGGAATCCATGTGCGATGGTGCCGCCAAAGGGGCTTTCCGCTTTGGCGCGTTCCGGGTCGGTGTGGATGAACTGTTCGTCCAGCGTCGCTTTTCCGAAAGCGTCAATCATCGTCTGATCGACGGTGATCCAGTCGGAGACGCCCATTTCCGTGCCGACCAGATTTTTCATCTCCGCCAGCGCAATTTCTTTTGTCATGTTACCTCGTCCGCATTGTTTCCAGGGACTTATACGGCTGGCGACGCGAAGGGATCAACTGCGCAGATAAAACACCACGGAGCGGGCTGGCAGGAAGGCGGGATTGCCGAAATCCGTGCCGATCGCATGCCAGCCATTGCCGGGCAGCGTGAAAGGAACGACTTCGCGACCGCGATTGATGAGAACCGCAAGCTCGACCTCGTCGCCCGTTTCCCGGTCCGATGTTGAAAGCATCATGGCGAAGGCCGGTCCATTCGGGTTTTCCCAGTCCGCAACCGTCATGGGTTCCCCGCCCGGGGCAAGCCATGTCACATCGCCGCTGCCGGAAAAGAAGCCGGTCTCGGAAAAGACGCCGAAGCGTTTGCGAAGCGCTGCGAGAAATGCGGTGTGATCGATCAGTTCGGGGACAAGCGAAGACCAGTCGACCCAGGTGATGTCATTGTCCTGACAATAGGCGTTGTTGTTGCCATGCTGGCTGCGGCCGCCCTCATCGCCGGCGGTCAGCATCAAGACGCCGCGGCTGACGAACAGGGTGGAAAGCAGCGCCTTCACATCCGCAATGCGGGCGGCGACAATGGCAGGGTCATCCGTCCGGCCTTCGAAACCATTGTTCCAGGAGTGGTTTTCATTGTGGCCGTCGCGATTGTTCTCGCCGTTTTTCTCATTGTGCTTGTGTTCGTGGCTGACGAGATCGAACAGGGTGAAACCGTCATGGGCGGCGAGAAAATTGACGCTGCGGCTGTTCGACCGGCCATGGCGGGAAAAGATCGGCGAAGACCCGGAAAGCGCGTCGGCCAGCGCCCCGGTGGTGCCGGCGTCGCCGCGCCAGAAGCGGCGCATATCGTCGCGGGCGCGGTCGTTCCACTCCAGAAAGCTTTCGGGGAAATTGCCGAGCTGATATCCGCCAGGGCCGATATCCCATGGTTCGGCGATCAGCAGGCGGTCGTAAAGCAAGGTGTCCGAATGCATGGCCACGAGCGTTTCGCTTGCCATATCGAAGCCATTGGCCGTTCGCCCGAGCACGGGCGCGAGATCGAAGCGGAAGCCGTCCACCCCGGCATTCAGAACGAAATGCCGGAGGGAATCGACGATGAGCTGGCGAATATAGGGATGGTCGCAGGCAACCGTGTTGCCGGTGCCGGTATCGTTGACCAGCACGCCCGGCTTTCCCGGCGGGTGGCGGAAGGCGGTGAGGTTATCGAGGCCGCGCAGCGACAGGATCGAACCTTCGATATCGCTTTCGCCCGTATGGTTGAAGACCAGATCGAGAATGACGCCGATGCCTTGCGCATGCAGCGCCGCAACCGTATCCCGCAATTCCCGCACGCCGCCGGGGCAGAGGCGCGGATCGAGCGCCATGAAGCCGACGGGATTATAACCCCAGGCATTGGAAAGGCCGAGCGGCGGCAGGTGGCGCTCATCGATCCAGGCGGTGATCGGCATCAATTCCACCGCATCGACGCCGATTTTTTTTAAGTGCGCGACAATGGCGGGATGGGCAAGGGCGGCAACGGTGCCCCTGATCTCTTCCGGCACTTCAGGATGCAGCCGGGTGAAGGATTTGACGGCGAGTTCGTAAATCAGCCCGCCTTCGGCAAAAAGCGGCGGTTGACGCCGGACCGGCTCATGCTGCGAAAGGATCGCCTTCGGCATGATCCCGCCAGTCTCCGCACCAAAGGCGTAAAGCGCGGGATCGTGCCGGAAGGGGCGGTCGATCTCCGTGGCATAGGGGTCGAGCAGCAGTTTCGCAGGATCGAACCAGAGGCCGTGTTCGGGGGCGTAAATGCCGTGAGCGCGGAAGCCGTATCTTGTGCTAGGGCCGGCATCGGAGACGGCCAACCGGTGAACGTCATCTTCACCGCGCGTCATCGGCAAACGGGCCGTTTCTTTTTCGCCCTTCGCATCGAAAAGGCAGAGATCGATCTGCGAGGCGTGCCGGGAATAGACCGTGAATTCCGTTCCGTTTTCCGTCTGGATTGCACCTTTGGGGAAAACGGAAGGTGTCTGCATGGTCTGTCTCTCCGGGAAATGGTGTTTCTCTTCCAGAATGGAAAGGGAGGCAAGGCCGAGTGAGAGACGCTTTCAGTGCGTCCCTCATGAGCGGGCGGCAAGCCCTTACGTAATAACGCTCGGTGCGTTGCGGCCGGTATGGGCCTTGATGCCGGCGATCGTATCGGCAACGGAAATCAGGTCGGCAAGCGCCTCCTGCGTTTCGATGCCGTGACGGGCCGCATCCGGCTCATAACGCTCGACATAGAGGCGAAGCGTGGCGCCCGCAGTACCCGTGCCGGAGAGGCGCAGCACGATGCGCGAACCGCCTTCGAACAGGATACGGATACCCTGATTTTTGCTCACCGACTGATCGACCGGATCGTGATAGGCAAAATCATCCGCCGCCGCGACCTGCAGATTGCCGTAGCTGGTGCCGGGAAGCGTGGCGAGTTTTTCGCGCAGGGTTGCGACCAGCGTGTTGGCGGCGTCCGAATCCACTTCCTCATAGTCATGGCGGGAATAATAGTTGCGGCCATATTCGGCCCAGTGCTTTGTGACGATGTCCTTCACGCTTTCCTTGCGCGCGGCGACGATGTTCAGCCAGTAGAGCACGGCCCACAGGCCGTCCTTTTCGCGCACATGGTTGGAGCCGGTGCCGAAGCTTTCTTCGCCGCAGATCGTCACCTTGCCGGCATCCATGAGATTGCCGAAGAATTTCCAGCCGGTCGGCGTTTCATACATGCCAAGGCCGAGCTTTTCGGCAACACGGTCGGCTGCCGCACTGGTCGGCATCGAGCGGGCGATGCCGGAAATGCCGGCGGCATAACCGGGGGCCAGTTTGGCATTGGCCGCGATGATGGCGAGGCTGTCGGACGGGGTGACGAACATGCCCTTGCCGACCACCATGTTGCGGTCGCCATCGCCATCGGAAGCGGCGCCGAAATCGGGGCCTTCCGGGCTCATGACGTCGTCATAAAGCTCCTTGGCATGGACAAGGTTCGGGTCGGGGTGATGGCCGCCGAAATCCGGCAGCGGCGTTGCGTTGCGGACGGAGCCCTTCGGCGCGCCGAGGCGCTTTTCGATGATTTCCACGGCATAGGGACCGGTGACGGCGCTCATGGAGTCGACCACGACCTTGAAACCGCCGGCGATCAGCGCACGGATGGCGGCGAAATCGAACAGCTCTTCCATCAGGGCGGCGTAATCGGCAACCGGGTCGATCACCTCGACCGTCAGGGCGTCCACCTTGAAGCTGCCCACCTTATCGAGATCGATATCGGCGGCGTCGGAGATTTTATAGCTGTCGATGACCTTCGAGCGGGCATAGATCGCATCGGTGATCTTTTCCGGTGCGGGGCCGCCATTGCCGATATTGTATTTGATGCCGAAGTCTTCGTTCGGGCCACCGGGATTGTGGCTGGCGGAAAGCACGATGCCGCCGAAGGCCTTGTATTTGCGGATGACGTTGGAGGCGGCAGGCGTGGAGAGAATGCCGCCCTGACCGACCAGAACCTTGCCGAAACCGGCGGCGGCGGCCATCTTGATCGCCTTCTGGATGACTTCGCGATTATAATAACGGCCGTCGCCGCCGATCACCAGCGTCTGGCCCTGAAAGCCCTCAAGCGCGTCGAAGATCGACTGGATGAAGTTCTCGGCGTAATTTTCCTGGGCGAAGACTGGCACCTTCTTGCGCAGGCCGGATGTGCCCGGCTTCTGGTCCTGATAGGGCTTCGTCTGAACGGTCTTGATCATTGTTTCAATGGCCTTTCGAAATAAGCTGGCTGTAAAGCGCGGCGTAAAGACCGGCGCTCTTTTCCCAGGAAACATCGGATTTCATTCCGAGTTTCTGCATTTGTGTCCATAGTTTCGGGTCGTGGTAATAACGGACGGTCCGGCGGATCGCCTGTTTCAGACCATCGAGCGTGACGGGTGAAAATTGCACGCCGGTCGCCGATTTATTGGCGATGGCGGCGTGGTTGGCGTCGATCACCGTGTCGGCAAGGCCGCCGGTGCGGGCGACGACCGGAATGCAGCCATAACGCAGCGCGTAAAGCTGGGTAAGCCCGCAGGGTTCGAAACGCGAGGGAATGATGATCGCATCGCAACCCGCCTGCATCAGATGCGACAGCGGCTCGTTATAACCCACGGCAACGCCGACGCGGCCATGGTGGCGGGACGCGGCCGCCAGAAGCGCGCCTTCCAGCGCCACTTCGCCCGCGCCAAGCACCACGAGGCGGCCACCGAGGGAAACGATCTCGTCCACGGCTTCCGCCATGAGGTCGATGCCCTTTTGCCAGGTGAGGCGGGAGATGATGCAGAAAAGCGGGCTGTCATCATCGTCGATGCGGAAATGTTCGGCGACAGCCTTCTTGTTCAGCGCGCGGTTCTTGAGATTGGCCGCCGAATAATTGTCGTGGATCAGATGGTCCGTCGCCGGGTTCCAGACATCGGCATCGATGCCGTTGACGATGCCGTGCAGCACATGGGCGCGGCTGCCGATGACGCCGTGCAGGCCCATGCCGAATTGCGGGGTGAGGATTTCCTCGGCATAGGACGGGCTGACGGTGCTGAGCGCCGTTGCCGTCTGCAGGCCGCCCTTCAGGAAGCTCACATCGTTGTAATATTCGATGCCTTCCATGCCGAAGGCATGGGCGGGCAATGCAAGCTTACTGAAGATATTCGCGCCGAACTGGCCCTGAAAGGCAATGTTGTGGATGGTGAGAAGGCTCGGAATCTCGGGCGTTTCGGCATAACGCATATAGACCGGCGCCATGGCGGCCTGCCAGTCATGGGCATGCACCATATCCGGCCGCCAGCCGGGGAGCGCGCCGGCGGCAATGCGGGCGGCAGCCAGCGACAGCGCCGCGAAACGCTTCCAGTTGTCAGGGTAATCCTTGCCGGTCTGGTCGAGATAGGGGCCGCCGGAGCGCTCGTAATAGGCGGGCGCATCGAGAATGAGGAGGTCGAGCCCCTCATGCCGCACTTCGAGCACATCGGCTTTTTCGCCGAGCAGATCGGTAAATTCGAAACATTTGACGGGGTCCGTCACGGCGGCTTTTACCGCCGGATATCCGGGTATCAATGTGCGCGTCTTGACGCCATGGGCTTCCAGCGCGATGGGGAGCGCGCCGGCAACGTCGGCGAGCCCTCCGGTCTTGATCAGGGGATAGATTTCGGATGAAACCGAAAGGACATTCATGGGCTCTACAGGTCCAGCTTGTCGATCATCGATTGGGTGATAAGGCAAATGCCGTTTTCGGTGCGGCGGAAACGTTTAGCATCCAGTTCTGGGTCTTCTCCTACAATCAGTCCTTCCGGAATGACCACGCCATGGTCGATGACGACATTGCTGAGCTGGGCATGACGCCCGATCTTCACACTCGGCAGTACTACGGCATTCTCAAGGCGGGAGTATGAATTAGCGCGCACCCCGGTAAACAGCAGGCTGCGCTGCAGGGAGGCGCCGGAAATGATGCAATCGCCGGAGACGACCGAAGACACGGCCGAACCGCGGCGGTTCTCGTCATCGTGCACGAATTTCGCCGGCGGAGTAATTTCCGCATAGGTCCAGATCGGCCAGGATTTGTCGTAGATGTCGAGGTCCGGCACCACATCCGTCAGGTCGATATTGGCCTGCCAATAGGCGTCGATGGTGCCGACGTCGCGCCAGTAAGGGCCATGCTCGAAATCCGAGCGCACGCAGCTATCGGCGAAGCGATGGGCGACGGCTTTGCCGTGCTCGACGATATAGGGAATGATGTCCTTGCCGAAGTCGCGGCTGGAAGTCGGGTCGGCGGCGTCGCGGCGCAGGGCTTCCATCAGAAATTTCGTGTGGAAGACGTAAATGCCCATCGAGGCGAGGGCGAAGCCTTGATTGCCGGGAATGCCCGGCGGATCGGCCGGTTTTTCGATGAAATCGATGATCTCGTCTTTTTCATTCACATGCATCACGCCGAAGCCGGTCGCCTCCATGCGCGGCACTTCAAGGCAGCCGATCGTCACGTCGGCGCCGGAATCGACATGCTGCTGCAGCATGTATTCATAATCCATCTTGTAGATATGATCGCCGGCGAGGATGACCATATATTCCGGCGCATAGGGCTCGATGATGTCGATGTTCTGGTAGACGGCGTCGGCCGTGCCTTCATACCATTGCGTTTCGGAAACGCGCTGGGAGGCCGGCAGAATATCGAAGCTTTCGTTACGCTCGGGACGGAAGAAGTCCCAGCCGCGCTGCAGGTGGCGGATGAGCGAGTGCGCCTTGTATTGCGTGGCGACGCCGATGCGGCGAATGCCGGAATTGAGCGCGTTGGAGAGCGCAAAATCGATGATGCGCGCCTTGCCGCCGAAATAGACGGCGGGTTTTGCCCGGCGGTCCGTCAATTCCTTCAGGCGGCTTCCTCTGCCGCCTGCGAGGACATAGGCCATTGCATCGCGTGCCAAAGGCTGAACTCTTTTTTCCGACATGGTGTCCTCCCTCTCTGTCTGTCAGTTTTCCGGCTCGAGCATGATCGTTGCGAGTGGCGGCAGCACGAGCATTGTCCCGATGTCTCCCCCGGCATCGACCGCCTGAACGCGTCCGCCATTTCCCTTGCCGCTGCCGCCATAAATTTCGGCATCGGTGTTGAGAATCTCCCTCCACCGCCCCGCAAGCGGAAGCGGCACATAATAGTTTTCCCGATAGACCGGCGTGAGATTGCAGATGACCGCCACCGGTTTTTCACCCGGCGCCATGCGCAGCCAGGCGAAGACGGAATTGTCGTGATCATCCACCACAAGCCAGCGGAAACCTTCCGGTTCGCAGTCGCGGGCGTGCAAAGCGGGTTTTGAACGGTAGGTGAGGTTGAGATCGCGCACGAGGCGGCGCATGCCCTCATGCATCGGATATTGGCGCAGGTTCCAGTCGAGCGAGCCCTTTTCGCTCCATTCGCTCCATTGTGCGAATTCCTGCCCCATGAACAGCAGCTTCTTGCCGGGATAACCCCACATGAAGGCGTAATAGGACCGCAGATTGGCGAATTTCTGCCAGTCGTCGCCGGACATCTTGGCGATCAGCGATCCCTTGCCGTGCACCACCTCGTCATGGGAAAGCGGCAGCACGAAATTTTCGCTGAAGGCGTAAAGCAGACCGAAGGTCAGCTCCTGATGGTGGAACTTGCGATGCACCGGCTCGCGCGAGAAATAACTCAGCGTGTCGTGCATGAAGCCCATATTCCATTTGAAGCCGAAGCCGAGGCCGCCTTCGTGGACCGGCTGCGATACTTTCGGCCAGGAGGTGGATTCCTCGGCAATGGTCATGACGCCCGGATGGGTGCCGTAGACGAGGGAATTCATCTTCTGCAGGAAGCGGACGGATTCGAGATTTTCCCGCCCGCCATATTCGTTGGGAATCCACTCGCCTTCCTTGCGGGAATAATCGAGATAGAGCATCGAGGCGACCGCATCGACGCGCAGGCCGTCGAGATGGAATTTCTCGGCCCAATAAAGCGCATTGTTGATGAGGTAGGACATTACCTCGATGCGGCCGAAATTATAGATGGCCGTGTTCCAGTCGGGGTGAAAACCCTGGCGCGGATCGGCATGCTCGTAAAGCGCCGTGCCGTCGAACCAGCGCAAGCCGTGCTCGTCGGTTGGAAAATGCGCCGGAACCCAATCGAGCAGGATGCCGATGCCGACCTTGTGGGCGCCATTGACGAAACGCGCAAAGCCCTCCGGATCGCCGAAACGGGCGGATGGCGCATAAAGCCCGGTCGTCTGGTAACCCCAGGAAGGGTCATAGGGATGTTCGGTGATGGGCAGGAACTCGATATGGGTGAAGCCCATATCCGTGCAATAGGGAATGAGCTGGGCGGCGAGTTCGTCCCAGCTCAGGAACGTGCCGTCCTCGCGGCGCTGCCAGGAGCCGGCATGCACCTCGTAAATGCTGATCGGCTGGCGGCGCTGGTCCACCTGCGCCCAATGTTCCCGGTGAGCCTGATCTTCCCATTTCTGGGTGAGTTCCGGCGCGGTAACGGAGGCGTTCTTCGGCCGCAACTCGGCGCGGCGTGCATAGGGGTCTGCCTTCAACGGCAGAAGCTCTCCGTTTGCGCCGAGGATTTCGAACTTGTAGGCACAGCCGGCATAGACGTCGGGCGCGAAGATTTCCCAGATGCCGGTATCCTTGCGGAACCGCATGACATGCCGGCGGCCATCCCAATTGTTGAAATCGCCGACGACGGAAACGCGCCGCGCATTGGGAGCCCAGACGGCGAAGTGGAAGCCTTCGACGCCCTCGAGCTTCAGCGGATGCGCGCCCATCCTGTCGAAGAGCCGCAGATGCGATCCTTCGCGGACGAAATAATCGTCCATGGGGCCGAGAACCGGGCCGAAACTGTAAGGGTCGGTCACCGCCCATTCGGCATCGTCGCGGCTGGCGCGATACCGCACCGGCTGGCGCTTCGAAAGATCGATCCGGCCTTCGAAAAAGCCGTCCGGATCGAGCCGCTTCAATTCGCCCACGAAATTTCCGTCCAGCGTCAGGACGGAAACCTCTTCGGCGCCCGGA
Organism: Agrobacterium sp. P15N1-A; assembly: GCF_044626815.1. Lineage (NCBI taxonomy): Bacteria > Pseudomonadati > Pseudomonadota > Alphaproteobacteria > Hyphomicrobiales > Rhizobiaceae > Agrobacterium > Agrobacterium sp. P15N1-A. Next base: position 117,324 of record NZ_JBIUPF010000006.1, on the reverse strand, counting down.
ATGAAACAGCGGGCGGAAAACCCTTCCGGCGTTTCGTGAACGCCGAGAAGGGCAAAGGGATTGGAATGCAAACCGCTCTTGATCGCCTCGATTTCAGCCTTCGTGATTTCGCCAGTCTTTTTCTCTTCGGCCGAATTGAGCGGTTTTTTCATCAGGCTCTCCAGATCTCGGTGGCATATTGGCGGATTGTCCGGTCGGACGAGAACCAGCCCATGCGCGCCGTGTTGCGCACTGTCTTGGCATACCAGCTGTCCGGATCGCTCCAGATCGCGTCCACCTCGCGCTGCGCATTGGCATAGGCGTCGAAGTCGGCGGCGACCATGAACCAGTCGCTGTTGTAAATACCGTCGATCAGGCCGGCGAAACGGGAGCGGTCATCCGGCGAGAAGACGCCGGAGGCGATGGAAGACAGCGCCTGCGACAGCTCCGCCGATCCTTCGATGATCGCGCGGGGATTGTGGCCTTCGGCACGCGCCTTGGCCACTTCATCCGCCGTCATTCCGAAGATGACGATATTCTCCGCGCCGACATGATCGCGCATTTCGACATTGGCGCCATCGAGCGTGCCGATGGTGAGCGCGCCGTTGAGTGCGAATTTCATGTTGCCGGTGCCGGAAGCTTCCATCCCGGCCGTCGATATCTGTTCGGAAAGATCGGCGGCGGGAACCATGATTTCCGCAAGCGAGACGTTATAGTTCGGAACAAACACCACTTTCAGAAGCCCGCGCACGGCCGGATCGTTGTTGATGACCCGGGCAATATCGTTGGCAAGCTTTATGATCAGCTTCGCGTTGTGATAACTCGGCGCCGCCTTGCCTGCGAAGAACTTAACGCGCGGCACCCAATCCAGTTCCGGGTGAGAACGGATCTGGTCATAAAGCGCGACCGTCTCCACGAGGTTCAGAAGCTGGCGCTTATATTCATGGATACGCTTGATCTGGATGTCGAACATGGCCGAGGGATCGACGCGGATGCCCATGCGCTGCGCCACCGTATTGGCAAGCCGCACCTTGTTCAGACGCTTCACCTCGGCGAATTTTTCGCGGAAACCGGCATCGTCGGCAAAACGGTCGAGCGCTGTCAGCTTTTCCGCATCGTCGAGGAAATCGTCGCCGATTGCTTCGCGCAGCAGGCTGGTGAGGCCCGGATTGCACTGCATCAGCCAGCGGCGCGGTGTGATGCCATTGGTCTTGTTGTTGATACGGTCAGGATAAAGGCTGTGCAGGTCGGCAAAGACCGTTTCCTTCATCAGGTCTGTATGAAGGGCGGAAACGCCGTTGATGGAATGCGAGCCGATAAAGGCGAGGTTGCCCATGCGCACGCGGCGCTCGCCGCCTTCATCGATCAGCGAGATCGAACGGATCTGTTGATCCGCCATCTTCTTTTCCTTGCGGGCGTAGACCAGCGTATTGGCGTTGATCGCATAGACGATCTGCATATGTCTTGGCAGAAGACGCTCGAGCAGCGGCACCGGCCAGCTTTCCAGCGCCTCCGGCAGAAGTGTGTGGTTGGTATAGGAGAACGTGCCCTGCGTGATCTTCCACGCTTCCTCGAATTCCAGCCCGTGCACATCGCACAGAAGACGCATCATTTCGGCGATGGAAATGGCCGGATGTGTATCGTTGAGCTGGATCGAGACCTTCTCGGGCAGCGAGGTGAAATCGGGATATTGCTGCAAATGGCGGCGCAGAATGTCCTGCAGCGAGGCCGAGGAGAAGAAGAACTCCTGTCTGAGGCGCAGTTCCTGACCGGCGGGCGTCGCGTCCGCAGGATAGAGAACCCGCGTCAGGCTTTCCGCCTTGTTGCTTTCCCGCAATGCGCCGATATGGTCGCCGGCATTGAAGGCGGCCAGCAGAATGGGGTCGATAGGCTGCGCCGACCACAGGCGCAGCGTGTTGACGCGGGTGCCGCGCCAGCCGACGACCGGCGTATCGTAAGCCATGGCGATCACGCGTTCGGCTGGTTTCCAGACGAAACGCTGCGGATCTTCATAACCGCCGATGGTTTCCACCGAGCCGCCGAAGCCGATTTCATAGGAGCTTTCGCGGCGCTCGAATTCCCAGGGGTTGCCGTGCGCCAGCCAGGTTTCCGGCAGTTCCACCTGCCAGCCATCCGCCATCTGCTGGCGGAAGAGGCCGTGCACGTAACGGATGCCGTAGCCATAGGCGGGAATGTCGACCGTTGCCATGGATTCCATGAAACAGGCCGCAAGCCGGCCGAGACCGCCATTGCCGAGCGCCGCATCCGGCTCCAGCCCGGCGATGACATCCAGATCGACGCCGAGCGAAGACAGGGCATCGCGGATTTCGTGCATAAGGCCGATATTGGAGATGGCGTCGCGCATCAGGCGGCCGATCAGGAATTCGAGCGACAGGTAATAAACGCGCTTGGAATTGTTGGCATAGGCCTTGCGGGTGGATTCCATCCACTTGTCGATGATGCGGTCGCGCACGACGAGGATGGTTGCGGTCAGCCAGTCATGGGGCTTGGCAACCTTGACATCCTTGCCGATACGGTAGGTGAGGCGTTCGATGATTTCCGACGCCATGATTTCCGGGTTGGAACTGCGCGGGGCGGGACGGGGAAGATCGGCGGCGTTAAGATTATTGATCATTGGTCGGTCAGCACCTTGGTGGGAGGAGAGGGTCTGATGAGGTCGATCCGGTTTGCCTTTGCTGATGCCAGTTTATGCATCGATATGGAGGCGTGGCAACAGCAATTTTTTCGGAAAATTGAACAGCTTAGCGCAATGAAAAATAAGTGTTTTTCTCGGCGTCCAAAGGATCGCCGAAGGCATTGATCGCCCTGTCTGCGCCGTTCTTCAGCGGATTTTCTTGGTCCTTGCGATGCCGGGCATCGCGCGGAAAAGGGGAAGAGGCTGCAATACTTCTGAAATGGTTCACCGGTCCTGAAATCTGTTTCGAACTATCGGATCACACACTAGCCTTCGCGGTTGCGAAAATTCAATGAAAATAAACAGGGAAAATAAACAGGGCAGCGCCACTGCCGCGCCGACCCGTGGTGGCGCGGGCGTAAAAACCGGCTGCGATTGTCGCCAATGGTGCTGTTTACGGCAGGAGAAAAGGTTCCATCGCCATCTCGCCGGCGCGGATTGTCACCCTGGTATTGGGGGGAACGGCGCACCAGGGTGCGCAATCGAAGGAAAAGGGTTCGGAACTCAATGCGATGCCCTCATCGAGCCCGCGCCAGTAGAGTGTCGGCGGCTTGTCGTCGCTCGACCAGCGGAAGGCATGCAGGCAATCGCCATCCATCAGGACGGCGCTGAATCGCAGCGCGGAAGACACGCCTGCCGCCGTCATCTTTTCCTGGCAAAGCCGTAGCGCGGTGGAAATGGCGCGAACCGGCTCGGTGTCGAGGCCATGCCCGGCGGCGATGAGGAAGATCGCTTCGCTGTCGCCGGTGCCGCGCCGGGATGCATAGATATCGTCGGGGATGAGGGAATCGATGTCGCGCCTGATCTGCTCATAACCGCCGATCTGGCCGTTATGCATGAACAGGTATCGCCCATGCGCAAAGGGATGGCAGTTGGCGCGGGACACTTCGCCCGACGTGGCGGAGCGGACATGGGCCATGAACATGCCCGAGCGGAGCTGGTGGCAAAGCGCCGCCAGATTGGCGTCCGACCAGGCGGGCCTCGTATCGCGAAAAACGCCGGGCGTTCCGCGTTCGCCATACCAGCCAAGGCCGCAGCCATCGCCATTGACGACGGTCTTTGCTTCCCGCGCGGCCATGGACTGGCTGACCAGCGATGCTTCCGGCTCGATCAGCAGACTGTCGAGCCAGACCGGTTTACCGGAATAGGCAAAGAGGCGGCACATTCATGCGGCTCTGTTCAGGGCCTTGTTTCCGAGCGCGAAGCCGACGGCGGCCTTCGCGTGAATGGCGGTCGAATCGTAACCCGGCAGCGGCAGGGCATCGGGATCGATCAGCAGCGAAATCTCGGTGCAGCCGAGGATGACGGAATCGACACCGAGTGCGCGGGCCTTCTCGATGACCGCGAGATAGCGCTCGCGCGAACAGGACTTGATTTCGCCCTGGCAAAGTTCGCCGAAGATGATGTCGTGGATCGCAGCCCGGTCTTCCGCATCGGGCACGACCACCTCGACACCGTGGCGACGCATGCGGTCGGTGTAGAAACCGTGTTCCATCGTGTAGCGGGTGGCGAGCAGCAGCGGCTTGCGGCGTCCGTCCGCCTTCAGGGCTGCGGCGGTTTCATCGATGATGTCGATCAACGCCACGCCGGACATCTTCTCCACGGTGTCCGCGACCAGATGCATGGTGTTGGTGCAGATCAGCACGCAATCGGCGCCCGCATTGGCAAGGCGCGCGCCGGCCGCACCCAGAAGCGCACCGGCCTCATCCCAGCGGTCGGCCTTCTGAAGGGCGACGACCTCGGAAAAATCGAGCGAATGCATGACGATGTCGGCCGAAACCAGCCCGCCGCGGCTGTCGCGCACGGCCTCGTTGATCATGCGGTAATAGGTTGCGGTGGATTCCCAGCTCATGCCGCCGATCAGGCCGATCCGTTTCATAAGAGTTCCCTTATCAAGTTTGATTGGAAATAAGAATGCCATCGTCGGGGCGAAAACGGCATGCGTTTTTGCAGGGATTTCGCGGCATATATGCAAAATTGAGGCGCTATTTATCAAAATATCGCAAACTTCTTGCGCTGTTGCGTTAACCTGTGCATTCTTTATCGATGATTGACGATCGCGACCGCCGAATCCTTGCGATTCTCCAGGAAAATGCTGAAACGCCGCTTGCCGACATTGCGGAGGAAGTGTCGCTGTCGCTATCGGCCTGTTCGCGGCGCATCACGCGGTTGCGGGCGGAAGGTTATGTGACGGGTACGATGGCGCTGCTCGACCGGCGCAAGATCAACCTGCCGACCACGGTTTTCCTGCTGGTGAGAACCGGCCTGCATGCGGAGGACTGGCTGGACCGGTTCCATGCCGCCGTCAGCACCATACCGGAAATTGTCGAGGTTCACCGGCTGACCGGCAATTTCGACTATATTCTGAAACTCGTGCTGCCGAATGTCGAATATTACGACACGATCTACAAACAGATCCTGCGCCGCGTCGAGCTTTACGACATGTCCGCCTATATCTCCATGGAGACGGTGAAGCTATCGTCTTCGCTGCCGACGACACATATCTAGAGCCTTGATCAGCGCCCCGCCACGAAACGAACACCGAAGCGGAAGCTTCGCGTCTCGCCCGGTTGCAGCGCAATCGCATCCGCGAGTTCCGGCTGGTTGAAGGCGTTGGTCGGCGTTTCCACCGGTTCGAGCGCGATGGATTGTCGCCTGTCGCGGGCGAGCGTGTCGCCGGTGAAGACATGCATGTGCCCGCGCTCCTGCCATACCGTCAGGCTCGAACCGTCGTGCCGGTTTTCGAGCCTCGTCTCGTAAAGCCCGTTTTCGGATGCGATGAGGTCGGTGAAGCAGACATCAAGCACATGGCCTGCCAGCGGCGCATGGAGAAAGCGGGTGTCGTCCCGTTTGACTATCCCGCCCTGGGGGTTGCGCAGGGGGATAAGGTCCTCGTCGGTTTCAATCGCCGTTCGCGAGGGCAGCGTGAGGAGAAGATCGTCGATAGGCGTCGTGCCGGGCAGGCGGAAATAGGGATGCCAGCCGGCGGCGAAAGGCAAGGGTCGGTCATCGCGATTGATGCCGCGTATGTCGATGGTGACCTCATGGCCGGCGAAACGATATTCCACCTCGATGGCGAGACGGTAGGGATAACCCTTGAAATCCGCAGGCGCTATTTCGGCGCGGAAGACGAGAATGTGAGCGCCGTTTTCCTCAAAAGACTGCGCAAGCGCGAAGGGCAGGGCTCTGGCAAATCCATGGAAGACGAGGGCTTCATGGGCAAGCACCGGCTCAAGGCGGTGCATCTGCCCGCCAAAGCTGAACCGACCATCCGGGATGCGATTGGTGAAGGGTGCGAGAATGCCGTTTCTCACGCCGTTTTGCGATTGCATTTCGGCGGGCGTCGAATATCCGTCGACAAGATTTTCGCCTTCGCCGCCATCGGCAGAGACCGGCCGCCAGCTTAAAAGCGTCGCGCCCTCGTAAGCGATTTCGGCAATGAAACCGTTTCCAGAAACGGTCAGACCGGCAATCCCCGTGCCTGTGGTGGAGGGTGTCATCGGGAAATTGTCCTTTGCATGCATGCGTCTGCGGCAATCGGGGCGGCTGCCGTGCCGATTCGCCCGATCATCTTCGGTGAAGGACAATTTCGCAATGGCCGTTAAGGGTCCGCAAGGGCTGTATCAACAGGCTCCTGCCATCCCATGTCTGTCGGGCAATCAGTCCGGGAAGGTCCGTTTCGCGCCGCTGAAAAACTCCATCAGCGCGGCCTGATCCTCCCCACCCAGCCCGGCCGCCGTCAGCATGCGGTGCACCTCGGCGCAAACCGCCGTCAGCGGCATGGCCGTGTTGGTGCGCCGGGCGAGATCCTGCGCGCCGTTGAGGTCTTTCACCATATTGTCGATGCGGCCGGTGCGGCGGTAATCCTTGGCCACATAACGCGGCATGTATTCCTGCAGGATGGCGCTGTCGGCGCGGCCGCCCTTCAGCGCCTGCGGGATTTTGGCGGCATCGACGCCGGCATCCAGCGCAAGCTGCGTTGCTTCCGCCACCGCAAGGAAGTTCAGCCCGCACAGAACCTGGTTGATGAGTTTCGTCGTTTGCCCCGCGCCGCAGGGTCCCATGTGGGTGTAATTGCTGGCCACATGCCGCAGCACGCGATGCGCATCGGCCACATCCGTTTCGCTGCCGCCGGCCATCAGCGTCAATTCCCCGATGAGCGCCTTGGGCGCGCCGCCCGAAAGCGGGCTGTCCACCCAGCGCAGGCCTTTTTCGGCAGCATCTGCCGCCAGTTCCTTCGTTGCTTCCGGGTCGATGGAGGACATGTCGATGATGAGCGTTCCGGGCTTCGCCCCCGCCGCGACGCCATCCTTGCCGAAGACGGCGATGCGGACGATTTTCGGCGAATTGAGGCTGAGGATCACCACATCGGAAACCGAAGCCGCTTCCGCCGCCGTACCCGCGCTTTGCGCGCCGAAGCTCGTCAGCGCCGCCACCTTTTCCGCATCCAGATCGAAAACCGTCAGCTGATTTCCGGTCTCGATGAGCCGTGTGCCGATTGCCCCGCCCATGGCGCCGGCGCCGATCAGGGCGACTTTGTTCTTCTCGGTCATGGTGTTCACGGCCTCCTCCCAAAGTGTCGTGGTATCGTCGGTTCAAAACCGGATGGCGGCCGCAGCCGGCCATCCGGTTTCGGTGTTTTTAAAGCGAAGCGGTGATGCCGCCGTCGACGTAGAGAATATGCCCGTTCACGAAGGACGAGGCATCGGACGACAGGAAGATGCAGGCGCCGACAAGCTCTTCGACCTTGCCCCAGCGACCGGCGGGCGTGCGCTTTTCAAGCCATGCCGAGAAGGTCTCGTCCGCCACCAGGGCCGCGTTGAGCGGCGTATCGAAATAACCGGGTGCGATGGCGTTGCATTGCAGGCCATATTTGGCCCAGTCCGTCGCCATGCCTTTCGTCAGGTTGCCGACGGCGCCCTTGGTGGCGGTGTAGGGCGCGATGCCGGGGCGGGCAAGGGCGGTCTGAACGCTGGCGATGTTGATGATCTTGCCACGGCCGCGGCTGATCATATGGCGCGCGGCCGCCTGTCCGGCATGGAACACCGAGGCGATGTTGGTCTGCAGCAGGCGCTCGAAGGCATCCGCCGGAAAATCCTCAAGCGGCGTGCGGTGCTGCATGCCGGCATTGTTGACCAGAATATCGATGGGGCCGACTTCCGCCTCGAAACCGTCGATGGCTTTGCGCACCGCTTCATGATCGGTGGCGTCGAAGGCAAGCGTTTTGGCGCCCTTGATGCCGGCGGCGGCGGCTTTCAGCTTCGCCTCGTCGCGCCCGTTCAGCACCACTTCCGCTCCCGCTTCCGCCAGCCCTTGCGCCAGCGCGAAGCCGATGCCCTGGGACGAACCCGTGATCAGGGCGCGGCGGCCGGAAAGATCGAACAATTTAAGGCCCACTGTTTCCTCCAGTCTCTCGACATTGCATTCATACAGGTTTATGTTATCGATAACATTCATCCCTTTCAGACGTGGATGTCAAGGCTTAAACGCCCGGTATCGGTACGGATCGGGCGGTTGGGGAGGCGCACGACGTGCAAATGCGCGGCAGGCGGCGGTGACAGGGATGCGGATTATTTTGCCGCACCGCTCAGGTGCGATGTCGAACGGGAGATATTTATGAGAGCGATTGTTGCCCATGGGGCAAAGGATGTGCGCATCGAGGAGCGGCCGGAGGAAGCGCCGGGGCCGGGAGAAGTGCGGCTTCGTCTGGTCCGGGGCGGAATTTGCGGCAGCGATCTGCATTATTACAACCATGGCGGTTTCGGCGCGGTGCGGCTTCGTGAACCCATGGTGCTCGGCCATGAGGTCTCCGCCATCATCGAAGAACTGGGCGAGGGCGTGGAAGGGCTGAAGGTCGGTGGTCTGGTTGCCGTTTCGCCGTCCCGTCCATGCCGAACCTGCCGTTTCTGCCAGGAAGGCCTGCACAACCAGTGCCTCAACATGCGCTTTTATGGCAGCGCCATGCCTTTCCCGCATATTCAGGGTGCTTTTCGCGAGGTTCTGGTGGCGGACGCCCTGCAATGCGTGCCGGCCGATGGGCTCAGCGCCGGCGAGGCCGCCATGGCGGAGCCGCTGGCGGTGACGCTGCATGCCACGCGCCGCGCCGGCGATTTGCTGGGAAAACGCGTGCTCGTCACCGGTTGCGGCCCGATCGGCATCCTCTCCATTCTGGCCGCCCGCCGTGCCGGCGCGGCTGAGATCGTCGCGACCGATCTTTCCGATTTCACGCTTGCCAAGGCGCGTGAGGCGGGTGCGGATCGTGTCATCAACAGCAAGGATGAGCCCGACGCACTTGCCGGCTATGGTGCGAACAAGGGAACCTTCGATGTTCTCTATGAATGCTCGGGTGCGGCCGTGGCGCTTGCCGGCGGTATTGCGGCGCTTCGTCCGCGCGGCATCATCGTCCAGCTCGGTCTTGGCGGCGATATGAGCCTGCCGATGATGGCGATCACCGCCAAGGAACTGGATCTGCGCGGCTCTTTCCGCTTCCACGAGGAATTCGCCACCGGTGTGGAATTGATGCGCAAGGGCCTGATCGACGTCAAGCCGTTCATCACCCAGACCGTCGATCTCGCCGACGCCATCTCGGCCTTCGAATTCGCCTCGGACCGCAGCCGTGCGATGAAGGTGCAGATCGCTTTTTCGTAAGCAAGGTTTCTACGCGCGAATGTGTCGACGTTTCGATCTGCGGCGGGTCATCCCGCCGCAGATTTTTTTCGGCGGGTTCTTGCCCGTGGCGACTCCTGAAGATGTTATCGATATCATCAACTGCTTTGGATACGTCATTCCGGCCTTGAGCCGGAATTCAGCAGACGCGCGTCTGCGCGGCGAGAGAGTCCTTTCAGCCCAAGGACTTGGGCTGGCTGGATTCCGGCTCAAGGCCGGAATGACGGAGGGAAAGTGACGGACGCCAGCAAACGCCCCAGCTCATACCCCTAACACGACTGCCGCATATTTTGCTCGGGGCTGCACCCACGGCCGTCTTTACCGGCGTCGTCTCTGCCCCATTTGCACATTTTGACGCAGGTCAAAAAGGTGATTTGCCGCCTGCTGTTTTTTGCGTTATCGAAATTTCAGAAATTACTGAAAATTCAGGAAACGTAAAAATGCCGACCAGCCTGTCCCCGCTCGTTCAGTCCTTCGTGCTGCATTTCGGTGAGATGGGCAGCCGCTGGGGCATCAACCGCACCGTCGGCCAAGTCTATGCTTTGCTTTATATTTCGCCGCAACCTCTGTGTGCGGACGAGATTGTGGAGGCGCTCGGCATCTCCCGTTCCAACGTGTCTATGAGCCTGAAGGAGTTGCAGGCGTGGAACCTTGCAATTCTCAAGCATTTTCCCGGCGACCGGCGCGATTTTTTCACGACGCCTGACGATGTCTGGCAAATTCTCCGCACCCTTGCCGAAGAGCGCAAGAAGCGCGAGATCGATCCAACGCTCAGCGTGCTGCGCGAAATTCTGATGGAAACGCCGGAAAACGAAGATGAGCGGCATGCGCAGAAGCGCATCGACGAGATGAAAACGCTGATCGAGCAACTCACCGGCTGGTATGACGATGTGAAGCGGTTGGAAACGGAAAGGTTGGCCTCGCTTCTGGCGCTCGGTTCGAAGGTCACGAAGCTTCTGGAGGCCAAGGACAAGATCGTCTCCCTCGCCAGACCCCGTGGCGCGAAGAAGGACGGGTGAGGAGATCGGCCGTGAGCATGTCCGTGGAAATCCGCCAGGGGGCCGATGGTGACGGGGCGGCCTGTCCTGCGCCGGTTACAGTCTTGCCCGGTGCAACGCGTCGGCGCTTCTTCGGCAATCGCAAAACCTCCCACGACAGGGCTGCCGGCCGGGCGAAAATGACACGCTCGCCGGCGGTTGGGAGATCCGTTGCCCTGCTGCATGTGCTGGCGGCTTTGCTCTGGTTGCCGCAGGCAGGTCTGCTCGCCTTTTCAGTCGGAAGAATTGCCGATGGCGCGCCGGTGATGGCGATCGTGCCGGCTGCGGCCGCGGTTCTCATCCTCGGCCTCATCAAGGCATGGCTGGAAAAAATCGCGGCGCGGCTGTCGTTTCGTGCCGCTCGCGCGGCGTTGTCGCAGCGGCGGCTGGAAGCGCTGCAGGCCGTAGCGAAGGTTTCCCCGCTCGATCTGTCGCGCACCGCCTCCGGTGAGGCGGCAGGCGTCGTGGCCGAGGCGGCGGAAGCGCTGGTGCCTTATCTTTCCCGTTTCCAGCCGGCGCGGATGAAGGCGACCGTCGTGCCGCTGGTTTTTGTGCTGGCGATCCTGCCCATTACCTGGATTGCGGCGCTGGTGTTGCTGCTCGCCATGCCAACCATCCCGCTTTTCATGGCGCTCATCGGCTGGCAGGCCAAGGCCGCCAGCGAGAAGCAGCTTGCCGAGACGGGCAATATGAATGCCTTCCTGCTCGATCGCCTGCGCGGGCTGGAGACAATCCGCACGCTCAAAGCCGTCGATCTGACGGCGGAGCGTCTCAGCGCCGATGCGCAGAACCTGAAGAAGCGGACGATGGCGGTGCTCAGGATCGCCTTTCTCTCCTCGGCGGTTCTGGAGCTTTTCGCAGCGCTCGGCGTTGCCATGACTGCCGTCTATATCGGTTTTCATCTGCTCGGTTTTCTCGATTTCGGGGCCTGGGGCCACAAGCTGACGCTTGCCGAAGGCATCTTCATCCTGCTGCTGGCGCCGGCGTTTTTCGAACCGCTGCGGGAACTCTCCGCCGTCTGGCACGACCGCGCGGCCGGTGAAGCGGCGCTCGATGCGCTCGGCAAATTGACGGCCGGCGGTGCGACCATCGCGGGCGAGGGCGTGGACGGGGCGTCTGTCGCAGCCCCGACGCCCGGCCTGCTGGAGATAGCTAATCTCTCCTTCGCTTATCCGAGCAACCCACCTGTCATCCAAAATCTCAACCTGACCGTTCAACAGGGTGAGCGGGTAGCAATTCTTGGGCCTTCCGGTTGTGGCAAATCCACTGTACTCTCCTTGATTGCCGGGCTGGCCGAGGCTGGAGAGGGCTCGATCAGGATCGGCGGCGTCAAGCTCGATAATGCGACGGCGGATGGGCTGCGCAGGACGATTGGCTGGGTCAGCCAGAAGCCGTTCTTTTTTGCTGGTTCGCTGAAGGCGAATATTCGCTTCGGCCGTTCGGTTGTCACTGAGGGCATGGTGGAAGAGACGCTGCGCTGCACCGGGCTCGAGGGCTTGTCACATGCGCGCCGGCATCTGCAGATCGGCGATGGCGGATATGGAATCTCGGGCGGGGAGGCGGTGCGGCTTGCCATTGCGCGTGCTTTCGCTGACCCCGCAACGCAGCTTGTTCTGGCCGACGAGCCGACAGCCCATCTCGACCGGGAAACGGCTGCTCTCGTCAGGGATAACCTGTTGCAACTGGCAAATGGCAGGACATTGGTCGTCGCGACCCATGATCCGGTGCTTGCGGCGCGCATGGACAGGATCGTGGATATGACGGAGATCCATTCGAGGGGGCAGCCATGATCGCACGTTTTGCGATATTGAAACCCATTATCGGCCTGTTCTGGTCGGCACGGCGCGGCATGTTGATGGCGGGCGCGGCTCTGGCGGTAACGACGGTGCTGGCGGGCATCGGTCTTCTCGGTGTTTCCGGCTGGTTCATCACCGCAACGGCGATTGCCGGTCTTCTGCCGGCAACCGCCTATGCCTTCGATGTCTTTGCGCCTTCGGCCGCCATTCGCCTTCTGGCGCTGGCGCGCACCGCCGCCCGTTACGGCGAACGCATGACGACCCATGACGCCACGCTTTCCGTGCTTGCAGCCCTTCGGGAAAAGGTGTTTCGCGGCTTTGCCGCGCCGCAGGCCGCGAAATCCCTGGAGGCGAGGCCCGCGCGCCTGCTGAACCGGCTGACGGCGGACATCGATGCACTGGATTCGCTTTATCTGCGCGTGCTGGTTCCCGCCGCTGTCGCGATCCTTGCCGCAATTGCGACAGGTCTCGGGCTTGCTTTTCTCCATCCTCTGGCGGGCATTCTGGCGGCGGTTTTCCTCGTCGCGGCGGGGCTTGGAATTTCGGTTCGCGCCGCCTTGCAGGCAGAAACATTCTCGCGCCGCCGGGCAATCGGGCTGGAAGCCCTTCGGGCCCGCACGGCCGACCTCGTGAGCGGGCAGACGGAGCTCTTGACCACCGGCCGCCTTTCCGCGCAGGTCGCGGCGGTGAAACGGGCGGATGATTACCTCTCTGCCTGCGATGATACGCTGAACCGTATCGAAACCAGTGCCGGTTTTTCCTTCGGGGTTTCAGCGGCCGTTCTTTTGAGTGCAGCCCTTCTCGGCATGGCCTGGCTTGCGGAACAGGGGGCGGTGAGCGCGCCGGCCGCGGCGCTCGGGCTGCTCGTCTGTTTTGCCGCGCTGGAGCCTTTCACGGCGCTTCGTCGTGGGGCGATGGAGCTTGGGCGCACGCTGTTTTCCGCAAGGCGCATCGCGCCGCGTCTTTCAGCAACGGCTGAGGGCCGCTGTCCCGTCTCGCCGGTCAACGGCATGGCGGCAGAGCTCAAAAACGTGCGTCTGGAGCGGGACGGGAACGACAACCCTGTCCTGACGAATATCAACCTTGCAATCGCCTCCGGGGAACGGGTTGCCATCATCGGCCAGAGCGGTGCGGGCAAGACAAGCCTCATCCAGCTTCTGGCGGGTGAATTGCGGCCGGCTGCGGGCACGGTCAACGCCTTGCCGTCCACTCTCATGACGCAGCGAAGCCAGCTTTTCCGCGACAGCATCGCCGACAATCTGCGGCTGGCGAAACCCGCCGCAACCGGGGCCGAGTTATGGGACGTGCTTGAGGCGGCAGGCCTTGCCGAACACGTCAAATCTTTGTCAGCCGGGCTGGAGACAAGGCTGGGCGAGGCGGGCCAGGGGCTTTCCGGCGGTCAGTCGCGCCGGCTGGCGCTCGCCCGTTTCCTGCTGGCTAACCGGCCGCTCTGGCTTCTCGACGAGGTGACGGAAGGGCTGGATGGCGAAACCGCCCGTGACGTGCTCACCCGGCTGTTTGCGAGGGCAGAGGGAAAGACTGTCGTGATGATCACCCATAATCGCCGCGAGGCGGAATTTGCCGATCGCATCATCGTGCTGAAAGAGGGGCGTCAATTTGATGAATGTCAAAGCGGCACCCCGGAATACGGCGTAGTGCTGGAGACACTGCGCCCGGACTGAGATTTTTTGAGAGCCGGCGTCGTCTTTGAAATGGAAGGCCGGCCTTCCGGAAAAGGTGGATAGGACTATGGAACTCGACATAGTGGCGCTGTCGCGCCTGCAATTTGCAGTGACGGCTTTATATCACTTTCTGTTCGTTCCCCTGACGATCGGACTATCGGTGGTGATCGCCATCATGGAAACGGTCTATGTCATGACCGGCCGCACGGTCTGGCGGCAGATGACGAAATTCTGGGGCACGTTGTTCGGCATCAACTTCGTGCTCGGCGTTTCCACCGGCATCGTCATGGAATTCCAGTTCGGCATGAACTGGAGTTATTACAGCCATTATGTCGGCGATATTTTCGGCGCGCCGCTGGCCATCGAGGGCATGATGGCCTTCTTCCTGGAAGCCACCTTCGTCGGGCTGTTTTTCTTCGGCTGGGACAAGCTGTCTAAACTCGGCCATCTCGTCGCGACATGGTGCGTGGCGCTCGGTTCGAATTTTTCGGCGCTATGGATATTGATCGCCAATGGCTGGATGCAGAACCCCACGGGCTCCGCCTTCAATCCCCAGACCATGCGCATGGAAGTGACTGACTTCTTCGAGGTCCTGTTCAACCCGGTGGCGCAGGCGAAGTTCGTTCACACGGTTTCTGCGGGTTACGTGACGGCCTCCATCTTCGTGCTCGGCGTTTCGGCCTGGTATGTGCTGAAGGGCCGTCATATCGATCTCGCCAAGCGCTCGATGACGGTTGCCGCCTCCTTCGGTCTGGCGTCCGCGCTGTCGGTCGTCGTGCTGGGTGATGAAAGCGGCTATCTCTCCACAGAACACCAGAAGATGAAACTCGCCTCCATCGAGGCCATGTGGGAAACCGAGCCGGCGCCGGCCCCCTTCACGGCCATCGGGTTTCCCGATCAGGAAGCGCGCGAAACGCATTTCGCCGTGAAGATCCCGTGGGTGATGGGCCTCATCGGCACCCGCTCGCTCGACACGCAAATTCCGGGCATCAACGATCTGGTTGAGCAGGCCAAGACCCGCATCCGTGACGGTATCAAGGCCTATGACGCGCTGATGCAGATACGCGCCACCGGCAAGGGCGCGGAGTTGCCCGAAGAGGTGCGCGGCACCTTTGCCGAACTCGGCCATGAGCTCGGTTATGCCCTGCTGCTGAAACGATATGTCGACGATCCGCGCCAGGCGAATGAAGAGCAGATCGCCAAGGCGGCGGCGGATACCATTCCGCATGTGCCGACCCTGTTCTGGTCGTTCCGCATCATGGTCGGCCTTGGCATCTTCTTCATCCTGCTGACGGCGACGTTCTTTTATCTTTCGGCCCGCCGCCGGCTGGATCATTATCCGCTGCTGCTGAAAGTGGCGGTCTTCGCCATTCCCCTGCCGTGGATCGCGGCGGAAATGGGCTGGGTGGTGGCCGAATTCGGCCGCCAGCCATGGATCATCGAAGGCGTGCTGCCCACGGCCGCGGCCGTCTCCAGCCTCAGCGCCTCCACGGTCCTCATCACGCTCCTGTGTTTCATCGCCATCTACACGGTGCTGTTCATCGTCGAAATGGGGCTGATGCTGAAGGCGATCCGCAAGGGGCCGGACCCGGACCATGAGCCGGAAGCGCCGCTCGTTCCTGAAAAACTCGTCGCTGCGGAGTAAACGATCATGATATTGCACCAACTCATCGACTACGAAATTCTCCGCGTCATCTGGTGGCTGCTGCTCGGCGTGGTGCTGATCGGTTTTGCCGTGACCGGCGGTTTCGATCTCGGCACCGGCGCGCTCCTGCCCTTCGTCGCGAAAACGGATATCGAGCGGCGTGTCGTCATCAATTCCATCGGCCCCGTCTGGGAAGGCAATCAGGTCTGGCTCATCCTCGGCGGCGGTGCGATCTTCGCCGCCTGGCCGCCGCTTTATGCGGTGTCGTTTTCAGGGTTTTACCTGGCGATGTTCGCCACCCTGTTTGCGCTGATCCTGCGGCCGGTCGGTTTCAAATATCGCTCCAAGCGTGAAAGCGCCGCCTGGCGCACCGGCTGGGACTGGGCCCTGTTCATCGGTGGTTTCGTTCCCGCGCTGATCTTCGGCGTGGCCATCGGCAATGTGCTGCAGGGCGTTCCCTTCCACCTCAATGACGACCTCAGGATTTTCTACGATGGCACGACGCTGTTCGAGCTTCTGAACCCCTACGCCATCCTCTGCGGCCTCGTATCCGTCGCCATGCTCATCATGCACGGTGCGGCATGGCTGGTGCTGAAGACGGATGGTCCGGTCGCGACCCGCGCGCGCGGTTTCGGCAGCATCGCGGCGCTTGCCACCACCGTTCTTTTTGCGCTCGGCGGCGTCTTTCTGTGGCTCGGTGTCGATGGCTATCGCTTCACCTCGGAGGTCGTGACCGACGGTCCGTCCAATCCGCTGTCGAAGACGGTCGAGGTTGCGGGCGGTGTCTGGTTTGCCAATTATGCGGCGCATCCCTGGATGATGCTGGCGCCGGCGCTCGGTCTTGTCTTCCCGCTCGTCGCTTTCGTCTTGCTCCGGGCCCGCAGGGAAGTGCTGGCGCTGCTTTCCAGCTCGCTCGCGATTTTCGGCATCATTTCAACGGTGGGGCTGACGATGTTTCCCTTCATCCTGCCGTCTTCGGTCGATCCGAAATCGAGCCTGACGGTATGGGATGCGTCGTCCAGCCATATGACACTGTTCATCATGCTGGTCGTCGCCCTCATCTTCATCCCGATCATTGTCGCCTATACGTCATGGGTCTATCGCGTGCTGTGGGGCAAGGTGGATGAAAAGGCGATCCGCGACGACAGCGGTCATGCTTATTGATTGAGAAAGAAGGAGATCGAACATGTGGTATTTCGCCTGGCTGCTCGGCCTGCCTCTCGCCGCCATCTTCGCCGTCATGAACGCCATGTGGTATGAGCTGATGGAAGAAAACGCGAAAAAGGCCGAAGCGAAGCTGGATAAATAGGGCTTTGGCGGAAGCCTCTCTTCCGTCATGCCGGATCTGGTCCGGGGTGACGGAGTGCGGATGATGCAACTCCGCCAGATATAAAAGGGCGGCATCCGGTTGGGATGCCGCCCTTTTGGGTACAACAGCCGTGCGCGCGACGCGCGGCGTCAGTGGATCGCGATGCCGCGCTTGTCCGCTTCTTCCTTGATGATGTCTTCGACGATGGCCCTCTTGAGATTTGGATTTCCCAGAAGATAGTCGTCGGCGATCTCGAAGATCGATTTCGGATTCTCGGTCCTGTGCAGGGTGTCGAGGTCCTGGCCGATCTGCTCTCGAAGGCTGGAATAGTCGTCCATCGCGGCGCTCCCGTTTATCGGTTCAATCCAGAAGGTCGGCTGGAACCTTGCCGCCGTTTTCGGACAGTTTCTTGATGACAGCCTTGTGCAGCCAGATGTTCATGGTCGCCGAATCCGAGGTGTCGCCGGTATAGCCGAGTTCGCCGGCCAGTTCCTTTCTGGCGCTGAGGCTGCTGTCCAGATTGAGCGCTTTCAGAAGGTCGACGATCGAATGTTTCCAGTCGAGTTTCTGGCCGTTCTGCTTGACCGCCGCATCCAGGATCGAAGCGACGTCGACATTGCCGGTGGGAGCCGGAGCCGCGGCTGTCGGAGCGGGTGCTGCCGGTGCGGCCGGTGCGGCCGGGCTTGCCGTGGGTGCCGGCGTGCCGGCCGGAGCCGAAGTCTGCGGTGCGGCCTCGGCCTTGCCGAAAATAGCGTTCTTGATCTTGTCGAAAAAGCTCATGGTGTCCTCTCCTTAGCGGCGAAATGCCCGCCCGACGGCGATGAGAATGCAGGCGCCGATGAAACCGGCGATGAGATAGCCAATCCAGCCTCCGAGCGAAATGCCCACGAGCCCCAGAAGGAAATTGGCGACGATGGCGCCGACAATGCCGAGGATAATGTTCATGAAAAGACCCATATTGCTTTTCATGAACTGTTCGGCGAGCCAACCGGCCACGCCGCCGATGATGATTGCTGCAATCCAGCCAACTTGTGCGTCTTCCATAACAAGCCTTTCCTTTGTGAGAGAGGTCCGCAGGCATATGGACAGGCTTTTGCGCGCACTGATCCCCCCGCCTTGAATAGACCTCAGGCGGAGCAATAACGGCGATATGGCCGATTGGTTCCGTGCGGCGAACCCATGCGCCGCATATTCTTTAGCTCTGGCCTTGAAAGTCGAGGCCGATATCGAGAACCGGCGCGCTGTGGGTCAGCCAGCCGACGGAGATGAGATCGATGCCGGTTGCGGCGATGGCTGCGGCCGTCTGCGGATTGATGCGGCCCGACGCTTCGGTAATGGCGCGACCGGCGACGATCCCCACCGCCTCGCGCAGCTGTTCGGGCGTCATATTGTCGAGAAGGACCGCATCGACGCCCTCATCCATGACCTCGCGCAACTGCGCAAGCGTATCGACCTCCACCTCGATCTTGACGAGATGCCCCACGCCCTGCCGGGCGCGGCGGATGGCGTCGCGCACGCCGCCGGCCACGGCGATATGGTTGTCCTTGATGAGAACAGCGTCATAAAGCGCAAAACGGTGGTTCGTGCCGCCGCCGGCGCGCACGGCATATTTTTCCAGCGCTCTCAGCCCCGGCGTCGTCTTGCGGGTGCAGGCGACCGAGGCCCTGGTGCCGGCAATGGCGGCAACGATTTTTGCAGTGACGGAAGCGATGCCCGACAGGTGGCCGAGGAAATTCAGCGCCGTGCGCTCCGCCGTCAGAAGGCCGCGCGAGGGGCCTTCGATCGTCGCGATGATATCGCCGGGCGTCACGGCGGCCCCATCCTGCACATGCCGTTTCATCACGATGGCCGGATCCACGAGCTGGAAAGCAAGTTCCACCGCGTCGAGACCGGCAATAACGCCCGGTTCGCGCGCGGCCATGACGACGACCGAGCGATGATCGGCGGGAATGACGGCGGCGGACGTGATGTCGCCCGCCAGGCCGAGGTCTTCCAGAAGGGCGTTGCGCACGAGCGGTTCGATGATGAGGCGTGGCAGGGGTGAAAGGGTCATGTCAGGCGCTCCGCGCGAGGCTGGCCGAAGAATGGCTGGAAGAGGAAAATTCATGGGCGATGGTGAGGACGTCGCTGAGGTTCAGCCTGCGCCTTGTCGCCGTCGCATGTTTTTCAGGGAAATCGTCGCGGAAATGCGCACCGCGCGATTCCGTGCGCAGCGCCGCAAAGACGGCGATGGCCAGCGCGACAAGGGCAGGATCGGATGCCGGCCCGTTCCGCTCAGCCAGTGGCAGAAGATCGCGGATCGCGCCCGTCAGCCCTTCCGCATGTCTTACGATGCCGAGATGGCGGGAAACGATGGGCCGAACCGGGGAGAGGTCGGCTGCCGGCAAATCAGGCACGGGGAGTGTTGCGATATCCGCTGCCTGTTTTCCCGCATATGCCTGCCTGCCGGCAATGTCTTCTGCCGCGCGCATGCCCATGGCCGCCGCTTCCAGCAGGGAATTGCTGGCAAGCCGGTTTGCGCCATGCAGACCCGTGCAGGCGGTTTCGCCGGCAACCCAAAGGCCCGGCACCGAGCTTCGGCCTTTACCATCGGTGGCGACGCCGCCCATATGGTAATGCACCGCCGGGCGCACCGGAACGAGCTCACGGGCGGGGTCTATCCCGGCTTCGCGGCAGAGCAGGTCGATCGAGGGGAAGCGGGCGGAAAAGCCGGAGCCGAGCGCCTTGCGGGCATCGAGAAAGACCTTGCCGCCGCGCAGGATTTCGCGGTCGATGGCGCGGGCGACAATATCGCGGGAGGCGAGTTCCGCACCCGGAACGGCAGCCATGAAACGTTCGCCGTTTTCATTGAGAAGCAGCGCGCCTTCGCCCCGCACCGCCTCGCTCACCAGCGCCAGCGGCCGTCTGGGCGAGGAAAGCGCCGTCGGATGGAATTGCACGAATTCCATATCGGCGAGGATGGCGCCGGCGCGGGCGGCAAGCATGATGCCCTGCCCGAAATTGCCGGAGGGATTGGTCGTTGCTTCATAAAGCCCGCCGAGGCCGCCGGTGGCGAGAACGACCTGGCTTGCCGGCAAAGTGAAGCAGCCTTTTGGCCCGATGCAGGCGAGACCGGCGATGACGCCGTCTTCCGTCAGCAGGCGGCGTACTTCCGTGCCTTCCAGAACGGTTATGGACGGCGTGCGAAGAACGGCGGCTGCAAGTGCCCTCACAATCGTCGCACCCGACCCGTCGCCTTCGGCATGGAGAATGCGTCGTCGGCTATGGGCGGCTTCGAGCCCGAACACATAGTTGTCTGAGGCGTCACGGTCGAAGCGAACGCCCGCCCGCTCCAGTGCATCGATGACGGCGGGGGCGGCGGATATAATCTCAACTGCCAGATCTTCATCGCAAAGGCCATCGCCCGCAGCGAGCGTATCGGCAAGATGCAGGGCCGCGCGGTCATCCGGACCAAGGCTGGCGGCAATGCCGCCCTGCGCCCAGGCGCTGGACGTCTCGCCGCCGAGAACGCCGCGTGTGAGAAGCAGCACGGGCTGCGGCGCAAGCGTCAGCGCCGCCATCAGGCCCGCAATGCCGCTGCCGACAATGACCGTCCAGCCCGTATGCGACGGGAGGCGTTCGCTCATACTTCCAGCATCCTTTCCACGGCGCGGCGGGCGGCGACAGCGATGGCGGGGTCGACCGTCACTTCGTGGCGGTTTTCCTCCAGCGCCGTGCGGATATTGCCAAGCGTGATGCGCTTCATATGCGGGCAGAGATTGCAGGGGCGGATGAATTCGACATCCGGGTGATGCACGGCGACATTGTCGCTCATCGAGCATTCCGTCAAAAGCACCACGCGGGCGGGGCGCTCGCGGCCGACATAATCCGACATGACGGCGGTGGAGCCGGAAAAATCCGCAGCCTCGACGACATCGGGCGGACATTCCGGATGCGCCAGCACGGTGACGCCCGGATGGCTTTCGCGCAATTCGCGAATATCATCGGCGGTGAAAAGTTCATGCACCTCGCAATGGCCGCGCCAGGCGATCAGCTCGACATTGGTTTCCCGCGCCACGTTCTTCGCCAGATATTCATCCGGCAACATCAGCACGCGCGGTACGCCGAGCGATTCCACCACCTGGCGGGCATTGCCGGAGGTGCAGCAGATGTCAGATGCCGCCTTCACCGCCGCAGACGTGTTCACGTAGGTCACGACCGGAACGCCGGGATAGGCCTTGCGCAAAAGCGCGATGTCCTCGGGCGTGATGGAATCGGCCAGCGAACAACCGGCGGCCATATCCGGAATGAGCACGGTTTTTTCCGGATTGAGCAGCTTTGCCGTCTCGGCCATGAAATGGACGCCGGCCAGAACGATGACATCCGCTTCCACCTCCATTGCCTTGCGGGCAAGGGCGAGGCTGTCGCCGACAATATCGGCGACGCCGTGGAAGATTTCCGGCGTCTGGTAATTATGGGCGAGGATGACGGCGTTGCGCTTGCGCTTCAGCTCCAGGATCGCCTCCACATCGTCCTGAAAGCCCATCCATTCGGCCTTGGGAATGACGCGGGCGACGCGGTCGTAAAGGCTTGCGGCGGAAATCTGCTCGTTCACGGTGCTCTCCCATTTATACTCTTTTTGAGTATATCTAGGGCAAAGACATATTCTCATTGTGAGCATATGTCAATTGCGGGAGAGCGGCAGTTTCGTTCCGGAAAGGGCGCGTTCATCGAGAACGGTCTGGCGGAAGCGGAAAAGCTTTGCCGGGCGTCCGCCGGTTTCGGTCGCCATGTCGCCGGTCTCTTCCACCAGCTGCTGCTGTTCGATCAGCCGACGGAAGTTCTGCTTGTGCAGGGTCAGCCCGGCCAGCGCCTCGATGGCGCGCTGTAGCTGCAGGAGCGTGAAGGCGTCGGCCATCAGTTCGAACACCACGGGGCGATATTTGATCTTGGCCCGCAGACGCGCGATGCCGGTGCCAAGGATGCGGCGGTGATCGGCAAACATCGGCCTGCCGAAATTAATCCGCGGTTCGCCCTGCGCTTCCTCGACCAGCCCGGCTTCATAGAGCAACTCGTAACGCTGCAGGGTCAATTCCTCGTTCCAGCCGCCGCCATCGAGGCCGAAGGTGAAATCGGCGCGCAAATGGCGCTGGCTTTTGGAGGCGGGATCGGAATCCGCCCAGGCGCGCAGCCTGTCGATGATGCTGTCCAGAACTTCCGGGCGTCCCTGGCGGTGGTCCTCCCAGGGGAAATATTCGTACCAGCCGTGCCAGAGCGGGCGTTTGCCGCCGGAGGCTTCCTGTTCGCGAACCAGCCCGAGATAACCGATGGAGATGGTTCTGCCGCCTAAAATGTCGTTATTGCGGTCGCGATCGGCGAAAGTATAGAGCTGTTCGAGATAACCGACGGGGTGATGGGTCTGTTCGTGAATCCATTCCCGCAAGCCGCTCTGGAGCGTTCTGTGCCCGAATTCGAATGGTCCCGACGGAAGCGCTGCACCTTCCCGAACGGTCATGACCCGCGGCTCATCCGTGGTGATGGCGGTGACGACGGCGATGAGTTCGGCATGGGCAAGCCCGATGGTCACGGCGGCTCCTCTGGTCGTTGGCGCAAGATCAATCTTCTTTGGCACAGGAAGGTTGCTTCGCCAACATGGTGGCCGAAAAGGGCTGTCGATAATCCGCCGACCGCAAAACCGCGTCGCATCAGACAAAAGGATGAATTCTTGTGGTTAGCCGTCTATCGTCTGGTATGTTACAGACCCGCACAAGCATTTCAGACGGGTAGAAGGCCGATGTTGGAGAATATATCGCTGGAAGAGACACTTGTAGGTTATTATAGCTGGAACATCGGGCAAAACCTGATTTATCTCGATGCCGTGGCCGCTCACCTGCGCGAAGTTTCCCCCGATAAGGCCGCCTGCGGCATTCCCGTCGAACATTTCATCGCGCAGATCGAAAGCGGCTCGCGGGCGCGTGTCGCCAAGGCGGTTTATAATTCGCTGACAAATGGCGTGTTTTATGATCAGGAATACCGCATTCAGCTCAAGGCAGGCGGTTTTCGCTGGCTGCGGACAACGGGACGGGTAATCCTGGACAGCGACCGGATTCCGATCATGGCCATGGGTACGGTGCGGGATGTGAGTGCAGGCAAGGTTTTGTTGATGTGACATGCGGCCGGTCTCTTTCGTAGCGAGACGGCCGATTTATTTTATGTCGTTCATTGTTTTGATGTTGCGGTGACATGGTCCGGCAGATCGCAATTTTGCTGTTTCAGATCGTCCTGGCCGTTGGCCTCGGCATGGCCGGCATCCGCATCGCCTCGCTCGTCAATGGCGAGGCAACCCCGGCGCCAGCAGGCCTTGCTGCCAATACGGAACTGCTGTGGACGACCTCACCGGTGCGGGTCGATCCGCGTAGCCAAAATTACGAACGCATTCCGACGCCTCCCGATCTTTATCCGCTGAAAATGCATGCGGACCAGCGCCTGCGCGTGATTTCCAGCAGCCGCTTCACCTTCAAGGGTAAGGAATTCCGTCTCGCCGGTGTGGAGGATGTCGAACGCAATCGCGTCTGCACCGGCGCCGACGGTCGCCGTTACGCCTGCGGCCTCAACGCTTTCAAAGCACTGGAGAACCGGCTGCGCGGCAGATATCTGGAATGTCGGACGGTGGAGGAAGGTGGTGCCGGCGGTTCCGTGGAGTGCCGGATCAACGGGCAGGATGTGCGGGCGTTGCTGCAATAGGCGATCGGCTCGAGCGGCTTGCAAGATGCGCGAGAGCGACTGGCCGAAGGGAAGATATTTTTTGTCTGGGAAGGTTTGGTGGAGCTAAGCGGGATCGAACCGCTGACCTCTTGCATGCCATGCAAGCGCTCTCCCAGCTGAGCTATAGCCCCATAAGGGTTCCGGCATTTCTTCCGGTTCCGGGAACCGAAGCGGTTGTTGTTCCGTTCGGTGGCGGCTTACTACTGCGGCTTTCCGACGAGTGCAAGCATAAAAAACGGCCCGGCGTCATTTTTTTGTCGTCGGGCCGAATTATCAAGTAAAATCAAGCTTCTTCGTCGTCGCCCGATACGCCGATGATGCCGGACATGTCGTCGTCGTCATCTTCGTCGTCGGTTTCGAGGAAGGTGTCGTCGTCGTCATCGATTTCGACGTCATCGTCGTCGCCGAGATCGGGGATATCGTCGCCGTTGTTGTCGCCATCGGCATCTTCCAGCGAGACGAGTTCGACTTCCGTGTTTTCGGTATCGACTTCCGCCACTTCCTCTTCTTCAGCCTGCTCCATCTTCGCCTGGGCGGTGCTTTCCTCGAAGAAGGAGAGCGGCCAGGACTTGCCGGTGTAGGGAGAAACGACCGGATCGCGGTTCAGATCGTAGAACTTCTTGCCGGTATCGGGGTCTGTGCGCTTGGTACCAAGTTCCGCTTTTGCCACTGTCTAAGCCTCAAATTGTCGAATGAGTTTCGGTGTGTACGCCGTAAAACCGGCATAGACGGTAAAATTTATAGCCGGTCCCCTTAATCGTTGCGCTCTTTCGTGTCAAAGACAAACTTCGGGTGTCGCCCGCCTCGGCGCAACCCCTATGCGGGGATGCTGATATAAATAGGAAGGCGTTGCGCACTCTATTATATGAATGACGAATGCACAGGCGGAAAGCTTCATGACCTTCACGATCGCCATAGACGGGCCGGCTGCGGCGGGCAAGGGAACCCTGTCGCGCAGGATTGCCGAGACCTATGGTTTCCACCATCTCGATACCGGGCTGACCTACAGGGCGACCGCCAAGGCGCTTCTGGATGCCGGCCTGCCGCTCGATGATGAGGCCGTGGCTGAGAAGATCGCGCTGGAAGTCGATCTTGCGGGGCTCGATCGCACCGTTCTTTCCCGGCACGATATTGGCGAGGCCGCATCCAAAATCGCGGTGATGACGCCGGTGAGGCGTGCGCTCGTGAAGGCGCAGCAGCGTTTTGCCTCGAAAGAACCGGGCACGGTGCTCGACGGCCGCGACATCGGCACGGTGGTGTGCCCTGAGGCGCCGGTGAAGCTTTACGTCACGGCCTCTGCGGATGTGCGGGCGCGACGCCGTTACGATGAAATTCTGGCCAATGGCGGCAGCGGCGATTATGATGCCATTTTCGCTGAAGTGAAAAAACGTGACGAGCGCGACATGGGCCGCGCCGACAGCCCGTTGAAGCCGGCTGAAGACGCGCACTTGCTAGATACGTCGGAAATGAGTATAGAGGCGGCGTTTCAGGCCGCGCGGGCGATCATCGACGCCGCCCTGAGGAAATAGGTTTTTCGCGGAACCGCTTCATTTCGGTCCGCGTTTAGTCCGGAATTGCCCGAAGACATGTCCTTGCGCCGGAAAGCCTTTTGAAAAGGCGGGCATGGGGTCGGGTATCAACAACACTAGCCCACCGGCGCTTTTGTATTCGCCATAGCGCGGATGCAATCAGGAGATTTCATGTCAGTATCTACCCCCACGCGCGAAGATTTCGCAGCGCTTCTCGAAGAATCCTTTGCCTCCAACGATCTTGCCGAAGGCTATGTTGCCAAGGGTATCGTAACGGCAATCGAGAAGGACGTTGCCATCGTCGACGTCGGCCTCAAGGTTGAAGGCCGCGTACCGTTGAAGGAATTCGGCGCGAAGTCCAAGGACGGCACGCTGAAGGTCGGCGACGAAGTCGAAGTCTACGTCGAGCGCATCGAAAACGCCCTCGGCGAAGCCGTTCTGTCGCGCGAGAAGGCTCGCCGCGAAGAAAGCTGGGTCAAGCTCGAAGCCAAGTTCGAAGCTGGCGAGCGCGTCGAAGGCGTTATCTTCAACCAGGTCAAGGGTGGTTTCACCGTCGATCTGGACGGCGCTGTTGCCTTCCTTCCGCGTTCGCAGGTCGACATCCGTCCGATCCGCGACGTTACCCCGCTGATGCACAACCCGCAGCCCTTCGAAATCCTCAAGATGGACAAGCGTCGCGGCAACATCGTTGTTTCGCGCCGTACGGTTCTCGAAGAGTCGCGTGCCGAGCAGCGTTCTGAAATCGTTCAGAACCTCGAAGAAGGCCAGGTTGTTGACGGCGTCGTCAAGAACATCACCGATTACGGTGCGTTCGTTGACCTCGGCGGCATCGACGGCCTGCTGCACGTCACCGACATGGCATGGCGCCGCGTCAACCATCCTTCGGAAATCCTCAACATTGGCCAGCAGGTCAAGGTTCAGATCATCCGCATCAACCAGGAAACCCACCGCATCTCGCTCGGCATGAAGCAGCTCGAGTCCGATCCGTGGGATGGCATCTCCGCCAAGTACCCGGTTGGCAAGAAGATCTCCGGTACGGTCACGAACATCACCGACTACGGTGCATTCGTTGAGCTGGAGCCGGGCATCGAAGGCCTGATCCACATCTCCGAAATGTCCTGGACCAAGAAGAACGTCCATCCCGGCAAGATCCTGTCCACGAGCCAGGAAGTCGACGTTGTCGTTCTCGAAGTCGATCCGTCCAAGCGCCGTATCTCGCTCGGCCTCAAGCAGACGCTGGAAAACCCGTGGCAGGCATTTGCCTACAGCCATCCGGCCGGCACTGAAGTCGAAGGCGAAGTCAAGAACAAGACCGAATTCGGTCTGTTCATCGGCCTCGAAGGCGATGTCGACGGCATGGTTCACCTGTCGGATCTCGACTGGAACCGTCCGGGCGAGCAGGTCATCGAAGAGTACAACAAGGGTGACGTCGTCAAGGCTGTCGTTCTCGACGTTGACGTTGAGAAGGAACGCATCTCGCTCGGCATCAAGCAGCTCGGCAAGGATGCTGTCGGCGAAGCCGCTTCGTCCGGCGACCTGCGCAAGAACGCAGTCGTTTCCGCTGAAGTCATCGGCGTCAACGATGGCGGCATCGAAGTGAAGCTCGTCAACCACGAAGACCTCACCTCGTTCATCCGTCGCGCTGACCTTTCCCGTGACCGCGACGAGCAGCGCCCTGAGCGCTTCTCGGTTGGCCAGGTTGTCGACGCCCGCGTCGTCAACTTCTCGAAGAAGGACCGCAAGGTCATGCTTTCGATCAAGGCTCTGGAAATCGCTGAAGAGAAGGAAGCCGTCGCACAGTTCGGTTCGTCCGACTCGGGCGCTTCGCTCGGCGACATCCTCGGCGCGGCTCTGAAGAACCGCGGCGAATAATCGCTTCGATCCTTTGAAATGAAGAACCCGCCGGAATTTTCCGGCGGGTTTTTTGTTGGTTCCAGCTTGCACCGGCGCGCGGGCAGCGGCGCGTTCCTCAGAGCATGCCGCTCATCTTCAGATAATAATTTTCCGCACTGTCATCGGAAGCCACCGTCGTCGGGCTTTCCTGCGTGTCGATCCCGTCATTGGCGGCGATGCGCTCTTCTTTTTCGTCCTGAGCGTCGGAATTATCAGCGCCGGCTTCGGCCTCGTCGTTTGCCTCATCCTCGGAAAACGGGCCGCCTCCGCGCGGCGGCGTTTCCGATTCATAGTCCTCATCCGCCGGAGGATAGGCGACGAGCGGCAGCGGTGTGCCGTCTTTTACCAGAGCCGCGGCGATCAACGATTGCGAAGCCGATTGCTCCAGCATCGCCATCCTCGCTTCCGGGTCCAGCATGGCCCGCGGCAGCGGCTGGGCTTCGGGGCGATGGGCCGCAGTTTCCGTTTCCTCACCCGAGGGGCGGGCGGCGGCTGTTGCGAGGGACGATTTTTCGGCGGGCTGATCATCGGGCGGTTGCTGCGCAACCCCCTGCGGCGCGGGCGGAGGCTCGTGCGTGCCGGTCGGCTTGAGCGGAAGTTTGCCGGCGGTGGCGGCAAGCAGCAGGCTGTTCACGGTCTCGGCGTCGTCTGCGAACAAACCGGATGGCGGGGTAAGGCCCGTGCGGATTTCTTTCTGCTCCGGCTTCATCGTCTCTCGATGCGGAAGGGCCGGGCGGGCTTCGCCGGTTTCGGCGCGGGGCGGATTTGCCGGGCGGGCCTCGGCCGACACTTCCTTCATCACGCTGCCGATTTGTGGCGGAAGCGGACGTGCCGTGTTTTCGGCTCTTCCATCCGGTTTTGCGGCAACGGTCGGCGTATCATGTGTGTCGGCAGGCGGAGTGGAAAGCGTGGGCCGGGGGTCCAGTTGCGCCGTCAGCGCCGCCACCGTTGCTTTCATCGCTGCGCCACTGAGGGCGAGAGGCCCAATGAGCAGAGGCAGAAGCCGGCTGACGGTGGCGGAATTTGCGGCCTGCGCTGTCGCGGCCGGAGACGGGCGAGCTTCCGCATTCTGGCCCGGCGCGTTCTGCTGTTTCGGCTGGGCCGATTGCGTGGGGGCGGGATTGGAGGAATTGTTCTGCTGATAGGAGGAAACCACCGCCTTTGCCGCAAGGTCCGTTCCCTTGTAACGGGAAAGCTCGATCAGCAGCGCGAGGCGGGCAGCATCCGGCCCGGTCGGCTGTTTCAGGATTTCGGCAAGCATTGAAAGGGTCAGGCCCTGCAGGGCCTTGCCGACCTGCTGTTCCAGCGCCAGACGTTGTGGCGCGGGCAGGGTGCGGAGCGCCTCCGTCAGCCGCGTCACATAGGTTTCGATCGCTTCGCCGTCCCGCCGGGGCAGGTTCATCAGCTTGCCGAGCGCTTCCGCCAGAACGGCGGTGCTGCGCGAGAGTTGAAATTCGCTGGTAAGGGAGGCGATTGCCGCGCGGGCAAAAAGGCTGCTGTTTTCAGGGGCGGGAGTGTTTGGTTGCGGCGGCGTAGTCTGTTTCACCTGCTCGCGCGGTGTCAGTGAAACCGTGGTTCCATAGGCGGCATCGGTTGCCGCAATTTTCGGTACAGGCGGTAACATGCTGCGCTCCGTTTCTATCGGTGACCGCCGCTGGCTGCGAAAGGGCCAATCCCCATTGGCTCTGTGATCCGCTTCTGGCTTGAATGTTGAAAAATCGCCGCGCCGGTGATGGACAGGTGTCATCTCGCCCGCTCATGCGGGAGCGCCGTATACGCTTCTCACCGCAATGCCGGTTGCAGCGCATACAGAATCATCAGGCTCAATCTTGACTTGCAGATATTAAGATTTGGCTAACCAAGGAATTGCGCGTCCGGTCAGGGCGAAACGCCGATGAACATGCGGTAAAGGCCGTTATCGTCGGAATTGACCGAGGAAATATGGTCGGGATCGCTGGGTGCCGTCGCAAAAGCTCCCGGCGGCATGGCATCGAGCCAGCTTGCCTTGGGAAGATTTCGATCCGGTTGAATGTTGACGGGGTCGATGAGGCTGTCTTCCTCAGCGGGCGCGGTGAAGGCCGCGTCATCCGGAACGAGCGACGGGGCGGCCATGGATAGCAGCGCCTGCGCCGCATTGGGTTCTGTGTCGTAAACGGCGCTGCCGGATAGGCCGGAAATATAGGTCATGTCTGAACTCACATCATGTTTCGCTCAAGCGACGATCGGAAGCGGCAATCATGCCGCCTTTTTCTTCAGCAGTTCATAAAGGCCATTGTCGTCGATCGAGATCGGCAAAATGGCGTTGCGGGTATCTTCGACAAGCGCCTGCGCATCGAGCAGTTTTTCGCCGTCGTCTTCCGCATCGGCCGGATCGGTGACCGCGTCTGTCTCCGTCGGCTCATTTTCGTTTTCCGCCGGGGCGGCTTGCTCAGCAGGCGCAGCCGCAAGCACGGTGATCAGGGCCGTTTCCGACGATGTGTCGGCCGGCGCCTGCGGATCGACGCCTTCCGTTTTTTCGTCGCCGGAAGCATCGATATGCTCCTTCACGACGTCCTGGAGCTCCTGCACGTCTTCAAGCTTGCCCTGCGCATCGCGCGCCTGGATATCCTGTTCCCGCTCGGCCTTCACCTCGGCATCGTTGATTTCGCCGATACGATCCTTGCCGCGTTCGGCCTGCAACTCTTCCCTGGTTTTCGGATCGGCGACATCTTCGAGACGCTGGATGACCTTCAGGGTTTCACGCGTCATGAAGCGGGTGCCCTGCGCCTGTTCGTCCAAGGCATCCTTCACGGCGCGCGCCTCATCGCCATGGGGGTTGGCGATGGCGGAGATCATCTGCCGGGCGGAGACGCCGAGTTGTTTGAGGCCGGTCGATTCTTCCAGATCGTCGACGTTTTTCGGCAGGGTCGCGCGCGCGGCCATGATGGCTTTCGACATCTGCTCGCCGAAATCCTCTTCCGTGCCTGTGAGGCCTGCACCCTTTGCGATGCGGGCGGCAAGGGCGGCCATCGGATCGGTCTTGCTGTTGACGCCATTGTTCAGCACGTCCACGACCTCAGCCTCGGAAACGCCGAAGGATTTCAGGGAAATCTTCGTGGCTTTCCCCTGCGCATCGGTTTTTTCGAAACTATCGGTCAGGGTCAGCGCATCCTGAAGTCTTCGCGCGAAGGAAAAGCTCGATTCGTCCTTTTCCTGTGTGATGCCCAGCGCGGAGGAAAAGCGGGAGACAAGCGAGGCGAAGGCATCGGCATCCGGCTTCATGACGCCGAAGAGATAGGCGCTTATCTTCTCATTGGCGGCGCGCTGGCTTTCGTCCGGCTGCGGGTTCGTCTTGACCGCATCGTCCTTTTTGGTGCCGTTGGCCTTTTCCTGCTCTTCGCGCTGGCGTTCCTCGATGGTTTCGACCATCGAGCGCATGAGGTCGCTGACTGCAATGCCCGCCGTCTGCTGTAGCGGAGTAATCATCCCTCAAAGTCCCCGGCCGCCAAAGTTGCGGCCGAGAATAGGCAATTCTGGTAAATCAGTGCTTAAAGCAGATGCGAGCTCGCTCAGCTATGGGCGAAAATATCGGTTTCTTCCCAGCCGAGGAGGTCGAGCTTCGCGCGCGTCGGCAGAAAGGCGAAACAGGCGTCGGCATGCTCGAGGCGGCCGTCACGCACGAGACGACCTGTCAGCTTGTCGCGTAGCGCGTGCAGGTGCAGCACGTCGGAGGCGGCATATTCGAGCTGCGCCGGCGACAGGGTCTCGGCCGCCCAGTCGGAAGATTGCTGGGCCTTGGAAATATCGACTTCCAGCATTTCCTTGAGGTTATCCTTCAGCCCGTGCCGGTCCGTATAGGTGCGGGTCAGCCGCGAGGCGATCTTGGTGCAGAAGACCGGCGTGGTCGTCACGCCGAATGTGTGGAACAGAACGGCGATATCGAAACGGCCATAGTGAAAGATCTTCTGGCGGGCGGGGTCGGCAAGCATCCGCACGAGGTTCGGCGCTTGCCTCTGGCCGGCGGCGATGCGAATGACGTCCGCCGTGCCGTCGCCCGGCGAAAGCTGAACGACGCAGAGGCGGTCGCGGCGCGGCACCAGCCCCAGCGTTTCCGTATCGATTGCGATGGCGCCGGTGTAACGCGCGGCATCTTCGGCGGAAATATCGCCTTCGTGGTAACGGATGGGTGCTGCCATGTCCTGCTCCAGAAATTCCAGTTTCCTGCTCCGGCTATAACGGAAAGAGCGGCGGGACGATACCGTTTTATCGGCTCGCCCAGTGCGTCACGCCGCATGCCCTTGGCACTTGCCTTTGCGAAAGTCCCCGGGTTAGGGTCGGGAAATCCTTTCCTGACAAATCGCATGAATTCCCGATGACAAAGAAAATCTATCTCGCCGGACCGGAAGTCTTCCTCCCGAACGCGCGCGAAATGCTCGATCTCAAGGCCTCGCTGGCGCGGGAAGCCGGTTTCACGCCGCTTTCGCCGGGCGATCTGCAAATTCCGCCGGCGGATACCAGGGTCGGTCACGGCTGCAATATCAATGCCGTCGATGAGCGGATGATGCTGGAAGCGGATGCGGTGATTGCCAATCTCACGCCGTTCCGCGGCATCGCCGCCGATACGGGAACCAGCTATGAGCTGGGCTTCATGTGCGCGCTGGGCAAGCCGGTTTTCGCCTATACCAATGTCGCGGCCAATCACTTCACCCGCATCAAGTCGCATTATGACGGCGTCGCCACCCTGGATGAAACGGGCCGTTATCGCGGGCCAGACGGGCTGTCGATCGAGAATTTCGACATGGTCGACAATCTCATGCTGCATGGCGGGATTTTGCGGCGCGGCGGCGTCATCATCGTTGGCGATGCTCCCGAAGAGGCTTGGTATACGGATCTCGAGGCCTACAGGCGCTGTCTCGCGGCGGCGGCCGAAAAATTACTGACACCGATTGACCCTGAAAAAACCAATAGAGTGGAGGCATCATCATGAGCGGAACCATCCTCATCACCGGCGCGACATCCGGCTTCGGACAGGCCACGGCGCGGCGCTTCGTCAAGGAGGGCTGGAAGGTCATCGGCACGGGCCGGCGGGCCGAACGGCTGGAGGCGCTTTCCGCTGAGCTCGGTTCCGCCTTTCATGGCCTCGCCTTCGATATCACCGACGAGGAGGCGACAGGCAAGGCGCTGTCCGGATTGCCGGAAGGCTTCCGCGATATCGACGTTCTCGTCAACAATGCCGGTCTCGCACTCGGCACTGCGCCCGCACCGCAGGTGCCCTTGAAAGACTGGCAGATCATGGTGGACACCAACATCACCGGTCTCCTGAACATCACCCACCATCTGCTGCCAACGCTGATCGGGCGCAAGGGTATTGTCGTCAACCTCTCGTCTGTGGCCGCGCATTACCCCTATACGGGCGGCAATGTATATGGCGGCACCAAAGCGTTCCTGCGGCAGTTTTCGCTCGGCCTGCGTTCCGACCTGCATGGCAAGGGTGTGCGGGTGACATCCATCGAGCCCGGCATGTGCGAAACGGAATTTACGCTGGTGCGCACCGGCGGCAATCAGGAAGCCTCGGACAATCTCTACAAGGGCGTCAATCCGATCACGGCGGACGATATTGCCAACACCATCCACTGGGTTGCCTCGCAGCCCAAGCATATCAACATCAACAGCCTCGAACTCATGCCGGTCAACCAGTCCTTCGCCGGTTTCCAGGTCTATCGGGAAAGCTGATTTTCCCGCGATTTTTGGGAGTGCTGAAAAACCGGGCAGGAATTTTCGAGCTATGCAGAAATGCAATGCTGCATTGCGAGACTTGCTCTGTTAAAAATCACGGATACCGCTATATTCAAATCATCGAAGCGACGCACTCCTCCTCCCAGCGTCGCTCGATGTGGATCGGTGGTACTCCTCCTCCCAATCACCGATCAAGTTTGAAGCCTGCCGCACCTCCTCCCGCGGCAGGCTTTTTCCTTTTCTGGGCGTCTTTTCCTTGAATATTTTTGGCTGTCGACTTTCAGCGCACCGGCTCGGTGCTGAAGACGGTCCGCAGTCTCCCCCTTGGATTTCCGGGGGATTTTGAATTTCTGCGTCAAGGCAACGAGCGTTGAAATCAGGCGTGCGTCGATCACATTTTCGTTATGTCTAGATAAATTTGCACAGTTTTGTGGTGGCGTGCCATGCCGGGCCATTGCTTACCCCCCGCCCTGTGTTTAAGCATGGGCAAAAGAACGCTTGGGAGGTTGCCGGCACGCCTGTGTCTGCGGCCCGAAAGCGGCGGGGAGAGAATGGCAGACTTTCAAGAGGCGCTGAAGCGGTTTCAGCCGATCGCGGTTTCATCGATCGCTGAAGACGAGTTCAGGTTGCGACTACGCGGCCTGCAGGCGCGAATGATCCAGCAAAATATCAAGGCGGTCTGGCTCGATGCATCATCGTCGCTGACCTATTATACCGGCCTGTCGCTTGGTCTTTCCGAGCGTATTCACGGCGCGCTGGTGCCGGCGGAAGGCGTACCGGTCTATGTCAGCCCGACCTTCGAGGAGCCGAAGCTTCAGACGCTCATCCGCATTGCGGGTGAGGTTGCCGTCTGGGAAGAGGATGAAAGCCCCTTCGACCTGATGGCAAGGCGCATTGAGGCGCTGACCTGTCCCGGCCATCTTGTCGCCATCGATCCCGCCACCCCCTTTGTCTTCGCATCGGCCCTCATGCAGCGTCTTGAAGGGCGCATCATTTCCGCCCAGCCGATGATCGTCGCCCAGCGGCAGGTCAAATCCGCAGCCGAGATCGCCATCATCCAGACGGCGATGGACGCGAGTTACGGCGTGCAGAAGGCCGTGTTCGAGGGGCTGCGTCCCGGCGTTTCCACTACGGAAGTCGCTGATTTCGTCAATGCGGCGCATATTGCCCTTGGCCTGAAGCCGCTTTTCGTGGCGGTGCAGTTCGGCGAGGCGACGGCCTATCCGCATGGCGTGCCCAATGCGCAGACGCTCAGCGAAGGCGATATGGTGCTGGTCGATCTCGGCGGCATTCTTCACGGCTATCGTTCCGATATCACCCGCACCTACGTCTTCGGCAAACCGACGGAACGGCAGCGTTTCCTCTGGAACGCCGAGCGCGACGCGCAGGCGGCGGCCTTTGCCGCAGCAAAGGTCGGCGCTGCCTGCTCGGATGTGGACAGGGCCGCGCGCGACAGCCTGAAAGCGGCCGGTTTCGGCCCGGATTATCAGCTTCCCGGCCTGCCGCACCGCACCGGCCACGGGCTTGGGCTGGATATTCACGAAGAACCCTATATCGTTGCAGGAAATGCCACGGCGCTGGAGCCGGGCATGTGTTTTTCCATCGAGCCGATGCTGTGCGTTTATGGCGAATGCGGCGTCCGTCTCGAGGATATAGCCTATATGACGGAGGCGGGACCACGCTGGTTCTGCCCACCGGAGAAGAACCTCGACCGGTTGTTTCAACCGGTCGCCGGGTAATTGGTCGGGAGGCAAAGGACCGAACGGCGACATGGGAGCTCCCGCGTCGCTGCTGACCAGAAGAGGTAGGCCCCCGGACGGGGCCGCAGGAACTCAGAAAAAGAGGGAAAGGACCACCAGATGAAAACGCTGACCCGCAGTTTGCTTATCGCCTCTGCGATTGCGATCACTTCCGCCATGCCCGCCATGGCGAAGACCTTCGTTTATTGCTCCGAGGCATCGCCGGAAGGCTTCGATCCGTCGCCCTACACCGCTGGCGGCACCTTCGACGCTTCCGCGCATCCGGTCTACAACCGCCTGACCGAGTTCAAGAAGGGCACGACAGAAGTTGAGCCCGGCCTTGCCGAAAAATGGGAAGTTTCGAGCGACGGTCTGGAATACACCTTCCACCTGCGCAAGGGCGTGAAGTGGCACTCCAACGACAAGTTCACGCCGAGCCGCGAATTCAACGCCGATGACGTGATCTTCAGCTACGACCGCCAGCGCGATGCGAAGAACCCGTGGAACCAGTATATCGCAGGCATCACCTACGAATATTTCAACTCCATGGAAATGCCGTCGCTGATCAAGGAAATCGTCAAGGTCGACGATTACACCGTCAAGTTCGTGCTGACGCGTCCGGAAGCGCCGTTCCTCGCCAATATCGCCATGCCTTTCGCCTCCATCGTGTCGAAGGAATATGCCGATACGCTGGAAAAGGCCGGCACCAAGGAAGACTTCAACAACCTGCCGATCGGCACGGGCCCGTTCAAGTTCGTCGCCTATCAGAAGGACGCGGTCATCCGCTACCAGAAGAACGCCGACTACTGGGGTGAAGCACCGAAGATCGACGACCTGATCTTCGCGATCACGCCGGACGCCGCCGTTCGTCTGCAGAAGCTGAAGGCCGGCGAATGCCACCTGATGCCTTACCCGGCACCGGCTGACCTTGCCGCCATCCGCGCCGATAAGAACCTCAAGCTCGATGAACAGTCGGGTCTGAACGTCGCTTACTTCGCCTATAACACCACCGTTGCGCCTTTCGACAAGCCGGAAGTCCGCAAGGCGCTGAACATGGCGATGAACAAGCAGGCCATCATCGACGCCGTGTTCCAGGGCGCCGGTCAGGTTGCCAAGAACCCGATCCCGCCGACCATGTGGTCCTATAACGAAAGCATCAAGGACGATGCGTACGATCCGGAAGCGGCCAAGAAGGCTCTCGAAGCTGCCGGCGTCAAGGATCTTTCGATGAAGATCTGGGCGATGCCGGTTCAGCGTCCTTACATGCCGAACGCACGCCGCACCGCCGAACTCATCCAGGCGGATTTCGCCAAGGTTGGCGTCAAGGCCGAGATCGTCTCCTATGAATGGGGTGAATACCTCAAGAAGTCGACCGAAGTGAACCGCGACGGCGCCGTCATCCTCGGCTGGACCGGTGACAACGGTGACCCGGACAACTTCATGGGCGTTCTGCTCTCCTGCGCTTCGGCAGGTGAAGGCGGCACGAACCGTGCGCAGTGGTGCAACAAGGAGTTCTCCGAGCTGATTTCCAAGGCGAAGCAGGCGACTGACGTTGCCGAGCGCACCAAGCTTTACGAGCAGGCGCAGGTGATCTTCAAGGAACAGGCTCCGTGGGCGACGCTTGCGCATTCCACGCAGTTCGTTCCGATGTCCGCCAAGGTTTCCGGCTTCACCATGAGCCCGCTTGGCGACTTCACCTTCGAAAACGTCGACATCGCGGAATAATCCCAAACAACGGACGCGCGGAAGGACCCTGTTCTTCCGCGCGTCTTTTCAGGAAAAAGCCATGATCCGGTTCATTCTCGGCAAACTTCTCTACCTCGTTCCGACATTTCTCGGGATCACCTTTGTCGCCTTCTCCTTCGTGCGCGTCCTGCCGGGAGATCCCGTGCTGCTGATGGCGGGCGAACGCGGCATTTCACCCGAACGGCATGCGCAGCTTGCCGAACAGCTCGGCTTCAGCCAGCCCATCTGGCAGCAATATCTTCATTTCCTCGGACGGCTGCTTCAGGGCGATCTCGGCAATTCGCTGGTCACCAAGAAGCCGGTTCTCACCGAGTTCCTGTCGCTCTTCCCCGCGACGGTCGAGCTTGGTCTCGTCGCCATCATCATCGCAACCTTGATCGGCGTGCCGGTCGGCGTCATCGCCGCCATCCGTCGCGGCTCCTGGTTCGACCAGATTTCCATGACGACCGCGCTCGTCGGCTTCTCCATGCCGATCTTCTGGTGGGGGCTGCTGCTCATCATCATGTTCTCCGGCATCCTGCAATGGACGCCGGTGTCGGGTCGCATCTCGCTGATGTATTTCTTCCCCTCCGTCACCGGTTTCATGCTGATCGACAGCCTGATTTCGGGCCAGAAGGGCGCCTTCGCGTCGGCCTTTTCGCATCTCATCCTGCCCTCCGTCGTGCTCGCCACCATTCCGCTGGCGGTGATTGCGCGCCAGACGCGCTCGGCCATGCTGGAAGTCATGGGTGAGGATTATGTGCGCACCGCCCGCGCCAAGGGCATGTCGTCCGCCCGCGTCGTCGGTATCCATGCGCTGCGCAACGCGATGATCCCGGTCATCACCACCATCGGCCTGCAGATCGGCGTGCTGATGGCGGGCGCCATCCTGACCGAAACCATCTTTTCCTGGCCGGGTATCGGCAAGTGGATGATCGATTCCATCTCGCGCCGTGATTATCCGGTCGTGCAGAGCGGCCTGCTCCTGATCGCGGGTCTGGTGATGATCGTCAACCTGCTCGTCGATCTGACCTATGGCCTCATCAATCCGAGGATCCGTCACAAATGACCGATGTGACCACCACCCCCGGCGTCCGCCTTTCGGACGCCGCCATCCGCCGCCGGATGCTTGCCGATTTCTGGTTCTATTTCCGCCAGAACCGCGGCGCCGTCATCGGGCTTGCCGTCTTCATCCTGCTTGTGCTGGTGGCGATCTTCGCGCCCATCCTTGCCCCGCATGATCCGACACAACAATATCGCGATGCGCTGCTCGTCCCGCCGGTCTGGCAGGAAGGCGGCCGCGCCGGCTTCTTCTTCGGCACCGATGCGGTGGGCCGCGACATGCTGTCCCGCCTGATCTACGGCGCGCAATATTCGCTGTTCATCGGCGTTGTCGTCGTCTCCATCGCCCTTGTCGGCGGTATCGTCATCGGTCTCGTCGCCGGCTTCTTCGGCGGCTGGGTGGATACCGTCATCATGCGCGTGATGGACGTCATTCTGGCGTTTCCGTCCCTGCTTCTGGCGCTGGTTCTGGTCGCGGTCCTCGGGCCGGGTCTCACCAATGCCATGATCGCGATTGCCATCGTCTACCAGCCGCATTTCGCGCGTCTGACACGTGCTGCCGTGATGAGCGAACTCAGGCGCGAATATGTCACCGCCGCCCGCGTGGCCGGCGCCGGCAATATCCGGCTGATGTTCAAGACCATCCTGCCGAACTGCCTTGCGCCGCTGATCGTTCAGGCGACGCTTTCCTTCTCGTCCGCGGTTCTCGATGCCGCCGCTCTCGGCTTCCTCGGCATGGGCGCGCAGCCGCCCGCCTCCGAATGGGGCACGATGCTGGCGGAAGCGCGTGAATTCATCCTGCGCGCCTGGTGGGTCGTGACCCTTCCGGGCCTGACGATCCTGATCTCGGTGCTCGCCATCAACCTCATGGGTGACGGCCTGCGCGATGCGCTCGATCCCAAACTGAAGCGGAGCTGAGCGATGAGCCTGCTGAAAATCAAGAACCTCACCGTCAAATTCGCCACCGCCACCGGCGCCTTCACGGCCGTCAACGGCATCGATGTTTCCGTGGACAAGCACGAGGTGCTGGCCATCGTCGGCGAGTCCGGTTCCGGCAAGTCGGTATCGATGCTCGCCGTCATGGGGCTTCTGCCCGACACGGCGACGATCACCGCCGACGAGATGACCTTCGACGGCAAGAACCTTTTGGCCATGTCGCCGCAGGAACGCCGCAGGGTGATCGGCCGCGAGATCACCATGATCTTCCAGGAGCCGGTAGCCTCGCTCAACCCGTCCTTCACGGTCGGTTTCCAGATCGAGGAGGTTCTGCGCCTCAATCTCGGCATGAGCGGCGCTGCCGCGCGTGCCCGCGCCCTGGAACTGTTCCGGGCTGTCGGTATTCCCGAGCCGGAAACCAAGCTCAAGGCCTATCCGCACCAGATGTCGGGCGGCCAGTGCCAGCGTGTGATGATCGCGATTGCGATCGCCTCCAAGCCGCGCCTCTTGATCGCCGACGAGCCGACCACCGCGCTCGACGTCACGATCCAGAAGCAGATCCTCGATCTGCTGATGAACCTGCAGGCGGAATATGGCATGGCGCTGATCCTCATCACCCATGACATGGGCGTGGTGGCGGAAACCGCAGACCGCGTCGTCGTGCAATATAAGGGCCGCAAAATGGAGGAGGCGGATGTCTTGAGCCTCTTCGAGGCCCCGCAGCATCCCTATACCAAGGCACTGCTTTCGGCCCTGCCGGAAAATGCCACCGGCGACCGGTTGCCCACGGTTTCCGATTTCTTCGGCAAGGAGGGCGTTCAATGAGTATCGTTGTCGAAGGCAAGGGCATTACCCGCGACTATCATGTTCCCGGCGGCCTGTTCGGCGGCGCCAAGACGGTGCAGGCCCTGAAGGGCATCGACTTTGCCGTCGAGCGCGGCAAGACGCTCGCTATCGTCGGTGAATCCGGCTCCGGTAAATCGACGCTGGCCCGCATCATCGCGCTGATCGATCCGGCATCCGGCGGCGAACTGAAGATCGAAGGCAAGCCGGTCGATATCGCCAGACGCCGTCCCGATACGGAGATGCGTTCCAAAGTGCAGATGGTGTTCCAGAACCCCTATGGCAGCCTCAATCCACGCCAGAAGGTGGGTGACGTGCTGATGGAACCGCTGGTCATCAACACCAAAATACCGGCTTCCGAGCGCCGCGAGCGGGCCGAAGCCATGCTGGTGAAGGTCGGCCTCGGTCCTGAGCATTTCAACCGTTATCCGCACATGTTCTCCGGCGGCCAGCGCCAGCGCATCGCCATTGCGCGGGCACTGATGCTGAACCCGGCGCTGCTGGTGCTGGACGAGCCGGTCTCGGCGCTCGATCTTTCGGTACAGGCGCAGGTGCTGAACCTTCTCGCCGACCTTCAGGAAGAATTCGAGCTGACCTATGTTTTCGTCAGCCACGATCTTTCTGTGGTGCGTTACATCGCTGACGATGTGATGGTCATTTCGAAGGGCGTAGCGGTGGAGCAGGGCACGCGCGAGGAACTCTTCGCCGATCCGAAGCACCCCTATACCCGCCAGCTTTTCGCTGCGACACCGATCACGGATGTCGATGCCATCCGCGCCCGCGTGGAACGCCGCAAGGCGGCACGGCTGGCAGCGACAGCCTGAAGGCCGACGACCGAGGGTAAGAACAGGCCGGATTTCCGGCCTGTTCTTTTTCAGGACTTCAGGAAACGCTCGATTGCCGCAAGTGCGCCCTGTTCCCGAATGTCGCGATAGGCGGCTTTCAGGGTTGTGACGAAGGTTTCGTTCCTGGGCAGGTCGCTGCCAAATGTGCGTTCGAAAGTCAGAAAATGGTCGACGACCGCATCCGGCGTCATTGCCAGTTGATCCGGCGCATCCCACTCCTTGAAAGCGGGATCGAGAATGGTGATCGGCTGCCCCTTTTCATTCTTGTCCGCGCAGGACCTGATCCAGAGCGCGACGGCGAAAATGACCGTCCGGCTTTCAGCCTTCTCCTCCAGCAGCTCGCGCAACGGGGCGAGAATGCGCAGCGGCACTTTCTGCGATGCATCGGAGGCGATCTGCATCGTCTTGTGCTGCAATGAGGGATTGGCGAAACGCTCCCGCAGGCCGGCTGCGAATTCCGCCCCGTTAACGGCGGGGTCGAGCGTCCGTTCGATCTCGCGCCAATAGGCGTCGACGAAATCGCGCACGGGCTTTTCACCCCAGGCATCCGCCACCGTCGCAAGGCCGGCAATCTGGCCGATGGCGGCGATGGCGCTGTGGGAGCCGTTCAGCATTCTGAGCTTCATATGCTCGTATGGCTCGACATTGCCGACGAATTCCACACCCGATTTCTCGAGCGTCGGCCTTCCATGCGGAAAACGATCTTCAATGACGAAACGGAAATAGGGTTCGGCCACCACCGGCCAGGCATCGCTGAGGCCGAGTGCGGCCGAAATCGCCTCGCGGTCCGCATCCGTGGTGGCGGGAACGATCCGGTCCACCATCGAGCAGGGGCAGGCAATATTGTTTTCGATGAAGGATGCCAGTTCCGGATTGGCCAGTTCTGCAAATTCCAGCAGAAGCTTTTGCAACACATGGCCGTTGGCGGGTAGGTTGTCGCAGGACAGGAGCGTCAGGGGCGGAGAACCTTGCCTGCGCCTGAGCCGTGTGGCGGCAAGGATGAAGCCGAAGATGGAGCGCGGCCGCTCCGGGTTTTCAAGGTCATGGGCGATGTCGGGATGATCGCGCAGCAGGCTGCGGGAGGCGAGATTGGTCAGGTAACCCTTCTCCGTTACGGTCAGGGTGACAATGAGGACGCGCGGATCGGCCATCCGCTCCACCAGCCGTTCGGGCTCTTCCGGCGCGACGATGGTTTCGAGAATCGAACCGATGATGCGCAGGCGCTCGCTCTCACCGTCCCGCAGGCAGAAGGTGTAGAGATTATCCTGCGGCTCGATGGCGTCGCGCGTATCCGGGCTGCGCAGCGATGCGGCGACGATGCCCCATCGGGTTTCGCCGCGATTAAGGCAATCGTCGATGAAAACCGCCTGATGCGCCCGATGAAAGGCCCCGACGCCGAGGTGCACGATGCCGGGCGTGACGCTTTGGCGGTCATAGGCGGGTGTCGTGACGGATTGCGGCAGGCGGGGCAGCGTTGCAGCGGAAAGCCGGTCTGTCATCGATGCGAAATCCCCATGTGGAACGGGACGGTTGTGGCTCGCGCCGCTCTCATTGCGGCGTCCGGCTTGTGGCGCATCATGGCAGTTCCTCCCCTTATATGCGGAATGATCAGGCGCCGGCCTCTTTGAGCAGCCGGACCTGGCGCAGCGTATTCTGGCGGCTGCGCTCGAGATGCCGCCACAGGGCATCGACGATCTGGGCCTTGCTGCCGGCGGCGATGGCATCGGCGATATTCTGATGCTCCTCGACCGAGCGGGCGTAGTCGCCAAGGATCGAGACGAAAACCGTGTGGGTCTGGTCGAGAATGCGCTCATGCGAGCCGGAAATGACCGGAATGCGCGCTGCCGACACAAGGGTCGTATGGAAGCTGCGATCATAAAAAAGCGCTTTCGACAATTCGTCGAGCGTCGAGCCTTTGGCGAATTTACGATGTTTCGCAAGGCTTTCCAGCAGTTCCGCGTGCAGCGCTCCATCCAGTTGCCCGGCGTCGAAAGCCACTTCCACCGCGCCTTTCTCGAGCAGCATTCTGGCGGCGTAAAGTTCCTCCACGTCCTCCACGGTGAAATCGCGCACCACCATGCCGCGCCGGGAGGAATTGACTACCAGCCCATCGGCCTCGAGTTTCAGGCAGGCTTCCTTCACCGGCGTCGGGCTGATGCCGAGATCGGCCGCAAGCTCATTGGGCAGCAGGCGTTCGCCGCCGCGCAATCTGCCGCTGACGATGCGTGCGCGCAGTTCCTGATGCGCCTGTTCGGCGAGCGTGACTTTGACCAGCGAGTTCATGGCGACATCATTGCCCAGCTTCGAAGGACTGGCAATGGTCGAATATTAAAAATAAAAAATTTTTTATT
The DNA here is from genome assembly GCF_044626815.1 of Agrobacterium sp. P15N1-A. Taxonomy (NCBI): domain Bacteria; kingdom Pseudomonadati; phylum Pseudomonadota; class Alphaproteobacteria; order Hyphomicrobiales; family Rhizobiaceae; genus Agrobacterium; species Agrobacterium sp. P15N1-A. The sequence goes on along the minus strand of NZ_JBIUPF010000006.1, from coordinate 75,133 downwards.
TTACAAGAGCCGTTTTTCCTTTAGCTCTATCCGTCAGCGGAAGCAGGCTGCTGGAGGAGGGCGGTCTGGCAATTTCCCGAAAGCCATCTTCGCGGCCCGTGGTCGCGGGGACGCGGCGTCTATTCCTCCCCGCAAGCAATCAGCAATCGAGGAATGACCGATCATGAAAATTACCGCTGTCGAACCTTTCATCCTGCATCTGCCGCTGACATCGGAGTCCATTTCCGATTCCACCCACAGCATCACCCATTGGGGCGTCGTTGGTGCAAGGATCACCACCAGCGATGGCCTTGAGGGCTATGGTTTTACCGGCACCCACGCGCATCTGCCGTCGGACAGGCTGATCACATCCTGCATCAGCGATTGTTACGCGCCCCTGCTTCTGGGGGAGGATGCATCGGAACATTCGAGGCTGTGGACGAAACTGGCCCGTTATCCGGCGCTGCAATGGGTCGGCAGGGCGGGCATCACCCATCTGGCGCTGGCCGCAGTTGACGTTGCGCTCTGGGACCTGAAGGCGAAAAAGGTGGGCGTGCCGCTCTGGCACTATCTCGGCGGCGCGCGCACGGCGGCGGTGGAGGCCTATAATACCGATATTGGCTGGCTTTCCTTCACGCTGGAGGATTTGCTCGCGGGCAGCACAAGGGCGGTGGAGGAAGACGGGTTCACCCGGCTGAAAATCAAGGTCGGGCATGACGATCCGAATATCGACATTGCCCGCCTTGCGGCCGTGCGCAAGCGTGTCGGTTCTTCCATCCGCATCGCCATCGACGGCAACGGCAAGTGGGATTTACCCACATGCCGGCGTTTCTGCGCGGCGGCGAAAGATCTGGATATCTACTGGTTCGAGGAGCCGCTCTGGTATGACGATGTGACGAGCCATGCGCGGCTGGCGCGCAATACGTCGATTCCGATTGCGCTCGGGGAGCAGCTTTACACGGTGGATGCGTTCCGCTCATTTATCGATGCCGGCGCGGTGGCCTATGTCCAGCCGGATGTGACCCGACTTGGCGGCATCACCGAATATATCCAGGTCGCCGATCTCGCGCTCGCCCATCGCCTGCCCGTGGTGCCTCATGCCGGCGAGATGAGCCAGGTGCATGTGCATCTGAGCTACTGGCACCCGGCCTCGACCATTCTCGAATATATTCCCTGGATCAAGGATCATTTCGAAGAGCCGATCCATGTGCGGGATGGCGTTTACAAACGCCCGGAGCGCCCCGGCGCCAGCACGACGCCATTGGCTGAAAGCTTCGCCCGTTATGGCAAATCGGTAAAATGAGCAGCGGTACACAGCCCGGATTTTAAGGGAGGGAAGCCCGTCCTCCGTCATGCCGGACTAGATCCGGCATCCAGCCACGGCGCGTCTGCGCCGTGAAAAGAGTCTTTTGCGATCAAGGACTTGATCGCGCTGGACCCCGGATCAAGTCCGGGGTGACGGAGTGTGGATGATGCAATTTTTCCAAATTTAGCGCCAGCCGAGAGCCGGCGCCACCTGCTTCAGGATCGTCTCGATCACATGGGCGTTGTAATCCACGCCCAGCTGGTTCGGCACGGTCAGGAGCAGCGTATCAGCCTCGGCGATGGCCTCGTCAGTTTTCAGCTGTTCGATCAGTTTTTCCGGCTCGGCGGCATAGCTGCGTCCGAAGATCGCGCGTGTCTTGTCGTCTATATAACCGATCTTGTCGTCGCCTTCGTTGCCGTAACCGAAATAGGACCGGTCGCGATCGTTGACGAGGGCGAAGATGCTGCGGCTGACCGATACACGCGGCTCGCGGGTGTGGCCTGCTTCCTTCCATGCTTCCCGAAAGATGCGGATCTGCTGCGCCTGCTGAACATGGAAAGGCTCGCCCGTTTCATCCGTCTTCAGGGTGGAGCTTTGCAAATTCATGCCGAGCTTTGCCGCCCACACCGCCGTTGCATTGGAACTCGAACCCCACCAGATGCGCTCGCGCAGCCCTTCGGAATGCGGCTCCAGCCGCAAAAGGCCCGGCGGGTTGGGGAACATCGGGCGCGGATTCGGTTCAGCGAAACCTTCGCCCTTCAAAAGCTCGAGGAAGACTTCGGTGTGCTGACGCGCCATGTCTTCTTCGCTCTGGCCCTCGGCCGGACGGTAACCGAAATAACGCCAGCCATCGATCACCTGCTCCGGCGAGCCGCGGCTGATGCCGAGCTGCAGGCGTCCGCCGGCGATGAGGTCGGCCGAACCGGCATCCTCCGCCATGTAGAACGGGTTTTCATAACGCATGTCGATGACGCCGGTGCCGATCTCGATCTTTTTCGTGCGCGCGCCAACGGCGGCCAGCAGTGGAAAGGGCGAGGCAAGCTGGCGGGCGAAATGGTGCACGCGGAAATAAGCGCCGTCGGCCCCCAGCTCCTCCGCCGCGACGGCGAGGTCTATCGATTGCAGCAGCGTGTCCGCAGCCGAGCGGGTCTGCGACTGGGGCGAGGGCGTCCAGTGGCCGAAGGACAGGAATCCGATCTTTTTCATGATGACCTTCCAGATGTCGGAGGATGCCGGTCTTCACAAACCGGCTTCGTTGTTGTCAGTCATATAAGCAGTTGAGCGCATTCTCCAATTCGCCACCGGTAGACACGGTGTCGCCGAAATGTGAACGCTGCCGCTCAGGCGGTCGTCTTTCTGTCGAGCACGAAGAGATTTTGGTGGGCGCGGGCCGTGGTGAGAATGAAATCCATAAGCGAGCGCACCCGCGGCACGTTGGCAAGGTCCTGGTGGCTCGTCAGCCAATAGCCTCGCCGCAGCTCCACTTCACCGGGAAGCACCATTTGCAGATCCGGAAAGCGGGCGGCGATGAAATTCGGCAAGATGCACAGCCCCCTGCCGCTCAGCGTTGCGGTCAGCTGCGCAAAAATGCTCGAGGACTGGAAACTTGGCCGCAGACCCGGCAGCACGTCACGCATATAATCGAGGCCCGGTGAAAAGATCAGGTCCTGCACGTAGCCGATGAAGAAGTGGTCGAGCAGGTCCTCGCGTTTTACGATTTTCGGCCGCCCGGCGAGATAGGAACGCGAGGCATAGATATGCAGCGTGTAATCGATGATCTGTTCATTGATGTAGGGACCGGCCTTTGGCGGATCGAGCGTTACCGCCACATCCGCCTCCTTTTTGGACAGCGCCATGATTTGCTGGATCGTCACCATCTCCACCATGATATGGGGATGAGTGACGGCGAAGTCTTTCAGCCTCTCCACGAAGAAAAAATTGGAAAAACCTTCAGGCGCGCTGAGCCGCACCACGCCGCGCAGCAGGCTGCCGCTTTCGGAAATATCCGATTGCAGCCTTTCGGCTTCCGCCTCGATGCGCTCGACCGTATCGACCAGCCGCCGTCCCACCGTCGTCAGTTCATAACCGCGCGGGTTTCGCTCGAACAGCTTGGTTTTCAGGGAAAATTCCAGCCGGTCGATATGGCGGGAGACGGTGGCGTGGCTGGTGCGCAGGCTTCTGGCTGCCGATGAGAGCTGTCCGGTGCGGGCCACGGCCAGAAAATATTGCAGGTCGTCCCAGGTGAAGGGGGTGGCCATATTTGTCTCCCATCAAGAGTTCTGTTCAAAAATGAACAGTTCCTGTTCGCAATTTGATGATGCCCCGCTCTTGTGTCAACGGCCGAATTCGAGAAGTCTAGGCTCAGGATGCATCGCTTTGAGGAGGGCGGTGTGACCGTTCAGGTGCAATGGCATGGAAGCCCGCAGGCGGTTTCGTTCACCGTTGCACAGACCCATCTGAGGCTCGCAATCATCTCTGGGAGGAGAAGTCATGCGCAAGAGTATCGTTTTATCCACGGCCATGGCGCTGGCCGCTGGCACCGCCGCCTATGCCGCCGAGATTTCGGACGGCAAGGTCAAGATCGGCATTCTGAACGACCAGTCGGGCGTCTACGCCAATTTCGGCGGCAAATACTCTTATGAAGCCGCGAAGATGGCGGTCGAGGATTTCGGCGGCAAGGTGCTCGATGCGCCGGTGGAAGTGGTGACCGCCGACCACCAGAACAAGGCGGATGTGGCCTCCAATATCGCCCGCCAATGGTACGATACCGAACAGGTCGATTCGATCATGGAACTGACCTCGTCGTCGGTCGGCCTTGCCGTGCAGGCGCTGTCGAAGGACAAGAAGAAGATCACCATCAATACGGGTGCGGCAACCACCGAACTGACCGGCAAGCAGTGCAGCCCCTATGGTTTCCACTGGGCCTATGACACCTATTCGCTGGCTGTCGGCACCGGCGGCGCGCTCGTCAAGCAGGGCGGCGACAGCTGGTTCTTCCTGACCGCCGACTATGCCTTCGGTTATTCGCTGGAAGAAAATACCGCCAATTTCGTCAAGTCCAATGGCGGTAAGGTTCTGGGTTCCGTGCGCCATCCGCTCGCCACGACGGATTATTCCTCCTTCCTGCTGCAGGCGCAGTCCTCGGGCGCGAAGGTCATCGGCCTTGCCAATGCCGGTCTCGACACCTCCAACGCCATCAAGCAGGCGGCCGAATTCGGCATCGTCGCCGGCGGCCAGCGGCTCGCGGCGCTTCTCTTCACGCTTGCCGAAGTCCACGGCCTCGGTCTTGAGGCGGCTCAAGGGTTGACGCTGACGGAAGGTTTTTATTGGGACCGCGACGATGAATCGCGCAAGTTCGGCGAACGCTTCAAGGAACGCACCGGCGCCATGCCGAACATGGTTCATGCCGGCACCTATTCCGCCGTGCTGCATTACCTGAAGGCCATCGAAAAGGCTGGTACGGATGATGCCGATGCCGTCGCCAAGGCCATGAAGGAAATGCCGGTCAACGACGTCTTCTCGAAGGACGGCCATGTGGCCGCCAACGGTCGCATGATCCACGACATGTATCTCATGGAAGTGAAGAAGCCGGATGAGAGCAAGCAGCCGTGGGATTATTACAAGGTTCTGGCCACCATCCCCGGCAAGGAAGCCTTCATGGACCCCGCAAAGAGCGGTTGCCCGCTGGTAACGCAGTAAAGAAGAATAAAAAGGGGAAAGCTTGATGACGATCGCTCCCGCCCTTGCCGGGCAGGCCGAACCTCGCGTCGTTCTTTCGGCGCGCGGTCTCTCCAAGACCTTCGGCGCATTCGCGGCCGTGAAAAACGTCGATCTCGACGTCCACCATGCCCGCGTGCATGCGCTTATCGGTCCGAACGGCGCCGGCAAAACCACGGTCTTCAACCTGTTGACCAAGTTTCTCCAGCCGACAGGCGGGGCGATCACCTTCATGGGAACGGACATAACAAGGACGCCGCCGGACAAGGTGGCGCGACTGGGCCTCGTCAGGTCTTTCCAGATATCGGCGGTGTTTCCGCATCTGACGGTTCTGGAAAACGTGCGGGTGGCGTTGCAGCGGCCGAATGGCCTCGCAACGCAATTCTGGCTGCCGCTCTCCTCGCTCGACAGGCTGAACGCCCGCGCCGAGGAGTTGATCGCAACGGTTGGCCTGACACGGGAAAAACATGCGCTTGCGGCCGATCTTTCTTACGGCCGCAAGCGTGTGCTTGAAATCGCCACCACGCTGGCGCTCGATCCGAAGGTTCTGCTGCTCGATGAGCCGATGGCCGGAATGGGCGGTGAGGATGTCTCCCACGTCGCCGAACTCATCCGCGAGGTGGCAAAGACACGCGCGGTGCTGATGGTCGAACATAATCTGAAAGTCGTGGCCGATATCTGCCACCACGTCACGGTCTTGCAACGGGGTGAAATTCTGGCGGAGGGCGATTATGCCACTGTCTCCGCCGATCCGCGTGTGCGCACGGCCTATATGGGCACGGAGGAGGCTTGATATGGCGGCAATGCTCGAAGTCTCCAACCTGAAATCCTGGTATGGCGAGAGCCAGGCGCTGCACGGTGTCGATCTGACGGTCGGCGAGGGCGAAACCATCACCATTCTCGGCCGCAACGGTGTGGGCAAGACCACGACGCTGCGCACCATCATGGGCATCATCCGCAACCGCAAGGGCGTCATCAAGCTGGGCGGCAGGGATCTGATGCCGGTGCCGCTGCATCGCACGGCGAAATACGGCATCGGTTTCGTGCCGGAAGAGCGCGGCATCTTCGCGACGCTGAGCGTCGAGGAAAACCTGAAGCTGCCGCCCGTCGTCGCATCCGGCGGCATGACGCTCGATGAAATCTACGAGCTGTTTCCCAATCTTTACGAACGCCGCACCAGCCCCGGCACCAAGCTTTCCGGTGGCGAGCAGCAGATGCTCGCCATGGCGCGCATCCTGCGCACCGGGGTCAAGGTGCTGCTGCTTGATGAACCGACCGAGGGGCTCGCTCCGGTCATCGTGCAGCGCATCGGCGAGGTGCTGCAAAAGCTGAAGAGCCGCGGCATGACCGTTGTTCTGGTCGAACAGAATTTCCGTTTTGCGAGCCGCATCGCCGACCGTTTCTACCTGATGGATCACGGCCAGATGGTCAGCAATTTTCCGGTCAGCGAGCTTTCCGGCCGCATGGGCGAGCTCAACATGGTGCTGGGGGTTTAACGATGACGATGATCTTCGGCGTTCCAATTCAGGCACTGCTCGGGCAATTGCTGGTGGGCCTTATCAATGGCTCGTTTTATGCGCTGCTGTCGCTTGGCCTTGCCGTCATTTTCGGCCTGCTGCGCGTCATCAATTTTGCCCATGGCGCGCAATATATGCTCGGCGCTTTCGTGGCCTTCCTTGGCCTGCAATATTTCGGCATCAATTTCTGGGTGGCGCTCATCGTCACACCTTTCGTCGTGGCGCTGTTCGGTGCGATCGTCGAACGCTTCCTGCTGTCGCGGCTTTATGATCTCGACCCGCTTTACGGGCTGCTTTTCACCTTCGGCCTGGCGCTTGTGGTGGAAGGCACGTTCCGCTGGCTTTACGGCGCTGCCGGCCAGCCCTATTCGGTGCCGCGTGAGCTTGCCGGCGGCACCAATCTCGGCTTCATGTTCCTGCCGAATTACCGCGCTTTCGTCGTCGTCATTTCGCTCATCGTCTGCATCGCCACCTGGGCGCTGATCGAAAAGACGCGGCTTGGCTCCTATCTGCGCGCTGCCACCGAAAACCCGACGCTGGTGCAGGCCTTTGGCATCAATGTGCCTGTTCTCCTGACGCTGACCTACGCGCTGGGTGCCGGCCTTGCCGGTTTCACCGGGGTTCTCGCCGCGCCGATCTATCAGGTCTCGCCGCTGATGGGCACGAACCTCATCATCGTCGTTTTTGCCGTGGTCGTCGTCGGCGGCATGGGGTCGATCATGGGCGCCATCGTCACCGGTTACATGCTGGGCGTGGCCGAAGGCTTGACCAAGGTGTTCTACCCGGAAGCCTCCAACATCGTCATCTTCGTCATCATGGCCTTTGTGCTGCTCATCCGCCCCGCCGGACTTTTCGGAAAGGACGCCTGATATGTCCAAAGCCACCCATAGCCCCACTGCCGGCACGATGCCGCAGACGGAAGTTTCGACGACTGCCGGAACAATCAAGACCGTGCTCATACTGGCGGGTCTCGCCGTTCTCATCGCCGCACCGATGTTCGTCTATCCGATCTTTCTGATGAAGCTCCTGTGCTTTGCGCTGTTTGCCTGCGCCTTCAATCTGCTGATCGGTTACACGGGCCTTCTGTCCTTCGGCCATGCGGCGTTTTTCGGCGGTGCAGCCTATTTCACCGCCTATTCCGTTAAAGAATGGGGCGTCACCCCCGAGATCGGCCTTGTCATCGGCATGGCGGGTGCGGCCCTTCTCGGTCTCGTCATCGGTTTCTTCGCCATCCGCCGCCAGGGCATCTATTTCGCCATGATCACGCTGGCGCTGTCGCAGATGTTTTATTTCTTCTGCCTTCAGGCGCCCTTCACCCATGGTGAGGACGGCTTGCAGGGCGTGCCGCGCGGCCATCTCTTCGGTCTTCTCGATCTCAATGCACCGCTCAATATCTATTACACGGTGCTGGCGGCCTTTGTGTTGGCGCTTCTTGTCATCTGGCGTTTCGTCAATTCGCCCTTCGGCATGATCCTGAAATCGATCCGCGAAAACGAGCAGCGCGCCATTTCGCTGGGCTACAGCGTGCAGCGCTACAAGCTCGGCGCTTTCGTGATGTCGGCGACGCTGGCCGGTCTTGCGGGTGGCCTCAAAGCGCTGGTCTTCCAGTTCGCGACGCTGACGGATGTGACCTGGCAGATGTCCGGCGAAGTGATCCTGATGACGCTGCTCGGCGGCATCGGCACCATGATCGGCCCGATCTTCGGTGCCGGTCTCGTCGTCACCCTGCAGAACTATCTCGCGACATCGGATTTCCCGGTCACCATCATCACCGGCCTCGTATTCATGGCCTGCGTTCTGGTGTTCCGGCGCGGTCTGATCGGCGAATTTTACGCGTCGCGGCTCGGGAGAAAACTCGGCTTTCAGCACCGCAGCTAGACATTTTTGAAAACACAGACAAGGCCTCCTCCGCGTCCGGGACGGTGCGGCAAGGGCGGCGCATGGAGAAGAGCATGGGCGAATATGACTATATCGTCATCGGAGCGGGGAGTGCCGGATGCGTTCTCGCCAACCGCCTTTCGAAAGACCCGAACAACCGCGTGCTGCTTCTGGAAGCGGGCGGCAACGATAATTACCACTGGATCCATATTCCGGTCGGTTATCTCTATTGTATCAACAATCCGCGAACCGACTGGTGTTTCAAGACGGCGGAAGAGCCGGGGCTGAACGGCCGCTCGCTGATCTATCCGCGCGGCAAGGTGCTTGGCGGCTGCTCCTCCATCAACGGCATGATCTATATGCGCGGCCAGGCGCGCGATTACGATATGTGGCGGCAGCTCGGCTGCGAGGGCTGGGGGTGGAACGATATCCTGCCCTATTTCCTGAAGTCGGAAGACTTTTATCGCGGCAAGAACGAGATGCATTCCGCCGGCGGCGAATGGCGCGTGGAAAAGGCCCGTGTGCGCTGGGATGTGCTGGACGCCTTCCAGAAGGCGGCGGGCGAGGCCGGCATTCCCGCAACCGATGATTTCAACCGGGGCGACAATGAAGGCGCCGGTTATTTCGATGTCAACCAGAGGGCCGGCTGGCGCTGGAACACGGCGAAAGCCTTCCTGAAACCGGCGCTCGGCCGCAAGAACCTGACGGTTCTGACCAAGGCCCATGTCAAGCGTCTTATCATCGAAGAAGGCCGTGTCACCGGCGTCGAATTCCACCATGACGGCGTTTTGAAAAAGGCACGCGCCCGGCGTGAGACGGTGCTGTCCGCCGGTGCCATCGGCTCGCCGCATATTCTGGAGCTTTCCGGCGTCGGCCGTGGCGATGTGTTGCAGGCGGCCGGTATCGACACGGTGGCGGAGGTTCAGAGTGTGGGCGAGAACCTGCAGGACCATCTGCAACTGCGCATGGTCTACAAGGTCTCCGGCGTCCTGACGCTGAATGAAAGGGCCTCCACCCTGTTCGGCAAGGCGAGGATCGGCCTCGCATATGCGCTGACACGCTCCGGACCGATGTCGATGGCGCCGAGCCAGCTCGGCGTTTTCACCCGTTCCTCGCCCGAAAAGGAAACCGCCGATCTGGAATATCATGTCCAGCCGGTTTCACTCGACAAGTTCGGCGATCCGGTTCACACTTTTCCGGCCATTACCGCAAGTGTCTGCAATCTGCGGCCGGAAAGCCGCGGCTCAGTGCATGTGAAAGGACCGGATTTCGCCATGCAGCCGGAAATCCGCCCGAACTATCTTTCCACCGAAGGCGACCGCCAGGTGGCCATCGACGCCATGCGGCTGACGCGCCGTATCGTCGCCCAGCCGGCCTTCGCGCGCTTCAAGCCGCAGGAATACCGGCCCGGCCCGTCTTTCGAGAATGACAACGATCTCGCCAAGGCGGCCGGCGATATCGGCACCACCATCTTCCACCCCGTTGGCACGCTGCGCATGGGGTCGGACATGGAAAGCGTGGTCGATGCGCGGCTGAAATTCCGCCGGCTCGCCGGGCTGCGCGTCGCCGATGCATCGGTGATGCCGCGCATAACATCCGGAAATACCAATTCCCCGACGATCATGATTGCCGAAAAGGCCGCCGACATGATCCTTGCGGATAATCGCTGAAAGGAGCGCTCCGATGAAGACCGTCGCTTTTATCGGGCTGGGACATATGGGCCTGCCCATGGCCGCCAATCTCGTCAAGGCCGGATATGCCGTCAGGGGTCACGATCTTTCCGAAGCCTGCCGCGCGGCGGCGAAAGAGGCGGGCATTCCCGTAGCGGCAGATTCCGCCGAGGCTATCGAAGCGGCTGAGGTGATCATCACCATGCTGCCGAAGGGCGAACATGTCGTCTCGGTCTATGGCGATCTGGTTCGGAAAATTCCTGCCGGCACGCTGCTCATCGACTGCTCGACGGTGGATATGGAAAGCGCGCTGAAGGCGCATGAGCTGGCCGCTTCCGCCGGTTGCCCCTCGGTCGATGCACCCGTTTCCGGCGGGACGGGCGGGGCTGCGGCGGGCACCCTGACCTTCATGTGCGGCGGCGAGGCTGCGGCTTTCGCTGTGGCAAAGCCGGTGCTGGAGGCGATGGGCAAGAAGATCGTGCATTGCGGCAAGGGCGGTAACGGCCAGGCGGCCAAGATCTGCAACAACATGATCCTCGGCATTTCCATGATTGCGGTGTCCGAAGCCTTCGTGCTCGGCGAAAGGCTCGGGCTTTCGCATCAGGCGCTGTTCGATGTCGCCTCTACGTCTTCGGGCCAATGCTGGTCGCTCACCACCTATTGCCCGGTGCCGGGACCGGTGCCGACATCGCCCGCCAACAAGGATTACCAGCCCGGATTTGCGGCGGCCCTGATGCTGAAGGATCTGAAACTTTCGCAGGAGGCGGCGAAGGGCGCCGGGGCTTCCACCCCGCTCGGTGCGGCGGCGGCGGCGCTTTATGAAAACTTCGTCGGCGAAGGAAGCGGCGGGCGTGATTTCTCCGCCATCGTCGAAATGCTGCGCGGGGGCGAGGCATGACGGACGCCGCGCCATCCGACATCTTATGGGTACCGCCGGAGAAGAGGCTGGAGCGCTCGGCGCTTTTCGCCTTCGCGACGAAAACGGCAAAGCTGCACGGGCAGGCCGCCGATGACTATGCCGGCCTGCTGCGCTGGTCCATCAACGCGCCGGATGAATTTTACGATGCGCTGTGGGACGAACTCGGCATTATCGGCACGCGCGGCGATACGGCATTCAAGCCCGGCAAGACCATACGGGAGGCCGAGTTCTATCCGGGCGCAAGTCTCAATTACGCCGAAAACCTGCTGCGCGATGCCGACGGGCGGCTGGCCATCATCGCCCATCGCGACGACGGCACCAGGCGGGAGATTACCCGCAGAGAGCTTTACGACGAAGTGTCCCGCATGGTGCAGGCGCTTACCCATGCAGGTGTGAGCGAAGGCGACCGCGTCGGTGCCATCGTCACCCATGATATCGAGGCGATCGTCAGCTATCTGGCTGTCAGCGCCATCGGGGCGATCTGGTCGTCCTGCTCGCCGGATTTCGGCCCGGCGGGAGCCTCCGACCGCCTGTCGCAGATCGGCCCGAAAATCCTCATCGCCGTGCCGGAATATGGTTATGCCGGCAAACGCATCGATGTCGGCCCGACCATCCGCGCCGTGGCGGAAAGTGCGGCTCCTGAAAGGATCGTGCTGATCGGCGGTGCCGTTCCCGAAAGTCTTGCCGATCTCGGCTGCGTGACGCTTACGGATTTCGTCGCGCCTTACGCGGCGGGCGAGATCGCCTTCAATCGTCTGCCCGTCAAGGCGCCGCTGGCGATCCTTTATTCCTCCGGCACCACCGGCAAGCCGAAATGCATCACCCATTCCGGCGGCGGTTTGCTTCTTCAGCACATGAAGGAACTGAAGCTGCAATGCGATATTCAGGAGGGCGAGCGCTTCTTCTATTTCACCACCTGCGGCTGGATGATGTGGAACTGGCAGGTCTCCGGTCTGGCGCTCGGCGCAACGCTCGTCACCTATGACGGCAATCCCGGTTATCCGACATCCGCGCGGCTGATCGATCTCATCGACGCCGAACGGATCGCCACTTTCGGCACGTCGGCGAAGTTTATCGATGCCTGCCTGAAGGCCGGGCTGAAACCGCGCGAAAGCCACGATCTTTCGTCGCTGAGGACGATTCTCTCCACCGGCTCGCCGCTCATCCCGCAATCCTTCGATTATATCTATCGCGACTGGAAGGCAGACGTGCACCTTGCCTCCATTTCCGGCGGCACGGATATCTGCGCCTGTTTCCTTGGCGGCAACCCTTTGCAGCCGGTTCATCGAGGCGAATTGCAGGGTGCGATGCTCGGCATGGATATCGACACGCTGGACGATGAGGGCCGTTCCGTTCGCGGCGTTGCCGGCGAGCTCGTCTGCCGCAATGCGCACCTTTCCATGCCGGTGAAGTTCTGGGGCGATGAGGATGGTTCGCGCTATCGGGCAGCCTATTTCGACCGGTTCCCCGGCATCTGGGCGCATGGCGATTTCGCCGAAATGCGCCCGTCGGGCGGCTATGTCATTCATGGGCGTTCGGACACGACGCTCAATCCCGGCGGGGTTCGCATCGGGACTGCGGAAATTTACCGGCAGGTGGAAACCGTGCCTGAAGTCGAAGAGGCGATTGCCGTGGGGCAGGATATCGAGGGCGACCAGCGGGTCATTCTCTTCCTGCGCATGAAGGAAGGTGCGGCCCTGACGGAGGAGTTGGAAAAGACCATCCGCAGCCGCATCCGTTCCGGGGCCACGCCGCGGCATGTGCCGGCAAGGATTATTGCCGTCAGCGCCATTCCCCGCACCCGTTCCGGCAAGATTTCCGAAATCGCGGTGCGCGATACCATCCACGGCCGGCCGGTGAAGAATGCCGATGCGCTCGCCAATCCCGAAGCGCTCGAACTTTTCCGCAACCTGCCGCAGCTGAAGGACTAGGCCGATGGAGGATCAACCGAAGACCGTGCTTGTCACGGGTTCCACCAGCGGCATCGGGCTCGCCATCGCCAAGCGTTTCGCCGAGGCGGGGTATCTGGTCGCGGTACATGGCATAGAGACGACGGAGGAGGCGACGCAGGCCCTGGAGATGGTTGCGCAGGTGGCGCGTCACAGGCCGGTCTATTTTGCCGCCAACCTCGCCAATTATGATGAAAGCGCCCATCTGCCGGAAACCGTCATCGCCGAATTCGGTCATATCGACGTCCTCGTCAACAATGCCGGCATTCAGAAGGTCGCGCCGATCGACGAGTTCGATTTCGCCGATTTCTCCCGCATCGTCGCCATCTCGCTCGACAGCGCGTTTCACACCATCCACGCGGCCCTGCCGGGCATGAAGGAAAGGGGCTGGGGCCGCATCGTCAACATCGCTTCCGCGCATGGCCTGCGCGCTTCGCCCTTCAAGGGGCCTTATGTAGCGACCAAACATGCGGTGGTGGGGCTGACGAAAAGCGTGGCGCTGGAAGTGGCCGAACTCGGCATCACCTGCAACGCCATCTGCCCCGGTTATGTCTGGACGCCGCTTGTCGCCGCCCAGGTTGCCGACCAGGCGCGCGTGCATGGCATGAGCGAGGAGGAGGTGGTGAAAAAGGTGATGCTCGCGCCGCAGCCGACCAGACGGTTTGTGCAACCGGAAGAAGTAGCGGAAATGGCGCTTTATCTCGCGGGCGATATGGCCCGCTCCATCACCGGCACCACCATTTCCATCGATGGCGGCTGGACCGCGAAATAATTTTCACGCACGCGCTTTAAGCGAACTGTCTCACCGGCTTCCGGCATTGTTGAGCGGTTTCAATCCTGTATAGTTTTCGTGGACGGCGGGGGTTCAGCGCCGTGTTCATGGAAAAGCGTCATGATGAACACAGGGTCTTTTGAAGCGCCGCTGGCGCGTTCGCGCTTCGATACGCGCCAGGTGCCGAAACGCGACGCCATGGGGCTGTGGCGGGATTCGATCAACGTGCTTTTCGATGCCCGCCTGCGCCGCTCGCAGGATGACGGCTTCTTCGCCAGCGTGGATGCCGCTTTCATTGGCAATGTCGCGCTCGGCCGCACCCAGTCCTCGGCGCAGGATTTCGACCGTTCGCGCCACAAGCTTGCCCGCGACGGCATGGACGGTTTTCTCCTGCAATTCTACGCCAGCGGACAAAGCATGTCGCGGCGCGGATCGGGCGAGACCGCAGGGCCCGGCGACCTCTATCTCATCGACATGGCGCAGCCGCTTGCCACCGCCACGACCGACCACGACCATCTCAGCCTCGTGGTGCCGCGCCGGCTGCTGGAAGGCAGGCTTGGCGGTTCCGGCAATCATCATGAACGCGTGCTGCCGGCCGGTTTGCCGCTGGTATCGCTGCTGCGCGAAACAATGACGAGCATCTATCGCCATTTCGATGTCATGAACGCCAGCGAGGGCGCAGCGACGGTCTCGCCGCTTCTGGAACTGGCTGCGGCAGCCATCAACAACCATGTCGGGCACGACAATGCGCAGGGCGTGCAGCGGGCGCTCAGGGCATCCATCCGGCGTTATATCGACAATCACCTTCTCGATCCGGCCCTGTCGGTGGAAAAGGTCATGGACGAATTTGGCGTGTCGCGACGCACCGTCTACCGGCTCTTCGAGCCGCTGGGAGGGTTTTCAGCCTGCATCACCCATCGGCGTCTCGAGCGCGCGATGGATTTCCTGCGGGCACCGCAGTCGGCGCATATGACGATTGCCGAGGTGGCGGCGTCCTATGGTTTCACCAATCCGGAAAATTTCAGCCGCGTCTTCAAGAAGGCCTTCGGCCTTTCGCCGCGTCAGATGCGGCATTTCGCTTCGGAAAACCGTGACCTCACGTCGGATATTCTGAAGCCGGATAGCGCGGAATGGACCCGCTGGATCGTGCAACTCGGCCGCTGACCACGCTTTTAGGGGTGCCCTTCTGACACTTTATGACGGTTTGTTGGCACAATCCGACCATTCGCTGCGGTTGCGGCGCGATGGGGATGCGCATGTCTTTCAGACGTGCCAAACAGGGCTGGTTATTTTTATCAATATATTGCCTGACAATCATGATGTTGAGAATCCTCGCTTTTCTGAACCTTTGTCGCCAATGGCGCCATGAGCTGAAACAACACCTCTCCTTTTCCGGCGCCGGATTTCACAGGCGGCCATCACCCCTGCCGTCGGCGAATTTTGACGACCTTCCAGACGACCCATGGGAAACGGATGAGGGCGGAGCACGTTTGCCGGTCTCCTGGCTCGGCCTCGGGCAAAGCTTCAGCGCGGTGGATGTAGCGGACTGTGACAGGGCGCGTTTGCCGGCCGAGTGAGGTGAGCCGTTCTCCGGCGATCTGGAACAAAACCCTGACCCCGGGGATTAGATCAACAGGGTTACAGGGAGTGAAAGACATGGCCAGAGAAAATGCCAGCTATCCCGACAGTCGGGATGCTCCAAAAAGCGAAACGGCAACGCGCGCGCGGCAGGGATCGCGCGGACGTCCCGTCCTTGTCATTCTGATCGTCAGCGTGTTTCTTGCATTGGTGGTCTGGGCCGTTGTCGAATATTCGGTTTTCGAACCCGACGAGAACCTGCCGCAGAACCCCCAGACCGAGACAGCGCCCGTGCCGCAGCAGCCATCCGGAGCGGGAAGCTTCGACAACAATCCGGCAAATGGCCGTCCCCAACCGCCGTCCTCGACAGAAACAAATCCCACGCCGCAGGATTCGACCGGAGCGCCGCAAAACCCATGACCACCATGGCGTGAAGTTTTTTCGCGATGATGATGATTTTCATGGAACCAGATCGCGCCCGATTTCATTTCACGCAAAGTGACAGGAATCGGGGGTTTCATTGATGGCAGTCACCGTCACTGCAGTTGTTCTCACGCTGATCGGTCTTGCGCTGTTCGGTTTCGGCTCTCAGCTCGTCATGCTGGGCGGGAGCTTTTATTACGTGCTTTCCGGACTGGCCTTTCTGTTGACGGCCATTCTGCTGTTCAGGCGCAATCGCGCAGCTCTTCACGTCTATGCCGTCTTCATTGTCGCCACACTCGCCTGGGCCATCTGGGAAGTCGGTTTCGACTGGTGGCAGCTTGGCCCGCGCGGCGGCATCATCATTCTCATCGGCCTCTGGCTTCTGGTTCCATGGGTCAGAAAGCCGCTTGGTTTTTCGAGCCCGACCGGGCTTAGCTACGGGCCGAACGCCTGGCCGCTTGCCCTTTCCGTCCTCGCCTCCATCGTCGTCGCCGGATATTCCATGGCGCAGGATCCGCACGATACGGCAGGTTCCCTGCCTCAGGAAACGGTCTCGGCCACGCCCGCCTATGGCGGCAATGTGCCTGACGGTGACTGGCATCAATATGGCCGCACGCCCTATGGCCAGCGTTATTCGCCGCTGACCCAGGTCAATGTCGACAATGTCTCGCAGCTCAAGGAAGCCTGGCGTTACCAGACGGGCGATGTGAAGCTGCCCGATGATGTGGGTGAAACCACCTATCAGGTGACGCCGCTCAAGATCGGCAATACGCTTTATATCTGCACGCCGCATAATTGGGCGATTGCCATCGATGCCGCCACCGGCAAGGAAAAGTGGAAATACGACCCCAATGTCGGTCTCAATCCGGATCGCCAGCACCAGACATGCCGCGGCGTTTCCTATTATGCCGAGCCGAATGCCGCTCAGGGCACGGCCTGCGCCGAGCGCGTCTACCTGCCGACCTCGGATGCGCGGCTGATCGCGCTTGACGCCGCCACCGGTCAGGTTTGCACGTCCTTTGCCGATCAGGGTGTGCTGCATCTTGAGCAGGGCATGAAATACAATCCTGCCGGTTATTATTATTCGACCTCGCCGCCCGTCATCGTGGCGGGCAAGATCATCATCGGCGGCGCGGTGAACGACAACTATTCCACGCAGGAACAGTCCGGCGTCATCCGCGCTTTCGATGTGAACAGCGGCGCGCTCGTCTGGAACTGGGATTCCGGCAACCCGGCGAAAACCGAACCGATTGCGGCGGGTGAAACCTACACCACCAATTCGCCCAACAGCTGGTCGGTCTTCAGCTATGATGAGGGCCTCGGCCTCGTTTATATCCCGCTTGGCAATCAGGTGCCGGATCAGCTCGGCATGGGCCGCAGCGAGAATGTGGAGAAATATTCCTCCTCCATCGTCGCGCTGGATATAAACACCGGCAAGGATCGCTGGGTGCGCCAGACGGTTCATCACGATCTCTGGGACATGGACGTGCCGGCCCAGCCGGTGCTGCTCGACATCACCAAGGACGGCCAGACCGTGCCGGCCCTCGTCGGCCCCACCAAGCAGGGCGATATCTACGTTCTCGACCGGCGCACCGGCGAGCCGCTTCTGCCGATCACCGAAGAGCCCGCGCCGGGCGGCGCCATCCCGGAGGATTTCACCTCCCCGACGCAGCCGACGACGGCCTTGTCCTTCAAACCGGAGCCGTTGCAGGAAAAGGACATGTGGGGCGTCTCCATGTTCGATCAGCTCGCCTGCCGCATCCGCTTCCATCAGCTGAACTACAAGGGCCGCTACACGCCGCCTTCGCTCACCGGCTCGATCATCTATCCCGGCAATTTCGGCACCTTCAACTGGGGCAGCGTGGCGGTCGATCCCGAACGCCAGGTGATGTTCGGCATGCCGACCTATCTCGCCTTCACCTCGCAGCTCGTGCCGCGCGCCGACATTCCGCCGAAGGGTCAGGACGAAAAGGGTAGCGAACAGGGCCTCAACCGCAATGACGGCGCGCCCTACGGCGTGTTCATGGGTCCGTTCCTCGGTCCGCTGCAGATTCCCTGCCAGGCCCCGCCATGGGGTTATGTCGCGGGTGCTGACCTGCGCACCGGCGATATCGCCTACAAGCACAAGAACGGCACGGTCCATGACATGACGCCGCTGCCGCTGCCCTTCAAGGTGGGTGTGCCGGGCATTGGCGGGCCGATGATCACCAAGGGGGGCGTCGCCTTCCTCGGTGCGGCCGTCGACAACTATCTGCGCGCCTATGACCTGACGACCGGCAAACAGCTTTGGGAAGCGCGCCTGCCGGCCGGCGGCCAGGCAACGCCGATGACCTATGCGCTGGATGACGGCAAGCAATATGTGGTGATGGTTGCGGGTGGCCACGGCTCCGTCGGAACCAAACCGGGTGACTATGTGATCGCTTATACCCTGCCGTAATCTCTGCAGGTTTCAAGATACAAAAAAACCGGAATGGGCGACCATTCCGGTTTTTGCTGCAAAAGAGGGTATCAAGCCGCCTTTTTCTCGGCGGCGGCGTTAACCGAAGTCTTGGCGAGCGCGGTCAGCGCATCATCGGTTTTCGCTTCTTCCTTGAGCGTGGCATCCAGCAACGAAACTGCTTTCGTGTGGCCCAGCTTTTCCGCCCATGCCTTCAGCGTGCCGTAACGGGCGATCTCATAGTGCTCGACCGCCTGTGCCGAGGAAACCAGACCGGCGTCGAGGGCGGGCGTGCCCTTGAAGTCCTCCATGATTTCCTCGCCCTCGGCGATGATGCCCTGAATGGCTTCGCAGGTCTTGCCCTGCGCCCGCTTGCCGATGATCTCGAACACCTCCTGCAGGCGTTCGACGTGCCCCTGGGTTTCTTCCTTGTGTTTTTCAAAAGCCTGTTTCAACTTCGGATCGGTCGCCGCCCGTGCCATCTTCGGCAGGGCTTTCAGGATTTGCCGTTCGGCGTAATAGATATCTTTCAGCGTGTCGTAGAACAGATCATCGAGTTTCTTCTCGGCCATTGGTCCTTCTCCCATGTGTGAAAATACATGACGTGCGCCCACGCGCACGGGAGACAAACCCTTTGCTGCGCCCATGGTTCCGGCTCGGTTGCGCGCAACGTTTATATTGCCGCGCGGAACCAACACGCCTCTGCGAACTTAGTGTGAAGAAATTTCGGGAGGAGACGCGACAGTGCCCCAGAGCCTTGCAGAAGAATTTTCCATGAATATTTCCATCCCCTTCGAGGTGCTGCTGGTGCGTGTGTTCGGCGCGGTCATCCTGTGTGGCCTGATCGGTCTGGAGCGGGAGTTTCACAAGAACACCGCCGGCCTGCGCACCAACATGCTGATCGGCCTTGCCGCCGTTACCTTCTGCGTCATCACCATTCACATGATGGAGACGATGGCGGAAGGTCATGAGGCCGCGCGGCTCGATCCCATCCGCCTGGTTGAGGCGGTGACGGCGGGCATCGCCTTTCTCGCGGCGGGTGTGGTTGTATATACCCGGGGCGATGTCAAAGGCCTGACGACGGGCGCCAGTATGTGGCTTTCGGCGGCAATCGGCCTCTCTGCCGGTCTTGGCATGTGGCCGCTTGCTTTTCTTGCCTCGGGAATGGGCATTGTCGTCCTGTGGACGCTGCGCCGCATACAGGTGGCGGCGGGCATCAAGGAGGAATGAACGAGATCAGCCGAAGCGGAAAAGATCGGCGTCGGGATCCTTGCCGCCATTGATGGCGGCGGTCACGATTTCAGCGGCGATCTGGCTGAAGGTGATGCCGTTACCGCCGAAACCCATCACGGCATAGACGTTGTTCATTCCGGGCACCGCGCCAATCAGCGGCAGGCCGGTGGTGGTCGAGCCGAAGGCCGCCGCCCAGCGATATTCCGGCTTTCCCATATCGATACCGAGAAGCTTCTCGATCTTGCGGCGGATCGTCTCCGCCTTGGCGGCGAGCTTGCGCTCCGACTGGTAGGCGGTGGGGTTTTCCTCGTCCTCGCCTCCGGCGATCATCCGCCCCTCCCGGTCGGTGCGCAGGTAGAGATAGGGATCGGAGGCCTCCCAGACGATATGGTTCTCCAGCCAGTCGGGTAGGTCGAGCCCCTTTCTGCTCGCCAGCGCCCAGGTGGAAATGATCTGGTGTTTCGGGCTCTCCAGCATTTTCAGGAATTCATAGCCGGTGCAGAAAACGACATTGCGTGCTGAAAGGATTTTGCCGCCGGCGGTGGCAAGGACAACCTCGTCGCCGAGGTTTCTGAGATCGGTGATCTCAAGCTGGGAGACGATTTCGGCACCGGCGCCCGCGGTGTGGCGCAGCAGGCCGGCCGTCAGCTGCGCGGGATTGGCGGAGGCCGAAATATCGCTGAGGATGGCCCCGGTCCGGTGCAAGCCGTATTGCTCTCTCAGTTCCGCAGCCGTGAGAAGACGGGCCTCGATGCCCGCTTCTTTGCGGGCTGCCGTTTCGGCCTTCAACGCCCGCGATCCCATTTCGTCTCCAGCCAGATAAAGGGCCTGTTTGCGCCTCATGCTGCAGGAGATGTCGAGCGAAGAAACGATTTCCTCCAGCCGCAGGACGGCGCGGGCGGAACGCTGCCATGCCCGGTCAGCCGCGTGCCTGCCGATCATCTTTCGAAGCTGTGTCAGCGGCGTGTCGATTTCGTGCTGGATCATCGCGGTGCTGGCGACGCTGCTGCCCATTACCGGCTCGCGCCGGTCGACGATCAGCATGGATTGACCCGGCCGTTGCAGGGCATGGGACACCAGCGCGCCGCTGATACCGGCGCCGACGACGATCGTGTCGTAGTGGTCGGCTTCCGGCGTATGCCTGCTGCGGACGCCGATGCGCGGCGTATCCGCCCACACGGGCTTTGAATCCCTGAGGTCGCGTTCTTTCGTCAGTTCCGATGTCGGCATGAAATCATCCTGAAAGGTGTCACGGCTCTGTATAACCGGCGACATTGATGGTGAGCGTTGCGCTGCGGGGGTCGTTGCGGAAGAAAAGCGTGCCGGTGTCGAGAGACTCCGAGGCGACGTAATCGAATGTCACATCGGCGCTCTCCAGTGTCGCGTCGTTTTGCTGCAGGTCGCCACGCACCTGCACCTGCGCCGCCGTCGTCATGGACAGGTTGCGGATATCGAACCGCACCCGGTATTGCCCCGCCTGCGCCTCCACACCGGTAACGGCGATTTCGAAGCGGGCATCCTCCGGCCTGTAGCGATAAATGTCATAACCGATCCAGCCCAGCATGGCGGCGACAAGAAGCGTGCAGATGATGCCCGTCAGCCATTCCACCCAGTGGGGCTCGGAGCTTTCCGTATGTTTGCGGCCCTTGGATATCGTCATCTTGTCCTCACAGGATCAGCCGGGCGGAGGCCGCGCCGATCGAGGCGGGAACGCCGAGAATGACGGCGGCACTCATGATCTGCGACAGCGAGGTGTGGTCGAGGCGCTCGAAGGTCCAGAGCGTATAGATGCTGATGGCGATGGCGATGACATAGCCGGGCAGGGTGAAGCGGATGAAGGATTGCCACCACTTCTGTCCCTCGTGCAGCTGGTGCGAGCCCTTGAAGTGAAGCGCGTAGACAAAGCCATGCATGATGGCGATCGACAGCAGGCAAAGCGCCAGAATGTGATAGGGCGTCACCTTATAGGCGATCAGGATCATTTCTTCCGTCGGCGCGACATTGAGGCTGAGGAAAAGCGCGCCGACAACCATCATGAACAGTTCGTGCAGATAACCCGTCTCGCCGGAATATTCGCCTTCCTCTTCATCCTCCGCGTCGGAATGCTGACCGAGCTGGCTGCGTCCGAGCAGCGCGCCGATGCTGGCTGGAACGGATTGCAGGGCAATCTTGGCGACGATGTTGGAGGCGGTGATCTGGTCGTTCAGAATGCCGAACAGCAAGAGCACGGCCGCGCTGACGGCGATGCCCAGCCCATAGGCCGTTATCGCATCGCGCAGCGCCTGGCTCCAGGAGTGAATATTCTCGAAACCGATGCGGCGGGCGAGAAGAAGCAGCAGCGGCAGGTTGAGGATGCAGAGCAGCAGAAGCCGCCAGGAATTGGCGTAAAGGCCGAGAAACCACATTTCCATGGTCATCAGCATGGGCAGGGCAAACAGCAATGCACCCGCCGTGCCGCGCGCGAGACCGATCAGAAATTGCCCGACCTCATCATCATCCGCATCTCTTCGATTGATCGCCGTCACCATGCCGCCCCCTGTCCAAAGCGATAACGCAATGGCGTTTTTCCGGTTCCGTGCGTTTATTTCGCGGGATCGATGAGAGCGATGCCGAATTCCCGGCGATAGCTGCGCCGCAATTCCGCAGGTGTTTCGCGGATGACGACTTCCAGCGTCGGCCGCACCATGCCCTTCAGAAAATGGCCGCCCTTCGTGGAGCCATCGGCAAAGCCCAGAACCA
This sequence comes from Agrobacterium sp. P15N1-A, assembly GCF_044626815.1. NCBI lineage: Bacteria > Pseudomonadati > Pseudomonadota > Alphaproteobacteria > Hyphomicrobiales > Rhizobiaceae > Agrobacterium > Agrobacterium sp. P15N1-A. The sequence goes on along the minus strand of NZ_JBIUPF010000006.1, from coordinate 53,016 downwards.
CATGCAGGTGCGGATTGGGCGTATCGTTCTCGTCAAGGGTGATATCGCCGAGCAGGCTCAGAACCTCGCTCTGGTCGGTGACCGGTATTTCCTTATAGTCCTTTGTCGAAAGATCGAAAAAGGCGAGTGTCGCCGTGGCGAAGGCACCGATTGCGGTAACCGAGGCGGCGTTGATGTTCTCGGCCCTGGCAAAGCGCCTGATGGCCTCGAAGGCTTCTTCCTCGGGATCGATGACGAGGATGAAGGTGCGCTCCGCGCCGCTTGCCAGCAATCTGCTTTTCATGTCTTCCTCCCAAATAGAAGTGCCGCCGGGAAGCCGGCGGCACGAATATGGTACGTGCCTTAAGCGGCGCGGCGTTCGTGGCGGCCTTCCTCGACCTCTTCCACGATCTTGGCGACGAAGGCATCGAGATCGTCAGGGCTGCGGGAGGTAATGATCCCCTTGTCGGTCACCACTTTTTCATCCTTCCAGTTGGCGCCGGCATTCTTGAGGTCGGTCTTGATCGACCAATAGGAGGTGGCGTCGCGGCCACGCAGGGCGTCCGCTTCGACCAGCAGCCACGGCGCATGGCAGATGGCGGCAACCACCTTGCCGGATTTGACAAAATCGCGGACCACCCGCATCGCATCCTCGTCATGGCGCAGAACGTCCGGATTGATCTGGCCGCCGGGAAGAACCAGCGCGTCAAAATCTTCCGTTTTTACGGCCTTGGCGGGAAGGTCGACGGCGATACTGTCGCCCCAGTTCTTCTTGTCCCAGCTCCTGATCTCGCCCTCCTTGATGGAGGCGATCCTGACGTTCGCACCTTTGGCCTTCAGCCGGTCATAGGGCACGCGCAATTCGGAACGCTCATAGCCGTCGGTTGCGAGAATGAGGATTTTTGCAGCGTTGATGGCAGTCATGTCTGTCTCCTTCTGGGTTCACTTGTCCTTGTCGGAATTCATGGAGGGCAGGAAAAATTCCACGTCCTTGAGGCGCTTCGCGTCGAGATTTTCGATATGCGTTTGCCAGAACCGTTCGGCTTCCGCCGGTTCGTGCTGCCATTGGCGCACGAAGGTCTTGTTGTCATCGATCATCACCTGACGCGTGCCGCCGAGACGCAAATATTCTTCCGCAAGTTTGCGAGTTTCGGTCTTTTCCATGTCGCGGCTCCTTGTGCGTGGAAAGCGGGAACGGAGGGGTGCCGGATGGGTAAGAATCTCGGCTGCCATTTCGTTGGCCACCGGGAGAAAACGGAAAAATCCCGATGTTCTTCAGCGCCATCGCGTCCGTTTGACACGGCGGCCCCTCCTGCTGGAACAACGTGAGCTTTCCGGTAAGGTTCCGCAGTTTTTTTGGCGGCCTCGTTGCCGGTGCCGAATGTATCGCGCGCAATTTTTTACCGGAACAAACGGGCATGTCCCGCTGTTTTATCCCCGATGCAGGGGAGGCAGCATGGCAGCCAGACAAAGCGACGGCGAATACCACGGTAACAACGACAACAAGGGTTTCTGGTCGATCGATTTCGGCAATTCACCGGTTATCGGCACGGCCATTCATGACGGTCATCGCATTAGACCGGACATATCCGGGCTCATCGCCCTTTCCCCGGAACAGCGGTTGAGGGAGGAAGACCCTTTCACCGGTGAGATGGTCGCGGGACTGACGAACCGCATCGTCGTTCACCATTCGCGTTTTGAAATCGATCTCAACCGTGCGGCCGATCAGGCGATCTATCTGAAGCCGGAACAATCCTGGGGGCTTGAGGTCTGGAAAGAGGAGCCGGCGCAGGAAGCCATCCGGCAATCGCTCGCTTTTCACGCCGACTATTATGCGATGCTGGAGACCGTGCTCCCTGCAATCGAAAGGCGGCATGGCGCTTTCGTGGTGCTCGATGTGCACAGCTATAATCATCGCCGGCAGGGCGCCGCCGCGCCGCCGACGGCGCAGGCGGAGGCGCCCGATATCAATATCGGCACCTTTTCCATGGATCGCAGCCGCTGGGGCGATATCGTGAGCGCGGTCGGGCATCATTTCGCGTCAGCGACCATCGGCGGACGCCGCCTCGATGTTCGCGAGAACGTGGCGTTTCAGGGCAAGGGGGAACAGACCCGTTTCATCCACGAAAGGTTCGCCGAAAATGGCTGCGCCATTGCGGTCGAGTTCAAGAAATTTTTCATGGACGAGTGGACGGGAAAGCCGGATGCGCGTGTGGTGGCGGATATTCGCCAAGCGATAGCAGCACTTCAGCCGGTGCTCGAAGAATGCCTGAGGTCGCGGCGATGAACCTCTCCTCCGCCCGCAGCGCACCGTCTCCCATCGCCGATCTGGTCGATGACGTCGTGTCCTGCCTCGAGGCTGGCAAGGCCATCCGCCGCGATGTCGGCAAAGACGGCCGCCTGCATATCGACCGGCCGCTGCCGTTCCTCTGCCTGCATCTGACGGGCGGCACGAAAAATCTCGCTGCCCGCGATATCGCCGCCGCCCATGCCTCCTATCTGATCGCGTCGACCATTCAGGAGGCTGCGCCGCTGATCGAGGCCGTTGGCACGGTCATGCGGCAGCGTTTCGGCGCTTTCATGATCCTCGATATCGGCGAGCTGGAGCATGACATCCTGCTGGCCGACGATTCGCCTTTCCTCCCGCATTATGAGGTTTCCGTTTCGGCGACGGCTGAGCCAGAGACGCAGAATGCCCGCAGGGTCTTCATCAAGGCGGTTTGCGATGCCGAAGTGCGTTTTCGCACGCCGCGCATCACCCGGCCGGAGCCGGATGCCGATCCGGTTCTGCGGTTCAAGAATGCGGGCCTCGATTTTCCCTGTATCAGCGTGCGTTTTGCGCCGATCTACCGCCAGCCGGAATCCGGTGCGGATTATCCGGGCCTGCGGGTGACGATGATCGCCGATCTTTTCGATGCCGGCCTGCAGGCTTTTTCATCCTTCGCTTCGGGCAAGGACGCGCTCAAGGTTACCAGCCATCGGGCGCTGGGGCGCAAGGCCTTCGTCGATGCGGTCAGGCGTGCCGACCGGTCCGTCGACGATATTGTTTCATCCTTCGATTTTCTGCTTTCCGTCACGCCCATCAATGCCCGGCGGGCCTTCGAGGAGTTTCGCGATGGCGGCTTTCAGTTCGCGCCGCGCCTGCTTTACCGGCCGCTCGGCGTCGATGTGGAGGAGCAGAAACGCAAGCTTTATTCCGTCGTTTTCGATCATCTGGAAGACCCGGTGCTTTATAATCTCTACCGGGAGAAACAGCAGGAGATCGATCTGCAACTGACGATGCTCGCCAATCTGCACCATCGCACCTTCACCGATTTTTCCCGCGCCCTTTATGGCGCTGTCGAACCGGCCCTCCTTCAGCTGGCGCTGCGCGTGCTTGCGGATTGCCCGCGCAGGGAGGAGACCAGTGAAATCGCCATGGTCGATTGTTACGCGGTTGCCAAGAAGTCGCGGGAGATGGTCGAGACCTATCTTGCGGAAGACCCGGAATTCAAGGCGCGCGTCGAAATCCGCGACGACCTGCCGCCGGGCCTGATGGTGACGGGCGAGAAGCTTTTGATCTCCCGCCACACCGTCATGGAACAGCGCCGTGTCGAGGCGCTGCTGTCGCATGAGATCGGCGTGCATCTTCTTACCTATTTCAACGGTTCGTTTCAGGGGCTGCGCCTCTTCCGCACCGGCCTTTCCGGTTACGAGGGCGTGCAGGAGGGGCTGGCGGTGCTGGCGGAACATCTGGCTGGCGGCATGACGCGCGAGCGCCTGCGGCTGATCGCCGGCCGCGTTATCGGCTGCGCCGCCATGCTGGATGGGGCAAGCTTCGTGGAGACCTTCCGCACCATGACCCGCGATCACGGTTTCGACGAGGCCGGGGCCTTCAACATGGTGCTGCGCATCTATCGCGGCGGCGGTCTTTCCAAGGATGCGATCTATCTGCGCGGGCTTGCTGAAGTGCTGGACCATCTGCGCAGGGGCGGGGCGCTCGATCCGTTCTGGATGGGCAAGATCGCCGCCGCCCATTTTCCGGTGATGCAGGAGCTTGCCCTGCGCGGCCTGCTTCGCCCGCCGGGCGTCAGGCCCGCATTCCTGCTGCCCGCCAGGGCCAATGAACGGCTGGAAAAAATACGGGCGGGATTATCCATTGCCGAACTGGCGACATTATAGGAGGGGCTTCATGCGTATCGCATTTTTCGTCAATTCCATCGAAACAGAAGGACCGAACTACGCGACCGGCCTGCTTGCCATGGCGGCGCTCAATCGTGGCCATGAGGTGGTCTATCTGACGCCCGGCGATTTCACATTACGCTCGGACGACAGCCTGACCATTCACGCCACCGTGCTGCCGAAGGGTAAAATCAAGAAAGGTGAGACGTTCCATTCCACGCTTCAGGACAAGGCGCTGGAGCGGCGGACCATGGATGTGGAGGAAATCGATGCGCTGATGCTGCGCAACGATCCCTCGCTCGACCAGACGACGCGACCATGGGCGGTGCATGCCGGCATCCTGTTCGGGCGGCTTGCCGAACAGCGGGGCGTCGTGGTGCTGAACGATCCAGAAGGTCTGGCACTCGCGCAGAACAAGCTCTATTTCCAGAGCTTTCCGGAAATCGTCCGCCCGACCACGATCATTTCGCGCAATGTCGATGAAATCCGCGCCTTTGCCGACGCGCACCCCAAGGGCGTCATCGTCAAGCCGCTGCAGGGTTCCGGCGGCAAGAACGTCTTCAAGATCGGCTCCAGCAAGGAGACCAATCTCAACCAGATTTTTGAGGCGGTGAGCCTTGAGGGATATCTGATCGCGCAGGCCTATCTGCCGGCCGCCAAGGATGGCGATATCCGCTTCTTCATGATGAATGGCCGCCCGTTGATGCGTGAAGGCAAATATGCCGCCCTTCGCCGCGTGCCGGCCAAGGGCGATCTGCGCTCCAATATCCATGCCCATGGCACGGCGGAAGCCGTGAAGGTGACGGATGAAATCGTGGCGCTTGCCGAAATGGTGCGGCCGAAGCTGGTGGAGGACGGCATGTTCCTCGTCGGGCTCGATATCGTCGGTGACAAGATACTGGAAGTGAACGTGTTTTCGCCCGGGGGACTTTCCAATATCCGCGATCTCACCGAGATGGATTTCAGCGACACGATTATCGAGGCCGTGGAAACCAAGATCACCATGCAGAGCGCTTCCGGCGGCACCATCTCCAACCGCCTGCTGGCGACGTTGTGAGGTTACTCCCGTAATTCGGCCGGGTGCATCTCGCGATACCAGGCGACGAGGGCCTTGATGCCCTCTTCGACCGGGGTTTGCGGCACGTAACCGGTCAATGCCCTCAGCAGATCGGGCGAGGCGAAGGTGCGCGGAACATCGCCCTGCTGCATCGGCAACATGTTGCGGATTGCGGGTTTCCCGACCGCCTTTTCGACCGTCTCGACGAAATGCATCAGTTCCACCGGCTGGCCGCCGCCGATATTGACCACGCGGAAGGGCGCGTGGTGCGACAGCGTGTCGGTGACACCTTCCTGCGTGACACGGTTTTCCTCGGAAGGGATAACCGTGCTCAGCCGGACGATGCCCTCCACCAGATCGTCGATATAGGTGAAATCGCGGCTCATATTGCCTTGCCCGTAAATATCGATCGGCCGGCCGTTGGAAACGGCATCGACGAATTTGATCGGCGCCATGTCCGGCCGCCCCCACGGACCGTAGACCGTGAAGAAGCGGAAGGCGGTGGTGGGCAGCTTGTGCAGATGGGCATAGCTGTGCGCCATCAGCTCCATCGACTTTTTGGTGGCGGCATAAAGCGTCATCGGCTCGTCCGCCTTGTCGCTTTCCGCGAAGGGTATTTTCTCGTTGGCGCCGTAGATGGAGGAGGTAGACGCCAGCATCAGGTGCTTGACCTCAAGGCTCCTGGCAAGCTCCAGCATGTTGAACGAGCCGATGAGATTGGAATCGATATAGGCGCGCGGATTTTCAAGGCTGTAACGGACGCCCGCCTGTGCGGCGAGGTGGATGATGATCTCAGGTTCGGCGGCCTCAGCCGCGCGCTTCAGCGCATCGGTATCTTCCAGCATGCCGATTTCGGCCCGGAAGCCGTTGGAGCGGGAAAGAATGGCGTGGCGTTTTTCCTTGAGGCTGACATCGTAATATTTCGTCATGCCATCGAAGCCGGTCACGAAATGGCCGGCGTCCAAGAGCCGCTTGGCAACATAAAAGCCGATGAAGCCAGCCGTGCCGGTAACCAGATAACGCATGATGATTATATCCCGAATCCGTTGGTGCGTTTGCGGTCTGACCGAAGCGCAGAAAACCTTTTAATGAAATGGCGAAAATGAAACCTCTATGCGCCCTTGTCGGAACCGCCTTCGTGCGGACGGCCGACTGCGGCATAGATGAAACCATGCGCGGCGACCTCATCCGTGCGGTAGATATTGCGCAGGTCCACCAGAACAGGGGTTTTCATTATCGCCTTCAGGCGAGGCAGGTCGAGCGCGCGGAACTGGTTCCATTCCGTCACGATCACCACGGCGTCGGCATCTTCCGCCGCCTCGTAGGGGCCGGCCGCGTATTCGATATCCTCCATCAGATGGCGGGCATTCGCCATGCCTTCCGGGTCGTAACCCACCACTTTCGCGCCGCCGTCCTGCAGGGTCTGGATGATGGCGATTGCCGGGCTGTCGCGCATGTCGTCGGTATTCGGCTTGAAGGTCAGCCCAAGCACGGCGATCTTCTTGCCGCGCACATCGCCGCCCACGGCGTTGATGACCTTGCGGCCCATGGCGCGTTTGCGGTTGTCGTTAATGGCGATGGTGGTTTCGATCAGCCGCACCGGCGCGTCATAATCCTGCGCGGTTTTCGCGAGCGCCAGCGTGTCCTTCGGGAAACAGGATCCGCCATAACCGGGGCCGGCATGCAGGAACTTCGAACCGATGCGGCCATCGAGACCGATGCCGCGCGACACGTCCTGCACATTGGCGCCGACCTTTTCGCAGAGGTCAGCCATCTCGTTGATGAAGGTGATCTTCATCGCCAGAAAGGCGTTGGCGGCATATTTGATGAGTTCGGAAGCGCGCCTTGTGGTGAAGAGCAGCGGCGACTGGTTGAGGTAAAGCGGGCGGTAAACCTCGGTCATGACGGGGCGGGCGCGCTCATCCGAAAGGCCGACAACGATGCGGTCCGGCCGCTTGAAATCCTCGATGGCCGCACCTTCGCGCAGGAATTCGGGGTTGGAGACCACGGCGAAATCGGCCGAGGGGTTTTCCTCGTGGATGATGCGTTCCACCTCGTCGCCGGTGCCGACGGGAACCGTGGATTTGGTGACGATGACCGTGAAACCGTCAAGCGCATGGGCGATCTCTTTCGCCGCCGCATAGACATAACCGAGATCGGCATGGCCATCGCCGCGCCGCGACGGCGTGCCGACCGCGATGAAGACGACATCGGCATTGGCGACGGCTGCGGAAAGATCGGTGGTGAAGCTCAACCGCCCGGCCTTGGCATTGTTGGCGACGATGACATCGAGACCCGGCTCGAAGATCGGGATATGGCCGTTTTTCAGGGCTTCGATCTTCTCCGGCATCTTGTCGACGCAGACCACGTCATGGCCGAAATCCGCAAAACACGCGCCGGACACGAGGCCGACATAACCCGAACCGATCATCACAATCCGCATTCTTTTTCCTTTCGGTTAGCGAGGCCATGTTAACGCGGCAATACCGGCCGGGGAAACCGGCGGGTGAAAATCGCATGATAATATTTAGCCGCCTTCATGCCCGTCGCCAAGCGCCACGATCAACACCGGCTAACCTCTTTCCATGACGGGGATGTGATGGCCATGGCGGGACAAATTTGCCGCACCTTGCCGCCATTTGCACCGGTCGCGTTCAATCGGGTCATTTTGCGGTTTTTCCGGCTTGCACTCATAGGTAGCCGGGTCTAGCCATAGGGTGAGGATCAAATCTGCCAGACTGTCTGTCCCTTCAAAGGGGCGTCCGGGTCGCGTTCCACGCGGCCGGGAGAAGCTTTGCGTTGCGGTCGGTGTTCGGGGAAGTCAAATGCAAAAGGGTTTTCTGCTCGGTCTGTTCGCTTATGCGACCTTTTCCATGGGCGATGCCACCATCAAGTCGCTTGGATCGCAGATCAGCGTTTTCGAAATCGGCTTCTTCAGCATTCTGTTTTCCGGCATCTTCATTTTCTTCAGCAAGCCGCGCGAGGAAAGGTGGCGTGAATTCTGGCGCATGAGCCGGCCCTTCGCCGTGCACGGGCGCGCCATCTCCGGCCTTTTCGCCGGTATTTTCGGCATCTATGCCTTCACCACCATTCCGCTGGCGGAGGCCTATGCGTTGATCTTCCTGTCGCCGCTCTTCGTCACCGTGCTTTCCGCCGTCGTGCTGAAGGAGAGTATCGGCCCATGGCGCTGGGCGGCGGTTCTGGCGGGCATCGTCGGTGTCATCCTCGTCGTGCGGCCGGGCTTCAAGACGCTGGAACTGGGGCATTTCGCCGCCATCGGCGTTGCGTTCCTCGCGGCGATGACCATCGTTTTGCTGCGCTCGCTTGCGGGAAAGGAAAAGCGCACCTCGATCATGGGCGTGCTGCTGATCTACGGCCTCACCTTCAACGGTATTGCCGCCATTCCCGATTTCGTCATGCCAAACCTGCACCAGCTCCTGGCCTTCGCCTTCATCGGCCTTTGCACGGCGACGGGGCAGATTACCCTTCTGGTCGCAACCCGCATCGCGCCGGCAAGCCAGATCGCGCCGTCGCATTATTCGCAAATCCTCTGGGCCGTGGCGATCGGCATGGCCTTCTTCCACGAATATCCGGATGCGGTCGCCGTGCTTGGTCTGGCCGTCATCGCCGCATCGGGACTGCTGACGATGATCCGCGAAAAGGTGAGGCTTGGCACCGTGCGCTGGAACCCGTTTTTCCGCAATCGCCTCTGAATTCACCCTTGATCGGAAACAGTGCGTCAACCGAAGAGCGGCTTGTGAAGCGGCAGCAACCCGGCCCATAAGGCTTTCATCTTTAGATGAACGGAGAGCCGCAAATGCTCGTGGATGGAAAATGGACCGCTGAATGGCATCCGGTGCAGGCGACCGACAAGAAAGGCGGCTTCGTTCGCCAGACCTCCGGCTTCCGCAACTGGGTGACACCTGACGGTTCGGCGGGGCCGACGGGCGAGGGCGGTTTTGCCGCCGAGCCCGGTCGCTATCATCTTTACGTCGCGCTGATTTGCCCCTGGGCATCGCGCACGCTGATCGGCCGAAAGCTGAAGAAGCTGGAAGAGGTGATCTCCGTTTCCGTGGTGGAGCCGGCGCTTTCCGACGAGGGCTGGAAATTCGGCGACTATCCGGGGTCGGATCGCGATACGCTCAACGGCTTCACCTATATGCATGAGGTCTATACCAGCGCGAATCCGCACTATACCGGCCGCGCCACTGTGCCCGTGCTTTGGGACAAAAAGACGAAAACCATCGTCAACAACGAATCCGCCGATATTCTGCGCATGCAGAATTCCGGTTTCGGCGATCTGGCCGACAATAGCCTGGACCTCTATCCGGAAGCGCTGCGAAATGAGATCGATGCTCTCAATGATCGCATCTATCCGCGCCTCAACAACGGCGTTTACAGAACCGGTTTCGCCACTACGCAGGTTGCTTATGAAGAGGCCTTCGCCGATGTGTTCGAAACACTTCAGGAACTCGAAAAACGCCTCGTCTCAGGCGGACCTTTCCTTTTCGGCGATCTGCTGACCGAAACGGATGTCCGGCTTTTCGTGACGTTGGTGCGGTTCGATGCCGCCTATTACGGCCTGTTCAAATGCAATCTTCGCCGTATCGCCGATTATCCTGCGCTGCAGGCCTATATGATGCGGGTGCTGACCATTCCGGGCGTGCGCGACACGGTGAATATCGACCATATCAAGCGCGGTTATTATTCCATCAAGGCGCTCAACCCGACCCGGATCGTGCCGGTCGGCCCCGATCTTCCGGGACTTGACGATGTTTCCCTCCACCCTTCGAACTGAGCGGATGATGGATTATACCGGTTTGCCGACCTGATCGAGCAGCCAGGCCTGAAAGGCGCGGGCCAGCGCGTTGTCCTGCCGTCCTTCCGGCAGGGCGACGTAATAGCTCTTGTCAGTCTGCAGGGGAATGTCGAAGACGATTTCGAGGCGGCCGGAGGCAAGTTCCGCCTCGATGAGATATTTCGGCAGAAGGGCAAAGCCGATGCCGCTTGCGGCGGCCTCGATGATCATCGAGAACTGGTCGAAACGGCTGCCCTGATAGGCATTCTCCGCCGTCACCCCGTTCATTTCCAGCCATTCCGTCCATAGTTTCGGCCGCGTCGTCACATGCAGGAGCGGCTGGCCGGTCAGATCCTGCGGCTGGTTCACGCCGGCGCGGCGCATAAGGGCGGGGCTTGCGACCGGCACGATCACCTCGTTGCACAGGAATGTGCAGGTGCCATGCGCCCAGACCGGCTGACCATAGTGAATGGCGAGATCGAACCCTTCTTCGTCGAAATCAAAGGGATGCGAGCGCGAGCCGATGGTGATCGTCATCTCCGGATTGGCATCGATGAAGCGATGGAGACGCGGCATCAGCCAGCGGCTGCCGAAGGTCGGCAGGGTCGCGACTGACAGGGACGCGTGCGCCGTTCCGGCTGAGACCGCGCGCACCATCAATTGTTCGGATTGCTGCAACAGGCGCCGCACATCGGGCAGGAATTTACGCCCTGCCTCCGAAAGCACGACCCGTCTGCGGATGCGCTCGAAAAGCTGCATTCCCGTCTGTGCTTCCAGTTCGCCGATCTGCCGGCTCACCGCGCTCTGCGTGAGGTTGAGTTCTTCCGCCGCACGCGTAAAATTGCCGTGCCGTGCCGCGCATTCGAACGCCTGCAGGGTAACGATGTCAGGGACCAGTCTTCTGCGCGGATCCATTCCATTCTCGCATCAACTTACCCGCTTTCCTCATTGGAAAAGGGTCATTATGGCCATATATGATTACGGGAAAGAATGGAACGGTGCAAAACGCCAGTTTCACAGAACGAATGGCAAATTCGGGGAAAGAAGAGTGACGGGAGTTGAAAGCGCCGTATCGAAACGGCCTTTCCTCCCCTTTTAAGCCAAAAGGACGATGGACATGGATGCGACCACGAAGCTCGACGTGAAACAGGAAGCCGCGGCCCTGCTCGACAGGATGGGCGTTGCCCGCGATCTCTATACCGGCGGCGATATGGCCTCCTTCAGCCCGGTGACGGGTGAACAGGTCGCGAGCCTCAAGACCATCTCGGTCGAAGGTGTCGCCGCCGTGGTCGACCGGGCCGATGCCGCCTTCAAGACATGGCGCAATGTGCCGGCACCCCGTCGCGGTGAACTGATCCGGCTGCTCGGCGAAGAGCTGCGCGCCTTCAAGGCCGATCTCGGCCGTCTCGTCTCGCTGGAAGCGGGCAAGGTTCCCTCCGAGGGCCTCGGCGAAGTGCAGGAGATGATCGATATCTGCGATTTCGCGGTCGGCCTTTCCCGCCAGCTTTATGGTCTCACCATCGCCACCGAACGCCCTGGCCACCGCATGATGGAAACCTGGCATCCGCTCGGCGTCGTCGGTGTCATCTCCGCCTTCAACTTCCCGGTCGCAGTGTGGTCGTGGAATGCGGCGCTCGCCATCGTCTGCGGCAATTCGGTTGTCTGGAAGCCTTCGGAAAAGACGCCGCTCACGGCGCTTGCCGTTCAGGGCATCTTCGAGCGCGCGGCCGCCCGCTTCGGCGATGCGCCGGAAGGTCTCTCGCAGCTGCTGATCGGCGACCGCGCCGTGGGTGAGGCTCTGGTGGACAATCCCAAGGTGCCGCTCGTCTCGGCCACCGGCTCCACCCGCATGGGCCGCGATGTCGGCCCGCGTCTGGCGAAACGTTTTGCCCGCGCCATTCTGGAACTTGGCGGCAACAATGCCGGTATCGTCTGCCCTTCCGCCGATCTCGATATGGCGCTGCGCGCCATCGCCTTCGGCGCCATGGGCACGGCCGGCCAGCGCTGCACCACGCTTCGCCGTCTCTTCGTGCATGACAGCGTTTATGACCAGCTCGTGCCGCGTCTGAAAAAGGCCTATGCCTCCGTTTCCGTCGGCAACCCGCTGGAAACATCGGCCCTCGTCGGCCCGCTGGTCGACAAGGCGGCTTTCGACGGCATGCAGAAGGCCCTCGAAGCGGCGAAAGCCCATGATGGCGTGGTGAATGGCGGCGGCCGCGTGGATACGGGTGCGCCGGATGCCTATTACGTCAAGCCGGCGCTTGTTGAAATGCCGAAGCAGGCGGGGCCTGTGCTGGAAGAAACCTTCGCACCGATCCTCTACGTCATGAAATACAGCGATCTCGATCAGGCGATAGACGACCATAACGCGGTCGCTGCCGGTCTTTCGTCGTCGATCTTCACCCGCGACATGCAGGAATCGGAACGGTTCCTGTCGTCGGAAGGTTCCGATTGTGGCATTGCCAACGTCAATATCGGCACCTCGGGTGCGGAAATCGGCGGCGCCTTCGGTGGTGAGAAGGAAACCGGCGGCGGCCGTGAATCCGGTTCGGATGCGTGGAAGGCCTATATGCGCCGCGCCACCAACACCATCAACTACTCCAAGGCGCTGCCGCTGGCGCAGGGCGTTTCCTTCGATATCGAATAATCGCGTCCTTTAGACAAATTGATCCACCATGCCGGCGCGGCTCCCACCGCGCCGGCATTTCTATTCGATGGGTCGGACGAGGACGTCCGCGACGATTTGCGGAAAAGAGGCATTTGCGCGGAATTTTATTCCCGCAATATTGCTCATATTGAATTATCGTCTCTCTATCGTTTTAATGGAAAACCCTAGCATTGCTCCATATCGTGAACCGGCCAGAGGGGCTGGTGACAAGGAGATGAAATGCCAGCCATCACCCGCCGCGCTCTTTCCGCCAGCCTTTTTGTTGCCGCCGCATTCTCGGTCCTGCCGCTGCAGGCGCAGGCGGCGGAAGAGCTGAAGATCGGTTATCAGAAAACCGGCCTGCCGGTGATAGCCCGCCAGCAGGGCGTCATCGAAAAGGCGCTCGAGGCCAAGGGCGTGAAGGTTTCCTGGGTCGAATTCACGGCGGGCCCGCCGCTGGTGGAGGCCCTGAATGTCGGCTCCATCAATGTCGGCTGGACGGGGGATGCACCGCCGATCTTCGGTCAGGCGGCTGGTTCCGCCATTGTCTATGTCGCGGCCCTTCCTTCGAACGGCAAGGGGGAAGCGATCTTCACCAAGCCTGAAAGCGGCATCAAATCGGTTGCCGATCTCAAGGGCAAGAAGGTCGGCGTCGGCAAGGGCACCAGCGCGCACAATCTGCTGGTGGCGGCGCTGGAGAAGAACGGCCTGAAATTCAGCGATATCGAGGTGGTGTATCTTAGCCCCGCCGATGCCTCGGCCGCCTTCGCCAGCGACAAGATCGACGCCTGGGCTGTCTGGGATCCGTTCTATGCGATTGCGGAGACTCGCTACAAGCCGGTGACGCTTGCCCGCACCAGCGATGTTCTTAATGTCAGCACCTATTTCCTTGCCAATCGCGACTATGCCAAATCCAATGCGGACACGATCAACACGACGATTAATGCGCTGGGCGAGGCGGCGAAATGGTCCGCCGCCAACCGCGAAAAGGTCGCCGCAGCGCTCCATGAGGTGACGGGCGTGCCGCTGGAGGCGCAGACGCTGGCCGCGAACCGCTCGGAATTCGGCATTACCAGGATCGATGACAAGATCGTCGCCAGCCAGCAGGAAACCGCCGACCGCTTTTATCGTCTCGGCCTGATCCCGAAACAGATCAGCATCAAGGATGCCGTCTGGTCGGGCGCGACGAACTGAGCAAGAGCCGGAGGGCATGCCATGAGCACCGGAAAACGTATCGAGATTGGCGGCATCACAGGCTGGCTGCTTCCCGCACTCATTCTTGCAGGCTGGGAGGCGGCGGCGCGTGGCGGTCTGATTTCCGCCAATGTGCTGCCGGCCCCTTCGGCTGTCGCGGAAGCCTTCTGGCGGCTTCTGCTCTCGGGTGAGCTTATCGCCAATATCGGCGTCAGTTCCGCCCGCGCACTCGCCGGTTTCGCCATTGGCGGCTCCATCGGTTTCATCTTCGGGCTGGCCAATGGCCTCTCGAAATTTTCCCGCAGCTTCACCGATACGACGTTGCAGATGATCCGCAACATTCCGCATCTGGCGCTCATTCCGCTGGTCATCCTCTGGTACGGTATCGATGAGGAGGCGAAGCTGTTCCTCGTCGCGCTCGGGGTGTTTTTCCCGATCTACATCAACACGCTGCTCGGCATTCAGGGTGTCGATCCGCAACTGGTGGAAATGGGCCGCACCTATGGCATGTCGCCCTTCACGCTGTTCCGGCGGGTCATCCTGCCCGGCGCGCTGCCCGCCATTTTCACCGGCCTGCGTTATGCGCTCGGCATCATGTGGCTGACGCTCATCGTGGCTGAAACCATCTCTTCCTCGTCCGGCCTCGGCTATATGGCCATGCAGGCGCGCGAGTTCCTGCTGATCGACGTCGTGGTTCTGTCGATCCTCATCTATGCGCTTCTCGGCAAGCTGGCCGACAGTTTCGCCCGCTTCCTCGAAAGCATCTTCCTGCAATGGCATCCAGCCTTCAAGAAAGTCTGAGGTAACCCATGTCGACCGGCAATGTTACGACGCTGAGACGCCCGGATGCTCCGCCATCCCTCCCGTCGCAGGGGAAAATCGAACAACGCGAGAAGACGACAGAAGGCAAGGTCGCCTTCAGCTTCCGCAATGTGGCGAAAAGCTTTGGCGACAAACCGGTTCTGCGCGGCATCGATCTCGATGTGCGGGAAGGCGAGTTTCTGGCCATCATCGGCAAGAGCGGCTGCGGCAAGAGCACGCTTTTACGTATTCTGGCCGGCCTCGACACGCCGACGACCGGAACCGTCTCGAAAGATGCATCGAGCCGCACCCGCATGATGTTTCAGGAGCCGCGTCTTCTGCCGTGGGAGCGTATCGCGAGCAACGTCTCCGTGGGGCTGACCGGCATCGCCAAGGGTGAGGCGGCGCAGGAGCAGGCGCTTGCAATTCTCGAAGAGGTCGGGCTGAAGGACCGGGCTGGCGAATGGCCCTATGTGCTTTCTGGCGGCCAGAAGCAGCGCGTAGCGCTGGCGCGCGCGCTTGTGGCCCATCCGCAAATCCTGGCGCTGGATGAGCCGCTCGGCGCGCTCGATGCGCTTACCCGCATTGAAATGCAGCTTCTGCTGGAGCGCATCTGGCGCAAGCAGAAATTCACCGCCGTTCTCGTCACCCATGACGTCTCGGAGGCCGTGGCGCTTGCGGATCGCATTGTCGTCATCGATGAAGGGCGCATCGCGCTCGATCTCGATGTGAAGCTGCCGCGTCCGCGCCGTCATGGCACGGCGGAATTCGCAAGGCTGGAAGAACAGGTTCTGAACCAGCTCTTCGGCCGTGGCGAGACCAACGGATAAGGCATGAACCGGCAGGGCCGAGACCCCGCCGGACGATATTATCAGCCAATGCTCATCAGGCTGGCATTGCCGCCGGCGGCCGTGGTGTTGACGCTGACGGAGACTTCTTCGACCAGCCAGTCGAGGTTATAGGGCTGGCTTTCCCCGGAAAGCGCTTCCGTTGCCGCGGCCTGAACGAGAACCAGCGGGCCGGGCAGGGCGGCGATCTTTTTATTGACCGCCACGATACGCTCCGCATCGCCCTCGACCAGCGCGCCGGCGAAGGGACCGGACTTCGCCCAGTCATCGGCCCAGACGATGCGCGAGGTCACGGTTGCCGGCAGTCCGTAAATGGATTTCTCCAGTTCCGAAGCATTGTCGATGACAACCGCGTTTCCGGTCGCGAGCGCTGCCGCAAGCTGGCGGTAAAGCCCCTGTTCGGTTGCCGGAACCAGCAGAACCTTTCCACGCGGATGCAGTGCATAGACGTTGCGCTCGCCGACGGGCCCCGCCAGTTCGGTCTCAAAACCGAGGCCGGAAAGAGCTGCCGCCTGCCGTGCGGCTTCGGCGGCGACTGTCTCGCCGTTTTCATCCAACCAGCGGGCGAGATCGACGGCGGCTTGATCCTGCTGGCTGGCGATGCGATCGATCTTCGGGGCGGTCTGCGTCATGCGGCCGAGATAAAGCGGCCCGCCCGCCTTGGGACCGGTGCCGGAAAGGCCGCGCCCGCCAAAGGGCTGCACGCCAACCACCGCGCCGATGATGTTGCGGTTCACATAAAGATTGCCGGCCGCGACGCGGGACAGCACATGCTGGATCGTATCATCGAGACGGGTATGCAGGCCGAAGGTCAGGCCGTAACCGGTGGCGTTGATCTCATCGATCAGCCGGTCGAGATTGTCGCGCTTGAAGCGGATGACGTGCAGCACCGGGCCGAAGACTTCGCGTTTCAGATCGGCGAGCGATTTCATCTCGATGATGGTCGGCGGCACGAAGGTGCCCTTGCCGGTTTCGCCCGCAAGCGTGATCTGTTCGATGCGATGGCCGAGCCCGCGCATACCCTCGATGTGCTTTTCGATGATGCCTTTCGCCTCGGCGGTAATGACGGGGCCCACATCGACGGAAAGCCTGTCGGTGCGGCCGATGCGCAATTCATGCAGCGCGCCTTTCAGCATGGTCAGCGTGCGGTCCGCCACATCTTCCTGCAGGCAGAGGATGCGCAATGCCGAGCAGCGCTGGCCGGCGCTGTCGAAGGCAGATGCGATGACATCGGCGACGACCTGCTCGGCAAGTGCGGAGGAATCGACGATCATGGCGTTCTGGCCGCCGGTTTCGGCAATCAGCGGCACCGGCTGGCCGCTGGCCAGAACCCGGCCGGCAAGCTGGCCCTGAATGAGCCGAGCCACTTCCGTCGAACCCGTGAACATCACGCCGGCTGTAAGGGGTGAGCCAACAAGTGCGGCCCCCGTCTTGCCGTCGCCCGGCAGAAGCTGCACGGCATCCTGCGGAACGCCGGCCTCATGCAGCAGGCGCACGCCCTGCGCCGCGATCAGCGGCGTTTCTTCGGCGGGCTTCGCCAGCACCGGATTGCCGGCAACCAGCGCCGCCGTCACCTGACCGATGAAGATGGCGAGCGGGAAGTTCCACGGGCTGATGCAGACGACCGGGCCGAGCGGCATTTCGCCAGTCTTCAAGTTTCTGCGGGCTTCCGCGGCGTAATAACGCAGGAAGTCGATGGCCTCGCGCACCTCGGCAATGGCGTTCGGCATGGATTTCCCCGCCTCGCGCATGATGAGGCCGAGCAGGGTGGGCATTTCTGCCTGCATCGCATCGGCGGCGCGCTCCAGGCAGGCGGCGCGTTCGTCCACCGGGGTGGAGGGCCAGCTTGAGGCTGCCGCCCGCTGCATGGCCGCTTCGACATCGGCTTCGGTCGGCTCCGTCACATGGCCGACGATATCATTGTGGTCGCCGGGATTGAGAACCGGGCGCGTGTTGCCACCTGCCTGCGGTGCCGACGCTTTCCATTCCGTCGCAGCACCTGCCTTCAGGGTTTTGTCCAGCGCGGCGAGCGTCGTTTCACTGGAAAGATCGAGGCCGGCGGAATTTTTGCGTTCCGGGCCGAACAGGCCGGCAGGGGCGGCGATGCGGTCGTGGCGTGCGCCGGGAACGGCATAGGCCTTGACCACCGCGACCGGGTCTTCCAGCAGGGAATCCACGGGCACGGCGGGGTCAGCGATGCGGTTGACGAAGGAAGAGTTCGCGCCGTTTTCCAGCAGGCGGCGGACGAGATAGGCCAGCAGCGTCTCATGGGTGCCGACGGGGGCATAGAAACGGCAGGGCCGGTCGAGCTTCTTCTTGCCGACGACTTCGCTGTAAAGCGGTTCGCCCATGCCATGCAGGCACTGGAACTCATAGTCGCCGAGTTTGAAGCCGGGGCCAGCGAGATGGTAGATCGTCGCCATGGACTGCGCGTTGTGGGTCGCAAATTGCGGGAACACCAGATCGCGCGCGGCGAGCAGCTTGCGGGCGCAGGCGATGTAGGAGACATCCGTATGCACCTTGCGGGTGAAGACCGGAAAGTCCTCCAGCCCCTCCACCTGCGCGCGCTTGATTTCCGCATCCCAATAGGCGCCCTTGACGAGACGCACCATGATGCGGCGGCCCGAGCGGCGGGCGAGATCAATGATGTAGTCCAGAACGAAGGGGCAGCGGCGGCCATAAGCCTGCACCACGAAACCGAGGCCGTTCCAGCCGGCGAGATCCCTGTCGAGCGCCAGCTCTTCCAGAAGATCGAGCGATAGTTCCAGCCGGTCGGCCTCCTCAGCATCGATATTGAGGCCGATATCGTATTTCTTGCTGAGCAGCATCAGGGATTTAACGCGCGGCAGAAGCTCTGCCATCACGCGCTCCGCCTGCGCACGGGCGTAACGCGGATGCAGAGCCGAAAGCTTGATGGAAATGCCCGGACCGCCATAGATGCCACGGCCGGCAGAGGCCTTGCCGATGGCGTGGATGGCGTTTTCGTAGTCCTTGTAATAACGTTCCGCATCCTTGGCGGTTGTCGCGGCTTCGCCGAGCATGTCGTAGGAATATTGGAAGCCCTGTTCTTCCAGCGGTTTCGAACGCTTGATGGCTTCGCCGATGGTCTCACCGGTGACGAATTGCTCGCCCATCATGCGCATGGCCATATCGACGCCACGGCGGATGACGGGTTCGCCAGCGCGGGCGATCAGCTTGGTCAGCGCTGCCGAAAGGCCGCTATCGTTTACCGTCGAGGTCAGCTTGCCGGTGATGACGAGACCCCAGGTGGCGGCATTGACGAAGAGCGAGCGCCCGCCGCCAATATGGGACTTCCAGTCACCGCGCGCGATCTTGTCGCGGATCAGCGCGTCGCGCGTTGCAGTGTCGGGAATGCGCAGCAGCGCTTCAGCAAGGCACATCAGCGCCACGCCCTCATGGCTGGAGAGCGAATATTCCTGCACCAGCCCCTCGACGCCGGTGCCCCTGGTCTTGGCGCGTAATGCCTCGATCAGTTTGCGGGCGGTGTCGCGAATGGCTTTCGTCTCTTCAGCCGTTACCGTCGCCGCCTCGATCAGCGGCGCCATGCATTCTTCCTCCGGGCGACGATAGGCGGCGGTGATCGCCTTGCGCAGCAGGCTTTGCTCACGCACCGGCGGCGCAAAATTCTGGAAGATACCGTTCGCCACTACACCGGCGTTGCTTGCACCATCGGCCATTCTGAAAATCCTGAAAACGCTGTTGAAGACAGACCGTCGGCGGCAGCGTGTCCTCCGCCCGCCGCTTGTCATCCTGTCGCAGACAATATCATCACCGCAGAAATTGCTATGGCCCTATTTTCAGGATAAAACAGGCAATATGAACTTTTATTTTTGAGATATGGCGTTAAATCACATGGCAAATAGTCAAAAAACAGACGATCTGGATCACTTCGATCTCAAGATTCTCGAGGCGCTGAGCGAAGACGGGCGCATGTCCGTGCTGCAGCTCTCGAAAAGGGTCGGTCTCTCCAAGACGCCGTGCCAGACACGGCTGAAGCGGCTGGTGGATGAGGGCTATATTCTCGGCTTCCGCGCCATGCTCAATCCGCAGAAGCTCGGTGTCGATCACATCGCCTTCGCCGAGGTAAAGCTTTCCGATACGCGCGAAAAGGCGCTGGAGGAGTTCAACGCGGCGGTGCGCAAGATCAAGGAAGTGGAGGAGTGCCACATGATCGCCGGCGCCTTCGATTATCTTCTGAAGGTGCGCACCAGCGATATCCGCAAATATCGAAGGGTACTCGGCGAGAAAATCTCAAGCCTGCCATCCGTCGCCAACACCTCGACCTTCGTGGTCATGCAATCGGTCAAGGAAACCGGCATCTGAAGGGGTAACACGGAGACAGTGGCAGGCGCGCGCTCGCCGGATCATCCGCACACCGTGACCCCGGACTAGATCCGGGGTCCAGTGCGATCAAGTCCTTGATCGCGAGAGAGTCCTTTCACGGCGCAGAGGCGCCGTGGCTGGATGCCGGATCAAGTCCGGCACGACGGAGGAGAGGTTTGCGGCCTTTGTCATCGTTTTAACGGGCAGACGCAGGCCTGCCCGTTCGCCACTGTCCGAATTCAGCGCTCTCAGCGCGCGGTGGCGGCGGCGGTGACCGCGCTCATCTGCGCGTCCGGGCCGAATTCGTTTTCGTTTTCGATGCCGAGCAATTCCTGCAGGCGCAGCCTTGCGCGGCTGACACGGCTCTTGATGGTGCCGACGGGGCAACCGCAAATCTCGGCGGCTTCCTCGTAAGCAAAACCCGAGGCGCCTATCAGCAGGATCGCTTCACGCTGGTCGTCCGGCAGTTTAGCCAGTGCTGCGCGGAAATCCTGAAGGTCGACCGAACCATGCTGTTCCGGCGGCACCGACAAGCGCGAGGTATAGACCCCATCCGTATCCTGCACCTCACGGCCGGATTTGCGGATTTGGCTGTAGAACTCGTTGCGCAGGATCGTCACCAGCCATGCCCGCATATTGGTGCCCGGCTGGTAGCTGTCCTGTTTCGCCCATGCCTTCATGATCGTGTCCTGCACGAGGTCGTCGGCACGGTCCCGCGAGCGGATGAGCGAGATCGCGAAGGCGCGCAGGTTCGGCAGCGCCGCCAGCATTTCCCGTTTGAAGTTGTATTCTGTCTGCTCCGGCTCTTTCGCCATCATTCCTCCGAAGCCTTTATTTTGGCTTTGCTTTCGGCTTCATCGAGTTTTTCGAGAAGGTCGAGGAATTTGTCAGGGATGCCTTCATCCTGAACGGCATCATAAAGCTCCCTGAGCTTACGGGAAATCACCGCCCGCCCGGAGTGTGGAACCTGGGGGGCGGCCGAATTGTCCGGCTGATCTTGGTCCGATTGAAATATGCTCATAACGTCCGGTATTCCTTTTTCGTCGTGGCAAAGAATGCGCGGTGAAAAAAATAGTTCCGGCGGTCCGGAACTTTTTTTGCGATGCGCACGTTGCTATCGTGGGTTTGCGTTGCAGACCGCATGAAAGGGGAGAATTCCATGTCAGT
Source organism: Agrobacterium sp. P15N1-A (assembly GCF_044626815.1). Classification (NCBI taxonomy): domain Bacteria; kingdom Pseudomonadati; phylum Pseudomonadota; class Alphaproteobacteria; order Hyphomicrobiales; family Rhizobiaceae; genus Agrobacterium; species Agrobacterium sp. P15N1-A. Next base: position 32,020 of record NZ_JBIUPF010000006.1, on the reverse strand, counting down.
TTCTACACGCATCGCACCGCACCTGCCATATCTGCGCAGGTTCGCGCGTGCCGTTTGCGGCTCACAATCCACGGGCGATGCCTATGTTGCGGCAACACTCGAAGCTCTGATCGCCGATATCAGCATTTTTCCGCAGACAAGCAGCGATCGCGTTTCGCTCTATCAATTGTTCGTATCGATCTTTAGTTCCGTCACGATCAATATTAAGACCGACGAAAACCTGTCGGGATGGGAAAAACGCGCCTCGGCCAACCTCTCCGCCGTGCCGGCGCTGGCCCGTCAGGCGTTTCTTTTGACCACGGTCGAAGAATTCACACCTTCGGAAACCGCACAGGTTCTGAAGGTCTCCGAGGATCAGGTCGGCAAGCTGATCGACGAGGCAGCGTCTGAAATCGCCCGGCAGGTGGCGACCGATATCATGATCATCGAGGACGAACCTCTGATCGCCATGGATATCGAGCAGATGGTCACCGATCTCGGCCACCGCGTCACGGGCATCGCCCGCACCCACACGGAAGCGCTCGATCTCTTCCATCGCACCCAGCCGAAGATGATCCTTGCCGATATTCAGCTCGCCGATGGCAGTTCCGGTCTCGATGCGATGAAGGACATCCTGCAGATGACCACGCTGCCGGTGATCTTCATCACGGCTTTTCCCGAGCGTCTTCTGACGGGCGAGCGGCCGGAGCCGACCTTCCTTGTGACGAAGCCGTTTAATCCGGACATGGTGAAAGCGCTTATCAGCCAGGCCCTGTTTTTCAACGAAAGCTCACGCGTCGCGGCGTGAATTTTGCCGAAACCGCAGGCTGACCGGGAACCAGTCTGGTGCCCGGGCGTTGGCGGTTACGGTCGTGGGGCTGCCCCGCGGCTTTCTGCAAGGAGACGAATTTGCATCGGCTGGCATGGCATAACGCGGAGAGGGACGAAAGCGAACTTCACGATTCGCTCGTCCTCGCCTTGCTCGATTCGGGCGAGACAGTCATGCTGCAGGACTGGAACCGCGACTATATATTCGTGGCCAATCTGCCGGATGTATGGAAAATTCCGGCAGACTCCCGCCCGACTGATGAAACTCTGTTCGGCAACGATCTCTCCGCCCGGCTGGCCGATCTCAAGAAGGACATGAACACGGCGGGCAGCCGCGGCATGCTGGAAGTCAATGCCGGCAACGACCGCGTCTTCCAGTTTCAGGTTCATTCCACCCTTAACCAGACGAACCAGGTGGTGATGAAGACCACCATTCGCGAGGTGACGGCGGAAAGGCGGCGCGAGCAGCTTCTGCGCTCGTTGCTGCGCGAGGTCAGCCACCGCTCCAAGAATCTCCTGGCGATCATCCAGAGCCTTGCCGGCCAGACGGCCCGTTTCAGCCTGACCAAGGATGATTTTCTGCGCAAGTTCCGCGGCCGGCTGCATGCTCTCGCCCAGAGTCAGGATCTCATCACGGATTCGGACTGGCGGGGTGCACGCATATTCGAGTTGCTGCGCCAGCAATTCGATCTTTACGTGCCGGAATATCCGAACCTCATCCATATGGAAGGCGAAAACCTGCTGCTCAACCCGAATGGCGCGCTTTATATCGGGCTCGCCTTCCATGAGCTCGTCGTCAACACCGTCAGCCACAGCGGCAATCTTGCCTATCACCCGCCCATATCCCTGCAATGTCGTCAGGAGGGCGATTTTTACATCGTTGAATGGATTGAGCCGATGGTGCCGTCGAAAGAGCCGGCGGAGACCCGGCGCGGCAGCTTCGGCAGTGTGGTGCTGGAAAAGGTGGTTCCGTCCGCATTGGGGGGAAGCGCGGAATACGAGTTGACGCCGGAGCGGATCGTATACCGGCTGAAATTTCCTTCCGGCGACGGCGCGGATGCCTGAAATCTCAAGATCGCGCGCAGCGCCGGGCTCATCTTTTCATTTCATGAAAACCAAAACAAAAAGCACGGCTCATGAAAGAGCCGTGCTATTTTTATGACAGGTTTTCAGGGGCGAAACCTGTTTATTTTCAGCCAAGCTTCAGGCGGGGACGGGGGAATTGCTTGGCCTGCATTAAAAACACGCCTGGCCGGATTCGGTTCCCAAAAAATGCGTTTTTTTAACTTTGCGCAAAATACCAGCCATTTTTGCCCGGTTTTTTTGCCGTCTGCACGGCGGATAGGTCCGCAAGTGTCGGCCTCAATGCGTGCCTGTCTGTTCCGACCGTTTGGGCGTGAAATAACGCATCGGCGCTTCCAGCGACCACTCGAAGCCGGATTCACGATATTCCGTCAGCACCTGCCCGCCGAAGGCGCCTTCCGCATGCCTTTTGATGACCGTGGTGCCGAAGCCTTTGCGGCTCGGCTCTCTCGCCGGCGGTCCGCCCGTTTCGGTCCAGACGAGATGGATCATCTGCCGCCCGTCTTTCTCAAGCGACTGCCAGCGCACTGTGATTTTTCCTGGCGGAACCGACAATGCGCCATATTTGATTGAATTCGTCGTCAGCTCATGGATCACCAGACCGAAATTCTGTGCCGCTTCCGGGGAAAGCATGAAATCGTCTCCCACCAGCACGATGCGCTGTGCCACGGTTCCGAAAACATCGAGGTGGGTCTCGATCAGCTTGCGGATCGGCAGACCCTGCCATTGTACCTCCGCCAGCGCCCGGATCGACATTCCAAGGCCGCGCAGGCGGTGATCGACCTCCTTCTGGAATTCCGGAATGCTTTTATTTTCGCGTCCCAATTGCCGTATCATCGCCTGAACCAGCGTCAGAATGTTCTTGGAACGGTGAACCAGCTCGTGCAGCAGCAATTGCAGCCGCTCTTCCGACTGGCTTCTGTCGAAGGATGCGTTGGAGAGCGCGATGGCGACCTGGTTGGCCTCCTTTATCTTGGTATCGACGGGTGCGACGATCTCGCCCTCGCCGATGCGCTCGGCCATCAGGGTCAGGTCACGAATGGAGCTGCGCAATTGTCGGCCGACCAGATAGGCGCCGCCAATGGCAATCAGCACCAGCATCAGGCTGCCGATCATCATCTGCCGCCAGGTGTCTATCAGGGCGGCCTGGCTTGCGGCGAGCGGCCCCCACATCACCGTCTTCCATTGCCAGCCGGGCAATTGAGCATAGGCATAGAGATTACCCTTGCCGTCGAAAAAATTGCCGCTGAAGGCCTGCATTTCCGAAAGGACATCGGGCGTGACAAACGGCTTGCCCACTTCCGCCTCTTCGGGCGCGCTTGAGACGACAACGCGGTTGTTGCCGTCAATGATGGCGACCGCCCAGTTGCGCGGCAGGTTTTCCGTGGGGATAAGCCGGCTCAGGTCGCTGGTATTCTGCGTCAGGATCAGGGCGTCTCCCGCGGGGTCCAGGTCCGGGCCGAGCGGCATGGTGACGTTGAACACCCATTCCTTGCTGGTCGAGCCGAAAAACATGTCCGAGACGGTGATGCGGCGGGAGTCGATCGCCCTGGTCAGATTGGCTTCCGCCGGCACTTTGCCGAGCGGCTGGCCATAGGGCACGCGCGTATTGAGACGCTGCTGGCCATCTTTGGTGGCGAGAATGGCGTAAAGGCCCTCCCGTTTCAGACTGTCGGCGACGCGCCCCTGAAACGCGGCGAGGTTGCCGCTCTCAAGTTCCGGGAATTGCGACAGGAGATTGAGCGAGGTGGCGATTTCCTGCAGGCGGCGGTCGATATTGCGGGAGACCACCCGCACATCCTCAATGGTTTCCCGTTGCAGGTCGTCGCGTTTTTCCGCCTCGAGGCGCAGCATCAGATAGCCGCCGAAAAGAATGAGCGGCAGGGTAATGACGGTAGCCATCACCACCAGATAAGTACCGATGGAGGCGGTTGGGAAAAAATTCGCACTGCGCCGACGCAAAGCCGAGATCATGTCTTTCAGTCTGTCGCCGGGTCGAGGCATACAAAAAACTCCGGCAGTTATGGCATTGTTACGACACGGATAATACCGTGCCGTCCCCCTTTAGCAATGCCTGATTTTTACCTTCGGTTGTTGCGGCAGGCCATAATTGCGTCGGCGTAATTGAAAAAATCGGAACTATTTCAACGACCAACCCGTTTGCCAGACGAACCGGCCGAGGAGCGGACATGAAATTCATCGCCGCCGGCCAGTTGAGAACGATGAAAGGAAGGTACGAAATGGCTAAGAAACTTACGATCCTCGTCACTGCCGCTCTGATGGGAACGACGGCTTTCGCGCCGCTGGCCATCGCTCAGGGCACCACCCAGCCTGCGCCGGCAAATCCGAGTACGCAGACGGAGCCGGCAACCCCGCCTGCCACCCCGATGACGCCTGCCGCTCCTTCGACCAATGACAGCGCGGCCACGACGACGGGCGGCGCCTATCTGACCGAACAGGGCGAAACGCAGGTCAGCGCTAACGATTATATCGGCAAGTCGGTCTATACTGCGGCCGATGAAAGCATCGGTAACGTCACCAACCTGATCATGGAAGAAGACGGTGGTCTGGTTGCGGCCGTGATCGGTGTGGGCGGCTTCCTGGGTATCGGCGCAAAGGACGTTGCCGTTCCGATGGACAAGGTGACGATGACGCGCAACGCGCAGGACGGCACCATCCGCCTGACAACGACGGAAACGGCGGAAACGCTGAAGGCCGCTCCCGAATTCAAGACGCTGGAACAGAAGGCCAGCGAGAAGAATGCGGCAACACCTGCGGCTCCCGACAGCACGACGACGTCCGCCACCAAGCCCTAATTCCCATCCCTGGGAGGCAGGAGCGGGACCGGCTTCAATCAGCTGTCCCGCGGGAGGCACCGGCCAACAGGCCGGTGTCTTTTTTTATGATTGTTCGCCGGCTGTTCAATCCCCGGCATTGCGGGACGAATGCCACGCCCAGGCGGATTTGATGATATCCGACAGGGAATAGCGCGGCTCCCAGCCCAGAACCTCTTTCGCCCTGTCGTTATTGGCGACCAGCGTCGTGGAATCGCCGTCGCGCCGCCCGGTATATTCAACGGGGAAGGGGCGGCCGGAGACTTCCGAAATCGCCGCCAGCAATTCCTTTACCGTGGTGCCGGTGCCGGTGCCGAGGTTGAGTTCGACGGTTTCTCCCCCATCCAGCAGATAGTCCACCGCCCGCACATGCGCATCGGCGAGATCGAGAATGTGGATATAGTCGCGCACGCAGGTGCCGTCACGCGTGTCGTAATCCGTGCCGAATACCTTGAAACCCTGACGCCGGCCGAGCGCGGCTTCGATGGCAAGCGGGATCGCGTGGGTTTCCGGCTTGTGCCATTCGCCGATGCGGCCTTCGAAATCAGCACCGGCGGCATTGAAGTAGCGCAGCATCACGGAGCGCAGCCCCTTATAGGTGCTGTAATCCTTCAGCGCCTGCTCCACCACCCATTTTGTGCGGCCATAGGGGTTGATCGGCGCCTGCCGGTGCGTCTCGTCGATCGGCACCTGTTCCGGCAAGCCGTAAGTTGCGCAGGTGGAGGAGAAAACGAAGGCCGTGACGCCGGCATCGATGGCGGCGGAGAGCAGGTTGAGCGAGCCGATGACGTTGTTGTCGTAGAAAGCCACGGGCTGCTTGACCGATTCACCGACTTCGATCAGCGCGGCGAAATGCAGAACGGCTTCCGGCCGGTGTTTGGCGAAGACCTCGTCCAGCCGCGCCCGGTCGCGAATATCGCCCTGTTCGAAGGGCCCCCAGCGGACGAATTCCTCATGCCCGTTGGACAGATTGTCGAAAACGACCGGTTCATATCCTCGTTCAGACAGGAGAAGGCAGGTGTGCGAACCGATATAGCCGGCACCGCCGACGACAAGGACTTTCTTCTTCATCAATTGCCTTTCAGAAAATTACGGACGCGCCGAGACTGCCCGAGACTGTATGTGACTTTGTTCAAATAAGGGCGGCGTGGCGGGTAACGCCATCAACCAGTCTATCCTTCGCGGGTAACATAAAAAAAACCGCGCATCCATCGTCTGGACGCGCGGTTTGCCTTGTCGTGTCGCCAAGAAATTACTTGGACTTTTTCGTATTGACCCTGGTGGCCAGGAAACCGGCCGCGACAGCCACGGCGAGCGTCGCATAGGGACGCGCCTGGATCGCTAGCGTCAGCAGCGATTGCAGGGCGAGCGGCGCTGCGGCAACCGGCGCCGCCGTCAAAGGCGCGACAGCGGGCCGTGCGGCATAGACCCTCGGACGTTTGACGATCGCCAGCGCCACCAGCATGATGACGCCGAGCAGGAAGGCGGTCCCGGCGACGACGAGCGCCGCAGGGCCTGCACCCACATGCCGGGCAAGATAGATGGACCCAGCCACCACAGCGGCGATGAAGGCGATCAGGAAAAATATCCCGGTCAGAACCGACAGGATTATGGTCGCGCGCAATCGCCGTGTAACGACGCGCCCCTCGCGCTGGGTCTCCCCCAGATAGACCAGCAATGCCTCAAGCATGAGCGCGGCCTTATCGACGCGTCAGAAGGGCGAGCACGAAACCGACGCCGACGGCGATGCCGAGGGACTGGAGCGGGTTCTTCTGGACGTGGTCGGTGAGGTTATCGTTGAGCGTGGAGATTTCATTGCGGACGCTGTCGGCCATTTCTCCGGATGCGGTAAGGGCGTCATCGGCCACACGGGCAGCCTGCGCCTTCAGCTCATGCGAAGCGCCGACGCCGAGCGCCTTCACGCTCTTGGCAAGACTAGCCAGATCTTCGCGAAGCTGGGCGAGCTGCGCTGCCACATCGGCCGCGTCGCCGTTTTCGAGGGATTGCTGGATCTTGTCGCTGACGTTGCTACGCACGCTTGCCATAGGGAGGTCCTTCCTGAACATCATTGATGAGGACGACGACACGTCACCGCCGTCCGTGAAGCTTCGTTTAGGCGGCCGAAACACCCGCCTGTCCGTCAGTCAAACGCGCCGATGCCGGCTTGGTTCCGCAACGGGACGGGTTTTCTTGATGGCACTTCGGCTCGGGGCGATTTTCGAGGAATTCGGTGCCGGACATTTGTTTTCCTGTCACAAGCATCCTATAAGGCCCATCATCGAGACGTACCTTGACTTCAATCAATATGTGAAACGACATGCTCCAGACGCCCTATTACCTCATCGACAAGACAAAACTTCTCCGCAACATGGAGAAGATTGCCTATGTGCGGGAAAAATCCGGCGCCAAGGCGCTCCTGGCGCTGAAGTGCTTCGCCACATGGTCGGTGTTCGATTTCATGTCGCAATATATGGACGGCACCACCTCGTCCTCGCTCTATGAAGTGCGTCTCGGCCGTGAGAAATTCGGCGGCGAGACCCATGCCTATTCCGTTGCCTATGCCGATTATGAAATCGACGAGGTGATTGCCAATGCGGACAAGATCATCTTCAATTCCATCGGTCAGCTCGAGCGTTTCGCCGACAAGGCCTCCGGCATCACGCGCGGTCTGCGCCTCAACCCGCAGGTCAGCTCTTCGAGCTTCGATCTTGCCGATCCTGCGCGCCCCTTCAGCCGCCTTGGCGAGTGGGATGTCGCCAAGGTCGACAAGGTCATGGACCGTATTTCCGGCTTCATGATCCACAATAATTGCGAAAACAGCGATTTTTCCCTGTTCGACCGCATGTTGACGCAGATCGAGGAGAAATTCGGATCGCTGCTGTCGCGTGCGGAATGGGTGAGCCTCGGCGGCGGCATTCACTTTACCGGCGACAATTATCCGCTCGACCAGTTCTGCGATCGCCTCCGGGCGTTCTCGGAAAAATACGGCGTGCAGGTCTATCTGGAGCCGGGCGAAGCCTCGATCACCAGAAGCACGACGCTTGAGGTGACGGTTCTCGACACTTTGTTCAACGGCAAGAACCTCGCCATCGTCGACAGCTCCATCGAAGCGCATATGCTCGATCTGCTGATCTACCGCGAAACCGCCAAGGTTTCGCCGAACGAAGGCGAGCATCCCTACATGGTCTGCGGCAAATCCTGCCTTGCGGGCGATATTTTCGGCGACTTCCGCTTCGACAAGGAGCTGAAGGTCGGTGACCGCATCTCCTTCCAGGACGCGGCCGGCTACACCATGGTCAAGAAGAACTGGTTCAACGGCGTGAAGATGCCGACCATCGCCATCAAGGAACTGGACGGCACCGTTCGCGCCGTTCGTGAATTCGACTTTGCCGATTTCGAGCAAAGCCTGTCTTAAACCCTGTTTTTAACATGAAACGAAGCTCATCCCTGCGGGGAAAAGGAGGCATCACCTGAAATGAAGAAGAACGTTCTGATCATCGGCGCCGGTGGCGTAGCACAGGTCGTGGCGCATAAATGCGCCCAGAACAGCGATGTATTGGGAGACATTCATATTGCGTCACGGACTTTGGGAAAGTGCCGCAAGATTGTCGAGTCCGTACGCGAAAAGAAGAGCCTCAAGACAGATGTGAAACTTGAGGCCCATGCGCTTGACGCGATGGATATCGAGGCGACGAAAGCCTTGATCAGGAAAACCGGCGTGGAAATCGTCATCAACGTCGGTTCGGCTTTCGTCAACATGTCCGTTCTTCGTGCCTGCATGGACACGGGTGTTGCCTATATGGATACGGCGATCCACGAGGATCCGACCAAGATTTGCGAGACGCCGCCGTGGTACGGAAACTACGAGTGGAAGCGCGCGGAAGAGTGCAAGGAAAAGGGCATTACCGCCATTCTCGGCGTCGGCTTCGATCCGGGCGTGGTGAACGCCTATGCGCGTCTCGCCAAGGATGATTATTTCGACAAGGTCACTTCGGTCGATATCGTCGATATCAATGCCGGCAGCCACGGCCGCTGGTTCTCGACCAACTTCGATCCGGAAATCAACTTCCGCGAATTCACGGGCGTCGTCTACTCCTGGCAGAATGGCGAGTGGCAGACGAACCAGATGTTCGAAGTCGGCCAGGAATTCGACCTGCCTGTCGTCGGCAAGCAGAAGGCCTATATGACCGGCCACGACGAGGTGCATTCGCTGTCCAAGAACATGGACGGCGCCGATGTGCGCTTCTGGATGGGCTTCGGCGATCACTATATCAACGTCTTCACCGTGCTGAAGAACCTCGGCCTCCTGTCCGAAAAGCCGGTCAAGACGGCTGAAGGCCTTGAAGTCGTGCCGCTGAAGGTCGTCAAGGCCGTGCTGCCCGATCCGTCTTCGCTGGCGCCCGATTATGTCGGCAAGACCTGCATCGGGGATATCGTCAAGGGCATCAAGGACGGCAAGGAGCGCGAAGTCTTCATCTACAACGTGGCCGACCACAAGGAAGCCTATGAAGAAGTCGGCTCGCAGGGCATTTCCTACACCGCCGGCGTTCCGCCGGTCGCCGCTGCCATGCTCATCGCGACTGGCGAATGGGACGTGAAGCAGATGGCGAATGTTGAAGAACTTCCGCCGAAGCCGTTCCTGAACATCCTGAACAAGATCGGCCTTCCGAACCGCATCAAGGACGAAAACGGCGACCGCGCGCTCACATTCTGAGTGATGGTGTTCTGATCGATAGAGACAATGGAGCCCCGCCAAAGCGGGGCTTTTTTAATGGCGGCCTCAGCTTTTGGTGAGTTGCCCTATGAACAGATGCAGCGTTTTATGCATCGCCTCCGAAGGAGGCTCGGCGACGTGCCATTCCGGAAAATGTCCGTCTATCGCCATGCGGGCAAGGCCATAGACCAGAGCGCGGGCGCCCAGCACCAGCTGATCCAGATCGAGGCCGTGGGGGAGCTGGCCGTTTTCACGCGCCTGCATTAGCAGATTTATCATCGAGCGCCTTATGGCGTCGTTCTGCTCCCGTAAAATATCGGACGAATTGAAGTCGATCAGCGTTCGCGAGCTTATGACCTCGAAATGCGTCGGGTTGGCCAGCGCCCAGCGCAGATAACCGTGGCCGATGGCTTCGAAGGCGGCAAGCGGGTCGTCGCCCTCAGCCTGCGCTCTCGCGATTTCGACGGATTCGGTCAGCCGGTTCATCGCCTGCTCCGCGACAGCAGTCATCAGGGCCGTTTTTGAACGGAAATGCCTGAAAGGCGCTCCCGGCGAGACGCCGGCACGTTTGGCGGCCTCACGGACGGAAACATTTTCAGCACCCCGTTCCTCGATGATTGCGATTGTTGCCGCGACAAGTTCATCGACAAGGTTGCCGTGGTGGTAGGGCCTGTCGCGTCCCGTCTTCTTGTCCTGAGCTTTTTCCATAGGCCATCGGGTAGCACCAAACTGGGATGTAATCACTGATTATTTTATTGCGTCGAAATGAAGCTTTATGTAATCATCGATTACATTGAGATATGGAGATTTCAATGTTGCACCCGGTTCTAAAAATCACTCTCGCATTTGCATTTTTCCCGATCGTCGCCGCTCATGCGCAGGACAGCCCAAAGCTGGAAATCGTGTGGCCGAAGGCTGGTGACGTCATCGAATTGGGCAATGATCCCGAACGGGCTATTGGCGTCGTCGTCAAGAGCAGCTTCAAGCTGCTTCCCGCCGGGCAGTGTGGAGGAGACGGCCAATGCGGCCATGTGCATATGAAAATCGACCCTTCGGGCGACACATGCAACATTCCCGGCCGCGCCTATAACAGCATGAACAGCGACTTCGGCGGTGATCTCATCAAGGCACGGTTCGGACATTGCCCAAACCCGGACGGCAGGCACGTTATCGGCATTCTGCTGGCAGATGACCACCATCGGCCTGTTCTGGTCGACGGCAAGCCGGTCACGGCGCTTGTCGAAGTGACGACCAAAGACTGACCGCAGGAGCGGTAGCAGCGGACATGTCGCAGAATGGTGCAATAAAAAAGGTCCCGCGCAAACGGGACCTTTATCTCGATAAGCCTGAAAGCCGGGGCGTCCTCAGCCCTTCGTCGGCTTCGGCCCGCGCTTCTCGAAAGGCTTGTCCTTCTTGCCCTCGTATTTCGGTTTGTCGCCAAAGGGCTTTTTCTTCTTCCAGGGCTTGTCGTCGCCCTTGCGGTCGTCGCGGGGGCCGCTTGCATTGTCCGATTTGCTGAATTTCCGCTGTGCCTTGGCCGGGCGCGTGTCTTCGCGGAAGCCGCCGGTCATTTCCGGCTTGCCTTCCAGCGCCTTCAGACGAATGCCCTTTTCGAGCGTCATGTCCTTGCCGATGGCGGAGGTGAAACGGTCGACGGCATCGGCCGCCAGTTCCACGAAGGTCTCCGTCTGCTGCATGCGGATCGCGCCGATATCCTGGCGGGTGATCTTGCCGAAACGGCAGAGCATGGGGATCAGCCAGCGCGGTTCGGCGCTCTGCTTGCGGCCGACCGAAAGCGAAAACCAGGCGCTGTCGGCGAAATCGGAGCGTTCGCGGCGCGGCGCGTTGTTCTCGACCGTTTCGAAACTGTCGCGGCGCGGCTTGCGGTTGTTGTCGAGCGAGACTTCGGCGATGTCCTCCGGCGCGGAACGTCCGGCGTGGTACAGGCGAACGAAAGCGGCGGCGACCTTTTCCGCGCCGTGCTGTTCGAGCAGCTTGTTGACGAAATCGCGTTCGTCCTCGGCCACGGCCTCGGTCAGCGACGGGTCGGCCAGAAGCCGGGCGCCATCGCGCTCGACGATCTCTTCGGCGGAAGGCGGACGTACCCATGCCGGGCTGACCTTGGCCCCTTCCAGAAGGCGCTCCGCCTTGCGGCGCTGGTTGATCGGCACCACGATGGCGCTGACGCCCTTCTGACCGGCGCGGCCGGTACGGCCGGAGCGGTGCAGAAGCGTTTCGGAATTGGTCGGCAGGTCGGCGTGGATGACGAGTTCGAGACCCGGCAGGTCGATACCGCGGGCGGCAACGTCGGTCGCCACGCAGACGCGGGCGCGGCCGTCGCGCATGGCCTGCAGCGCATGGGTGCGCTCGTTCTGGGTCAGTTCGCCGGAAAGGGCCACGACGGCAAAGCCGCGATTGTTGAGCCGCGCCGTCAGATGGTTCACAGCCGCACGGGTGGAGCAGAAGACGATGGCGTTGCGGGCTTCATAAAAGCGCAGCGCATTGATGATGGCGTTCTCGCGGTCGGCCGGCGTCACCAGCATGGCGCGGTATTCGATATCGACATGCTGCTTCTGTTCGGAAGCGGTGGCGATGCGCACGGCGTTCTTCTGGTAGCTTTCCGCAAGCTTGGCGATGCTGCGCGGAACGGTGGCCGAGAACATCAGCGTGCGGCGGGTTTCCGGCGATTCTTCCAGAATGAATTCCAGATCTTCACGGAAGCCGAGGTCGAGCATCTCGTCCGCCTCATCCAGCACCACGGCGCGGATGGACGACAGATCGAGCGCGCCGCGCTTGATGTGGTCGCAAAGACGCCCCGGCGTGCCGACGACGATGTGAGCGCCGCGCTCCAGCGCCCGGCGCTCGTTGCGCACATCCATGCCGCCGACGCAGGAGGCAATAGAGACACCGGCGAATTCATAGAGCCACTCCAGCTCGCGCTTGACCTGCATGGCCAGTTCGCGGGTCGGCGCGATGGCGAGCGCCAAGGGTGCGGAAGCCTGACCGAAGCGGCCATTTTCCGGCAGCAGCGTTGGCGCAAGCGCAATGCCGAAGGCGACCGTCTTGCCGGAACCGGTCTGCGCGGAAACCAGCGCATCCTTGTCGGCGAGTTCCGGCGCAAGCATCGCCTGCTGCACGGGGGTCAAATCTTTATAGCCGCGTTTTTCCAACGCCTGCGCGATCGCCGGGGCGATACCCTGGGTGTCTGTCATCTACCGTCTTTCGGATATGAAGCCGCCCGCATCCGCCCGAAACCAATAGATCCTAAAGTCTCCGGGGCAGCCGATACAGGCCATTTCGGCCATCTGGCCGGTTGCATTGCCGCGCTCATACTGCGAATGGGCCCATTTGTACAGTGCACTGCGGTACGCTCTTTTGCGGGTGCTTTATCCCGTCGACGTTTTCATCCCGCCATTGTTCCGGAGCGATGCCGCGAAAAAGGCGTACCGCATGGTTCATAAACGGCATTGCGTGCCCCCCGCCTTTTCGCTAAGAGACCCGCAACTTGAGGCTCTTTGTCAGGAAGAGCCGACTGGGTTTGTTCTTGTCCGTCCGCTCTTTGAAGGAGCCGGCGGGAAAATGGGATGGTACTGGTCAAGGCTATGGCTCGCATTGTCATGAAATTCGGCGGCACGTCCGTCGCGAACCTCGAACGCATTCACAATGTCGCACGGCATGTGAAACGCGAAGTGGATGCCGGCCATGAAGTGGCCGTGGTCGTTTCCGCCATGTCCGGCAAAACCAACGAGCTGGTGGACTGGGTGCAGAACGCCGCGAAGGTGGCCGGCGCCAACGCCGCCTCCTTTTTCGATGCGCGTGAATATGACGCGGTCGTCGCATCCGGTGAGCAGGTGACGTCAGGTCTGCTGGCGATCACGCTGCAATCCATGGGCATCAATGCGCGCTCCTGGCAGGGCTGGCAGATCCCGATCCGCACCGACAATGCGCATGGCGCCGCCCGCATTCTCGAAATCGACGGTTCGGATATCATCCATCGCATGGGTGAAGGCCAGGTGGCCGTTGTCGCCGGTTTCCAGGGCATCGGTCCTGACAACCGCATCGCGACGCTTGGCCGCGGCGGTTCGGATACGTCCGCAGTTGCGATTGCCGCTGCTGTCAAGGCGGATCGTTGCGACATCTATACCGATGTCGACGGCGTTTATACGACCGATCCGCGCATCGAGCCCAAGGCTCGCCGCATGAAGAAGATCGCCTTCGAGGAAATGCTCGAAATGGCGTCTCTCGGCGCGAAGGTTCTGCAGGTTCGCTCGGTCGAACTTGCCATGGTACACAAGGTGCGAACCTTCGTTCGCTCCAGTTTCGAGGATCCCGATGCGCCGGGCATGGGCGACCTCATCAACCCGCCCGGTACTTTGATTTGTGACGAGGATGAAATCGTGGAACAGGAAGTCGTAACCGGCATCGCCTATGCCAAGGATGAAGCACAGATCTCGCTGCGCCGCGTGGCCGACCGTCCGGGCGTTTCCGCCGCGATCTTCGGACCGCTCGCCGAAGCGCATATCAACGTCGACATGATCGTGCAGAACATCTCCGAAGACGGTTCGCGCACCGACATGACCTTCACCGTTCCTTCGGGCGACGTTGCCAAGGCGATCAAGCTTCTGGAAGACAACAAGGCCCAGATCGGCTTCGACGTCGCGCAGAACGAGACCGGTCTCGCCAAGGTTTCGGTCATCGGTATCGGCATGCGCAGCCACGCCGGCGTTGCCGCCAGCGCGTTCAAGGCGCTTGCCGAGAAGAACATCAACATCAAGGCGATCACCACCTCCGAGATCAAGATTTCGATCCTGATCGACGGCGCCTATGCCGAACTTGCGGTTCGCACTTTGCATTCCGCCTACGGTCTCGATAAGAGCTAAGCCGAGACATCGGTTCCCGATGCTCCGATTCTTCGGAGTTGCGTTCTTCCGATGTGGCGTTTCATGAAAGCGTGTCCCTTGCGGGACGCGCTTCTCGCGCTATAAATTTTTAAATGACCTTTTGATTCTCGAATATTATGACATTCGGATCGGAAGTGTCGGGGAGCAAACGCGATGAGAGACCTTTCCGCAGGTCCGCGCGTCCTGCTCAAGCGGCTGCGCGAAATGATGGCGGAGCACCTTGAACCGCAGGACCGTCTGGACCAGATCGTCCGTCAGATTGCCAGCAACATGGTGGCGGAGGTTTGCTCGGTCTATGTGCTGCGCTCCGACAGCGTGCTCGAGCTTTACGCTACCGAAGGTCTGAACAAGGATGCCGTGCATCTTGCCCAGCTGAAAATGGGGCAAGGTCTTGTCGGCACCATCGCCGCTTCCGCCCAACCTCTCAATCTTTCCGATGCGCAGGCGCATCCCGCTTTCCGCTATCTTCCTGAAACCGGTGAGGAAATTTATCATTCCTTCCTCGGCGTGCCGATTTTGCGTTCCGGTCGCACTCTTGGCGTTCTTGTGGTCCAGAACAAGGCCAGCCGAACATACCGGGAGGATGAAGTGGAAGCGCTTGAGACAACCGCGATGCTCATTGCCGAAATAGTGGCGAGCGGCGAGTTGAAGAAGATCACCCGCCCCGGGGTGGAGCTGGATCTGACGCGCGCCGTTTCCATCGATGGCGACGGCTATGGCGAAGGCATCGGTCTTGGCCACGTCGTGCTGCACGATCCGCGCATCGTCGTCACCAATCTGCTCAATGAAGATGCCGATACGGAAATCCGGCGTCTTGCCGATGCCATCGGTTCGCTGCGTTTGTCCATCGACGATATGTTGCAGCGCCGCGATGTGCCGACCGAGGGAGAGCATCGCGAGGTTCTGGAAACCTATCGCATGTTCGCCCACGACCAGGGCTGGGTGCGGCGCATGGAAGAGGCGATCCGCAACGGCCTGACGGCGGAAGCGGCGGTCGAGAAGGTGCAGAGCGACACCAAGGCGCGCATGATGCGCCTGACCGATCCTTATCTGCGCGAGCGCATGCATGATTTCGACGATCTCGCCAACCGGCTGCTGCGTCAGTTGATCGGTTTTGGCGGTCGTGGGCCGGAGCAGGATTTCCCGCTCGACGCCATCGTTCTGGCGCGCGCCATGGGTGCTGCCGAACTGCTCGATTACCCGCGTGAAAAACTGCGTGGTCTGGTGCTCGAAGACGGCGCGGTGACGAGCCATGTCGTCATCGTCGCGCGCGCCATGGGCATTCCGATCATCGGCCAGGCGACCGGTATCGTCGCTCTGGCGGAAAACAACGATCCCATCATTATCGATGGCGATGACGGCCAGGTGCATCTGCGCCCGATGTCGGATTTGCAGCGTGCCTATGAAGAAAAGGTGCGCCTGCGCGCCCGTCGGCAGGAGCAGTTCCGCGCGCTGCGCAATGTCGAGCCGATCACCAGGGATGGCCAGAAGGTCAATCTGAAGATGAATGCGGGTCTTCTGGTGGACCTGCCGCAGCTCGACGAATCCGGCGCCGACGGCATTGGCCTGTTCCGCACCGAGCTGCAATTCATGATCGCCTCCAACATGCCGAAGGGCGAGGAGCAGGAGGCGTTCTACCGGTCCGTTCTGCGGCAGGCGAAGGGCAAGAGCGTCACCTTCCGCACGCTCGATATCGGCGGCGACAAGGTCGTTTCTTATATGCGCGGTCAGGAAGAGGAAAACCCGGCACTGGGCTGGCGGGCGATCCGCCTGTCGCTCGACCGGCCGGGCCTGATGCGCACGCAGATGCGCGCGCTGCTGCGCGCCGCCTCGGGTGCCGAACTGCGCATGATGCTGCCGATGGTGACAGAAGTCTCGGAAATCCGCGCCGCGCGCGATCTTCTGCAAAAGGAAGTGCAGCATCTTTCGAAATTCAGCCATGCGCTGCCGAAAAAGCTGCAATTCGGCGCCATGCTGGAAGTGCCATCGCTGATGTGGCAGCTCGATGAGCTGATGCAGGAGGTGGATTTCGTCTCCGTCGGTTCGAACGACCTGTTCCAGTTCTCGATGGCGGTCGATCGCGGCAATGCGCGTGTTTCGGATCGTTTCGACAATCTCGGCAAGCCGTTCCTGCGTATTCTGCGCGATATCGTCCGCGCCGGCGAAAGGCACCATACATCGGTCACGCTGTGCGGCGAAATGGCGGGCAAGCCGCTTTCGGCCATGGCTTTGATCGGCCTCGGCTTCCGTTCTGTTTCCATGTCGCCGACGGCCATCGGTCCGGTCAAGGCCATGCTGCTCGGGCTCGATGCCGCGCGCCTGGCCGAAGAGCTGAACGCGGCGCTGGACGACCATAATTCGCTGGAAAGCGCGCGCGAGGTGTTGTTACGCTTTGCCGCGACGCATTCCATTCCCATTTAGAGCATTTCCAGGAAAAGTGGACCCCGGTTTTCCGTCCGGAAATGCGTTAAAGCAAAAAGTTAGAGCGTTTTCGCGTTTCGAAGAAAAGCGAAAACGCTCTAAAAGACCTGTTTCATTATTGGAGTGACTGGTGGCGAAGCTTCCCGTCGAAAAAATGCGCGAGTTGGAAAGGCGCTTCGGTGAGATCGAAGCGCGTATGTCGGCCGGGCCTGCCGCGGATGTCTATGTGAAGCTGGCTTCGGAATATTCCGAACTCGAGCCGGTGGTGAAGAAAATCCGCGACTACGAGAAAGCGGTTTCCGAGGCCGCCGATCTCGAGGCGCTGCTGGCCGACAAGTCGACCGACAAGGACATGCGCGACCTGGCGGAAATGGAGCTGCCGGATGTCGAGGTCCGCATCGGCGAACTTGAAAAGGACATGCAGGTTCTGCTGCTGCCGAAGGATGCGGCGGACGAAAAAAGCGCGATTCTCGAAATTCGCGCCGGTACCGGCGGGTCCGAGGCAGCCCTTTTCGCCGGCGATCTGTTCCGCATGTATGAGCGCTTCGCCTCGACCAAGGGCTGGAAGGTGGAAGTACTTTCCGCAAGCGAGGGCGAAGCGGGCGGTTACAAGGAAATTATCGCCACGATCAGCGGGCGAGGGGTGTTCTCCAAGCTGAAATTCGAATCCGGCGTGCACCGGGTACAGCGTGTGCCGGAAACGGAAGCGAGCGGCCGCATCCACACGTCTGCTGCCACCGTTGCGGTGCTGCCGGAAGCGGAAGATATCGATATCGAAATCCGCCCGGAAGACATTCGCATCGACACGATGCGTGCTTCGGGTGCGGGCGGCCAGCACGTCAACACCACCGACTCCGCCGTTCGCATCACCCATCTGCCGACGGGCCTGATCGTTACCAGCTCGGAGAAATCGCAGCATCAGAACCGCGCCAAGGCCATGCAGGTTCTGCGCTCGCGGCTTTACGATATCGAACGCCAGAAGGTGGAGAGCGAACGTTCAGCCGACCGCAAGAGCCAGGTCGGTTCCGGCGACCGTTCCGAGCGCATCCGTACCTATAACTTCCCGCAGGGCCGCGTTACCGATCACCGCATCAACCTCACGCTCTACAAGCTGGACCGGATGATCGAAGGCGAGATCGATGAACTTGTGGATGCGCTGATCGCCGACTATCAGGCCGGACAGCTTGCACAGCTCGGCGAACAGCTTTGAGCACGGCGGCCGAAGCGAGTGTTGCAAGCGCGCTTGCCGCAGCCCGCAAAAGGCTGCAGGCGGCGGGGATCGCCGATCCGTTTCTCGATGCGCGGCTTTTGATTGCGGAGGTCGTCGGTTTTTCATTGACCGATTTCGTGATGAAGCCTGATCGTGCCGTTACGCCGGAAGAAAGCGCCCGTATCGCGGCCATGATCGAAAGACGGGCGAATGGCGAACCCGTTCACCGTATTCTCGGCCACCGGGAATTTCATAGCCTCGACCTTCTTTTGTCGAAGGAGACGCTCGAACCCCGGCCGGATACGGAGGTTCTTGTCGATACCCTGTTGCCGGCGCTGAAAAAAACCGTTTCCGCCAAGGGCAGCGCCCGCATTCTGGATATGGGCACCGGGACCGGCGCGATCTGTCTGGCGCTGTTGAAGGAATGCCCCGAAGCAACCGGTATCGGCAGCGACATTTCCGACGATGCGCTGGAAACGGCGGCCCGGAATGCGGCCCGAAACGATCTCGGCGCGCGCTTCGAGGCTATCCGCAGCGACTGGTTTGAAAAAATCTCTGGCCGCTTTGACATAATTGTGTCGAATCCGCCTTATATAAAGACTGATATCGTCGCAACGCTTGACCAGGAGGTTCGTATCCACGACCCGATGGCGGCGCTGGATGGAGGTCAGGACGGCCTTGCACCGTACCGCCTCATCGCTGCCGATGCAGGCCGCTTTCTTGTGGAAAACGGGATTGTCGGTGTGGAGATCGGTTTCGATCAAAGGCTTGATGTTTCCGCTATATTTGCTTCCCACGGCTTCTCTCTTCTGGACGCCGTGAAGGATTATGGCGGTAACGACAGAGTTTTGACCTTCCGGAGATAGTTGTTCGCGATATGTCTGCGGATTTTTGCAAGGATATTTTGCACAGCAAAAGAAAAGGCTTGGATTTCCGCGGGAAGCGGGATAGTTTGCGGCCACATGCCGGGTGGCTGAGGACGAACGCAGATTCGTCAGGGTATGGGTCAGTCCCGAAGCGGGTTCTTTAAAGAGCCCTGAAAGGCTGGGCGTTTCCGGCATGTGAATCAGTAAACTTTGTTCGCAGGCGGCTCGGTGCAGCATTTGCGCAGCCGGTCGTCATACGCGAGGTCTTGCCCTGGGGTTATCTTCGGCAAGGCGCGTGATGGAGCAATTTCAGGAAAAATTTCCAGCGGTTTTCCGCCCGGAATTGCATGAAAACAACCAGATTGTCAGCAAAACAGAATTCAGGTGAGCAATTGATGAGGCCAGGACAGCAAAACAAGCGCGGCCGGGGGCGTGGAAACAACAACAATAACAATGGTGGCGGTAACAATAACAACTTCAACCGCAAGGGCGGCAACCCGCTCACCAGGACTTATGACAGTTCCGGCCCCGATGTTAAAATCCGTGGCACAGCCCAGCACATAGCGGAAAAATACGCGGCTCTGGCGCGCGACGCGCAGAGTTCCGGCGACCGCGTGATCGCTGAGAACTATCTGCAGCACGCTGAACACTATAACCGCATCATCGCTTCGGCTCAGGCCCAGATGCAGGAACGCTTCCAGCGCGACGACCGCGGCGAGTACAATGCTGCCGATGGCGACGATATGGATGTGAACGACGGCGATGAAGGCGTCGTTGCACCGCAGCAGCAGGCCGAGCAGGCCGAGCGCGCGCAGCAGCCGGAACGTCAGGAGCGTACTGAGCGGAACGAACAGCGCCAGGAGCGTCGTGAGCGTTCGGACCGCCGCGAGAGGCAGGAGCGCCAGCCGCGCCAGCCGCAGGTAGCCGCCGAACAGCAGCCGCCGGTTTATGACGCCAGCCAGGCGCCGCAGCCCGTCATCGAAGGCACGCCCATGGAAGTCGCCGTCGAGGAAGAGCAGCAGCAGGCGGAAGCTCCGGCGGGCGAACGCGCACCGAAGACGCGCCGTGCAACCGGACCGCGCCAGCGCCGCCCGCGCCGCACCGCCGCTGCGGAAGGCGCCGAAGGCGAAGATGCGCCGGCCGGTGAAGACGCTGCACCTGCCACGCTCGAGAATGCTGCCGAATAAGCAGCTTCCGCAAATCACTCTGTGATCGAAAAACTCCGGCTTGCCGGAGTTTTTTGTTTTTGGCGCTTGGTTATGAACATTCCGCCAGCAATCCACGTGATTTCAGATGTCGAATTGATGCCTGTCAAATCATGTGAAAATTTCCCGGACGGTGGATTTTCTCCCCTTTAAACCGATGAAAATGCCTCCCATATTCGTGCAGGAAGGACGGAAGCCGCATTCGCCGGCAACCGATCTTCTAGAGGCGGCGATCGTGAAATCCTTTTAAAACGCGACTGTCGTAGCGGGGCTTGCCTTTGAGGGAGCCTCAACCCTAACACCCGGAGCCGTGCCGAAAGCGGGCGGGCCGGTTTATGGAGGTTCGACTATGAATATTGAAAAATACTCCGAGCGCGTTCGCGGTTTTCTGCAATCGGCGCAGACCTTTGCGCTGGCGGAGAACCATCAGCAGTTTTCGCCCGAACACGTTCTGAAGGTTCTGCTCGATGACGAACAGGGCATGGCGGC
Source organism: Agrobacterium sp. P15N1-A (assembly GCF_044626815.1). Classification (NCBI taxonomy): domain Bacteria; kingdom Pseudomonadati; phylum Pseudomonadota; class Alphaproteobacteria; order Hyphomicrobiales; family Rhizobiaceae; genus Agrobacterium; species Agrobacterium sp. P15N1-A. The sequence goes on along the minus strand of NZ_JBIUPF010000006.1, from coordinate 11,490 downwards.
ATCGCTGATCGAGCGCGCCGGCGGCAACGCCAAGGAAGCGCGTCTTGCCAATGATGCGGCGCTTGCGAAATTGCCCAAGGTTTCCGGCGGCAATGGCGGGCTTTCGCTCACCGCGCCGCTCGCAAAAGTGTTCTCGACTGCGGAAGATCTCGCCAAGAAGGCCGGCGACAGTTTTGTCACTGTCGAGCGTCTGCTGCAGGCGCTTGCGATTGAAAGCTCCGCCACCACTTCGGCTTCCCTGAAGAAGGCCGGCGCAACGGCGCAGGCGCTCAATCAGGTCATCAACGATATCCGCAAGGGCCGCACGGCTGACAGCGCCAATGCCGAACAGGGCTTCGATGCGCTGAAGAAGTTCGCTCGCGACCTGACGGAAGAGGCCCGCGAAGGCAAGCTCGATCCGGTGATCGGCCGCGACGACGAAATCCGCCGCACCATCCAGGTGCTCTCGCGCCGCACCAAGAACAATCCCGTGCTGATCGGTGAACCAGGCGTCGGTAAAACGGCGATTGCCGAGGGCCTTGCGCTGCGCATCGTGAATGGCGACGTGCCGGAAAGCCTGAAGGACAAGAAGCTGATGGCGCTCGATATGGGCGCGCTGATCGCCGGTGCGAAATATCGCGGTGAGTTCGAAGAGCGTCTGAAGGCTGTGCTCAATGAAGTGCAGGCCGAAAATGGCGGCATCATCCTGTTCATCGATGAGATGCACACGCTGGTCGGTGCCGGCAAGGCCGATGGCGCGATGGATGCGTCCAACCTCTTGAAGCCCGCGCTTGCCCGTGGCGAGCTGCACTGCGTCGGCGCCACCACGCTCGATGAGTACCGCAAGCATGTGGAAAAGGACCCGGCCCTTGCCCGCCGTTTCCAGCCGGTGCTCGTCGATGAGCCGACCGTTGAGGACACGATCTCGATCCTGCGCGGGCTGAAGGAAAAATACGAACAGCACCACAAGGTCCGTATCTCGGATTCGGCCCTGGTTGCGGCTGCGACGCTTTCCAACCGTTATATCACCGACCGCTTCCTCCCCGACAAGGCAATCGACCTGATGGATGAGGCCGCTTCGCGTCTTCGCATGCAGGTGGATTCCAAGCCGGAAGAACTGGACGAACTGGATCGCCGCATCATTCAGCTCAAGATCGAGCGCGAAGCCCTGAAGCAGGAGACCGACCAGTCGTCCGCCGACCGGCTGAAGAAGCTCGAGGACGAACTGGCCGATACGGAAGAAAAGGCGGATGCGCTGACGGCCCGCTGGCAGGCGGAAAAGCAGAAGCTCGGCCATGCCGCCGACCTCAAGAAGCGGCTGGACGAAGCCCGCAACGAATTGGCGATTGCCCAACGCAATGGCCAGTTCCAGCGCGCCGGCGAGCTGACCTATGGCATCATTCCCGGTCTCGAAAAGGAACTGGCTGCGGCGGAAGCCCGCGATAGCAGCGGTGCCGGCTCGATGGTTCAGGAAGTGGTGACGGCGGACAATATCGCCCATGTCGTTTCCCGCTGGACCGGTATTCCTGTCGACAAGATGCTGGAAGGCCAGCGCGAAAAGCTGCTGCGCATGGAAGACGAGCTCGCCAAGTCCGTTGTCGGGCAGGGCGAGGCCGTTCAGGCGGTTTCCAAGGCGGTTCGCCGTTCGCGCGCCGGCCTTCAGGATCCCAACCGCCCGATCGGTTCGTTCATCTTCCTTGGCCCGACGGGTGTGGGCAAGACCGAGCTGACCAAGTCGCTGGCCCGCTTCCTGTTCGACGACGAAACCGCGATGGTTCGCCTCGACATGTCGGAATATATGGAGAAACACTCCGTTGCCCGGCTCATCGGTGCGCCTCCCGGCTATGTCGGTTACGAAGAGGGCGGCGCGCTCACGGAAGCGGTTCGCCGCCGGCCCTATCAGGTCGTACTGTTTGACGAGATCGAGAAAGCGCATCCGGATGTGTTCAACGTCCTCTTGCAGGTGCTGGATGACGGCCGCCTCACGGATGGCCAGGGCCGCACCGTCGATTTCAAGAACACCATCATCATCATGACTTCGAACCTCGGTTCGGAATTCATGACGCAGATGGGCGACAATGACGATGTGGATTCGGTTCGCGATCTGGTGATGGAGCGGGTCCGGTCGCATTTCCGGCCGGAATTCCTCAACCGTATCGACGATATCATCCTCTTCCACCGCCTGCGGCGCGACGAAATGGGTGCAATTGTCGAAATCCAGCTGAAGCGTCTCATCTCGCTGCTCGGCGATCGCAAGATTTCGCTCGAACTGGATGAGGATGCCCGCAACTGGCTTGCCAATAAGGGTTACGATCCGGCTTACGGCGCGCGTCCGCTGAAGCGGGTTATCCAGAAGGCGGTTCAGGACAGGCTTGCCGAAATGATCCTCGGCGGCGAAGTCCCGGATGGATCGCGGGTCAAGGTGACCTCGGGCACGGACCGGTTGCTGTTCAAGGTCAAGCCCGCCAAGAGTGAGGCCGAAGCTGAAACGGCCGATGCGGCATAAAATGAAAGGGCTCCGGAAACGGAGCCCTTTTCATATGACCGGGCCCTTTTCACATGACCGGGATTGTCGTTCGGGTCTGCCCGCAGATCAGCGGCTCGCCACCTGATTGGGCTTTTCGTCAATATTCAGCAGATTGTCGATGCGCTTTCTCTCGTCGGAGAAACGCGCCAGCGCCTCGCCGGAAAGTGACTTGCCGCCCGGCAGGCGCACCTTCATCGCATCCACCTTGGTGCCGTTGACGATCAGCTCGTAATGCAGATGCGCGCCGGTCGAAAGACCGGTCGATCCTACGTAACCGATGACCTGGCCCTGCCGGACCTTTGCGCCTTCGGTGACGCCCTTGGCGATGGCGCTCTGGTGGTTATAGGAAGAGACATAGCCATTGGCGTGGCGGATCAGCGTCTGGTTGCCGTAACCGGAGGCCCATCCGGCCTTCTCGACAGTGCCGTTGCCCGTCGCGATGATCGGCGTGCCGCGGGCGGCGGCCCAGTCGGTGCCGGTATGCATGCGGCTGAATTTCAAAACCGGATGGCGGCGCATGCCGAAACCGGATGTCATCCGGCCGTTCGGAACCGGGTTGCGCAACAGGAACTGCCGGATGCTTTTGCCGTTTTCATCGAAATAATCGATGCTGTTGTCGTCCGGGTTCTGGAACCGGTAAAAACGTGTCTCGTTGTCGCCGAATTTGGCGTTGACGTAGAGCAGTTCCGACTTGTCCGTTGCCTTGCCATCCGCGTCTTCCACGGAGAAGAAGGCTTCCAGCGTATCCGCCGGCTTGAGCTGCGCCTGAAAATCGACGCTGCTGGCCAGAAGCTTGATGAGCTGCGAAACCATGCCCTGGTTCATGCCGTAGGCAAGGGCCGCACGGTAGACCCCGTCATAAACGCTCGGCAGATCGCGTCCGGCGGCAGGCGCCGGCGTGCTGTCGAAAGCGGTCGCCACGGCATCGAGCTTCGGCGGTTCGCTGGCCTTGATGAAGCGCTTGCTGTCATCGATGGCCATGGTGACCATGTGGCGGCCCTTGCGGTAAAGGCTGACGCGAACGATATCGCTTTTCTCGTCTTCCTGAATAATGCCGACGCGCAGCACATCGCCGCTTTCGACATTGTTCGACTGGATTTGCGGCGACAACAACCCGGCAATTTCCGAGGACTGCACCTTGGAATAGCCGGCGCCGAAAAGGGCGGCTTCGATGGTCTCGGTCTGGCGGGCAGGGATCACGTCGTCGGCATATTCCTTGACAGGCACCGAGGCGGACTGCGGGGTCGAGACCGACATGTTCTGTTCGACGACACGGGCGGCAAGGCCCGCGGTAATGTCGACATCGCCGTCGTCATTATCGAAACGGCGTGGGTCGATGTAATAGAGCGCGGCCAGCTGCTCGTTGCCATCCGTCAGGATCGAACCGTTCGAGCGCACCGCCTCCTCGACCTCGTCGAAGCTCAAGGAGCCGGCGAAGGCATATTTGGAGTGCTGGACGGGAAAGGCGACAGTCTTCAGGCTGA
>NZ_JBIUPF010000006.1:0-2500 GCF_044626815.1 Agrobacterium sp. P15N1-A | reverse complement strand
GTCGTGAAAAGGGCAACAACCCTGACCTCCAGCTAAGGTCCCCAAGTCATGGCTAAGTGGGAAAGGATGTGAGGATCCCAAAACAACCAGGATGTTGGCTTAGAAGCAGCCATCATTTAAAGAAAGCGTAACAGCTCACTGGTCTAAATAAGGGTCTTTGCGCCGAAAATGTAACGGGGCTAAAGCCATGCACCGAAGCTGAGGATTTGCGAGTAATCGCAAGTGGTAGCGGAGCGTTCCGTAAGTCTGTGAAGGCGGACCCGTGAGGGCTGCTGGAGATATCGGAAGTGCGAATGTTGACATGAGTAACGATAAAGGGAGTGAGAGACTCCCTCGCCGAAAGACCAAGGGTTCCTGCTTAAAGTTAATCTGAGCAGGGTTAGCCGGCCCCTAAGACGAGGCGGACACGCGTAGTCGATGGGAACCACGTTAATATTCGTGGGCCTGGTGGTAGTGACGGATCTCGTGTGTTGTTCAACCTTATTGGATTGGTTGGGCGGCGAAGAGGTTCCAGGAAATAGCTCCACCGTATAGACCGTACCCGAAACCGACACAGGTGGTCAGGTAGAGTATACCAAGGCGCTTGAGAGAACTATGTTGAAGGAACTCGGCAAATTGCACGCGTAACTTCGGAAGAAGCGTGACCCTTTTGTACGCAAGTATGATGGGGTGGCACAGACCAGGGGGTAGCGACTGTTTATCAAAAACACAGGGCTCTGCGAAGTAGCAATACGACGTATAGGGTCTGACGCCTGCCCGGTGCTGGAAGGTTAAAGGGAGGGGTGCAAGCTCTGAACTGAAGCCCCAGTAAACGGCGGCCGTAACTATAACGGTCCTAAGGTAGCGAAATTCCTTGTCGGGTAAGTTCCGACCTGCACGAATGGCGTAACGACTTCCCCGCTGTCTCCAACATAGACTCAGTGAAATTGAATTCCCCGTGAAGATGCGGGGTTCCTGCGGTCAGACGGAAAGACCCCGTGCACCTTTACTATAGCTTTACACTGGCATTCGCCAAGGCATGTGTAGGATAGGTGGTAGGCTTTGAAGCAGGGACGCCAGTTTCTGTGGAGCCATCCTTGAAATACCACCCTTATCTTCGTGGATGTCTAACCGCGGTCCGTTATCCGGATCCGGGACAGTGTATGGTGGGTAGTTTGACTGGGGCGGTCGCCTCCGAAAGAGTAACGGAGGCGCGCGATGGTTAGCTCAGACCGGTCGGAAATCGGTCGTCGAGTGCAATGGCATAAGCTAGCCTGACTGCGAGACTGACAAGTCGAGCAGAGACGAAAGTCGGTCATAGTGATCCGGTGGTCCCGTGTGGAAGGGCCATCGCTCAACGGATAAAAGGTACGCCGGGGATAACAGGCTGATGACCCCCAAGAGTCCATATCGACGGGGTTGTTTGGCACCTCGATGTCGACTCATCGCATCCTGGGGCTGGAGCAGGTCCCAAGGGTATGGCTGTTCGCCATTTAAAGCGGTACGTGAGTTGGGTTCAGAACGTCGTGAGACAGTTCGGTCCCTATCTGCCGTGGGTGTAGGAATATTGACAGGTTCTGTCGCTAGTACGAGAGGACCGGGATGGACGTATCTCTGGTGGATCTGTTGTCCTGCCAAGGGCATAGCAGAGTAGCTATATACGGAATGGATAACCGCTGAAGGCATCTAAGCGGGAAACCAACCTGAAAACGAGTGTTCCCTATCAGAGCCGTGGAAGACGACCACGTCGATAGGACGGGTGTGGAAGCACAGCAATGTGTGAAGCTTACCGTTACTAATAGCTCGATCGACTTCTTCGTTCCCATTGTTCATGCTCATCGAAGATGAGCATCATCTGTTCTGTCTTCACGCTGTCGCGGCCTTCGGCCGCTGCGCTGCAGACGGCGCGCGCCACGTGGCGCGACGGACTAGCGTCCTGTATGGCTGCCTCGCTCGATCTCGAGCAAAGGCTGAATACGGACCGGTCACAGAAAGACGTGTCAATTAAATAGAGCCTTGGCTCTCCAGCTTCTCGAAACAACAGTTTCCATGTGAAAACATGGTCTGTGATCGCTTGGATCAGACGTTGCCTCATAGTCGAGGTGACCGTATGGCCAATTGGTGTCCCCTGTGAGCGTCAAGCGAACAGGATAAGGCACACCAATAAACAAGCAATCATATGATCCATGCGTTCCGCATGGATCATATGTTGCGTTTTGCCGACCTGGTGGTTATCGCGGGGCGGCTGCACCCGTTCCCATTCCGAACACGGCCGTGAAACGCCCCAGCGCCAATGGTACTTCGTCTCAAGACGCGGGAGAGTAGGTCGCTGCCAGGTCTGCAAAACGCAACACAAATCTTCTCATTCACAAAAACCGGCACAAAGCCCAAATCAAAAGGCCGCATCAAGCGGCCTTTATGCTATAATAAAACCAGTCAACGCGGGGTGGAGCAGCCCGGTAGCTCGTCAGGCTCATAACCTGAAGGCCGCAGGTTCAAATCCTGCCCCCGCAACCAAATC
>NZ_JBIUPF010000005.1:0-442880 GCF_044626815.1 Agrobacterium sp. P15N1-A | reverse complement strand
TCATCGCGACGCCTCACCTCAAGGGTGACGAGAACTACGAGCTCGTTAATCTGAGTTCTGAGCATCCGGTCGCGAAAGGCTCGTTGCCTGGCCTTACCCTCGGTGTCCATTGCTCTCGCGAAGATCGCGACGAATGGCACGTGCTGAAGCTCGATGGCGTGCAATTCGACTGGCGCAATGACGGACGGGTGCTTCTGACCTGGCGCATCAGGTTTCCTCTTCCCGATGCCGGTGAAACAAAACTCACCCTGACGCGCGTTCGTCTGAAGTCGCCCGAAACCGAAGCGGCTCTGACCGAGAGGGAGACAGCATGAGCATCCCCCGCGACAATTATATCGGAGAGCCCGAATATCCCGGCACATGGACCACGGGCACACCGCGTGAGGGACTGCGTGACATCGATGAGGCGCGCATCGTCTCTTTGGCACCTGATGTATGCCTGACACCGGTTGGCTCGTCGGTAGTGCCTATTCCCTATCCGGTCGTGGATTTTTGCGGCCATGATAAAAACTATACGCCGTCTGTTCGGTTCACCGGCAAAAAGGCAATGGTGATGCGTTCGTGCACGACACATGTGCACGGCGATGCGCCCGGCAGCCGCAAGGGGGTAAAATCCGGTACGGTGGAAAGCATCTGCGAACCCATCGGTCACGCTGATCAGGTGCGTGCTGAAGGCTCGCATGTCATTCGCCACCTCGATCGTTTTTATATGAACAACAGGAATACCCAGGGTGAGGCGATCTTCGTCCGCAGCACGCAGATCTATGACCCTCCCAAGGACGATGATCCGGTGCGGGGATCGCTCCGATGGCAGGACGGGTCGGACGAAGGCCGGGTTATCAGCGATGCGTCGCCCGAGCCGTTTAAAGAGGGCGAGAAATACGCTTATGCGGGATCGGCTGCCGCAGCGACGACTGGGGCTGCTCAAAACTCTGCGCAAGCACTTCGCGGAGGAATGCCGGCGACAAGGCCGACTGTCCCCCAGACTGTTCCTCGTGGTCCGGGAAGGGTGATAACCCCGGGACCCGCCCGAGCGCCTCAGTGGTATCGTACCCCGCCTCACAGGGTTGTGAGCGATCTTGCAAAAGTTGGCCGTCTCGCGAGGGTGGGCATTTGGGCCCGCCGCCTAAATGTCATCGGGATATTATCAAGCGTCCTTATCCCCGATAATGGTGCAAATCTGTCTGACGTCGTCCCACGGGACGATCAGGAGCGGCGGATCAAAGAAATGTTCGACGAGGGTGTCGACGCCGGACATGACAGCTGGGAGATGCGGGATTGGGCGATGGAGGAGCTCCGTCGGCATCGGCAGCGAGTGCGTGAGGAACCAGAAAGTCGGCCACAGGCATTACCCCAGAGCGAAACCGTACGTGTCTCCGATCGGGACGAATACCGCAAGAAGTGTCAGGTCGACCGTTACGGCAAGATGAAGAGCGTCTGCGGTCAGTACGGCATGCAGGCTCACCATATAGTTCCGGACTGGACGCTTCGTTATGGCGCGAGAGAGGAGGCCGATAAGCGCATTCCGAATATGCCCAACCTTAATGATGGTATGGCTATATGTGTTATTGGCAATGCCCGGGTAGAGCAAACCGAGCACTGGGGTGGTCATCTGGCGGACAAGGCGATCGAAAATGCCGGTAGAAATTCAACGCCACCTTTTACGGCGCCCTTACATAAAGTAGTTCAGGCGTCGGCCCAGGCTATGATAAGCGTGAGGCCCGATTGTGCAAAAGAGATTATGGCAGCCCTGACGACCCAATATGCTGGAAAAAATCCGTTCCAGCTTTTACGAGCTAAACAATATCCTCCCCTTCCTGAAGAAACCATATCGGCTTTGAAGTCTGGAGCTGTTGAAGGAGCGACCAGAAAACCATGAAAACCAAGCTGCCTATCGATTTTACGAGAGCATATGCGAGGTCGGGCAAAACGCTCGCCGTTGTCGCAACGAGAGACAATGCTGAGCCTTTCGATCCTGATGGCCGATTTTATCGGTATGATCGTGACGACGTGCCGCCGCAGGACTGGACGTATTCCGACTTCGGTTTCCATATTCAAAGCATGACTGTGTATCATAGCGCTGAGCACGCTACGCCAGATGGTTATTTCGTTTTGCTGTCGTCGGAGGGTGACGTTTATCACACCTACTGGAAGGAGAATTTTCAAGAGAAAATTCAGGGAGCCGGTAGTTGGAGTGACGATTCGAAAGGCTATGGGCGTCTCACTCGCATCCGCGAGATCGGGCAACACCTATATGCCTGCGGAGAGGGGGGGCAAATCTATGTTCGCAAGGGGAACAATGATTGGCGTCTCCTGACCGATAAATTGTTGCTGAACCCAAATGCGCAGGAGGAAGCAAAGCCTGAAAAAGAGCCGGAATTTCTTTCTCCGGAATGGCAGGAATGGGTCACTCAGTCGGCCCTCAATCCAGCCTCCCGCGATATACTGTTCTTTGACATAAACGGGTTGTCGGAAGAAGCCATCTATCTTTGCGGGGAGGAGGGACCCGGTACCAAACCGGTCCTTTGTTTCTGGGATGGTCATGAGTTGCACGAACTGAAAATTCCAATTCCGGTAGCCGCTTTGACCGGAATTTACATCGAGAATCCTGAGAGCGTCTGGATATGTGGGAGAGAAGGTGTTCTCATACACGGAAGTCACACACGGGGATTTTCGCCTGTCGCATTACGGCAGCAGCATAATCTCTTTCACATGATCACTCCGTATCGGGAAAAACTCGTCATGGCGGCGAGCGTTCGTCCCGGCGGTCTTTATGAGTATGACCCCAAGACAGGACGTTTTGGCAGATTTGATCCTCCTCTTCCGCGCTTGAGCAATCGTGATGATAACGAATCTATCGACAATGGTCCGTTTTTTGCGCAGGTGATCGAAAACGTGCTTTGGGTCGTCGCATCGAAAGATGTTTTCCGCTTCGATGGTGCGGCTTGGGAGCGGATAGAACACCCAGATCTCTGAGTTGCGAGCTTCCGAAGGCTTCGAATGTTATTGGTGCGGCGGTCTGCCTGAGGCCTTCTAAAATCGCAGCAACGTGGACCGGGAGGGAAATGGCATGAGCCTCCCCCGACAACTACAGCGGCGAACCACAATACCGAGACACATGGGCCACCGGGACGCTGCAATAGGCTGCATGTCCTTGATGAGGCCCGTATCATCTCTTTGGCGCTTGATGTATCCCTGACTCAGGTTGGCTCATCGGTGATGTCTATTCCGGCGCTGGGGAAGTTTTAATTGGAGAGGGCATCGGAGCTTACCACCAAGCCTTGTTTGGATTTTTGAGAGCTATGGATTTGGTGCGATGTTTGGGACTCGCCTGTCCCGAGAGAAACGCACTGACATCCTCTTCCCGAAGCGGCGGCGCATAGACATAGCCCTGCACCAGCGTGGCGCCGAGGCCTTCGAGTGCGGTAAGCTCGGCTTGTGTTTCCACCCCTTCCACCACGCATTCCAGTCCCATGTCGCGGCTGAGGGTGAGAAGAGATTTTACGATTTTGTAGCTGGCCGGTTTTTCGTGCAGGTCCGTGACGAAGCTGCGGTCGATCTTGATCTTGGTCAGCGGCAATGCATGCAGTCGCGTCAGGCTGGAATAGCCGGTGCCGAAATCGTCCAGCGATATGCCGCAGCCGAGACGCCGCAGCATTTCGACCGATTGCCTGACCTGTTCGAAATCATGGGCAAAAGCCGTCTCGGTAATTTCAAGGTCCAGCCGCCGCGCATCGAAGCTGCTGTTTTCGATGATGCCGAGCAGGGAAAGCACGCCCTCATGGGAATTGAGGTCCTGCGCCGAAAGGTTGAACGACAGGCGCAGGGAAGGCTCCCATTTGGCGGCGGAGGCGAGCGCCATCTTGAGAAGCGGCCGCGTCAGCGAACCGACGATGCCGGCTCGCTCGGCGATGGGGAAGAACTGGCAAGGCGGCACATATCCAAGAACCGGGCTATGCCAGCGCGCCAGCGCTTCAAACCCTGCCGTCCTTCCGTCGCGTATATCGACGATCGGCTGGAAAACGACCGAAAGCTCGTTTTCCATATCCCGCTGTTTAAGCAGGTGCTCGATGCGGGCTTCGATATTGATCTGCTTTTCGTGCTCCGCATCGAACAGAACAGCGTCGCCACGCCGGGTTTTCTTGGCGTGGTAAAGGGCATAATCCGCCCTGTCGAAAAGCTGTTCAAGCGTGGAGGCGAGGTTCGGAAACACGGCAATTCCCATGGAAGCGGAAACATGCACGGTGCCTTCCGGCATATGGTAAGGCGCCCTCAACTGCTCGGAGATCGCATTGGCATTTGCGACGAGTTGCGCGTCATCCGGTATGATCGGGGCGACGATGGCGAATTCGTCACCGCCCAGCCGAAAGGCCCTGCTGGCTTTCAGATTGGCGGTGAGGCGTTTGCTGACATTGACAAGCAGCCTGTCTCCCACGGAGTGTCCGTAAAGATCGTTGACGGGCTTGAACCCGTCCAGATCGATGACACCCAGCGCCAGCCGGGTTCCGTTGGCCCTGGCTTTTTCGAGCTCGGCTTCAAGATGGGCGAAAAAGGCGCGGCGGTTGGGCAGTTCCGTCAGGCTGTCGATATTGGCAAGCAGCAGGTTTTCGTTGCTCAGCGCTTCCGTGCGCTGTTGTGAAATGACCATGCGCTCGAAATTGCGGTAGTTGGTCAGCAGAATGGACATCATGCCGGTGCAGACCAGCAGCACGTTGATGGCGATGGCAACAAAGGTCGGTTGCCGCGATGCCAGAAAAAAGGCGATGAAGGCGCCATTGACGATGAGCGTCACCGTGAAGGCGGCCGAGCGCACATACATCAGACAGAAAATGCAGGAAATGACGGTAATCGCCATATAGAAGGCGACGTGGGATTGCGTATAGGCATCCCCATAGGGCACCAGCAGGAAAGACCAGAGCGTGAATGCCATGGCGATGCCGGCAGCGAGGCGATTGGTGCGCCGAAGGGCTGCATGCGCCACCCGCGGTTCGGGATCCATGCCGCGCGTCCTCCACCAGAAGGCGACCCTGAGCGTGCAGCCGAGTGTGAAGAGGGCGGGAACACCAACGGTGAGCCAAAGCGGCGCCAATCGCATATGCGTCACGGCAAGCGCCCATGTGCTTGAAAGCAGGATGAAATACATCATCGGCATCTGTCGGGTGAAAGCGCGGTACTGTGCTTTCAGCAGATCAGGATTGTCGGACCGGACGGACATGAAGTCCTGCAGTTTCTGTGTGGCGGTCAGTATTTTCATTCATGGCTCTTCAAGTACAGAGCGGCATTTGTAACATAATTCCCGTTACATCATTGGAAATACACAGGGTTAACCGAGAGACAACTACATCAACCGCAAGATGCAGGCACTGCGTTTCGCAACATTCCAATGTTTTCAGTATTAAATGTTTCCTGCGGGGATATTGGTAGTGGTGAAGCAACCCTTTGCTTCATGCCACGTGTTGCGACGAATCCATTCCATTGGCCTGATCGGCCCGCCCTCCTCCAATGTCCATCAACTCCTTTTCAAGGCCCCTTGAAAAGTTTGAACACGCGTGCAATATGAACGCGTGTTCAAACTTTGAGAAATGGTTCCTGCGCATGGATTCGATCCACTATCCCGATACACTGGCGGCGCGTGCCGAATTGTGCCGCAGCGTTATTCTTTCCGCCGGCGAACTGGTGCTGAAAGGTTTTCAGGGCGAGGCGACGCGCAGCTTTTCGATGAAGGGGCCGCAGGACTTTCTGACGGTGACGGATGCCGCCTCCGAAGCGCATATTCGCGGCGCGATCATGGCCGCTTTCCCGGAAGACAGTTTTTTCGGGGAAGAGGGCGGCGGCGAGATCGGTGAGCGCGTCTGGGTGGTGGATCCCATCGACGGCACCGCCAATTTTGCCCGTGGCATTCCGCATTTCTGCATCTCCATCGCCTATGTCGAAAGCGGCCAGACCGAAATCGGGGCGATCTATAGTCCCGCCCTTGGCGAGCTTTATTTCGCCCGTCGCGGTGAGGGAGCGACGCGCAACGGGCAACCGATCCGAACTGCGGAAACGGAGCGCTTCGATGCGGCTTCGATCGAGATGGGGTGGTCCACCCGTATCGCGAATACGACCTATCTCGATGTCGTCCGGAACCTGCTCGATATGGGCGCCAATGTCCGCCGCGCCGGCTCCGGCGCGCTGGCGCTTGCCTATGTGGCTGACGGCCGTTCCGATGGCTATCTCGAATTGCACATGAATTCATGGGATTGTCTTGCGGGGCTGCTACTCGTCAGCGAAGCTGGCGGCGATGTGTGCCCTTTTCTGGAGATCGGCAGTCTTCGGGATGGCGGGCCCGTGCTGGCCGCAGCCGCCGGAGTTGCCAAAGGCGTCAGCCAGGCATCGAATATAGCGCTGGCCGCGCGGCAGCTGTCCGATCGTCCGCGGGCGGCATCGGCGTGATTTAGGGGGCGGAGGCCCTTTCGCAGAGGGGGGCCTCGTGCTTCGTGCATGTGGAGGAATGAAATGGATGGACCCGTTTATGCCCGGCCCGCAATCAGCCTGATTGCGGAAGGGCTCGGTCTGCACAATGCCGCGCTTTACATTGGCGGCAGCGATGGTGCGAGCGATCTCGGGCTCCTTCGCCGGCATGGCATCACCACCGTCGTCAATTGCGCCGTCAATCTGGATATCAATCTCGTGCCGGCGGTGGCGGAAGAGGGCGACAGGCGCGCCGTGGGTTATGGCGATATCCGTTATTACAAGCTCGGCCTTATCGATGGCGAGGGCAGCCCCGACACCATGATGCTGGGCGCCTATTACATTCTCGACGGCGCGCTTCGCCAGACCATGCCGAAGCGGGAAACCTATCCCTTTGCAGATGGCGGCAATGTGCTCGTCAATTGCCGCAGCGGCCGCAGCCGTTCCGTCTCACTGGTGGCGCTTTTCCTGCACAAGCAGCAGCCGGATCTCTATCCGACCCTCGACGATGCGCTGGCCGTGATCCGCACGAAACGGGAATTGCGGCCTGACGAATGGTTCGAAACGCCGAAACCGATGCTTTACGCCGCCGCCCGCCGTGCTTCCGACTGGATCGACATGGTCGAGGGCAGAAAGACCGCTCAACCATGCTGACACGCACGCTTCCCTCCGTTGCCGTCATCGCAGACGCGCATTTCCATGACACGGCAGCCGATTTCGGATTTCCCGGCATCGAAATCGATGGCCAGCGCATCACCATGCGCAGCTGGTCGGATACGCGTGAATCCACCCGGGTTTTCAACGAGAGCGCCGATGCATTGCATGCGGCGCTGGAAGAAGTGCGGCAGCGCGGCATTCGCCATGTGGTGCTGCTTGGCGACTATACCGATGATGGCCAGCGCGTGACGACCGAAACGCTGAAGAACATCCTGCAACGCCACAGCGACGCCCACGGCACGGCCTTCTACGCATTGCCCGGAAACCACGATATTTTCGGCCCGCGCGGCCGGCACCATACCAAGGAGTTCCTGACGGAGAACGGCAAATGCCTTTCCGTTTCAAGCGATGCCCGGCGGGCCGATGAGCGCGTCGTCGTGAGCGACGGGATGTATTGCCAAGGCTATCCTGCGGGCCTTGGCCCGATGGCGGCTTTCGGTTATTTCCGCCAGCCGGATTATCTGCATTGGGAAACCCCTTTCGGTGTTTCCGATGCGCCGGAGGACCGGCTGTACGCGGTGCGCTCACCCGATGGGCGCAATGTTTACCGCCTGATGGATGCCTCCTATCTGGTCGAGCCGGAGCCGGGCCTGTGGCTGCTGATGATCGACGCCAATATTTTCGAGCCGCTCGATGGTGAGTTCGAAGCCGGCGAGGAGGCGGCTTTCATCGACAGCACCTCCGGTGGCTGGAATGCGCTTTTGCGCTGCAAGCCCTTCCTCATCGACTGGATCGCTGATGTGCGCCGCAGGGCGGAGCTGCACGGCAAGACATTGCTCGGCTTTTCCCACTATCCGGCGCTCGATCCTTTCGATGGCGCAAGCGGTGCGGAAGGCGCTCTGTTCGGTGAAACCAATGTCGTGCGCCGCACGCCGCGCAAGGCGGTGGAGGATGCGCTGTTACAGGCCGGGCTTTCCGTCCATTTCAGCGGGCACCTGCACGTGGAAGGCGTGACCCGGCGCGGGGAGGGCGAAAATTCGCTCACCAATATCGCCGTGCCGTCGCTCGTTGCCTTTCCGCCCGCCTTCAAGGTCATCCACCCGTCGCGGCAAGAAATCCTTGTCGAGACGGTGGAGATGGCCGCTCTGCCGGTCAATGGCCGCATTTGCGCCGGTTACGCGCAGGAGACAGCACTGGCGGGCGAGGCGAGCGACCGGGCTTTTGCCGCCGGCAATTACGGTGAATTTCTGCTGGGCCACAAGCAGGCGCTGATCAGGCACCGTTATTTCCCCAGGGAATGGCCGGTCGAGGTTGTTACGGCAATTGCCGATAAAAGCGTTCGGGAGGTTCTCGACCTGCTTGGAGAAGAAGGCCGATCCTCCTCTGATGTTGCTGTCCTGTCTCTGGACCTGCCGATGTTCGAGCTGATTGCCGACTGGTATTGCCTGCGCCAGGGTGCCGGTCTGGCGCTGCCGCATATCGCGCCGCAACGGCTTTCCCTTTATCGAACGCTGGCGGAGCGCTTCGGCCGCGAGCCGGATCGCCACGATGGTTCGGTCGAAAGCTTTCTTGAAATCTTCTTCGGAGCCCTCGGCCTGTTTCTCGAGCGTGCCGAAGGCAGTCCGCGCGATCTGGAGCTTGGGCTCTCACCGCAGCATGAACGGATTGCGGTTGGAACTGAGGTGTTTGCAACAAGTGCGGCCGCCATGGTGGGTCTGAGCCCAGACCGGCGGCGAGAATGACAAGCGGGGTGATCCGATGGAATCTGTCGTGGTCAGCATCAATCTGTTCGGCGCAGTGGCGCTGCTGCTTTTCGGCCTTGGGCAAATCAAGGACGGAATGTCGCGCGCCTTCGGCGCCCGGCTCCGCATCGGCCTTGCGGCCGGCACGCGGGGCGGGTTTCGTTCTTTCATCGCCGGTCTCGTGGCGACAATCGCCTTGCAGAGTTCGACCGCCACGGCGTTGATGGTCGCCTCCTTCGTCGAAAAGGACCTCATCGCGCCGGCCATGGCGCAGATCGTGTTGCTCGGGGCCAATGTCGGCACGGCGATGACCGCCTGGATTGTGGCGCTTGGGCTTGGCTGGCTGTCGCCGATGCTCATCCTTGCCGGTGTTGTCCTGTCACGCGGAAAATCGGTGCAACGGCAGGGGGCCGGTGCGGCGCTCGCCGGTGTCGGCTTGATGCTGCTTTCGCTGCATCTTCTTTCGGCTGCGACATATCCCATAAGGCAATCGCCGGCGCTCGGTCTCTTCATCGGCATGCTCGGCAATGCCTGGCCGGTGGCTCTGATCTTCTCCGCCGTATTGGCCGCGCTCGCCTCCTCCAGTCTGGCGATTGTCGTTCTTATCCTGTCGCTTGCCGCAAGCGGCGGGGTTGAAACGAGCCTCGTGATCGTTCTGGTGCTCGGCGCCAATCTCGGCGGCGCGGTGCCGCCGGTGCTGGCGACGCTGAGAGCACCGGTTGCAGCGCGCCGGGTGGCCGTCGGCAACCTCATCGTCAGGGCAATCGGCTGTCTCGCGGCGCTGCCTCTTGCCGGATATGGCGCTGCGCTGCTGGAGATGTCGCCTTTTTCTCACGCCAATCTCGCGGTCGATGCGCATCTTTTCTTCAACCTGGCCGTCGCCGCCATCGCCTGGCCGCTCTCACCGCTGTTGCTGCGGGTAACGACGGCGCTGCTTCCGGAAAAAGAGAAAAGCGAAAGCCATCGCAGCTATCTCGACAGCCACGATCTCGATCAGCCGGTTGCCGCACTTGCCGGCGCGAGCCGCGAGGTTCTTCTGGTCGGCGATCTGATCGAGCGCATGCTGCGGCAGGCGGGCGAAGCCATGCGTGACAGCGACGTTGCGAAACTCAATGATATCAGCGCGCTGGAAGGCCGGGTCGACCGGATACAGCACGACATTAAGGTCTATGTCTCGAAGGTGGGGCAGGACGGCTTGAGCGGGAAAGACCAAAGGCGTGCGATGGATATCGTCGAATATGCCATCAATCTCGAACATATCGGCGATATCATCGAGAAAGGCATCCGCCCGGAAATCGCCAAGAAGATCGATCTCGGACTGCGGTTTTCCGATGATGGCAAGAGCGAGCTTGAGCGTCTTTTTACCGTCACTCTCGACAATATCCGCATGGCGCAATCCGTCTTCGCAACCCGCAATGCCGCGCTTGCACGCCGGCTGGTGGAGGTGAAGGAAGATGTGCGGCGCCTCGAAAAGCAGTCGTCGGAGCGCCATCTCCAGCGCCTGCGCGACGGGCGGGCTGACAGCATTCAGACCAGCTCGGTGCATCTCGACATGTTGCGCGATCTGAAACGCATCAACGCCCATATTGCCGCCGTCGCCCATCCGATCCTCGATGAAAGCGGCCTTCTTATCGAAAGCCGCATCAAGCAGGTCGGTTAGGGGATATGGTAAAGCCGCATGACGGCTTATGCCCGGAACGCATTTGCTCTAGCGCGCGGTGATACGCTCGACCATGGAAACGGGTACGACCTGAAGCCGGGTTTCCGGCTCATCGCTATCGAGCGCGGTTAAAACCTTCTCGGTCAATGCGTCGAAGGATTGGGCAACGGTGGTCAGCTGGTAGCTTTTCCAGCCCGCCTGCGGAATATCGTCGAAGCCGACAATCGAGAGATCTTCCGGCACCCGGCGGCCCATTTCCAGCCGCGCGGCGTCCATGAAACCGAGCGCCAGCAGATCGGTCACGCAGAAAGCGCCGTCTATCGTCTTGTCGGATAGCAACTCGCAGCCGGCCTGATAACCGCTGTCATAGCTCGTCGGCCCGCCGGACCATGGAACGACCTCGATGCCTTCGATGGTCATGCGTTGGGTAAAGGCGGCGGCGCGGCGCAACTGTGCCGGCGTCTGGCTGCCGCTGGAAATGACCGCGACCTTTTTGCATTTCGCTTCCACAAGCCGCATGGCGGCAAGATCGGCGCCGCGGGAATCGTCGCTCAGCACCATATTTGTATCGGTGCGATCAAGACGCTGATTGATGAGAATGAGGCGTACGCCATTGGCGATGCATTCATCGACGATCGAGGCCGGCGGTTCGCCGGAGAGAACGACGATGGCCTGCGCACGGAATTCGAAGAGAAGCTCGATCAGCGGCGCAATGTCTTTGCGGGCATCCGCCGCATTCAGCAGCAGGCATTGCAGGCCACGACGCAGAAGGCCGATACTGAGGAGATCGAGCTGCTTTGAAATGAAGGGAGAGCTGAGGTTGGCGCCGACGACCCCGATGAGATTGGAGCGGTCATTGTTGAGGCCCTGCGCCAGCCGGTTGACACGGTAGCCGAGTTCCTGCGCGGCTTTCAGTACCTTGCGCCGGACGGCCTTCGATACGCTGCCGCCGGGTGTGAAGGTGCGCGAGACGGCGGAGCGCGAAACCCCGGCCTTTTTCGCCACTTCTTCGGCCGTCACGAACCCTCTCGCCATTCAACTCCCCCGTTGCGAAATCCTATGCCTGATATCACAGGCCATATGATGTCGGCTATTCCAATTGAAATTTTTCACCCGCGCTCGGCAAGGCTGAGAAAAGGCCGCCTGCATTCCAGGAAAATGCCTCATCCGTTCCATTGTCGCCATGCAGGGGAAAAACGTTTCCCACGCAAGCTCGTTCAAAAATTACAGTTTTTTGACAAAAAACCATTTTAAAACAAATAAATAAGTTAGTGATCACGTGTGCATTTTTTCATTGACAAAATTTCTTTTAAGACGGATCATGCATTCCAAGGTCAAGGAAGATATGGAATTTTTATTCTACATCGGCCTTGCCGGCGATGTTTTCGGGAGGAGCTGGATCATCGTTATTTGTGGGCTGGACGCCCGCTTGTGAAGCATTGACGCATTGCTGAAGGTCAACGCACGCGCCGCCTGTTCTGAGGGTCGCGCGAAGGCGGGTGCTTGCCGGCGTGTGGCGGCAATTGCGTGGCCATATGGGGAGAGATAATGGCTCTTTTAAGCGAATCGACGAAGGCGGAGGCGCTGGGAAGTCCCCCGGCGACCGCGCCTTCGGCATGGCAGGCCTGGCGGTATCGTCTCAAGGTCGCGCTCAGGGAACCGACGACGCTGATCGGCGTCCTGACGGCGCTGCTTTTCACCTATCTGATCGTCGTTCCGATCATTTCGATCATTCTCGACGCCGTCCGCGTCCAGTTCGGCCACGAACGGCGTCTCGGCAAGGATGTCGGCGATCTCACGCTTTATTATCTCGACAGGGCGTTTTTTTCGCCCGTCGCATCGGATCTTTTCTGGCGTCCGCTCTTCAATACGCTGACCGTGGCATTCGGGGCGATTGCGCTTTCGCTCGTCATCGGCACCGTGCTCGCCTGGCTTATCAGCCGGACGGATATGTTCGGCCGTCGCTGGTTCGCCACCGCCTTGATCGTGCCCTATATGCTGCCGGCCTGGACCTTTGCGCTTGCCTGGACGACGCTGTTTAAAAATCGCACCGTTGGCGGTCAGCCCGGCTGGTTCGAGGCGATAGGCCTCACTCCGCCGGATTGGGTGGCTTATGGGCGTTTCCCGATCACCATTATCCTTGCCCTGCACTACACGCCTTTCGTCATCCTGCTGTTCGGCTCGGCGCTTCGCCGCTTCGACTCGCAGCTTGAAGATTCCGCCCGCATTCTCGGCGCCCATCGTTATCAGGTGGCGTTGCAGGTCATCCTGCCGCTGATGCGCCCGGCGCTGCTTTCTTCCATGGTGCTGATCTTCGCGAAGTGCCTCGGCGAGTTCGGCGTGCCCTATGTTCTCGGGCTGCCCGTGAAGTTCGAGGTCCTGTCCACCTCGCTGTTCCGCAGCATTGCTTCGCGCCAGACCGGCGTTGCCGGCGTCGTTGCGGCCTCGATCATGCTCATCGGCATCATTACGCTCATGATCGACGCCCGCCTCGTTCGCGAAGCCCGCCGTTTCGTGACCATCGGTTCGAAGGGTTCGATGAACCGGCAGAGCCGTCTCGGCAAGATGCGGCTTCCGGCAACCGGCTTTGCGGCTGCCATCTTCATCCTCAGCGTCGGTCTGCCGCTTCTGACCCTGGCGCTTTCGACCGTCATGAAAATGCCGGCCCGCTTCACGTTCGACAACTTCACGCTCGATTACTGGATCGGCAGCAATCTCAACACGGTGGCTTTGCAGACCGGCGTGCTCCTGAGCCCCGATCTGTGGGCAGCCGCGAAAAACACGATGATGATCGTCGGTCTTGCCTCGCTCACATCCGGTATTCTCGGCCTGCTTGTCGGTTATGTCGTCATCCGCACACCGGTGCGGGCCCTGTCGGTCTATCTGCGACAGGTGACGTTCCTGCCTTATCTCGTGCCCGGCATCGCTTTTGCCGCCGCCTATCTGTCGCTCTTTGCCGTTCCGCGCGGGCCGATGCCGGCGCTTTATGGCACGGTGACGATCCTCATCCTGGCGCTGATTGCCGACCAGATGCCCTATGCCTCGCGCGCCGGCATTTCAGCAATGACGCAGCTTGGAAAGGATCCGGAAGAGGCGGCGCAGATCGCCGGCGCGGGCTGGTTCCGCCGCATGATCTCCATCGTTATCCCGATCCAGAAGGGATCGCTGGTGACCGGGGTTCTCCTGCCCTTCATTTCGGGCATCAAGGGCTTAAGCCTCTTCGTGATCCTCGCCGTGCCAAGCACGGATGTTCTGACCACCTATTCGCTGCGGCTGGTCGACTATCACTACACGCAGGCCGCCAACGCCGTGGTGCTGATCATCGCCGCCATCGCCTATTTCGGCACGCTGTTGGCCCAGAAGATGACCCGCACAAATCTTGCAGAAGGACTTGGAAGCTGATGCCTACCATCAACCTGCGCGGTGCGCAGAAAAACTATGGCGTGAACTCCGCAAATGCGGTTTCCGATCTTGATCTCGAAATTCGCGACGGCGAGTTCATGTGTCTGCTCGGCCCTTCCGGCTGCGGCAAGACCACGACGCTGCGCATGATCGCCGGCCTTGAAAACCTCTCCGGCGGGGAAATCCGCGTCGGCGACCGGGTGATCGATTCCGTTACCGAAGGCATCTTCGTGCCGCCGGAAAAACGTGAAATGGGTCTGGTCTTCCAGAGCTACGCTTTGTGGCCGCATCTGACCATCGAGCGCAATACGGATTTCGGTCTGCGCCTGCGCAAGCTGCCGAAAGCGGAGCGCGAAGCACGGGTGGAGCGCGTCATGCAGGCGCTCGATATCGCCAAATATCGCGACCGCTATCCGTCGCAGCTTTCCGGCGGACAGCAGCAGCGCGTGGCGCTCGCCCGCATGCTTGCGGTCAATCCGGGCGTTCTGCTTCTCGATGAGCCGCTCTCCAATCTGGATGCCCGCCTGCGGCTAGAAATGCGCGCCGAGCTGAAGCGGCTGCATAAAGAGTTCAAGACCACCATCGTCTTCGTGACGCATGACCAGTGGGAAGCCATGACGCTTGCCACCACCATCGCCGTCATGAACGAGGGCACACTGCAGCAGATGGGCACGCCGAACGATATCTATGACCGTCCGGCCAATCGTTTCGTCGCCGAATTCGTAGGAAGCCCGCCGATCAATATCCTGACCTTCGGCCAGCCCGGCGTGTCGGATATAGCCGACAGGGCGGAAGCCTATTTCGCAACGCGTTATCCGCAACTGCGCGGCATCGCCTCGATCGGCATGAGGCCAGAGGCGATGGGTTATGCGATGAAGCCCGAGGATGTGCCGCAGGGCAGCTTCTCCGGCGAGATGACGGTGACCGGCGTGCTGCCGACCGGCGGTAGCTGGATTCTCGAACTCAGAAGCGAGAACCATACGCTGTTCCTGACCACCCATTCTCTGCCGCGTATCGACAGCGGCGACCGCGTGTTCTTCCACGTGCCGCCCGAGGCCCTGCACGCCTTTGACGTGAGGGGTCAGCGCATCACCGAGGCGGACGCCGTTCTGCGCAACAGCACCTACAACTGAAAACGCCGCCGAGACGGCTGAAGGAGAAGCAGTATGAAGCGGACAATGACGTGCCTGAGCCGGCTGTTATGCGCAACGGCGATCGCCGCAACGCTTGGCGGCGCGGCGAAGGCGGGAGAACCTTTCGACCTCAATGCCCTGATCGAGGCGGCGAAAAAGGAAAAGCCGATCACCGTCTATGACAGCACAGGCAAGATCGTCGAAATGGCGAAGAACTTCGCGGCAAAATATGGTGTCGGCGCAGAGGGCGCGAAAGTGAAGGCCTCCGCCCAACTGGAAATGATCATCCGCGAGGCGCGCGCCAACAATATTCAGGGCGATGTCTCGATCATCAGCGATGCGCCTGCGGCGATGGCGCAGCTTATTCCGCTCGGTTTCGTCGAAAGCTGGCTGCCGCCGGATATGGCCGGCAATATTCCCTCGGAATATCAGGACCCGCTTACCGTCGTCACCAGCGCCAATGTCTGGGCCTATAACAGCGAGCTTTTCGACAAATGCCCCGTTTCCAACATCTGGGAACTGACCGACTCGAAGTGGAAGGGCAAGGTGGCGATGCAGGATCCGCTCGGCAAGGCCTCCTACGTCGACTGGTTCAACCAGATGGCCAGCCACGGCGACGGCGAGGTGAAGGCGGCCTATAAGGCGCTTCACGGCAAGGACCTCGAAACCGGGGAAAAGAGCGCGACTGCGGCCTGGGTGAAGGCGCTTGCCGCCAACGCTCCGCTGCTGACCGACGCCGATGCGGCCGCCGCCGAAGCCGTAGGCGCTCCCGGCCAGAAGGAGCCCTTCATGGGCCTCATCAGCTCGGCGAAGTTCCGCGACAATGCCGAGAAGGGCATGAAACTCGGCCTCTGCAAGGAGCTGAAACCCTGGGTCGGCTGGCTCTATCCGGGCGTCGGGCTGATCACCAAGGGCACGAACAGCCCGAACGCGGCGAAGCTCTTCATTCACTACATCATGACCGCCGAAGGCATCGCGCCGCAGGCGATCGACGGCAAGATGTCGACCAACAAAGAAGTGAGCCTGCCTGCGGATGAGCCGTCGGGTATCGGCGCCGTTCTCGATGACATTCTGCCCTACAGCATGGCGACCAGCCTTGAAGACTGGGACGCGCGTGAAACCTGGCAGGACTTCTGGCGTGTGAACTACAAAAAATAACGGGGGACCATCTGGTGACGATCACTACTCAGAACAAGAATGGCAATGAGCGCAGACGGCGGAGGACAGCCTCCGTACTTTGCTTCGGCTTTTCGCTGGCGCTCAGCGGGGCCGCCCATGCGCAGGATGCCTTCAATCTCGATGCGCTCATCGACGCCGCGAAGAAGGAAAAGCCGATCACGGTTTATGCGGTGACCGGCAAGATCGTCGATACGGCACAGGCCTTCACCGCCAAATACGGCGTGCAGGCGAGCGGCAAGAAGGTGAATGAGGCAACGCAGGTCGAGTTGATGATCCGCGAACATCGGGCGGGCAATGTCGTCGGTGATGTCAGCGTGGCAACCGATGTCGCCTCCGCCATGGGCGAGCTTTTGCCGGAAGGCATCGCCACCAGCTGGACGCCGCCCGATCTCGAAGGCGATATTCCGCAAAAGCTGCGCGATCCGCTCGTGGTCGTCTCGGATCCGCATGTCTGGACCTACAATACCGAGAAATACGACGCATGCCCGGTCACCAACATCTGGCAGCTGACGGAGCCGAAGTGGAAGGGCAAGCTCGCCATGCTCGATCTCTTCGACAAGCCGCTTTATGCCGACTGGTTCAACCAGATCGAAACCCATCACGATGCCGATGTCGCCAGGGCCTATGAGGACCTTTACGGCAGGAAGCTGGAAACGGGCGAAAAAAGCGCAACCGCGGCCTGGGTGAAAGCCTTTGCCGAAAATGCACCGCTGCTGACGGATTCGAGTTCGGTGGCGGATGCGGCCGGTGCGCCGGGGCAGGCCGATCCTTTCTTCGTCATCACTTCGGTGGCGAAGTATCGTGACAACGAGGCCAAGGGGTTGAAGCTCGGTCTTTGCAGCGGCGTAAAGCCCTTTTCCGGCTTTCTTTATCCCGGTTTCGGGCTGATTGCCGGGCAAACGAAAAGCCCGAATGCGGCGAAGCTTTTCCTGCATTACCTGATGACGGAAGAAGGCATCGCGCCGCAGACCGCTGACGGTAAACTCTCCGGCAATATGAAAATAGCACTGCCGGCGGATGAGCCCTCGAAGGTCGCCAATCATCTCGATGAGCTGATGGCTTTCGACGCCGCAACGGCGGCCGACGACCTCGACAAGCGCGAAGGCTGGCAGGATTTCTGGCGTGTGAACTACAAAAAATAAACGGAAGGCGGGTGCGAGCCCGCCTGTCTTTTCCTTGGGAGGGAAACGATGCGAAGAACCAATTTGAGAACCGCCTCGGCCATGGCCGCAGCTGCAGCGATTATGGGCGTTTCCGCACTGACTGCCACGGCTGAAGAGACTTTCGATCTCGATGCTGTTCTTGCGGCTGCGAAGCAGGAGAAGCCGATCAACATCTATGACAGCACCGGCAAGATCGTTGAGATGGCCGATAAATTCAGCGCCAAATACGGGCTGAAGGCGACGGGAGTGAAGGTTTCCGCCAATAGCCAGCTGGAGATGATTATCCGCGAAAGCCAGTCGAACAATGTGCAGGGCGATGTGGTGCTGATCACCGATGCGCCTTCGGCGCTCGCCCAGCTTCTGCCGGCAGGTTTCGTCGAGAATTATCTGCCGGGCGACATGGCCTCTAAAATCCCGGCGCAGTTTCAAAACCCGCTGGCCATTTCCACCAATGCCAACGTCTGGGCCTATAATACCGAAGCCTATGGCAAATGCCCGGTGACGAATATCTGGGAACTGACCGAGCCGAAATGGAAAGGCAAGGTCGCCATGGTCGATCCGCTCAGCAAGAGCACCTATACGGACTGGTTCAACCAGCTTGAAGCCCACGGCAATGAAAAGGTGGCGGCAGCCTACAAGGCCCATTCCGGCAAGGAGATGGAGGAAAAGGGTGCGGCAGCCGCCTGGATCAAGGCGCTGGCCGCGAATGGTCCGCTCGCCACGGATGGCGACGACCCGGTGGCGGAGGCGGTGGGCGCGCCGGGTCAGAAGCAGCCCTTCTTCGGCCTGCTGAGTTCGGCCAAATTTCGCGACAATGCCGACAAGGGCTACAAGCTCGGCCTCTGCACCGATCTCGATCCCTGGGTCGGCTGGACCTATATCAAGCTCGGCCTGATGGCCTCCAAGACCAGAAGCCCGAACACGGCCAAGCTCTTTATCCATTACGTCCTGACGGAAGAGGGCATCGCCCCGCAGATGAAGGACGGCAAGCTGCCGACCAATACCGACATCAAGATGCCGGATGACGAGCCTTCGGGGCTGATGAAGGTCGCTGACCGGCTGATGGGCTACGATTCCGCCACCGGTCTCGATGATTTCGACCGCCGCGAGGAATGGCAGGATTTCTGGCGCGTCAACTATACGAAATAACCCCGGCTGGCGCAGCCCGTGCCGCGCCGCCTCCTCCTCTTTGCGAACGAACGGACTGGACATGCCGATGCAGACCTCATTGAGCGAACGGAAACCTGGAGACGAGGATGCGTTTTCCCGCTCTGTGCGGTTGATGAAGATCGCTGAAACAGCGGCGCGTGCCGTGCGCGATCCGCTGCTGGCGGCGTTTCGGTCGGATATGGCGGTGGATTACAAGGTCGATCTCCACGATATCGTGACCATCCATGACAAGCGCGCCGAGGCTGCCATCCGCGCCGTCATTCTCGAACGGGAGCCCAATTCGGCGATCATGGGCGAGGAGGGCGGCCAGATCGGTAGCGGTGAGGTGCAATGGTATGTCGATCCCATAGACGGCACGGCAAATTTCGCCCGCGGCCTTGCTTTCTGGTGCGTGTCCATCGCTGCCGTCATCGATGGAGAAGCCGTCGCCGGGGCGGTTTACGATTCCGTGGCGGACCAGATGTTTTCCGCCGATCTCAAAACCTCCTATCTTGATGGCGAAAGGCTGCATTCCCGCAGCGTTGCAGATGAGACGCGGGCGACGCTCATCACAGGCTATCCCGTCTCGCGCGATTTCCGGCTGGATGGGCGGGAAGCGGCGCTCGCCAATTTCGGCACTCTCGCCGAGACCTTTTCGACATTGCGCCGACCCGGCAGCGCTGCGCTCAGCATTGCCCATGTCGCGGCCGGCTGGACGGATGCGGCCGCCGGTTTCGGCGTCAATGCGTGGGATGTGGCCGCCGCCATTCTCATTCTCAAAAACGCCGGCGGAACCTATGAGCCGCTGACCCTCGGAAAGGTGGCGGAAGGTTCCGCCGATTTCCTTTGCCCGGGCTATATCGCCACGGGTGAGGGGGGCAGCTATCCGACATTGCAGCGGGTGGCGCGATCCATATCCGAAAGCCGCATCGCCAATGCAGCGATGCAACTGAACCAGTCGGCCGCGAAGGCCTGAAGACGCAATAGATGACGGCGGCCGTATAGACGCCGATGGAGACATGACATGCCGCAATCGCGACCGACCCCATTCCGTGAGCAAGAAACAGGCGAGCTGCCGAAGCTCAGCCGCATCTATGAGCAGCATCCGCTTTACAGCGTCGATCTCTTCATTTCCGGTAAGGAGGGGGCGAGCGACCTCAATCTTCTACGCCAGAACGGCATTACCACCGTCGTCAATTGCGCCGTCAATCTGGATTTCAATTTCGTGGAGCAGTCACAGGTCGTTTCCGACCACGAAGGCAGCGTCTATGGGCCGGGCGAAATCCGCTATTATAAGATCGGCCTGATCGACGGGAGCGGAAATCCCGATACCCAGATGGTTGCGGCCCATTATATCCTGCGAGCGGCGCTGGAGCAGATATTGCCCGACAAGCCCTCCTATCCCCGGCGGGAGCGTGGCAACGTGCTCATAAATTGCCGGGGCGGCCGTTCGCGTTCCGTCGCCGTCGTTGCGCTTTTCCTGCATCGCACGCTGCCAACGGAGTTTCCGACGCTGGATGACGCCATCGGCTTCGTTCGCCTGAAACGCGAATTGCCGGAGAACGAATGGTACAAGGCGCCGAAACCCGTGCTTGCGGATGCTGCCCGCCGGGCCGCCGGCTGGATTGCCATGATCGACGCCGCGCATTGAAAGGCGGAAGACTGTCTGGTCAGTTTTGCGGTTCCAGCGCGTTTGCCGCAGCCTCGGCACGTGCGGCTGCCTCTTTTGCTTCCCGCTCGGCGCGGGAGGCCGCTTCCGGGTTGCTCGAACCGTCGTAACCTCCCATGGCGCGTTCCCCGATGGCGATGTGGACATCCTTGAGCTGGATGACGACGAGACCGGCGAGGATGGCCGCGCCGATAAAGAATACTGTTTTCCCGTTTATGGTCATTCGACTCCACGCTTCGTGTTTGCCGGCGGAGGAAACAGCCGGCAAAACCGCCGCTCAACGGGTCAGGAGGCCGACGCCCGTTTCCGCATCGAACAAATGCATATCGGACGGGTCGATGTCGAGGCCGATCGTTTCACCGGCCTTGACTGCGCTGCGTCCCTGCACCGCGATGACCAGTTCGATGGCGGTTCCCGTTGTGAGAAAGGTGGCCGAACCGGTCGTTTCCACGGCGGAAACCGGCAGCGTCAATGCCGCCCTGTCTGCTGCGGCCGGCCGGATATGTTCCGGCCTGATACCGACGATCACATCTTTGCCGGGCGGCAGGGAGGCCGGATTCCCGATCGATTGTTGCGGCTCGCTTTCGCCGAAGCTGAGCTGAAGGGACGCGCCATCCGGGCTGACGGTCGCCGGAATGAAATTCATGGCCGGCGAGCCGATGAAGCCCGCAACGAAACGATTGACCGGGCGGTCGTATAGTTCCAGCGGTGTGCCCTGCTGCTCGATGACCCCATCGCGCATGACGACGACATGATCGGCCATGGTCATCGCTTCGATCTGGTCATGCGTGACGTAGACCGAAGTGGCATGCAGGCGATCGTGCAGCGCGCGGATTTCCTTGCGCATGTGGACGCGCAGCGCCGCATCGAGATTGGAAAGCGGCTCATCGAACAGGAAGGCCTGTGGGTTGCGGATGATCGCACGGCTCATGGCCACACGCTGGCGCTGGCCGCCGGAGAGTTCGCGTGGATAACGCTTCATCAGTTTTGAAAGTCCGGTCGTCGCGGCGACTTCTTCCGCCGCCTTGCGGGCCTCGGCCTTCGCCACGCCGCGCATACGCAGCGAATAGGTGAGGTTTTCCTCCACGGTCATATGCGGGTAGAGCGCATAGGACTGGAACACCATGGCCACATCGCGCTTGCGCGGCGGCACTCCGTTCATGAGCGTGCCGGCAATGCGCATGTCGCCGGCCGATATGGTTTCCAGCCCGGCGAGCGAGCGCAGAAGGGTGGATTTGCCGCATCCCGACGGGCCGACAAGCGCGACGAAGGTGCCCTTCTCGATGGAAAGGTTGATGTTCTTCAGCGCATGAAAGGCGCCGTAATATTTGTTGACGCCGGAAAGTTCGATCTGAAGGGTCATTTGAGCGCTCCTGAGGTCAGGCCGGATACGATGCGGCGCTGCAAGAGAATGAAGAGGGCGAGAATGGGCGTCACATACATGGTCGCATAGGCCATGATGTTGTTCCATTCGCTGGTATTGGGGCCCATGAAGGAATTGAGGCCGACACTCGCCGGCTGCAATTCGGCCGCCTGGATCATCGATTTCGAATAGACGAACTCGCCGAAGGCCTGCATGAAGATGAGGATGGCGCTGACGAGGATGCCGTTTCTGGCAAGCGGCAGCACGATGTTGAAAAACGCGCCGACCCGGGAATTGCCATCCACCAGCGCCGCCTCTTCCAGTTCCTGCGGCACGGCCATGAAGGTGGCGCGCACAAGCACCACGAAGAAGGGCATGCTTTTCGCCGCAATGGCGAGGATGACCGACAGGCGCGGATAATCCAGAAGCCCGAATTGCGAGAAGCCGACGAAGATCGGCGTGATCATCAGAGATGCCGGCAGAACCTGCAGCATGAGGATGAGGAACAGGCCGATATCCACCCAGACATTGCGATAGCGCGCCAGCACATAGGCGCAGCCGACGCCGAGAATGGTAATCAGCAGCACCGCGCTCGAAGCGATCAGCACCGAATTCCACAGGTATCGGCCCATGTTGCGGCTGTTCCAGACATAGGCATAGGTCTGCCATTGCGAATCCGTGGGCCAGAAGGCGGGCGGATTGGCGAACATTTCCGAGCCGCTTTTGAGCGAGGTCAGATACATCCAGTAAAGCGGGAAGAGGTAGATGATGGCGAGCACGATGGCGATGGCCAGCATCAGACGGTTGCGGGTCGTGATGCTCATCCGCGCACCTCATGCCGTGTGGAGCGCACATAAACGATGGAGGCCAGCATGACGAAAACGATCATGATGACGGAGATCGTGGCGCCCTTGCCGAAATCATATTGCCGGAAGGACAGGTCCCAGGCCCAATATTGCGCCACGTTGGAGCTGTTATTCGGTCCGCCATCGGTGATGGCGGCGAAAAGATCGAATTGCTGCAGCGTGAAGATCAGGCCGAGCGAAACGATCGCGCCGATGGTGGAGCGCATCATCGGCAGGGTGATGGTGTAGAAGCGCTGCCAGGCATTGGCGCCGTCCAGTTCCGCCGCCTCGTAAAGATCGCCGGGAATGGAGGCGAGGCCCACGGAAAGCAGGATCATGTTGAAGGAGGTGCCGAGCCAGATATTGGCGATGACGACCGCCCAGAGCGAAAAATTCGCATCCGACCGCCAGAAGATATTGCCCGATATCAGGCCGCTTTCCCGCAGGAAGAAATTCAACACGCCGAAATCGCCCGAGAGGATCCAGTTCCAGATCGCGCCGACGACGAGGCCGGGCATGACCCAGGACACCAGAAACAGGCCGCGCAGCCAGGTGGCGCCGGGAAAATTGACCCAGAAGAACAGCGCCAGGCCGAAGCCGATGGCGAATTGCCCGGCAATCGAGGCCACGACAAAGGTGACGGTGTTGAAAAGGATCGGCAATGTTTCCGGCTGCCGGAACAGGTCGATGTAATTCTTGAAGCCGACGAAGGGGCGCACGAAGGTGCCCAGGCTGAACATGTCGACTTCCTGAAAGCTCATGACGATGTTGTAGATGAGCGGCAGCCCCGCCATGACGAACAGGAAGCCCAAAGGAAAGGCGACAAGGACGATATCGAAACCGCGACCGTCACTGACGCTGGAAAACAGTTTTTTCATGAAACATCCTCGCAAGCTCCAGTCGGGGCCGCCGCCGCTTGTCGCGGCAGGCAGCCCCACCGGGAGGAACCCCTTGGGTGGAGGCCGGAGAAATCCGGCCGCCCGCCCAGATAGATCAGCCTTCGACCAGCTTTATCTTTTCAGCGGCCTGGTCGAGCGCGGCTTTCGGTGTCATCTGCCCCGAAAGCGCACCCTGAATGGCGTCCTGAATCGCCTTGGAAATCTTCGGCCATTCGGGCGAGGGGCCGCGCGGCTGCGCATATTTCAGCTGTTCCACGAAGGTCTTCAGCGCCTCATCCTTCAACGCATTGCCGGTGGGCGGAACCGGAATATCCGAGCGCGCCGGCAACTGGCCGAAGTTCTTGAACATGTCCTTGTCCTTTGAGGCGAAGAACTCGATTGCCTTGAAGGCCTCTTCCGGATGTTTCGTCTTGGAGAAGATCGCCCAGTTATAATCGCCCATGGCCGAAGACCTGGGGGCGTCCGGCGTGGGCACCGGCAGCAGGGCCACACCCCAGTCGAACTTGGCGTCCTTCAGCATGCGGTCGATTTCCCATGGGCCGGAAATGACCATGGCGGCGTTGCCGGCGTTGAAGGTGGCGGTGGAGTCCCACTGACTGCGCGTCAGCGTATCCGGCGATGCCAGCTTTTCATCCAGCATCAGCTTCCACGTTTCGAGCGCTTTGACGGCGCCCTCGGTATTGATGTTCTTGTAGGTCGCGCCCGCCATCTGCGCCCAGGGCAGGAACTGGAAGGTGCCTTCTTCATTCGCCTTGGCGCTGAAGCTGATGCCATAGATGTTCTTCGAGGGGTCGGTCAGCTTGCGGGCTGCTTCCACCAGCTCGTCCCAGGTCTGCGGCGGTTTTGCTGCGTCGAGCCCTGCGGCCTTGAACAGGTCCTTGTTGTAATAAAGCGCAATCGTATTCGTCGCCTTCGGCACGCCGAAATATTTGCCGTCCCACATCACCGATTTCAGCGGTCCCGGAAAATAATTCTCCGTCTTGATGACATCCGACTTGGCGATCATGTCGGTCACATCGAGAAAGGCGCCGCGTGCGGCGAACATGGCGTGGTTGGGGTTGTCTATGGCGATGATGTCGGGCGCATTGCCAGTGGAATAGGCGCGCATGGATTCGCTCACCACATCATCGAACTGCAATTGCCTGTATTCGATCTTGATGCCGTTATTGAGCGCGTTGAACTCTTTGATGAGGTTCGGCGCGGGCTGGATATCGCGATCCAGCGACCAGAGGGTCAACGTCACATCTTCCGCCTGCGCCGCAATAGCGCCGGCGGATACGCCCGCCAGCAGAAACGCGCCGGCCATCATGCATTTCGCGATACCCATAATCTCCTCCTCTTGGTTATCGTCTCTGCAATTTTCGAAAACCTTCTCCCAAAAGGCTTCCGTTATGTCGGATCGACGACGAAATCGCCGCCGCGGCATTTTTTCAGATAATTCAGGCCATGCACCTGTCCGGTCATTTCCAGCGCATCGCGATAGACTGGGTCATGCCAGCCTTCTATGTCGATGGAGCCGGACCAGCCGGCGAGGCGCAGTTCGGAAATAATGTCCGTCCAGTTGCTGTCGCCGAAACCCGGCGTGCGCATGAAGACGAATTTTTCCTTGCCGAAAATGCCGTGCTCGCGAATGACATCCCAGCGGATGGTCGCGTCCTTGCCATGCACGTGGAAAATCTTGTCCGCCCATTTGCGGATCTGCGGCAGCGGGTCGATCAGATAGACCATCTGATGGCAGGGTTCCCATTCGATGCCGATATGCTCGTCCGGCGTTTCGTTGAAGATCAGTTCCCATGCGTCGGGATTGTGCGCGATATTCCAGTCGCCGGTCTGCCAGTTGCCGTCCATGGCGCAGTTTTCAAAAGCGATCTTCACGCCCTTGTCGGCGGCGCGTTTTGCAAGCTCGCTCCAGATTTGCCTGTATCGGGGAAGGCTCTCCGGCAGCGGTTTGCCGCGCAGCCGGCCGGTGAACCCCGCAACGCAGGTCGCGCCGAAATGGTGGGCATTGTCGATGCAGTCTTTCCAGCCCTGCAATGTCTCAAGGTCGATGTCGGTCTCTTCCAGCGGATTGCCGAACATGCCGAGCGTGCTGATGGTGATGTCGCGCTCGCCTATCGCCTCGCGGCAGCGCTTGCCGAGTTCGGCAAGGTCCTGACCGTTGGTGGTCTGCCAGAAGAACGGCTCGAAGCTTTCAAAGCCGAGGTCGGCGATCTGGCCGATGCGCTCAGCCGCCTGTCCCTTGGTGGCGCTGACCATGGTGCCGATGCGGATGGATGTTGCCGGATTGCTCACGTCTTTCAGTCCTTATGCTGCAATGGAAACACGCTGGCCGAGGCGGGCGCTTTCAATCGCGCCGATCACCATGGCAAGGCTGTTGATGTTGTCGAAGGAGGCCGTTTCCGGCATCTCACCCGTGCGGATGGATTGAAGGAACGAGAGAATGACGCTGGCATGGCCGCGCGTATCCTTCTCGGAAATGGCTTCGGAAACGTTTACGGTCCTAAAGCCCCGCAGAAGCCCCTGTTGGTCGCCGGCCACGGATGCGGAGAAATTGTCTTCCCCGTCCCAGAGGATCATGCCCTTGGAGCCGATCAGCCGCCAGCGTGCTTCCCAGCTGGTCCGCTCGCCTTCGGCGCACCAGGAGCCGCGATAGGTGAAGACGACATCATTCGAAAACTCGAAAATGGCGTTGGCGCTTGCTCCATGGGCATACCATGAGCCGGCCGGGTTCTTTTCCACGCAGAAGACGGAGAGGGGTTTTTCATTGGCGACGAAACGGGCTGCGTCGAAAGTGTGGATCGCCATGTCGAGAAGCAGGACGTTCTTCATCTCCTCGCGGAAGCCGCCGAAATGCGGCCCAAGGAAGAAATCGCAATGGATGGCCGTCAAATCGCCGATGACGCCGTCTTCCAGCGCGCGGCGCAGCCGCCGGATACCCGCCACAAACCGCCGATTTTGCACCACGGCATGAATTTTGCCCGCTTTTTTCGCCAGTTCTACCAGCGTGCCGGCTTCCTCCATCGAGGCGGCAAGCGGCTTTTCACTGAGCACATGGCACCCGGCCTCAAGACCGGCCTCAACCACGGCGAAGCGCGCCTGCGGGATGACGATATCAAAAAGGATGTCGGCTTTCGTTTTAGCGAGAACCTCACGGAGATCGGTGCCGATGACCGCGTCGGTGAGGGCGAATTCTTCGGCAAGCGCGCGGGCCGTGTTCTCGTTCAGATCGACCAGACCGGCGATCCTGATCGCGCCGGCGATTTCCGGCGTGGAATGAATGGCGCGCAGCCAGCCTTTGGCCATGGCTCCGCACCCGCATAAAACGGCATTGAATGTCATCTCATCTCCCCGGACTCTTTCGCAAACTCCTCTTTGCGCAAAGCGTCGTAAACGTTTACGAGACTATGCCGATGATGTTAGATATGTCAAGACCGTTAAGGGGCGCGTCGATTGCGCGCCGGGCCTGGGAGGGGAGTGCATGAAAGGAATTCGTCAGCTTGCCGATTATCTGGAGATATCGATAGGCACTGTTTCCCGTGCCCTGAACGGCAAGCCGGATGTGAATGAAGAAACGCGGCGGCGTGTTCTCGAAGCGGCGGAAAAGCTTGGTTATGTCGCCAACCAGTCCGGCCGCAGCCTCAGGCAGGGAACCACCAATGTCATCGGCCTGATGACCGGCAGCGACGCGCAGACCGTTGAAAACTCCGACAACTTCTTCCTGGGGGTGACGGACGGTCTGCAAAGCGTGTTTTCCGGGCATAATCTCGATCTCATCGTTCTCCCATGTCCGGGGGAAGAGGATCCGGATGAATATCTGAAGCGCATGGTGGCGCGCCGCATGGTGGACGCGATGATCATTTCCGCGACGCGACGGATAGACAAACGTGTGGATTTCCTGAAGCAGACCCGGCTGCCTTTCGTGGCGCTCGGACGGACCGCTTCCAGCGACACTCACGCCTGGATCGACCTCGATTTCGAGGGCGTCGCGAAAAACGCGGTCGACCGCCTTGCCGTTGCCGGGCATCGTTCGATTGCGGTGGCGGTGCCCGACAGCGATATCAATCTCGGTTATGTTTTTCTGGAAGGATACAGGCGTGCGCTGGAAGACAATGGCATCGCTTACGATTCCTCGCTGGTCATCCGTGCGAAATCGAGCGAGCAGGGCGGTTATCACGCCGCCAGCGAGTGGCTGCAGATGCGGCCCCGGCCAACGGCGATCGTGCTGATCTACGAACTGATGGCGGTCGGTCTTTATCGCCGGCTTGCGGAAGTGGGCCTGAAACCGGGGCGCGATCTCGCCGTCATCGGCTTCCGCGATGGCCCGCGCGGCCAGTTTCTGGAGCCACGGCTGACCAGTTTCCGCATGTCCCTGCATGATCTCGGCGTCACGGTGGCCCAGACGCTGCTATCGACCATGCCGGCCTACGCGCCGTTTTACCCCGATCAGGCCCGCCATTGCGTATGGCCCATGCTTCTGGTTGCCGGCGAGAGCGACCCCGCCCCATAGAGCAACAGAGGGGTATCAAAGCTTGAGGCCGTCAACGCTCACGACGCCGAAAGGATTGAATTTATATTCGTCCTCCTCATACCGTGTGTCGTCGGTGAGGGAGGCGCGACGGCCCTTCAGGGTGGCTTGAACGCCTTCACGCGCCATTTGCTCGGCGATATCGTCTATCAAGGCGGCTATCTTCAGCTGTTCGGCGTTCGTCGATGGCTGGTCTTGGTCTTTTTTGGTGAAGCGTACCTGCACATCGGGCAAGCCGATCAGGTGAAACCCGACGCTCGTCATGCCTTCGGCATCGTCTCCTATGGGGCGGCGTGCGAAAGCCAGGCGGCAGGTTCTGGCAAGCGCCATCCCGTCACCGGCGGCTGCCTCGCCGCGCGACTGCTCGTAAAGCTGCCTCCAGCGCCTTGCGCCATGGGCGACGCCCGCACTTTCACCCTTCACCGCGCTAGCGCCGTGATCGAGCATGTGCTGTACGAATCCGAGGGCCTTTGCGGATGTCTTCACGGCTGTTTCGGCATCCATGGATGGGCCGAGTATATAAAGAACCGAGCCGTGCGCGGCGACGGCTGCCTCATCCTCCGGCTGGTAGGCGTCGGGGTCGACGCGATCCCAGCAGACATTGAACGAGCGTTCCATTCGGTCGTCCGCCTCATCCTGTGAATAATCGTCATCCAGGCTGAAATCGGGAGCAAAATCATCGATGGCGGCGCGGGCGCTCTTCTGCAGCGCCGCCAGCCCATTTTCCGCACCAAGAAAACAGAGGATATGCCGGGGTTTGTATTCGGAACGGGATTCGGCAAAGGCCGCAGGCTTGCCCGATGCTGCGCCGAGAGACGGCCTTGCCAGTACAAGGCCGCCCAGAAATGCGAGAACGCCACGACGCCCGGAATTCATCTGATACCCCCAAGGTTTCCATCAACAGGATCAGGGGGTTTTACACCGGCATATATAATTCAGGCCATATGGTGTTCGATACTTTTTTGCATCGCGGTTTTGCGACCCGAAACGAGCCGCTGGCCTGAGCCGGGTGCCATCCGGCAGCGACTATTTCGTGGTGTAACCGCCATTGACCAGAATGGTCTGGCCGGTCATCCACCAGCCATCCGTGACGAGGAAGCGGATATAGGGAACGATGTCCTCGATATCGGTGAGACCGGTTTTGGAGAAGCCGGAAAGAGCGGCGGCGCTCTTGTGATAGGCCTGCGCCTCCGGCGTTTCCTGACCGTAGAAGAATGGCGTGTCCATCGGTCCGGGGCCGATTGCCGTCACGGATATGCCGCGTTCGCCAAACTCCTTGGCCGCCGCGCGGGTAAAATGTTCCACCGGGGCCTTGGTGCCGGCATAGCTGGCGTAAAACGGCGTGAAGGCGCCCAGGAGCGATGTCACGAGGGTGCAGATCTTGCCGTTATCGCTGACGCGGCGACCGGCCTGCTGGAGGAAAAAGAAGGCCGATTTGGCGTTAACGGCAGTCATTTCGTCATATTCGGCTTCCGATGTGTCGAGGATCGGCTTTTTCAGCACCTTGCCGACGGTATTGATGGCAATATCCGGGCGGCCGATGGCGGCGACGGTATCGGCAAACAGCTTTTCGACCGCACCTGCCGTGGTGAGATCGGCCTGAAGTGCGACAGCCTCAGCGCCGGCCGCCTTCACGTCGGCCACCGTTGCCTCAGCATCCGCCCTGGTTGCGGGGCTGTTATAATGGATGGCGATGGCGCGGGCGCCCTGGCCGGCAAAATCGCGGGCAATCAATCCACCGAGATTTTTCGCGCCGCCGGCGATGATGACGGTTTTGCCCTTGAGGGAATGGTCTGTCATGGGTCGGCCTCCTTTTGCCGTGCTCGGCCAACTGGCGGCCGCTTTCGTTGCAGCAGGATATCGTCTAGCTTTGCGCGATAAAGGTGCTTATTCTGACATAACTTGTCAGAAAAGCCGCACAATAGGGTGTTTTCGGTTGGACCGTATCGACCTGTTCCGTATCTTCACACGCGTCGTTGACTGCGCGAGTTTCACGCGGGCCGCCGATACGCTCGGCATACCGCGTTCTTCGGTTTCGGCGGCGGTGCAGGAACTGGAAGGGCGTGTCGGTGCGCGGCTGCTGAACCGCACGACGCGCAAGGTCTCGCCAACCGAGGATGGTTCGGCCTTTTACGAGCGCTGCCAGCGGCTGATCGCCGATGTCGAAGATGCGGAAAATCTCTTCCGGCAGACGGCGGCGCAGCCTTCGGGCCGGTTGCGGATCGACGTCCCGGGCCGGATCGGGCGGCTGGTCATCGCACCGGCGCTGCCGGAATTTCTCGACCTTTATCCGCAGATCGACATAGGCCTCGGCGTTACCGACCGCGCTGTCGATCTGGTGGAAGACAATATCGATTGCGTGCTGCGCGTCGGACCGCTCAGCGATTCCGGCCTGATCGCGCGGCCGATCGGCAAGTTGCCGTTGATCAATGTCGCAAGCCCCTCCTATCTGACGCGTCATGGAACGCCGAAAACGCCCCACGATCTTTCCTGCCATTGGGCGGTCAATTACGCGTCGCCCTCCAGCGGGCGGGTGGAAAACTGGGAATGGGTCGAAGGCGAGACGCTGCATTCGCTTTCCATGCGCGGCCGCGTCACCGTCAACAATGCCGAGGCCTATATCGCCTGCTGTCTTGCCGGTCTCGGCTTGATCCAGATACCGGCTTACGACGTCAGACCACATCTGGAAAGCGGCGAACTCATCGAGGTCATGCCGGCCCATCGGGCTGAGTCGATGCCGATGACGTTGCTTTATCCCCATCGACAGCATCTGTCGCGGCGGCTGCAGGTGTTTGCGGAATGGCTGGAGGCCCTGCTGCGACGACGGCTTCTGTAGCGTCGCGGTTTGCAGGCCTCCGCCATTGGTTGCGGATGTTTCGTCACCGGTCGACGCTGCCGCACTGTTACGGGCTATTCATCCGCCACGCCGGCACATCCGCGTCAGCCGCCATATTGGTCATCCGTCACCTGTTCCATCCAGTCCACAACCTTGCCGTCCTTGACCTCCTGAAGTGCAATATGGGTCATGGCGACATCGGGTGCGGCACCGTGCCAGTGCCTTTCGCCCGGTGCGAACCATATGACATCACCGGGACGGATTTCCTCCACCGGGCCGCCTTCGCGCTGCGCCCGCCCGAGGCCGGAAACCACAATCAGGGTCTGGCCAAGGGGATGGGTGTGCCAGGCGGTGCGAGCGCCGGGTTCGAAGGTGACCTGAGCGCCCTGAACCCGCTCGGCATCAAAGGGGTTGAAGAGGGGATCGATGCGGACCTGTCCCGTGAACCATGCCTCGGGGCCTTTCGCCGATGCCCGTGTTCCTGCGCGCAATATTTCCATTAGTCGTTCTCCTGATGGCTGACTCGAGGCGATTTGAAGCGGGAATCCTCCCATTGTCCACAGTGAAATGAAAACCGATATGATCTGCCGGCGAAGGACGTTTTCCGAAACTCCCTGCCGCGCTGGTTCCGGCCCATGTCTCGATTTTTTCATGTCTTTTCCGCAGGTCGGAACCGCTCATCTGCCACCGTTCCACGCTCTTTGATAAAAAACATTCTTGGGATTGACTCATTTATGAAAACGGTTACATTTGCCGATGTAAACGGTTTCATTTGTTAAAAACCGTGCTTGGAGGAGCAAATTTCATGTTTAGACATTTGATGGCTGCTGCCGCGATGGTGCTGGCGGCGGGCACGTCGGCGCATGCCCAGGAGCAGAGCTTCAAGATCGGTCTTTCCAATTCTTTCGTCGGCAGCGAATGGCGCACGCAGATGATCGAAGAGGCTCAGGCTGCTGCGAAAGCGTGGGGCGAAAAGGGCGTCAAGGTTGAGGTTGTCGTTCAGAGCGGTAATGTCGATGTGCAGGGGCAGATCGGTCATATCCGCAATTTCATGAACCAGGGCGTTGATGCGATCCTCATCAACCCCGGCAGCCCGACGGCCTTCGATCCGATCTTCGCTCAGGCCAAGGCGCGCAACATTCTCGTTATCGCAACCGACGCCGAAGTGTCTTCGAAGGATGCGATTTATGTCGGCATCGACCAGAAGGCCTGGGCGGCACAGTCCGCGCAATGGCTTGCGGATGCGCTGAAGGGCAAGGGAAGCGTGGTCGCCATCAACGGCATCGCCGGCAACCCCGCCAACGAAGCCCGCGTCGCCGGTTACCGCGAAGTGTTCAAGAAATACCCTGACATCAAGGTGCTGAACGAAGCCAATGCGAGCTGGGATCAGGCGCAGGGCCAGCAGGCAATGCAGAACCTGCTCGCCACCTATCCCGACATCAGCGGCGTCTGGGTGCAGGACGGCATGGCGGACGGCGCATGGCGTGCAATCGAAGCGGCCGGCAAGACCAAGGACATTGCCGCAACAGGTGAAATCCGCAAGGACTTCATGACCCGCTGGGAAAAGGAAAAGTTCAATTCCGGCGCTTCGGTCAATCCTCCCGGTGTCATGGCCAGCGCGCTCAACGTCGCGGTCCTGAAGCTGCAGGGCAAGGAATTCAAGGACGGCATTTTCGGCGGCACTTATGGTAACGCCATCTATATTCCGATCCCCTTCGTCAGCAACGACAACCTTGCCGACAACATCAAGGCCGCCGATGGCAAGCCTGGCTACTGGTCCGTCACGGCAACCGTGACGCCGGAGCAGGCCGGTGAGTTCTTCAAGTAAAACCAGTCTCGGGCTGGCGGCGAACGCCGGCCCGAACCACAATTTCGAGTGCGGAAAGGGCCTTGGCCATCCGCCTGTGACAAGCATTATTCGGGGACTTGCGATGGCGAACGCTTTGGAAGCGGCCGGCATAACGAAGAATTTTGGCGCCGTGCGCGCGCTTTCCGCCGGCAGGCTGACCGTCGGTCGCGGTGAAATTCACGCGCTGCTGGGCGCAAATGGCTGCGGCAAGAGCACGCTTTGCAAGATCGTTGCGGGCGCGGTCGCGCCAACCAGCGGCACGATCAGATTCAACGGTGCGGAAGTACGCTTCAAAAGCCCACGTGACGCAGAAAATGCCGGCATCGCCCTGTTTTATCAGGAGCTGAGCCTCATTCCGCAGCTTTCCGTCGCCGACAATATCTTTCTCGGCCGCGAGCCGAAACGCGGCATCTTTGTTGACGGTAAAGCTCTAAAAGCCGAAGCGGCGAGACTAATCGCGCTGTTTGACGGCGTGGCTGGCGAAGGGCTGGATCCAGATGCGATTGTCGGCAATCTGCCGCCCGATCAGCGCCAGCTGGTCGAAATCCTCAAGGTCTTCGCCCAGAATGCCAGCCTGATGATCATGGACGAGGCGACGGCGGCGCTCGATGGCCGCCAGTCCCAGCGCTTTTTCGAGATTCTCCGGGCCAAGAAGGCGGACGGTATATCCACCATCATGATTTCCCACCGTCTCGACGAGGTCTTTGCCGTCTGCGACCGCATCACCGTGATGCGCAACGGCGCGACGATTTCCGAACTCGACACCGCAGCCACCACCCGTGAAGCCGTCGTGCACGACATGGTCGGCGATGTTCGGGCCGCTCCTGCCCGTCAGAACGGGCGTTCGGCTGCTGCGCCGAGCCTGAAGCTGGCGGATGTTGCAGGTGAAGGCGTTCGCGGTGTCTCTCTGGAAGCTTATCCGGGCGAAATCGTCGGTCTGGCCGGCCTGCAGGGGCAGGGCCAGTCGGCCTTGCTGAAGGGCCTTTTCGGCGCCAACCCATTTGCTACCGGCCAAATCCGGTTTGAGGGTCGTGAAATCACCATCGGCAAGCCTTCGCAGGCGGTTCATAGTGGTTTTGCCTATGTCTCTGGCGACCGTGGCCGTGACGCTTCCCTTCAGGGCCGGTCGATCTTCGAAAATCTCGTCGCGGCGCTGATGGTGCGCGAAAAGATGCGGCTGGTCCGTCCCGCGACTCTGAAGCCGCGCGTGCAGAAGGTCGCGAACGACATGAAGACGAAGTTCGCCGGCCTCGATATGCCGATCGGCACGCTTTCGGGCGGCAACCAGCAGAAGATTTTCATCTCCCGCTGGCTCGCCACAGCACCGAAACTGCTGCTGCTCGACGATCCGACCAAGGGCATCGATCTTGGCGCGAAAGCGGATCTCTTCGCCCTGATGCGGCAGCAGGCCGATGCTGGCGCGACCATCCTTCTTTATTCCTCGGAGGATGCGGAAATCCTCGAATATGCCGACCGTATTCTTGTGTTCAACGGTGGACGCATTTCTGCGGAACTGACCGGAGCCGACATGACATCCGTAAACATGACCCGCGCCGCCTATGGAGATGCCGCATGAGCGCCTCCGGTTTTCTGCGCAGGCAGCCATGGGTCATCACCCTCGTCGTACTGGCGCTTCTCATCGCCGTGAACACGTTTCTGCAGCCTTCCTTCGTTCAGCCTTCCGTGCTGCAATCGAACCTGACGACGTTTCTGCCGCTGATCCTGGTGGCCATCGGCCAGACCTATGTCATTCTGGCGGGCGATATCGATCTGTCGGTCGGCAGCATCGTGGCGCTCGCCAATGTCGTTACCGTCAGCGTCATCGCCGCACTCGGCGGCACGACAGGCGCCGTCTTCGCCGGCATGGCGGCGGGTGCGGCTGTCGGGCTGCTGTGTGGACTGGTCAATGGCCTCTTCATTTCCGGCCTGCGCTTCCAGCCTATCGTCACCACTTTCGCGACCGGTATCATCTTCGCCGGGCTGGCGATCTGGGTTCTGCCGCAGGCCGGTCTTCCGGTGCCGGAAGCCTATTGGCAGACCTATTCCGGCAGCTTCATCGGCCTGCCCTTTGTGCTGTGGGTGCTGATTGGGGGCATCGCCTTCACGCTGATCGTGTCGCGCATTTCTTTCCACACGCATCTGCTTGCCGTGGGTGGCAATCGCACCGGCGCCTTCCAGACGGGCCTGCGCCTCTCCGGCATCCGTATCGGCGCATACATGATCTCCGGTCTGTTTTCGGCGCTGGCGGCGCTGTGCCTGACGGGCGAAACCGCCTCGGGCGACCCTTTGCTGGGCGCAAGTCTGGCGCTGTCTTCCATCTCTGCCGTGGTTCTGGGCGGCACGGCGCTTTCCGGTGGCTTCGGCAGCTCGACAGGGTCGATTGCCGGCGCACTGGTGCTCGGCATGATCGGTAATGTGATTTTCTTTGCGGGCCTGCCCTTCGAGTACCAGACACTGATGCAGGGTTTGATCGTGCTGACGGCGCTGGCCGGCGGTGTTCTGGTGACGAGGCGTTGATATGACCAATCCCGGCTTGCAAATCAAAACCCTTCTCACCGATCCTCTGACCATTGCCATTGGCGCATCGGTCTTCCTGCTGCTGGTCGGCGAATTGTTGTCGCCCGGCTTCGCACAGGGCTCGCAGATCGTGCGGCTGCTGACGATTGCCGCCATTCTCGGCATCGTCGCGGCGGGACAGAACCTCGTGATCCTCGGCGGGCGCGAAGGCATCGACCTTTCCGTCGGCGCGATGATCTCGCTTGGTGCCGTCCTTGCCGGCAATATGATGAACGGCCAGAATGCCGGCATTCCGCTTGCCATTCTCGTTGCCGGCGGCATTCCCTTCCTGATCGGCCTCATCAACGGCCTCGGCATCACCTTCGTGCGCATTCCGCCGCTGGTCATGACGCTTGGCATGACGGCCGTCATTCAGGGCGGGTTGGTCGTCTATTCGCAGGGTGTTCCGTCAGGTGCGGCAGCGCCGCTGCTGGCAGGCTTCATCAACCGTCCGCTCATCTTCGGTATTCCCGGCGTGTTGTTCGTCTGGCTTGGCATCGCCGCGATCATGCTCTTCGTGCTGCGCCGCACCGCCTTTGGTTTCGCCATATATGCTATCGGTTCCAACGAGCGGGCGGCGACGCTCACCGGATTGCCCGTCTCTTTGATCCGCACGCTGCTTTATGGCCTTTCCGGCCTGTTTGCCGGGCTAACCGGGGTGTGCGTCATCGGTTACACCGGCACGTCCTTCATCTCCGTCGGTGACCAATATGTGCTTCCGTCGATCATTGCGGTCGTCATCGGCGGCACCTCGCTTGCCGGCGGTGCGGGCGGATATGTCGGAACCATGGCCGGGGCAGTTGCGCTCACCATTCTGCAAAGCGTACTGATAACGCTCAACCTCGATGTATGGGCACGGCAGATCATATTCGGTGTCACGTTGCTAGCGCTGATGCTGCTTTATGGCCGCCAAAAGCAGTTGCGTGTGTGACAGATGAGCAAAGACCAAGGTTCGAATATCAGGGAAGTTGCAGCTCTCGCGGGCGTTTCCATCGCGACCGTATCACGGGCGCTGCAACAACCCGACAAGGTTCGCCCGGAAACCCGCAAGAAGGTTTTCGACGCCGTCCGGCAGGCGAATTTCGTTCCCAACGCCCAGGCCGCGAGCTTCAGGCGTCAGTCCAACAACACCGTCATCCTTCTCGTTCGCGATATCGGTAACCCGTTTTATCTCGAAATCTACAAGGGCGTTGAGGAAGCGGCGGGCGAAGCGGGCTTCAAGGTGCTGATGGGCGATGCCCGCAACGACGAGAACCGCGTGGCGACCCATATCGACATGGTGCGCCAGAAACATGCCGACGGCCTGATCCTGATGACCGGCCAGTTTCCCGCCGAGCTTCTCGATCAGGGCGACGCGCTGCCGCCGATCGTGATCGCGTCGGAAACGGTACCCGGCCTCGCGCTGCCGACCGTCAAGGTGGACAACCGCGCCGCCTCCAAAAACGCCATGCGCCACCTCATCGAGGCGGGACATCAAAGGATTGTGCATCTGGCCGGTCCGGTCCCGGAAAGTCTGGCGCAGGAGCGTTTCGATGGTTATCGCGCGGCACTTGCCGAAGCCGGCATCGCTTATGCCGACGAACTGGTGGTGACGGGCGATTACAGCATCGAGGCCGGACGTCAGGCAATAGGCAGCCTTCTCGAAGGCGGCACCGCCTTCACCGCGATCTTCGCATCGAGCGACCAGATGGCCATTGGCGCGATCAGCGAGTTGCGGGCGCGTGGGGTTTCGGTTCCGGCCGACGTCTCCGTCATCGGCTTCGACGACATCATCTTCGCCAATGCGTTTGAGCCGCCGCTGACGACGGTGCGCCAGCCCCGCCAGGAAATGGGCCGCAGGGCCATGGCGCTGATGGTGGACAGATTGAACGGAAAACGCACGGCTGAAACCATCGTGCTGGATACGGAACTGGTGGTGCGCGGCTCGGTCGCGCCCTGCCGCCCGCCGCATCGGTAGCGGCCAGACTGTGAATGCAAGGAGTGTAAGGACATGAAGACGATCAAAGGCCCGGCGATTTTCCTCGCGCAATTTGTCGGGGACAAAGCCCCCTTCCACACGCTCGACAATCTCGGCCAATGGGCGGCTTCGCTCGGTTACAAGGGCATTCAGGTGCCGACCGATCCCAGGCTCTTCGATCTTGAGAAAGCCGCTGCATCCAAGACCTATTGCGACGATATCAAGGGTCGTCTGGCGGAAATGGGTATCGAGATCACGGAGCTTTCGACCCATATTCAGGGCCAGCTTGTCGCCGTTCACCCGGCCTATGACGAAATGTTCAACGGTTTTGCACCCGCTGAACTGCGCGGCAAACCCAGGGCGCGGCAGGAATGGGCGGTCAACCAGCTGAAATATGCGGCGAAAGCCTCGCAGCATCTCGGCCTCAAGAGCCACGCCACCTTCTCTGGCGCACTCGCCTGGCCCTTCGTTTACCCTTGGCCGCAGCGCCCTGCAGGTCTTGTCGAACTGGCCTTTGCGGAGCTGGGCAAGCGCTGGGCACCTATTCTCGATGCCTTCGAGGAGAATGGCATCGATCTCTGCTACGAGCTGCATCCGGGTGAGGACCTGCATGACGGCATCACCTTCGAGCGTTTCCTCGAGGCTACCGGCAATCACCCGCGCGCCAACATCCTCTACGATCCCTCCCACTTCGTCCTGCAGGCGCTGGATTATCTCGATTTCATCGACATCTACCACGAGCGTATCCGTGCCTTTCACGTCAAGGATGCCGAGTTCAATCCGACCGGCCGTTCCGGCGTTTATGGCGGTTATCAGAGCTGGGTCGACCGGCCGGGGCGGTTCCGCTCGCTGGGCGACGGGCGTGTCGATTTCGGCGCGGTGTTTTCCAAGCTTACCCAATATGATTTCGACGGCTGGGCGGTGCTGGAGTGGGAATGCGCGCTGAAGCACCCGGAAGACGGCGCGCGTGAAGGTGCCGCCTTCATTGAAAACCATATCATCCGCGTGA
The DNA here is from genome assembly GCF_044626815.1 of Agrobacterium sp. P15N1-A. Classification (NCBI taxonomy): domain Bacteria; kingdom Pseudomonadati; phylum Pseudomonadota; class Alphaproteobacteria; order Hyphomicrobiales; family Rhizobiaceae; genus Agrobacterium; species Agrobacterium sp. P15N1-A. The sequence goes on along the minus strand of NZ_JBIUPF010000005.1, from coordinate 404,834 downwards.
CCGAACGGGCTTTCGACGATTTCGCCAAAAGCGGCGTCGATGACGCCGCCAATCGTCGCCTCCTCGGTCTCTGAAAGGAAACTTCATGTCCTCCACGATAGCAAAATTCGATAGCCGCCGTATTCGTCTCGGCATGGTCGGCGGTGGTCAGGGCGCCTTTATCGGTGCGGTGCATCGCATCGCGGCCCGGCTGGATGACCGTTACGAACTGGTGGCCGGTGCGCTTTCCTCCGATCCCGCACGTGCAGCCGCTTCGGCAACTCTGCTCGGCATTGCACCGGAGCGTTCCTATGCCTCGTTCGAGGACATGGCGGCGGCCGAGGCTGGACGCGAGGACGGTATCGAGGCGGTCGCCATCGTCACGCCGAACCATCTGCATTTCGCCCCGTCCAAGGCCTTTCTGGAAGCCGGCATCCACGTCATCTGCGACAAGCCGGTTACCGCGACGCTGGAGGAAGCAAAAGCGCTGGCCGAGATCGTCAGGGCGTCCGACAGCCTGTTCGTTCTGACGCATAATTACACCGGCTACCCGATGCTGCGGCAGATGCGGGAAATGGTGGCGAGTGGCGAAATCGGCAAGCTGCGCCATGTTCAGGCCGAATATGCGCAGGACTGGCTGACTGAAGCCGTTGAAAAGACCGGCGCAAAGGGTGCGGAATGGCGCACGGACCCCAGCCGTTCCGGCGCTGGCGGGGCAATCGGCGATATCGGCACGCACGCTTTCAACGCCGCCGCCTTTGTGACGGGTGAAATCCCAAGCAGCCTTTATGCCGATCTGACGTCGTTCGTTCCGGGCCGGCAGCTGGATGACAGCGCCAATATTCTGCTTCGTTATGCAAGCGGCGCAAAAGGCATGCTCTGGGCGAGCCAGATCGCGGTCGGCAATGAAAACGCGCTGTCGCTGCGGGTCTATGGCGATAAAGGCGGGCTTGAATGGCACCACCGGGTGCCGGACGAGCTGGGGTTCACGCCTTATGGCGAACCTAAGCGGCTTATCACCCGCAACGGCGCAGGCGCAGGCGATGCCGCCAACCGTGTCAGCCGCGTGCCGTCCGGGCACCCGGAAGGATATCTCGAGGGTTTTGCGACGATCTACCGCGAAGCCGCTGATGCAATCATCGCAAAGAGGGAGGGAAAAACGGCCGCCGGGGAAGTGATTTATCCCGGCATAGAGGACGGCCTTGCGGGTCTCGCATTCATCGATGCGGCCGTCCGGTCCAGTCGGACCTCGTCCTGGGTAGGGATCGACATCTAGATCATCGCATACCGAGGACGGACGACGCAGGGCACAGGAGGCGGTGCCCGGCATGACCCGGCCAGAAGGCCGGGAAAAGCAGGGCAGGCGTGTCGTCACATTGATCAAACGGAAAGGGAGTTACGCGTTTGAAAACGTTCAAGTCAAAATTCGCAAGCATGGCAGTCGTCGTCGCATTGGCGGCCGGTATTGCAAACCCGGTTTTTGCCGATGACAGCAAGACGCTGCCGATTGCCGCGCAGATGTACACATTGCGCAATGCGGGAACGCTTGAGGAGCAGCTTGCCATCCTCAACCGCGCCGGCGTTTCCGCCGTGGAAACCGTGGATATGCAGAAGGTCAGCGCCAGCGAACTGAACACGCTTCTGGAAAAGCACAAGATCAAGGTCATTTCCTCGCATGTGCCGATCGACAAGCTGCGCGGCAATCTCGATGAGGTCATCACCGAGCAGAAGGCCGTCGGCAATCCTGTCGTGACCGTGCCTTTCCTGAAGCCCGAACAGCGCCCGACCGATGCCGCCGGCTGGACTGCCTTCGGCAAGGAGCTTGGCGGTTATGCGGACAAGCTGTCTGCGGCGGGCCTTGCCATGTCCTATCACAACCATGATTTTGAAATGGTCAAGTTCGACGGCAAGACGGCGCTTGAACTGTTGCTCGATGCTGCCGGTCCGAAATTGCAGAGCGAACTCGACGTCGCCTGGGTTGCGCGCAGCGGCAATGATCCGGCCGCGTTCCTCGGCACCTTGAAGGGCCGGGTATTTGCCATCCATGCCAAGGATAACGCGCCTGCGGGCACGGCGGAAAACGAGCGCGGCTTTGCCACACTCGGCACCGGCGTTCTCGACTGGAAGGCAATTCTGCCGGCGGCCAAGCAGGCCGGCGTCAAGTGGTTCATCCTTGAGCACGACCTTCCGCTCGATGCCGAAGCTGTCGTGACCAAGGGCAATGCGTTCCTCAATGAACGTCTTCCGACCCTTCAGTAATCACTGCCAGTAAAACCAGAACCGCTCCCCGGCGGCCGGTTTCGCCGGGGCGCATGAGGTTCGACAGACGCATGGCCAGTTTCCGCCGCACCGCGACGGGAAGTGCTTCGTCTCGTCGTTTTTTCCAAGTCACATCGGAGGAGTTATCATGGCAAACAATCATTATGATGCGATTGTTGTCGGCTCGGGCATCAGTGGAGGCTGGGCCGCAAAGGAACTCACGCAAAAGGGCCTGAAGGTCCTGATGCTGGAGCGCGGCCGCAATATCGAGCACGTCACCGACTATCAGAATGCCGACAAGGAAGCCTGGGATTATCCCCACCGCAACCGCGCCACGCAGGAGATGAAGGCGAAATACCCCGTTCTCAGCCGCGATTACCTGCTGGAAGAGGCGACGCTCGGCATGTGGGCCGATGAGCAGGAAACGCCCTATGTCGAAGAAAAGCGCTTCGACTGGTTCCGCGGCTATCACGTCGGCGGCCGCTCGCTGCTCTGGGGACGCCAGACCTACCGCTGGTCGCAGACCGATTTCGAGGCCAATGCGAAAGACGGTATCGCCGTTGACTGGCCCATCCGCTATGAGGATGTTTCTCCCTGGTATGATTATGTCGAGCGTTTTGCCGGCATTTCCGGCAGCCGTGAGGGGCTGGATATTCTTCCCGATGGCGAATTCCTGCCGCCCATTCCGCTCAATTTTGTGGAGCAGGATGTCGCAAGCCGGCTGAAGAAGGCGTTCAATGGTACGCGCCACCTCATCAATTCGCGTTGCGCCAACATTACCCAGGAGCTTCCCGATCAGGAACGCACGCGCTGTCAGTTCCGCAACAAGTGTCGGCTGGGCTGTCCCTTCGGTGGTTATTTCAGCACGCAGGCCTCGACCCTGCCTGCGGCGGTCGCCACCGGCAATCTGACGCTCAGGCCTTTCTCCATCGTCAAGGAAATCCTCTACGACAAGGACAAGAAGAAGGCGCGTGGCGTCGAGATCATCGATGCCGAGACGAACCTGACCTATGAATATACCGCCGACATCATTTTCCTCAACGCCTCGACGCTGAACTCGACATGGGTGCTGATGAACTCGGCCACCGATGTCTGGGAAGGCGGACTTGGAAGCAGCTCGGGCGAACTCGGCCACAACGTGATGGACCACCATTTCCGGATGGGCGCCACCGGCCAGGTGGAAGGTTTCGAGGACTTCTACTTCAAGGGCCGCCGCCCGGCAGGGTTCTACATCCCTCGGTTCCGCAACACCGGCGACGACAAGCGCAAATATCTGCGCGGCTTCGGTTATCAGGGTTCTGCCAGCCGTTCGCGCTGGGAGCGGGAAATCGCCGAACTCAACATCGGCGCCGACTACAAGGAGGCCCTGACCGAGCCGGGCGGCTGGACCATCGGCATGACCGCCTTCGGCGAAATGCTGCCCTATCATGAGAACCGCGTGAAACTGGATCATGAGAAGAAGGACAAGTGGGGCCTGCCGGTCCTGTCAATGAATGTCGAGATGAAGCAGAACGAACTCGATATGCGCGAAGACATGGTCAATGACGCCGTCGAGATGTTCGAGGCGGTTGGTATCAAGAACGTCAAGCCCTCGCGGGGTAGTTACGCCCCCGGCATGGGCATCCATGAAATGGGAACTGCTCGCATGGGGCGCGACCCGAAAACCTCCGTCCTCAACGGCAACAATCAGGTTTGGGATGCGCCCAACGTCTTTGTCACCGATGGCGCCTGCATGACTTCGGCCTCCTGCGTCAACCCGTCCCTGACCTACATGGCGCTGACGGCGCGTGCGGCCGATTTTGCCGTTTCCGAACGCAAGAAGGGGAACCTGTGATGAACAGACGCGAACTGCTGAAACTGATAGCCATTGCCACCGGCCTTCCGCTGATCGGCGCGGATATTCTGACGGCTGCGGAAAACGCTACCAAACCAGCCGGTGGTGCTCATGTCTTCACCGCGGAAGAAATCCGGTTTATGGACGAGGTGGCGGAAACCATCATTCCCCGCACCTCCACGCCGGGTGCGAAGGATGCTGAAGTGGGAGCATTCATGGCCGTCTATGCGGCCGATTGTTACACTGACGAACAACGGACGCTCTTCCTTTCGGCAATTTCCGATATCGAGAAGCGCAGCCAGACCGACCACAAGAAGGGCTTTCTGGAGCTGACGGCAAAACAGCGGCAGGCGCTGCTTGCCGCGCTGGACAAGCAGGCCAAGGCGGAACAGTCGCCGGCAAAGCCCCACGCCTTCACGCTCGTCAAGCAGCTGACGCTGCTTGGTTTCTTCACCTCGAAGATCGGCGCTACGGAAGTGCTCGTTTATGACGAAATTCCCGGCGGTTTCGAAGATCGCGTTCCCTATAAGAAGGGCACGCCCGCCTGGGGCACGACCTGAAAAGAGCAACCTCCGGCCCGTCCGCTTTGCGGGCGGGTCGTATTTATGCGGCAAGACAAGGATGACACGATGCGCAAGACAATAATCATCGCGGCGGCAATGCTGACTGCAAGCGCCATTCCCGCTCTTTCGGAAGGCGATGTTGCCAAGGGGGAGGCGGTCTTCAAGCGCTGTTCCGCCTGCCACGCCATCGGCGAGGGCGCGAAAAACCGGGTCGGCCCGCAGCTTAACGGCATCATCGGCCGCGCAGCGGGCGGCGCGCCTGACTATAATTATTCGGCAGCGATGAAAAAAGCGGGCGAGGACGGTCTTGTCTGGACGCCCGAAGAATTGCGGGATTTCCTGAGCGCGCCGAAAAAGAAAATACCCGGAAACAAGATGGCGCTGGCCGGAATCAGCAAGCCGGAAGATCTGGACAATCTCATCGGCTATATTGAAAGCGCGGCTTCGAAGTCGGGCGAGTGACAGCAGCGGGAGTGCCCGGCAGGCGCCTGCGCGCTACACCTGGCTGGTTTCGCCTTCCGCCAGCTGGGCAAGGCCCGGCAGATTGCAGACGAGAAGCTTCTGCCGCCCGCCCTGTACTAGCCCCTTGGTTTCCCAGCTGCTGAGGATGCGCGAGACCGTGTGCAGTGTCGTGCCGGTCATTTCGGCGATATCCTGCCGCGAGATCGGGAAATCGATACGGATGCCGTCTTCCTCCTTGCGGCCCGCCTGCTGCGAAAGGCGCAGTACGGCATGGGCCACGCGGCGCTCCACTTCCTGCGTCGACATTTCGCGGATGCGCGTATGGGCTTCCTCGAGACGCTGGCCGATCGTCTGCATGGCGGAGACGGCAAGATGCGGGTTCTGTTCGACGAATTGCGGCCAGAGGTCCGTCTGCCATGACAGGATGACGCTTTCGGCCGCCGTCGTGGCTGTGCCGGGATAATCGGACCGTTGCAGGGCTCTTGCGAAACCGAAGAGATCACCGGGATGCACCACGCGCACGATGATCTGCTGGCCGTCATGCGTCACCTGCGTCACCTTCAGGCGGCCGTGGATAAGCAGGAAAAAATGCGTTGCCGACTGGCCCTGCTCGAAAATGGCTTCGCCCGGCGGCACCAGCCGGGATGTGGCGTGGGTCAGCAGTCCGTCCAGCTCATCGTCGGCCATCTTGGCAAACAAGGCCAGCGACCGGATGACGCTTCGGTCAATCTTCACTTGCACCCTCTCCGGTGATCGGACGATCCTCAAGGTGATTGCATTGGCAATCGGGGATCGGCCTTTTCTGTATTGTCAGCATACAGCACTATCACCGGCGGCAGAAGTTCAAATGATATAAATCAAGCGCTTGTTTTAATTGACGATTATCAAGAAAACAGGGTGGTGACATGAAGCTTTTCGAGAAGTGGCGCGTACCAGCGTGTGTCTCTTACGAGCCTGAACCCGAGATTATCAGGCGGTACGCCAACGGCGCAGCCGCCGCTTTTCGGGTTTTTGACGAAGGCGCTCATCGCCGCCCGGTGTTTTCCCGAAGCGACCGGGATACCGCAGGAGGCGACGCTATCGATCGCCTCACCATCCTTGCCGAGCGTCACACGGTGGCTGCAGCTCGATGTCCATTCCCAGACGTTGCCGCCGAAATCGGCAAGGCCATATTCGTTTTCGCCGAAGCTGCCATAGGATTGCGGAACGGGGTTGCCCGAGGCCTTGCGGCTGGTCTGCCGCTCGTAATCCGCCAGCCAGCGCAAAGCCGGGTTTTCACTGTCCGCGGCGACACCGAGCGTCTCATCCGGGAAAAGCGAGCCGGCGGCGAAAGCCAATTCAGCGTCGCTCGGCAGGCGCCAGACCTCGCCTGTCCGCTCGCTCAGCCACTTTGCATAGGCGTGGGCGTCATCCTGGCTGATACCGGTTGCCGGTATCTCGCCGCCGACCGGAGCGGCAAAGCCGGGTTCCGGCTGCTGGCAGCCGCCTTCCGCCACGCAGCGTGCATAATCTGCGCTCGATACCTGATATTTCATGATCGTTAGATTCTTCCGCATCGCCACGTCGACCATTGGGCCATCGACGGCATACCCATTGCGGAAATATTCGCCCTCCGCCCGGTAGGTGAAATGTCCGGCGGGCACTGTAACGACCGGTGGAGCCATCATGGCCGCGCGGTCATCAGCGCCGCTGCGGATGATCCCGGACTGGAAACCGATGGCCGTTGCCAGCAGCGTTGCAATCGAGAGCGGGAGAAGAAGCGAGACGGCATTTGGGAAGTGGCTGTTGCCGGGAATGCCCATGGGAACCTGCCTGCGTCGAGAAGACGCCAAAGTTCGGGCCTGCTTTCAGGCCGCATAGCAGAAGGGGGAGCGCGCCGCGACCGCTGGCGGCGGCGCGCTCCCGTTTGTGTCAGATGCTCGATGGGGCGAGCACCGCCTGCATCAGGCTGTTGTTCCATTCACCGGTCACCTTGAAGTGAGCGGCTGCACCCAGCTCGAAAGCTTCGATGAGGTTGTGGTTGACATAAGCGTAGATGCCGGGCTGCTCGAAGGTATAGAAGGCCGCGCCCGCCGTGCCACCGGGAATGAACCAGGTTTCCTGGTCGAGATCCGGCGGGTTGCGGAACTTGCCCGTTGCCCAGACATAATCGCCATGGCCGCCGATGAGGTGCGGACGGGTATCACGGTTTGCCTGCGAATGGACGATCAGCACCTTCTCGCCAACGGCGGCCTGGAGGGCATGTTCCCCGGTCAGGGCACCGACTGCGCCATTGAAGACGATGTGGCTCGGTGTCAGCTTGCGCATCACTTCCAGCGTATCGGCCATGGCATCGCCGGCGCTTTCATATTTCTTGAAATTGCCGTTCTCGTCGCGCGGGATGTAGAAGTCCTGCTCGCCGACATAATAGATCTTGTCATAAACAAGCTCCTTGCCGTGGCCGTCCGTCAGGCCCTCTCGCGGCAGTACCATGATCGCGCCATTCATGCCCGAGGTGACGTGCCACGGCACCATGCCGGGAGGTGCGCAGTGATAGACGAAGACGCCGGCCTTGGTGGCCTTGAAGCGCAGGATCGCCTTTTCACCGGGGTTGACGATGGTGAGCCCGCCGCCGCCGAGCGCGCCGGTGGCCGAGTGGAAATCAATATTGTGCTGCAGCTCATTGGTATCGGGGTTGATAAGGGTCAGTTCGACATAGTCGTCCTGGTGCACCACCATCAGAGGCCCGGGAACCGACCCGTTGAAGGTCATGGCGTGGACCTCGGTGCCCTTGTCGTCGAGGATCATCTTCTGTTCTTTGATCGTGAGCGTGAACTCGACGATCTTCGGTCCGCCTTCGGCTTTCTGCGTGTGGGCATGCACGAAGGGCGGTTTGACGAGATCAACTTTTACGCGAGGCAGCGCTGCAATCTCAGCGCTCGTCAATGGCTTGGCTGCGGCCTTCTTTTCCTCTGCCGCGCTCGCTGCCGATGGCATGATGACGGGAGCTATAGCCCCTGCAAATGCTGCGCCTGCGAGAATATTACGCCGTGTGATGTGGAAGGTTTCCGTCATCATTCTTCTCCTATCCCTCTTGGGGCAGAGCATGTTTCGCTCTGTCACAGCATTTGTAGCGGAGGGGCGGAAATACAATTTGAGATGGAGCAAACTTCGCTTTCGGCACCCTGCGACATTTTGGCAGGCGGCTGAAGGCCGGTGTGGAAGCGTCGCACCGCCTCTTTGCCTGTTCGCAAAGAAGCCGGACGGGCTTGGGTCTAGACATATGTTAAGACCAAGCAAGGAGCATTATAATGAGTGGCAGCGAAACCGTTCTCACCGAAAGGCGCAGCCGGCCAAAGGGCGGCATTCCAAGAGGGCTGGCGCGCACCGGCCCGGTTATCTTTTCTTACGGCTTCCGGCCGTTTTTCCTCGGCGGCGCCCTGTGGGCCATCGTGGCGATGGTGTTGTGGATCGCAGCCCTTTCCGGCTTCATCGACCTCGGCGGGGATTACGGCGCACCGAACTGGCATGCTCATGAGATGCTGTTCGGTTTCGCTTCGGCGGTGTTGGCGGGCTTTCTTTTGACGGCCGTGCCGAACTGGACGGGGCGGCTGCCGGTATCGGGCAAACCCTTGGTGTGGCTGTTTGCGCTTTGGTGCGCCGGCCGGCTTTTCCTGCTTGTGCCGGACCAAGTGGGCGTGGTCACCGCCGCAGCCGTGGACGGGCTTTTCCTGCCGGCACTTCTGGCGATCTGCGCGCGTGAGGTCATTGCCGGGCGAAAATGGAAAGATCTGAAGGTGCTGGGCGGGCTGCTGGCGCTTTCCGTCGCCAACATCATATTCCACGTTGCAGCGATTGGGGGCGATCATAGCCTGATCGCGACCCGCCTTGCGGTCTCGGCCTATACGGTTCTTGTCATCATCGTCGGCGGCCGCATCGTGCCGAGTTTCACCCGCAACTGGCTGAACCGTTTCGGCCGCACGGATTTCCCGGTTCCCTATAACGGCTTCGATACCGCCGCCATCCTCACCGGCATCGCTGCGCTGGCCGTCTGGACGATAGAGCCCGAAAGCATCGTGGCAGTGCCAACGGCGCTTCTGGCGGCTTTCATGCACGCAGTGCGTCTGATCCGCTGGCGCGGCTGGACGACATGGCCGGAGCAGGTGCTGGTGGTGCTGCATGTCGCCTACGCCTTCATTCCCGTCGGTTTCATCACCATAGCGCTGGCGGCTCTTGACGTCATGGACACGCGTTCCGTCCTGCATGTCTTCACCGTCGGCGTTATCGGCTGCATGATGCTTGCGGTGATGACAAGAGCGAGCCTTGGCCACACCGGACGCAAGCTTGCGGCCAGCAGGGTTACCATTGCCGCTTATGTCGCGCTGATCGCCTGCGCGCTGCTGAGACCGGCAGCCGAGTTCTTCCCCGGTGCGATGATGCATCTCTACGCTTGCTCGGCGCTCTTCTGGATCGTGGGTTTCGGTCTCTTCTGCGTTGAATATGGGCCGATCCTGATGCGCGAGCGCAAACCGCTGAAAGCCTAGATTGCTTGCGACGCCGCCAAAAACGAACCGCCCCGGAGGCAACTTCCGGGGCGTTTCGTTTTCTGGGGATTTGATTTCTGGCTTAATGCGCGCCGGCACCGGCGCGGATGAAGATGCGGAACGCCGTGCGTGCCTCGTCGAAATTGCCGGCCCATTGATGGCCTCGGGCCAGAAGTTCGGGGTAAAGGAAAGTCGGCTCCTGCGGCATCAGCACGAAGATCACGGCACCCGGCGGAAGACGGTCGAGTGCGGCAAGCGTGCGGCTCGCCTGGCCTTCGGCCGTCTCGTCGCTCAGATCGAGATAGATGACCGGATCGGGCCATATCTGCGGCTCCTCGGCGTTGCCCGCAAGTGCCGGCGAAACGGAAATCTGTTCGGTCTCAGTGGATTGCGGCGTAAACAGCACTTCCCAGTCACCGCCGCCGATTTCCGTCACCTGATGGTCGAAACCGCGCTCCGCCATCACCTTGAACAGCGGAACGGGCCGGAAGGTGGCGTATAATCGCAGCGCCTCACCGGGAGCAAGCCCGGCCACGGCTTCCATGATGGCCGGAAAGGGCTCGCCGCCGCTCAGCAAAAGCGGCCGGACATCGAGTTCCCTGATCATTTCCGTCATTGCATCACCTCATCTGTCGGCTGGCGGCGGCAAGGGCCATCCGCCAGAGGTCTTTTCACCACACCGCCGGGGCAGGGGTCAATGTTCGGATCCGCAGCAGCATTCGCAGCCGGACATATCGTCCTCGGAACCTTCGGCCTGTTCTTCCAGCCGGCCGATATCGAGACGCCAGACTTCCGGGCCCTGTTCGAGGTATTCCCAGCCGAACTGGCCGGGGAAATTTGTGGCCAGCTGGTAAAGCAGTGGACGGGGATCGTGATCGCTGGTGATCTGTAGCGATTGACCTTCGGTCAATGCGTTGAGCGCACCGAAAATGCGCGGATGGCGTTCGCGGTGCGGAATGATGCGCACGTCGATATTGGTTGCGGTTTGGGCTTCGGACATAGGCTGGCTCCACGGCCGCGGATGGAATGATGTCCGGCGGTGCGGCCGGCCGACGGACTGGAAAAACCTATCCGCCGGGCGGTCGCGAGACATTGTCGCCGCGCAAACAAACCTGAGATTCGTCAGGTTCGTTGCGCGACATGCTTCAGCCGGCAAGGCTGCGATAGATTGCCGGCAGCGCCCATGGCAGCTTGGCGATCCTGTTGACGATGGCATAGCCGTTCTGGCCGAACATGGCCGGAATATAGGATTGCGCTTTGCTGTCCACCGTTACGCCGAACACGCTGACGCCAGAGCGTCGCGCCTCGGAGACCGCGCGGCGGCTGTCCTCAATGGCGAAGCGGCCCTCATAGTGGTCGACATCGTTCGGCTTGCCATCCGTCAGCAGCAGAAGCAGCTTGCGCCGCTCCGGCCTTTCACGCAGCTTGGCGCTGGCGTGGCGGATGGCCGGGCCGATGCGGGTGTAGAAGCCGGGTTTCAGCGCCGCGATGCGACGCTCGATAGTATGCGCCATCGACTCATCGAAATCCTTCACCGTTTCCACCCGCACCCAGGAACGGCGGCGGGAGGTGAAGGTCAGGATGGAGTGACTGTCGCCGCAGGCGGAAAGCCCGTGGGCAAGCACCAGCAGGGCTTCCTTCTCCACATCGAGCACCCGGCGGTTGTCGAACCAGGCATCGGTCGATAGCGACACATCGACGAGGATCGTTACGGCAAGATCATGCGCCTGCGGGCGGCTTGCCATATGAATGCGGTCGCTGCCCTGTCCTCCGGCGGCGATATCGCTTCTGGCGCGAACCACGGCGTCAAGATCGAGATCATTGCCGTCAAGCTGGGCGCGCAGCATCTCGTGGCGTGGCCGCAGCACCTCGAATTGCCGCCTGACGCGGCGGATGAGGCTTTTGGTGTCCGGGCCGGGTTCCGGTGCCGTTTCGGCGTCTTTCGCCGGACCGGCGATGACCCGGCAATGATCGGCGAGATAGGTACCGCTGCGATAATCCCATTCGGGATAGGTCAGCTCCGCTGTCAGCGGGGTATGGTTCAGTGCTTCAGGCGGCAGGTCGAGATCGAAGCGGAAGCGGGCGGAAGGCCGCCCCTTTCTTTCACCCAGCGTCATATCGTCAAGCTCGTCCACCGCACTGCCGTCGGCATCGTCGCTGTCGTCACCCGGCCGGTCGACATTGACCATCTCCGCCATGGCGAGGATTTTTTCGAAACGGTTGAGGATGAAGGGGCTGCGTTCGGTCTGGCGGTTCTCGGTCTTTTCGCGCACGGCGATATGGCGGGCCGCTTCTGCGCCCTGCGGCGCGGCGCCCGCTGCCGGCTGGTCTTCGCTTTGCCTGGCCTCGGATGTTTCGCGCAGCAGCGTGTCCGGCCATAGCGGCACCGGCAGCATCGGCAGGTAGCGCGGCGGCGCCTTGGCCGGAAAGCCGGCGGGTGGCGCAAGGCCCTCGATCCCTCCCGCATCTGCGAGCATGGAAAGCACCCGTTGTTCCACCTGCTGCTCCGTCTGGGGCAGCGGCCGTTTCTGGCGGACCGCGAGCATCGCGGCGCAAAGCCGGCGATAACGGGTCTTCATGCCGGGGAAGGCATGGGTGACGGCTTTTGCCAGTTCTGCGGCGCGGTCGAGCCGGGCAAGATCGTTGCGAAGCGGGTCGGCGGCCATGACTGGTTCAAGCGGCATCATCGCCATGGCGGCGGCGAGCCAGAGATAGAGATCGCGGTTGAGGCAGCGGTCGGGAAACAGATCGAGCACCGGCGGCAGCATCAGCGTTGCATGATCGCGTCCTGGCTGGGCGAGCTTCTCTTCGCCAAGACCCATGCGCTGGCGCAGCCTCAGCCGGTGGCTGGAAGTGCGGGCGCGGGCCGGCGCGATCTGCACCGCATGTTCACCGCCAAAACCGCGGAAACATATGGCCAGCACGGCCTGCATATCCTCCAGCTTCACGGCATGATCCGGGAAGCGCAGCCATGTGCCGGTTTCGCCGATCAGCCTGTGCCAGGCGCGGCCGACGGTTTCTTCCAGTTCCAGAAAGTCCAGCATGGTTTATCCTCATGGCATCGGACCGGAACGCGCGGCGCCGAGCAATCCGGTGTGGATATCAAAGCGCCTATCGAATGATCGCATCCGCGACTTCATGCAGCGCGGCCTTCACGTCTGGCTCGTCAGTCAGCGGTTCGATCATGGTCGCGCGCACGGCCTGACGGGCGGGAAGGCCGGTATCGATGAGGCTGGCGCAATAAACGAGCAGACGGGTGGAGACGCCTTCCTCAAGGTCATGGCCCTTCAGGCCGCGCAGCCGGTGGGCAAGATCGACGAGCGGCTCGACATCGCGCGCATCCAGCCCGCTTTCATGCGAAACGACGGCGATTTCCTGCTCCTTGGGCAGAAAATCGAATTCAATGGCGACGAAACGCTGACGGGTGCTGGGTTTCAGGCTCTTTAAAAGGTTCTGGTATCCGGGATTATAGGAAACGACGAGCATGAAGCCCGAGGGTGCTTCCAGCACTTCGCCGGTGCGCTCCAGCGGCAGGATGCGGCGATCGTCGGTGAGGGGATGCAGCACGACAGCTACATCCTTGCGCGCCTCAACGATCTCGTCGAGGTAACATATGCCGCCCTGGCGCACGGATCGCGTCAGCGGGCCGTCCATCCACACGGTTTCGCCGCCTTTCAGCAGGTAACGGCCGGTCAGATCAGCGGCAGCAAGATCGTCGTGGCACGAAACAGTGGAAAGCGGCAGGCCGAGTTTCGCTGCCATATGGCTGACGAAACGGGTCTTGCCGCAGCCTGTCGGGCCTTTCAGCAGCAGCGGCAATTGCCGCACCCAGGCGCTTTCGAACAGCGTGCATTCATTGCCGAGCGGGGTGTAGAACGGCGTGTCCGGCTGGGGCTGAGGGATCGGACGGAATATTGTGTTCATGGTCATCTCCATGTTTGTTGATAAGGAACCGGCTCTCCGGGGGAAAAGGAGAGCCGGTCCGTTTCTCATTCGGCGGGCTGCACGAGGCGGGCAACGTCGCCCTGTTTCTGCTTGCCCGGTACCAGGATTGCCCAGATGAACATGACCGCCGAAATGAGAACCGCGAAACCAGAACCGAGACGGACCCAGTAGAAGATCGCCAGCTGGTCCTGCACATCCATGAAGCTTTCGCCCATGACCCGCTGAAGCTGGATCTGCACCACGCCGGCGAATGTCAGCGCGAAGGTCATCACCGACATGGCCGTGCACATAACCCAGAAACTCGTCATCGAAAGCCACTGGTTGTAGGGCGCACGTTTCTTCATTTCGGGGATGGCATAGGCCATCATCGCAAGGTTCAGCATCACATAGGCGCCGAAGAAGGCGAGGTGCCCGTGAGCGGCGGTAAGCTGCGTGCCGTGGGTGTAATAGTTCACCGAAGACAGCGTGTGCAGGAAGCCCCAGACGCCGGCGCCGAAGAAGGCCATGACCGAGCAGCCGATCGACCACAGAAGCGCGGCGCGGTTCTCATGCTTGCGGCCAGCCTTCCAGGTCATGACGAAGGTGAAGATGACCATGGTGAAGAAGGGGGCCACTTCCAGCGTCGAGAACAGCGAACCGATCCACTGCCAGTAACCCGGTGCGCCGATCCAGTAATAATGGTGGCCGGTGCCGAGGATGCCCGAGAAGAGTGCAAGACCGACGATGACATAGAGCCATTTTTCCACCACTTCGCGGTCGATGCCGTTGAGCTTGATCATCAGGAAGGCGAGGATCGACGCCATGATCAGTTCCCACACGCCTTCCACCCACAGATGGATGACGTACCACCAGTACATCTTGTCCAGCGCCAGGTTGATGGGGTTGTAAAAGGCGAAGAGGAAGAAGATCGCCAGACCCCAGAGGCCGAAGAGCAGGATGTTGATGACGGTGGTCTTGCGGCCCTTCAGCGCTGTCATGGTGATGTTGAACAGGAACATCAAAACGACAAGCACGATGCCGACCTTGATGGCGAAGGGCTGTTCGAGGAATTCGCGGCCTTCATGGATGCGGAACATATAACCGACCACGGCAACGGCGGCGGCCACCAGGAAGATCCAGAACTGCGCGATGGCGAGCTTGGGGCTGTAAAGCTCCGTTTCCGTCTCTTCCGGCAGAAGATAGAAGGTCGAGCCCATGAAGCCCATCAACAGCCACACGACCAGTGCATTGGTGTGGATCATGCGCACGATGTTGAAGGGCAGAAGCTCGGAAAGCGTGTTGGGCAGCACGTAGATCGTCGCGGCGATGACGCCGAACAGGATCTGCGCCACGAACAGCCCGATTGCGCCGTAAAAATACAGCATGGCGACTTTTTGCGTCTGGTATTTCATCTCGTCATCTCCTTGCCGTCAACCTCAACCCGCATCGTTCGGCGGCCAGTTCTGCGTCTTGATCCGGCTCGTCCATTCGAGGAAGTCGACGAGATCATCGAGTTCCTGTTCGGTGAGATTGAACTGCGGCATCTGGCGCCGGCCCTCGATGCCGGTGGGCTGGGCGGCCATCCAGGCCTTGATGGAATCGCGCGCCGTCTCCTTGTCTTCCACGCCGCCATAGCGCTTCCAGACATTGCCGAGTTCGGGTGCGAAATAGGCGCCTTCGCCTAGCAGCGTGTGACAGTTGATGCAGGAATTTTTCTCCCACACGTGTTTGCCGCGCGCGACGCTTTCCGTCAGCGTGCTTTCATCCGTCGAGGTGGTGCGCATGTAATAATGGCTATGGGCGGTTAGCCCTACGAATATGGCGAAGAAGAAGATGGAGCCGCCGTAAAAGACGTTTCGCGCTCCTGTTTTGGTCAGGCGTTCTGCCATGCCAATGGTCCTTTCCATCCGGAAGACCGCTTATGCGGACTGGCTTGATCGAACCCTCTTGCCGGGATTTGCCAGCAGGCTGGGGGTCTGAAGCCTTTCTAGCCGCTGGCCGCCGGCGTTCTTTGCCATTTGGCAAACAAGTGGAGAGGTGGTGTGGTCCGCCTTTTCAGAGCGACAAAATGCCCTGCAGGAACGCCCGCAAAAGGGCTGCGGCGGCGAAGATGACGGGCCATGCCAGAAGTGCCGTGCGCAGCAGGCCTCGCTCTTCGCCAAAACCCAGAAAGTCGTCGATGACGCGTCTGGATTTCATGAGCGCGAAAAGCAGCATCAGGC
Organism: Agrobacterium sp. P15N1-A; assembly: GCF_044626815.1. Lineage (NCBI taxonomy): Bacteria > Pseudomonadati > Pseudomonadota > Alphaproteobacteria > Hyphomicrobiales > Rhizobiaceae > Agrobacterium > Agrobacterium sp. P15N1-A. The sequence continues at coordinate 389,068 of NZ_JBIUPF010000005.1, read as the reverse complement.
AGGCGGCGGCAACGGGCGGCAGAAGCGCTGCCTTCCACGAGGTGACGACGGCCGTACCGGCGAGAACAAGAATGGCGAGCACTGCAAAACTTCTTGCAAGCTGGCGGGAGGTGCGGTGGATCATGACTGTCAAACCAGATAGATGATGGGAAAAATGACGATCCAGACCAGATCGATGACATGCCACAGCGTCGTCACCAGCGTGATGTTCTCGTTTTTCGGGAAGACTGCGACGAGAAACAGCAGCACGGCCACGAAGACGACATGCAGCAGATGGAAGCCGGTGAGCAGGAAATAAAGCTCGAAGAAAGCGCCATAGGCGGGGTCGGACGCGAAAGCGATTTCGGTGGAATATTCATGGAGCTTCACACCGACGAAAGCGAAACCAAGCAGTCCGGCAAGAACAAGCGCCCGCCTTTTGCCCGGCAGCGCGGTGTGGTGGCTGGCCGCGACGGCCGCCTGCCAGCCGCTTGCCAGCAAAATCAGTGTGTTGAGGCCGGCAAGTTGTGGCTGCAGATGCTGGCGCGCGGCGGCGAACGCATCAGGGTTGAGGGCGAAGGCGATGATGAAGGCGCCGGTCAGCGCGCCGAAGGCGGCAAGTTCGCTCCAGACCAGAATCCACAAAAGCAGGTTTCCGCTTTCCTCTTCCGTATTGATCGCCATGGCCTCGCCCGTAATTGTAAAACAGCAAGCCACGCTTAGGCGTCCTCAAACCCCGCTTCTTTGCGGTCGGTCAAAGAAGGGAGCGCACAAAGCCCTATTGTCATGACAAAGCGCAACTCTGGAAAATGGAGCTTCCCATGAACGACGCGCAGGTCGGGCTGATTGTCGCAACCCCTATTATCATTGGCTTTGCCGTGCTGTTGTACCGTATGGGAGTGTTGCAGCGCATGGGCGCGGTTTCCGCCGTACTTGCCTCCGTGGCCATTGCTTCGGTGCTGTTCCTGAACCAGTGAGAAGGCAGTCGCATGCTTGAACTTGTCGCCGCTCTTTCGCTTTTTGTGGCGCTGCATTCCATTCCCGCCGTGCCTGCCGTGCGTGGCCGGTTGATTGCGGCCATTGGCCGGCCCGCCTATTTCGGGGCTTATTCCGTGGTCTCGCTTCTGGCGCTGGGCTGGGTGTTTTATGCCGCGCTGTCGGTGGATTATATTCCGCTTTGGGATGTCGCGCCCTGGCAGGCGCATGTCACCTTTCTGGCAGCGCCGATTGGTCTGTTTTTCGTGCTCGCTGGTCTTCTCAGCGTCAATCCGCTTTCCATTTCCGTGCGGCAGGGAGATAAACCGGGGGCAATCGTGCGCATCACGCGGCACCCGGTGCTTGTCGGTTTCCTGTTCTGGTCGCTCGGCCATGTCGTGCCGAATGGCGACCTGCGTTCCGTTATTCTCTTCGGTGGCTTTGCGCTGTTTTCGCTTGGCGGGATGGCGATGACTGAAAAACGCGCCCGCAAAAGACTGGGTCATGCGTGGAGCGCGGCGGCTGCTAAAAACGCAACGATCCCTTTCGCAGCAATCCTTTCCGGCAAGACGCGCCTCGCCGTGGACGGGCCGATGCTGCTCGCCGTGGTACTGACAGGGTTGACGGTCTGGTGGCTGCTGGCCGGCGGCCATGCCGCGCTCTTTGGCGCGGACCCCATGGCCTATTTCTGATCGCTCACGACGTCTTCACTACGTGCGGCTGCCATATCGGCGCCTGCGGCGCGGAGCCGATACCGAGTTGATCGATGGCGCGGGCGGCGAGCTGGTCGACAATATCGAAGACGCTTTGCGGCCTGTTGTAAAAGGCCGGCACCGGCGGCATGACGATCGCACCGGCCTCCGTGACAGTGCACATGTTGCGCAGATGGATGAGATGCAGCGGCGTCTCGCGGGTCATCAACACCAGCTTCCGGCGTTCCTTCAAATGCACATCGGCGGCGCGGGTAAGAAGATTGTCCGAAAACCCGGTTGCAATGGCCGCGAGCGTCCGCATGGAGCAGGGGGCGACGATCATGCCGGCCGTTGGGAAGGAGCCGCTGGCAATCGCCGCACCAATATCATCGACGGCATGATTGACGCTGGCGAGCGAGAGCATCCGCCCCATGGCCTCGGCACCTTCCTCATGCAGCACGGTGTGTCTGGCGGATGGCGACAAGACGAGATGGATTTCGACGCTTTTCATCCCGGCAAGGCGCTCGATGATGCGCAGGGCGATGCCGGCACCCGAGGCGCCGGTGACGCCGACCACGACGCGGCACGGGGTCATGGCCGTTCTCCAAGTCCGAGATCACGCCACATCAGATCCACCTTTGCGATGACGTCAGGTGTCATGGAGAGCACGCGGCCCCATTGGCGCTCCGTCTCCGGCGAAAGCTTGCGGGTGGCGTCCAGCCCCATCTTGCCGCCGAGGCCGGTTTTCGGCGAGGCGAAGTCGAGATAATCGATCGGCGTATCGTCGATGATCGTTGTATCGCGCGAAGCGTCGAAACGGGTGGAAAGCGCCCAGATCACATCCGCCCAGCTGCGCACATTGATGTCGGGATCGACCAGAATGATGAGCTTCACATAGCTGAACTGCGGCAGCATCGACCACAGGCTCATCATCACCCGCTTTGCTTGCCCGGGATAACGCTTGTCGATGGAGGCGACCATGACGCGGTAGGAACAGGCCTCCGGCGGCATCCACAGATCGACGATTTCCGCAAACTGCCTTTTGACGAGCGGCAGGAAAATCTCGAGCATGGCTTCGCCGAGGACCGAGGGTTCATCCGGCGGCCGGCCGGTATAGGTGGAAAGATAGATCGGATCGCGCCGCATGGTGATGGCCGACAGCGTCATGATCGGAAAGGCTTCGACGGAATTATAATAGCCGGTGTGGTCGCCATAGGGGCCTTCCATTGCCGTTTCCTTGGCCGAGACAGTACCTTCCAGCACGATCTCGGCATTGGCGGGCACCGGCATCGGCACCGTCAGTGCCTTCGCGATGCGGCTTTTCGAGCCGCGCAGCAGGCCGGAAAAACCAAGCTCGCTGATATGTTCGGGAAGCGGCATGACGGCGGAAAGAATGGTGGCGGGATCAGTGCCGATAGCGACTGTTACGGGCATATCCAGCCCGCGTGCCTGCCACAGCCGGTGGTGCTGCGCGCCGCCGCGATGCGCCAGCCAGCGCATGATCACCCTGTCCGGCCCCTGCACCTGCATGCGATAGATGCCAACATTGATATCGTCGGGATCATCAGGCGAACGGGTGATGACCAGCGGCCAGGTGATGAGCGGGGCCGGTTCGCCCGGCCAGCACCATTGCACCGGCAGGCGGGCAAGATCAACCGCATCGCCTGTCAGTACCTTTTCCTGCACCGGCGCGCGCGAGACGTTGCGTGGCCGCATGGACAGTGCTGCCCGCAGCAAAGGCAGCTTACCCCATGCCTCGGCCATGGATTTCGGCGGCCGTGGCTCGCGCAATTCGGCAAGCTTTTGTCCAAGTGCTGGCAGGCCGCCCGTTTCCAGCCCCAGACCCCATTCGATGCGTTGCCGCGTGCCGAAGAGATTGGCAAGCAGCGGCATGTCCCGCACCTTGCCCTCATGGTCGACGGGTTGCTCGAACAGCAGCGCCGGCCCACCATCGGCGAGCACGCGGCGGTGGATTTCGGTGATTTCGTGCACCAGTGAGACCGGCTGGCGGATTCGCCGCAGCTGCCCGCGTTCTTCCAGCAACCGGACGAAACCGCGCAGATCGGCTGCGTGGGCGGGTTTAGTTTCTGTTTTCTCGTCTCTCATGCCGCCTTTTTGCCGGTGGCGGTGCGGCATGTCCTTGCGCTGCCGCAAATGCGGCTTCAGTGCGAACGAAGATAGTCGGCAAGAACGAGGGCGTGGTTGTGTTCGGTATCATGGGCGGCATAAAGCAGCGTGACGCGGCCCTTCGCCATCAGCTCCTTCATGCGCGCCACGGCATCGGGATTGGCGGCCAGCTCCTCATGATAGTGCCGGGTGAATTCCTCAAAGCGAGACGGCATATGGGAGAAGTTCTTGCGCAATTCGTTGCTGGGCGCGATTTCCTTCATCCACAGCGAAAGCTGTGCGGTTTCCTTGCGCATGCCGCGCGGCCACAGCCGGTCCACCAGAATGCGTGCGCCGTCATCACCGCTGGCGGCATCGTAAATCCGTTTGATCCTTATATCGGACATGGGCGGCCTCCTTCGCTTCGCAAGTTAATGATTTATAGCGGCTTTTGTGAAACCGCACCCGAAAATCTCTCTGTCTTTGCGTTCGCTCAAACCGGTGCCGGTGTGCTGCGGTTAGGGTCCTGTCCGCAACTGACCTGACAGGACCATTTATGAGACCGTTTCCCGCCGCCATCGCTACCCCCATGAATTTTCTGCCCCTTGCCGTGGTGCAGCGAGCGACGGCGACGATGCTGGCACAGATCATGAAGCGGCACCCTGATCTGTTCGGCCGGCTCGGTGAGCATAGCGGCAAACGCTATGCCTTCCTGCCTGTCGATCTGCCCTTCGCCTTCATGGTTGAGCCGGCGCGTCCGGCCATCACCGTCAGCCGAAAGGGCCGTCTGCCGAAGGTGGATGCGGCGGTGGAAGGGCCGCTTTTCATGCTGCTGGCGCTGATGGAGGGGCGGCAGGATGCCGATGCGCTGTTTTTTTCGCGGGATCTCAGCGTGACCGGCGACATGGAGGCGATGCTGGCACTGCGCAATGCGCTTGATGACAGCGGCATTGATCTGCCGCGCGATCTCGGTGCCTTTGCCGGGCCTTTTGCACCGGTGGTAACGGGGCTTGCGAACCGCCTGCGCGGCCATGTTCTATCCGGAACGCGTGGAGGTGCGGCATGGAGCTGATCTGTCCTGCGGGAACACCCGCCGCCTTCCGCGAGGCCGTGGATGCCGGGGCGGACGCGGTCTATTGCGGCTTTCGCGATGAAACCAATGCCCGCAATTTTCCCGGCCTCAATTTTTCCCGCGAAGAGCTTGCCGAAGCCATCGCTTACGCAAAGAAGCGCGGCGTCCAGACTTTCGTCGCACTCAACACCTTCATGCGCGCGGGCAATGAGGATATCTGGTATCGCGGTGCGGCCAATGCGGTGAAGGCGGGGGCGGATGCGCTTATCCTTGCCGATTTCGGCCTGATGGCGCATGTGGCCGAACACCATCCGCAGCAGCGCATCCATGTCTCCGTGCAGGCCTCCGCCTCCAATGCGGACGCGGTGAATTTCCTCGTCGATGCCTTCGGCGCGAAACGTGTGGTGCTGCCGCGCACCCTGACGATTCCCGACATCGCCCGGCTGGCGCGGCAGATCCGCTGCGAGATCGAAATCTTCGTGTTCGGCGGTCTTTGCGTCATGGCGGAGGGGCGCTGCTCGCTATCCTCCTACGCCACAGGCAAGTCACCCAACATGAACGGCGTCTGCTCACCAGCAAGCCATGTCCGCTACCGGCAGGACGGGCAGGCGCTGGTATCGGAACTTGGCGATTATACCATCAACCGTTTTCCCGCCGGCGAGGCGGCGGGTTACCCGACGCTGTGCAAGGGCCGGTTCGAGATTGCGGATGACAGGTCCTATGCCTTCGAGGATCCGGTGTCGCTTGATGTAATGGACCAGATCGATGCCTTGCGCGAAGCGGGCGTCAGCGCGCTGAAGATCGAGGGCCGCCAGCGCGGCAAGGCCTACGTCGCGGAAGTGGTTTCCACCCTGCACCGGGCGCTTGCCGCCGGTGCTGAAGAGCGCGGCAGGCTGCTTTCCCGCCTCCGGCTCTTGAGCGAAGGCCAGCGCACCACCGTCGGCGCTTATGAGAAACGCTGGAGATGACGGCGATGGCAAAACCCGCAGAAGCCACATTGGCGCTCGGCCCGGTCCTTTATCTCTGGCAGGGCGAGAAATGGCGCGATTTTTACTTTCGCATCGCCGATGAAGCGCCCGTCAGCCATGTCTATCTTGGTGAAACCGTCTGTTCCAAACGGTTTCATTTCACCGAGCCGCATCTGGCCGACGTGATCGAGCGGCTGGAGAATGCGGGAAAACAGGTGATCCTCTCGACGCTTTCGCTGGTGACGCTGGAGCGGGAAAGCCGCCACCTGCGCGGCCTGATCGCCGATAGCCCCTATCCGGTCGAGGCGAACGATCTTTCCGCGCTCGGCATGCTGCACGGCACGCCGCATGTCGTCGGGCCAATGGTGAACGTTTATAATGCCGCGACCGCGCGGCTGCTTTCTTCTCGTGGGGCGAGTGCCATCTGCCTGCCGCCGGAACTGCCGATGACCTCGGTGGAGCGCATCGTGGTGGAGACGCCTGATGTGGACTTCGAAATCCTTGCCTTCGGCCGCCTGCCGCTCGCCATTTCGGCGCGCTGCGCCCACGCCCGCGCCAAGGGCAATATCAAGGATAATTGCCAGTTCGTCTGCGGTGACGACCCTGACGGATTGCCGGTGCGCACGCTTGACCGGCAGTCGTTTCTGGCGCTGAACGGCGTGCAGACGGTGTCGCACACCTGCCAGTCGCTGCTTGGCGAATTGCAGGATCTGGCGGCCACCGGCATTTCCCGCTTCCGGCTGTCGCCGCAGGACTGCGACATGGTTGCGGTGGCGCAAATCCATGACGATGTTCTGGCCGGCAGGCGGGAGGCGGAGGACGGTCTTGCCCATCTCGGGCAAATCTATCCGGACGTGCCCTTTTCCAATGGTTTTCACCACGGGCAGGAAGGTGCGGCCTGGATCGCCCGCGCCCGCAACACGGCGCATGGGGTGAATGCATGACGACGAACGGGCAAAGTGAGCAAAAGCTGTCCGCAGCAGCGCCGGGCGGAGCGGATATCGCGGCGGCAATCCATCTGGTGCGCGACATTGTCTTGCAGAGCGCGCTTGATTGCAGCTGCCGCGACAGGGTGCACGAGGCGCTGCGCGAACTCGAGGATTTCGAGCGCCAGCGCAATATCGTCAAGCTTCTGGCCGCCGCCCGCGAGGAGCGGCGCAAGATAGCGCTCCTGACCGAGATGCTCTGCGATTTCGCCGAAGACGACACGGTGGATGAAGGCGTGGTCGAAACCGCAAGCCTGATGTTTCTCGATATCGCTGCCGCCGCGCAGGAGGGCTCGCGAATCCTGCGGGACGCGCTCTCACTCAAGAAGGGTGAATAAATCCCTGTTTTCGGCCCTGTTTGATCCTGCGCAAAGAGCGGGCGCTTGCAAAATGTCATTTCCGGGGTGGTGACGCGCCGGGACCGGAAGACAGGTCTGAGCGGGCGTCACGCGCATTATGGCGCTTCCGGCGCGAAAGGATCAGGACCATGGCCCATCTCACCCGTCGTCAGGCTCTTTCAGCCTTTTCCGGGCTCGCGGTCGCGACACTTGCCGCACCGCATGTTGCGAAAGCGGAAGCGCCGCTCACCTTTTATGGCCCTCCGGCCGCGCCGTCGGCCGTGCTGGCCCATGCGGTAAAGGGCGGGTTCTTGAAGGACGTCGCACCCGGAGCGGTCTTCAAAGCCTGGAAAACCCCGGATGAAATGCGTGCCGCCGTCGCCTCCGGCTCCATGGGAGCGATGGTGATGCCGAGCTACGGCGTCGCCAATCTCCACAATCGCGGCCTCGGCCTCGGGCTGTTGAACGTGCTGACCACGGGCCTGCTCTATATCGTTTCGAAAGACGGGACGCTGAACTCCCTGCAGAGCCTTTCCGGCAAGACCCTCGCTTTGCCGTTCAAGAACGACATGCCCGATTTCGTGCTGCGCCGCCTTGTTGCCGAAAACGGCCTGAAGCCCGGCGACATCAAGCTGGAATATGCCGCTTCGCCGCCGGAAGCCGTGCAATTGCTGCTGACGGGACGGGTGGATGCCGCCCTGCTGAGCGAGCCGGCCGCGACCGCCGTGCTCATCAAGGCGAAGTCGTTTTTCATGACCGTCCATCGCACCATCGATATTCAGCGGGAATGGGCGAAGGTGGCCGGCAAGGCTGAAATTCCGCAGGCTGGCCTCGCCTTGACATCGCCAGTCCAGCAAAAACTCGGCAGGGCCGGCATCGAGGCTTTGCAGGGCGCCATGGAGACGGCGCTCGCCAGCGCCGTAGCCGATCCGAAGACGGCGGCCGATGCGGCTGCCGATGCCTTGGGTTTCCCGCCGGAAATCATCGCCGCCTCCTTTCCGACAAGTCATCTGTGCGCCCTGAAGGCGAGCGCTGCGCGCGCCGATCTCGAGGCGTTCTACGATGAGCTTGCCAAGGTCGACCCGGCAATCATCGGCGGCCGGCGGCCTGATGACGGGTTTTATCTGGTGTAGCAGGCATGAACCGCATTCTCGAAAGTCTTGGCTGGATGGGCCGCTATCTCTGGGCGGGCTGGGCCGGGCTTTCAGGCATTTTCTGTTTTCTCGCCGCCTGGCAGGTCGGGCATGAGATTTATGGCTCCTTCATCCTGCCTTCGCCGGGGGAGACCTTCGCGGCAATGGGGCTTCTGGCGGCGCGGCCGGATTTCTTCGCCATCCTGTCGCAGAGCGCCGTCAGGGCCCTGACCGGCTTTGCCATCGCCGCCGGCATCGGCACGGTGGCGGGCGTGCTGGCGGGCTATTCCTTCGCGGCCATGCGGCTGATGAAGCCTGTCGTCACCGTTCTGCTCGGCGTGCCGCCCATCGGCTGGATCGTGCTGGCGCTCATCTGGTTCGGCTCGTCGGGGGGCACGGCTGTCATGACCGTCATCATCGCCTCGGCTCCCGTGTCCTTTGCCGGTGCGCTGGAAGGTGTCGCCAAGCGCGACCGTCAGCTGGAGGTGATGGCGCAGGCCTTCGGCGCTCCGTGGTTTTACCGGCTGCGCACCGTCACCATGCCGCATGTGCTCTCCTACCTCTTCCCGGCCTGGACGACGACGGCCGGAAGCGCGTGGAAAGTAACCGTCATGGCCGAGCTCCTTTCGAATTCCGGCGGCATTGGCGGCGAACTGGCCACCGCACGCGCGCTGTTCGACATCGCACAGGTCAGCGCCTGGCTCACCATCACCGTCGCGCTGGCGCTGCTGACCGATTACGGCCTGCTGCATCTGCTGCGCGAGGCGCTGGAACGCTGGCGCGCCGCCGGGCTGCCATGGGGTGTGAAACGATGAGCGACCGTTCCATCCTGCGCTTCGAACATGTCGGCTACGCCTTTCTTGGCCGCAGCCTGTTCGAGAATTTCAATCTCGGCATAGCGCCCGGGGAAACCGTGGCGCTGCTTGGCCCCTCCGGCAGCGGCAAGACGACGATTTTGCAGATCGCGGCTGGTATCATCGATCCTGTTCGCGGCCGCGTGCACCGCCATTATCGCCGGCAGGGGCTGGTGTTTCAGGAGCCAAGGCTTTTGCCGTGGATGACGCTTATCGACAATATCGCCTACGGCCTTGCGGCGGCCGGCATGCCGAAACGGGAGCGGCGCGAAAGGGCGGGCCTTTTTGCGCTGGAAGTCGGTCTGGAGGCGGCGGATTTCGGCAAATATCCGGTGGAACTCTCCGGCGGCATGCGCCAGCGCGCCGGCGTTGCGCGGGCGCTCGCCGTGGAGCCGGACATGCTGTTTCTGGACGAGCCCTTCAGCGCCGTCGATGTCGGCCTGCGCCGTCATTTGCAGGAGCTTCTGGTGGACGCCGCCCGGCGGCGCGGTTTTTCCACCCTTCTCGTCACCCATGATCTTCATGAGGCGTTGCTGGTTGCCGACCGGCTGATCGTGCTCTCCGGCGTCGATGGTCGCGTCATTGCCGCGCATAAGCCCGCCGGTTCGCCGGGCCGGCGCATGGCGCGGGCGGTTTTCGACGAAGCGGAACGCCTGTCTGAGAGTCCGGCCTTCGCCGAACTGTTTTCAGCAAAGGAGCGGGTGCGATGAGGCAGCCCCCCATCCTTTCGGAAGCCCTGCGGCTGTTTTTCCCGCTGGCCGCCCTGCATGGCGCGGGCTGGTCCTTCCTGTGGGTCGTCATCGGTGGTTATGCCCTGCCTTTTGCCGATGCGGTGCCTGCATCGCAATGGCACGCCCATGAAATGATCTTCGGCACCTATGGCATGGCACTTGCCGGTTTCCTCGGATCGGCGGTGCCGGAATGGACGGATACGAAGCCGGCGCAGGGAAGAACGCTGCTTCATCTCGCCGGTCTCTGGCTGCCGGGCCGCCTTATCGGCTTTCTCGGGATGGAGGCATGGAGCCTGTTTGCGGGTTTTTTCGATCTCGCCTTTCTGCTCGCGCTCTCTGTTCTCATCGGCAGGGCGATGCTGGCGCGGCGCACGATGAAACACTTGGCATTCCTTATCTGGTTTCTTTTGTTTACGGCGGCTGAAGCGGGTGTGCGTTATGCCTGGTGGAGCGGCGATCCTGAATTTGCATCCCGCTTTCTGGAAGCGGCGCTGTGCATCTTCACCGTGCTGTTTTCACTCTCCGCCGCGCGTATCAATGTGGTCGTCATCAATCTGGCGCTCGATCCGGGCGGCGAGACCACGCCTTACCGGCCGCATCCCGGCCGCCAGCATATGGCGGGCGCCATGGTGACGCTTTACATGGCGGCGAAGCTTTTCTTTCCGCAAAGCGATGTCTGCGCCTGGCTTTCGCTTGCGGCCGGGGCCGCCTTTTTCGACCGACTGGCCGAATGGTTCATCGGGCGTGCCGCCTTCAAGACCGAGGTGCTGTTGCTCGGTCTCGGCAACGCCTTTGCGGGCGCGGGTTTTCTGGCGCTCGGCGCAACAAGGCTCGGTTTTTCCGTCACGCCCGCCGCAGGGCTGCATCTGCTGTCGGTCGGGGCGCTGGGATGCGCCATCATGGCCGTCTTCATCATTGCCGGGCTGCGGCATACGGGCCGCAACCTGACGCATCTGCCATGGCAGGCGCATGTGGCCGCCCTTCTGATGGCGATGGCGGGGCTGGTCCGCATCCTGCCGGAATTCGATTTTGCCGCAACATTGTCACCCTATCACCATGGCCTCAGCGCCGTTTTGTGGGCGGCGAGCTTCGGGGTCTGGTTGCAGGGCTTTCTGCCCTTCATGCGCGCGCCTGGCATCGATGAGGCGGGGGCATGCGGATGAGAGACACCTTGCCCCGCGGCGGCGACATCACTGTCCCGACCGGTTTGTTTATTTTTTTGGCAAAAGCACAAAGTGAAATCAGTGACTTAGGGGAGGGATATTGATGAATGTTAGTTTTGATAAATAATCAATAAAATCAAGTAGTTGAACATATCTTCTTTTTGGTCGATTATAACTCCAACCGAATAGGGAAACGCGAATATGCCTAAAATAGTCGCGCCTCAACACGCAGATGAAAAGCCAGGTCGGACGAGGGAACTTGTCACCTTCGCCGTTCTGGCATTCGGAATCTGGCCCATTCTGGCGGTCGGATTTGTCGGAGCCTATGGCTTTATCGTCTGGATGTTCCAGATCATTTACGGCCCGCCGGGGCCGCCTGGCCATTGAGGGCGAGATGATGATGGAAGTCTCTCTCAGCCGGCGCGATTTCCTGCGCGGCGGGCAAAAAAATAGACCACGCATCTGTCCCCCCGGGGTCGCGTTGAGCGACCTCGCCGCGTGCAGCGGTTGCGCAAAATGCGTCGAGGCCTGTCCCCCCGGCATCATCGCCATGGCGGACGGTTTGCCTTGCGTGGATTTCTCCGCCGGGGAATGCACCTTTTGCGGCAAATGTGCTGAGGCCTGTCCCGAGCCGGTCTTTGCTGCCCCCACGGCCCAGCGCTTCGATCATGTCATGGCGATCGGTGAGGGGTGTCTCGCCTTCGGCGATATCGATTGTCAGGCCTGCCGCGATGCCTGTCCGACCGAGGCCATCCGGTTTCGGCCCCGCCGCGGCGGCCCCTTCGTTCCGGAACTGCTGGAAGATGCCTGCACCGGTTGCGGGGCCTGCGTGTCCGTCTGTCCCGCCAGTGTGATCGAGATCAAAGATAGAGCCACGGAGATGCAATATGCCTGAAAATACAGGCCGGTATCATGTTTCAAGCGCTGTCGTGGCGGTGATGCCGCAGATGCGGGACGCTGTGCTGGCAACGCTTTTAACGCTCGACAATGTCGAGGTTCATGGCGAGGGCAACGGCAAGATTGTCATCGTCATAGACGGCACGAGCACCGGCATCCTGGGCGATACGCTCACTTATATTTCGACACTCGACGGTGTGATTGCCGCCAACATGGTTTTCGAACACGTCGACACAGAGGAGACAAGCGGCGATGAGCAGCGAACTGACGCGGCGTGATCTATTGAAGGCCCATGCCGCCGGCATTGCGGCGGCAACGGCGGGCATTGCGCTGCCGGCCGCCGCCCAGCCGGTGCCCGGCGGTGTTTCCGCATTGCAGATCAAGTGGTCCAAGGCGCCCTGTCGTTTCTGCGGCACGGGCTGCGGCGTCATGGTCGGCGTCAAGGAAGGCAAGGTTGTCGCCACCCATGGCGACATGCAGGCGGAGGTCAATCGCGGCCTCAACTGCATCAAGGGCTATTTCCTGTCGAAGATCATGTATGGCAAGGACCGGCTGCAGACCCCGCTTCTGCGCAAGAGGAACGGCGTCTACGCCAAGGACGGCGAGTTCGAGCCGGTGAGCTGGGACGAGGCCTTCGATGTGATGGCGCAGCAGTGCAAGCGGGTGCTGAAGGAAAAGGGACCGACGGCCGTGGGCATGTTCGGCTCGGGCCAGTGGACGATCTTCGAAGGTTATGCCGCGACCAAGCTGATGCGTGCCGGTTTCCGTTCCAACAATCTTGATCCCAATGCCCGTCACTGCATGGCTTCGGCCGCTTACGCCTTCATGCGCACCTTCGGCATGGACGAGCCGATGGGCTGTTACGACGATTTCGAACATGCCGATGCTTTCGTGCTCTGGGGCTCGAACATGGCGGAGATGCATCCCATTCTGTGGACCCGCATTGCCGACCGGCGTCTGGGATTTGACCACGTGAAGGTGGCGGTGCTTTCGACCTTCACCCATCGCAGCATGGATCTGGCAGATGTTCCGATCATCTTCAAACCGGGTACGGACCTCGTCATCCTCAACTACATCGCCAACCACATCATCAAGACCGGGCGCGTCAACGAAGACTTCGTGAAGAACCACACGAAATTCGTGCGCGGTGTCACCGATATCGGTTATGGCCTGCGGCCCGATAATCCGGTGGAGGTGAATGCCGCCAATTCCGCCGATCCGACCAAGACCGAAGCGATCGATTTCGAGACCTTCAAGGAATTCGTCTCCGAATACACGCTGGAAAAAACCGCTGCCATGACCGGCGTGGAAGCCGGCTTCCTGGAGGAGCTGGCCGAGCTTTATGCCGACCCGAACCGCAAGGTCATGTCGCTGTGGACCATGGGTTTCAACCAGCATGTGCGCGGTGTCTGGGCCAACCAGATGGTCTATAACATCCACCTTTTGACCGGAAAGATTTCCGAGCCGGGCAACAGCCCGTTCTCGCTCACCGGCCAGCCATCGGCCTGCGGCACGGCGCGCGAGGTGGGAACCTTTGCCCACCGCCTGCCGGCCGACATGACGGTGACCAATCCGGAACACCGCAAACATGCCGAGGAAATCTGGCGCATCCCGCACGGCATCATCCCGGAAAAGCCGGGTTACCACGCCGTGCAGCAGGACCGCATGCTGCATGACGGCAAGCTGAATTTCTACTGGGTGCAGGTCAATAATAACGTCCAAGCCGGTCCCAACACCAAGAACGAGACCTATCAGGGCTATCGAAACCCGGAAAACTTCATCGTTGTTTCGGATGCCTATCCGACCATCACGGCCATGAGCGCCGACCTCATCCTGCCCGCCGCCATGTGGGTGGAGAAGGAGGGGGCCTATGGCAATGCCGAGCGGCGCACCCATGTCTGGCACCAGCTTGTCGAAGCCTCGGGCGAGGCGCGTTCCGACCTCTGGCAGCTGGTGGAATTCTCCAAGCGCTTTACCACGGATGAGGTGTGGCCGGCGGAGATACTGGACGCCAATCCCGCCTATCGCGGCAAGACGCTGTACGAGGTGCTCTACAAAGACAGCGATGTCGGCAAGTTCCCGTTAAGCGAGATCAACGGCGAATACGAGAACCAGGAAGCAAAACACTTCGGCTTCTATCTGCAGAAGGGTCTCTTCGAGGAATATGCGGCCTTCGGGCGCGGCCACGGCCATGATCTGGCGCCCTACGATGCCTATCACGAGGTGCGCGGCATGCGCTGGCCGGTGGTGGACGGCAAGGAAACGCTGTGGCGTTACCGCGAGGGTTACGACCCCTACGTCAAGCCGGGCGAGGGCGTGAAGTTCTACGGTAACAAGGACGGCAAGGCGGTCATCATCGCCGTGCCCTACGAGCCGCCGGCGGAATCCCCGGATGCGGAATTCGATACCTGGCTGGTGACGGGCCGTGTGCTGGAGCACTGGCATTCCGGCTCCATGACCATGCGCGTGCCGGAACTCTACAAGGCTTTCCCCGGCGCCCGCTGTTTCATGAATGCCGACGATGCGCGCAAGCGCGGGCTCAACCAGGGCGCGGAAATCCGCATCGTCTCGCGCCGTGGCGAAATCCGCTCCCGCGTGGAAACACGCGGCCGCAACCGCATGCCGCCCGGCGTCATCTTCGTTCCCTGGTTCGATGCCAGCCAGCTCATCAACAAGGTCACGCTCGACGCAACCGATCCCATCTCCAAGCAGACGGATTTCAAGAAATGCGCAGTCAAGATAGAGCCAGTCGCATGATCAGGAAACACGGATGGATCGCCGCCACGCTTCTGGTCGTGGCGCTGGCGACGGGGGCCGTTGCGCAGATGGTGCCGGAATTGTCCGGCCCGCGCGGCGACGCCATGCAGACCGAGCCGGCCAAACCCCTGCCGAAATGGGTGATCGACGATTTCAGGCGCATGCGCGCTTACCCGGAGCAGCCGCCGGTCATCCCGCATTCGATCGACGGTTACCAGCTTTCCGTCAACGCCAACCGCTGTCTCTCCTGTCACAAGCGCGAATTCACCCAGGACTCCGGCGCGCCGATGATCAGCGTCACCCATTACATGACGCGCGAAGGCCAGATGCTGGCGGATGTTTCACCGCGCCGTTATTTCTGCACCGCCTGCCATGTGCCGCAGGCCGATACGCGGCCTCTCGTGCCCAACACCTTTCAGGACATGAGCGAGATGGGCGTCAAACCGGCGGGTAGCGAATGATGATCGCCCGTGTGAAAAAACTTCTCGCCTGGTTATGGGCGGTTCTGACGACGCCGGCCGGCACGCTCAGCCTCGCCTTCCTTACCCTTGGCGGTTTCGTCGGCGGTGTCATGTTCTGGGGCGCCTTCAACACCGCGCTCGAAATGACCAACAAGGAAGCCTTCTGCATTTCCTGCCACGAGATGCGCGCCAATGTTTATGAGGAACTGACGCGGACGGTGCATTTCTCCAATCGCTCCGGCGTGCGCGCCTCCTGTCCGGATTGCCATGTGCCGCATGAGTGGACGGACAAGATCGCCCGCAAGATGCAGGCCTCGAAGGAGGTCTGGGGCAAGATTTTCGGCACCATCGATACGCGCAAGAAGTTCCTCGACAAGCGGCTGGAGCTCGCCCAGCACGAATGGTCGCGCCTCAAAGCCAATGACAGCCTGGAATGCCGTAACTGCCATTCCTCCGCCGCCATGGACTTTACCAAACAGACGCAGCGCGCCGCCGATATTCATTCCAAATATCTGCTGACGGGCAAGGCCACCTGCATCGATTGCCATAAAGGCATCGCCCATGAATTGCCCAATATGGAAGGCATAGACCCCGGCTGGAAAATGCCGCCGGCGCTCAATGACCAGCCGGGGCCGACGGCGTCCGCCGTCGACGACCTGCGTCGGGCGATGACGGATGTGCACCGGAACGTTTTCTGAATATCGAGGCGACCGGTTGAGGAGCCGTGATCGGCTTCAGACGCGGCCGGCTTCTTCGATGAACCGGCGCACCAGCGGCAGATGCCGCCTTTCGGCAAGGCAGATGGCATATTCGTCGACGAGTTCGTTGGCGTCGCTGAGCGGCACGAAAGAAAGGCGTGCATCGTGGCCGAATTCCAGATCGGCCACCACGCCGCATCCCACCCCGTTGGCGATGGCTTCCCGCACGCCTTCACGGGAGGAAATCTCGATTACGGGCTGGATGGAGATGCCGTGATCGGCAAGGTTCTTTTCGAAGATTTCACGGGTGCGCGACCCCCGCTCGCGCATGACGAAGGACAGGCCTTCGAGCTCGGCCATGAAAACGCTCTCCCGCTCAGCCAGCGGGTGAGAGACGGGCACGCACAGCCCTAGCCGCATGCTGAGGAATTTGACGCCGTAGAGGCGTGGATCGTCCGGTGCACGGGCGGTAATGGCGACATCGGCCACCGACAGCGCCGGCAAGAGCATCGCGGACGATTTTCGCGTGCGCGTCGCCGGCCCGAACGCCTATACCATCGCCGTGTTCCCCGATACGCAGGACTATACGTCCAATGACGGTATCAAGCATCTGTTCGGCGAGATGACGCAATGGTTGGTCGACAATCGCGATAGCCACAAAATCGTCTTCATGAGCCATGTGGGCGATATCACCCAGAACAATCGTCCCGCTGAATGGGATGTCGCCGAACCGGCGCTGCGCAAGCTTGACGGCAAGGTGCCTTACGCGCTGCTGCCCGGCAACCACGATCAGGCGAATGGCGGAACCGCGGCCGATCACAGCTCGGTCGAACTGGACCGGTTACAGCGCCTGCGAAGCGATCCCCAACGCCTTCGCTCTCCCCCGCGGCCTTTTGAGCGCAGGAATGGTCATGCAATTTGCCGGCCGTCCGCGCGGTGAACGTCGGCAGGCACAGACCCAACCGTGTTTTGACGACGTTCTTACTTATTTGTTGGACCAGTATTAAGCATTTTTGCCAGGGTCGAGCAAATATGGCCTCTTCAATTGACATTTTCTTCGTAACATCCAACAATTGAACATCGGATGGGAGGGGCCATGCACATCATTGATAAAGCGCCTTCCCTGGATGCGCCGCGTGGTTCGGCCGTTGAGCGGCTGATAGCCAATATCCAGCGGATGATTTCGGACAGGAATCTCGCTTTCGGCGATGCATTGCCCACGGAGCGCGAGCTTGGCCTTATGCTGGGGGCGAGCCGCAATACGGTGCGCGAGGCTTTGCAATATCTGCGCGCCTACGGCGTCATCGACATCAGGCCGAAAACAGGCGCTGTGTTGACCAATCGTCAAAGTCACGCCGTCGACCGGCTGATGACATTGCATCATGCCATTTCGCCCGCCTCCTTCCGCGAGGTGCAGGGCTTCCGCAAAGTGGTGGAAACGGCGGCGGGGGAGATCGTGCTCTTGCGCGCGGCGCAAAGCGACCTCGACGCGCTGGATGCCGCCAATCGCAGGGTGCGGGAAAGCGTCAGCGCGGAGGAGGCCGCGGTGAATGATTTCGTCTTTCACGATCTCCTTGTGCAGTTGGCGGGTAACAGCGTGCTGCACGCCAGCTATCTTTCGCAGCGTAATGCCATGCTTGAAATCATGCGGATTGGAAAAGGCAATCGGCCCATTCACGATGCCACCTATACCGCGCATCAGGAGATCATCGATGCCCTGCGGGCGCGGGACCGCCTCGCTTTCAGTTATCTTCTGAGCCGGCACCTGGATTTCGGTCTCAGATTCATCGAGGCAAAAGACGGCGTTTCAGAAGATGTTGACGGGGCAGGAGGCGTTGATGGGGGAGTTTGAGGGCAAGATTGCCCTGATAACGGGAACCTCCGGCATTGGCCGCGCGTCGGCGCTGGAATTGGCGCGCGCCGGCGCGCAGGTCACCTGTCTGGGCATTGATGAAGCTGCAAATGATGGGCTGCGGGATGTGGCGCGGTCGGAAAAGCTCGATCTTGCCATCCGGACCTGCGACGTTGCCAGCAGCAGCGAGGTGGAAGCGGCCTTTTCCGCTTTCGAAGGGCTCGACGTGATCGTCAATTCCGCTGCCATTCACCCCTACGGGACCGTTGTGGATACCGATCCTGAAGTCTTTCTCAAGGCTTACGCGGTCAATGTCGGCTCCATACAGCTCACGGCCCGCCATGGCATCCCTTTGATGCAAAAGCGTGGCGGCGGCGCGATCGTCAATATTTCCTCCGTGCAGGGGCATGCCTGCCAGAAGAATGTCGCAGCCTATGTTGCCACAAAAGGCGCCATTCATGCCCTGACGCGGGCCATGGCGCTGGATCACGCGGGCGATCGCATCCGGGTCAACTCGGTCAGCCCGGGTTCCGTGCGCACGCCCATTCTGGAACTCGCCGCGCGAACCTTCGATGGTGCTGACGCCGACGTGGAGGAGGCCTTCCGCAGATTTGGCACCGCTCATCCCATTGGCCGGATTGGGGAGCCGGAAGAGATCGCGGGGCTGGTGCTGTTTCTGGCCTCGGACCGCGCCGGTTTCGTCACCGGTGCCGATTACCTGATCGATGGCGGCCTGCTGGCGGGACTGGGGGTAAAATAGAGGCGATGAGCGCCGGCCTTCGTATGCGTATATTTGCGCTTTTGTGCTGTTTGATGCTGCATTCCTCTTGACATCGCCCTGCGAAAGAGCCGAGATTGAAGCGGCTTCGCATCGGGAGGACAGCGTGAAAAAACTGGATCGGCAATTGCGCGTCGGTGTGCTCGGTTGCGGGCCGATCGCCCAGTTCGCGCATTTCGAATCCACGGTGAAGGGCCGGAATACCAGGCTCTATGCGATCTGCGACGTCGTGCAGGATCTTGCCGCGCGCATGGGCGCGACCTATGAGCCGGACAAGGTGTATCATGATTACGATGCGATGCTTGCCGATCCGGAGCTTGAGGCGGTCGTCATCGCCACGTCCGACGCTTTCCACGTCCCGGCGGCGATCCGCGCGCTGGAAGCCGGCAAACACGTGCTGTGCGAAAAACCGGTTGGCGTCAGTGTCGAGGAAGTCGAGACCCTAGCCGAAACCGTGCGACGGACTGGCAAGGTGCTGCAGATCGGCCATATGAAGCGTTTCGATCCCGGCATAGAGGCGGCCAAACACTTCATCGACAATGAGATGGGCGAGCGATTGGCGCTGAAGGCCTGGTATTGCGACAGCACCCACCGCTACACGATGACCGATGCGGTGCAACCCTTGCCGGTTCTGTCGAAGGCGGCCCTGAAGCCGCGGGAAAATCCGAAGGCTGACCTCAAGCGCTATTACATGCTGGCGCATGGCAGCCATCTGGTCGACATCGCCCGTCATCTTTGTGGCGATATCGAATGGGTGAGGGCGAGACTACTTCAGCGTTTCGGAGC
Organism: Agrobacterium sp. P15N1-A; assembly: GCF_044626815.1. Classification (NCBI taxonomy): domain Bacteria; kingdom Pseudomonadati; phylum Pseudomonadota; class Alphaproteobacteria; order Hyphomicrobiales; family Rhizobiaceae; genus Agrobacterium; species Agrobacterium sp. P15N1-A. The sequence continues at coordinate 369,842 of NZ_JBIUPF010000005.1, read as the reverse complement.
CTATTGCTGGTTTGTCGAAACCGGCTTTGCCGATGGCACGCTCGGCCATCTGGACCTGACCGTGGCTGTGCGGATGGACTGGCACGAGGGCTTCCATATCTATGGCGAGAACGGCAGCGTCCTCGCAAAAACCCATAATCCCTGGTATTACAAGGCGAGCGAGGTGGAGATTTTCCGCGAGCGCACCGCATCCTATGAGCGGCCGCTGGGCGCGGACGGCCATTTCTATCGACGGCAACTCGAGGGTTTTGCAGAGGTCGTTCTTGACAGCGCACCGATGCGCGGCGCCGGCATCGAGGATGGGCTTGCTTCGGTTCGCGCCATGGCTGCCATCGCGAGATCCGTCGAGACCGGCCAGCGGATCGATGTCGCAACGATGACAGGGGCGGTCTGATGCAGGTGGGCATATTCGCCAAGACCTATCCGGGCACGAATCCTCTCGCGGTTCTCACGCGTGCTGCGGCCGATGGTTACGCCTGTGTGCAATATAATCTCGCCTGCTCCGGTCTCGCCTCGATGCCCGACGCCGTATCCGACGAGGCCGTGGAAGCCATCGCCGCCGCCGCCCGTGCGACGGGTGTCCGTATTGCCGCCCTTTCCGCGACCTATAACATGATCCATCCCGACCATGCGCGACGCATCGAGGGCATGAGGCGTCTTGGGGTCTGCCTTAAGGTCGCCGCGTGTCTTGCCATTCCCGTGGTGACGTTGTGCACGGGCACGCGCGACCGCGAGGACCAGTGGCGCCATCACCCCGACAATGACACGGCGGAAGCCTGGAGAGACCTTGTCGAACAGATGGCCCCTGCGGCGGAACAGGCTGATACCCTGGGGATCAGGCTCGGTATCGAGCCGGAACAGGCCAATGTCGTGCGCAACGCGGACGATGCTGTTCGATTGATGCGGGAGATCGGTTCGCCATCCCTCGGCATCGTGCTCGATCCGGCCAATCTGTTTGAAAAGGCGGATGCCGATGGCGCGCGAGCGATCGTGGCCGACGCCATCGACCGGCTTGCCGGCCATATCGTGATGGCGCATGCCAAGGATCGCGATGCCGAGGGCGGATTTGTAACCGCCGGGCGCGGCGTCATCGACTTTCCGGATTTCATCAGGCGCCTCGATATCGCCGGTTTCGATGGCCCGGTCGTCACCCACGGACTTTCGGAACAGGAAGCACCGGACGTGCGGCGTTTTCTTGCCAGTCTCATCGCATGAGCAGATATCTTCACAGGCTGCCGGATGGGCGAAAGGTTCATGTCGAAGATTGCGGCGCGGGCTTTCCGGTTATCTTTCAGCATGGGCTTGGCGGCGATCTCAGGCAGGTTGCGGATGGTTTTCCCGATGGGCTTTCCTGTCGCCGCATCACGCTCGAATGCCGTGGCCATGGCCTTTCCGGGCTGGCGAGCGGCGAGTCTTATTCCATCGCCGGTTTTGCCGAAGATCTGATCGCCGTTGCCGATGCGCTTGGCCTCGCGCGGTTCGCGATCGGCGGCATTTCCATGGGCGCGGCGATTGCGCTGCGTATCGCGGTCCTGCACCCCGGTCGGGTGGCGGGCCTGATGCTCATCCGTCCCGCCTGGCTGGCGGAAGCTGCGCCGGAGAATATGAGGGCCTTTTCCTTGGTCGCCGATCATCTCCGGCAATCCGGGCGGAACGGACGGGCGGCGTTTCTTGCATCGCCCACGGGCCGCAGGCTTGCGGATGAGGCGCCGGACAATCTTGCCTCGCTTGCCGGCTTCTTCGATCATCCTGAACCCGCAGCCATTGCAGTGCTTCTGGACGCCATCGCAAGGGACGGTCCGGGTGTGGATGAAAGACAGATCCGCGCGCTCAAGGTGCCGGCCCTGGTGGTCGGACATGGGCTCGATCTCGTTCATCCGCTGGACTACGCCCACAGGCTGGGTGAAATGATCCCCGATGCCCGCGTCATTGCAATCACACCCAAGGCCGTCGACAGGGCGGGCTACAGCGCCGATTTGCAAGCTGCCCTCACCGACTTCATCCGGTATCTCGACACATTCCAGGAGACATGCGCATGACCATGAAAGCCGCAGCCAATTGGTTCGAGGCTCTGCCGCGGGACCGTCTCCTGGGCGAGTTTTCGTTGTGGTCGGCCGATCTCGCCAACCTGGAACGGGAAATCGCCCGCGTCGATCCGCATGTGGATATTTACCATGCCGATGTTGCCGATGGCCGTTTCGCGCCCTCGTTCCTGTTTTTTCCGGATCAGCTTTCGCGTATCCGTAAATTGACGTCCCGTCCCATACATGTCCATCTGATGGTGGAGGGCGATATCGTGCTCAGCCAGATCCGTCAGTTCGCCGAAGCGGGCGCCGACCTGATTTCCATACATCCGGAAAATGGCGCGGTGACGCCGCAGGCCATTGTGCTGATCCGTGAATTGGGTCCCAAGGCGGGTGTGGTGCTGCGTCTGGAAACGCCTGTCGAGACAATCCGGCCGCTTGTGGCGGATATCGACTTCGTCACGCTGCTGGGAACGGCCATCGGCGTCAAGGGGCAGGGGCTTTCCGAGGCGGCTTGCCCGCGCCTGATCGAGGCGGCGGCCATCCTCAAGGCGCAGGGGCGCGGCGATGTCGTGCTGGCGGCCGATGGCGGTATTCGGGATAATACGGTGCCGCTGTTGCGCGAGGCCGGCGCACAGACCGTGGTCCTAGGATCGCTTGCCTTCAACGACCCGGATCTGGCGGGTCGTATCGCCTGGCTGCGCGCGCTCTAGGGCATTTCCAGTAAAGGTGCGACGCGGTTTTACGTCCGGAAAATGCGTGAAAACAAAGAACTGGAGCACGTCCATCGACGAAGCTCAGGCGACGATCAGCTGGGTGCCCGCCTTCCTGATCGCCGTCATGATGGCATCCGGCGGCCAGGCATCCGTCACGACAAAAGTGATCTGGCTGAAGGTCGCCACGCGCGCGAAGGCGGTAACGTTGAATTTACTCTGATCGATGAGAGCGATGGTGCGCGTCGCCATTTTGATCATGGCCGCCGTTTCGGAGGCTTCCTCGAGCCTGCCCATCGAAATACCGCTCGCTGAAATGCCTGTCGCGCCGATGACGGCGGTATCGGCGCTGATGCCCGGTACTTCGGCAAAGCCAACGGTGCCGATGGTGACCTGTGAGACCGGCCAGTAGATTCCCCCGAGAATATGCAGCGTGCGCAGCGCATTTTCCGGCGCCACTGGCGGCAGGCGCAGATTGTTGGTTATGACCGTCAGGTTCTGCCTTTCGCCAAGCGCCGCAGCGAAATAACAGGTGGACGATCCGCCGTTGACGATCAGTGTTTCGCCGTCGCGGATGAGGTCCGCTGCCGCCTTGCCCATACGCTGTTTGGCGGCAGTAAAGGCGTCCATCCGCGTGCCGAGCGTGGTGTCGACCCTGACCAGCGCGTCATTGTAGATCGCCCCGCCATGGGTACGCAGGATCAGGCCGCGACTTTCCAGTTGGTCGAGGTCGCGGCGGATCGTGTCGCGCGACACCGAAAGCTGCTCGACCATCTCCGCGACGGTCATTTGACCGTTCCGGCGCAGGAGATCGATCAGGCGATTGTGACGAACGGCCGGAAGCGCCGCGCTGCCCGGGCTTTGGGCAGGAGAGGCCGCACTGTCGGTTTCGTCTGTCATCGGCGTTTACTCACGGTCATGAAAAAAGGCCAGCTTGCCGCCGGCCGCTTTCCTTAAAACATGCACCCGGCAGTGGGAGCAACCTTATTCCACGCAAAGATACAGATGCTGTCGCTCCGCATGGCTCAGCCTCCGATCATCAGCTTCACGACCTCGTCATGCGTGGTCTCGGAGATTGCTCTCTCGCCCGCGACAATCCCGCGGCGCAGGACGACGATCCGGTCGGAGACGGCGAAAATATCCTGCAGATTGTGCGAGATGAAAATCACGCCGCGCCCCTGCGCCTTCAGCGATTTGATCAGTGAAATGACCTTGCGCTGCTCCGGTACGCCAAGGGCCGCCGTCGGCTCGTCCATGATCAGGATTCTGGCGTTCCAGTAGACCGCACGTCCGATAGCCACCGCCTGCCGCTGGCCGCCGGAGAAATTGCTCACCGGCGCATCCAGGCGTTTGACGTGAAAATCGAGCCTGGCCATGGTTTCTGCGGCGGCATCCGCCATGCGCTTGCGATCAAGAACCGGCAGGAAGCCGAAGAGCTTTTTCATGGGCTCGCGACCGAGGAAGATATTTGCGCCGATTGTCAGATTATCCGCCAGCGCAAGATCCTGATAGATGGTCTCGACACCCAGTTCCCGCGCCTCCTGGGGGGAGGAGAATTTGACGGGCCTGCCTTCAATCAGGATTTCGCCCGAGCTTGGCGGATAGACGCCCGACAGTGTCTTGATCATGGTGGTTTTGCCGGCGCCATTGTCGCCGGCCAGCGCCACCACCTCACCTGGACGAACCAGCAGGGAACAATTTTCCAGCGCCTTCACCGCGCCGAAATGGCGGGAAAGATTGCGAACCTCGAGAAGCGGTTGACTATTCATCCTGCTTGCCTCCGCTGAACCGGCGCTGGGCCTGATCGATCAGCACTGAAATGATGATGACGATGCCGACGGCAATGAATTGCCAGAATGGCTCGACGTTGAGAAAGACGAGGCCATATTGGATGACGGCGATCACCAGCGCGCCGGCCACCGTGCCGATGATCGAGCCGGAACCGCCGAAAAGCGATGCGCCGCCGATCACCACTGCGGCGACCGAGTCGAGCAGCAGGGGCTCGCCCGCCTGTGCGGCGCCGGCGGTGAAGCGGGCCGCATAGAGCGCGCCGCCGAGACCTGCGCACATGGCCGAGAGGACATAGAGCTTGAGAATATGTTTCTTGATGTCGATGCCGGCGCGCCGGGCCGCCTGAACATTGGCGCCGATGGCGTAATTATGCTGACCGAAGCGCGTCTGGCTCAGCACATAATGCATGATGAGCACAAAGGCGGCGGCGACCAGCACCAGATAGGGAACGCCAAAAAAACGACCGTTGCCAAGGGCGGCTAGCCACGAGTTGGATACCGGGACAGTCGTGCCGGAAGCAAGCAGAAAGGCGGTGCCGCGCGCAACGCCGAACATGCCAAGCGTACCGATAAAGGGCGGCACCTTCAGCCGCGAGATCAGCAGCCCATTGATCACGCCCGGTACGCCCGCCGCCAGAACCGCAAAGGCGATCCCGATCAGCATCGCGACGGGAGCGGGGAAATACAGCCCGGCAATATTGGTCACATGCGCCGCCACGACCGCTGCCAGCCCCATGATGAAACCAGTCGAAAGGTCGATGCCGCCCGAAATGATGACATATGTCTGGCCGATGGCGATCAACAGCGGGGCGACGGCGAATACCGCCACGGACTGCCAGTTGAAGGCGGACAGAACGAAGGTGCCGCCGAAAGACAGCCGCGCCCAGATTTCAAACGTTACGATGAGCGCCGCGAGAAAAAGCCAGGCGCGAAGCTGAGCCACCCGCTGCACGAACGTCTTGCTCACTTCGGCGTGGTCCGCCTGCGGGGCGACGGACTTTTCATCTGAAGTCGTCATGGTGGGGATATCCATCATTGTATCTTCCCGGCGGCCGGGCGCCCATCGCCCACCGCAAAACATCCAGGTAAAATGACGCCCGCCCCGCTGGCGGGACGGACGCCCAGTTGTCGGGAGGCTACCTGTTATTCCGAGTAGATGAACTTCGCGACCTTCGGATCGGACAGGTTCGACTTGTCGATCACCGTGAAGCCGGTACCGATGGCGGTCGGAATGGAATTACCGGTCAGGTGCGCGTAGGCCGCCATGACGCCGAAATAACCGATTTCCGCTGGATGCTGGGCAATGGCCATGTCGACAAGGCCGGCATTGATGTTGTCGACAATGCTGCCGGGCGCATCAAAAGCCACGACCTTGATGGTGCCGGATTGACCCGCCTGCTTTACGCCATTCGCTGCGCCAAGTGCGGAAAACAGGTTCGCGCCGAAGACGCCGGCAAGGTCGCTGTTGCGCGCGTAGACGGCCTGAAGCTGCGAAGCCGCCTTGTTGGCGTCGTTATCGTTAAACTGCGTTTCCAGAACCGTGATGCCGGGATATTTGGCCATCTCCTGCTTGAAGCCCTGCTCACGCTGATCGGTTGTCGAAATTCCCGGTTTAACGTTGGAGACGTATACCTTGCCTTTTTCACCGATCGCCTTGGCCAGCGAGCGCGCAGCGATCTCTCCGCCGAGCACATTGTCAGACGCAATGTAGGAGATCGGGAAATCGGCTTCGCCGCCGCCGGTCTGATAAACACCGGTTCCGATGAATGTATCGACGGTGATCACCGGAATGCCGGCATCCGCGGCCTTTTTCAGGGGTTGAACGAGCTGGGTCTTGTCCGTCGGGGCAATCAGGATGGCGTCCGGGTTTTTGGCGATCACGGCGTCGAGAACCGGAACCTGGGTGACGGGGTTAAAATCCGGTGCGCCCTGAAACACCAATGTAACGCCGACCGCCTTGGCGGCGGCTTCCGCGCCCTTGCGCATGGTGATGTAAAAGGCGTCCGTGGTCAGGCCCGGAACGAGGGCGATGGTATATTTCTTGTCCTGCGCGCTTGCCTGTCCTGATGTCAGCGCGGCAGCCGCGGCAATCGATGTGACTGCTGCGGCCTTGAAGAATGAACGGCGCTCCATAGTCTCCTCCTTATGTGAGCTGAATTCTTCACGCCGGCAAATCCTCCATAAACCGGCTGAAAATCATATTCACGCCCGCAAAGTGCGTCCGTCAAGTGAAATTTCTTCCTGAAAATAATTTCTTGCGTTTTTATGCGCTTTTCAGAGGGCCGGTGACGGTCAGGCCGCCGCGCCCCCGTCGCTTTGCAGAAGGTCGAGAATGGCCTGTGCGGTCGCGGTATCGGTCACCACGGCGTTGATCATGCCCGAACGCACTGCGCCGATGACGCCCGCTGCCTTTTCCACCGTGGCCAGAACGCCGATCGACAACCTGGTATTGCGCAATTGATCCGGTGAGGCGGCGATCATTCTTTCCTCGCCATCCCAGGCCAGCGGATGTCCCTCAATATCGAAATAATGGCGGATCACATCGCCGACAGCGCCCAGACTTTTTTCGTTGTTGGTGGCGGCGCTCGCTTCGGGTGGGTTGATGGCATGCGGCAGGCCGATGCCGACGATGCAGCAGTCGAGCCGGTCCCAGAGGCCGGTGGTTTCCTGCACGCCGGGATCGTTCAAAAACGCGTCTCGCAATGTCGTCGACGAAAGGTAAGGGGCGTGCAGGAAATGCGGTGTCCCGCCCAGTTGTTCGGCCGCCTGTCTTGTAAATTCGTTGATCTGGAAATGCGCCGCTGCCTGCTGCATCCCGCCATTCATCGGCACGGCCACAATGCCGGGAATGCGTATCAGACCCGCCGTGAGCACTTCGCGTACCGCACGTCCCCAGCCTATTCCGATAACCGACCCCGCGCCGAGGCCTTCCTCTTTCAGCAGGGCGCCAAGCGGCGCGGCCAGCGCGCCAAGCACACCGGTTGCCGGTGTGTCGATCACCGCCGCCCGTTTCAGGCCCAGCGCCTGAATGAGGTTCTCGGTTATATCTTCGGGGGAGACGAGATCGAGCACTTCGATGCGCACGATGCCGATGGCGCGGGCCTTTTGCAGCAGGCGTGACACGGTTGCCGTCGATACGCCGAGCTTCCGGGCGATATCCACCTGGGCCATGTCGGCCTCATAATGCAGCTTGGCCACCATATGGATCATGGCGCGTGTTGCGGGTGTTTCCTGGGCTGGTTGGGGAGGCATATTGCAATTCCTTTCTGAAACGTGTTACAAGAACACGCCTTGGAGGAGTTATCGCTGAAAACCCGCAAAACCGCAATGCACTGAAAGCCCGACATTTTTTGGCTGTTTCAGGACGCGTCCTTCGCCGGGCGCGTCGCGGTTGAATATTGCGTTTTTTCCGATCCTCGCCGGGCATTCCATCAACAAATGCTGACCAGACAGCGGAGTCGGAGATTACACCATGACAGCCATGACAACAGCGGAACGACGCGGATACCACCAGATTTGCGGCGCCAATGGCGCGATGATGGTGATCGCCTGCGATCAGCGCGGCGGCATGCGCTCTCTGCTGGCCGCAACGCCCGAGGAACAGGCGTCCATCGGCAACGATGTCCTGGGCGATACCAAGGCTGATATCACACGGTTTCTGGCCGCCCATGCCGGTTGCGTGCTGGTTGATCCCATCTGCGCCGTACCCAAACTGGTCGACAACGATCTCCTTCCCCGTGACACGGCTCTTTTGATCGGCATCGATGCTTCGGGTTGGGACACCTCGCCGGAAGGGTACCGGATTTCGAAGATGGTCGATGGCGTCAATGCCCGGCGGGTGCGGGAACTTGGCGGCACCGGCGGCAAGATCATGGTCTATCTCAGAATGGACACGCCGGCCGCCAATACGAAAAATCTCGAAACGCTGAAGGCGTACATCGAGGATTTCGCCCGTGAAGACCTGCTTCTGGTCGTTGAATTCCTTACCTACCGGCTGGAGGGGGAAAGTGCGGAAGATTACGCGGCGAAAATTCCCCTGCTCATCAGACAGGGGTCTGAAGCCTGCCTCGCTCTTGGCGCCAAGGTGCTGAAAATCCCGTATCCGGGCTCTGACGAAGCCTGCGCTGAAATCACACGAATTGCAGGCGATGTTCCCTGGGCTGTGTTGTCGGCGGGCGTCGATCACGAGACATTTCTGGGCCAGGTTGAAGCGGCGATGAAGAATGGCGCTTCCGGCGTCATAGCCGGTCGATCGCTGTGGAAGGACTGCATTTCTCTTGACCGGGCGGTTTCACAGAAAAAACTCTCGAGCGTGGCCGTGTCGCGGTTGCGCGATATCCAGGCGGTGATTTCGCGTTATTATCGGGGTCAGAACAGCAAGGCTGCATGAAACCAGTGGGTGGAGATGGACATGCAAGATTGCACCATTGGTGTGGATATTGGCGGCACGAATATTCGCGCCGCCCGGATTTCACCGCAGGGTGAAATTCTGCGCAAGAAGATCGTGCCGGGCAGCCGCGACCCTTCGACGGCGATCAAGCTGATCTTCGGTTTGATATCGGAGATGGATGCTCCCGACGTCCTTGCCATTGGTATCGGTGTCCCCGGCCGTGTCGATGGGGAAACCGGCGCGGTGCTCTCCGGCGGCTATCTCGATCTGTCTGGCTGCGATATCAAGGCTTTGACCGAAAAGACCTTCAATCGCCCGGTGGCGATTTCCAACGATTGCAGCATGGCGCTGGTGGGCGAGACCGCCGTTGGAGCGGCGGCGGGGGCTGCCAGCGCGGTCATGCTGACCATTGGCACCGGCATTGGCGGTGCGTCCATGGAAAACGGCCGGATCGTGCAGGGCAGGCAGAGCGCCGGTCAGCTCGGCCATATCATCGTCAATCACAACGGTCGCAAATGTGTGTGCGGCCAGCGCGGCTGCGTCGAAACGGAATCCTCCGGTACGGCGCTTGGCCGTCATATCGAGGAAGCAGGTTATCCCGCGGAAACCCGTTTCGACGATATTCTGCAATTGGCCCGGGCAGGCGACGAAAGGGCGCTTGAGGTGCTGCGCAACTGGGCCGGGCCCCTGCGTGCGGCCATCGGTACATTGTCTGCATCCTTCGATCCCGCCGTATTTCTGCTGGGTGGCGGCATGGGACAGGCGGCGGTTACCGCGCTCGGTTTCTTACCCAGGGCGCAGGGCTGGTATTCGACGGACATACGTGCGGCAGCGCTTGGCGATGACGCCGGCATGATCGGCGCGGGCCTGATGGCGCGCCGGCTTGTGGAAACCTTGCCCGCCGTGCCGGCAAAGACGAGGGGCAAACATATCGTCTTCGTGAACGGCATCCCGGCGTCCGGAAAGAGCACTCTGGCGCGTATGCTGTCGCAGCAGACGGGCTGGCCGGTGCTGGCGCTGGATACGATCAAGAACCCTTTCCTTGAGCATATCGAGGGTGTCGACCGGCTGTTCAATCGGACGCTTGGCAAAGCCAGTTATCAGGCGATCTTTCAAATTATAAAAGACGCGCCGGAAGGATCGGGTTTCATCGTCGATGCGTGGTTCGGCTTTCAGCCCATCGAGTTGCTGAAGGAGCACCTTGAGAAAGCAGGTGCGGCGGAACTCGCAGAAATCTGGTGCCATGCGCCGGCCGAGGTCGTAGCGGAACGGTATCGCGCGCGTCTCGCGGACAGGCTGCCGGGCCATCCGGGCGAAAGCTACATCCCTGAACTCATTGCGCTTGCGGCCAGAGCTGAACCGACAGGGCTCGCGCCTGTTTTCGATGTCGACACCACCCTGCCACCTGACGATGTCGCGGTTCTAAGCTGGGTGAAGGCCGCCTTTGCGAAGGGACCTCCGGGCTGGCAACGGCGCGTGGCGTGAATTGCGGTGCAGCCCAGGGTCACCGAAGAGCCGGCCGGTGCGCTGGCGGACATGCCTGAAATGACGGGGGCAGTCAAATCTCCGGTTCGATATTGTGCGATGAATCATGAATTTTATTGATCGATTGCTGCGAATGCACGCGCAATATTGACGTTTTTCGGGCGTGGCGCTACCACCGGTGCCGGCGCCTCTCAACCGGCGGTCAGTCGCTAAAATGGCGGTGTGTCGGCCTGTTCGGGTCGTTGTGTCAAAGGGGGAACCGTCCTTGTCGCTTTTTCCTGCTCTCCTCGACAGGCTTGCCCGGCCGGATCTGTTTGCCGATCTCGCTGGCGTCACTTTCGGCGACCGGGCGTGGTCGGGCGCGGAGTTTGATGTTTTCAATCCTTCGACCGGTGCGCAGCTTGCGCGGCTGCCGGATATGGGGGCTCTGGAAACGCGGGAGGCGATTGACCGCGCGGCCGAAGCGCAGGGCGTATGGGCGAGCCTGCCGGCCAAGGACAAGAGCGCGGTGATGCGACGCTGGCACCAGCTGATCGTCCTTCATGCGGATGACCTGGCAACGATGCTGACCGCGGAGATGGGCAAGCCGCTGGCGGAAGCAAAATCAGAAGTCTCCCACGCCGCCGCTTACGTGCAATGGTATGCCGAGGAGGCGAACCGCATCTATGGCGAAACGATTTCCGCCCCTTCCAACGATCGGCGGATGCTCGTTATCAAGCAGGCAGTGGGTGTGGTGGGCACGATCACTCCGTGGAATTTTCCCGCATCCATGGTAGCTCGCAAGATTTCGCCCGCACTTGCGGCCGGCTGCGCCATCGTACTGAAGCCCGCCGAACAGACGCCGCTGGTGGCGGGGGCCATGTTCGTGCTGGCCCGGCTCGCCGGTTTTCCGGAGGGGACGCTCAACCTCATTTATGCGAGCCACGGCGCCGACGTCGGTGCGGAATTGTGCGCCAATGCCAAAATACGCAAGATCAGCTTCACCGGCTCGACCGAAGTTGGCCGGCTGCTGATGAGCCAGTGCGCGCCGCAGATCAAGAAGCTCAACCTCGAACTGGGCGGTAACGCCCCTTTCATCGTTTTTGACGATGCCGATATTGATGAAGCCGTGGAAGGCGCCATTCAGGCGAAATTCCGTAATGGCGGCCAAACCTGCGTCTCTGCCAACCGCATCTATGTGCAGTCGGCGGTTCATGATGAGTTTGCGGAGAAATTCGTCGCGCGCGTGGCCGAATTGAAGGTCGGCGATGGCTTCGATCCCGATGTTACCATCGGCCCGATGATCGACAGCCACGCCATCGACAAGATTGAGGGACATTTGGCCGACGCCAGCGCAAGAGGCGGCACAATCCGTTGCGGCGGCAAGCGCGCCGCGAATGGCGGAACTTTTTTCAAACCCACGGTCGTCACCGGGGTTACAGGCGCGATGCGGGTTGCCCAGGAAGAGACTTTCGGCCCGCTCGCCCCCATCATCCGTTTCGAGGATGCGGAGCAGGTTGTGCGCGAAGCCAATGACACGATCTACGGTCTGGCCGCCTATTTCTACGCCTCCAATCTCAAGCGCGTGTGGCGTGTCGCCGAAGCCCTGGAATATGGCATGGTCGGCATCAATACCGGCCGCATGTCGTCGGAGGCAGCGCCCTTCGGCGGCGTCAAACAATCCGGCATCGGCCGCGAGGGTTCGCGCCATGGCATGGAGGATTATCTTGAAATGAAATATCTCTGCATGGGCGGCATATAGCTTCGCATTACCGGGCTTCGTTGGAATAAAGCCCGTCGCCGATCACCGGATCATCACGCCTGACGCAATTTTGCTCCTGCGTGCCGGAAATCCGGGCGGCGATCCGGCCTGGGTCTTCATCAAAGACAGCGTAGGGTGGACTGGTGATTCCGCGACCCCGTTGGGAAACCGATGGCGGGCATGGGAAATCACTATGGCGCGTCTACGATTTATGGCGAATCCGTCATCCGCCCGTTAGCCTTCGCCACTAGGCGTGCCGACATGGCCCTCGGGCCGATCCGTGTCGTGCAAGGAAGGCCAGGAGATGACGACCTCTTCAAACATGATCGCCAGCCGCCTCGGCTGATCCTGTCGCCGCGATTTCAATGGATAGTAAAAATGCGTTTTCAATCCGCCAATAATAATGTGCGTCAGATCAAGGGTGTATTTGCGGGCTGCTCTGTCGCTTTCATCGGCGTCGGCCTCATGAGCGCTCTGGTCAATATTCTTTATCTCACCGGCTCGCTCTTCATGATGGAGGTCTATGACCGCGTGTTGCCGAGCCGCAGCCTGCCGACGCTCTTGGCCCTGTTCGCCATCGTGGTGGCGCTTTATGTATTTCAGGGTCTGTTCGATGCCGTGCGCGGCCGCCTGCTGGTGCGCATCTCCGATCGTCTCGACCAGGTCCTGTCCTCCAGGGTTTACGATACGGTGATCGGTCTGCAAGTGCGACTGCCTGTCAGCGGCGCTCAGGCGCAACCGCTTCGTGATCTCGATACAATTCGCTCCTTCCTGTCGGGAAGCGGACCGACCGCTTTGTTCGACCTGCCCTGGCTGCCTTTTTATATTGCCATCTGTTTCGCCTTCCATTTCTGGCTCGGGGTCACTGCGCTCGCCGGCGCCGCAATTCTCACGATGTTCACGCTGATGACGGAGCTTGTCTCCAAGCGTCCCGTGGAAGAGACCGCACGACACGCTTCCGCGCGCAACCGGCTGATTGAGAGCGCCCGCCGCAACGCCGACATCATCGCCGTCATGGGAATGACGCCGCCATTGCGGGAGCGTTGGCAGGTGGACAATCGCGCTTATGGCCGTGGGCAGCGCACCGCAAGCGATATCGCCTCCGGTTTCGGTGTGGCGAGCAAGGTGCTGCGCATGCTGCTGCAATCGGGTATTCTCGCTGTCGGGGCGTGGCTGGTCATTAATGAGCAGGCGACACCCGGCATCATCATCGCCGGTTCCATCCTGTCGGCGCGGGCGCTCGCTCCGGTCGATCTCGCCATCGCCAACTGGAAGGGCTTCATCGCCGCGCGGCAAAGCCGCCGCCGTCTTGAAAAGACGCTTGCGCTGCTACCGGATGCCGCCATGCGCATGGACCTTCCAGCGCCCCGCTCCCTTCTCTCCGTAGAGCGTGTCGGCGTCATCCCGCCGGAGGCGGCAGAGCCGGTTCTGCAGGATGTCGCCTTCACGCTTGCGTCGGGCAGCGCCCTTGGCGTGATCGGGGCCAGCGGTTCGGGGAAAAGTTCGCTCGCGCGGTTGCTGGTCGGGCTCTGGCGTCCGCTCAAAGGCTCGGTTCGACTGGATGGCGCGACACTGGACCAATGGCCGGCTGAAGCGCTGGCCCGCCACATCGGCTACATGCCGCAGGCGATCGAACTGCTGGACGGCACCATTGCCGAAAACATCGCCTCATTCGACCGAGAGGCAAGCTCGGAAAAGATCATTGCGGCCGCGCGCGCAGCGCGAATTCACGATCTCGTCGTGAGCCTGCCGGAGGGCTATTCCACACAGGTGGGGGAAGCCGGGCGGCAATTGTCAGCGGGGCAGAAACAGAGGATCGCGCTCGCGCGGGCAGTTTATGGCGACCCGTTCCTCGTTGTGCTCGATGAGCCGAATTCCAACCTTGATTCCGAAGGCGAGGAGGCGCTGACAGCAGCCATTCTCGGCATTCGTGAACGTGGTGGCGTTGCCGTCGTCATCGCTCATCGCCCCAGCGCGCTTTTAGCCGTGGACAAGGTGTTGATGCTCGCCGAAGGGCGGCAACAGGCTTTCGGCCCGAAGGATGAGGTGCTCGCCAAGGTGCTGCGCCCGGTCAGCGGTGCGGCCGGCGCCCTCAAGGTCGTTCAGGGCGTGGAAACAGGAAAGGCATGAAGATGGATGAATGGCAGGCACTCAGACGCTCGATCCGCAGCCACCTTCTTGTCGGTGGACTTGGTTTTCTCACCCTGACCGGCATCTTCGGCGGTTGGGCAATTGGCACCGAAATCGTCGGCGCGGTCATTGCGCAGGGCTCGCTGGTGGTGGAAACCAGCCTGAAGAAGGTCCAGCATCCCGTGGGCGGCGTCGTCAGCGAATTGATGGTGCGCGATGGCGACCGGGTGAAGGCCGGCGACGTCGTCATGCGCATCGATGCGACGATGACGCGGGCAAATCTGGCCATCATCGTCAAGAGCCTCGATCAATTCAACGCCCGCAAGGCGCGGCTGGAGAGCGAGCGTGACCGCGCCGGCAAGGTCGTGTTCCCGCAAGCGCTGCTTGGGCGAGCCGCCGATGCCGAGATCGCCGCGATGATGAATGCCGAACAGCGTCTTTATGAAAACCGCAAGGCCGTTCGCGAAAGTAAAAAACGCCAGCTCGAACAGCGTGTGCAGCAGCTTCGCGATGAGATTGCCGGCATGGATGCCGAGCGCGCTGCGAATTTCCGCGAACAGGGCATGGTCGGCGAGGAGTTGAACCGCTTTCGCTCCCTGCATGAGAGAGGCCTGATGGAAAAAAGCCGGCTCAGTACGCTGGAGCGTCAGGCCACGGATATCGATGGCGACATCGGCCGGCTGATGGCTGGCATTGCCGGGGTCGAGGCGAAGATCAGCGAAACCAGGCTGCAAATTCTTCAGATCGACGAGCAATGGTCGGAAGAGGTGGGAGCCGATCTGCGCGAAATGGATGCCCGCATCGGCGAATATGTCGAACGCCGGGTGGCGGCCGAAGACCAGCTGAAACGTGTCGATATTCTCGCGCCGCAGGATGGGGTGGTGCATCAACTTTCAGTACACACTGTCGGCGGGGTCGTTGCGCCGGGCGAGCAGATCATGATGATCGTGCCGGAAGTCGACAAGCTGGTGGTGGAAGCCAAGGTCGCGCCGCAGGACATCGACCAGATATTTTACGGCCAGACCACGAACCTGCGCTTTTCCGCCTTCAACCAGAAAACGACGCCGGAAATTACAGGCACTGTGGAGCGTATCTCGGCTGACGTGACGGTGGATCAGCGAACGGGCACGAGCTACTACCTCGTGCGCGTCGCCACCTCGCAGGAGCAGATAAAGCGGTTGGGCGAATTCAGCTTGATGCCCGGAATGCCGGTGGAAGCCTTCATCACGACAGGCGAAAGAAGCGTATTGTCCTATTTCCTCAAACCCCTGCTCGATCAGGCGAACCGCACCTTCCGCGAAGCCTGAAGGCAAGATCCGGGTGCTTTGCTTATAAAGCGCGCAGAGCTTTCTTCCGCCAAGCCGCCAAGCCGCCAAGCCGCCAAGCCGCGATGCGGAAATATGTCGGCGGGCGCCTGCGTCGTAAACAGTCTCCTGCGTTCCATGGCAGGGCGCACGGGCCTGGAGCAACTGTCTGATCAATGAGGGAGGGGCTGTCCGAGATGAGGACGTGGAAATGTGCCGCTTCGCAAACATGCCTTCGCGACCCGGCAAAACGCCGCGCGTCCCTTTGGCCGCGCGGCGTCTTATGGTGAAACGGGATCGCGATTTCCGTCGCGATCCGGCTGCCAATACGTCTATGGCTTAGCCGATCTTCACATTGTCATCGCGCTTGATGGCGATGACGGTCGAGCGCGGCAGCTTGCCTTCGCCATCCGGGAAGGGGGCGTCGGGGTGCTGGATGCCGACGAAGTGGGTGCGCTTGTCGCCGGACCATGTCTGGCCGGTGACTTCGGAACCCTTCGGGGCGGTGAGGAAGCGCTCGATACGGCCGGTGGCCGGGTCGCCCGCCAGCATCTGGTTGTTGCCCTGTCCGGCGAAGTTGCCTTCATTGGTGTCCTCGCCGTCGGTCTGGATCCAGAGCAGGCCGGTGCTATCGAACATCATGCCGTCAGGCGAATTGAACATGTTGCCTTCGTTGATGTTCGAGGAGCCGGCATAGGCGTCCTTGTGGACGGTGGGGTTGCCGGCCATGCAGAACAGGTCCCACTTGAACTTGCCGTCCGCATGGTCGTCATTTTCCGGATACCAGCGCACGATCTGGCCGTATTCGTTCTTTTCGCGCGGGTTGGCGGCGTTGATCGCCATGGCGTCGCCGCCGGCATTGGCGCGCAGCTTGCCGTCCTTCATTTCGCCGCGGCGGCTGTTGTTGGTCAGCGCGCAATAGGCTTCGATGGCGACCGGGTTGATGGCGACCCATTCCGGGCGGTCCATCGTCGTCGCGCCCACCTTGGAAGCGGCCTGACGGGTGAAGACGCAGATTTCGTCGATCTTCATGCCGGTGGTTTCAGGCGTCAGGGCGAGCCATTCGCCGGCGCCGTCGTCGGAGAATTTCGCGACGTAAAGCGTGCCTTCATCGAGCAGCTTAGAGGTGTCGCCGCCCGGCACGTAGATGCCGTTGGAGACGAATTTATAGAGGAATTCGCCACGCTCGTCGTCACCCATGTAAACGACGACACGGCCATCGCGGGCGATCACGACGGCGGCGTTTTCGTGCTTGATACGGCCAAGCGCAGTGCGCTTGATCGGGGTGGAGGAGGCGTCCGAAGGATCGATCTCGACCACGTAACCGGCGCGGCGCGGTTCGTTGGGGTTCTTGGCGACGTCGAAACGCTCGTCGAACTTCTCATAGGCGTAGCGGGTTTCGGCGACGATGCCGTAACGCTTATAATCGTCAGGCAGCTTGAAGGCGGCGTCGGTGGTGCCGAAATAGCCGTTGAAGTTTTCTTCGCAGGTGAGATAGGTGCCCCACGGTGTGCGGCCGGCGCCGCAATTGTTGAAGGTCCCGAGACAGTCGACGCCCTTCGGGTCGGCGGCGGTCTTGACGAGATCGGAGCCTGCGGCCGGGCCGGAAAGCTTCATCGGCGTATTGTGGTGGATACGGCGGTTGAAGGGGCTGTCGAGAACGATCTTCCAGCCGTCCTTGTCTTCCGCGACTTCCATGACGGTGACGCCCTGCATGTTCTGCAGGATCTTCACATCGTCGGCCGTCTTCGGGTTGCCCTTTTCGGCGTGCGGCAGGTTGGTTTCCGGGTTCACATATTCATGGTTGACGGCGATCAGCTGGTGGCTGCCGACCACGAAGAGTTCCATACCATCGGTGTTTTCGCCGAAGACCTTGTCGGAGTTTTCAACGCTGACGCCCTTGGCGGGGTCGAGATCGGGAACGTTGGAGAACAGCGGCTGGCCCCATTTCGCCAGCGGTTTCCAGTTATAACCTTCCGGGACATGGATGGTATTATCGGTGGCGGCGGCAACCGGCTTGAAGGGGAAACGGCCGACGGCGGCTTCCTGCGCTTCGGCCGAGGTGCTGCTCATCAGGTTGCCGAGCGTGCCCATGGCGGCCGCGGCCGAACCGAAGGCAAGCACGCCGCCGAGAAAGCCGCGGCGGGAAATCGCGGTTTCGACCACGCGGTCGAAATCGGTTTCGGCCGGCGGCGGGTTCTGCAGTTCGTCCCACTCGTCCCAGGACAATTTGCTCGTATCGATGTCGGTCATAGTCTGTCTCCACCGTTGCTTGTTTGGAATCATTCCAGCAAGGTGCCTACCGTCCCAATATTTCATGCGGATGACGGAAACGGCAGTATCGGCGGTCATTTTCCCTGCGCCGGGGCGGCTTTTTTCGTCAGCGCCCGATCAGGATGCGGGTGACGAGAAAGCTGTCGAAGCGGCAGAAACGGAAGGGAATCTCCGTTCCCCTGCGCCATTCGCCGCCTATGTCGGCGGTCAGCCGCAGCGAGGCCGAGCCGTTGTCGTCGAAGCCGGATAATTCCGCCGCCTCGAAAAAGAAAAACCGTTTCACTGTCGGATAAAGCGCCTTGAACAGGCTTTCCTTGGCCGAAAAAATCAGACCGGTCATGAAGGGGTCGATGGCGTTGCCGAGGCTGTGGCGTTCACGCGCCGTCAGGGCCTGCGTGGCGATATCGCGGGCCTCTTCCTCGGTCAGGAGCCTTTCGATATCGATGCCAATACCGCGGAACCGCCCCGAAGAGCCGGCAATGGCAATCGCCCGCTCATGGCTGTGGGAAATCGCGCCGATCACGCCTTCGGGCCAGAGCGGCGCGCGGTCCTCACCCATGCCGGGAAAGGTGGAGCGGCCGGTGAGGCGGCGGATGGCCTCGGCCGCGCATCTGCGCCCGGCGACGAATTCTGCCTTGCGTCTGGGCAGGGCGTGTAAAAGCTGCGGCGGCAAGGGAGGGACCTCGCCGCCGCAACCCTCATCGGCGCTGTAACGAAGGGTGAGGCAATGGCAATCGCAGCTGTCGTCCGGCCAAGGCCAGATGGCCTCCGGTGGATCGCCGGAGACGGCTTCGCGATGAAACGCCGTTGCAATGGCCATGTCCGTCACCCTCATCCAGCGGCCTAGATCATGCGCTCACGCTTTTCGCCATCCCGCTCCCGTTCAGGCCGCAAGCGTTGCGCCGCCATCGACGACGATCTGCTGCATCGTCACATGGCCGGCCTGATCGGAGGCGAGGAACAGGACCGTATCGGCGATATCGTCCGGTCTCGCGATCTTGCCGAGCGGAATGCCGAGCTTGAACTGCTCGGGCAGGCCGGCGACCAGCCGGTCCTTGCCGGAAGGATCGCTCAACATGCCGGCAAGCATCGGCGTATCGGTGGAGCCCGGTGAAACGACATTGCAGCGCACGCCATAGGGCGCAAGCTCCAGGGCGGCGCAATGGCTGAGGCTGACCAGCGCCGCCTTGGAAGCGCAATAGGCCATCATGCCGATGCGCGGCACGACGGCGGCATTGGAGCCGACATTGACGATCGCGCCGCGCCGCTGCCGCTTGAAGGCGCCGCTCCATTGCCGCAGCATATAGAACGGCCCGGCGGCGTTGACATCCATGCAGGCTTTCCAGTCCGCCGGCGTCAGGCTTTCGCTGTCGCCGAGCCGTAAAATGCCGGCGGCATTGACCAGAATATCGAGCCCGCCCCATTCGCTCTCTATCGCCTTGCAGGCCGTCTCCACTGCCGCCGCATCGGTAATGTCGAGCGCGATCTGGCGGAAGGGCCCCCCCACTGTGTCGGCCAGTAGGTCGAGGCCGATGACCTCGGCCCCTTCCTCGATGAAACGTTCGGCGATGCGGCGGCCGATGCCCTGGGCCGTGCCCGTCACCAGCACGCGCCGTCCGGTAAATCTCTGTTGCGTCATCTTGTCCGTCCGCTCAGGCTGCGAGCCGCTTTTCTTCGATCAGCGCCCACCAGGCGGAGAGTGTCGGCACACGGGCAAGCTCATCGAAGCCGACGGTGACGCCGCGTTCCTTCAGTTCGCCGGCAAGCTTCATCACCTGCAGCGAATCCAGCCCGTAGAAAATGAGGTTTTCATCGGGGTCGATATCGCTTTCATCCTCCACCATTTGCAGGACTCGGGCTTTCAGCCATTCGCGGGTGCCGGTGGCCTCGCCCGCGCCGACAAGGCTTGCGGTGTCGATCACCACGCCGCAACGCGTCGCCACATATTGCAGCGCCATGCGGTGTTCGGCCTCGGAAAAATCGGCGACGCCGTCACCGATCATGAAGGGCTGGATATCCTTCATGAAGGCTTCCACCGCCGTCATCATGCAGCCGATATGGGCGTAAACGCCGCCGACGATGATCTGATCGCGGCCCCAGCCTTTCATGCGCTCTGCAAGGTCGGAACGCTGGAAGGCACTGTAGCGCCATTTTGTCAGCACCACGTCGTCGGGCGTCGGCGCGAGCTTGTCGACCACCTTCTGCAATTCCGGATCGACGACAGTGAGACCCGGTCCCCACATGTCGTTCAGGAGCGCACGGTCGCCCGGCGGCTGGTTATGCGGCTGGGCGGTATAGATGACCGGCACGCCGTTCTGAACGGCCCATGCCTTCACCTTGGCGAGATTGTCGATGAGGCTGGTCATCAACTTGCCGTCGGCCTCGTAGAACCGCAGGAAATAACGCTGCATGTCGTGGATGAGCAGTACGGCGCGTTTCGCATCGGGCTGCCATTTTGTCTTGTTGGCCGGAAAGCTCGCGGCGACCGGCATCGGATAGTCGGAAATGGTGGGGATCGTCATGATGACCTCGGTTTTTTTGCTGCGCCGGCTCGGGCGGCGCATGATCTTTGGAATGGGGACGCCCTTTTGAGCGTCCCTTTCGATTGGCGCTGCTTGTCAGGCGCTGATGGCGACGGGGGCTGTCAACAAGTCGCGCAGGCGCTTCTTGTCGATCTTGCCGACGGCGGTGAGCGGCATGGCCTCGATGAAGCGCACGCGGTCCGGCAGCTTGTAATCCGCGACGCCGAGACCGGCGAGATGCTGGCGGATGGCCGGCGCCTTGAGCGCGGGATTGCGCGACACGACGAAGACGCAGCTTTTTTCGCCGAGAAGTTCGTCCTGCATCGCCACCAGAGCCGCATGGGTGACGTCCGGATGCCGCAGGATCAGGTTTTCCACCTCCTCCGAAGCGACCTTTTCGCCGCCGCGATTGATCTGGTCCTTCACCCGGCCAACGACCCGCAGATAACCTTCGGGCGTGCGCTGCACGACGTCGCCGGAATAATAGAAGCCATCCTTGTCGAAGACCCGGGCGCTGTGTTCGGGCGCGCGGTAATAGCCCCGGAATGTATAGGGGCCGCGGGTCGCCAGCATGCCGGCTTCGCCCTCGGGCACGTCGTTGCCATCCTCGTCGACGATGCGGATCTCGTCGTCCGGGCTGATCGGCCTGCCTTGCGTGGTGAAGACGATATGGTCGGGGTCACCGAAGCGGGTGTAGTTCACCAGACCTTCCGCCATGCCGAACACCTGCTGCAGATCGCAGCCCAAGACCTCCGGCACCTGGCGGGCGAGCGCTTCGGCGAAGCTTGCGCCGCCGACCTGCAGGAGCTTGAGCGACTTCAACCGTTCGCGATGGGCGGGAGCCGCCTGCAGCCACAGCGCCACCGCCGGCGGCACCAGCGGCACAATATCGACGCCGTGTTTTTCGATCAGATCGAAGCAGGCAAGCGGCTCCGGATTGGCGGCCATGACCACCGCGCCGCCGGCGTGGAACACACCGAGCGCGCCGGGCGAACTCATCGGGTAATTATGCGCCACCGGAATGGCGCATAGGAAACGGGTCTGCGGCGAAAGTTCGCAAATCTCCGCGCTGGCCCGGGCGCTGTAGTCGTAGTCGTTATGCGTCCGGGGGATCAGTTTCGGCGTTCCGGTGCTGCCGCCGGAAAGCTGGAACAGCACCACCTCGTCGGCGGCGGAAGGGGCGTAAGCCGGTGGATTTTCGGCAGGCGACGCCAGCTTCTGCTCCAGGCTGCGCTGCGGATCGGTTTCGCCGAGCAGCAGGGTCACGGCAAGCTCTGGAGAGGCCGCCTTCAGCGCCTCGACAAATGTGTCATCGGCGAAAAGCTCGTGGCTGCGCGAGGCGATCACCAGCTTCGGCGCGATCTGCTCCGCATAGGAGGTCATTTCCAGCCGACGATGGCTGAAAAGCGCATTGACGGGGGCGGCGCCGATTTTGATGAGCGCGAAAAAGACGAGATAGAACTCGGCTATGTTCGGCAATTGCACCAGCGCCGTATCACCCCTGCCGATGCCTGCGGCGGAGAGATGTCCAGCCAGATTGGAGGATTGCCGGTCGAGATCGGCATAGCTGAAACGACGGTCGCCGCAGATCAGCGCTGTTGCGTCCGGCCGGCGCTCCACCTGTTCGGCGAGAATGCCGCTCAGCGGCCGGTCGATCCAGTAGCCGCGTTCGCGGTATCGGCGAACGAAATCCTCGGGCCAGCGTTGGAATTCGATTGTCATGGTTTGTCCCTGGAAAAATTAGGCAGAAAGACCGCAGGCGTTCAGCATGGTCTTGAGCTTGGTCTGCACCTCGGCCCATTCGGATTCGGGCTCCGAGGCCTCCACGATGCCCGCACCGGCGAAGAGCCGCACGGTTTCCCGCTGCACGGTGCCGCAACGGATGGTCACCACCCATTCGCCATTTCCTTGCGAATCCGTCCAGCCGACCATGCCGGTGAAGAGGCCGCGCTCGAAAGGCTCGACGAAGCGGATGAGGCGATGGGCGCGCTCGGTAGGGAAGCCGCAGACGGCTGGCGTCGGGTGCAGCAGGCAGGCAAGCTGCAGCGCATTGGTTTCCGGATCGGCGAGACGGCCTTCTATGCGGGTCGAAAGATGCCAGAGTGCCGCCGTGTTGATGAGGGAGGGTTTTTCGGGAACATCGAGTTCCGCGCAGACCGGCGAAAGCAGCGAGCGGATATCCTCGATGACGAGGCTATGCTCGTAATGATCCTTTTCCGAGGCCGAAAGCCGATCCGCATTGGCCTTGTCCGCTGCCGGATCGACCATGCGTTTTGCCGATCCCGCCAGCGGGTTCGAGGTGATTTTCTCGCCCTGCTTGCGAATCAGGAGTTCCGGGCTGACGCCGATCAGGTCGCCGCCATCGGGCAGCGGGATGCGGAACTGGTAACCTTCGCGGTTCTGTTTGGCGAGGCTCGCGAGCAATCTTTCGACATTGACCTCGGAGGCGAAAGTCAGTTCACGCATGACGGAAAGCACCGCCTTGCGGACTTCGGAATGGCGGAAATTGACGATGGCATGTTCGACGGCATGCTTGAAACCGCTCTCGTCCGGCAGGCTGTTCTGGCCGACAAGGGCGGGCATGGCCGAATCGGCGACGATCGGCTCTGCATCCTTGGAATTCCATTCATAGTTGTATGGAATATACAGGCATGAAGGTTCGCTGACATCGAAGGGGATCGCGCCGATGGCGATGGGGTTCTGCTCGCCCTCCCGCTGCGCACGCTCGAAGGCGCCGGCCAGTGCCTGCTGCAGCGGGCTGGCAATGTCTTCGCCGCCCCGGGCGGGAATCGCTATTTTTTCGCGAATGCCCTTGGCGCGCAATTGCCCGCTGCCGGAAGTAAACAGAAATTCTCTATTAAATTCAGTAATTTCGTCGGATTCGACGTCATTCGTCCTGAGTGCTCCCGTTTTCATGGGATGCCTCCTGTGCGAGTGGTTGACGATGGCTTATACTTGAGTATGCTAATCATGTTTTGTCAACCGGTTCAAATTCACATGCTAAATTTAACCCCCATGCAGGTGGCCTATTGGGTCGGCCGCGAGGCGGATGGAATACTCGGGAAAGTTACGCCGCATCTCTACCTCGAATTCGACGGGCAGGCGGTGGATGCGGAAAAACTGGCCGTTGCCGTGGAAAGGCTCTGCCGGCGTAACCCCATGCTGAGCCTCAGGATCGATGCTGAAGGCCATCAGTCCGTCGATCCTGCCGGCCGGCTGCTCCGCCTCGATGTGGAGGACATGACCGCGCTCGATTCGGAGGCGCTTGCACGCCGTCTTGAGGCGAAGCGCGAGGAATGGAGCCATCGCCGGGCCGATCTTCGCTTTGCCGCACCGGCGGCGATCTCGCTCAGCCTGTTGCCGGAAGGGCGTTGCCGCCTGCATGTGGACACAGACATGCTGGCCGTCGATCCGGCCAGCGTGCGGATCGTGATGGAAGACCTTGCCCGTTTTTACGAGACGGCGTCAGACGCAGACGAAACTCGGACTGTCGAACCGGTAACGCCGTCGTTTTTCGACTGGGCGGCACGTCTCATGTCCGACCCGGACTTGAGGGGCTTGCGCGAAAGGGACCGCCTGTGGTGGCGGCAACGGCTTGCCGATGTTCCGGACGCTCCGCCGCTGCCGTTTCTGTCCGATGACCCCTTGCGCGCCGTTCACACGGACCGGCTCGCCGCGCTGCTTTCTGCGGCCGAGCGTAGCAGCCTGGAGCGGACAGCGCGGCGTTTTTCCGTGACGACATCGACCCTTCTGCTCGGTGTTTTCGCACTGGCGCTGTCGCAGGCGGCGGGGGCGGAAAAATTCCGGCTTTCCGTGCCGGGTTTCTGGCGCGCGCCGTTGGTGCAAGGGGTCGATGAAATCGTCGGCGAGTTTTCCAACGTGCTCGTGCTCGGCGTCGATATCAGGCCTGAAGAAACGCTCGAAGCGCTGCTTGGTCGGCTGCTCGATGAGATGAACGGGCTTCTCGCACACCAGTCCTATCCGGGCGTCAGCGTCATGCGCGATCTCTCCCGCCAGCGCGGTGGTTTGCAGACCTCGCCGGTGGTTTTCACCGCCGGGGTAGATCTTCCGGGCGGGGAGCTGTTTTCGCAACGGGTCGGGCGGGTGTTCGGTCCGATGGTCCACACCGTCTCGCAGGGGCCGGGGGTCGCGCTGGATGCGCAGGTGGCGGCGCTGGATGGCGGGTTACTGATCAACTGGGATGTGCGGCTCGATGCGCTGCCGGAACGCTGGCTGCGCGCCTTGTTCGAAACCTACGTCGCTCTTCTTCGCCGGCTTGCCGAAAGCCCCGATCTCGCTTGCGAAAGCGTGGAGCGATTGGTCGCGCAGCGGCCGGAAACGGCAGCCGAGGCAAAAGGAAAACCCATGGAACGTCCCCTCTCACCCCTGCAACAGGCCTATCTGCTCGGGCGCGGCACCCATCTGCCGCTGAGCGGCGTAGCCATGCAGGAGTTCCGCGAATATCGCGGCGATATCGACCCGGAACTGCTGCGGTCGCGGCTTGCCGCGATGGTCGCGAGACATGAAAGCCTGCGCACCCGCATCGATGAGCGACGGCTGGTGCAGATGGTCGCCGATGAGCCGAAGATCAATCTCGATCTCGTCGATCTTTCGGCCCTGTCTCTTTCGCAAGCCGAGGCAAGGATCGACACGGTGCGACGGGATTTTTCCCATGCACATTTCGATCTCGCAGCCTCGCCATGGCAGGTCACGGTGTTTCTTATGCCCGATGCCGGGCCGACGGGGCACAAGGTCGTGGTCTTCCTGCGTTTCGACGCGCTTATCCTCGATGGGCGGGCCATTGCCAGCCTCGCGGCGGAACTCTTCGATGGTGTCGTGCCGCCGGAAGCCGCCGCTACGACCGGAACGCCGAAGGAGGATATCTCGGCGGCCCGTGCCGGGGATGCCGCCTATTGGGCTGAAAAGTTGAAAGATGCCGAGGTGCCCTCGCAACTGCCGTGGAAAGCGCCGCTCGAAACCATTCCCACCTCGCGTTACAGCCGCCGGAGCCTGACTGTCGAAAAACAGCGTTTCACCGCCTTTTCGCGCATCGGTGCGAAAGAGCGGCTGTTCAAGAATTCGGCGCTGACGGCCGTTATTCTCGATGTGCTCTCGCTCTGGCTCAACGAAGGCGCGCTCGTCGTCGGCATTCCCGTCGCGCCGCAGGTGGAAGGCGCCTTCGCCAACCGCTCCAGCTTCATCGCCGTCCAATGGGATGCGGCCAGGAATAGCTTTGCGGAGCGGGCGGCAGGCCTCCAGACGGATGTGCTGGAAGGGCTGAACCATATCGCCTTTTCCGGTATCGATCTCAATCGTGTGCTTCTCAATGCCAATCCGGGCGGGCTCGCCTTGCCGGTGGTGATCACCAACGGTCTGACCTGGCCGACGCTTTCATCCGAATCGACGATGCAATGGACCGGCGGGCTTACGCAGACGCCGCAGGTGGCGCTGGATTTCCGCTTTTCGCAGAATCCGCAGGGCGATCTCGTCCTCGATATCGACTATGCCGAGCAGGCGATCGATGCGGCGACGGTGGCGGATATTCTCGCCGCCATCGAGCGTGCGATTGCCGGGATCGCCGATAGCGGCGCTTTTGCCTTCAACACACGCGATATTGTCGACCTCTCTCATTACCGGCTGAACGGCGACGAAGGAAACTTCGTCTGCCCGCCATTTCTGGAACGGATCGCCGGCCATCTTTTCGAGGGCGACCCGTCGCGCACGGCGCTCGTCAGCGGCAAGCGGCGTATCGCTTATGGCGAACTCGGTCAGATGGTGGCAGGGGCGATGGCGGGCCTCAGGGCGCGCGGCATCGGCCGGGGCGATGTCGTGGCCGTGTGCCTGCCGCGCAGTCCCGAACATACGGCCATCACGCTTGCCGCAGCGCTGATGGGTGCGGTCTGGGTGCCTGTCGATGCCGGCTCGCCGGAAGATCGCCTGCGCTATCTGCTGACCAATTGCCGCCCGGCGATCATCGTCGCCCGCAGCGTTCCGCAGGGTTTCGACGCTGTCGATCCGGCGCAGCTTCTGTCCGCGCCCGCACCGGCTGGCGCACCCGTTACCATGGCGGAGGTGGCGGCGCTTTCCCAAAGCGAAGAGCCTGCCTATTATCTCTATACCTCCGGCACGACGGGCAAGCCGAAATGCGTCGTGCTTTCCAACCGCGCCACGGCAAATGTCATCGGCAGCACGCTTGCGGAATGGGCGGTGACGGATGGCGACGTGTTCATCTCCGTTACGCCGTTGCATCACGACATGTCCGTCTTCGATGTTTTCGGCGCGCTCGTCGCCGGTGCGACGCTGGTGCTGCCGGAACCGGGCGAGGAAAAGGATGCGGTGCGCTGGAACGAGCTGGTGGCCGAACATGGCGTCACGCTCTGGTGCTCGGTGCCGGCCATCCTCGAAATGCTTCTCTCCTGCCGCCGTGGCGACCAGCTCTCATCGCTGCGGCTCGTCGCGCAGGGCGGCGATTACATCAAGCCGATGATCATCGAAGAGCTTCGCAGATTGAAGCCCGGCCTGCGGCTGATATCGCTCGGCGGACCGACGGAAACCACGATCTGGAGCATCTGGCACGAGATCGTTGCCGAAGATGTGGCGGCTGTGCCCTATGGCCACCCGCTGCCCGCCAATCGTTATTTTGTCCTCAACGATCAGGGCGGCCATTGCCCGGCCGGTGTCGTTGGCCGCATCCATACGGCCGGCGTGAATGTGGCCATCGGCTATCTCGAGGATGGCGCGATTACCCAGACGGATTTCGTGACGGTTGCCGATCCGGAAGGAAACCCCGTGCGCGCCTTCCGCACCGGAGACCGGGGCCGTTACCGGCCGGATGGCAAGATCATGTTTGCAAGCCGCGTCAATGGTTACGTCAAGGTGCGCGGCGTGCGCGTTTCGCTGCCGGATGTGGAAAACGAGCTTATCCGCCATCCTTCCATCCAGCGGGTTCTGGTGGTGGATTACGGCGTCGAACAAAAGGGCGAGGCGGCCGTCGGCGTGCTTTACGTCGTTGCACCGGGCCTTGAACTCCCGACCGCCGATCTGCGCAATTTTGCCCGCCAGCATCTGCCGGAATCGCATGTGCCCGGCCGGTTTCTCAAGGTCGACGATCTGCCGCTCTCGGCCAATGGCAAGCCGGATCGACGTCGCGCCCGCGAATTGCTGACCGGTGCTGCGGAACCGGCAAAAATCTCCGCCCCTGCGGCTGCCGCCGTCGATCAGGGCGACCGCCGGGTGCTGGATATCTATCTCGGCGTGCTGGGCAAAAAACCGGCGAATGTGGATGCGAACAGCGACCTGCTGGCGCTCGGTCTTCTGCCTTCGCATCTGAAAACCGTCTCGGCTGAAATCCGCACTGCCTTCGGCGTGGAGCTCACACCGCAGCAGCTTTTGCGGTGCCGCAACGCCAGACAGGTGACTTCGCTCCTGGCCGCCCGGGCGGCGTGAACCCAATCATTTCGGGCGGCACTTCGCGCCCGATAACGGAAATTGTGCAAGGAAAAACAGATGGCGCATATCGATCCTGCCGGCGGCTGGCTTCCACTGACGCAGCCGCAACTCGATTTCTGGGAGGAGTTTTCCTTCCATCCCGATGAGCCGGTTTCCACCGTCGCCCATTACATCGATCTTTCCGGTGCGGTGAATGAAAGCGCGCTCATCGAGGCGATCAAACGCACCGTGCGCGAATCCGAAGTCCTGTCGATCCGTTTCCGTATCGGCGACGACGGCGAGACGCCGCAGCAATGCTGCGACCCAAACCATGCCCCGGTGGTGGAGCTTGTCGATCTCCGCGGCGATTTCGCTCCTCTGGAAGAGGCGCTGCGGCGCATGAACGCGGATGTGGAAGCAAGGCTCGATCTCAGAACCGACAGGCTTTCGGCGCAGCTGCTCTACCGTATCGCCGACGATCGTTACCTCTGGTACATCCGCGCCCATCATATCGTCGTTGATGGTTATGGCCTGACGCTGGTGGAGCAGCGTTGCGGCCAGCTTTACGGGCACTATTGCGGCAAAGGCGAAGCGGGTCCGGATTTCCACCTCTTCGGCGATTTCCTTGCCGAAGAGGATGCCTACAAGCAAAGCCGGCGTTTTGAAAAAGACCGCGATTTCTGGGCGGCCTATCTTGCCGCACCCGCCGATCTGCCGGTGCTGGACAAGGATTGCGAGGACTATGGCGGCGGCGGCCTGCATACGGACGCGGCCTTGCCGCAGGGTTTCAGCACGCGGTTGCAACAGGTGGCGGGCGCAATGGAGATCGGCTGGCCGGACCTTCTGGTGCTGCTATCCGGCCTTTATCTCCACCGTGTCCTGCCACGGCCGGACCGCGATGTGCTGACATTGTGGCTGCCCTTCATGAGCCGCTGGGGCAGCGTCGGCGCGCATATGCCGGCCATGCTCGTCAATATTTTGCCCTTCCATCTCACCATCGAGCCGGGCGAGAGCCTCGGCGCATTCTTGACGCGCAACGCCGCCAATCTGCGAAAGCAGCGCCTGCATGGCCGCTACCGCATCGAGCAGATCGCCGCCGACCGTGAAATCCCGAAGGGCCGACGCTTCTTCTTCTCGCCGCTCATCAATGTCCTGCCCTTCAGCGCGCCGGTCTTTGCCGGGCTTACCGTTATCAGGCACATTCTTGCCAATGGTCCCGGCGACGGTTTCAACCTGACCTTCCGTGGCGAAGATGACGGCAGCGAGCTGAACCTGCATATCGATGCGGATTCAGCGCTGACGCAAGCGGAGGATTTCGCCCGTTACCGCGAGGAGCTGCCATTGTTCCTCGACGCCATGCTGCGCGAGGACGCGCTGACGCTTGCGGCGGCGGAGGCGTCCACGGCGTTCCGTCTGGCGGTTTGAGGGGGAGGGCCGATAACGCTTCCCCTATACTCCACGTCATCCTCGGCCTTGTGCCGAGGATCTAATCACGTCCAATAAGTCGAGGCGTTGCAGATGCTCGGGACAGGCCCGAGCATGACGGAGGAGGGCTTTCAGGATTTTGCCAACAAATTGAACCCGGCTCCGCTAAGCGAAGCCGGGTTTTCCTTGCCCCAATTCCAGCTCAGGCGAGCGTTGTCAGCACGCGGCTCGAAGCGCCGGCTTCGGCAAAGCGGCTGAAGACGCCGCTGGTGGTGTTGCGCAGCCGCTCGACGTCCTGCGGGCCGTAGCGATCCGAACGGTAGCTCATCAGCACGCGAATGGAGCGCTCGCCGCCGATGGTCTCTTCCATCACCTCGAATTGCAGCCCCAGCATGGATTCATGCTTGTCGGGGTCGATCTGGCGGAACTCCACCGGCTTGCCATCCGGCCCGGCAAGGATGCCGTTCAGCTTGTTCTTGGCGTGGATCTGGATGAAGACCTCGAACAGATGGTCGCGGCCGGGCGTCATGCCCAGCGCTTCCTCGACGAGATCGATCGGGATTTCGCTATGTTCCAGCGAACCGTTGATGGTGTTCTTCACCGAAGAAATCAGGTCGCCAACGGTCATGGTTTCGCCGAAACGCACGCGATGGGCGACAACCGTGGTGAAATAACCGATCGTATCGAAATAACCGCTATCGGTGCGGCCTGAAGCCGAGGTGCCGACCACGAGATCGCTCAACCCGCCGAGATGGCGCAGCGATGCGGCAATGGCGGCGTAAACCACGTTGAACAGCGAGGCGCTGTTCTGCTTGGCAATGGCGTAAAGCCCGTCGCTGACGTGTTTTTCCAGCTTGAACTCGATCCAGCCGCCCGCCGGTGCTTCGTCCTGTGATGCCTCGTGCGGCGTGCCATCCTGTCCGTTGAGGGTAAGGCCTTTCGGCGCATCCCGCAGCATATCGGCCCAGTAGGCAAGGTGGCCGGCATTGACGCCTGACGCGACCTGTTTTCTCGCAAATTCATGGAAGGGCGCCGGCTTGGTGGCAAAGACCGGGGCCTTGCCCGCCGCCCTTGCCCGATAGGCCTCGGTCAGCTCGTCCATCATCAGGTTCACCGACCATTCGTCGAGTACGATGTGATGGAAGAGGAAGGAAAGCACCTGGCGGCCGGTCTGCGCATCCTTAAGGAAGCGCAGCCGCATCGGCAGTTCATGCGCAAGATCGAACCGCCAGCCGGCTTCCGCGTGCCGGTCAACACCCTGGCTTTCTTCGCTCGTCCAGAACCATTTGTAACCGGGCAGGTCGTGCATCGGCACGATCTTTTGCAGAACCGTATCGTTTTCGACGTAGAAATGGGTCCGCAGGCCGGGATGGCGCTCGATAATATCGAGGAAGGCGCATTCGAAGGCATTCTCATCCACGGGATCGAGGAAATCGAGCGCGAAGGGAATGTTGAAGATTTCGCCGAAGCCGAAAGCGGCATAGGCCTTCCAGAGCGACATCTGCGCCAGCGAAAGCGGTGCGGTGAGCGAGCCGCTCGCCGTCGCTTCGGCCTGCGCGGGTGCTGCGGTTTCGAGCCGGGTCGCCTGTTTTGCGAGCGAAGCGGCGGTCGGGTAGCTGAACAGGTCGTTGAAGCGCAGCTCGATGCCGTGATTGCTGAGAAGACGTCCGATGATGCGCGTCGCAATCAGCGAATGGCCGCCGAAATCGAAGAAATCGTCATCCGGCCCCATGTCGGGCGAGACGAGCGCTTCCCGGAATTCCGCAAGGATCGTTGCGACGGTGTCGTCGTCGTTCTGAACGGAAGCTGCGGGCGAAAGGGCTGTTGCCGCGGCGTTTTGAGGGACGATGCCGGAAAAATCCGCGCCGCCTTCGAGATGGCTGACGAAGCGCTCCAGCAGGAAGGCCGTCGCATGCGGCGATGTCTCCCTGCCGCCCGTCAATTCGAGACGGATATCGCCGACGGTTGTCGGACCGGCGGCAAGCGTCAGGCCGAGACCGGATTGCAGGGAGGGCAGGGGCAGGTGCTCAAACTGGAGCCCATGCTCCGATATGGCCTGAACGGGTGTCGCAAGCGCCTGCAGTGTGAAGGTGGCGGTTCCGCCTTCATTGTCGTTTCGCTGCTCCAGACCGGACAGCACGGCTTTTTCAGCCTGTTCGGGCGATTGGTCGCGGGAGATCGCTACCCGTGCCGCAGCCTCGGCTGACATCGCCATTGAAGCGCCTTGGCCCGGCTGCAGGCGCAGGGTTACCGTCTCGGGACCGCCGGTTTTTGCCAGGAAAAGGGCAAAACGCGATCCGGCGCGGGCCAGAAGCGCGCTCGCCGCCGTGGAGCTGCTGAGGCCGAGCAGGGTGGCGGGAAGATCGACGCCGTGGCTGTGGCTCGCCGGCCTGTCGATCCCGTTTTGCCGCAGCGCCACGACGGTTGAGCCGGAGGCCGGACGTTGCAGCCAGCCGAGCGGAAGCGGGTCAACGCCGTCACTTTCGACCACGCGCGGCGAAAGCGGTTTCGGTGTCTCACTGGCATAGGCCGCCGTAATGCCTTCCAGCAGGATTTGCGGCGAGAGGACTTCGCCGAGCAGCCCGTGGACCAGAAATGCCAGCAGGATTTCTCCCTCGCTTAAGAGCACGACGGCCTGAAACGGCGGGTCGGTCTCGGCATCGAAGGGCCTTGCCTGCAGGTCGTGCAGCAAGGTCAGGGCCTCGCCCGCCGATGGAACATGCAGCAATTGCACGATGGATGCGGACGGGGCCTCGATGCTCTTGGCAAGCGTGCCGTCCTCGCCGAAGGCAAAGCGCGCACGAAGCTCGGGCCAGACCTCGCAAACCGTCTTCAGCGCCGAAGTCAGACGCAGCAGATCGCACTCTTCACCGATGCGATAGGCGAGAAGGGCGCGGAAGACCTGATCGGGATCCTGAAACTGCTCGAACCAGACCCGTTCTTCGTATTGGCTGGGCGGGGCTGCATCCGCCCTGTCGAAAGTTTCTTCGATGCGACGTGCGAGCATACGCGTATTGTCTGCTGCCATGGTCCTCTCCTTGGAAATATTCGGGAATCGCGCTCCGGCGCGAAAAGTGCTGTGTCGTGGGATCAATGTCCCGCGCGCGACCGTTCGATGAGCGCCTGCCAGGCGGCAAGCATGGGCCGCCGGGCTAGATCGTCATAATCGAGCCGCGTTCCGGCAAGCTGTGAGAGCGGCGGCATCAGCCGCATGAGGGCAAGCGAATGAAGCCCGCGACCGAACAGGTTGTCCCCCGGTTCGATGTCGCGCACTTCATCGTCGAGAACTCTGGCGATAAGGGCCTTGAGTTCCGTCATCATCGTTTCCGCCTCCGGCATGGCGTCCGCCGCGATTGCCGGTTCATTCATCGAAATGATCGTGAACGCCGCTGGCGCCGCGCCGCCAGTAACCGGAAGCGCGAGTCCATTTGGGGTTGGCGCCGAATTCTTCGACCAGAAGGGCGCGAACCTCCTTTGCAGCCTTCGATTCGCAGGCGACCCAGCTGAAGAAATCGCCCTTCGGCAGGTCGAGCTTGCGCAGCGCGCCCACCAGCGCGTCGTGGTCGGTTCCGTTCTCCGTCTTCTGCGTCACCCAGACGATAGACGCATCCGCCTTGGTCGTGAGCTCCAGCCGGTCGGCATCCGTCTCGACCTCGATCAGCGCCACGACGCGCGTGCCATCAGGCATTTCCTCCAGCCGCCGCGCCAGCGCGGGAAGGCCGGTATCGTCGGCTATCAGCAGATGCCAATCGTAGGTGAAGGGAACGGTGAAAGAGCCGCGCGGACCGGCAATCCACGCTTTGTCACCCGCTTTGGCGGCTTTCGCCCAGTTGCTGGCGGGGCCGTCGTGATGGGTGGCGAAATCGATGGCGAGTTCGCCCTTTTCGGCGTCGAAACTGCGCGGCGTGTAGTCACGCGCCAGCGGGCGTGGCGCGCCTTCCGGGAATTCAATACCGTTCGGACCGATCACCGGCAGGCTCGGCTCGGTTTCGCCGGGCTGGGCAAAGAACATCTTGACGTGGTCGTCGAAACCGAGGCTCGCAAAGCCCTCCAGTTCCGGTCCGGTCAGGACGATGCGGACCATGGACCGGCTGAGCTTTTCGACGCGCGCGACATTGAGCGCGCGCAGCGCGACGGCGTGGCGATGGCGTTTGGGAGTGCGGTCCGGAACGGGGGAATCCATGGTTTCTGGCATGCTCATGCTGTTGTCTTTCCTGGGATATCGCCGACGGGTTCGGCGGTCTCGCTGTCCCGGGTCGGCGTGCCGGACGATCGCGCGTTGGGAATCTTAATCCGGCGCGATATTCCGGCGTCGTTGCGTCAAGATGCGCGAACCATAACAGGCGGTTTCGGCTCCGGCAATATAACTTTCTCCAAAAACTCAAGTTTATACCCGGCACATAAATCGTGCCGGGATTGGCTTTGGATAACGCCGTTCAGCGGCGGCTCGCCCAGCTTTCCACTTCATTCAATGTGTGCAGGGCGCTTGGAATGGAAGGCGTCGTGACCCGGGTGGAATCGAGGAAAACGATCCTTTTCTCGCGCGCCGGTTTTACGAAACGCTCCCAGCCGGGAATGATCTTTTCAAGGGCGGCGCGTGTTCCCGCCTCACCGCGGGCGGGGCTGGTATAGCTGTTCATTACTACCAGCAGGTCGGGATTGAGCTTGCCGAACGCATCCGCGCTCAGCGGCATCATCAGGGTCGAGCCCATTCCGCCCGAAGAGGCGGCGTTGTCAATCTTCAGGCGGGTATAACCCAGATCCTCCAATGCCTGCACCGCGCCGGACATGTCGCCCACCGCATTGATCTGGTCGGTCAGCAGGATTGCGAGATAGGTCTTGCCCTTGATATCGTCGCCCAGCGTCTTTTTGACGGCGGCGAGCTTCGTGTCATAGGTCTTCCGGCGCTCGGCAAAGATATCGCTTCGCCCGACCAGGGCGGCAAGGTTTTCTTCGACGTTGAAACCATAGGCGTGGCCGGTGCTGACCTTTTGCAGATAGACGGGGGCGACGGTGGAGAGCTGTTCGGCCTTGCCGCCATCCATTTCCGTGGCGACGATCAGGTCCGGTTGCAGCGCCCGCAGTTTTTCGAGGTCGATCTGGCCGACCGCGCCGAAACCCTTCGGTTTCGTGCGGCCTTCACCGAGAACGGTGTCGACGAAGTCGACGGCGGTGGCGAATTTGCCGTCGCTGTTGCGGCCATAGGCGCCGACCACATTGGCGTCGAGATTCATCAGCGGCACGCCGAGCAGCGGCTCGTGCATGACGACGATGCGCTGCGGCTTTTCCGGAACGGAGACGGTGCGGCCGGCGGCATCGGTCACGCTGCGCTCGGCGGCGAGACTCGTTCCGGCGGCCAGAAGTGCGGCGATGAGCATGGCAATTCGCATGGCATTCCCTTTATTCGATGTCTTCAGTGGCTATTGGTTCTGCGCAGCGCCTGAAGGCGCAGCGTAAGGATGAAAAGCGGCACGCCGATAAGCGTCAGCGCAAGGCCGATCGGCATCGGCGTATCGGCCACCAGCCCGCGCGACAGCGTATCGGCGGTGACGACCAGAATGCCGCCGGTAAGCCCCGACAGGAAAAGCCTGGCGCGGCCGACGGCGGGCGAAACGAAGGTGGCGAGGTGCGGGGCGATAACGCCGAGAAAGGTCAGCGGGCCGACGGCGGTAACCGAGGAGGCGCTGAGGATCACCGCAAAAACAATGACGAGCGGGCGCGAATGCCTGACGGTTTCACCGAGCGCCATGGCCATTTCATTGCCGAGATCGAAGACCGCGAGCGCCCGGCCGATGAGAAAAATGCCCACGAGGCTTGCGGCGAAGAGGGGCGCGAAAACGAGGATGGTCGACCAGCTGGCCTGAAACAGCGAACCCGCCATCCAGTCGGCCAGCGACAGCGAGGTTTCGGCCGGCGTGTAGAGCAGAAGCACGGAGGAGACGGAGGAAAGCGCCGATTCGATCGCGATGCCCATCAGCAATATGGCAAGGCCGCTCGAGCATTCACGCCCGACGAGGGCGATGAGAAGAAAGGCGACGGCCAGACCGCCGCCGACGGCAGCGAGCGCGACCAGCGTCTTGGGTGCGGCCGGCACCAGCACCAGAAGCAGCATGATGGTAGTCATCGACCCCTGGCTCAGACCGAACAGGCCGGGATCGGCGAGCGGATTGCGGGCGACGGATTGCAGCATGGCGCCTGCCAGCGCCACGCTCCAGCCGGCCATGAAACCGATGAGGATACGCGGCAGCCGCACCGTCCACAGCGCATAGGCCTGATCGTCGCCGAGATGCCCGCCCACCAATCCGCGCAGGAGATCGGCAAGGCCTGTTTCGGTATTGCCGAGGCTGACGGACAGGGCGGCGAGCGCCAGCGCCAGCACCATCAGCGCAAGACCGGCCTTCAGATTGCCGATGCCGATCTGCAGGCCGCTCGGCAGCCGGAGGACGGCTTTGCCGTCGGTGGCGAAATGCCGTTTCATGAAAGCCCCCTTCATGACAGCCCCCTCGCCGAAGGCGACAGATAGAAGCGCTTGACGATGACGATGAAGACGAGGCCGCCGAGCAGGTCCATGAACAGCCCGGTATTGACCACATAGGGCGCAAACAGGGTTTGCGCGCCAAGATCGGCCAGCACGCAGAGGCCCGCGCCGACAAGCGCGGAGGCCGGCAGGGCAAGCGTGAAGTTCACCCCGACCAGCGGCCGGATCATATGCGGCACGATGAGGCCGACAAAACCGATAGGGCCGCAGATCGCCACCGCCGAACCCGAGGCCAGCATGGTGGCGAAGAGCGCGAGCCGGGAAATACGCTTGACATTCACACCGGCGGAGGAGGCCTTTTCCGCGCCCAGCAGAACCAGCGTCAGCGGCCTGGCGACCGCCCACAACATGACGAGCGCAATTGCGCCGATCCACCAGAAGTCGAACAGGCGTTCGGCATAGACGTGGTTGATATTGCCGCCCACCCAGCTGAGGAACTCGGCGCGGCGTGTGGGGTTGGAGAGAAGCAGGGCGTTGGTCACGCCGATCAGCAGCATGGAAACCAGCGCACCGGAAAGGATGAGCGACAGGCCGCGCGGATCGTTCGCCCGCCCGGCGAGACGCGCGACAACGAAGCAGGCGGCAAAACCGAAGCCAGCGCCCGCGAGCGCGGCAAGGCCCTGTATTTCCGGAGAGAAATCGAACACCAGCGCGCCGGCAATCACAAAAAGCGTCGCGCCGGCATTCAGCCCCAGGGTGGAAGGCGAGGCGAGGGGATTGCGCGCAAGCCCCTGCAGCACGCAACCGCTGACGGCCGTCGTCGCCCCCACATAGATGGCAATCAGCGAGCGTGGGATTTGCTGATAGAGAAGCACCGACTGCTCATAGCTGTCGGCCTCGCCGCGCCAGAGCGTCGCCATGATTTCGGCAGGCAGCATGTCGCCGGACATGACAAGCAGATTGATGGCGAGGATGGCGGCCAGCAGCAGCGCGGCGGCGAAAATCAGCGTTATTTTCGGGGTCATGCCGGAATGGCCTGTTCCTGCCGCTCCAGCCGGGGCACGCAGATGAGCCGCCCCTGCCGGGAGAAGATATCGGCTTCGAGATCGAAGACCTCGGCGACATTTTCGGGTGTGACCGTTTTGGCAACTGGCCCGGATGCCAGAACCCGCCCGGCTTTCAGCATGATGACATCATCGGCGAAAGTGGAGGCAAGGTTGAGATCGTGCAGCACGACGATGACGGTCTTGCCATGCCTGTCCGTCAGTTCGCGCACGAGGCTGAGAACGGCATATTGATATTTCATGTCGAGATGATTGACCGGCTCGTCCATCAGGATCACGTCCGTATCCTGCGCCAGCACCATGGCGATGAAGGCGCGCTGGCGCTGGCCGCCGGAAAGCGTGTTGACCTGCGCTTTCGCCTTGTCTTCCAGCCCGACGGTCTTCAGCGCCTCGGCAAAAAGCGCGCGGTCGCGTTCGGTTGGGCCGCCCGCAAGACCGTAGCGGGCGTAACCGGCAAGCTCGATCAACTCGCCGAGCGTCATATAGTCAGGGCAATGGCACTCCTGCGGCAGATAGGCGATGCGCCGTGCCAGTTCGCGGCGTCCGATCTCGCCGATCGAACGCTCGCCGAGCCTTATTGCCCCCGATGACAAAGGCACGAAACCCATGATGGTCTTCAACAGCGTCGACTTGCCGCAGCCATTGGGGCCGACCAGCGCGGTGACGCGGCCGTTCTGGAAACGGGCGGAAAGCCCCCGCAGGACGGGAACATGTCCATAGCTGGCGTGAAGGTCCGTGGCGTCGAGCACCGGATACAACTCCTGTTATTCATGCGCCCATGCGTCGAGACGCCGCACGGTCGTTATAAGTATTTGAATTTAAATATCGAACCCGTGGAAAAAGCATTTCTTTCCGGCGGGCGCGACGGTGTGGTCTTGAAGCGACACTAAACTATAGTAAAACTCTCCACAAATCGAAATTTGCCGATTCAACGTGCGGATTTCTTGCCTGTTATTTCAGTCGAGGTGCATCATGTCAGTCGCAGCCAAGCTTCATGTCGGCATGTCGCTGGCCCCAACCTGGCTCAGCGGCGAAGCCTGGCGACGGGCGGACAGCGACATAAACGGGGTGTTTTCCAGCGATTATTTCGTCGATCTGGCACAGCGCGCGGAAGCCGCGCATGTGGATTTCGTGTTTCGGCCGGATACGCTTTTTCTGCGCACCGAGGGGCTGGAGACCGGCGGCGGATTTGCCAGCATGGACCCGACCATGCTTCTTGCGGCCATTGCGCGGGAAACCAGCCATGTCGGGCTGTTATCCACCGTTTCGACCACATTTCTGCCGCCCTATGTGGTGGCCCGCCAGATCCAGTCGCTGAACTGGCTGAGCAATGGCAGGGCGGGGTGGAATATCGTCACGGCGCTTGAGGGGCACGAAAATTTCGGCCTGAAAGAGATGCCTTCGCCGCAGGAGCGTTACGAGCGCGCCGCCGAATTCACGCAGGTGGTGAAGGCGCTATGGGCGAGTTTTCCGAACGAAGCTCTCAAACTCGACCGGGAAAGCGGGCGGTTCGCCGATTCCTCGCTGGTGCATCCGGTGGCGCATGAGGGTAGGCATTTCAGCGTCAAAGGCCCGCTCAACCTGCCGTCCCATGCCAGCCGCATTCCGCTGGTGCAGGCGGGGGCCTCTCCCGAGGGGCGCGATTTCGCTTCGTCAGTGGCCGACGCTGTCTTTGCCTCGACGCCGGACATGCAGGCGGCCATCGAACTCAGGGCGGATTTGCGACGGCGTGCCGAGGGCCACGGCCGCAACCCCGACGGCGTGAAGCTGATGCCGGGCCTCAGCCTCTACCTTGCGGAGACTGGCAGGGAGGCGCTGGGACTCTTCGCGGAGACCCATGCCCGCGCCAACCGCGCCCGCGCCTTTGCCTCCATTCGCGATATGACGGGTCTTGACCTCACGGACTGGCCGCTCACGCGGATCGTTACCGCCTCCGACCTGCCGCCGCCGCCGGAGACACCGAGAAGCCGCACCCATGCCGGCCTGCTGCGCCGGCTGATCGAGCGGGAGACGCTGAGTGTCGCGGAATTATTGCGGCGTCCGGAAGTGATGGGGTCGGGCCATTGGCAGATCATCGGCACCGTTGAAGATGCCCTTGAGGTGATCCGTGAATGGGCGGCTGCCGGTGCGATCGACGGTTTCGTCGCGGTGCCCGGCGGTTCGGTGGCGTCCATGCGGCTGGTGCTGGAGCGGCTGTTGCCGAAGCTCGCCGATGCCGGGCTGTTCCGCACGGCCTATTCCGGCTGCACCTTTGCGGAGCATCTGGCCGAATAGGCTTATGCGCCGCCGGATTCGGCCGTCGCCTGTCCCGCGGCTTCGATCAGCCGGGAAAAATGCCGTTCGGTCTCGGCGGTGGCCACGAAGGATACGGTGGTGACGACACAACAGAGTTCGCCCTGGGCGTCGAAAACCGGTGCGGCCTTGCCCGTCAGGGCCGAAAACAGATGTTCGTTGAGTTCCGCGCCGCCCATCTCGTGGATGGTCTCCAGAATACGGGCATCCGGGCGGGTGCCGCGAAAGGCGGGCGGTTGCAGCCTGCGCACGGCGGCCACCCTGTCCGGCGGCAGATAGGCCTGAAAAACCAGGCCGCAGGCGCTGTTATCCAGCGGCAGAACATCGCCGAGCGCCACGGTGCTGATGGAAAAGCTGGCGCTTCTTGCCCACCGCACCACGGTCGGGCCGCGTTCGGTCCAGATCGCCACGCCGCAGCTGGCGCCGATCTCGGAGGCAAGCGCATTCATCTGGCGGCCGGCGGTTTCGACCGGATTGATTCGCCTGAGCGCGCTGATGCCAATCCCAAGCGCCGCCGGTCCGAGATCGTAACTGCCGCTTGCGGGGTCCTGTACCACCAGCCCCTCCCGCACGAGGCTTTGCATGTAGCGATGCGCGGTGGAGCGGCCGGTGCCGGCGCGTCTGGCGAGGTCGCCAAGTGCCAGCGCGCTGTCCGATCTGGCGAGAAGATTGAGGAAACGCGCCGCGATCGACACCGACTGAATGAGGGCCGAGCGCTTTTCGCCCTCGTTTTCCGGCAGTTTGTCCGAATCGTCACCCATGGCGTTCAAGCGCGTTCCCCCCGTTTGTTGAGCATGCCTAACGCATCGGGCCGGAAATCGGAATCGATTTCTGCGGACGGAACTATGCTGTTCCCTTTCGAAACGCTGCGGGTGAACAAGCGGCGGTCGGTAAACTTTGTTGTAAATATGGCACATCCCGTTACGGAAGCCTTTTTGCCCGCAATACAGAACGCATTCTCTATTGCGAAACGGATAACGCTTCCGTTACTTGAATATGACTTTAATACTCATGTTTATCTAGGGGTGTGTGATGGGGTTTAGCTCTAACGGTCGTTTGATGAGCGGGGTCAGCGCTCTGACGCTGGCGACATTGTTTGTGACGCCGGTTCTCGGTCAGGATCAGCAGGCAGCGACGGCGGGCACCACCGTCCTGAAGCCGATCGTCGTGACCGGTGAAAAAGTGGCGCGCGACATGAAGAACACGGCGTCGTCCGTCTCAGTCATATCCGGTGATAAAATCAAGAAGGAAAAGACCGGCGACCCGACCGTATCGGAAGCGATCAAGGATATTCCGAACGTCGTTTACACCGATAATGTCAGCGCCCCGATCATTCGCGGACAGGACACGCAGGGACCGAACACCGGCTCCATCGCCTTCTTCACCGGCACGGTGCCGCGCGCGACGATCAATGTCGACGGCCATTATCTCGGTTATAACGAGTTCATCTATGGCGCGAGCTCCATCTGGGATGTCGAAAGCATCGAGGTGTTCCGCGGCCCGCAGACCACCTCGCAGGGCGCCAACGCCATTGCCGGCGCGATCCTCGTCAACACCAAGGACCCGACCTTTACGCCCGAAGCCAGCTATCAGGCGGAAATCGGCAATTATCACCAGAAGCGCGGTTCCTTCGCCTTTTCCGGTCCGCTGATCGAGGATGAGCTGGCGGCACGCATGGCGATCGATTATTCCGGCCGCGATACCTTCATCGACTACATCAATTCCGCATTCGCCCATGAGGGCACGGACCAGAACTTCAAGGAGTTCAACGGTCGCTTCAAGCTTTTGTGGGAACCGTCGGAAATTCCCGGCCTCTCGACCAAGCTGACCTATTCCTACAACGCCTCCAACCGGCCGAGCCAGGAAGCGGCGTCGCGCCCCTTCGAGGATCTCAACCACGTCACCACGACGATGCCGAATTTCAGCCAGTACACCAATACCGGCATTCTCGACATCAATTACGATTTCGAAAACGGCGTGAAACTGTTCAACCAGACACAGTTCTCCTCGTCCATCGCCAAGCGCCGGGTCGGCATTGCGAATACGGGTGATGCCGATATCGACCTGAAGAACACGTCCCACGAAACACGCGTGACCTTCGGTGATCAGGAAGACGTGCTGAGCGGTGTCGCGGGTATTTATTACGCACATACGAAAGCCGACGAGGTGCTTTATCTGCGTGGAACCTCGCGCTTCAACGATACCAAGGACAATCTCGGCCTCTTCAGCGAGTTGAGCTATCGCCTGACCGATCAATGGACCCTGACGGGCGGTCTGCGCTACCAGCAGGACCAGATTCAGCGCGCCGGTTACCGGACGCTGAGCGCCACCAGCAGAAGCTCGGTCAATTATGACGAAACCTTCTCGGAAATCCTGCCCAAGGCGTCGCTGGCCTACGCCATCAATGACGACTGGACGGTGGGCGGCCTGATCAGCCGCGGTTACAATCCCGGCGGCGTCGCATTCGATCTGACGACCAGCAAATGGCGCACCTTCGACAAGGAAACCATCTGGAACTACGAGCTGTTCACCCGCGCCAGCCTGCTGGACGATACGCTGACGGTGAACGGTAACCTGTTCTACATGGACATGAAGAACGCTCAGTTTAACGTACCGGTCGTCGTCTCCACGGGCATCAGCGAATCCTACACGGTCAATGCCGAAGAAGCCCATGCTTACGGTCTGGAAATCGGCGTGGATTATCAGGTTCTCGACAATTTGACGCTGAAGGCCAGTGCCGGTCTGCTGAAGACGAAGATCGACGAGATTTCCAGCAATGCCGCCTATGTCGGCAAGGAATTCGCCAAGTCGCCGGGTTACAGCTTCACCATCGGCGCAAGCTGGGATGTGACGGATAAATTCACCGTTTCGGGGCAGGTGCGCCATCTCGACGGCTATTATTCCGACACGGATAACAAGGCCGTTTATGCAATCGATCCCTATACGATTGCGGATGTGCGGGCGAGCTACAAGTTCCAGGAGGAGCTTGAATTCTACGCTTACGTCAAGAACGTCTTCGATGAGCGCGCACCGACGCTGATGAAGGAAAACCGCGGCATTGGCGGCATCGAGGCGAGCATGACCGAACCGCGCATGTTTGGCGTCGGTATTCGCGGCACGTTCTGAGCGATTGCCGGATTTGAAAAGCAAAAAGGCCTTCGAAGCGATCTTCGAAGGCCTTTTTGATGAAACGACGCCGAGAAAGCCTCAGAAAAACGCCTGAATGCCCGTCTGCGCCCGGCCGAGGATCAGCGCGTGGACGTCGTGCGTGCCCTCATAGGTATTGACCGTCTCGAGGTTCTGGGCATGGCGCATGACGTGATATTCGATCTGGATACCGTTACCGCCATGCATGTCGCGGGCCTGGCGGGCGATATCCAGCGCCTTGCCGCAATTGTTGCGCTTGATGATGGAAATCATTTCCGGCGCCATCTTATGGTCGTCCATCAGTTGGCCGACGCGGAGCGATGCCTGAAGGCCGAGGGCGATTTCGGTCTGCATGTCGGCAAGCTTCTTCTGGTAAAGCTGCATGCCGGCGAGCGGCTTGCCGAACTGCTTGCGGTCGAGACCATATTGCCGGGCGCGGAACCAGCAATCTTCCGCAGCCCCCATGACCCCCCAGGAAATGCCGTAACGGGCGCGGTTGAGGCAGCCGAACGGGCCTTTCAGGCCGGAAACATTGGGCAGCAGCGCGTCTTCGCCCACTTCCACGCCGTCCAGAACGATCTCGCCGGTGATGGAGGCACGCAACGACAGCTTGCCGCCGATCTTGGGAGCGGAGAGGCCCTTCATGCCCTTTTCCAGCACGAAGCCCCTGATCTGGTTGTCATGGGCTTCCGATTTCGCCCAGACGACGAAGACATCGGCGATTGGCGCATTGGAAATCCACATTTTCGAACCGCGCAGACGATAGCCGCCGGCAATTTTCTCGGCGCGGGTCTTCATGCCGCCGGGATCGGAACCGGCATCCGGCTCGGTGAGGCCGAAACAGCCGATCAACTCGCCGGAAACGAGGCCGGGCAGGTATTTCTTCTTCTGCTCGTCCGAGCCATAGGCGAAGATCGGATGGATGACGAGCGAGGACTGCACGCTCATCATCGAGCGGTAACCGCTGTCGATCCGCTCCACCTCACGGGCGACGAGGCCGTAAGCCACATAGCTGGCATTGGCCGCGCCGTATTCTTCCGGCAGGGTGACGCCGAGCAGGCCGGTGCGGCCCATCAGGCGGAACAGTTCCGGTTCGGTGGTCTCGGAAAGATAGGCCTCGGAGACACGCGGCAAGAGTTCCGATTTGCCGAAGGCGGCGGCGGCGTCGCGGATCATCCGCTCGTCGTCGGTCAGTTGGTCTTCGAGCAGAAAAGGGTCCTGCCAATTGAATGCTGCGTGTTCGCTCACGTGATGCCTCCGGATTTGCTGGCCGGATTATTGGTATTCGAGCCAGTCGGCACAAGCCATGTTTACTCATTTTTGCATTACATATAGTAATGGCTCATGACATCTCTTAGCCGCAAACTCCTGCCCTCCACCAGCGCGCTCGCCGCCTTCGATTCCGTGGCCCGGCTCGGCAGCTTTTCCGCCGCCGCCGATGAGCTTGCCCTGACGCAGGGGGCGATCAGCCGGCAGGTTATGTCACTGGAAGAACAGCTTGGCGTGCGCCTGTTCGAACGTGGCGCACGCGGCGTGGCGCTGACGACCGAGGGCCGCGCCTATGCAAAATCGATTGCCTCCGCCCTTGGCGAGATACGCTCCGCGTCGCTGCAGATCATGACCAAAACGCATGGCAATACGCTGAACCTCGCCATGCTGCCCACCTTCGGCACCCGCTGGCTTCTGCCGCGTATCCCGGATTTTGTGGCGAACCACCCCGAAATCACCATCAATTTCGCCACCCGCATCGGGCAATTCGACTTTGAGCGCGAGCAGCTGGATATGGCGATCCATATCGGCCAGGCCGACTGGCCGGGTGCGGAAAGCACGTTCCTGATGCATGAAATGGTCGCGCCGGTGTGCAGCCCGCAATTCCTCAGCGCCCATCCCGTGGAAAAGGGGGAAGACATCGCCGCCCTGCCGCTGCTGCACATGGCCTCGCGGCCGGGCGCATGGGGTCACTGGTTCGAAAGCCTCGGCCTGTCGCTCGCCCTGCCGCAGGGCATGCGCTTCGAACAGTTTTCCAGCGTGGCCCAGGCCTGCATCGCCGGGCTTGGCGTGGCGCTCATGCCGCTTTTCCTGATCGATAACGAACTGAAATCGAAGCAACTGGTAAAGGCCTTCGATCATCAGGCCAGAAGCCCCAGCTCCTATTATGCCGTGGCGCCGCTTTCGCGCGCCAACCACGTTCCCGTCGTGCTGTTTCGTGACTGGCTGGTGCGGCAGGTGGAGGCATACCGCGCAGCGAACAGCGAAGCCCCATAAAAATAATCGCACTTTTTTCGGGCAGTTAGACTTTATGCCCGGGTTTTCGCCGATTTTGCCCTCCTCCGGACTCGACAGGGCAGCCTTGCTCGATTATCGTGATTAAACGTTTAATCAGCCCTTCCGGACCATCATGGCGTCGTCACGGCCTGCCACCAATCTGAGCGCGA
This sequence comes from Agrobacterium sp. P15N1-A, assembly GCF_044626815.1. Lineage (NCBI taxonomy): Bacteria > Pseudomonadati > Pseudomonadota > Alphaproteobacteria > Hyphomicrobiales > Rhizobiaceae > Agrobacterium > Agrobacterium sp. P15N1-A. The sequence continues at coordinate 325,200 of NZ_JBIUPF010000005.1, read as the reverse complement.
TAGCAGCGGCACTCGGCGTGTCGGTTGCAACCGTGTCCAATGCGCTGTCGGGCAAGGGCCGCGTTTCGCCGGAGCTGGTGGAGCGCATTCGCAAGACGGCAAGCGAGCTGGGCTATGTGCCGAGCTCGGCGGGCAGGGCGCTGCGCACCGGCAGAAGCGGTGTTCTGGGGCTGGTGCTGCCCGATATTGCCAATCCTCTCTTTCCGCAGATCGCGCAGGCCATCGAAAAGGCGGCCGTCACTGCCGGTTACGGCGTGCTCATCGCCGACTCGCGCGGCGAGATCGCCATGCAGACGGATGCGATCAACCGGCTGATCGAGCGCGGTGTGGATGGCATGGTCATCGTTCCCCGTCGCGGCACGCGCATTGCCGATGTCGATTGTCCCGTCGCCGTGATCGACAGCCCCTCGACGCCCGGCAACACGGTCGCCGCCGACCATTGGGATGGCGGCCGGCAGGTGGGTGAATATCTGGCGGGGCTTGGCCATCGCAAGGTGGTGCTGGTGGGCAAGAACCGCGATTCCAACGTGCAGAACGACCGTCTCGGCGGTATTCGCGACGGTCTTGGCAAGGCGTGCGTGACGCAGACGCTCTGGGTGGACGTCATTGAACAGGCGGGCGGCGCGGGTTGCCGGCTTGGTCTTGCAGAGAAGGTTGCCGAAGGTTTCACCGCCTTTGCCGCCGTGTCCGATCTGCATGCGTTGCGCGTGCTCACCGAATTGCAGCGCGAGGGCATCGAGGTGCCGGAAGAGACCAGTGTCACCGGCTTCGACGATCTCATCTTTTCCGCCGTGGTCACCCCGCCCTTGACGACCATGCGCATGGATATGGGCCGCATCGCCGATCTCGCGGTCGGCGCGCTGCTACGCGCGATAGACGGCGCGGGCGAAAACGGCGTCGCCGTCGATGTGACGGCGGACATCTCGAAAGTACCGATGGCGCTGATCATGCGCGGCTCCACCGGCAAGGCAAAGCATGATGCGATTGAAGCCAAAAAAACGACAGCAGGAGAACTCACACCATGAAAAAGATCATTCTTGCATCGGGCGCCGCCCTGATGTTGACGATGGGCGCCGCTGAGGCGCAGGACAAGACGCTGACGATTTCTGTCTACGCCTTCGCGCAGGACGAATTCAAGGAACTGGTCTATACGCCGTTCGAAAAGCAATGCGGCTGCAAGCTGGTCGTCGAGACCGGCAACAGCGTCGAGCGTCTGGCCAAGATGGAGGCCAACAAGGCCAATCCGGTGGTCGATCTCGCCATCGTTTCCATGGCGGATGCGCTGTCGGCCACCCGCAAGGACCTGATCCAGAAGATCGACGCGTCCAAGGTTCCGAATATCGAAAAGCTCTATGATATCGCCAAGGATCCGAATGGCGACGGCATGAGCGTCGGCGTCAATTTCTACGCCACCTCAATCGTTTACCGCACCGACAAGATGAAGATCGACAGCTGGGCCGATCTTTTGAAGGACGGCATTGTCGACCACGTCGCCTTCCCGAATGTCACCACCAACCAGGGCCCGCCGGCGCTTTACATGCTCGGCAAGGCCATCGGCAAGGATACGCCTGATCTTTCCGGCGCCATCGAGGCCGTTGGCGAAAAGAAGGACGATATCGTCACTTTCTACGTCAAGTCCTCGCAGCTGGTGCAGTTGATGCAGCAGGAAGAAATCTGGGCAGCGCCCATCGGCCGCTTCTCCTGGGCGCCTTTCACCAAGCTCGATCTGCCGCTCGCCTGGGCAACGCCCAAGGAAGGCCAGACCGGCGGCATGAATGTGCTCGTGGTGCCGAAGGGCACGAAGAACGAAGATCTGGCGTTGCAGTTCATGGATTTCTGGCTCTCGACCGACGTTCAGAAGGCGCTGGCCGAAAAGCTGGTGGACAGCCCGACCAACAGGGAAGTCAAGGTTTCCGACGAGGTGGCGAACAACATCACCTATGGCGACGAAACCGCAAAAAGCCTTCAGCTCATTCCTTCCGACGTGACGCTGGATAACCGCGACAAGTGGCTGTCCGAGTGGAATTCCAAGGTCGGCCAGTAAGTCCTTCACTGTTTGGAATGGGGCACCTAAACGTCCGTCAGGGCGGCTCCATTCCCGGAAAAGCGGTTCGGTCGTCCCCTGACCGCTTTTCCACCCTTTTAATCATAGGCCGGCGCGTCTGGCTGAAAAAACAACCGGCCCTCAGGCCGTTCAGGGAATAAACCCATGTTTCAGAACCGGGCCGAAGCGCTGGCGCTTGCCTTGCCCGCCGCAATTTTCGCGGCGGCGGTCTTTCTTGTGCCGGTCTTCATCCTGCTGTCGGAGGGTTTTCGCACCGCCGATGGCTGGACATTGTCGGCTTACGCCGATTTCTTCACCGATCCGCTGAACCAGACGGTTTTCCTGCGCACCCTGAAGCTCGGCGCGCTTGTCACCATCGTCTCGGCGGTGGTGGGTTATGCGGCGGCCTTCGCCATCGTCAACCTGTCGCCGGGCGCGAAGGGACACGTCGTCAATCTGGTCGTGCTGCCGCTGATGATTTCGCCGGTCGCCCGCACCTATGCCTGGATCGTCATTCTGGGTCGAACCGGCATCGTCAATCAGGCGCTGCAGGCCGTCGGCCTCAGCGACGGGCCGATCCGTATCCTGTTTTCCGAAACGGCCGTCTTCATCGGTCTTCTGCAATTGTTCCTGCCGCTGATGATCATCTCGCTCATCAGCGCGCTTGAGAATATGCCTAAGGATACGATTGCGGCTGCCCGCGTTCTCGGCGCAAGCTGGCTGCAGGTGTTCTGGAAGGTCATCCTGCCGCTCACCAAAGAAGGGCTGGTCGTCGGCGGCACGCTGGTCTTCACCGGTTCGCTCACGGCCTATATCACGCCCGCCATTCTCGGCGGCTCGAAGGTGTTGATGCTGGAAACCCTGCTTTACCAGCAGGTGACGGTCTCCAACAATTTCGTCTCCGCAAGCGTCATCGCCTTTATCCTGATCGTCATGAGCTTTGCCGCCAATATCCTCTTGAAGCGCATCGCCACCGCAAGGAACAAGAAATGACCCGGCAGCTCTTCATTCCGCTCACGCTTCTGCTTGTCGTCGGTTTCCTGATCGGGCCGTTCCTCATCATCGTCGCCGCCTCATTTTCGGCCGGCGATACGCTCGCCTTTCCGCCGCAGGGCTTTTCGCTGAAGTGGATCGCAAAGGTCTTCACCGTCGAAAGCTTCCGCGAAAGTTTCGCGATGTCGATGTTCCTTGCCATCGGCGGCACGTTCACGGCGCTCATCCTCGGCATTCCCGCCTCCTACGCCATGTCGCGATACAAGCTGCCTTTTGCCGAGACAGTGCGCACCATCGTCTCCGCGCCGATCATCGTGCCCGGCATCATCGTCGGTCTGGCGCTGCTGCGATACTTCGTCGTGCCTTTCGGCATCGGCATCACGCTTGCTTTGTTTCTCGCCCACACAGCGCTCATCCTGCCCTATGCGGTGCGGGTGGTGTCTGCCAGCCTCAACAATCTGCGCTCGGATATCGAGGAAGCGGCGGTGCTGCTCGGCTCGTCGCGGATTGGCGCATTTTTCCGGGTGGTGCTGCCGAATATTCGCGGCGGCATTCTCTCCGCCTTCATTCTCGGTTTCGTGACGAGCTTCAACCAGGTGCCGGTGTCGCTGTTCCTGTCTGGCCCCGGCGTGCGCACGCTGCCCATCGACATGCTGGGTTACATGGAAATCGTCTTCGATCCTTCCGTGGCCGCCCTTTCTTCGCTGCTCGCCTTCCTTTCCATCGGCATCGTCTTCATGGCCGAACGTTTTCTGGGGTTCTCCCGTTATGTCTGACGCAAATTACCTTTCGCTCCAAAAAGTCTCGCTCGCCTATGGCGGCAATGTCGCCGTCAAGGACCTCGATCTCGATATCCGCAAGGGCGAGCTGCTCGCGCTTCTGGGACCATCAGGCTGCGGCAAGACCACCACCATGCGCGCCATTGCCGGGCTGATGCCGGTGGCGGGCGGGCGCATCGATCTTGACGGGGCCGATATTACGCGGGTCGCGGCCAACAAGCGCGCCGTCGGTCTGGTGTTCCAGTCCTATGCGCTTTTCCCGCATCTGACGGTCTACGAAAACGTCGCCTTCGGCCTGAAGCTCAAGGGCATGAGCGGCAAGGCGCTGGAAGACAAGGTCGCCTCCGGCCTGAAATCGGTGGGCTTGTCCAGTTTCGCCTCGCGCAAGCCGGCGGAGCTTTCCGGCGGCCAGCAGCAGCGCGTGGCGTTGGCGCGCTCCATGGTCATGGAGCCGAAGGTGCTCCTGCTCGATGAGCCGCTCTCCAACCTCGACGCCCGTCTGCGCCTTGAAATGCGCACCGAATTGCAGCGCGTGCAGAAGGAAACCGGCGTGACGATGATCTTCGTCACCCATGACCAGATCGAGGCTTTGGCGCTCGCCGACCGCATTGTCGTGATGAAGGGCGGCAAGATCGAGCAGATCGGTACGCCGGAAGAGATTTACAACGCGCCGGTTTCGTCCTTCGTGGCTGACTTCGTCGGCTTTGAAAACATCTTCGCGCTGGAAGGCGGCGCGCTGAAAACCGCAAACGGTACAACACCGCTTTCCGGACCAGTCCCTTCAGCATCTGGACTGGCCTGGCGGCCGCGCATGGTCACCCTCGGTTCAGGTCCTTTCCAGGGAACCGTGCGCGGCACATCCTTTGCCGGCAACAGCCGCGAATATCTGCTGGATACGCCGCTCGGACCCATCAAGGCGGAAACCGATGCGGCGCTTGCCGCGCATGTCATTGGTGATACGCTCGCCTTTGATCTGCCGGTCGAAAAGGCGGCGAGCCTCAAGGTGTTCAACTGACCATGGGTGTATGGATCGATACCGATATGGGCTTTGACGACATTGCCGCCATCATGGTGGTGCAATCGGCAGGCCTTGCCATCGACGGCATTTCGCTGGTGTTCGGCAATACGACGCTGGAAGCGGTGTGCGGCAATGCCGCCGGAGCGGTCTCAGCTTTCGGCTGGTCGATGCCGATCCATCAGGGCCGTGCCAAGCCCGTGCTTGGCGCGCTCGAAACCGCGCAATGCATTCTGGGCGATAACGGCATTCCGACCGTCGGCCAAAGCCTGCCGGATGCGCCGGCCGTGTCGAAAAGCGATGCCTTTACCGCCCTGTGCAACTGGCTTGAGGGTGATGGTGAGAAGCGCATTCTGGCGCTCGGCCCGCTCACCAATATTGCCGCGCTTTGCCTTGCCCGACCCGATCTTGCCGCCAGAATTTCCGATCTCACCTGGATGGGTGGCGGCGTGACCAGCGGCAACCATACTGCATCGGCTGAATTCAACGCCTTTGCCGATCCGGAAGCGCTGGCCATCGTGCTTTCCCACGGCCTGCCGCTGCGCATGGTCGATCTGGACGCCTGCCGCAAGGTTATGGCCTCGCCGGACGATGTGCTGCCGATCCGTAATGCCGGCGGCAACAATGCCGGGCTGATCGCCGATCTGCTGGAAGGTTTCATCGGCATCGCCACCAGCCGTGGCAGAGCCGCCATGGCGCTTTACGATCCCGTGGCCGCCGTCGCCTTTACCTCCGGTCTCATCGGCTGGCGTCATGCGCGGATCGATGTCGAGCTTCAGGCGACGCTGACGCGCGGGCGAACCGTGGTCGAGACGCGCGCTCAGAAAGCTAAAGCCTTCAACGCGCATTTCGCCGAAACGGTGGATGCCGAAGGTGCGAAGACGGCGATTCTCGAGGCGCTGCGCCGGGAGGCCGCCCGATGAGCGCGAACTCTCCGACACGCGAGCCAACCGATCTCACCGATGATGCGCTCCGCAGCCGCGCGGTCGCCGCCGCACGCGGCGATGCGCCTTTCGATGGTCTCATCACCGGTGGAACGCTGGTGGATGTGGTGACGGGAGAGCTTCGCGCCGCCGATATCGGCATCGTCGGCCCGCTGATCGCCAGCGTGCACGAGCGGGCAAGCCGCAGCGACGCTGCACGGATCATCGATGCGGCAGGCGCCTATGTCTCGCCCGGCCTCATCGACACACATATGCATATCGAAAGCTCGATGGTCACACCGGCCGCCTATGCGGCGGCTGTGGTTGCCCGTGGCGTCACTACCATCGTCTGGGACCCGCATGAATTCGGCAATGTGCATGGTGTGGATGGGGTTCGTTGGGCGGCGAAGGCCATCGAAAACCTGCCCCTGCGCGCCATTCTGCTCGCCCCCTCCTGCGTGCCTTCCGCACCGGGGCTGGAGCGCGGCGGGGCGGATTTCGACGCCGCCATTCTTGCCGATATCCTGTCATGGCCGCAGGTCGGCGGTGTCGCGGAAATCATGAACATGCGCGGCGTCATCGAGCGCGATCCGCGCATGAGCGGCATCGTGCAGGCCGGGCTTGCCTCGGAAAAGCTGGTCTGCGGCCATGCACGCGGCCTGAAGGGCGCCGATCTCAACGCCTTCATGGCGGCGGGCGTTTCTTCCGATCACGAGCTGGTCTCGGGCGAAGACCTGATGGCGAAACTGCGAGCTGGGCTCACCATCGAGCTGCGCGGCTCGCACGATCACCTGCTGCCGGAATTCGTGGAAACGCTGAACGCGCTCGGCCACCTGCCGCAGACGGTGACACTCTGTACGGACGACGTCTTCCCCGATGATCTGCTACGAGGCGGTGGGCTTGACGATGTGGTGCGCCGTCTTGTCCGTTATGGCCTGAAGCCGGAATGGGCGCTACGCGCCGCAACGCTCAATGCAGCCCAAAGGCTCGGCCGTGCCGATCTCGGCCTCATCGCCGCCGGCCGTCGCGCCGATATCGTCGTCTTCGAGGATTTGAGCGGTTTTGCCGCCCGCCACGTTCTGGCCGGGGGCAGGGCGGTTGCGGAAGGCGGGCATATGCTCGTCGACGTTCCGACCTGCGATGCGACAGCGCTCGAAGGCTCGATGAAGCTGCCGCTGCGCGCAGCCGATGATTTCCGGGTTGCCAGCGAAGGCGCGAAGGTGCGCCTCGCCACCATCGACCGTCCGCGCTTCACGCAATGGGGCGAGGCGGAAGCCGAGGTGAAGGATGGTTTCGTCGTTCCGCCTGAAGGTGCGACGATGATCTCTGTCACCCATCGCCACGGCATGGCCGAGCCGATCACCAGAACCGGCTTTCTCACCGGCTGGGGCACCTGGAACGGCGCTTTCGCCACCACCGTCTCGCATGACAGCCACAACCTCACCGTTTTCGGCGGTAATGAAGACGACATGGCGCTCGCCGCCAATGCGGTGATAAAGGCCGGCGGCGGCATGGCTGTCGCTTCCGAAGGCAAGGTGACCGCACTTCTCCCGTTGCCGCTTTCCGGCCTCGTTTCCGATGCTCCGCTTGAAGACGTGGCAAAGGCTTTCGAAGAATTGCGCGAAGCCGTCGGCAGGGTGGTGAAATGGCAGCCGCCCTATCTCGTCTTCAAGGCCTGCTTCGGCGCCACGCTCGCCTGCAATATCGGCCCGCACCAGACGGATATGGGCATTGCCGATGTGTTGGCGGGCAGGGTGATGGAAAGCCCGGTGATTGCCGTTCTCGAATAGCGGCGGCCCGAATCCGCGGGCTGCGGTTTATTCGACCGCGGCCACGTCAGGCGTCTGTGTTTCGCGCGCGGCAATGCGCGCCGCCAACACGAAATTCTTCACCACCGGCGATGTCGTTCCGCGCCGATAGGCGAGCGATATGGAAAGCCGTGGCGGCGGGCCGCTGGAGGGCAACAGGACGATGTTCTGCATTTTGACCTGCGCGACGGATTCCGGGAGGAGGGAAACCCCGAGTTCGGCCGCGACCAGCGACAATATCGAGGCGATTTGCGGTGCCGCCGGCCCAAGGCGCGGCGTGAAACCGGCCTCCTGGCAGGCTTTTATCGATGCATCGTGAAGGCTGGTGCCGACGCTGCGTGGCGTCAGAATGAAAGGATCGTCGCGCAATTCCATCAGGTCTATGGCGGTGCCGCGCCGCGCGAGCGGATGGGATGCAGGCAGGGCGACCAGAAGCGGTTCGTCGGTGAGCACTTCTTCGAGCAATGTATCGGGATCGGATTGAGAAGGCCGCAAAAGCGCCACGTCCAGCCGATCTTCGAGCAGGGCCGGTGTCAACGCCAGGGCGGCTGCCTCCATCACCTGAAGCTCCACGTCGGGATATTGGCGTCTATAGGTGCGGATGCAGGCCGGAACCAGAGGGTTGAGCGCCGCCGTGCCGGTGACGCCTATTCGCAGAATGCCGGTTTCACCGGCCGCCGCCCTGCGTGCGAGCCGGACACCTTCGCCCACCTGATGCGGAATATGGGTCACCGCAGCCCGAAAGGCATGGCCCGCCGTTGTCAGTTCCGCACCATGCGCAAGACGCCGGAATAGCCGCACGCCGATTTCCTGTTCCAGAACCTTTATCTGCTGGCTGAGCGGCGGCTGCGCGATTCCCAGATGTTCGGCCGCCCGCGTAAAACTGCCCTCATTGGCGATGGCCAGAAAATAACGGATGTGCCTGAGTTCCATGATATTAGATCCAGATATGATGGGAACGCCTTCCATATATTAGAATGAAAGACGGACCTGCGCTATAGCTGGGAGCGAAAGGGACAAACCCGATGCGCCAGCTCAAAAAACAGGATTTCACGCCGCCGATCGTCATGACGGAGGAGCCGCCGGATGTGCTCTGGATACGGCAGGGAAGCCGTCAGTTTCGCCGGGCGAGCTGGGCGCTTTTCCTCGCGGGCTTCGCCAGCTTTTCGCTGATCTATTGCGTACAGCCGCTCCTGCCGGAATTTCCGGCGGAATTCGGCATCAATCCTGCAACTGCATCGCTGGCCCTGTCGCTGACGACGGGAACGCTTGCCTTCGCCATTCTGCTCAGCGGTGCCTTTGCCCAGCTCTTCACCCGCCGAAATCTGATGTTCGTTTCGATGATGCTGGCAGCCATCGCCAATATCATTGCGGCAAGCACGCAAGGCTGGGCATGGCTGCTTGCCGCCCGCGCGCTGGAAGGGTTCGTGCTCGGCGGCGTTCCGGCCGTCGCCATGGCCTATCTTGCCGAGGAGATCGAACCTTCCAGTCTCGGCAAGGCGATGGGGCTTTATGTCGGCGGCACGGCCTTCGGCTCCATGGCGGGGCGTGTCGGCATGGGGCTTGTGTCCGCCTATACCTCCTGGCAGGCGGCAATGTATGCGCTGGGGGCGGTCTGCATCCTCGCGGCCATCGGCTTCCTGCTGCTGCTTCCGCCTTCGCGGAATTTCCGGCCGCAGCACATGCCGCTTAAAAATCATCTGAGAATATGGGCGCAACATCTTGGAAACCCGGAACTTCGGCGGTTCTATTTCCTCGGCGCGATGCTGACGAGCGTGTTCACCACCGTTTTCAACTATTGCGCCTTTCGCCTCGTCGCGCCGCCTTACGAATTGGGCCGCACGGCCGTCAGCATGATTTTCCTGACCTTTGCCCTGGGTATCGTCGCGTCCTCTTATGGCGGCGCGCTGGTCGACCGATTCAGCCGGCGGATCATGCTGGTGGTTGCCTTTTCCACCATTCTTGCCGGTATCCTGCTCACATTCGCCTCAAGCATCATCCTCATCGTGGCGGGGATTGCGGCGATAACCATCGGATTTTTCATCGGGCATTCGGCTGCCAGCAGCGGAGTGGGCGCGAATGCGGGCGCCGCCAAAAGCCATGCTTCCGCGCTTTATCTGCTGTTTTATTATTGCGGAGCGAGCATTACCGGCTGGGTCGGCGGCTGGTTCTGGATCCATGCCGGCTGGCCCGGCATCATGGCCATTACCGCCGGCTGCGCGTTTGCCGGAATTTTAGCCAGCCTCGCTCGCCCGGGCGCGCGGCGCGCCTGAGCGGCCATCGCGCCGGCCGGGGCGTCACTCCGCCGCGAGTTCCTGCTCCACCAGCGTCGCCCAGAACGCCACACCCGGCACGATGGCCGCATCGTTGAAGTCGTAGGAGGTGTTGTGGTGAAGCGCGCCATCCACCGCCGGGCCGTTGCCCAGCCAGACATAGCAGCCGGGCGCTTCGCCTGCGAAGAAGGCGAAATCGTCGCCGGCGGTCGAGGGTGGGAAGGCGTTGCGGGTTTTGTTGCCGAAGACGGTTCTTGCGGCGCGCAGCGCCCGTTTCGTTGCATCCGCCTCGTTGATGACGGGTGGAATCCGGCGGATGAATTCGTAATGCGCCTCGATGGCGAACATCGCCGCCGTGCCCTTCGCCAGCCTGCCGATTTCCGCTTCGAGCTGGTCGCGCACGTCAGCCGCATAAGCGCGCGCCGTGCCGCCGATTTCGACGAGATCGGGAATGACGTTGAGCGCCTTCGGGTCGCCCGCCTGCACCGAACAGGCGCTGACCACGGCGGGCTGCAGCGGATCGACGACGCGGCCGACGATGGTTTGCAGCGAGGCGAGGAAGGTGCCCGCCGCCGTCACCGGATCGCGGCCGAGATGCGGCTTGGCGCCGTGGGTGCCGATGCCCTTGAAGGTCACGCGCCAGCTGTCGGAAGAGGCAAGCTGCGGGCCTTCCACAACTGCCATTTCATCGATGCCGAGCCCCGGCATATTGTGCAGGCCATAGACCGCATCGCAGGGGAACAGGGTGAAAAGCCCGTCCTCCACCATTTTTTTCGCGCCGCCGCGGCCTTCTTCGGCAGGCTGGAAAATGAAATGCACGGTGCCGGAAAAATCGCGGGTCTTTGCGAGGTAACGCGCAGCACCCAGCAGCATGGCGGTGTGGCCGTCATGGCCGCAGGCATGCATCTTGCCGGGGAATTTCGATTTATAGGGCCGGTCGGGCACTTCCGGCATGGCAAGCGCATCCATGTCGGCGCGCAGGCCGATGCTGCGGGTGCCGTTGCCCACCTGCAGCGTGGCGACCACGCCGGTGCCGCCGAGACCGCGATGCACCTTCAACCCGGCACGCTCGAGAAGATCGGCGACGATGGCGCTGGTTCTTTCCTCTTCGAAACCCAGTTCGGGATGCGCGTGCAGGTCGTGGCGAAGCTCCGTCAGGAATGGCAGGTCCTCGCCTATGCGGTCCAGCAGTCTCATGGGCAGCTTGTCCTTGAATATGGGAAAAACCCGCGTCATAGGTGGGTTCATCCGAATGCCTGTTGCTTTTTTCTCTTCTAACGGAAAAAGCCAATGAAATGAACCCGCAGCGTCTCTGTGGTTGCTAAAATGACTAATCTGCCGAACGGGATTGGCGTGGCTGAAAACCGCCTCCGCCTTGCGCCATCCCGGTTCTGAAAGGAAAAACCGATGCCGTCATCCGCATCGCCTGCCGCCCATTCCCCCGCCGCGCCGCATGAGTTCTGGCAGGAGATCCATCCGCGCCGCAGCTTCGAAACGGCAGGCCCGCATTCCGCCTTCTTTCCAGCGGCGCTGGATGATGGAAGGCAGATATGTCTGCCGATAAGGCCGCTGGCGGATGGCGAACATGCGCTGGCCTCGCTTATCGTCAATCAGGCCTCTTTTGAGGTGCTCGAGGCGCTGGCGGCCGATCTCGCCGCACAGCTTCTTCCCTTCAAGCCGGATGTCGTCATCGGCCTGCCGACGCTGGGGCTGACGCTCGCCGCCGCCGTCGCCCGGCATCTCGGCCATTCCCGTTACGTGCCGCTCGGCACCTCGCGCAAATTCTGGTATCTGGAGGAACTGTCGGTGCCGATGTCCTCCATCACCACAAGGCAGGAAAAACGGCTCTATATCGATCCGCGCATGCTGCCGCTCATCGAGAACCGGCGGGTGGCGCTGGTGGATGACGTGATCTCCAGCGGCAGCTCCATCATATCGGGTCTTTCGCTTCTCGCCGCCTCCGGCATCCGGCCCGCCGTCATCGGCGCGGCCATGCTGCAATCGGATCGCTGGCGGGAAAAAATCGCGGCTTTCGGGCCGGAATGGCCGGAGCGGGTGAGGGGTGTTTTTTCAACGCCGCTGCTCACGAAAGCGGAAGGCGGCTGGCGCGCCTGACGAAGCGCAAATTCCGGCAAAAGGCAAGTGGTGATAATTTCACCGCTGCCTAATTTGTGTCTTGCGAAGCTCGAAGAGATCGTCCTAAGATCGCCTCCGACAGACAATAGCGGTCGGCGAACAATGCGCCGGTTTGCTTTCGCGCGGTGTCATCCCGGCGTCTGCCCGCCCCCGTTTTGTTCTTTCCGATGACTGGAATTTCTTCCCATGCACGCAGTGTTCGACGGTCATAATGATGTGCTGCTTCGGTTGTGGCGCAACAGCAAGGCCGGTGCCGATCCGGTGGCCGAATTCAGGAACGGCACACGCGAAGGCCATATAGATGGGCCCCGCGCAAGGGCAGGCGGCCTTGGCGGCGGCATCTGCGCGATCTATATTCCCTCCGGCGATCTCATCCTGCAGGAACCGGATGAAAGCGGCCATTACAACACGCCGCTCGCCTCCCCGCTGGAGCGCCAGCCCTCGCTCGATATCGCCATGGAAAAGGCGGCGATTGCGCTGAGGCTCGACCGCGCCGGCGCGTGGCGGCTTTGCCGCTCCACGGCCGATATCCGCAAGGCCTTTGCCGAGGATATCTTCGCCGCCGTGCTGCATATGGAAGGCTGCGAGGCGATCGGGGCCGATCTCGATGCGCTGGAGGTATTTTACGCCGCCGGCCTGCGCTCGCTCGGCCCGGTCTGGAGCCGGCACAATATCTTCGGCCATGGCGTTCCGTTCTCTTATCCCATGTCTCCCGATACGGCGCCCGGCCTCACCGACGCCGGTTTTGCTCTGGTGAAGGAATGCAACAGGCTCGGCATTCTCATAGATCTCGCGCATATCACCGAAAAAGGCTTCTGGGATGTGGCGAAGACCACCAACCAGCCGCTGATCGCCAGCCATTCCAATGCGCATGCGCTCACCCCCGTGGCCCGCAATCTCACCGACAGGCAGATGGACGCCATCAAGGAAAGCGGCGGGCTGGTGGGTCTCAATTACGCGGTGACCATGCTCAGGGCCGATGCGCGCGACATTGCCGATACGCCGCTTTCCGACATGGTGCGCCATATCGATTACATGGTGGAGCGCATGGGCGTCGATTGCGTGGCGCTGGGATCGGACTTCGATGGCGCGACGATACCCGTCGGCGTTGCCGATGCGAGCGGCAATCACAATCTGGTTGCGGCGCTGAAATCGGCGGGCTACGGTGATGGAGAACTTGCTAAAATATGCCGGGAAAACTGGCTGCGTGTTTTGTCTCAGGCCTGGCACGAGGCGGCCTGAGAAGAGCTGAAGCGAACCAAATCAAGCTTATAACAAAAGGGGAGATCCTATGATCAAATCGCTCAACAAATCCATGCGTATTCTCAGCACCAGCGCCGCTTTGTCGCTGATGATGCTGGCGGCGCCGCAGGCTTTTGCCGCAACGCCGGCCGATACGCTGGTCGAAGGTTTCGCCATCGACGACATCATCACGCTCGATCCGGGCGAGGCTTTCGAACTCTCCGCTGCCGAAGTGACCGGCAATACCTACAGCAAGCTGGTTTCCATCGATCTTAACGACACGTCCAAGGTTATCGGCGATCTGGCCGAAAGCTGGACGACCTCCGACGATGGTCTGACCTATACGTTCAAGCTGAAATCCGGCCTGAAATTCGCCTCCGGCAATCCGGTCACGGCTGATGACGTCGCCTTCTCCTTCGAACGCGCCGTGAAGCTCGACAAGTCCCCGGCATTCCTGCTGACGCAGTTCGGTCTCAGCGGTGACAACGTCACCGAAAAGGCGAAGGCTGCGGATGCGAACACCTTCGTTCTGACGGTCGACAAGCCCTATGCGCCGAGCTTCGTGCTGAACGTGCTCACCGCGACCGTCGCTTCGGTGGTCGACAAGAAGCTCATCGCCGAAAAGGCAAAGTCCGTCACGCCGAGCGCCGATTACAAATACGACACCGATTTCGGCAACGAGTTCCTGAAGACGGGTTACGCCGGTTCCGGCCCCTACAAGATCCTTGGCTGGAAGGCCAACGAAGCCGTTATTCTGGAAGCCAACCCGAATTATTACGGCGAGAAGCCGAAGCTGAAGCGCGTCGTCTATCGCCACATGAAGGAAAGCTCCGGCCAGCGCCTGGCGCTTGAAAACGGCGATATCGATGTGGCCCGCAACCTCGAGCCGGGCGACATGGAAGCCGTTTCCAAGAAGGAAGGCCTTGCCGTCACTTCCGCGCCGAAGGGCACCGTCTATTATTTCAGCCTCAACCAGAAGAACGAGAACCTAAAGAAGCCCGAGGTCATCGAAGCCTTCAAATATCTGGTCGATTACGACGCCATCGGCGCGACGATCATCAAGGGCATCGGCGAAGTTCACCAGACCTTCCTGCCGAAGGGCCAGCTCGGCGCGCTTGACGAGAACCCCTACAAGCTCGACGTCGCCAAGGCGAAGGAGCTTCTGGCCAAGGCCGGCCTGAAGGACGGCTTTACCGTATCCATGGATGTGCGCAACACCCAGCCGGTGACCGGCATTGCCGAAAGCGTGCAGCAGACGCTGGCGCAGGCCGGCATAAAGCTGGAAATCATTCCGGGCGACGGCAAGCAGACGCTGACCAAATACCGCGCCCGCACGCATGATATCTACATTGGCCAGTGGGGTTCGGACTATTTTGATCCGAACTCGAATGCGGAAACCTTCACCATCAACTACGACAATTCCGATGAGGGCAAGAACAAGACGCTCGCCTGGCGCAATGCCTGGGACGTTCCTGATCTGACCAAGGAAACGCAGTCGGCGCTTCTGGAGAAGGACAGCGCCAAGCGCGCCGCCATCTATGAAAACCTGCAGAAGGAAGTTCTGGCGAAGGGTCCCTTCGTCATCATCTTCCAGCAGACGGAAGTGGCGGGATATTCCGCCAAGCTGAAGGGCCTGAAGCTCGGACCGAGCTTCGACACCAACTTCGTCTACACCATTTCCAAGGAATGATCCGGAAGGATCGGTCTCTTGAGCATGGTTGAAAGCAACAGCAGGGCGAGGCACGGCAAACGCCGTGCCAATGCCCGCGTGAAAGCCGTTCTCGGCTTCGCCGTCACCGTCATCACCACCTTTCTGGGGCTGATGGCGGTCACATTTTTCATTGGCCGCGTCGTGCCGATCGATCCTGCATTGGCGATCGTCGGCGACCGTGCGCCCGCGCATGTGGTCGAGCGGGTGCGTGAGCAGCTCGGCCTCAACCTGCCGCTCTGGCAGCAGTTCTTCCTTTATCTGAAACAGGCGCTATCGGGCGATTTCGGCACCTCCGTCCTCACCACCAATCCGGTGATGGAGGATATCAAGCGGGTGTTTCCGGCCACCATCGAGCTTGCCACGCTCGGCACCATCATCGGCGCCGTCTTCGGCATTCCGCTCGGCGTGCTTGCCGCCGTCAAGCGCGGCAGCTTTGCCGACCAGGTGGTGCGCGTCATCGGCCTCATCGGTTATTCCGTACCGATCTTCTGGCTCGGCCTTCTGGCGCTGCTGGTGTTTTACGCCCGGCTGCAATGGGTGGCTTATCCCGGCCGCATGGATATCGTTTATGAATTCACCTTCACGCCGGTCACGGGCTTCTTCCTGATCGACGCGATCTGGCAGCGGCAATGGGACGTGTTGTGGGATCTCTTCCGCCACATCATCCTGCCCGCCTGTCTGCTCGGCTATTTTTCGCTGGCCTATATCAGTCGCATGACGCGCTCCTTCATGCTGAACGAGCTAAGCCAGGAATATATCGTCGCTGCCCGCGCCAAGGGGCTTTCGGAAACACGCATCATCTGGTTCCACGCGCTGCGCAACGCCGCCGTGCCGCTGGTGACCGTGATTGCGCTCTCCTATGCCGGTCTGCTCGAGGGTTCGGTGCTGACCGAAACCATCTTCGCCTGGCCGGGGCTCGGCCTCTACATCACCAATTCGCTGCAGAATGCGGATATGAATGCCGTTCTCGGCGGCACGATCGTGATCGGCGCCATCTTCGTCGGCATCAATCTCTTCTCCGATCTGCTTTACCGGACGCTCGATCCAAGGACGCGCAGCCGATGACCCTTTCGACCGATACGATCAAACCCTATAGCCGCGAATGGCTTCTCTCCGACCGGCCGGCCTCGCGCAGGCAGGCGCGGCTTGGCCGCGCCTATGTCATCTGGCGGCGCTTTTCGGAAAACCGTCTGGCGCTGCTTGGGCTGGCCATCATCATCGCGCTGCTGTTCGTGGCGCTGTTTGCCGATGTTCTGGCCCCGCATAACCCGGTGCAGGGCGATCTGCGCAATGCCCGGCTTTTGCCACCCGGCACGGAAGGTTACCTGCTCGGCACTGACGATCAGGGCCGCGATATTCTTTCGCGCCTCATTCACGGTTCGCGGCTGACGCTGTTCGTGGTTCTGCTGGTCGCCATCATCGCGGCCCCCGTCGGCCTCATCGTCGGCACGGTTTCCGGTTATGCCGGCGGCTGGGTGGATGCGGTTTTGATGCGCATCACCGATATCTTCCTTGCCTTTCCGAAGCTCGTTCTGGCGCTGGCGCTGGTCGCGGCGCTTGGGCCGGGCATCGAAAACGCGGTGCTCGCCATCGCGCTTACCTCATGGCCGCCCTATGCGCGCATCGCGCGCGCCGAAACCATGACCTTCCGCAATTCCGATTTCATCGCCGCGGTCAAGCTCATGGGCGCGTCGCCCTTCCGTATCGTGCTGAAGCACGTCATGCCGCTCTGCCTGTCGTCGCTCATCGTGCGTGTGACGCTGGATATGGCGGGCATCATCCTCACTGCCGCCGGTCTCGGCTTCCTCGGCCTCGGCGCACAGCCGCCGCTGCCGGAATGGGGCGCGATGATCGCTTCCGGCCGCCGCTTCATTCTCGACCAATGGTGGGTCGCGGCCATGCCGGGCGTGGCGATCCTCATTGTCAGCCTCGGTTTCAACCTGCTGGGCGATGGCCTGCGCGATGCGCTGGACCCCAAGGAGGCGGGCCAATGAGCGCGCCGCTTCTGACCGTCCAGAATCTCCGCGTGTCCTTTCCCACCCGCACCGGGCTGGTGGAGGCGGTGCGCGGCGTGTCCTTCACGCTCGGCCGCGAGCGTCTCGGCATCGTCGGCGAATCCGGCTCCGGAAAATCGCAGACAGGCCGCGCCATCATGGGGCTGACGCCGAAAAATGCGCGTATCGAGGCGGATGCGCTGCGCTTCGGCGACATCGATCTGCTCAAGGCGTCTGCAAAGGAGCGGCGGATCATGCGCGGCAAGCGCATGGCCATGATCCTGCAGGACCCGAAATATTCGCTGAATCCGGTCATGACCATCGGCCACCAGATCATGGAAACCCTGCGCACCCATGAAAAGATCGGCAGCGGCGAGGCGCGCCAGCGCACGCTCGCCATGCTCGAAGCCGTGCAGATACGCGACCCGGAACGCGTCTTCGATCTTTACCCGCACGAGGTTTCCGGCGGCATGGGGCAGCGTGTCATGATCGCCATGATGCTGGTCTGCGGCCCGGAACTGCTGATCGCCGACGAACCGACTTCGGCGCTCGATGTGACGGTGCAGCTCGAAGTGCTCGACATTCTCGACAAGCTGGTGCGCGACCGTGGCATGGGGCTGATCTTCGTCAGCCATGATCTCAGGCTCGTCTCCTCCTTCTGCGACCGCGTCCTCGTCATGTATGCCGGCAAGGTGGTGGAGGAACTGTCCTCGGCCAATCTGAAGGAAGCGAAACATCCCTATACGCAGGGCCTGCTGAACTGCCTGCCGGAAATCGGCGGCCACCGGCATCCGCTGCCGGTTCTGGAACGCAAGCCGGAGTGGCGCGCATGAGTTCAGTTCTTTCCGTCCGCGACATGGTGGTCGATTTCGACGGTTACATCGCGCTCGACCGCGTCAGCATCGATGTGGCCGAGGGCGAATCTTTCGGCATCGTCGGCGAGTCCGGTTCCGGCAAATCGACGCTGCTGCGCGCCATTGCCGGCCTCAACCATTTCGATGAAGGCTCCCTGACAGTGGCCGGACGCTCCTATGCCGGCAAGCGTCGTGACAGGAGCTTCTATAGCGACGTGCAGATGGTGTTTCAGGACCCCTACGGCTCGCTGCACCCGCGCCAGACGGTGGATGCGCTGCTGCTCGAACCGCTGGTCATCCACGGTCTCGACAATCGCGAACAGCGCATTGCCCGCGCGCTGGATGAAGTCGGCCTCGGTTCCGGCTTCCGCTTCCGGTATTCGCACCAGCTTTCCGGCGGCCAGCGCCAGCGCATCGCCATTGCGCGTGCGCTGATCGTCGAGCCGAAAATCCTGCTGCTGGATGAGCCGACCTCGGCGCTCGACGCCTCCATTCAGGCGGAAATCCTCAATCTGCTGGAACAGGCCCGCAAGGACCGCAACCTCACCTTCGTCATGGTCAGCCACGATCTCGGTGTCATCAGCCATATGTGCGATCGCCTCGCGGTGATGAAAAGCGGCAAGGTGGTGGAAATGCTGGAGGCGGAGGCGCTGGAAAGCCGAGAATTCAGTGCGGATTATACAAGGCAGCTGCTGGTGGCGAGCGAGGGTTTCAAACGCGCGTGATGGCGCGAGGGTGCCTCCTTTTTCTTCTCCCCGCCGGGGAGAAGATGACCCGAAGGGGCAGATGAGGGGGCAAGCTCTCCGCATATCTTTGCCGTCGCCCCCTCATCCGGCGCTGCGCGCCACCTTCTCCCCGGCGGGAGAAGAAACAAGCGGCGAGCTTTGCTTTCACGAGCGATCTTCCCGCGTGAAGTATTTTCTCGCGACGCTGCGATGATATGGTGAACCGCCACGTGACCTATCCGAACAAGGTATCCACCCCATGCAACTGCGCGCATTAATGTATTTCGACGAACTGGTCCGCACCAACTCCATGCGCGCCGCGGCGGAAAACCTGAATGTGGCGCCGACGGCGGTGAGCCGGCAGATCGAAAATCTCGAATATTATTTCGGCTCGCCGCTGGTGGAGCGTTCCAGCCGGGGCGTGAAACTGACGGCTGCGGGAGAGCTGCTCGCCGCCCGCGCCGGCAAGACGTTGCGGGAACTCGACCATGTGCACCAGCTCATTGACGACCTAAAGGGCCTGCAGCGCGGCCGGGTCACGGTCTATGCCAATGGCGCGACGGTGGCCAATCTTCTGGCGCCGGTGCTGGCGCAGTTCAGCCTGAAATACCCAAAACTGCGCTTCGAGGTGCATATTACCAGCGCCCGCCAGGCCATGGAGGCGCTGGGTGCGGCGGAAGCCGATCTTGTCGTCAGCCTGTTCGCGCCGAAGCTTTCCGGCGTAAAAGTGCGCTCGCGCACCCGCATCAGCTACGATGCCATCTTCCCGGCCGGCCATGCGCTCGCGGCACAGCCGGAAGTCTCGCTGAAAGAGCTGGCCGGGTTGCCGCTTGCCCTGCCGGATAAAAGTTTCGCTGCGCGTCAGGCCTTCGACACGCTGTTTGCCGATGCGGGCATCGAGCTTGATCCCGTCTTCATCACCAGCTCTTTGGAAATGCTGAAGGAACTGGTGCTGGGCCACGCCGCCGCCACGCTTCTGCCGGCGCTTTCGGTGGCGCGGGAAATCCGCAGCGGGCAGATGGTCGCCGTTCCGCTCTCCGGCAAGAAGGGCATCCACACCCAGATCGATCTCTGCGTCGCACCGGATCGGCAATTGTCCTTCGCCGCCTCCAAGCTCGCCGCTTTCATCGAGCGCTTCATGCGCGAGGCGACGGCGGGATAAGCGAGATGGCCGGCAATCTGCCCGAAAGGTTGATTTCCATCTGCATTTCCGTGTAGCCATTTCAGCTACACGGAGCACACAAAAATCGAGATTGTGTGTGCGCCTGCAACATGACACTCTTTTTGCAACGGGCGGTCTTCCGAGGGCAAAAATGCCCCGGCCGCCAGACAGGGGACAATGATGCCACGCACTTATCTTTCGCAGGCGGCAACGCTTTCGCGCCGTACCGCGCTGACCCTTGCATTGGGCACGGCGCTCTGGCTGCCGCTTTCGGCAAAGGTTGCCGAGGCCGCGCCGAAAACCGCGTTGACGCTTGGCATGGCCGTCGAGCCGGCCGGTCTCGATCCGACCATCGCCGCCCCCGTCGCCATCGGTCAGGTCACCTGGCAGAATGTCTTCGAAGGTCTGGTGAAGATCGACCGCGAGGGCAAGGTAAAGCCGCAGCTTGCCGAAAGCTGGGAAATTTCCCCTGATGGCGAGACCTATACGTTCAAGCTGCGCAAGGGCGTGACCTTCCATGATGGCGAGGCTTTCGATTCCTCTGTCGCCAAATTTTCGCTGGATCGGGCGCGTGGCGAAAGCTCGGTCAATCCGCAGAAACGCTTCTTCGCCGCCATAGACACTATCGAGACGCCGGATGCGGCAACGCTGGTGCTGAAGCTGAAGCAGCCGGCCGGCAGCCTTCTCTACTGGCTCGGCTGGCCCGCCTCCGTGATGGTGGCGCCGAAAAGCGCGGAGAATAACCGCACCACTCCTGTCGGCACCGGACCGTTCAAATTCGTTAACTGGGCCAAGGGCGACAAGGTCGAGTTGCAGAAGAATGACGCCTATTGGGACAAGGCCGTTTCGGTAAAGCTCGACAAGGCGACCTTCCGTTTCGTGTCCGATCCGCAGGCGCAGGCCGCCGCACTGAAATCCGGCGATATCGATGCCTTCCCGGAATTCGGCGCGCCGGAACTGATGACCTCCTTCGATGGCGACGCGCGCCTCGGCACCTTCGTCGGCAATACCGAGTTGAAGGTCGTGGCCGGCATGAACAATGCCCGCAAGCCTTTCGATGACAAGCGCGTGCGTCAGGCGCTGATGATGGCTGTGGATCGCGGCACTGTCATCGAAGGCGCCTGGTCCGGCTTCGGCACGGCCATCGGCAGCCATTACACGCCGAATGACCGCGGCTATATCGATACGACGGGCGTTCACCCTTATGATATCGACAAGGCCAGGGCGCTGCTTGCGGAAGCCGGTTATCCGGACGGATTCAGCTTCACCATCAAGGCCCCGCAAATGGCCTATGCCCAGCGCACCTCGCAAATCCTGCAGGCAATGTTTGCCGAAATCGGCGTGACCATGACCATCGAGACCACCGAGTTTCCAGCGAAATGGGTGGCGGATGTCCTGAAGGGCGCGGATTACGACATGACCATCGTTGCCCATGCCGAGCCGATGGATATCGATATCTATGCGCGCGACCCCTATTATTTCAATTACAAGAACCCGGCCTTCAACGAGGTCGTGGCGAATGTGGAAAAGACGGCGGATGCCGGCGAGCAGGAAAAGCTCTATGGCGAAGCCCAGAAAATCCTCGCGGAAGACGTGCCCGCCCTTTATCTTTTCGTCATGCCGAAACTCGGCGTCTGGGACAGGAAGGTAAAGGGGCTGTGGGAAAACGAGCCCATTCCCTCGAATGTGCTGACGGATGTGCATTGGGAAGAGTGACGTTTGTCGATACCCGTTTCTTCCGTCATGCCGGTCCCCGGGTCGAGCCCGAGGATGATCCGGCATCCAGCCAGCCCAAGTCCTTGGGCTGAAAGGGTTCTCTCCGCCGCGCAGACGCGCGTCGGCTGGATTCCGGCTCAAGGCCGGAATGACGGGAGAGAGATAACTGGACCTTCGACCGCAGGCGAAACAAAGCAAGGAGAAGATGCCAGATGTTAGCCGTCCTCATCCGGCGTCTTTTAAGCCTCGTCATCACCCTGTTTGCCGTCTCCCTCATCATCTATGTCGTCATGGGCCTGCTGCCGGGCGATCCGGCGGCCATCATGCTCGGAACCTCGGCGAGCCCCGATACGCTCGCCGCGCTGCAGAAGCAGATGGGCCTCGATCAGCCGCTGCCGCTGCGTTATCTCCACTGGTTGGCCGGCGTGTTTCATGGCGATCTCGGGCAATCCTATACCTATGGCGTGCCGGTGGCGGGGCTGATCCTGGAGCGGCTGGCCGTTACCCTGCCGCTTGCGCTGCTGGCCGTTTGCCTTTCGGTGGCCATCGCCATTCCGCTCGGCGTGGCGGCGGCGAGGAGCCGTAACGGGGCGCTGGATTTTGCGGCCGGGCTGTTTTCGCATGTGGGCATTGCCGTGCCCGGCTTCTGGGTCGGGCTGCTGCTCATCATCGTCTTTTCCACCACGCTCGGCTGGATGCCGGCCGGCGGTTTTCCCGGCTGGACGCCGAGCTTTTCAGCAGGCCTTACGGCGCTCATCCTTCCGGCAATCGCGCTGGCGCTGTCGCAGGCCGGGGTTCTCACCCGCGTCTGCCGCTCCGCCGTGCTGGAAGTGATGAACGAGGATTTCGTGCGCACCGCGCGCGCCAAGGGCCTGAGCGAGCGGGTGGCGCTGTGGCGGCATGCGGTGCCGAATGCGATGATCCCTGTCGTCACCATGATCGGCCTGCAATTCACCTTCCTCATTGCCGGCGCGGTGCTGGTGGAGAATGTCTTCAACCTGCCGGGCCTCGGGCGGCTTGCCTATCAGGCGCTGACCCAGCGCGATATCGTCGTCATGCAGTCCGTCGTGCTGTTTTTCTCGGCGCTGGTGATCGTCATGAATTTCGTGGTCGATATCGCCTATCTCTTCATCGATCCGAGACTGCGGGCAGGTGCGCGATGATGCGATTGATCCGCCGCCGCCCCGCCTTTGCCGTCGGCATCGCCGTCACGGTCTTTCTGGTCGCAGTCGCCCTGCTGTCGCTGGTCTGGACGCCGGTGTCCCCCACAAAGATGCAGATCGTCCAGAAGCTGAAATCGCCCTTCGTTTATGGCGGCCTCGGCACGGACCATTTCGGCCGCGACGTGTTGTCGATGCTGATGGCCGGTGCGTGGAACTCGCTGTCCACCTCCATCGCCGCCGTCGCCATCGGCGCATTTATCGGCACGACCATCGGCGTGGCGGTTGCGGCGCTGCGCGGTTTCACCGAAACCGTGGTCATGCGCATCTGCGACATCATCTTCGCCGTGCCGCCTATCCTGTCGGCCATGATGCTCGGCGCTTTCATCGGCACGGGCCGTTTTACCGCCATCATCGCCATCGCCACCTTCATGGTGCCGGTCTTTGCCCGGCTGACGCTGGGGGCGGCGTTGCAGATATGGTCGCGGGAATATGTCACCGCCGCCACCAGCATCGGCCAGAACCGCGCCAAGATCACGCTTTTCCATATCGTGCCGAATATTTCCAACCAGATCATTGTGCAGGTGACGATCCAGCTCGGTCTTGCGATATTGACGGAAGCAGGCCTTTCCTTCCTCGGTCTCGGCATGCCGCCGCCCGCCGCCACCTGGGGGCGGATGCTGGCCGATGCCCAGACCTATCTTGGCACCGCACCCTGGCTCGCCATCATGCCCGGCCTTGCGATTGCGCTCGCCGTCTTCGGCCTCAATCTTCTCGGCGACGGCCTGCGCGACCTGCTGGACCCGCGCGATACGAGCTGACCGCTCAAAAAAGCTGTCGCCCTTATTTCCTGTTTTTCTGACGAGACGATGCCATGACCGATCTCATAGACCTCAACACGCTCGAAATCCTGGCGCTTTACCGGGATAAGAAGCTTTCGCCATCGGAATATTGGCAGGCGGTGGAGGCGCGCATCAATGCTTTCGAACCGGTGGTGAATGCGCTTTACGCCTATGATCCGGAAGATGCACGCAGGCAGGCGCTGGCCTCGACGGAACGTTGGCAAAAGGGCGAAACGCTCGGGCCCCTCGATGGCATTCCGGTTTCGCTGAAGGAATTGATCGCCACGAAAGGCCATCCGGTGCCGCTTGGCACGAGGGCGGTGGAACTGGTGCCCGCGGTTGAGGACGCGCCGGTGGCCGCCCGCTGCCGTGAGGATGGCGCGATTATTTACGCCAAGACCACCTGCCCGGATTACGGCATGCTCTCCTCCGGCCTTTCCAGCTTCCACAAGCTCAGCCGCAATCCGTGGGACCCCACCCAGAACCCCGGCGGCTCCAGCGCCGGTGCGGCCTCGGCCGGAGCTGCGGGTTACGGCACGCTGCATATCGGCACGGATATTGGCGGCTCGGTCCGGCTGCCGGCGGGGTGGACCGGCCTGTTCGGTTTCAAGCCGAGCCAGGGCCGCATCCCGGTCGATCCCTATTATACCGGCCGCTGCGCCGGGCCGATGACCCGCACCGTTGCCGATGCCGCCTATGCCATGGCGACGCTTTCGCGACCCGACTGGCGCGACGGCACCTCGCTGCCGCCCAACGATATCAACTGGATGGACCTCGATATTAATGTGAAGGGCCTGAAAATCGGCCTGATGCTGGATGCCGGCTGCGGCCTGCCGCTGGACGAAGAGGTGCGCGACGCCGTGCTTTCCGCCGCGAAGCTGTTCGAGGCTGCGGGCGCCATCGTCATCCCGGTCGAGCCGGTGCTGACGCGGGAAATGCTGGATGGGCTGGATGATTTCTGGCGGGCGAAGTTCTGGGGCGATATGGCGGCGCTGAGCGCTGACCGTCGCGCCGCGATCCTTCCCTATATTCATGAATGGGCGCAGAAGGGGGCGGATATTTCCGGTTCGCGCGCCGTTTTCGGTTTCAACCAGACCATGGAAATGCGTAAGACCTGCGGGCGGTTGATGCAGTCCGTTGATGCGGTGATTTCACCCGTCAATCCCGTCGTGTCCTATCCGGCCGACTGGGCCTCGCCCACCAATGATCCGGAACGGCCCTTCGAACATATCGCCTTCACCGTGCCGTGGAACATGTCGGAACAACCGGCCTCCTCGATCAATTGCGGCTTCTCCAGATCGGGAATGCCCATCGGCTTGCAGATCGTCGGGCCGCGTTACGAGGATTTGTTCGTGCTGAAGCTTTCAAAAGCCTTCGAGAATTGGGGCGGCGGTGTGAGACGCTGGCCGCAGCCGCCGCAGGCTCGCTGATCCCACCTTTATCGGCCCTGTAGTATTGCCATAATACCCGCATCTCGATCCCGCCTGTTAGGGTGCCCAGAGGCATTCGAAAACGGGAGGAGCAGACATGCCGAAGAAGATTTTGATGATCGCCGGCGATTTCGCCGAGGATTATGAAACCATGGTGCCGTTTCAGACCTTGTCGGCGGTCGGCCACACGGTGCATGCCGTCTGCCCCGGCAAGAAGGCGGGCCAGACCATTGCCACGGCCATCCATGATTTCGAGGGCGACCAGACCTATTCGGAAAAACGCGGCCATAATTTCGCGCTCAACGCCACCTTCGCCGATATCAAGGTTGCGGATTACGATGCGCTTGTCATTCCGGGCGGTCGCGCGCCGGAATATCTGCGCCTCAATGCGGATGTGCTTTCGGCGGTGAAACATTTCTTCGAGGCCGACAAGCCAGTGGCCGCCGTCTGCCATGGCGCGCAATTGCTCGCCGCTGCGGGCGTCTTGAAGGGCCGTACCTGCTCTGCCTATCCCGCCTGCCGCCCCGAAGTGGAACTGGCCGGCGGCACCTATGCCGATATCGCCATCGATGCGGCCGTTACCGACGGTAAGCTGGTAACGGCGCCCGCATGGCCGGCGCATCCGGCCTGGCTTTCGCAATTCATGGCCGTGCTCGGCAAATAAGGTCGGCGAAACGGGGCTTTTTCCAGCCCCGTTTTCCGCCTATCTTTCAGGCGTGGTAAGGGAGGAAACCATGTGCAAGCTTTTCATCAAGGCAGACCCGACGCTTTGGGAAAGCCATACAAGGTCGCTCAGGATCGATGGCATGGTCACCAGCGTGCGGCTTGAAAACCTTTTCTGGGCGACGCTGGACGAGATCGCGCGGCGTGACGGCATGAACAGCGTGCAGCTCATCGCCAAGCTTTATAATGAATCGATCGATGCCGGGCACGATCTCGGCAATTTCACCTCATTCCTTCGGGTCTGCTGCGGGCGTTATCTGGCGCTTCAGCTTTCCGGCGATATTCCGGCGCGCAGCGATATTCCGATTGCGGCGCTGGATGCGGACAGCATCCTTGAGGCGGAACAGGTGAATTACCACTAGGGTGCGTCCCGCTTTTGTGCCGGGGCTCCCCTCAACCTCATTCCTGTGCTTGTCACAGGAATCCAGCCGACGCGCGTCCGCGCGACGGGGAGAGTCCTTTCAGCCCAAGGACTTGGGCTGGCTGGATCCCTGTGACAAGCACAGGGATAAGGGACGGGGAGCGCTCAGCTCTTCAGCGCCCGCGGATCGAGCGCATCGCGCACCGCATCACCGATATAGTTCACACTCAGAACCGTCAGCGAAATCGCCAGCCCCGGCCATAACACGCGCGACGGTGTCAGTTGCAGGAAGTTGGCGCCATCAAACAGCAGCCGTCCCCAGGTCGGAAAGTCGGAGGGGAAGCCGAGGCCGAGGAAGGAGAGCGCGGATTCCGTGATGATGGCGGCGGCAATGCCGAGGGTGGCCGAGACCATGATCGAACTCAGTACATTCGGCAATATATGCCTGAGGATGATGCGGTATTCGCGCATGCCGCTCGATTTCGCCGCCATGATGAATTCCTGGCTTTTGATCGTCAGCACATCGCCGCGCACGATACGGGCCGTATGCATCCAGCTGGTTATCCCGATCACGAAGACGATGAGGATGAAGATGCCGGTTTCCGGCCCGAAGGCGGCGCGCAACGTATCGCGAAACAGCATCAGGATGACGAGCAGCAGCGGCAAAAGCGGCAGCGCCAGGAACAGGTCGGTCAGGCGCATCAGCGGGCCGTCCAGCCTGCGGAAATAGCCAGACAGTACGCCCACCAGCGTTCCGAGAAACAGCGCCAGCAACATGGCGGTGATGCCGACGGCAAGCGAAATGCGCCCGCCGGCCAGAACCTGCGCCAGCATGTCCTTGCCGAGATTGTCGGTGCCGAAGGGATGCGCAAGCGACGGCCACTGGTTGCGCGCCTTCACGTTGATGGCGTTGGGCGCAACGGTGTGGATATAGGGGCCGACATAGACCGCAAGCAGGATGAAGACGAAGACGAATAGGCCCGCCACGCCGCCCTTGTGAACGCGGAACTGTTTCCAGATATCGGCAAGGGCGGATTGCGTGGGGGTGGCCGCAACCGTCGGCGCTGCGATGGTGGCGTCAGTCATAGCGGATCCTCGGGTCGAGAATGCCGTACAGCACGTCGGCAATCAGGTTGAAGAGCACGATAAGCACCGCGAAAATGAAGGTGAGCGTTTGCACCAGCGGAATATCCGCGCCCTGAACGGCGGTGATCAGCAATTGGCCAAGCCCGTTCACGCGGAAAATCTGCTCGGTGATGATGGCGCCGGAAAAGATGGTCGGCACGCCGAGCGCAATCACGGTCACGACCGGGATCAGGCTGTTGCGCAGCACGTGCACGAGCAGCACGGATTTTTCCTTCACGCCCTTGGCGCGCGCGGTGCGCACATAATCCTGGTGCAGATTGTCGAGCATGGAGGCGCGCACGAAGCGGCTGATCTGCGAGACATTGTAGAGCGTCAGCACCAGCACCGGCAGGAACATCTGCTTCACCTGCGCCACGAAACTGCCCCAGTCGGTCACCTGAAGGTTGGTGTCATAAACGGAAGGGAACCATTGCAGGTAAGAGCTGAAGACGACCACCAGCAGCACGCCGGTAAAGAAGGTCGGCACCGAATAACCGACCATCGAAACGAAGGTGCCGATCTGGTCGAAGATCGAATATTGCTTATAGGCGGAAATGACGCCGATCGGGATGGCCAGCAGCGCACCGAAGAGATAGGCGAGGCCCACCACCCACAGCGTCTGCGGCATGCGCTGAATGACGAGATCGACCACCGGGCTGCGTGTCGCCCATGACAAGACACGCATGCGGCTGCCATCGCCGATCTGCCAGCCGGTCAGCCTTTCGAAGAGGTTCAGCGGTTCGTTGATGAAGAATTGCTGCAGCCACATCAGGTAACGGATGAAGAAGGGCTGGTCGAGGCCGAGCGAGGCGCGGATTTGCTCGCGCACTTCAGGCGGGATGGTGAGCGGCAGGTCGCCGGTCGGGTCGTTCGGCGCAAGATCGAGCAGCGCGAAGATGACGAAGCTGATGACGAGCAGCGTCGGTACGGCAAAGGCGAGCCGCCGGAGCGTAAAGGTAAACATCTGAAACTCTCCAGACCCAGAGCGCGGCAGGACGAAAATTGGGAGCGTTTTCGCCTTAACGCGGCAAATGTGTCTTCAGATCATGGTCCAGGGGCATGCAGAAGGCCGGCCTCTCCGGGGGAGAAGCCGGCCCATCTGCGTGTTACTTCTTGCGGGACCAGTCCGCGACGTTCCAGAGTTCCGAATCCCAGGCATTCATGCGAACGCCTTCCAGCGTCAGCGAATGCGAGGAAACGCTGCCGCGGTGGATGAGCGGAATATGCGCGCCTTCCTCCGTCAGCATGTCATTGAGCTGTTTGGAAATCTCTCCACGCTTGGCAAGGTCCGCGGTCTTGGAGAGTTCACCCACCAGCTTGTCGAATTCCGGGTTGCAATAACGCGGAATATTCTGGCCCTGCCAGCCGTTTTGCGGGGCCGGGATCTTGTCGCACAGCCATTCCGCCAGATATTTCTCCGGGTCCGTGCCGTCGAAATTGTTGGTGTACATTTCAACGTCGGCATAAAATTTCTGGAAGGTATCCGGGCTTGCCGGGTCGCCGCCGAAGAAGACCGAGGCGCTGACATTGCGCAGTTCGGAGGCAACGCCGATCTGCGACCACATGTCCTTCACCAGCTCCTGCGTGGCCTGGCGAACCGAGTTGGTGGAGGTCTGATAGAGGAAGGAGAGCTTCACGCCATTCTTGGCGCGAATGCCATCGCCGCCCTTCACCCAGCCTGCATCGTCGAGCAGCTTGTTTGCCCCTTCCACATCCTGCTTCAGGCACCAGCTGTCATTCTTGGTGGAAGCGACAGCTTCCGGAGCCGGCACGATGTTGCAGGTCGGCTTGCCCGCTTCGCCATAGCCCGCTTCGTCGATGACATCGCGGTCGATGGCAAGCGACAATGCACGGCGCACGGCCGGATCGGAAAGGGCCGGGTGCGGGCCGCCCTCCTTGGTGGAGCGCTTGTCGCCCAGCGACGGATCGGCATTGTACCAGTTGAGATTGATACGCTCGACCTGGGTGCCGAAGGCTGTCTCAAGCTTGCCTTTGCCGGCAGCCACCATGGTGGCGAGGATTTCCGGCTCCACCTGCATGTTCCAGGCATAGTCGAATTCGCCGGTTTCCAGCACGGCGCGTGCGGCGGAAGCGGCATCGCCGCCGCCCTTCAGGGTCGCCGTGGCGAAGGCGGGCTTGGCCGGGTCGCGATAATTGGTGTTGGCGACGAAGCTGATCACGTCATTCGGCTTGAAATCCTTGACCACGAAGGGGCCGGTGCCGATGGGACCGAAATTGGCGGATGTGCAGCCGGGTGCGGCAGCACCGACGCATTTTTCAAACTGCTTCTTCTGGATGACCGGCGATTGTGCGCCGACGAATGCGGAATAGGGGTAGGGTTTCGGTTCGGTGAAGCTGACCTTGACGGTGTGGGCGTCGACGGCCTCGACATTCTTCACGCCCTCATATTGCGCCGCCTGCGCGCAGCCGCCATCCGGTGCGGTGCAATATTTCCAGGTGAAAATAACGTCCTCGGCGGTAAACGGCGTGCCATCCGACCACTTCACGTCGCTTTTCAGCTTCCAGGTCATGCTGAGCAAATCCTTCGCGACGCCGCCATTGTCGATCGTCGGAATTTCGGTGACCAGCATCGGCACCAGCTCGCCCTTTTCGTCGTAGCGCGCCAGCGGCTCAATCACCATGGACGAGCTGTAGACTTCCTTCGTGCCACCGGAAAGATAGGGATTGAGTGTCGATACGGCCTGCCAGAACAGGATTTTCAGTTCGCCGTCACTGCCGCGCTCGGCATGGGCGGCAGAGCCTGCCAAGGCCATGGCCGCCACCGTGCTGGCAAAGAGAACGCTGCGCTTCTTCATTGTAGTTTTCCCCTTTTTGGATTTTATCTATTTGAATGTTTGACGCTTTTCCCGTCGTCATGTGCAAGGTCTGTTATTCTAAGTATTTGACTTTGCTAAGGAATACTCCTCCATTCCCGATGATGCTATTGTCAGTTTTTTTGAAAAGCAAGTCCCAATGTTTCTTTGATGAACAAAAATTGAGCCATTCAGTTTTGGGCCTATTTTTCGCTCATGCAGCAAATTTCATGCTTGCAAAACGAGAAATTCCAAACGCAATATGGCGTCCGACAACCCGGCGGGGAACAAAAAAAGGGAAAAAGAGAATGCCGATATTGAACCGTGTGGCTGAAATGCAGGAAGAAGTTGCCGGCTGGAGGCGCCATCTGCATGAACACCCGGAGCTGCTCTACGATGTCTTCGAAACATCGAAATTCGTGGCCGAAAAACTGAAATCCTTCGGCTGCGACGTGGTCGAGACCGGCATCGGCAAAACCGGCGTGGTCGGCATCATCAAGGGCCGGCATGGGGATGGCCCGACCATCGGTTTCCGCTCCGACATGGACGCGCTGCCGATCCTAGAGACGAGCGGCAAGCCCTGGGCTTCGAAGACGCCGGGCAAGGCCCATTCCTGCGGTCATGACGGGCACACCGCCATGCTTCTTGGTGCTGCGCAATATCTGGCCGAGACCCGCAATTTCAAGGGTTCCGTGGCGGTCATCTTCCAGCCGGCGGAAGAGGGCGGCGCGGGGGCGCTCGCCATGCTGAACGACGGCATGATGGAGAAATTCGGCATTTCGCAGGTCTATGGCATGCATAATGAGCCGGGCATTCCGGTTGGCAATTTCGCCATCCGCAAGGGATCGACCATGGCGGCGGCGGATAGTTTCGAAATCGTCATCACCGGCAAGGGCAGCCATGCGGCCGCACCGCATCTTTCCATCGATCCGGTGCTGACCTCGGCGCATATCATCATCGCCCTGCAATCCATCGTCTCGCGGGAGACGGATCCGCTGAAATCGCTCGTCGTCACCGTCGCCACCACCCATGGCGGCACGGCCGTCAATGTCATTCCCGGTGCGGTGACGCTGACGGGAACGGTGCGCACGTTGCTGCCGGAAACCCGCGATTTCGCCGAAAAGCGCCTGAAGGAAGTGGCGACTGCCACCGCCATGGCGCATGGCGCCACCGTGGAGGTGAAATATCATCGCGGTTATCCCGTCACCTTCAACCACAGTGACGAGACCGAATTCGCGACCGGCGTGGCGATGGGCGTGGCCGGTGCGAGCGCCGTCAACACCAACCCCAACCCGCATATGGGGGCGGAGGATTTCTCCTACATGCTCGAAGCGCGCCCCGGCGCCTTCATCTTCATCGGCAATGGCGATACGGCCGGGCTGCACAATGCGGCCTATGATTTCAACGACGATGCGCTGCCTTACGGCATCAGCTACTGGGTTTCGATGGCCGAAACCGCACTTGCTGCGTAAGACATCCGGCGGCCTTCATGGCCGCCTTCTGCTTTTCAGGAGATCGGCATGCTTTTGGCGGCGACATCAATGGAACAGACCGGCGGTTCAGTCAGCCCGGTTTTATCGGTTCAAAATCTCACCACATCCTTCCGCGTCGATGGCGGCTGGAAATCCGTGGTCCGCAATATGAGTTTCGAGATCGCGCCGCGCGAAACGGTGGCGATCGTCGGTGAAAGCGGCTCGGGCAAAAGCGTCACCTCGCTCTCCATCATGCGGCTCCTCGATAAAAAGACGAGCCGGATCGAAGGCAAGGTCATGCTCGGCGGGCGCGACCTGCTGGCGCTGCCGGAAGAGGAGATGCGCAAGGTTCGCGGCAAGGACATTTCGATGATCTTCCAGGAACCCATGACCAGCCTCAACCCGATCTTCCCGATCGGCAAGCAGATCGCCGAAGCGTTGACCGTGCATCAGGATATTTCTTCGTCGGCCGCGAAGGCTGAGGTCATCGGCCTGCTGGAGAAGGTTCGTATTCCCAATGCGAAGAACCGTTTCGACGATTATCCGCACCAGTTTTCAGGCGGCATGCGCCAGCGCGTGATGATCGCCATGGCGCTCGCCTCCAAACCAAAATTGCTGATCGCCGACGAGCCGACAACGGCGCTCGACGTCACCATTCAGGGCCAGATTCTCGACCTCATCAAGACGTTGCAGGAAGAGGAGGGGATGTCGGTCCTGTTCATCACCCATGATATGGGCGTGGTGGCGGAAGTCTCGGACCGCACCATCGTCATGTTCCGCGGCGATGTGGTGGAAACCGGCACTACCGACGACATCTTCCATCGTGGCCGCCATCCTTATACGCGGGCGCTGCTTTCGGCGGTGCCGAAGCTCGGCTCGATGAAGGAGAGGGTGCTGCCGGCGCGTTTCCCGATCATCGATATCAAGACCGGCGAAAGCCAGCCCGTCGCGGAGGTGAAGGACACGGTCTCCGGCGGCCGCACGCCCATTCTTTCGGTCAGGGACCTCACCACCCGTTTCGATATCCGCACCGGCCTTTTCGGCCGCAAATCCGGGGCCGTGCATGCGGTGGAAAAGGTCTCCTTCGATCTCGCCGAGGGCGAAACCCTGTCTCTCGTGGGTGAATCGGGTTGCGGCAAGTCGACCACGGGCCGCTCGATCACCCGGCTGATCGAGCCGACATCCGGCAATGTCATGCTCGATGGCTACGAGGTGCTGAAGCTCGACAAGACGACGCTGCGCACCATGCGCCGCAGCGTGCAGATGATCTTCCAGGACCCGTTCGCCTCGCTCGATCCGCGCATGAGCATCGGCACGGCGATCATGGAGCCCTTTATCGAGCATCGCCTCGGAACCAAACAGCAGTCCCGCGAAAAGGCGGCCGATCTTCTGGAAAAGGTGGGTCTCAGCCCGGATATGATGCGACGCTTCCCGCATGAATTTTCCGGCGGCCAGCGCCAGCGCATCGCCATCGCCCGCTCGCTGATGCTCGACCCCAAGGTCATTGTCGCCGATGAGGCGGTGTCGGCGCTCGATGTTTCGATCAAGGCGCAGGTCTGCAACCTGCTGCTCGACCTGCAACAGAGCCTCAATCTCGCTTTCCTGTTCATCAGCCATGACATGGCGGTGGTGGAACGCGTCAGCCATCGTGTGGCGGTGATGTATCTCGGCGAGATCGTCGAGATCGGCCCGCGTGCGGCGGTTTTCGACAATCCGCAACATCCCTATACGAGGAAGCTCATGTCCGCCGTTCCGGTGCCGGACCCGACGCGGCGGCAGATCCGGCGCAACATGGCGACCGACGAGATCAAAAGCCCGATCCGGCCGGTGGACTATGTGCCGCCGCAGCGCCACTACCGCGAGGTTTCCGCAGGGCATCTGGTGCAGGAAGCGGCGTGAATGAGGGTGCGGGCATAATCCAGCATCGTCACCCCGGACTTGATCCGGGGTCCAGCGCGATCAAGTCCTTGATCGCGAAAGACTCTTTCACGGCGCGGACGCGCCGTGGCTGGATTCCGGCTCAAGGCCGGAATGACGAAAAATAACGACACGGACGTATAAGCCCGTCGGTCACCGTTCCTCATCCGCCGATTTTCGCGCCGTATAGTCTTTGCGCACATCCGCCGTTTGACAGCCGACGCAAAAAAATGCCAGCAAATGCGCAAGCAGAATTCGGAAAAGGGCAGCGGCATGGCCAGACGAAACGACGCACATGGACGGCTGGACGATGCGGCCCGCGCCGGCTGGCTTTATTATGTCGCCGGCCGCACGCAGGATGAGATCGCCGCCGCCATGAGCATCTCGCGGCAGTCGGCGCAGCGGCTGGTGTCGCTGGCCGTCGCCGAGCGGCTGATCAAGGTCCGGCTCGATCACCCCATCGCCGCCTGTCTGGAAAAGGCCGAACGGCTGAAAGAGAAATTCGACCTTAGATATATCGAGGTGGTGCCGAGCGATCCGGCCGGAGTCTCTTCCACGGTCGGAATTGCCGAGGCTGGAGCGGCGGAAATCGAGCGCTGGCTGAAAAATGCCGATCCCATCGTGCTTGCCATCGGCACCGGCCGTACCTTGAAGGCCGCCGTGGACCAGTTGCCGCCGATGGAATGCCCGCAGCACCGTATCGTCTCGCTGACGGGCAATATCGGGCCGGATGGCTCGGCCGCCTATTATAACGTCATCTTCAGCATGGCCGATGCCATCAAGGCGCGGCATTTTCCGATGCCGCTGCCGGTTCTGTGCTCGTCGGCTGAGGAGCGGGAGCTGCTGCACGACCAGTCCATGGTGCGCTCCACGCTGGCGCTTGGGTCCGCCGCCAATGTCACCTTTGTTGGTGTCGGCGAACTTGGCGAAAACGCACCGCTCTGCGTCGATGGTTTCCTCGGCGTGGACGAGATGAAAGCGCTGATGGCAAGCGGGGCGGTCGGCGAGATTTGCGGCTGGATGTATGATGCCAATGGCCGCATTCTCGAGCATTCCGTCAACGAGCGCGTCGCCTCGGTTCCCATCCCTTCAAGAGAGACCTGCACCGTCATCGGCATGGCGCAGGGCGCACGCAAGAACGCCTCGATTCTGGCGGCGCTGAGGGGCGGTCTGCTGAACGGCCTCATCACCGATGAAGTCACGAGCGAATATTTGCTCACCCACTGAGCAAAAATTAAGCACATAAAATCAAAGGCTTGGTTTTTCCATGTGCGTCGCAGCACAGGATGTCGCTTGACTTTTTTGCTGATGAGGTGAGTAAATGCCCTAGAGCAAAGCGAATGCTCATCATTTTTCTTCTGGGAGGAAGATATGACATTGAAGACCATTTTGCTGGGCGCATGCTCGGCACTCGCCTTTTCGACCCTTGCTTCCGCCGAGACGCTGACCATCGCCACCGTGAACAACGGCGACATGATCCGCATGCAGGGTCTGACCTCGGACTTCACCACCAAGAACCCCGACATCAAGGTCGAGTGGGTGACGCTTGAAGAAAACGTTCTGCGTGAGCGCGTGACGACCGATATCGCCACCAATGGCGGCCAATACGACATCATGACCATCGGCAACTATGAAGTGCCGATCTGGGCCAAGCAGGGTTGGCTGCTGCCGCTCGAAAAGCTCGGCGATAAATACGATGTCGATGACATCCTGCCGGCGATCCGTGGCGGTCTTTCCGCCGAGGGCAAGCTTTACGCAGCACCTTTCTACGGCGAATCCGCCATGATCATGTATCGCAAGGACCTGTTTGAAAAAGCCGGTCTGAAGATGCCTGAAAACCCGACCTGGGAATTCATCGGTGACGCCGCCCGCAAGATTACCGACCGCAAGGCCGATATCAACGGCATGTGCCTGCGCGGCAAGGCCGGCTGGGGCGAGAACATGGCGTTCATCAGCGCGCTCACCAACTCCTTCGGTGGCCGCTGGTTCGATGAAAACTGGAAGCCGCAGTTCGATCAGCCGGAGTGGAAAAGCTCCCTGCAGTTTTATGTTGATCTGATGAAGGATGCCGGTCCGTCGGGCGCCTCCTCCAACGGCTTCAACGAAAACCTGACACTGTTCCAGCAGGGCAAATGCGGCATGTGGATCGATGCCACGGTCGCTGCCTCCTTCGTGTCAAACCCGAAGGATTCCACCGTTGCCGACAAGGTCGGTTATGCGCTCTTCCCGACGCATGGCGAACTGAAGAACCATGGCAACTGGTTGTGGTCCTGGAACCTTGCGATCCCGAAGAGCTCGCAGAAGGCGGAAGCTGCCGAAAAGTTCATCGCCTGGGCAACCAGCAAGGACTACACCACGCTCGTCGCTTCCAAGGAAGGCTGGGCAAACGTGCCTCCGGGCACCCGCACCTCGCTTTACAAGAACGCCGATTACGAAAAGGCCGCAGCCTTCGCCAAGCCGACGCTTGCCGCCATGGATGCTGCCGATATAACCAAGCCGACTGTAAAGCCCGTGCCTTACACCGGCGGTCAGTTTGTGGCGATCCCTGAATTCCAGGCGCTCGGCACTACGGTCGGTCAGCTGTTCTCGGCGGTCGTTGCCGGTCAGTCCAGCGTTGATGATGCGCTTGCGGGCGCCCAGTCAACTGCGACGCGTGAAATGACCCGCGCCGGTTACATCAAGTAATCCTCCCGAAGATCGCTGTCCGGCTCCCGTGCCGGGCAGCGAACACTCCGGGTCGGAAGCCGCCAGGCGGCTCTAATGCCTTTCAAATCAAAACAAGAATGAGCCGGTTCTTCCGGATATGCCGGGCGCATGTCGTGACGCCTGTACCCAAGGGGAGGTGAGTGCAATGGCAACTCGAAACACGAGCGGTCTGGCGCGGGTGATGCTTGCGCCATCGGTGCTGTTATTGCTGGTGTGGATGATCGTGCCTCTGGCGATGACGCTGTGGTTCTCGTTCCAGAACTACAATCTCCTCAACCCGGCCAATGTCAGCTTTGCCGGTCTGTTCAATTACCAGTATTTCTACACCGACCCGGCCTTCTTCCAGTCGATCTGGAACACGCTTTTGATCGTCGGCGGCGTGCTGCTGATCACCGTCATCGGCGGCATCACCATTGCGCTTCTGCTCGACAATGACATTTTCGGCCAGGGCATCGTCCGCATCATGATCATCTCGCCCTTCTTCGTCATGCCGCCGGTGGCAGCATTGGTGTGGAAGAACATGATCATGCATCCCGGTTACGGCGTGCTTGCCGATCTCTCACGCTTCTTCGGCCTGCAGCCGGTCGACTGGTTCGCGCAGTTTCCGCTGCTCTCCATCATCATCATCGTCGCCTGGCAATGGCTGCCGTTTGCGACGCTGATCCTGCTCACCGCCCTGCAGTCGCTCGATGGCGAGCAGAAGGAAGCCGCCGAGATGGATGGCGCCAACTTCATCAACCGCTTCATCCATCTGACGCTGCCGCATCTGTCGCGCGCCATCACCGTCGTCATTCTCATCCAGACGATCTTCCTGCTCGGCGTCTACGCGGAAATCCTCGTCACCACCAATGGCGGACCGGGTTATGCCTCCACCAACCTTGCCTTCCTCATCTATCGCACCGCGCTTCTGGGTTACGACGTCGGCGGCGCATCGGCCGGCGGCATCATCGCCGTCATCCTCGCCAATATCGTCGCCATCTTCCTGATGCGCGCCGTCGGCAAGAACCTCGACCGGTAAAGGGGAAACATCATGGCCCGCAAGACAACCACACGTGCGAAGATCGGCTTTTCCATCGCGGCCTGGGCCGTGGCGCTGCTGCTGTTCTTCCCGATCCTCTATGCCTTCCTCACCTCGCTCAAGACCGAACCGGAGGCGATCGCCGGCTTCAGCCTCATTCCCTCGGGCACCTTCGAGAATTACGTGACGGTCCAGACCCAGCGCGATTACTTCAAGCCGTTCATGAACTCGGTGGTGCTGTCGCTCGGCTCGACGATCATCGCGCTGATCATCGCCATTCCCGCCGCCTGGGCCATGGCGTTCTCGCCGACCAAACGCACCAAGGACATTTTGATGTGGATGCTCTCCACCAAGATGATGCCGGCCGTCGCCGTGCTTGTGCCGATCTACCTGATCTTCCGCAATGCCGGCCTGCTCGATACCCGCATCGGGCTCACCATCATGCTCACCTTCATCAACCTGCCGATCGTCATCTGGATGCTCTACACCTACTTCCGGGAAATCCCCGGCGAGATCCTCGAGGCAGCCCGCATGGATGGCGCGTCGCTGTGGAACGAGATCGTCCATGTGCTCACACCAATGGCGGTGCCGGGCATTGCCTCGACGCTGCTCTTGAACGTCATCCTTGCCTGGAACGAAGCCTTCTGGACGATCCGGCTGACGACCACCAATGCGGCGCCGCTGACGGCCTTCATCGCCTCCTTCTCAAGCCCACAGGGGCTGTTCTGGGCAAAACTTTCGGCCGCCTCGATGATGGCGATCGCCCCCATTCTCGTCATCGGCTGGTTCTCGCAGAAACAACTCGTGCGTGGCCTGACCTTTGGCGCCGTGAAATAAGGAACGACAAACATGGGCAGCATTTCCCTTCAGAACGTGTCCAAGCTCTTCGGTGAGGCGAAAGTCATCCCGTCGATCGATCTCGATATCAACGACGGCGAATTCGTCGTCTTCGTCGGCCCCTCCGGCTGCGGCAAGTCCACGCTTTTGCGCCTGATCGCCGGGCTGGAGGACGTCTCCGGCGGCAAGATCGTCATCGACGGCAATGACGCTACCGAAAAGGCCCCGGCCGAGCGCGGCCTTGCCATGGTGTTCCAGTCCTATGCGCTTTATCCGCATATGAGCGTCAGGAACAACATCGCCTTCCCGCTGAAGATGGCCAAGCTCGACAAGGCGATCATTGACAAGAAGGTCGAGGATGCCGCCCGGGTGCTGAACCTCACCGATTATCTCGAACGCCGGCCCTCGCAGCTGTCAGGCGGCCAGCGCCAGCGCGTCGCCATCGGCCGCGCCATCGTGCGCGAACCGAAAGCCTTCCTGTTCGACGAGCCGCTTTCCAACCTCGATGCGGCGCTGCGCGGCACCATGCGGCTGGAAATCTCCGAGCTGCACAACACGTTGAAGACAACGATGATCTACGTCACCCACGACCAGGTGGAAGCCATGACCATGGCCGACAAGATCGTCGTCTTGAACCGCGGCAATATCGAGCAGGTCGGCTCGCCGATGGAGCTTTACCGCACCCCCGCCAACCTCTTCGTCGCCGGCTTCATCGGCTCACCGCGCATGAACCTCATCACCGGCGACTTTGCCCGCAGCAAGAATGCCACCACCGCCGGTGTGCGGCCGGAGCATCTGCTGCTGTCGAAGGAAAGTGGGCTCTGGCAGGGCAAGGTCACCGTCGCCGAACATCTCGGATCGGATACCTTCCTGCATCTCGAGGTGTCAGGCATCGGCCCGATCACCGCAAGGACCGATGGTGAGTTCGAATGCAGGCATGGCGATACCGTGTTCATCACCCCGGACGAGACCAAGATACACAGGTTCGATGAGAAGGGTAAGGCGATATGACGGGAAGACTGGAAGGCAAATCTGCGCTGATAACAGGTTCGGCGCGCGGCATCGGCCGCGCCTTTGCAGAGGCCTATATACGCGAGGGGGCAACCGTCGCCATTGCCGATATCGATTTCGAGCGCGCCAGCAGGACCGCCCGCGAGATCGGCGAGAATGCCTATGCCGTCGAACTCGACGTGACCAAACAGCATTCCATCGACACCGCCATCCGCACCGTGGAAGGCCAGGCGGGCGGGCTCGATATCCTCATCAACAATGCCGCACTCTTTGACCTCGCACCGATTGTCGAGATCAAACGCGAGAGCTACGAGCGGCTGTTTTCGATTAACGTATCCGGCACGCTGTTCATGATGCAGGCCGCCGCAAAAACAATGATTGCTCGGGGAAAAGGCGGCAAGATCATCAACATGGCAAGCCAGGCGGGCCGGCGCGGCGAGGCCTTGGTGGCGGTTTATTGCGCCACCAAGGCCGCCGTCATCAGCCTCACCCAGTCGGCCGGGCTCGATCTCATCAGGCACGGCATCAACGTCAACGCGATTGCGCCGGGCGTGGTCGATGGCGAGCATTGGGACGGCGTGGATGCGCTGTTTGCGAAATATGAAAACCGCCCGGCCGGCGAAAAGAAGCGGCTGGTCGGCGAGGCCGTACCTTTCGGCCGTATGGGCCGTGCCGAAGACCTGACCGGCATGGCGATCTTCCTTGCCTCCGATGAGGCCGAATACATCGTCGCCCAGACCTATAATGTCGATGGCGGCAACTGGATGAGCTGAGTATCGGGCGCCTGTCGCCCGGCCTTGGCACGAACAACGTTTCCCCTTCGAGGATCGTGACATGACATGCAAACTCTCCCTCGCAACGCTTGACGACGCCAGAAAAACGGCGGCGGTTCCGGCCTATTCCCGGACCGATCTTTCCGCCGGCATCGTGCATTTCGGCGTCGGCAATTTCCACCGCGCCCATCAGGCGGTTTATCTGGATGACCTCTTCAACATGGGCGCTGACCATGACTTCGCCATCATCGGTGCGGGCGTTTTGCCGTCCGATGCGGTGATGCGTGAGAAACTTGCCGCGCAGGATTTCCTGACGACGGTGGTGGAGCAGGACAATAACCGCACCGGCGCGCGGGTCACCGGGCCGATGATCGACATATTGCCGGTGGGCGACACAAAGGTCATTATCGATACGCTCGCCGATCCGAAAATCCGCATCGTCTCGATGACGATTACCGAGGGCGGTTATTTCATCGATGCGTCCGGTTCCTTCAACCCGCAGCATCCGGCCATTGCCGAAGACGGGAAGAACCCGGCTTCGCCGAAAACCGTGTTCGGCTTGATCGTCGCCGGGCTGAAGGCGCGGCGGGACAAGGGGCTGCAACCCTTCACCGTCATGTCCTGCGACAACATTCCGCATAATGGCAAGGTCACGAAAAATGCCGTGGTTGGGCTCGCAGCCTTGTCCGATCCGGCCTTCGCCAACTGGATCGGCGAAAACGTTGCATTCCCCAATTCCATGGTCGACCGCATTACGCCCGCTACCGGCGAGCGCGAACGCAATATCGCCCGCGACGATTTCGGCATTGAGGACAATTGGCCGGTCTTCTGCGAGGAGTTCAAGCAATGGGTGATGGAGGATAATTTCCCCGCCGGCCGGCCGGCGCTCGAAAAGGCAGGCGTGCAGTTCGTGAAAGATGTCGCGCCCTATGAGCATATGAAAATCCGCATCCTCAATGGCGGCCACGCGGCAATCGCCTATCCGGCGGCCCTTCTTGATATTCATTTTGTGCATGAAGCCATGGAACATCCGCTGATCCGGGCATTTCTGGCAAAGCTCGAAAAGGAAGAGATCATTCCGGTCATTCCGCCGGTTCCCGATACGAATCTTGCCGACTATTTCGGGCTGATCGAACGGCGTTTCCTCAATCCGAAAATCGGCGACACCATTCCGCGTCTGGCGCAGGACGGTTCCAACCGCCAGCCGAAATTCATCCTGCCATCCACCGCCGACCGGCTGGCGCTGGGCGAGGATATCGTCGGCCTTTCGCTGGTTTCGGCGCTGTGGTGCCGTTATTTCCAGGGCACCTCCGACAGCGGCAGGGA
Organism: Agrobacterium sp. P15N1-A; assembly: GCF_044626815.1. Taxonomy (NCBI): domain Bacteria; kingdom Pseudomonadati; phylum Pseudomonadota; class Alphaproteobacteria; order Hyphomicrobiales; family Rhizobiaceae; genus Agrobacterium; species Agrobacterium sp. P15N1-A. Next base: position 284,311 of record NZ_JBIUPF010000005.1, on the reverse strand, counting down.
AATCGCCTTCAACGATGCCAGCGCCGAACGGCTTCAGGCGGCGGCGATCAAGGCCAAGGACGATCCGATGGCCTTCCTCGCGCTTGGCGATATTTTCGGGGAGGTTGCCGAATCGGAGCTTTTCCGTAAACGCTTTGCCCATGCATTGAAGACGCTGTGGCAAGAAGGCACGGCGAAGACTTTGAAGCTTTATCTGGATGACAAGCTGGCTGAAAAGTGACCATGAGATGGAAGACGAGACCGGGCCCCTTTTGATTTTCGATTGCGACGGCGTTCTCGTCGATAGCGAGCCGGTCTCCATCTCCGTCCTTCTCGACATGCTCTCCCATCTCGGCGTGACGATGGGGGAGGAAGAGGCCTATGAGCGTTTTCTCGGCCGCAGCGTCGCCAGCATGACGGCGACGCTGTTTGAGGATTACGGTGTCGAAACCGACATCGATTTTCTCGACCATATGCGGGCGACGCTGTTCGAGCGTTTCCGCACCGAGCTTCGGCCGATTGACGGCATTGGCGAAACGCTGGACAGGCTCCTGCCGCTGCGGCGCTGCGTCGCCTCCTCAAGCCAGCCGGAACGCATCCGTTATTCGCTGGGGCTGACCGGGCTGATCGATAAATTCGAGCCGCATGTCTTCAGCGCCACCATGGTGAAGAACGGCAAGCCGGCGCCGGATCTTTTTCTTCATGCGGCGCGCGAAATGGGCGTCGAGCCGCGTCACTGCATCGTGATCGAAGACAGCCCGGCCGGCATTGCCGCGGCAAAAGCGGCCGGCATGGGCGTTTTTGCCTTCACCGGCGGTTCGCATGCGCGCTTTCCCGCATTCCGTGAAAAGATCACCGGGCTTGGGGCGGATGCGGTGTTTGACGCGATGCCGGATTTGGTCCAACTTGTCGGCCATTATGTGGGGAAGGGCGGTTTTGACAGGCGGGCGGAACGCGATGCAGGCTGAGCGGGACTCTGCCTGCTGCCGTCCGGAGGTCGTTGCGCAAGGGATGGAATTGCAGTCTTGATGCGTCAAAATCTCGTCGCTGTCGATGTCGGCACCGCCAGCGCCCGGGCCGGCATTTTCGATCCGGCTGGCCGGCTGCTTGCCCGCTCCACCCATCCGATCCTGATGCAGAGGCCGCAGGAAAACCACGCCGAACACGATTCCACCGACATATGGGAAGCGGTCTGCATCGTGGTGAGGGCGGCGCTCGCCGAGGCCGGTGTTTCGCCGCAAAGCATAGCCGCCATCGGTTTCGACGCCACCTGCTCGCTGGTCATCCGCGATGGGCGTGGCGAGCCGGTTTCGGTTTCCGTTACCCGGGAAGACCGGTTCGACACCATCGTCTGGCTCGATCACCGGGCGATAGGCGAGGCCGATAGGCTGACGGCATCCGGCCACCGGGTGCTGGATTTCGCTGGCAACAGCGTCTCGCCGGAAATGCAGATGCCGAAGCTTATGTGGCTGAAGACGCATATGCCGGCAAGCTGGTCGCGCATGTCCTTCGCTTTCGATCTGGCGGATTTTCTGACGTGGAAGGCGACCGGTTCAGCGCAGCGTTCAAATTGCACGCAGACGGCGAAGTGGAATTTCCTGGCGCAGGAAAATCCCGGCTGGCAGGCGGATTATCTCGAATTGGCGGGCCTTGCCGATTTGAGAGAGCGGGCAGGGCTGCCCGAAACCACGGTAATGCCGGGTGACAGCATCGGCCCGCTTTCGCCCGAGGCCGCCGCCGAGCTGGGTCTCGATACCGGCTGCCAGGTGGCGGCGGGCATGATCGACGCCTATGCCGGCGCGCTCGGCGCATTGGGCGGCTGCCTGTCTGCGGATGTGGGCCGGCATGTGGCGCTGATCGCCGGTACATCGAGCTGCCTTGTCGCCATGTCGGAGCGGCAGATGCCCGGCCACAGCCTCTGGGGGCCCTATTGGCAGGCGATCCTGCCGGGTCACTGGCTGGTGGAGGGCGGGCAATCGGCCACCGGCGCGCTGCTCGACCATATTGTGCGCATGCACGCGGCTGGCGGTGAGCCGGATACGGCGCTGCATGCCCGCATCGTTGCGCGGGTAACGGAATTGCGCGCGCTTGAGGGCGAGGCCTTCGCCGAGCGGCTGCATGTGTTGCCGGATTTCCACGGCAACCGCTCGCCGCTTGCCGACCCGCATGCCGTCGGCGTCATCAGCGGGCTGACTTTGGACACGTCTTTCGACAGTCTCTGCCGTCTTTACTGGCGCACGGCCGTCGCCATTGCGCTCGGCGCCCGCCATGTGCTCGATGCGATGGAGCGTTTCGGTTATGCGGTGGAAAGCCTGCACGTTACCGGCGGGCATGTGAAGAACCCGCTGCTGATGGAGCTTTATGCCGATGTGACGGGCAAGCGCATCGTCGTTCCCGCCACCGCCGACGCGGTGCTGCTCGGCACGGCGATGACGGCGGCGACGGCTGGCGGGGTGCATGCGAACCTTGCGGCTGCAGGGGCCGCCATGTATCCGGGCAATGCAGAAATATCGGGCAATCCGGCGCGTGGCCCCCGTTATGAGCGGGATTATCGCCGCTTTCTCGCCATGTACCGTCATCGTCAGGAACTCGAGAGCCTTTGATTTTCTGAAGGCAAATGGCAAGGCCGAGTAGGTGCCGCGCGTTTCTTCTCCCCGCCGGGGAGAAGGTGGCCCGAAGGGCCGGATGAGGGGGAACGCCAGCGATGAACGCACTCCAGCCCCCTCATCCCGCTGCCGCGGACTTCTCCCCGGCGGGGAGAAGAAACAAGCGGCAACCGCTCGATTCCATATGCCGCCGCTGCCGCTAAACGCAATCAGCCACGCAGCGAGCGTTTCAGGGCGGTCAGGTTCTTTGCCCTTGCCCTGCCGCTGTCATCGGCGCTGGCGCCAAGCGCACAGAGGGTGAATTCCAGTAGGGAGACCAGTTGCAGCAGGCCCTGGCCGCCATTCTGCGCCTGCGGCATGGCAAGGCAGAGATCTGCGCTTTCCGGTCCCCATTCATAAAAGCGTGTGGTGATCAGCAATGTCCTGTAGCCGCTTTTGCGCGCCATTGCCGACAGGCGTTGCAGGGGCGACAGGGCGCCGCCGCAATCCATGATGACGAGCAGCGTCTGCGCGGGGTCGAAATCCCACAGGGCGACATAGGCCGCGCTGTCGCTGCCGAGATAATGGATATGGCCCCGGCTCTCCAGAAGCCGCCCGTAAAAATGCCGCCCGGCATCGAGACCTTCCGGAGAGGTTGCCAGAAAAACATTGGCCGCCGTGGCGATCTCGTTCATGGCAATCCGCCAGATCGATTGGGTGGTCATGTCGAAAGCGGTCTGGATGGCCTGAATCTGCTGCGACAGAAGCTGTGAAAACGGGTTGGAATGGCGTTCGCCGCCTTCGGTCATGGCGGGTTGGTCCGCGCCGGCCGTTTCTTCGGCATGGCGCAGATCGGCGCGTATATCGCTGAATTGCCGGTATCCCAGCGAGCGCAGGAAACGGCCGACCGTCATCGGACTGAGGCTGAGCTTGGCGGCCAGCGTCTGCGCCGTCTCGAACGGCAATTCGTCCAGATGTTCGATCAGATATTTGGCGATCTTGCGCTCTGAAGGGGTGCCTGTCTTCATGGCGCGCGTAAGGTTCAACAGCAGCTTTTCCACCAACGCCTCATTCTTTTATCTTTATTTAACGATGATGCATGCGCGCGCGCAAACGAGCGTGCGAACCGCAATTTGACGGTGGGGGATAGCTTTTCCGGCCTTGTCCTCCACCGGACCGGAATGCGAAATGTAATAGGTATATTATTATATTTTAGAGATACCTTTTATTCAAGAGAAATTCCATCTGCGGTTTAAATCCAGCCATTTGGCATCTTTCCGTCCGTCTTGCGAAGCGGGCGGGCAGCACTTATCTCTCGTCTGGTAAGTGTGTTTCAACGCGAAAGGCGTCGAGGAGTTCCGGATGATTTTTGATGCGGCGAGGCTTGCCTTCCACAATCTCTTTGCCGCCGAAACCCGGTCGGTATTCTGGAAGGTTCTGGGGCTCACGCTTCTCGTGCTTGCCGCGCTGTGGTTCGCCATCCGCTCGATCTTCATTTATTTCGCCCTGCCGTGGGTGGATACGCTGATCCCCGGCGTGCCGGACTGGGCGGGCTGGCTGACCTTCGTTTTCGCCATTTTCGCCGGCATCGGGCTGGCGCTGGCGCTCGCACTGCTCATTTCGCCGGTCACCGCCGTCATTGCCGGCCTGTTTCTCGATGATGTCGCCGAAGTGGTTGAGAAAAAGAGCTATCCGAACGATCCGCCGGGCAAGGCGATGCCGGTCGGCGAGGCCGTTCTATCTTCCATCAAGTTTTTCGGCGTCGTCATTGCCGGCAACCTTGTCGCGCTGTTGCTGCTTCTGGTGCCGGGTATCAATCTCATCGCGTTTTTTCTGGTGAATGGCTATCTGCTCGGCCGGGAATTCTTCGAGTTCGCGGCGATGCGTTTCCGCTCCCCCGTGGAGGCAAGGCAGTTTCGCTCAAAACACCGCACCACCGTCTTCATGGCCGGGCTGGTGATAGCGGCCTTCCTGGCGGTGCCGTTTCTCAACCTGTTGACGCCGCTTTTTGCCGCCTCGATGATGGTGCATCTGCACAAGGCCGTCAGCCGGCGCGATCCCTCATTCGCCGCCGGCAGCACTGAACAGCTGCGCGGGTAACTCCACCAGCGGCGCTGGGATATCGAAGGTCTTTTCCGGCGATTTGCAGATATCGGCAATCACGCAGCGTTCGCATTCCGGCTTGCGCGCCTTGCAGCAGTAACGCCCGTGCAGGATCAGCCAGTGATGGGCGTGGAACAGATATTGTTCGGGAATGATGCGGATCAGCCGGTCTTCAACCTCGTCAGGGGTTTTGCCCGGCGCAAGACAGAGCCGGTTGGCAATGCGGAACACATGTGTATCAACCGCAAGCGTGGGCGCGCCGAAGGCCATGGACATCACCACATTGGCCGTCTTGCGGCCCACACCCGGCAGCGTCACCAGTTCCTCGCGGGTTTTCGGCACCTCGCCGCCGAAATTGTCAATCAGCATCTGCGACAGGGCAATGACGTTTTTCGCCTTGTTGCGGTAAAGCCCGATGGTCTTGATATAACCGATCAGGTCTTCCTCGCCGAGCGCCAGCATCTTTTCCGGCGTATCGGCCACCTTGAACAGAGCGCGCGTGGCCCGGTTCACACCCACATCGGTCGCCTGTGCGGAAAGCGCCACGGCCACCAGCAGGGTGAAGGGATTGGTATGTTCCAGCTCGCCTTTCGGCTCTGGCCGCTGAATGGAAAAGCGGCGGAAGATCTCGGTGAGCTCGTCCTTCGAATAGGCCGTTTTCACCCGCGCCGGCTTGCGCGCGGATGCCGGATTTGACTTTTTCAATGTTTGGGTGCTGGATCGTTTTTTGGCGACTGTCATGGACTATCTATAGCCAGCCCGCCTTGAGGAAAGCAACGTGGATACGCTCAACGACCAGCCGATTTTCGCGGCGGAACTCGTTCCGCACCGTTCGCTTGGCAGAAGGGGTTTCCGGCTGCTCCTGCTTTTCTCCGGGCTTGCCTGCCTTGTCTATGGCGGCTTTTTCCTCGCCACCGGGGCATGGCCGGTCGGCCTGTTCTTCGGGCTGGATTTCCTGCTGCTCTATGCCGCCTTCCGCGCCAACTACCGGGCGGCGAAGGCGCGGGAAGAGGTCAGCGTCTCGCGCACCAGCCTGTCTATTCGCAAATTCTCTCCGGCCGGGCGGATGGTGGAGCATCGCTTCAATCCCTTCTGGGCGCGTTTCAGGGTGAGACGGCATGACGAGATCGGCATCGTCTCCATGCATGTGACGGGTGAAGGCCGGGCGACTGATATCGGTTCGTTTCTCAACCCGGATGACCGGGAGAGCTTCGCGAAAGCTTTCGGCGGCGCGCTCGCGACTGTCAGGCGGCGGATGTAAGAGGATAATCCAGCTCTCCCTCCGTCATTCCGGCGCTGAGCCGGAATCCAGCCGACGCGCGTCCGCGCGGCGGAAAAGACTCCTTTCAGCCCAAGGACTTGGGCTGGCTGGATACCGGCTCGAGGCCGGTATGACGGTAGAAACTGAGTACGGCGCAAGAAACGGGTGGAGACGAAGTCGCTTTAATGGTTTCCTCCTAACGTTAGGAGATTTGCGATGAACGCCAATATTATGCTGAACGAAGACATCACCCCCATCGGAACGGATTACGATACGGTACGCGGGGTTATCGAGCTTTTGACGCTGGATTATCGCGAGCAGCCCTCCCTCGAAGCCATCGCCGCTGAGCTCGGCCAGTCGCCGACGCAATTGCAGAAGACCTTCACCCGCTGGGCAGGCCTTTCGCCCAAGGCATTCCTGCAGGCCGTAACGCTCGATCATGCCAAGCGGCTGTTGCGCGAGGAGGATTTGCCGCTGCTGGAAACCTCTATCGAGGTCGGCATGTCGGGGCCGGGACGCCTGCACGATCTGTTCGTCACCCATGAGGCCATGTCGCCCGGCGAATGGAAAGCCAAGGGCGGCGGGCTGACGATCCGTTACGGTTTCCACACCTCGCCCTTCGGGCTTGCGCTGGTCATGGTGACAGATCGTGGCCTTGCCGGCTGCGCCTTTGCCGATCCGGGTGAGGAAAGGGCCTGCTTCGAGGACATGGCCGGCCGCTGGCCGAATGCGGAATATCTCGAGGATCGCGAAGCGACGGCACCCTACGCCGTCCGCATCTTCGATCCGTCCATGTGGTCGGCGGACAGGCCGCTGCGCGTGGTTCTGCTCGGCACGGATTTTCAGGTGCGGGTCTGGGAAAGCCTCCTGAAAATCCCGATGGGCCGCGCCGTCACCTATTCGCACATCGCCTGCGATATCGGCCAGCCTACCGCGTCGCGTGCGGTTGGTGCGGCGGTCGGCGCCAATCCGGTGTCCTTCGTCGTTCCCTGCCATCGCGCCGTGGGGAAAAGCGGGGCTCTGACGGGCTACCACTGGGGCCTGACCCGCAAGCGGGCGATGCTCGGCTGGGAAACGGGGAAGGTGTGAGGCCGGTTTCCGTCATCCCTGTGCTTGTCACAGGGATCCAGCCAACCCAAGTCCTTGGGTTGAAAAGACTCTTCCCGTCGCGCAGACGCGCGCCGACTGGATTCCTGTGACAAGCACAGGAATGAGGGAGAGCCTAAATCGACTGATGAGGCCTAAACTAGCTCCATCAACGCTCTTGCCGCCGCCTCGTCTGTTATCAGCGTATTGCACCCGATCCGCTTGATCGTGGCGCGGATGGCGATGGCGCGGTGGGCGCCGCCGGAGGCCAGCACGATGTGTTTGGCCTTGCGCAGCGTATCGAGATCGATCGCCATGGCGCGCTGGTTGATCGGGTGATCGACGGAGCGGCCTTCGGCATCGATAAAATTGAACATGGTGTCGCAGACGCAGCCGGCATCGATGAGTTCCTGCAGCGTCGCCTTGGAAATGAAGCCTTCCGACAGCGATGTCGAATGCGGGCCGATATCGCCGCAGGAGACGATGGCGAGATCGAGCGTTTCGGCGAGATCGTAAAGCGTCGCGAGCCCGCATTTTTCAATCAGCGCCCGTTTCGTCTCGACGGAATCCACCAGGAGCGGCGCAAGGAACATGTAACATTCCGCCCCGAGCGCGCTCGCCAGCCGCCAGGTGTAATCCAGCGGGTTGGTCTGGTGCACGGCGACGATACCGCCGAGCAGCGAGACGACCTTGCAATTTTCCCGGCGCGGCGGGCGGAAGCTCGAAAGCGAGGCGGTCATGGTGCGGCCCCAGCCGACGCCGATGGTGGCCTCGTTCGGCACCGCTTCGGAGAGGAACTGCCCGAGCGCCAGCCCGACTGCCTTGGCCGTGCCTTCGGCGTTCGCCTTGTCCGGGGATGGGCCGGGGGAAGGGATGATCACCGCCTCGTCCAGCCCGTAAGCCGCCTCCAGCTGGCCGGCCAGCTCGACGAAATCCTCGATGCCCTCGTTGATCCATATCTGCACTTCGGAGCGCTTCATCGCCTCGTCCAGAAGGCGGATGACGGTGGAGCGGCTGATGCCGAGTTTTTCCGCGACGTCTTTCTGCGTCATGCCCTGATTATAATAGAGCCATGCGGCGCGTAGCCTCAGCGAAGCCGCTTCCGAATAGGCCGTATGGGTTTCTCTTCTCAGTTTCGCCACGGTTTCCGCCATTCTTTATTAGCGACCGAGTATCGCAGGCGTGAAACTTATGTCAATTGGGATGCGCAAATGTCTTGACTTTCGCGTCTTCGACTTGCGATAGTTGGAACCGACGAAACCGCGATTTCGGCCTTGGGCGCACCCCCGGTGCGGGAACGAAATGACGGCTGAGCAAGTTTTCAAGAGATCATGAAGGATCATCAGATATGACATCCAAACTCGAACAACTTCGCGCCATCACCACGGTCGTTGCCGATACCGGCGATATCGAGGCGGTTGCGCGCCTGAAGCCGGTGGATTGCACCACCAACCCGACCATCGTTCTGAAGGCTCTCGGCACGCCGGCCTTTGCGGATGCGGTGAAGGAAGCCGTCGCATGGGGCAAGAAGCAGGGCGGCCAGTCCGACGCCGTAGTTGCCGCCGTTGCCGACCGTCTGGCCATTTCCGTGGGCGCGGCCCTTGCCGGCCTCGTTCCCGGCCGCGTGTCGACCGAAGTCGATGCCGACCTTTCCTTCGATACGCAGGCCTCCATCACCAAGGCGCGCCACATCATCGCCGCCTACAAGGAGCGCGGCATCGAGCGTGAACGCATCCTCATCAAGCTGGCCTCCACCTGGGAAGGCATCAAGGCTGCCGAGGTTCTCCAGTCCGAAGGCATCGACTGCAACCTGACCCTGCTTTTCTCGCAGGCGCAGGCGATTGCCTGCGCCGAAGCCAAGGTCTTCCTCATCTCGCCCTTCGTCGGCCGTATCCTCGACTGGTACAAGAAGTCCACCGGTGAGACCTACACCGCCGAGACCGATCCGGGCGTCGTTTCGGTGCGCAGCATCTACAATTACTACAAGGCCAATGGCATCGGCACCGTCGTCATGGGCGCCTCCTTCCGCAATGTCGGCGAAATCGAAGCGCTGGCCGGTTGCGACCGCCTGACGATCAGCCCGGCGCTGCTGGAAGAACTGGACAAGGACAGCGGCAAGCTGGAGCGCAAGCTTTCGCCTGACAATGTCAAGGCAGAGCCGCTGCAGTCGCTCGACGAGAAGGCCTTCCGCTGGGCGCTCAACGAGGACGCGATGGCCACCGAGAAGCTTTCGGAAGGCATCCGCCTGTTCGCCAAGGATCTGGTGACGCTGCGCGAAATGGTCCGCAAGGAGCTGACGCTGGCTGCGGCCTGATACAAAAAGGGGGAACCATCCACGTTCCCCCGCGTTTAAGAGATATAAATCTCCAGTCACTCAAAACGCGATCGGGTCCCTGCCGGTCGCGTTTTTTTGTGCGTCTCAGGAATTTCCGTTTCCCGTCGCCACTTCGGAAATCCGCTTTGCCGCCTCGCGGATCAGCGCTTCACAGGCCTCGCGTGTCGGGGCCTTGCCGCCGAGCGGCGTGATATAGGGGCAGGTGATGACGGCAAGCGCCGTGCCGTCGAGCGTCAGCACCGGTGCGGAAATATTGCGCACGCCGGCGGTCTGAAGGCTGTCCATGGATTCAAAACCGTTTTTGCGCACCTCCGCCAGCCGCCCGGCAAGGTCCGGCGGCACGGTTTCGCCGCTGCCGCGCACCTGTTCGGTTATCATGATCTGGCGCTGCGCCTCGGTCTGGAAGGCCAGAAGCACATGGCCGGAGCCGGTGTGGAACAGGCTCATCTGCGCGCCGACCCGCATGGACATGGCCCAATAGGTGGACGATTCCTGTTGGGCGATGACGACGACGCTGCCGCGATCATAAACCGCCAGATGACAGGCCTGCTCGGCGCTCGCGGAAAAATCGCGCATAACCGGTGCGGCAAAGGAGACCAGCCGGCGGATCGGCGCGTGGAAATGCGCCAGCCCGAACATCTTCAGCGTCAATGAGAAACGGTCTCCGTCAAGCCGCTGCACATAGCCGCGGCGCACCAGCCGGTCCAGCATGCGATAAAGCTCGTTCGGGCTTTTGCCGATAGACTTGGCGATCTCGATCTGCGTCAGCCCGCCATCGGTGCGGGCCAGAAGTTCGAGAATGTCCAGACCCTTGTCGAGGGCGGGAGCGCGATATCTTTCGCTGTCGTCGTCGGTCATCTGGCCTCGATGGTGTTTTGCGCGGTCGCCGGGTGGGCAGCCTGAAAATATGGTTGCCCGAGAGCCGCCATCCACGCAAGTTTGCTTGACGCCATATGAATACCGCGTTTACATATGAATTGTCGATCCATATTTGAGATCATCGAAATTCAGCGACCTAAACCCTGATGGGCGGGCGCGCTATAGCGGGAGGCTATTCATGGTGCAGGATTTTAACGGCCGGACAGTGGTGATCACCGCCGCCGGTCAGGGTATCGGCCGGGCGGCGGCGGAGCGGTTCGTCTCGCTCGGCGCGCGCGTCATCGCCACCGATATCAACGAGCAGGCGCTTTCGACGCTGAAAGGTGCGGAAACCCGGGTTCTGAACGTGCTGGATGGCGATGGCGTCAAGGATTTCGCCGCCGATATCGGCCATGCGGATGTACTGTTCAACTGCGCCGGCTTCGTTCATTCCGGCACCATCCTCGAATGCGAAGAGAAGGACTGGGATTTCTCCTTCGATCTCAACGCCAAGGCCATGTACCGCACCTGCCGCGCCTTTCTGCCCGGCATGCTGGAAAAGGGCAAGGGCGCAATCGTCAACATGTCCTCCGTCGCTTCCAGTGTGAAGGGCGTGCCGAACCGTTTCGCCTATACCGCCTCCAAGGCGGCCGTGGTGGGTCTGACCAAGGCCATCGCCGCCGATTTCGTCACCAGGGGCATTCGCTGCAACGCCATCTGCCCCGGCACGGTCGATAGCCCGTCCCTGCATGACCGCCTGCGCGCCACCGGCAATTACGAACAGGCGCTGGCCGATTTCATCGCCCGCCAGCCGATGGGCCGCATCGCCACGCCGGACGAAATCGCAGCACTCGTCACCTATCTCGCTTCGGATGAGGCAGGTTTCACCACCGGCCAGATTCACGTCATTGACGGCGGTTGGACGGGCTGAATCTTTTTAAGGGAGAAAGGAGAGGCGACCGGCGTGAAAACCGGTCGCCTTTTTCATTCAGACGACGGCGCTTCCGGCCATCAGTGCAAGCACGAGGAAGACCAGGAAGATCACCACGGCGATGAAGAACAGGATTCGGGCCACGCCCGCCGCCGCCGCGGAAATGCCGGTGAAGCCGAATACGCCTGCGATCAAAGAAATAACAAAGAAAATAAGAGCCCACTTCAGCATGGCGCTTCCCCTTTTGCGTAATTTGCCGAGCTCGCCGCCCCGCGACAGGCTCGGTAAAATGACGCGCAAAAGGCGAAAATGTTCCATACGCCCGCAAAAATCGTTGTTTTAGAGTGTTTTCGCTTTTCTTCGAATTGCAAAAACACTCCAACTCTTTGTTTTGGCGCATTTCCGGACGGAAAATCGGGGCCACTTTTCGTGGAAATGCTCTAGAAGCCTGTTTCACGCGCCGCATCGATCCGGCGGGCATTCCAGATGGTGCGGATGAAGGTGGCGACGAAAGCAAGGCTCATGAACATGACGATGGTGGGAGCCGGTGCGCTGTCGATGAGGAAGCTCAGCCATATGCCCGAGAGCGACGAGGCGACCGCCACCGCAATGGCCACCAGCAGCATGGCGGAAAAACGCCGGGTCAGCAGGAAGGCGATTGCGCCCGGCGCGACCAGCATGGCGACCGAGAGGATGATGCCCACCGCTTTCAGCGCCCCGACGACGGTGAGCGACAGAACCATCAGCAGGCCATAATGCAGGATACGCACCGGCAGGCCGATGGCTTTCGCATGCTGCGCGTCGAAAGCGTTGACCAGCAGATCCTTGCGCAGGATACCGAGAAACAGCGTGGCGAACAGCGCGATCAGGCCCGTCTCCAGCATGTCCGACGGCGCAATGCCCAGCATGTCGCCGAAGAGGATGTGGTCGAGATGCACATCGCTCTGCACCTTCACGTAAAGCACCAGCCCCAGCCCGAACATGCCGGAAAAGACGATGCCGAGCACCGTATCTTCCTTGATGCGGCTGTTTTCCTTGATGAAACCGGTGCCGAGCGCGCAGATCATGCCGGCGATGAAAGCGCCGATGGAAAGCGGGATGTTGACGATATAGGCCACCACCACACCGGGCAGCACGGCGTGCGAAACCGCATCGCCCATCAGCGACCAGCCCTTCAGCACCAGAAGACAGGAGAGCATCGCCATCGGCACCGCGATCATCAGCGTGATCACGAAGGCATATTGCATGAAGGGCAGCTGAAACGGCAGGATGGCGAGTTCGAGATATTCGCTCATGGCGTTTCCTCCAGCGCCTTGCGGGCCTTGGCGCGGGAAGCAAGCAGGCCGTGCTTGGGCGCGAAAACGAAGGCAGCAAGGAAGATCGCCGTTTGCAGCACGACGATGACGCCGCCGGTCGCTCCATCGAGGAAATAGCTGAGATAAGCGCCGACGAAGCTGGTGACCGCGCCGATGATAAGGCTCATCAGGATCAGCCGCTCGAAACGGTCCGTCAGCAGATAGGCGGTGGCGCCCGGCGTCACCACCATGGCGACGACAAGGAAGGCCCCGACGGTCTGAAGGGCGGCAACCGTGGAAGCGGCAAGCAGGGTGAAGAAGATCACTTTCAGCACTTCCGGCTTCAGCCCCACGGTGCGGGCGTGATTTTCATCGAAGAACACCACCATGAAGTCGCGCCATTTCAGCGCCAGTACCAGCAGGCTGATACCGCCGATCAGCGCCAGCTGGATGGTGTCTTCGGCGGTGATCGCCAGAATATTGCCGAGCACGATGGTCTGGATATTGACCGAGGTGGGCGAGAGCGAGACCATGAAAAGGCCAAGCCCGAAAAACGAGGTGAAGATCAGCCCGATGATCGCGTCTTCCTTCAGCCGCGTCTTCTGGTTCAGGAACAGCATGGAACCGGCCGCAAGCCCGCCGGAAAGGAATGCGCCGAGCGAAAAGGGCAGGCCCAGCATATAGGCGCCGGCCACACCGGGAACGATGGCGTGGGAAAGCGCATCGCCGATCAGCGACCAGCCCTTCAGCATCAGATAGGCCGAGAGAAAGCCGCAGACGCCGCCCACCAGTGCGCTGACCCAGATGGCGTTCAGCATGTAACCGTAAGTGAAGGGCTCAAGAAGGCTGTTTATCATCGACTTTTTCTTTCGGAGCCTCAGGATCGCGCCCGTTCTGGCCATTCTTGCCGTAGATCACGAAAGGCCGCTCGTCATCGGTAATGACCTTCACCCGGCGCGGATCGGCGTCGTTATGCAGGTCTGCCCCACCAAGCACGAAATGGCGCAGGCTGCCGCCGAAGGCTTTTTGCAGGTTCTCCTCGTTGAAGGTATCCGCCGTCTTGCCCGATGCCAGTACCGTGCCCTTGACGAAGACGGCGCGGTCACAGAATTCCGGCACGCTGCCGAGATTATGGGTGGAGACCAGCATCACGCGTCCCTCGTCGCGCAGCGCCTTCAAAAGTGCGACGATCTGCTCTTCCGTCGTCACGTCGACACCGGTGAAAGGCTCGTCCAGCAGGATCACCTGACCCTCCTGCGCCAGCGCGCGGGCCAGAAACACCCGCTTCTTCTGCCCGCCGGAGAGTTCGCCGATCTGGCGCTTGCGATAGTCCAGCATATTGACACGTTTCAGCGCCTCTTCGACCATGTGATGGTCGCGTTTCGAGGGGATGCGCAGGAAATTCATGTGGCCGTAGCGGCCCATCATCACCACATCCTCCACCAGCACCGGAAAGCTCCAGTCCACCTCCTCGGCCTGCGGCACATAAGCGACGAGGTTTTTCCGGAGCGCTTCCTTCACCGGCAGGTCGAAAATGGAGACGGAACCGGCCGCCAGCGGCACGAAACCCATGATCGCCTTGAAAATCGTGGACTTGCCGGCGCCATTGACGCCGACAAGTGCAGTGATCGTTCCGCGGGGGATGGAAAAGCTGGCATTTCTTAATGCGGTGTGGCCGTTTCGATAGGTCACTGTCGCATTTTGAACCGTCAGGCCGCCGCCTGATTTTTTACTGCCCATTCTCATGAAGACAGCCCCTTGGCGATGGTTTCGCTGGTCACGCGCAAAAGGTCCAGATAGGTCGGAACCGGGCCGTCCGCCTCGCTCAGCGAGTCCACATAAAGGATGCCGCCATAGGCCGCGCCGGTTTCCTTGGCCACCTGCTGGGCGGGATCGGCGGAAACCGTGCTTTCGCTGAAGATGACCTGGATATTGTGCTCGCGCATGGCGTCGATCACGCCACGCACCTGCTGCGGCGTGCCCTGGCTGTCGGCATTGACCGGCCACAGGAACAGTTCCTTCAGGCCGAAATCGCGAGCGAGATAAGAAAACGCGCCTTCGCTCGTTACCAACCAGCGCTTGTTTTCAGGCAGAACAGAAAGCGTGTCGCGGATCGGCTGTACTGTGGCTCTGATCTTGTCCGAATAGGCCTTGGCATTGGCGGCATAGACATCGGCATGGGCGGGGTCGATATCGGTCAGGCCCTTGCGGATATTTTCCACGTAGATCAAGGCGTTATCGGGCGACATCCAGGCGTGCGGATTGGGTTTGCCCTGATAGGCGCCGCCGCTGATCGCCATGGGCTCCACGCCTTCGCTCACCGTCACGCTCGGCACGCCGGAGAGGTTGGCCAGGAACTTTTCGAACCACAATTCCAGATTGAGGCCATTGCGAAGCACGAGATCGGCCTTGCGGGCTTTCAGAATATCGCGCGGCGTCGGCTGGTAGTTGTGAATTTCAGCGCCCGGCTTGGTAATGCTTTCCACTTCGGCCGCATCGCCCGCCACATTGCGCGCCATGTCGGCGATGATGGTGAAGGTCGTCACGACGGTCGGCTTTTCCTGAGCAAGGGCGACGCCGGGAAGAAAAAGCGAAAAAGCGAAAATGGCGTGGCGGATTTTATGGAAGTTCACGGGGCTCACCAGATTTTGTTGCGATTAATTCGCAATACCATCTGTTATAAAATCACGCTTGTCAACGCTATTGCAAATCATTCGCAAATTAGCGCGTTTTGCAAATGTCCGAAAATGGCGCGTTTTTGCCGGTGTTGCGCCGGCGGGATTAAACTTTTTTCAATGAGAAAGCGGCACTATCGCAAGGCTCGGACAGCGTGGTCCGAAGCTTGTCCCGCGTGTGTTCCTCATCCTTCGAGCCACGTATTGGGGTGAGGGCGAGAGGCGGGGTACTTGATGTCAGGATGTTGCGGGTGAAAGCTGTATTCGGACGAATGCGGTTTTCGCGCAAGCTCGTTATGATTGGAGGCGGGATCCTGCTTTTGGCGGGTGCGACCGGCTCTGCTGCCGTGTTTATCGGCAGCGAGCGGCTGCTCGGCCCATCCTATGCCTCCACCAACGGGCTTTCCTGCGACGCGGTCCAGACGGTCAATATCCGCAAGAACGGTTCCTTATGGGTCCGCAAATTCATTCGCACCCAGGGCGGTGACGGCACAGAGCGGCTGAAGACTGCGCTTCGTGTGGCAAGGGCGGTCTACGACAAGCAGAAACCCGATCTGGTTCAGGTCTCCGTGCTCGATAAAAACGGTCCGCAGTTGCGCTCGGAAATGCGTGGCCGTGCGATTGCCGCACAGGTGGTTTTCATTCCCGATCCGGCAAAAATTCCCGAAGGCGCGGATGCCCATCGTTATTCGGCCTTTTATTATGATGGCGCCGCCAATGCCAGCGGCCAGTTTTACGGCCTGCGCATCGATCTGCCGCTGGAAGATGCCGAGGCGCTGGCGGCAAGCCTCAGCGATTCGGCCGATTGCGCCACCCCGGCTCTGGATGCCGGTTCTGAAGGCCATGAAGCAAAGCCCGCGAAAAGTGCGACGGGACACGGCGAAACCAAAGATGACGGCGCGGGCGGCCACGGCGGCGCGCCGGCGGAAGCCAACGAAGGCGGCGCTGCCCATGGCGAAACCCCGTCTCCCGAAGCGCATGGCGAACCGGTTGCCGACGAACTTCTGACCTCGACGCCGGAAGTCGATGGCGGCAGCATCTTCAGCCTGTCTTATCTGAAATCGCTGATCTTCGGCAAAGGCTCGACGACCGCACAGGCGGCGGAAGAAAAGCCGGCGGCCGAAAATGCGCCGGCGGGAGAACCCGGCGCAGAGAAAAAGGCCGCGAGCCACTAAGCGGGCGAGGGCGGTTTCTCTCCCCGAATCCTTCCGGGGCTCGCATCTGACGTGTCAGATATCCGGCCCGATCCGCAGGCGGCCAGCCGGATTTGGAAATTTCTTCCGTTTGTTGACGATTGCCGGAGAGAAACTCTGCGACAGGGCGGCAAAGGCGGCAATGCGGGCGATCAGCTTTTCCCGATCACCCTTTGTCACCGCTTCGTAGCTCTCGATCTTGTCGATATAGCCCGTCAGCCAGTCTTGATATTTGCCTTCGTTCCACAGGCGCTCGGTCGCAAACACCGTGTCTTCCAGCCGATCGTAGGCAACGAGCGTCCGTCGCCAGCGATGCTCGTCGAAATCCAGCGCGCCATTGGCGAAGAGCGATCCGACCTCGAGGCCGTAGCTCATCAGCTTCGCAGAGCGTTCCGGCGGCATGGTGAGGTTCAGCCCGCCTTCCTCCTCGTTGAGGAAAACGCGGGCGATGCGTTCTCTCTGGCCCGGCATGGTGGCGAGCGACTGATCCTGCCAGTCCTTCGCCGAGCTGAGGATGCTGCCGAGAAAGCCGCTCATTTTTTCCATCTTGTGAACGGGCACGCCGATCCCTTCGCCCGCCGCCTGCGGGATCGTGACGCGCTTGCCGCTACTTGCGATGGATTTCGGCAATTCATCGAGGCTAAGCGCGAAAGTGGGACGCGACGGAAGCAGGGCATCGAAAAGATGAATGGGGAAGTTGCTGCTGATGCCGCCATCGGAGAACCAGATTTTCGCCTTCATGACGGGCCGCGCTTTGCCACCGAGACGCTGCACGATATCCAGCGTGCCGCGATCGTTGGTATAGGCCGGAATGGCCTTGAACAGCACCGGAAAGCTCAGGCTCATGCGCGTTGCAATGATGACCGGCAACTGGGCGGGCTCGGGAAAAGCCTTGAGTTCGGGAAAGGGGCCGCCCGGTGTTGCGATCTGCTTCAGCCAGTTCATCACGGCCGCGGGAAAGAGCTGGCTCCATTCCGTCGGGTCGTAAGCCACCATGAGACTGGTGGTCGGAAGCGTGTGCGGCCGCCGCATCGACAGGTTCGTCGTGACCATCTTCAGGTTGATGACCGGCTTCTCCGGCTCCGCGCCGATGAGGTCGCCGAAGGTCAGCGGTGACGCGGTTGCGGCGTCGCTGCCGAAAGCGATGTCCTGGATCGATGCATGAAGCCATTCCGTGAGGCCCGGAACCTCGGCATCGGAAACCGTCAGTCCCGAGCAGAAACCGAAGCCGTCCCTTGGCAACCGGTAGAAAACCAGCCACAGGATCTGGCCGAGGATGCCGGCCAGCATTCCCACCAGCCCACCGAGAACCGACCCGGCCCAACCGCCGCCCAGAACCCACAGGGCGCCTGCGCCGATGACAATGCCAACTATGGCTGCCAGCGGAAAAGCCAGAAGCAGGCCCAAAACCTTGCCCGGCCAGCCGCCGGCCTGCGCCCACAGCAGGTAACGCATCAGCGGGCGAAAACGGCGCTGCGGCTGGAAAAGCCTGTCCAGAATAGTAGGTATCGTGTCGCAATGAGCCTGCAGGCGGGTGAAACCATCCGGATCGTTTCTGACCGTGCGGGAATATTCCGCCGCCGCCGCAAAGGCGGCGGCAATCGCCCCGGCCGATGTGCCGCCTATCGAGCGGAAGCGATACCGGCGCGCCAGTTCCAGAACCGCATAGGGATAAACGACACCGGAGGTGATGCCGCCTTTCATCACCACGTCGCATTCCTTTTCAGGTGCGGCGAACATATCGGGCTGGTATCTGGGAAGCTCATTCTCGGGCATGCGTATCTCCCCCGGCGGCCTCCTGATCGAAAGCCGTCAAACACAATGCGAATGATGGAGAATGGGTATCACAAGTTGAGGCGATATCGCCAGTATATTCTACTGAAAGTTAAATAAACTGACGCGATCCGTTCGCTGAAAGCCGGATAATTACTTGCGAGCGTCTATCTATGGAGAGGAAAACCGACAGACAAACGGGGCGAAACCTCGTCACACTCCCCGACGTCAAGAAAATACTCCCCTTCGCCACTAGCGAGAAAATCGGGGAGTGGAAGGCGGCCGCGAGGCCGCCCCGGGTTTCGTCCGATCAGTCCGCCTTGTTACGGCGGGCCGGGAAGAGGATGACGTCGCGGATCGACGGGGCGTTGGTCAGAAGCATGATCAGGCGATCGACGCCGATGCCGAGGCCGCCGGCGGGCGGCATGCCCTGGTCGATGGCGTCGAGGAACTCGTCGTCCAGCTGCTTGTCCTTTTCACCGCGGGCATGCGCCTGCTCCAGTTGCTCCACCATGCGGCGGCGCTGTTCTTCCGGATCGTTGAGTTCGGAGAAGGCGTTACCCACTTCCCAGGCGTTGCAATAGCTTTCGAAACGCTCGACGAGGCGCGGTTCGCCCGGCACTTCCTTGGCGAAGGGCGAAATGTCCTTCGGGAAATGCGTCACATGGCTCGGCTGGATCAGCGTGCCTTCGACCTTTTCTTCAAAGATGAAGGCAAGGCATTCGCCCCAGGTCCAGTCCTTCTCGACGGCAAAACCGGCGGCCTTGGCGGCAGCGCGGGCTTCTTCGTCGGTCTTGAGGCCAAGGAAATCGATACCGGTCGCTTCCTTCACCGCGTCAGGCATCGGCACGCGCTTGAACGGGCCCTTGAAGGAAATCGTTTGGCCCTGGAATTCAACTTCGGTCGTGCCGTGCAGGGCAATCGCCAGCGTCTCGAACAGCCGCTCCACGAGACCCATGATGTCTTCGTAGTCGGCATAGGCCCAGTAGCACTCCATCATGGTGAATTCAGGATTGTGCCTTGTGGAAACGCCTTCGTTGCGGAAGTTGCGGTTGATTTCGAAGACCTTGTCGGTCAGGCCCGAAACCAGCGTGCGCTTCAGGAACAGTTCCGGCGCGATGCGCAGATACATGTCCATCTTCAGCGTGTTGTGGAAGGTCTTGAACGGATCGGCCGTCGCGCCGCCATAGATGGTCTGCAGCATTGGCGTTTCCACCTCGAGGAAGCCTTCGGCCTCCATGAAGCGGCGGATGCCGGAAAGAATCTTCGAGCGCTGCAGGAAGCGTAGCTTGGATTCCTCGTTGGAGAGGATATCGAGGTGGCGCTTGCGGTAACGCAGCTCGATGTCGGAGACGCCGTGCCACTTTTCCGGCATCGGCAGCAGCGACTTCGTCAGCATGGTGATTTCTTCGGCGTTGATCGTCAGCTCGCCGCGCTTGGTACGGCGTACCTTGCCGGTCACGCCGATGATGTCGCCGATATCGATCATCGGCAAAAGGTTACGCGCCGCTTCCGGTGTCGTATCCTTGTGGGAGAAGATCTGCACCTTGCCCGAGGCGTCATGAATATCCATGAACATGCCGGAATTGCGCGAGGAATAAACGCGGCCGGCCACCGTCACCGTATCGCCGGTTTCGACGTCGGCTTCGATATCGGCGTATTTTTCCGCGAGCTCGGCATTGGTCAGCGTGCGGTGGAAATGCGCCGGATAGACATCGCCGATCTGTTCGCGCAGCAGCGCAAGTTTCTGGCGGCGCACTTCTGTCGCGTCGGAGGAGAGGGCGGTGGTTTCGGTCGTCTTGTCGTTCATCGTATTCGCCTTCAGCGGGCTTGTTCGTTGCGGTTACCCTGTGCGCTCCGGGCTTACCCCCCTCTGTCCTGCCGGACATCTCCCCCTCAAAGGGGGGAGATCGACAAGCGGCGGGCACCGTGCCCATGGAGCGAGCGGGTGCGGCACCTGATCTCCCCCCTTGAGGGGGAGATGCCCGGCAGGGCAGAGGGGGGTACCCCGAGCAGAGGGGTATATTTCAGTGTGCTGCCGTCACCGCCAGCACGTCATCATCAGCTTCCGCTGCCCACCATCGTGGCCACAACGGCAATCGCCATCTTCAGCCGCTGGCGCACCACGGAGCGGCCAAGCAGCGCCATCGAGTCAAACAGCGGCAGCGAGCGCGAGGAACCGGACATGGCCACGAAGAGCGGCGGCGTCACGACGCGCAGCTTCTTGCCGGTGCGTTCGGCAACATCGCGCAGCTCGGCCTCGATCGCTTCCACGTTCCAGTCCGGCATCTTCTCGAGGTCGGCGGCAACCGTGGTGAGGATCTCGTGGATTTCCTCCGGTTTGCTCTTCAGCCCGGCAAAGGAGGCCGGCGTCAGGCCGACATCGCTTGCCAGCAGGAAGCCGGCAAGGTTCGGCAACTCGCCGAGTCTCGAAATGCGGCTCTGGGCAAGCTTCAGCCCTTCGGTCAGGCGGGCATTTTCCATCGCCCATTCCAGCGTGCGGGCAATGAACTCCTCCGGCGAAAGCTTTTCGCGCAGCCAGCGGCCGTTCAGCCAGTCCAGCTTCTGGATGTCGAAGATGGCGCCGGCCTTGGACAGCGCTTCCGGATCGAACTTCGCCGCCAGTTCTTCCATGGTCAGAAGTTCTTCGCCTTCGGCGATCTGGATGAAGAACAGGCCAAGGAAGTTCATCAGCGCTTCCGGCAGGTAACCCAGCGCGGAATAATAGGAGATCGAGGTCGGGTTCTTGCGCTTGGAAAGCTTCGACTTGTCGGCGTTACGCATCAGCGAGAGATGCATGAACACCGGCTGGTCCCAGCCGAAATAACGGTAAAGCAGAATGTGCTTGGGCACGGATGCCAGCCACTCTTCGCCGCGCGCCACATGGGTGATCTTCATCAGATGGTCGTCGATGACGTTGGCCATGTGATAGGTCGGCATGCCGTCGGCCTTGATCAGCACCTGCATGTCGACCGAATCCCAGGGGATCGAGACATCGCCATAAACGCCGTCATGGAAATCGCACGAACCTTCGGTCGGGATTTTCATGCGCACGACGTTGGGCTCGCCGGCGGCGACGCGGGCGGTGACTTCCTCGGCCTTGAGGTTAAGGCAGTGGCCATCATATTTCGGCGGCTTGCCGGCGGCGCGCTGGGCTTCGCGCATTTCTTCCAGCCGCTCGGGCGTGCAGAAACAGCGGAAGGCATGGCCTTTTTCCAGAAGCTCTTCGGCATAGGGCCAGTACATGGCCTTGCGCTCGGACTGGCGATAGGGACCGTAAGGGCCGCCGACATCCGGGCCTTCCGACCAGGTGAGGCCGGTCCAGCGCAGGGCTTCCAGCACTTTCTGCTCATATTCGAGGGTCGAGCGGGTGGCGTCGGTATCCTCGATGCGCAGGATGAACTCGCCGCCGTGTTTCTTGGCGAAGAGATAGTTGAACAGCGCGATATAGGCGGTGCCGACATGCGGCTCGCCGGTGGGGGAAGGTGCGATGCGGACGCGAACGCCGGAAGTGGTCATGAAATTCACTCGTCGTGACGTGGCAGTGACATCGGGGCGGTTTCACCCGTCTGTCACGATGTTTTCGTTTGGATGCGGCAGGAAATCATGTTGGAAGACGCAATGAAAGCGCCTTTTGCACATTCCCGTTCGGTCTCGGCTTAGGCCATATTCTGCCGCAGGCGTCAAGGAAATACGAAGCCCGCGCTGGTTCAGCGTCCCAGCTGAGAGTCCTAGTTCACTGGCCAGACGTAAAGCAGCATGGGAATGCTGGCGATGACGATCATGATCGACAGCGGCAGGCCAAGGCGCGGATAGTCGCTGAAGCGATAACCGCCCGGACCCATGACCAGCGTGTTGCACTGGTGGCCGATGGGGGTGAGGAAATCGCAGCCCGCGCCGATCGCCACCGCCATCAGGAAGGCCTCCGGCCGGAAACCGAGCGTGGTGGCGAAACCGGCGGCGATGGGGGCCATGACCAGCACGGTGGCGGCACTGTTGAGAAAGGGCGTCACTGCCATGGCGGTGAGCAGGATCATGCCGAGCGCCGCAAAAGGCGGCAATCCCTGTGCGGCATGGCCAAGCCAGGCGGCGATCAGTTCGCTCGCCCCGCTGGTGCGTAGGCTGTCGCTGACGGGAATGAGGGCGGCGAGCATGACGAGGATCGGCCCGTCGATGGATTTATAGACCTCGGTGAGCGGTATTGCGCCGACGACGATCATCATGAAGGCGGCGGCGAAAAAGGCGACGGAGACCGGCACCAGCCCGCTGCCGGCGGCGATCATGGCGGCGGCGAGCACGATGACGGGCAGAAGCGCGCGGCGCTGCACGCCCAGCAGGATTTCCCGCTGCGCCAGCGGCAAGAGCGAAAATTCCTGCAATACCTGCGGCAGGTTCTTGCGGCTGCCCTGCAGAAGAATGACGTCGCCCGCCTGCAATGTCAGCTCGGAGAGCCGCTGGCTGACGCGCTGGCCGCGCCGGCTGACGGCGATCAGATTGACGCCGCGCGTATAGGAGAGCGAAAGCTCACGCGCGGAAATGCCGCTCAGCACCGATTCATTGCTGATGACCGCTTCCATGGAAATGAGATCGACGGTTTTTTGGCCGTTTTCCATCAGCGGCTTGCCGGAAAGCAGAAGCTTCGCCTGCGAGACGATGCGGTCCAGCCCCTCCGGGCTGCCTTCGAGAAGAATCGTGTCACCCGCCTTCAGCGTCACATCGGGGAAGGGGGAGATGCGCCGGGGGCCGCGCAGGATGGTGCTGGCGATCACATCGCCGTCGGCCTGTTTCAGCAATTCGCGCAGCGGCTTCTCCGCATGGGTGCTGTCGGCGGGCAGGGTGGCTTCAGCGGTATAGGCGGACTGGTCGAGAATATCCTCCACCGATGCCTGCTGGCGGTTGCGCACCGGCAGCAGCCGGTAACCGAAGGTCAGGAAGATGATGCCGATGACGGTCAGCCCCGCGCCGACGGGGGTGAAGTCGAACATCGAAAAACTCTGTCCCGTCATCTCCTCGCGCAGCCGCGAGACGACGATGTTGGGCGAGGTGCCGATCTGCGTCATCAGACCGCCCAGCAGGGCGGCGAAGGCCATGGGCATCAGATAATAGGAGACCGGGCTGCCGGATTTGCGGGCGAACTGGAAGGCGACCGGCATCATGATGGCGAGCGCGCCGATATTCTTGATGAAGGCCGACATGACGGCGACGACGATCATCAGGAAGGCCAGCTGCAGGCTCTTGGAATGCATTTCGGGGAAATATTTCTTGATCGTCATATCGACGATGCCCGACCGCGCCACCGCCGAACTGACCACCAGCGCGCTGCCGACGATGATGACGATATCGTCCGAAAAACCGGAAAAAGCTTTTTCGAAAGGCACGACGCCGAGCGCGACGGCCACGAGCAGCGCACTGCAGGCGACGACATCGTAACGCAGCCTGTCCCAGATGAACGCGACCATCATGCCGGCGATGACGGTGAAGGCGAGGATCTGGTCTGTCGTCATCTGGGCGGGTTACTTTCGCATGCGGGGATGGAATCGTATATGCTTTTTTGTAAGGAACGTATCCATCAACGCAAGTGCGCAACGGGAGTTCCTCCCGCAGGCGCATATCGTTTCATTGCATGAAAAAAGTGTCGATATAATCTGCTGCCCGGTCAGAGATGCCGACGATCTTGTCTGTCGCCTGGCGGTAAAGCTTGAAATTGAGTTCGGTCCCGGGCTGCCCGTCGTCCCAGTCACGGAAGTCGCGCAGTTCCGCACGACCGAGCGGGCGCAGAGCGGTTTCGGTTCGTTTTATGGTGAGATCGACCCGGGGTGTCTGTCGCGCGATGCCGGGTTTGCGGGCAACGGCTTGGGCGCTTGTCACCGTGCCGCGCGCGATGAGGCCATGCCCGCCCTCATTTTCACTGGCAAACAGAAAAACGGTGTCGCCTTCCCTTATTGTCTTGCCGCCATACATGGTTTTTTGCGCGGCGAATGCGAAGGTTTCCGCGTCGGGATTTGAGATTTCCGCTTTGATGACGAAAGCCATGTTCTCTTCCCCTCCCGGGCGGTGCGGGATGTCGACCCCGCTTTGTCCGGTCTTGGCAGCGCAAGGCCCGCATGCGGCGGGCCCTGCCAGTCGTTGCAGCCGTCACTGCGGCTGTTTTTTCTTTCGCCTCGCATTGCGGGCCAGCA
Organism: Agrobacterium sp. P15N1-A; assembly: GCF_044626815.1. Taxonomy (NCBI): domain Bacteria; kingdom Pseudomonadati; phylum Pseudomonadota; class Alphaproteobacteria; order Hyphomicrobiales; family Rhizobiaceae; genus Agrobacterium; species Agrobacterium sp. P15N1-A. The sequence goes on along the minus strand of NZ_JBIUPF010000005.1, from coordinate 260,058 downwards.
TGTTGAGCAGTTCCACCAGCGCAGAGAATGCCATGGCGGCATAGACGTAGCCCTTCGGAACATGGAAGCCCATGCCTTCGGCGATCAGCGTCGTGCCGATCATCATCAGGAAGGCGAGCGCCAGCATGACGATGGTGGGGTTGCGCTCGATGAAGTTGGCGAGTGGCGTTGCGGCCAGCAGCATGACGGTGACGGCCACGATGACCGCGACGATCATGATCGGCAGATGCGGCGTCATGCCGACGGCGGTGATGATGCTGTCCACCGAGAAGACGAGGTCGAGCAGCAGGATCTGGCCGATGGCGGCGCCGAAATTAATGCCCACGGGGCCGCCCACCATGTCTTCCTTGTGGTCTTCCGGGTCGACATTGTGGTGGATTTCCTTGGTGGCCTTCCACATCAGGAAAAGACCGCCGGCGATAAGGATCATGTCCTTCCAGGAGAAGGCGTGGCCGAAGAGTTCGAAGACCGGCGTGGTGAGCTGCACGATCCATGCGACGGTGCCGAGCAGGCCGAGACGCATGATGAGCGCAAGGCCTATACCGATCTTGCGGGCTTTTTCGCGCTGTTCGGGCGGCAGCTTGTTGGTGAGGATGGAGATGAAGATCAGGTTGTCGATGCCGAGCACGACCTCCATGACGATCAGCGTGACGAGCGCCACCCAGGCGGCGGGGTCAGATAGAAGAGGGAGAATGGACTCCATCAAGTAGGTTTTCCTTTCAGCAACAAGGCCAGCCGAAACATTCGGTGGGTGGAATTTATAGCGCAATACGCGAGAAACAAGGAGTTGATGGCTCCGGGGCGCAAGATTTCATCGAAATTTCGCGCAGACCGCGTATTGGCGTTCACGCCGTTGCGAGTGCATTTCCAGGAAAAGTGGCCCTCGGTTTTCCGTCCGGGAATGCTCCGAAACAAAGAGCTGGAGTGTTTTCGCGATTCGGAGAAAAGCGAAAAAACTCTAATGATCTCAGGCCTTGTCGGTTCCGTAGGCGGCCATGAATACCTTGATGGCGCTGGCGATCACCCGGTCCAGTTCTTCTTCCGGAACCGGGCCTTCGATCTCACCGAACAGGCGCAGCTTGAAGAAGGTGCCGGTGGAAAGCTCGATATATTGCCGGGCGGCCAGTTCCACGTCATCGACCTTCAGATGGCCGAGCGCGACATGGTGCTCGATGAAATCCTGAAGCACGGTGCGGACATTGTTGGGTGCGGCGATGAAGAAGCGCTGCGCCAGCTTCGGCATGCGGTCGATGACGCCGATGACCGAGCGCATGGCCGGGACCATGTCCGAGCAGATCATCTTGTTGGCGAAGGCCTTGCCGAATTGTTTCAGCCCGTCGCGCACCTCTTCGGTGCCGGCCAGAATATTGCGCATGGAGGTGGCGAATTCCTGCCGGTGCTGGTCGACCAGCGCCGCGAACAGATCCTCCTTGTTGGAGAAATAGACATAGATCGTGCCCTTGGAAACGCCCGCTTCACGCGTGATGTCGTTCATGCTGGCCGCATCGAAACCCTTGCGCTTGAACACACGCCAGGCGCCCGCCAGAATCTGCTCGCGTTTGGCCGGGTCTTCACCCGCCGCAAAACGCCCGGCGGCATTGCCCGGACAGCCCGTTTCCGTTTCCGTCTCCATATCCCTGTCTTCACCTGCCATCGCTACCCGCCTCTTAGCATCGCAATGGCGTAAAAAAAATTAACCGAACGTCGAACCAATCGGTTCGATAACACTTGATATGTGTCAGGAAAGAGATTATGTCAATCGAACCGAACGGTTCAGTTCGAAAAACTTTCTTCAATTTATCACGGTAAGCTCCCATGTCGGCCCAGAAGAATAGCGCGGTTCGCGCCGTCAACGATGCGGAAGAGGCGGATATCTCCGCCAAGGCCGAGACCTCTCCGGCAAAGCCGGCCGAGGCCGCGCCGCCGCAGCAGCCCCAGACCATCGCCGCGCCGAAGCAGAAGAAGCGTTCGAAGCTTCTGCCGGTCATCGCCGTTGCCCTTCTCGCCGGCGCCGGCTGGTACGGTTACAACTGGTGGGTCGACGGCCGCTTCATGGTCTCGACGGACGACGCCTATATAGAAGGCGATATCGCCGTCATCGCACCGAAGGTTTCGGGCTATGTCGCCAAGGTGAACGTGGTCGAGAACCAGGAAGTCAAGGCGGGCGATCCGCTGGTGACGCTGGACGATGGCGATTATCGCATCGCGCTCGATCAGGCCGAAGCCCAGATCCGCACCGAGGAACTGTCGCTGAAGCGCATCGATGCGCAGATCGTCGGCGGCGAAGCTTCGCTGGAACAGGCCGTCGCCCAGAAGGGCGCGCTGGATGCCGCCCTTCGCGGTGCCGAAATCACCCAGAAGCGCGCCAGCGAGCTGCAGGCGAAGGATGTCGGCACGGTTGCCGCTTCCGACAATGCGCAGGTCGCGCTCGATCAGGCCAGGGCGAATGTCGTGGCCGGCGATGCCGCCATCTCCTCCGCCAAGGCCAATGTGGAACTCCTGCGCGCCCAGCGCGAGGAAGCCGAAAGCACGATCCGTTCGCTGCAGCTTTCCCGCGACAAGGCCGCCCGCGATCTTTCCTTCACGGTTCTGAAGGCGCCCTATGACGGCGTCATCGGCAATCTGGCGGTTCAGAACGGCGATCTGGTTTCGGTGGGCAAGCGTCTGGCTTCGCTGGTGCCGATGAACGAGCTTTATATCGACGCCAATTTCAAGGAAACGCAGCTCGCCCGCGTCGTGCCCGGTTCGAAGGTGCGCGTGCATGTCGACGCCTTTGACGATGCGACGATCGAAGGCACGGTGCAGTCGATCTCGCCCGGCTCGGGCTCGGTCTTCTCCATGCTGCCGCCGGAAAATGCGACCGGCAACTTCACCAAGGTCATCCAGCGCGTGCCGGTGCGCATCGTCTTCTCGAAGGAAGACCTCGCCAGGCACAATCTGCGCGCCGGCCTCAGCGTCGTTGTCGATGTCGATACCCGCACGGCGCCGGAAACCACGAAAACCGCGCAAGTTAACCCGGAAGCCAAGTAAGGCGCATCGCTGATGCGCCGTTGAGGTCAAGATCATGGCGGCTACGGTTGTCGGTACGGGCGGGGCGTCCATCCCCGCCGATCCCCCGATGGACAGGCGCAGGCTCATCGCGTTCTTCGCGATGGTCTTCGGCATGTTCATGTCCATCCTCGACATTCAGATCGTCTCCGCGTCGCTCGCGGAAATCCAGGCGGGTCTCGGCGCGGGTTCCGATGAGATCGCCTGGGTGCAGACGTCCTATCTGATCGCCGAAGTCATCATGATCCCGCTGTCGGGCACGCTGGCGCGTATTCTCTCCACGCGCGTGCTCTTCGCCACCTGCGCGGCCGGTTTCACCATATCGAGCGCGCTCTGCGCCACAGCCACCAATATCGACCAGATGATCGTCTACCGCGCGATCCAGGGCTTTATCGGCGGCGGCATGATCCCCTCCGTCTTCGCCGCCGCCTTCACGATCTTCCCGCCCTCGAAGCGTTCGGTCGTCTCGCCGATCATCGGTCTCGTCGCCACGCTTGCGCCCACCATCGGCCCGACTGTCGGCGGTTATCTCTCCAATGCCTTTTCCTGGCACTGGCTGTTCCTCGTCAACATCATCCCCGGCATCATCGTCACCATCCTCACCTGGAGCCTGATCGATTTCGACAAGCCGGAAAAGTCGCTCTGGAAGAAGTTCGACTGGTGGGGGCTGATCTCCATGGCCGTCTTCCTCGGCTCGCTGGAATATGTGCTGGAAGAGGGCAACAACAAGGACTGGTTCAACGACGAGCATATCGTCATGGGAACGGTCGCCATGGTCATCGGCGCGGTCGTGTTCTTCTGGCGCGCCTTCAAGGTGGAATTCCCGGTCGTCGATATCCGCGCCTTCGCCGACCGCAACTTCTCCATCGGCTCGCTGTTTTCCTTCGTCATGGGCATCGGGCTTTACGGGCTGACCTATCTTTACCCGCTCTATCTCGGCCGGGTGCGCGGTTACGATGCGCTGATGATCGGGGAGACCATGTTCGTCTCCGGTCTTGCCATGTTCTTCACCGCGCCGATTGCCGGCAAGGTCTCCACCAAGCTCGATCCGCGGGCGATGATGGCCATTGGCTTCATCAGCTTCGGCTGCGGCACATGGATCATGACGCATGTGACGACTGACTGGGATTTCTACGAGCTGCTGATCCCGCAGGTCCTGCGCGGTTTCGGCCTGATGATGTGCATGGTGCCGATCAACAACATCGCGCTCGGCACCCTGCCGCCGGCCCGCATCCGCAATGCGTCCGGCCTGTTCAACCTTACCCGTAACCTCGGCGGCGCGGTCGGTCTTGCCATCATCAACACCATGCTGTCGCAGCGCACGGACGACCATTATGTGCGGCTGGCCGAACATGTAAGCTATTCCAACCCGCAGGCGCTGGAATGGCTGAACAGCGTCGGCGCCAACTACGATTCCTACGGGCTGGACGGCGCGTCCGTCGCCGTCAAGAAACTGGTCGGCATGGTTTCGCAGCAGGCATGGATATTGGCCTTCGCGGATGTGTTCTTCGCGCTGACGCTGTTGTTCTCGAGCCTGATCTTCATGACCGTGCTGATCCAGAAACCCAAGGCAGCGCCGCCGCCAGACGCGGCGCACTAACAAGAATCCCCTCCCATCCACCGCAGAGCTGGGGCCGTCGGAAATGACGGCCCCTTTTTTGTTTTGAATATGGAGCGAGCGAGGGCGGCATATTTCTTCTCCCCGCCGGGGAGAAGGTCGCGGCAGCGGGATGAGGGGGCGCGTTCTCGGTCTATCGCTGGGTTGCCCCCTCATCCGACCCTTCGGGCCACCTTCTCCCCCTCGGGGAGAAGAAACGCACGGCACCGTTTCGCGAAGAGCCGCCAACCCGATACCGCCTTTCCGTGAAATATGAGGTACGTACATCATTTTTCAGTTTACCTCGACGGCAAAGCTGGATATGCAAAGGGGAGGGAGGAGCCATGAAGCCGACAGTTCACGATATCGCCGAGCGGGCGGGCGTCAGTCTCGCCACCATCGACCGGGTGCTGAACATGCGCCCCGGCGTGCATGCGGCAACGCGGGCACGGGTAGAGGCGGCCATTGCCGAGCTTGGTTACGTGCGCGATATCGCGGCCGCCAATCTGGCCAAGGGCCGCAATTATTCGCTGGTCTTCATCCTGCCGGGCAATGACAATTCCTTCATGGCGACGCTGCGCGCCGAAGTGCGGGCCGCAGCGGCACGGGCGCATCTGGAGCGCACGGCGATCCGCGTCATCGAGGTGCCGCCGTTCAATGCCACGGCACTGACGGAGGCTCTGGAAGTCGCGCGGCGGGAAAAACCCTCGGGCGTCGCCTTCGTCGCCACCGATTCCGAAGATGTGGCCGAAGCCGCCGACCGGCTGGCCGAAGACGGCATCGCCACGGTGACGCTGGTGTCCGATCTTTCCGGTTCGCGGCGGGATCATTATGCCGGTGTGGACAACGTCGCGGCCGGGCGCACGGCGGCGAGCCTGATGGGACGTTTTCTCTCCGGGCGCGGCGGCGATGTCGCGGTTGTCGCCGGCTCCATGCTGGTGCGCGACCATCGCGAACGTCTGGAAGGATTTCGTACCGTCATCGAATCCGAATTTCCGCAATTGCGGCTGCTGCCGGTGCTGGAGGGCAGGGACGATCCGCTGACCGTCGAGACGCTGGTGCGCAAGGCGCTCGGCAATGCCGCGCTCTCCGGCATCTACAGCCTCGGCGCGGGCAATCGCGGCCTCATCCGGGCGCTTGGCGCGGCAGAGGACGAAAGAGCGCTTTCGGTCATCGCCCATGAGCTGACGGAAAACACCGCCAATGCGCTGCGGGAAGGGCTGCTGGACGCCGTGCTCAACCAGGATGCCGGCCATGAGGTGCGCAGCGCCATCCGCGTGTTGAAGGCGCGGGCCGACGGCCTGCCCGTCATCGCCGCGCAGGAACGTATCCGTATCGACATATTCCTCAGGGACAATCTTCCCTGATGAGAGCATTTCCAGGAAAAGTGGCCGCCGGTTTTCCGTCCGGAATGCGGTGACTTTTAAAAAACGCTGAAAGCGGCGCATGGCGCGCCGGAATGGAGAAATACATGTATCTCGGTCTCGATCTTGGCACATCCGGCGTCAAAGCCCTGCTGATGGACGGCGATCAGAAAATCATCGGCTCGGCCAACGGCTCGCTGGAGGTTTCGCGCCCGCATCACGGCTGGTCCGAACAGGACCCGGCCGACTGGATTGCCGCGACGAAAACCGCCGTTGCCGGCCTGAAGCAGAAGTTTCCGAAGGAGCTTGCCGCCGTCAAGGGCATCGGCCTTTCCGGCCAGATGCATGGCGCGACGCTGATCGATGCGGCCGGCAAGGTGCTGCGCCTCTGCATCCTGTGGAACGACACGCGCTCTTATGCCGAGGCCGCCGCGCTGGATGCCGATCCGCGTTTCCGCAAGATCACCGGCAACATCGTCTTCCCCGGTTTCACCGCGCCGAAACTTGCCTGGGTGGCGAAGAACGAACCTGAAATCTTCGCGAAAGTGGCCAAGGTGTTGCTGCCGAAGGATTATCTGCGTCTGTGGCTGACGGGCGAATACATCTCCGAAATGTCGGATTCCGCCGGCACCTCCTGGCTCGATACCGGCGCGCGCAAATGGTCTTCCGAACTTCTCGCCGCCACCGGGCTGGATGAAAAACACATGCCCTCGCTGGTGGAAGGCACGGATGAGGCGGGCGTGCTGCGCGCCGAACTTGGCTCCGAATGGGGCATTTCCGGCCGCACCGTCGTTGCCGGCGGCGCGGGCGACAATGCTGCTTCCGCCTGCGGCATGGGCACGGTGAGGCAAGGCCATGCCTTCGTGTCGCTCGGCACATCCGGCGTGCTTTTCGCCGCCAATGCATCTTACCTGCCGAAGCCGGAAAGCGCCGTGCATGCCTTCTGCCATGCGCTGCCCAATACCTGGCACCAGATGGGCGTCATCCTCTCCGCCACCGATGCGCTGAACTGGTACTCGCGCCTCACCGGCCAATCCGTCGCCGATCTGACCGGCGAGCTGGGCGAGACGCTGCTTGCACCGACCGGGGTGACCTTCGCGCCCTATCTTTCTGGCGAGCGCACCCCGCATAACGACGCCGCCATTCGCGGCTCCTTCATCGGCCTTTCGCATGAAAGCGACCGCAAGGCGCTGACCCAGGCGGTGCTGGAAGGCGTGACTTTCGCGATCAGGGACAATCTCGAAGCGCTGAAATCGGCTGGCACGTCCATCTCCCGCGTCACCGCCATCGGCGGCGGTTCGCGCTCGGCCTATTGGCTGGCCTCCATCGCCACCTCGCTCGGCGTGCCCGTCGATATTCCAGCCGAGGGCGATTTCGGCGCCGCCTTCGGTGCGGCCCGCCTCGGCCTCATCGCCGCGACCGGGGCCGATCCGGTGGCGGTTTGCGCGCAGCCGGAAACGGCGCAGACCATCGAGCCGGTGGCGGCGCTGGCCGGCGCCTATGAGGAGGCTTACCGGCGCTATCATGCGCTTTATCCGGCTATTCGGGCGCTTTCGCATTGAGACACGGCGTGTGCGGCTTCACCCCCCTCTGCCCTGCCGGGCATCTCCCCCTCAAGGGGGGAGATCGACAAGCGGCTACATCTCGTCCTCATGCGAGGCTGAGTATGGAGCGATCGATAGCGTCCTGCTGATCTCCCCCCTTGAGGGGGAGATGTCCGGCAGGACAGAGGGGGGTGAGCGGCAAACGCCAACCCTGAAATTTCAGAACACCATCTAAACCCACCCCAAGAGGAGGATCACCATGAGCACAGGTTTCTTCGGCGATATCGCCAAGATCAAATATGAAGGCCCCGACAGCACCAACCCGCTGGCCTTCCGTCATTACAACCCCGACGAAATCGTCGCCGGCAAGCGCATGGAAGATCACCTGCGCTTCGCGGTGGCCTATTGGCATACCTTCACCTGGCCGGGCGGCGACCCCTTCGGCGGCCAGACCTTCCTGCGCCCATGGTTCGAAGATACGATGCAAGCGGCAAAACTGAAGGCCGACGTGGCTTTCGAATTCTTCTCGCTGCTCGGTTCGCCGTTCTACTGCTTCCACGACGCCGATGTGCGCCCGGAGGGCCGGAACTTCGCGGAGAATACCAAGAACCTCAACGAGATCGTTGATTATTTTGCCCAAAAGCAGGCCGATACCGGCGTGAAGCTTCTGTGGGGCACGGCGAACCTCTTCTCCAACCGCCGCTTCATGTCGGGCGCGGCGACCAATCCGGACCCGGATGTTTTCGCTTTCTCCGCTGCAACGGTGAAGACCTGCATGGACGCCACCAAGAAGCTCGGCGGCGCCAACTATGTTCTCTGGGGCGGCCGTGAAGGTTACGAGACCCTGCTCAACACCGATCTGTCGCGTGAACTCGACCAGCTCGGCCGCTTCCTCAATCTGGTGGTGGAGTATAAATACAAGATCGGCTTCGAAGGCACGATCCTGATCGAGCCGAAGCCGCAGGAGCCGACCAAGCACCAGTATGACTACGACGTCGCCACCGTTTACGCCTTCCTGCAGAAGAACGGTCTGGAAAAGGAAGTGAAGGTCAATATCGAGCAGGGCCACGCCATTCTCGCCGGCCATTCCTTCGAGCACGAACTGGCGATGGCCAATGCCTTCGGCATTTTCGGCTCCATCGACATGAACCGCAACGATTACCAGTCCGGCTGGGATACCGACCAGTTCCCCAATAACGTGCCGGAAATGGCGCTGGCTTATTACCATGTTCTGGCCGGTGGCGGTTTCAAGAACGGCGGCACCAACTTCGATTCCAAGCTGCGCCGTCAGTCGCTCGATCCGCAGGACCTGCTGATCGGCCATATTGGCGGCATGGATTGCTGCGCCCGCGGCCTGAAGGCGGCGGCGAAGATGATCGAGGACGGTGCGCTTTCGAAGCCGCTCAAGGACCGTTATGCCAAGTGGGAGGAGCCGGAAGCCCAGAAGATGCTGCGCGGCGAACTGAAGCTGGAAGAGATTGCCGCCCTGGTCGAACGCGAGGATATCAATCCCGAGCCGAAGTCCGGTCGTCAGGAATATCTCGAAAACGTGGTCAATCGTTACGTTTGACGCGATGGAGGGGGCGATGGCTACGTCGCCCCCTCATCGCCTCGCTACGCTCCGGCACTTCTCCCCGGCGGGGAGAAGAACAAGCTCCACACTCCTTGCCACGCTGAGGGCACGGCATATTTCTTCTCCCCGCCGGGGAGAAGGTGGCCCGAAGGGCCGGATGAGGGGGGCTTGCTCTCCGTTCTGCTCCAAAAGATGCGGAAAACTCTGCGCCAGCATTCCATCCTTTTCAGCCACTTCCGAAAAAATCCTTCCCCACTCATCCCCATCTGCCCATTTGGCCGCATCATTCCTCCCGCAACCGGAACGGAAGGGCGATACGCGCGGCGTCTTTCGCGAACCGGAGGCCGGCATCGACAAGCATGGTTCTGGCAGACCGTGTTTCGGAAAGGCATTCCGCCGGGCCAGAGGCGGGAAGGACCGATCCGATAGGTGCCGTGAAAAGGCTGTGACCGATGGGCTGCCCAGGCTGCCCTGATGATACGGCCCGGTGAATGCAACGACTTCCACCACCTCCCATCTCCCACCCGCATTCGCCGGGTCGATCTCTCGCGCCGCCGGCAAACCGCTGCGGCGGCGCGCCCGCATGCAAAGCGCTTTGGACTTGTTAACTGCGCATCCTGAAACGTTGTAGATTCCTGCCGCCCACGACTGTACCTGCCGGCCGACATGGTCTAAACCGCTGCTGATCTTTTCACGCTCGATGGACAGAGAAGGGCCTCGTAGATGACCGATCCCAAAACGCTAGCCGCCCGTTTCCCCGGCGATTTCCTGTTCGGCGTCGCGACCGCCTCGTTCCAGATCGAAGGCTCCACCCGGGCGGATGGCCGCAAGCCCTCCATCTGGGACGCCTTCTGCAACATGCCGGGCCACGTCTTCGAGCGTCACAATGGCGATATTGCCTGCGATCATTATAATCGCTGGGAGCAGGATCTCGATCTCATCAAGGACATGGGTGTCGAGGCCTATCGGTTCTCCATCGCCTGGCCGCGCATCATTCCGGATGGTTTCGGGCCGATCAACGAGAAGGGGCTCGATTTCTACGACCGCCTCGTCGATGGCTGCAAGGCGCGCGGTATCAAGACCTATGCGACGCTTTACCATTGGGATTTGCCGCTGACGCTGATGGGCGATGGTGGCTGGGCCTCGCGCTCCACCGCGCACGCTTTCCAGCGATACGCCAAGACCGTGATGGCCCGCCTGGGCGACCGGCTGGATGCGGTGGCGACCTTCAACGAACCCTGGTGCGCGGTGTGGCTCAGCCATCTCTATGGCATTCATGCGCCGGGAGAGCGCAACATGGAGGCGGCCCTTGCCGCCATGCATCACATCAATCTCGCCCATGGTTTCGGTGTGGAGGCATCCCGCCATGTCGCGCCGAAGGTGCCGGTGGGGCTGGTGCTGAATGCCCATTCCGTCATCCCGGCTTCCGATAGCGAGGCCGATCTCAAGGCCGCCGAACGGGCCTTCCAGTTCCACAACGGCGCGTTTTTCGATCCGGTCTTCAAGGGCGAATATCCGGCCGAGATGATGGAGGCGCTGGGAAGCCGCATGCCGGTGGTGGAGGCGGAAGACCTCGCCATCATCAGCCAGAAGCTAGACTGGTGGGGCCTGAATTATTACACGCCGATGCGCGTTGCCGACGATGCGACACCGGGCGCGGAATTCCCCGCGACCATACCGGCCCCGGCCGTCAGCGATGTGAAGACCGATATCGGCTGGGAGGTCTATGCCCCGGCGCTGCAGTCGCTGGTGGAAACGCTCTACAAGCGTTACGACCTGCCGGAATGCTACATCACCGAAAACGGCGCCTGCTATAATATGGACGTCGAAAACGGCGAGGTGGATGACCAGCCGCGTCTCGACTATTACGCCGAACACCTCGGCATCGTCGCCGATCTCATCCGCGAGGGTTATCCGATGCGCGGTTATTTCGCCTGGAGCCTGATGGATAATTTCGAATGGGCCGAGGGCTATCGCATGCGCTTCGGTCTCGTGCATGTGGATTACGACACACAGGTGCGCACGCTGAAGAACAGCGGTAAGTGGTACAGCACGCTAGCTTCGGGCTTTCCCAAGGGGAACCATGATGTGACGAAGGGGTGATACCTCTCCTCGTCACCATCAATGCAAGGCTCAAAGACGACAAGTTTCAACAGAGTTGATGACGTCGCCGATAACCTCAACGCGCCGCCCAATTCGCGCCGCGGCGGAACATGGTTTTCATCTGCGGCACGGAAAACTCCTTGGCCTGATGGCCGAGCGCCGAATAGAAGACGCGGCCCTTGCCGTATTTGCGTTTCCAGACCACCGGCATCACCACGCCGTCGATCCACCATGCGTGGTCGCCTGTAAACTTCGTCGTCGCCAGCACCTCGTTGGAGGGGTCGACATGCATGTAATATTGCTCCGATGTATAGGGGAAATCGGAAATCCCCTCCATCAGCGGATCGTCGGGGCGGGTGATGTTGACATGGTAGTCGATGATATTGCCGGGATGGGCAACCCACTGGCCGCCGATCATGAACTGATATTCGACGCATTCGCGGAAACTGTCGCCCGCGCCACCGTGAAAGCCGGCAATGCCGACGCCGTTTTCCACGGCGGCCGTCAGGTTCTTGATCTCTTCCTTCTCGATCTTCGACATGGTGACGATGGGCACGACGAGGCTGAGATCATGCACTGAAGGATCGGCGAAAGCTTCCGTGCTGTGCTCGACATAGACCTTGAAACCGTCTTCCTCCAGCATGTCCTTGACGATGGTGGCGCATTCCTGCGGTTCGTGGCCGCTCCAACCGCCCCAGACGATGAGTGCTTCGCGCATTTATTTCCTCCTCAGGATTATTTGCCGAGCTGGCCGTCGACCAGCGATGTTTCAAGCGGGGCAGGGCGCTCCGCCTTGGTGGTGATGGAAACGGCGGCGCCGCTGTCCGATGCGGTCTGGAAGGCTTCCATCACCTCCAGCACATGCAGGGCAAGATCGCCATTAGCGCGATGCGGGCGGTTTTCGCGGATCGCATGGGCCATATCCGCGACACCTATCGAGCGATAATTGCCGTCCGCATAGGGGGATGACAGCGCCTGCGGCTCGAACTGGCCGCCCTTCTTCAGCAATTGCACTTCGCCGCCGAAATGGTTTGGATCGGGAACGATCAGCGTGCCTTCAGTGCCATAGAGTTCCAGCGGCACATGTTTGTGGCCCGCTACATCGAAACTCATGCCCACCTGCACCACGGCGCCGTTCTCGAAAGCCAGCACGCCGGAAACATGAGTGGCGACATGGACGGGGATTTTTTCGCCGTTCTTCGGCTCGCTGGTGATGAGGCGCTCATTGCGTGGCGCGATGGCGAAACCCGCCACCCTGGCGACCGGGCCGAACAGGTTGACGAGATCGGTGATGTAATAGGGTCCCATATCCAGCATCGGCCCGCCGCCAACTTCGTAATAGAAGGCGGGGTTGGGGTGCCAGCGTTCATGGCCGGGGCACATGAAGGTGGCCGTGCCGCCAACCGGTTGGCCCAGCACGCCTTCGTCTATCAGTCGGCGTGCGGTCTGGTGCCCGCCGCCGAGGAAGGTATCCGGGGCCGAGCCGATGCGCAGACCCTTTGCCTTTGCCGCATCCGCCAGCCGTTTGCCCTCGGCGAAATTGATGCCGAGCGGTTTTTCGGAATAGGCGTGCTTGCCGGCGTCCAGCGCGCGCAGCCCCACCTCCACATGCGCCTTGGGAATGGTCAGATTGACGATGATCTCCACGGAAGGATCGGCGAGAAGCGCGTTGATGCTGGTTGCCTGAAGGCCGAATTCATCGGCGCGGGCTTTCGCCGCCGCCTCGTTCATATCCGCGAGACCGCGAATGTCGAGAATGGGAAACGACGCCATGGCCTTGAGATAGGCGCTGGAAATGTTGCCGCAGCCGATGATGCCGATACCGACCCTGTTCATGTGATTTCCTCCCGTAAATCAGAAATGCCAAGCCCGTGCTCAACCTTGCTGGTCAGAGTGCCGGCCCCGTGGTGTTCCATGGCGATTCGTAAAGCTCGTAAAGCGCGACGGCCGCTGCCCCCTGCGCCCATAATTCGTCGCTCGCAATGTCGAAAACAAGCTCGGCGACGCCGGCCAGCGAGGGCGGCACGGCGGCGTTGTAGCTGTCGCGGATGCTGGCGATGAAGGGTTCTCCGAGCTCGAGGCTGGAGCCGGTGATGATGACGCGCGGCGGCGCAAACAGGGTGACGATATTGGCAAGCGTCAGGCCGAGGGCTGCGCCGGCGCGCAAAGCGGCCGCGATGAGATCGTGGTCTTCCGCCGCGATCAATGCATGGGCATGCTGCATGCCACGGCCGAGCCGGATCGCCTCGGCAAAGCGCCCATCCGCAGGGCGTGAGCCCAGAATGGCGTTTTCACCCGCCTGACTCGCCAGCCGCACCGTGCCCTCATTGGCAAGGCCGATGACAAGATCGCCGAGATTGTGGCTGAGACCGCCGGCACCACGAAACAGCTGGTTCTGATGCAGCACGCCAAGCCCGAGCGTCTGTTCGAGCGAAATCAGCACCATGTCTTCCAGATCGCGCGCATGGCCGAACCAGTGGTGGGCGAGCGTGATGGCGTGGGCGTCGCTTTCGATGATGGTCGGCGAATTCAGCCGTGCGGTCATTTCCTCGGCGAAATTGACGTTTACTTCCCGCAAAATCGGGCTGCTGCGGATTTTCCCGGTGCGATGTTCGATGACGCCGGGCAGGCCGAGGCAGACCATGTCCACATCTTCCAGCGAAAGACCGGCATCGACCACGCAGCGGCGAACCCCGTCCTCCACCAGATCAGCGATGACGCCAATCGGCTGGCGGTCGACACGGATCGGCAGGGCAAGCGTCGAAAGCACGTTGCCGCAGAAATCGGTGACGACGAAGACCATGCGGCTCGCGGCGATCTTCGCGCCCACCACGCGGGCGGCATCCGGGTTCAGTTCCAGCATCACGCGCGGCCTGCCGCGTGCGCCTTCGGTGCGGATATCGCCGATATGGCGGGTGAGAATCAGCCCGTCATCGAGCAGGGAGGCGGTGATCGCCGAAACGGTGGTGGTGGAGAGCTGCGTTCTTTCGCTGATTTCCACCCGCGAGATCGGCCCATGGCGGCGGATACTGTCCAGCACGCTCAGCCTGTTGATCGCGCGCATTAATTCGGGGTCTGCGGTCTTCATGGGGTCCTGCTGCGATCGGGTTCGATCTAAAACGAATTTATATCGGATTGCGGATTAAATAACGTCTGCCGGGAGGGGTGTGTCAAGCCGTCAGGGTAAAAAATCAGCAACCCGCCTTGACATTGGGCAGGGCGTGGGGTGAATTAATCCGCATTGGGGAATAAATGGTGAGGAACCCCAGGGAGGATCACGAACATGACCTATTGGCACGCAGGCGCAAGCCTGAGCGGCAGGCGGATCGCCTTTGCCGCAACGACAAGCATAGCCCTGATGCTCGGCGCGGCCAGCGCCTCGGCGGCGACCGTCGTTAAATGGATGCATGTGGAATTGGACCCGAAATCCGTGGCTGTCTGGGAGGAGATCGCCAAGGAATACGAGGCCAAGCATCCCGATGTCGATATTCAGCTGCAGTTCCTCGAAAACGAGGCTTTCAAGGCAAAATTGCCGACGCTGCTGCAATCCAACGACGTGCCGGATTTTTTCTATAGCTGGGGTGGCGGCGTTCTTGAGGAACAGTCCAAGACCGGCGCACTGAAGGACCTGACGGAGGTTTTCGACGCCGATGGCGGCAAGCTGCGTCAGGCCTACAATGCATCCGCAATCGACGGCCTTTCTTTCGATGGCAAGGTCTGGGCCGTGCCCTACAAGGTCAGCCTCGTCAGCTTCTTCTATAACAAGGAGCTGTTTGCCAAGGCCGGGGTGAAGGCCGAGGACATCAAGACCTGGGACGATTTCAGCGCCACGGTCAAGAAGATCAAGGAAGCGGGCATCGTCCCGATCGCCGGCGGCGGCGGTGAAAAATGGCCGATCCATTTCTACTGGAGCTATCTCGTCATGCGCAATGGCGGGCAGGCCGTGTTCGATGCCGCCCGCAAGGGTGAGGGCGAAGGCTTCATGGATCCGGCCATCATCAAGGCCGGCGAGCAGCTGGCCGAATTCGGCAAGCTGGAACCCTTCCAGCCCGGTTATCTCGGCTCCACCTGGCCGCAGGCGCTCGGCGTCTTCGGTGATGGCAAGGCAGCGATTATTCTCGGTTTCGACAATACGGAAGCCAACCAGCGCAAGAATGCCGGTGACGGCAAGGGGCTGGCCGCAGACAATATCGGCCGCTTCGCCTTCCCCGTCGTCGAGGGCGGCGCGGGCAAGGCCACCGATACGCTGGGCGGTCTGAACGGCTGGGCAGTCACGAAAAATGCATCCAAGGAAGCCATTGATTTTGCGACATTCCTGACCAGCAAGGAAAGCGAAGAAAAGATGGCGGCTGCCGGCATGATCCTGCCGGTTGCGAGCGGAGCGGACGGCGCGGTCAAGAACCCGCTGCTGGCGGATTCGGCCAAACAGCTTGCCGGCTCCACCTGGCACCAGAACTTCTTCGACCAGACGCTGGGGGCCACCGTCGGCCGTGTCGTCAACGACGTCTCCGTCGAGATCGTTTCCGGCCAGATGAGCGCGGAAGAGGGCGCCAAGCAAATTCAGGACGCTTTCGAGCTTCGCTGATTTGTGTTCCATGACGGCGCCGCGCGGGATGCGGCGCCGCAATTATCTGCCTCCATGAAAGCGGATAGAGATGACGGATATTTCCATGACTTCTGCGTCGATACCGGCGCGCGGCGCGGCGAAGACAAAGCGCAAGCAAAGTTCGGTTGCGCATGACCGGGCGCTGACCCTTCTGGTCTTCCTGCCGCCGGCATTGTTGCTGTTTACCCTGTTCGTCATCCTGCCCATGGGCGAGGCGGCGTGGTACAGCCTTTATCGCTGGAACGGCTATGGCACGCCGACGGATTTCGTCGGCTTAAGGAATTTTCAGGTCCTGTTCGGCAATGCCGCCTTTTCGCAGGCCCTGCTCAATAACGGCCTCATCATCCTGATTTCCATTCTGATCCAGATCCCACTGGCCATCTGGCTCGCCACGATGCTGGCGCACCGCATTCCGGGCGTCGTCGCCTTCCGGCTGGTGTTCTTTCTGCCCTATGTCCTGGCGGATGTTGCGGCGGGTCTGATCTGGCGTTTCGTTTATGATGGCGATTATGGCCTGTTTGCTGCCATTTCCAATTTCTTCGGCTTTGCCAACCCTTACGTGCTGGCCGACAAGGATGTGGCGATCTATGCCGTGCTCGGCGTCATCGTCTGGAAATATTTCGGTTTCCACATGATGCTGTTCATCGCAGGCCTTCAGTCCGTCGACAAGAACGTGCTGGAAGCCGCCGAAATCGATGGCGCTTCCGGCTGGCAGAAGTTCCGTTATGTCACCCTGCCGATGCTCGGGTCCACCGTTCGTCTTTCCGTTTTCTTTGCGGTTATCGGCTCATTGCAGCTGTTCGACATGATCATGCCGCTCACCGGCGGCGGTCCGTCCAACTCCACGCAGACCATGGTCACGTTCCTCTACACTTACGGCGTCATGCGCATGCAGGTGGGGCTTGGCAGTGCGGTCGGCGTCGTTCTTTTCGTCATCTGCGTGACGCTCGCCTTCGGTTACAAAAGGATTTTCATGCGCCATGACTGACACATCCACCTCCGTCCGCATGCCGCTGCAAACCAAGCTTTATCTTTATATATCGCTAAGCCTGATCGCGGCCATCGTGCTCATCCCGTTGCTCACCACCGCACTTGGCGGCTTCAAGACGCTGGGAGACCTGCGCGTCAACCCGTTCGGCATTCCGGCGGAATGGCAATGGGCCAATTACGGTGATATTCTCTTCGGCAAACGTTACTGGCTGCAGATCTTCAATTCGCTGGTCATCGCGCTGTTGACGGTGTTCCTGACGCTCACCGTTTCGGCCATGGCGGCCTTCACCTTCGCGCATGTGAAGTTCTTCGGCTCGTCATTCCTGCTCAATTATTTCCTGCTGGGGCTGATGTTCCCGGCGGCCACCGCCATCCTGCCGCTGTTCATCCGCATCCGCGATCTCGGCCTGCTCGACACCTATTGGGGTGTGGTGCTGCCGCAGGTGGCCTTCGGGCTTGGCATGAGCATTCTTCTCTTCCGCAATTATTTCCGTAATCTGCCGGAGGAACTGTTTCAGGCCGCCTTCGTGGATGGCTGCGGGTATCTGCGCTTCTTCTGGCACATTTCCCTGCCGCTTTCGCGGCCGATCGTCGCCACCGTTGGCATCGTTTCCTTCGTTGGCAGCTGGAACAGCTATATCCTGCCGCTGATCATGCTGAATTCGGAATCGAAATATCCCTGGCCGCTCGGCATCATGGTTTATCGTGGCGAATTCGGCACCGAGTGGCAGCTGGTGCTCGCCTTCATCACGCTGACGATCCTGCCGACCGTCATCGTCTTCTTCCTCGCACAGAAACACATCATCGCGGGCCTGACGGCCGGTGCCGTCAAATCGTGACCTGAAAGGAGCAAAACATGGCTTCCGTCGAACTCAAGGATATCGCCAAGTCCTATGCCTCGCTCGATGTCATCCACGGCATCTCGCTTGATATAGCGGATGGTGAGTTCATCGCGCTGGTCGGCCCTTCCGGTTGCGGCAAGTCCACACTTTTGCGCATGATCGCCGGGCTGGAGGAAATCACCGGCGGGGATATCCTCATCGGCGACAGGGTGGTCAATGGCATGACCCCGCGTGAGCGCAACATCGCCATGGTGTTCCAGTCCTATGCGCTTTATCCGCATATGACGGTGGCCGAAAATATGGGCTTCAACCTGAAGCTCGCCGGCCAGCCGAAAAACGTCATCGAGGAGCGCGTGGCGGAAGCCGCCCGCATGCTCGACCTCGGCAAGCTTCTCGACCGCAAGCCCTCGCAGCTTTCCGGCGGGCAGCGCCAGCGTGTCGCCATGGGCCGGGCCGTGGTGCGCAACCCGGCGGTCTTCCTGTTCGATGAGCCGCTGTCAAACCTGGACGCCAAGCTGCGCGTGCAGATGCGCAGTGAAATCAAGGCGCTGCACCAGAAAGTTGGAACGACGTCCATCTATGTCACCCATGACCAGATCGAGGCGATGACACTGGCGGACCGGGTTGTGGTGCTCAATCACGGCCGCATCGAACAGCAGGGCACGCCGCTCGAACTTTACAAGACGCCCGCCAATCTCTTCGTCGCGGCCTTCATCGGCTCACCGGCCATGAACCTCATCGAATGCGTGGTCGATGGTGAGGGCGATCAGCCCGCCGCCCGGCTGAAGGACGGCACCGCGATCCGCATTGCCGCCTCCCGAAAGGTCAAACGCGGCCAGCCGGTAACGATCGGGCTTCGCCCCGAACATATCGGCTCGACCATTGGCGGTGATATCTCGCTTTCCGGCCGCACCGTCTTGGTGGAACCGACCGGTGCGCAGACCCATGTGGTCTTTGAACTGGCGGGTGATCAGGTGACGGCCGTGGTGGATGGCGAGCAGCTGGTGAAGGTCAACGCACCCTTTGCCGCCACCGTGCATCATGAGCGCGTGCATGTGTTCGACAGGGCCAGCGGGCTGGCGCTTTAAACCTACTTCGCTTTTTTAGTGAAATGGCGAAATTCTCTCGCCCCTCCGCTTTTGGGGCTTGTCTGAAAATTACGAGCGGTTAGCTTGGCGCTGGGAGTCAAAGCGGTTTTACCGCTAAACTGTATCGATACAGGGAGGTTATTTTATGAGAACGATCAAGGGGCCGGGTCTTTTTCTCGGCCAGTTTGCCGGCGATGCCGCACCCTTCAACAGCTGGGACGGCATTACCAAATGGGCGGCGGAAAAAGGCTACCTCGGCGTGCAGGTGCCGACCTGGGCCGGGCAGCTGATCGATCTCAAAAAAGCAGCGGAATCGAAGGATTATTGCGACGAGTTCGCCGGTGTTGCGCGCCAGAACGGCGTGGAAGTGACCGAGCTTTCCACCCATCTGCAGGGTCAGCTCGTCGCCGTTCATCCCGCCTATGACGAGGCCTTTGACGGTTTTGCCGCACCGGAAGTGCGCGGCAACCCCAAGGCGCGTCAGCAATGGGCGGTGGAGCAGGTGAAGCTGGCGCTGAAGGCGTCGAAAAATCTCGGCATCAAGGCGCATGCGACCTTCTCCGGTGCGCTCGCCTGGCCCTTCGTCTACCCGTGGCCGCAGCGCCCGGCCGGTCTGGTGGAAACGGCCTTCGATGAGCTGGCGAAACGCTGGACGCCGATCCTCGATTATGCCGATGAGCAGGGTGTGGATGTCTGCTACGAAATCCATCCGGGCGAAGACCTGCATGACGGCGTGACCTTCGAGATGTTCCTGGAGCGGGTGAAGAACCACAAGCGCGCCAACATGCTCTACGACCCCTCGCATTACATTCTGCAATGCCTCGATTATCTCGACAATATCGACATCTACAAGGACCGCATCAAGATGTTCCACGTCAAGGACGCGGAGTTCAATCCGACCGGACGGCAGGGCGTTTATGGCGGTTATCAGGGCTGGGTCAACCGCGCGGGTCGGTTCCGTTCGCTGGGCGACGGGCAGGTGGATTTCGGTGCGGTCTTCTCCAAGATGGCGGCCAATGATTTCGATGGCTGGGCCGTGGTCGAGTGGGAATGCGCGCTGAAGCACCCTGAAGATGGCGCCCGGGAAGGGGCCGAATTCGTCAAGGCGCATATCATCCGCGTCACGGAAAAAGCCTTTGACGATTTCGCATCGAGCGGCACAGACGATGCGGCCAACCGCCGTATGCTTGGGCTTTGAGAGCATTTCAGGGGAGATATTATGGCTATTGAAGGAAAGACAACCGACAAGGCGAACAAGCGGATTCGCCTTGGCATGGTGGGTGGCGGTTCGGGGGCATTTATCGGCGGCGTTCACCGCATGGCCGCGCGGCTCGACAATCGCTTCGATCTCGTGGCGGGGGCCCTGTCCTCGACGCCGGAAAAATCCCTCGCCTCCGGCCGTGAGCTGGGGCTAGATCCCGAGCGTTGCTACGGTTCGTTCGAGGAAATGGCCGAAAAGGAAGCGCTGCGTGAGGATGGCATTGAGGCCGTGGCGATCGTCACCCCCAACCATGTGCATTATCCGGCCGCCAAGGCGTTTCTGGAGCGCGGCGTCCATGTCATCTGCGACAAGCCGCTGACCTCCAACCTGGAAGACGCCAAAAAGCTGAAGCAGGTGGCCGACAAGGCCGATGCCCTGTTCATCCTCACGCATAATTATACCGGCTATCCCATGGTGCGGCAGGCGCGGGAACTGGTGGAGGCCGGTGAACTCGGCACCATCCGTCTGGTACAGATGGAATATCCGCAGGACTGGCTGACGGAAGCGGTGGAACAGACCGGTGCGAAACAGGCTGTCTGGCGTACCGATCCGGCGCAATCGGGCGTCGGCGGTTCCACCGGCGATATCGGCACCCATGCCTATAATCTCGGTTGCTTCATTTCCGGTCTGGAAGCGGATGAGCTGGCGGCGGATGTGCACACCTTTGTCGAAGGCCGCCGGCTGGACGACAACGCGCATGTGATGCTGCGCTTCAAGCAAAAGGGCGGCAAGCAGGCGGCCAAGGGGCTGCTCTGGTGCAGCCAGGTTGCGGTCGGTCACGAAAACGGGCTGAAGGTTCGTGTTTATGGCGACAAGGCCGGCATCGAGTGGACGCAGGCCGACCCGAACTATCTCTGGTTCACGAAGCTTGGCGAGCCCAAGCAGTTGATCACCCGTGGCGGCGCCGGGGCAGGGGCTGCGGCAGCACGCGTCACCCGCATTCCGTCCGGCCACCCGGAAGGTTATCTCGAAGCCTTCGCCACCATCTATACCGAGGCGGCGCATGCCATCGAAGCCCGCCGCACCGGCTCGGCGCTCGACGCGGCGGTGATTTACCCGACCGTGGATGACGGGGTTAAAGGTGTCGCTTTCGTCACGGCCTGCATCGAGTCCGGCAAGAAGAATGGCGGCTGGGTGAAGCTATAAGATTGCGCACGGGGGCGTGGCAAGCTTCTTCTCCCCGCCGGGGAGAAGGTGGCCCGAAGGGTCGGATGAGGGGCAACGTTGCCGAATATCTCGATCCTTGCCCCCTCATCCCGCTGCCGCGGACTTCTCCCCGCCGGGGAGAAGAAACAAGTGGCATGCGCTCGCGTCATCGCTTGGCTCTTGGTTCAGGATTATTTGTCGGAACCGGAAGGATGAAGGCTGTGGCGATACGCGACTGCGATGCAGAGCTTGGCCTGCCTCCACCCAACGCCATCAATTGACGCGGCTTGACTGCGTCTGCGCCCGTTCCGTTATGGGGCAACCGTCCTCAATCTTTGTCCAGGACGAAACGTTGAGCTTCATCTCGCAGCGCGCGAGATAAGAGCCGCCATCGACCTTCAGGCAGGATGTCTGGCCGAGCTGGAACATGACGCCGCGATTTCGGCATTTGCAATTGTGGGCATCCGCCAAACTTGGAATAAGGGCCATGATCAGGCCAAGTATGAGCACTCCAGAACGCATGGCTGAGGCTCCAAAGGATATCCCGCCAGATTACTCCTGTCCGAGGGCATAGTCAAAACGTCTTCCCTCCACGACGCCCATGCCTGAAGGCCGGTAATCCCTGCTAACTCCCCCGCTATCCCCCGATCAAAATCGCGCGGATATCATTCACGTTCGTCAGTGTCGGCCCCGTCACGACAAGGTCTCCTGCTGCCCTGAAAGCGGTGTAGCTGTCGTGGCCCACGAGCGACTGGCGCGGATCGACACCGGCAGCGCGCATGCGGGCAAGCGTGTCCGGTGTCACCACCGCACCCGCCGCATCCTCCACGCCGTCTATGCCGTCGCTATCGCCGGCAATGGCCCATATGCCGTCCGCACCTTTGAGCGTCAGCGCGAGGCTCAGCAGGAATTCCGTATTGCGGCCGCCCTTGCCGGCCGGCCCCTTGCCGCCAACTCCCCTGTTCAGCGTGACCGTGGTTTCGCCGCCGGAAAGCAGCACGGCCGGGCCTTTGACCGGCAGGCCCTTGCGGCTGGCGGAAAGGGCGATGCCGGCCATGACGGCGCCGACATCTTTTGACTCGCCTTCCAGCGAATCTCCGAGGATGAGCGGCGTAAGGCCAAGTTTCACCGCCTCATCCGCTGCCGCCTGCAGGGCGAGCGAGGGAGCGGCGATGAGCCGGATATCTTCCTCGATATCGCCCGCCTTCGGGGTTTCCTCGCCTTTTTCCAGCACCTTGCGCACGTTTTCGGGAAGATCGAGCGCATAACGCGAGACGATTTCCCGCACGGTTTCGATGTCGCTCGGATCGGCAACCGTCGGGCCGGAAGCGATTTCGGAGGGGTCGTCTCCGGGCACGTCGGAAATCAGCAGTGAAACAACCCTGGCCGGTTTGGCGGCCAGCGCCAGCCGTCCGCCCTTGATGCGGGAGAGGTGCTTGCGCACGGCGTTCATTTCCGAAATCGTCGCGCCGCTGGCAAGCAAAGCACGATTGACGGCCATCTTGTCGGCAAGCGTCATGCCTTCGGCGGGGGCGACCATCAGCGCCGAACCGCCGCCGGAAATCAACGCGATCACCATGTCTTCGGCCGTCAGGCCCTCAACGGCGGCGAGAATGCGTTTGGCCGCTTCCGCACTTTTGTCATCAGGCACGGGATGCGAGGCCTCGATGATCTCGATACGGGAGGTTGGAACGGCATGACCGTAACGCGTCACCACCACACCGGAAAGATCGACATGCGGCCATGCCGCTTCGAGCGCGGCAGCCATGGCGGCCGAGGCCTTGCCCGCCCCCACCACCACGCAGCGGCCTTTGGGCGGGGAGGGAAGGTGGTGTTGCAGCACCTTTGCTGGATCGGCGCTTGCGACTGCCGCCATGAAAATCCGGTTGAGGGCGTCTTTGGCGCGGCTGTCATTCCATGCGGTCATCGGTTCATACTCCAATCCAGAGCGCGCCAAGCGCCAAAAGGGCGGGCAGCGCCTGAATGAACAGGATCTTCATGGTATTGGCGGTAACGGCACCGAAAATACCGGCCACCAGAACGCAGGTGAGGAAGAAGACCTTGAAGCTCAGCCCGGTATCGCCCTGCATGAGCCCATAGATCAGCCCGGCTGCCAGAAATCCGTTATATAGCCCCTGATTGGCGGCCAGCACCTTCGTCTGCCGGGCGAAATCCGCCGAGAGACCGAAGGCCTTGCGGCCGGCCGGTTTTTCCCACAGCAGCATTTCCAGAATGACGATGTAAATGTGGATGGCCGCAACCACGGCAATCAGAATGCTGGCGATCATCGGCGGTTTCCTCCAAAACGCTGATGTCCGTGGTGCATCGGTTTCTCGTGAGAAGAACGGCAGCGAACGGACAATTCCGTTTTAACGGCGGGACGAAGCGCTGCAAGGGCTTAATCCTCTCTTCCCGTGCAAACTGTTGATGAGCGACAGCCTGTTGCTTGACTCTTTGCTGAAATAGGAACAAAACAAGAACAGCAAGATTGAAAATCCGGAATTGAAAACCGTCATGCCATGCAAAAGCGCGCGGACCAGTTGCTCGTTGTCGAAGAGCTGCGTGAAAGGCTGGAAAGGATCGGTAACGGCCCTGAGCGGCTGCACGAGACCCTGCCTTTCGGCGTGGATGCCATCGACCATCACCTGCCGGGAGGCGGGCTGAAGCTCGGTTGCCTGCATGAGCTGAGCGGCGGCGGCAATGGCGCTGCCGATGGGGCAGCGGCAGCGCTGTTTGCTGCCGGTGTGGCGGCACGGCTTTCCGGCAAGGTTTTATGGTGTGTCACCCGGCGGGATCTGTTCATGCCGGGTCTGACACAGGCCGGCCTGTCGCAGAACCGGCTCATCATCGTTGAATGCCGCGATGAGAAAGGCGTGCTCGACTGTTTCGAGGAGGGCTTGCGCTGCAATGGTTTCGGCGCGGTGATGGGTGAAGTGGCGAAACTGCCGATGACCGCCTCGCGGCGGCTGCAGCTGGCGGCGGAAACCTCTGGGGTTACCGGCATCGCCATCCGCCGCTTCCGGCGTCAAGCCGATGCGGCGCTGTTCGGTGAGCCGACGGCGGCGGTGACCCGCTGGCGCATTTCCGTGCGGCCTTCATCCCCCCTGCCGGTGCCGGGAGTGGGCAGGCCGCGCTGGTTTCTGGAGCTTTTGCGATGTCGCGGCGGCGAAAGTGCCGAATTTGAAGTGGAAGCCTGTGATGCAAAGGGTCGTCTCGCTCTACCTGCCGACATGGCCGACGGATCGTTTCCGGCGTCTTTCGGGCAAGAACGCGCCGCCGGTTGAAAAGCCGCTGGTCATGATCGGCCGTCAGGGCAGCCGCCGGCTGGTGCTGGCGCTCGACAAGGCGGCAAAGGCAGCGGGCATCCGCCCCGGCACGCCGGTCAGCAAGGCGCAGGCGCTGGTGCCGGGTCTTCTCGTTGAAGATCTGGATGCGGCTGGTGATGCCCGCGCCCTGCAGCAGCTGGCCTTTCATTTCCTGCGCATCTATGCCCCGATCGTCGCCGCCGACCCACCCGACGGGCTGGTGCTGGACACGGCGGGTGCGGACCATCTGCATGGCAATGAGACGCTGATGCTAAGCGGCATGGTCAACCGCCTGCATGCCGCAGGCTTTACCGCCCGCGCCGCCATTGCCGATAGCTGGGGTGCGGCCCATGCGCTGGCGCGTTTTAGCCCTGAGGTAATCAGCATCGTGCCGCCGGGCGGGCAGCGTGCGGCGATCAGCGGCTTGCCGCTTGCTGCGCTCAGGGTGGAGGAGCGTATCGTTTCCGGGCTGAAGGTGCTCGGTTTCCGCAGCATCGGCGAGCTTGCCGAAGCCCCGCGCGCGCCGCTGACCCTGCGTTTCGGCCCCGAGATCGTTCGCCGTCTTTCCCAGGCGCTCGGCGAGATCAGCGAACCCATCGAACCGGTGCGTGTGGCCGAACTGGTGGAGGTGCGGCGCGCCTTTCCCGAACCCATCGCAGCGGCGGAAACGATTGCCCGTTATAGCCAAAAGCTGGTTGCCGAACTTTGCGTCGCGCTGGAAAAGCGCGGCCTCGGCGCGCGCCGGGTCGATCTGGTGCTGCACCGGGTGGATAGCGGCCTGCAGGCCATACGGGCCGGCACATCCAGACCGGTGCGCGATGTCAAACAGCTTGTCCGGCTTTTGACCGACCGTATCGACACCATCGATCCCGGCTTCGGCATCGAGATGATGGTGCTGACCGCCACCCATGCCGAGCCGCTTGTCGCCGCGCAGGCCCGTTCTTCGCTTCTGGAGGAAGGCCGTGCGGAAATCGCCGATACGGTCGATGTCATCCTCAATCGCGGCCACCGGGTCTATCGTTATGCGGCGGTGGCAAGCGATGTGCCGGAACGTTCCCTTACTTCAGTTGCGGCGCTGGCGCCTGATGATACGCTCGGCTGGCCCGGCCACTGGCCGCGTCCAGTCAGGCTGTTTGCCAGGCCTGAACCCATCGAGACGCTGGCGCTGCTGCCCGACCATCCGCCGCGTTATTTCCTCTGGAAAGGCGCGCGCCATAATGTCAGGCGCGCCGACGGACCGGAACGGGTGTTCGGCGAATGGTGGAAACGCGACCGGGAAAAGGCTGCGGTGCGCGATTATTTCATGGTGGAAAACGAAGGCGGCGAGCGCTTCTGGATTTTCCGCTCCGGTGATGGCGAACATGCCGAAACGGGCTCGCAGGGTTGGTTCATCCATGGGGTCTTTGCATGAATACGCCCCGTTATGCCGAGCTGCAGGTGACCACGCATTTTTCCTTCCTGCGTGGGGCAAGCTCCTGCGAAGAGCTTTTCGAACAGGCCAAAAGCCTCGGCATCGAGGCGCTTGGTATCGTGGACCGCAACAGTCTTGCGGGCATTCCCCGCGCTTATGAAGCCGCCAATAATCATGGCATCCGCCTCATCATCGGCTGCCGGCTCGATCTGGATGACGATCTTTCCGTGCTTGTTTATCCCATGGATCGCCCGGCTTACGGGCGGCTTTGCCGGCTGCTTTCCATCGGCAAGAAAAGGGGCGGCAAGGGCAAATGCCGGCTGGCTTGGGACGATCTTGTTGCCTATGGCGAAGGCCTGATCGTGGTGCTGCTCGCCGATCTGGCCGATGATCTCTGCGCGCTTCGCCTGCGGCGGCTGAGGGCCGCCTTTGCCGACCGGGCTTATATGGCGCTCAGCCTCAGAAGACGTCCCAATGACCAGATG
Source organism: Agrobacterium sp. P15N1-A (assembly GCF_044626815.1). NCBI lineage: Bacteria > Pseudomonadati > Pseudomonadota > Alphaproteobacteria > Hyphomicrobiales > Rhizobiaceae > Agrobacterium > Agrobacterium sp. P15N1-A. Next base: position 233,695 of record NZ_JBIUPF010000005.1, on the reverse strand, counting down.
CGTCTTTTCGAACTGTCGAACATGGCGCTAGCCGCAGGTGTACCGACCGTGGTGACCAATGACGTGCTGTTTCATGTGCCCGAGCGGCGCATGCTGCAGGATGTCGTCACCTGCATCCGGCACAATTGCACCATCGACGAGGCGGGTTTTCGCCGCGAGCGGCATGCCGACCGCTATATGAAACCGCCGGAAGAGATGCACCGGCTGTTTGCCCGTTACCCCGAGGCGCTCTCCCGCAGTCTCGAAATCGCGAAACGCTGCAAATTTTCGCTGAAGGAACTGGTCTATCAATATCCCGAGGAGCGCACGCTGCCGGGGCTGACGGCGCAGCAGGCGCTGGAAAAACTGGTATGGGAGGCGGTGCCGGGGCGGTATCCGCACGGTTTGCCGGAGAAGGTTGAAAAGGCGTTGCTTCATGAGCTGGCGGTTGTCGGCAGGCTGCAATATGCCTCCTATTTCCTGACCGTGAATGCCATTGTCCGTTATGCGCGCTCAAAAGATATTCTATGTCAGGGACGTGGTTCGGCGGCCAATTCGGTTATCTGTTTTGTGCTTGGCATCACCGCCATCGATCCTGCCCTTTTCAGCAATCTCGTCTTCGAACGTTTCGTTTCCGAGAACCGGGGAGAACCGCCGGATATCGACGTGGATTTTGAACACCAGCGGCGCGAAGAGGTCATTCAGTGGGTCTATGACACCTACGGCCGTGACAAGGCCGCACTCTGTTCCGTCGTTACCCGTTATCGCGGGCGTGGAGCGCTGCGCGATGTCGGCAAGGTTCTGGGCCTGCCGGAAGACCTGACCAAACTTCTGTCTTCGCAGGTCTGGCGCTGGAGCGAGGGGGTAGGTGAAAAGCAGGTGAAGGAGCTGAACCTCAATATGGAGGATCGCCGCCTGAAGCTTGCCTTTGAACTGGCCAACCAGCTTGTCGGCACACCGCGCCATCACAGCCAGCATCCGGGTGGCTTTGTTCTGACCCATGACCGACTGGACGAGCTGGTACCGATCGAACCCGCCGCCATGGACGACCGCCAGATCATCGAATGGGACAAGGACGATATCGATGTCGTGAAGTTCATGAAGATGGATTGCCTGGCGCTTGGCATGCTCTCCTGCATGAAGCGCGGCTTCGACATGCTGGAGGCACGCATGGGCGAGAAATATGATCTCGCCGCCATGCCGCCGGATGACGGGCCTACCTATGCCATGATCCAGAAGGCCGATACGCTCGGCACGTTCCAGATTGAAAGCCGGGCGCAGATGTCGATGCTGCCGCGCCTGAGGCCGAAGGAGTTTTACGACCTCGTCATTCAGGTTGCCATCGTTCGCCCCGGCCCCATTCAGGGGGATATGGTGCATCCCTATCTACGCCGCCGGCAGGGAAAGGAGCCGGTCCTTTTTCCGAAAAAAGAACTTGAAAGCGTCCTGGGAAAGACGATGGGTGTTCCACTGTTTCAGGAGCAGGCGATGCGGATCGCCATGGATTGCGCCGGTTTCACCGCAGATGAAGCGGACCAGCTGCGCCGGGCCATGGCGACTTTCAAGAATGTAGGCACCATTTCCAAATTCAGGGAGAAACTGGTCACGGGCATGGTAGAGCGCGGTTATGAGCAGGAATTCGCCGAACGCATCTTCAAGCAACTGGAAGGTTTCGGCAGTTATGGTTTCCCCGAAAGCCATGCGGCTTCCTTCGCGCTGATCGCCTATGCCTCCTCATGGCTGAAATGCCATCATCCCGATATTTTCTGTACGGCGCTTCTCAATTCGCAGCCCATGGGTTTTTACGCCCCGGCGCAGATCGTGCGCGATGCGCGTGATCATGGTGTCGAGGTGCGTCCGGTCTGCGTTAATAGCAGCCGCTTCGATTGTACGCTGGAGCCTACGGGCAAGAAGAATGGCAAGGGTGAGGAGCGCTTTGCCGTGCGGCTTGGCCTGCGCATGGTGAAGGGGCTTTCCAATGATCATGCTGCAAAAATCGTCGCCGCCCGGCAGGATCGGCCTTTTGCCTCCGTTGACGATCTGTGGCGAAGGGCGGGTGTTCCGGCCGCCGCCCTTGTCTGTCTCGCCGAAGCCGATGCCTTTTTGCCGGCGCTTTCGCTTGCCAGGCGCGAGGCGCTCTGGGCCATCAAGGCCCTGCGGGATGAGCCGCTGTCGCTTTTCGCCGCCGCTTCCATCAGGGAAAATGCCGTTATCGAAGAGCTTCAGGAACCCTCCGTTGCGCTCAGGCCCATGACTGATGGTGGCGAGGTGGTGCAGGATTATGGCCATGTTGGGCTGACGCTGCGCGAACACCCCATGACCTTCCTGCGGCATGATCTTTCCCGCCGCCGCATCGTCACCTGTGCGGAGGCGGTGCGCGTTCGGGATGGCACATGGCTGGAAACGGCCGGTCTGGTGCTGGTGCGCCAGCGCCCCGGTTCGGCAAAGGGCGTGATCTTCATGACACTGGAGGACGAGACGGGCATTGCCAATGCGGTGCTGTGGGTCAAAACCTTCGAAAAATACCGCCGCGTGGTGTTGTCCGCCGGCATGGTCGGCATTTACGGCAAAATCCAGCGGGAAGGTGAGGTGGTCCATCTGGTCGCCCACCGGCTGACCGATCTGTCAGAGGCCCTGGCAAGCGTGGGCGAGCGCAATCGCGCTTTTCCCCTGCCGCATGGGCGGGGCGATGAGTTCCACCACGGCATGCCGCCGGAAGATCATCGCACTATCAGGAAACACGCGCCGGCTACGGTCGATGATGACGATGAGGTGGAGCGGATAAAGGTCATTTCCCGCAATTTCCACTGAGACATATTCCTATGCCGCATCCTCCAGCCCGGCCGTGTCCTTCCTGCGGAACTGGCTGGGCGGCGCGCCGAGCACACGTTTGAAGGCGCGGCTGAAGGAGGCTTCGGAATCGTAACCGAGCTTTTCCGCCGCCACTGTCACGCGCATGCCTTCGCGCAACCACAGCCGCGCCTGATGCATGCGCACGCGCACCACATAACGGGCCGGGCTTTCGCCCACCACGCGGGTGAAACGTTCCGCGAAACTGGAGCGGGATGCGCCCATCAGCGAGGCAAGCTCCTCCACGCTCCAGTCCTTTTCGGGGTTGAGGTGGATGGCGGCCAGCACCCGCCCGAGTTCGGGATTGCGCACGGCGGCCAGCCAGCCGCTGGAATCGCCGCAGCCATATTCCACCCATGTACGGATCAATGTCGCGGTCAGCACATCGGCAAGCCTTGCCAGAATGCCGCCCGCACCGACGCGGTTCAGTTCCACCTCGCGCGTCATGGCTTCAAGCAGATGGGGGATGGCCGGGTCGCTTTTGGCCAGATCGCTGGTCAGCATCACATCCGGCATCAGCTGCAGCAGCGGGTGCAGATTGTCCATGTTGAACCGCATGGAAGCGGTAAAGGCCACGGTATCGCCGCCGGCGCTGGCGCATTGCAAGTCGAAAACGCCCTGGCACACTTCCTTCTTGCCGAAACGGTCGAAGGGGGAAGGCGTCACATTTTCGCCGCTGCCCAGCACATGGGCGTGGCCACGGGGCAGGAGCACGGCGTCGCCGCAGGTCAGCGTCAGCCATTCCCCGGAAGGTTTCTGCAATTTCGCCTGACCGACGCCGATGAAATGAAACCGCGCGGCTTCCTGTTCGGGAAAGGCTGTCGCCCAGGGTGTGGCCATGCGGCACCGGCCGTATTCGACACCATCGAGCCTCAGGCCACGCAACATTTCGGTCAGGGCATCATTCATGGCGCTCTCGCAAATTCGGATGTTTGGTTAAGGAATATGGATTTTCTAGCATGGAAACGCCGAGATGTCACGCATAGCTTATGTGCATCGATTTGCGGTTGTTGAACCAGGCTCCCACCGGTTTCACCATTTCGCCTTTCCGTTTCAGGACGCATTCCGGGAATGCGCGTCAGGAGATTTTCATGAACAACCGGACCATAAACGAGCTTGAATATGTGCCGCGCAAGACAGAGCCGGATGCGAAATGGGCGGCCGTGGTTTCGCTTTCGCTCGGCGTTTTCGGGCTGGTGACGGCGGAATTCCTGCCGGTCAGCCTTCTTACGCCGCTTTCGGCCGATCTCGCCGTCAGCTCCGGCATTGCCGGTCAATCCATCGCCGTTACGGCGCTGGTCGCGGCGGTCGCCGGCCCCGGCGTCGTCATCGGCACACGCAGCATCGACCGCCGCTGGACATTGCTTGGGCTGACCACGCTGCTGATCATTTCCAGCACGCTGGCCGCCTTCGCCAACGGTCTTTTCATGCTGTTCGCCTCGCGCGTCCTGCTCGGCATCGGCCTTGGCGGCTTTTGGGCCATGTCGGCGGCGCTGGCGCTGAGGCTCGTGCCGCTTGAGAAGATGCCGCGCGCCATGGCCATTATCCTGACAGGGGTTTCGGTCGCTACCGTCTGTGCAGCGCCGGTGGGCGCATGGATCGGCGCGACGCTTGGCTGGCGCTCGGCCTTTGTGGTTGCGGGCGCGCTCGGTGTCATCGCACTTTTAGTGCAATTGCTCACCGTTCCGTCGCTGCCGCCGGCTGGCGCACCCGGTCTTTCCACCATGTTCCGCCTGTTGCAGCGGCCGCAGGTGCGGATCGGCCTTCTGACGACGCTGTTCATCGTTGCGGGTCATTTTGCCGGCTTCACCTATGTCCGTCCGTTCCTGGAAGATGTGACGCTTCTTGGCGTCGAGGCGATTTCGCTCGTCCTTCTAATTTATGGTGTCGGCGGCTTTTTCGGCAATCTCTTCGGCGGTTTCCTCTCCGAGAAAAACACGGCATGGGCCGTGACATTTGCGGCGACTCTCATCGCGGCATCGGCCTCCGTTCTGGTCGTGGCGGGTGCGTCGCCCCTGATTGCCGGCCTTGCCATCGCCTCCTGGGGCTTCGCCTTCGGTGCGCTTCCGGTCAGTGTGCAGAGCTTCATCACGCGGGCCGCTTCCGATGAAGCGGAAAGCGCCGGTGCGCTGCTGCTCACCACGTTCCAGATCGCCATTTCCAGCGGTGCGGTTCTGGGCGGCCTGTTGATCGATCTTCAGGGGGCGACGATGGTCTTCGTCTTCGTGGCGATTGCCGCCCTTCTCGGTGCATCGCTGATGGCGTCGCGCCGTGGCGTGGTGCCGCAGGTCGAGGCATCGCAGGGGTAATTGGTTGGAGAAAACGGACCCGCATCCCCTGCGGGTCCTACTCCTCCTCAAACCGTCTTGATCGCATTCTGCGTCCGGTCTTTACCGACCTCGATCACATGACGCATGGCTTTCACCGCCGCATCCGCGTCACGCGCTGCAATGGCGTGGACTATGCGCAGATGATTGGACGCGATTTCGGCGATGGTGCCAGGCGAAGCGGCCGGCGACGAGAGCTGGAAGGAAATGGCAAGTGCTGCTTCGATCAGCCCGCTTGCCGAGCGCATGAAGGGGTTGCCGGACATATGCGCCACGGCGAGGTGGAATTCGAGATCGACCTTGGCGATGCTTTCCGGTGTATGTTTCGGATTATCGAATTTGGCGGCGATGACGTAAAGCGAAACGATATCGTCATTGGAGGCCTGCAGGGCCGCTGCTGCTGCCGCTGCCGGCTCCAGCGCCAGACGGATCTCCGCCAGATGCGTGACGAATTCCTGGTCTATGCCGGCCTCGCAGCGCCAGCCCAGCACATCCGGATCGAAGAAATTCCAGCTCGAGCGGTCAAGAACGCGGGTGCCCACTTTCGCCTTGGGCTCCACCAGCCGCTTCGCCGCCAGCGTCTTCATGGTTTCGCGCAGCACGGTGCGCGAGACCCCGAAGCGCATGGAGAGTTCCGCGTCATTGGGCAGCAGGGAGCCTTCCGCAATTCTGCCCGAGACGATGGCGCTGCCGAGTTCGGAGACCACATGGGCGTGGCTGTTCCGGCGTTTTCGCCCGCTTATCGTCGTTTCGAGCAGCCCCAAGCAAGCCTCCCTTGGTGGTTATGCCGGGTGTGGCCCGGCCAGTCTCCTGTTTGAATACCAGATGATTGCGCGCTGCAACACGATGAAGACGAAAAGCAGCACACCGATGACGATTTTCGTCCACCAGGAGGAAAGCGTCCCGTCAAAAACGATGTAGGTCTGGATCAAGCCCTGGATCAGAAGGCCGATAAAGGTTCCCGCCACCAGCCCCGTGCCGCCGGTCAGAAGCGTGCCGCCGATCACGACCGCGGCGATGGCGTCGAGTTCAACGCCCACCGTTGCCAGTGAATAGCCCGACGAGGTGTAGAGCGTATAGACGATGCCGGCGAGGCCGGAGAGAAAGCCGGACAGCGCATAGATGCCGATGGTCGTCGCGCCAATCGGTACGCCCATCAGCTCGGCCGATTGCGGGTTGCCGCCGAGCGCATAGACATTGGCGCCGAAGCGGGTGCGGCTGGCGATCAGCATGCCGGCGGCAAAGACGAGAAGCATCAGCATGGCGAGCGCCGTCAGCCTGCCGCCGCCGGGGAAGCGGTAATAAAAGCCCTGTATCGCATCGATGAACGGATGCGAGATCGGCACTGACTGGGTGGAGATAAGGTAAGCCGCGCCACGCGCCAAAAACATGCCGGCCAGCGTAACCACGAAGGGCGGGATGGACAGGAAACGGATCATCGCCCCCATCAGGCAGCCGAACAGCGTCGAGACCACCAGCACGATGGCGAAGGCCAGCAGCGGATGGATATTATAGGTGCCGACCATGACGGCGACGAAGACGCTGGTGAAGGCGATGACCGAACCGATGGAAAGATCGATGCCGCCCGACAGGATGACGAAGGTCATGCCGACGGCCGCGATGCCGAGGAAGGCATTGTCGGTCAGAAGGTTGCCGATCACCCGTGTCGACAGGATCGCCGGATATTGCAGCACGCAGAGAAGATAGGCGATCACGAAGATCGTCAGCGTGGTGAGGAAGGGCAGGTTGCGGCTGTGGATCATCGCGCGGTTCCTTCCTTGGTCATGCCATTGGTGGCCGCCGGTTTTGCATGCGGCTTCGGCGCTTTCACGAAACCGAGGACGGCCATGATCGCCGGTGATTGCAGCGTCAACACCACCATGATGATGCCGGCCTTGATGATGAGGTTGAATTCCGGCGGGAAGCCCGAGACGAGAATGCCGGTATTGATGGTCTGGATGATCAGCGCGCCGATCAGCGAGGCGGTGATGGAAAAGCGCCCGCCATTCAGCGAGGTGCCGCCGATGACCACCGCAAGGATCGCGTCCAGCTCCAGCCACAGCCCGGCATTGTTAGCATCCGCGCCGCGAATATCGGCGGTGACGATCATGCCGGCGATGGCCGCGCAGAGGCCGGAAACCGCATAGACGAAAAACAGCAGGAAGCGGGCTCGCACCCCGGCCAGTGCTGCGGCACGGCGATTGATGCCGGTGGCCTCGATCAGGAAACCGAGCGCGCTCTTGCGCACCAGAAGGCCGATCGTGAGCGCCGCCGCAACCCAGATGATGACCGGCAGCGGAATACCTGCGAACGAGCCGGAGCCGATGGCGGAAAAGCTGTCATTGTTGAAGGTGAGAATGACGCCTTCGGTAATAAGCTGGGCGATGCCGCGCCCCGCCACCATCAGGATCAGCGTGGCGATGATCGGCTGTATGTCGAGAAGGGCCACCAGCACGCCGTTCCACAACCCGCAGGCAATGCCCACCGCAAGCGAGATGACGATGACCGAAGGAATGGAATGGCCATTGCTGATGAGCGTGGCCGCGACCGCGCCGCAGATGGCGATGACGGCGCCGATGGAAAGGTCGATGCCCTTGGTGGCGATGACCAGCGTCATGCCGATGGTCAAAAGTGCGACCGGTGCGGCACGCACGAGAATATCCACCAGACTGCCATAGAGCCTGCCGTTCTGGAACGAGACATGCAGGAAACCAGGCGAAAGGATTGTTATCGCTGCCAGAATGATGAAGAGCGCGGCAAGCTGCGGAGCAAGCCTTTTCAGGCGTCGTGTCACTGCTGCCATCATGCCGCCTCCGTTTTCGCCGCATCGGCAATCGCCCGCATGATGTTGTCGGCGGTCACGTCACCGCCCTTCAACTCGCTGACATGACGGCGGTCGGAAAGTACCACGACGCGGTGCGCAACGGCGGTGAGTTCTTCCAGTTCCGAAGAGATGACGACGAGCGACATGCCTTCGCTGCAGAATTTTTCGATCATTTTCAGGATTTCCGCATGCGCGCCGATATCGATACCGCGTGTCGGCTCGTCGAGGATCAGCAGCCGGGGGTGGGTGGCGAGCCAGCGCGCCAGAATGGCCTTCTGCTGGTTGCCGCCGGACAAGAATTTGATCGGCCGGTTGGGATCGGCCGGGCGGATATCCAGCGACTTGATGAAGCTTTCGGCCAGTTCCGCTTTCTGCCGGCGCGACAGCGGCCGGGCCCAGCCCTGCCGTGCCTGAAGCGCCAGCGCGATATTGTCGGTGACGGAAAAGTCGCCGATGATGCCATCCGTCTTGCGCTCTTCCGGACAGAAACCGAAACCGGCGGTGATGGCGGCTTCCGGCGAAGAAATCGCCACCGTCTGGCCGTCGATGACAGCCTTTCCGGTATCCGGCCGGTCGATGCCGAACAGCAGGAAGGCTGTTTCCGTCCGGCCAGAACCGAGCAGCCCGGCGACGCCGACGATTTCGCCGGGGCGGATGCCGAGATCGAAGGGGGCGATGCTGCCGCGTTTGCCGTAACCTTCGAAACGGATCGGCGGCTCGCCCTCGGCAACCGTATCTTCGGTCGCCTGATGTTCATGGGTGATGTGCTGAAGCTCGCGACCGAGCATCATCGAGATCAGTTCGGAACGGGGCAGGCTGCCGATATCGCGGGTGCCGACAAGACGGCCGTTGCGCAGCACCGTCACCCGGTCGGCTATGTCATAGACCTGATTGAGGAAGTGGGTAATGATGACGATGCCGATGCCGCGTGCGCGCAGGTTTCTCAAGACGCCGAACAGCATCTCGACCTCATGGGCATCAAGGCTGGCAGTCGGCTCGTCCAGCACCAGCACCTTGCCGGAAAGATCGACGGCGCGGGCAATGGCGATGATCTGGCGGATGGCCACGGAATAGCTTGATAGCAGCGCGTTGACGTCGATGGACAGCCCGTATTGGGCAAGCAGCGCCTGTGAATTCTTCTGCATCGTGCTGCGGTCGATCAGCCCGAAGCGGCGCGGCTGGCGGCCGAGAAACAGGTTTTCGGCAACCGTCAGGTTTTCGAGAAGGTTCACCTCCTGATAGACAGTGCCGATGCCCAGCGCCTGCGCCTCGCCGACATTGCTGGGCGAAATCTCGCTACCTTCCAGAAAGATCGAACCGCTGTCGCGGTGATAAACGCCGGTGAGAATTTTGATCAGCGTTGATTTGCCTGCGCCGTTTTCGCCGAGCAGCGCGTGGATTTCACCGCGCCCGAGCGAAAAATCGACGCCATCAAGCGCCGTAATCCCGAGAAAGGATTTGCCGATGGCGCGTGCTTCCAGAAGTGGTGCCGTTTCGGACATTGAGCAGGTTCCGCATGAAAAATGCCATGATGGAGCGGCACGAACGACGCGCCGCTCCTTCCGAAGAATGGGTTGTCAGTAACCCAGACCCTTCTTCGCCTCGTAGACCTTCATCGGGTCGTCGGATGCCGTATAGAGCTTGGATTCCGTCTGGATCCACTTCGGCGGGGCCTTCTTGTCCTTCAGATAGGCTTCGAGCGCGTCGAAGGCGGGGCCGGCCATGTCGGGCGTCAGTTCGACGGTGGCGTTGGCTTCGCCGGCTGCCATGGCCTTGAAGATATCAGGCACGGCATCGATGGAAACGACCTTGATGTCGGTTCCGGGTTTCAGGCCGGCTTCCTTGATCGCCTGGATCGCGCCGACGGCCATGTCGTCATTGTGAGCGTAGACCGCACAGATATCCTTGCCGCCGCCTTCGGCCTTGATGAAGCTTTCCATCACTTCCTTGCCCTTGGTGCGGGTGAAGTCACCGGTCTGCGAGCGCGCGATCTTGATGTTCTTGTGCGAGGCAATAGCCTCTTCGAAGCCCTTCTTGCGGTTGATGGCGGGCGAAGAGCCGGTTGTGCCCTGCAATTCAACGACCTTGCAGTCCTTGGAGCCGACATCCTTGACCAGCCAGTCGCCGGCAACCTTGCCTTCATGAACCTGATCGGAGGTTACGGCGGTGAGGTAAAGATCGTCCGAAGCCTCGATCTGGCGGTCGAGCAGGATGACAGGGATTTTTTCTTCCTTGGCTTCCTTCAGCACGGCGTCCCAACCGGTTGCGACAACCGGAGCGATCAGGATCGCGTCGACGCCCTGCGCGATGAAGCCGCGAACGGCCTTGATCTGGTTTTCCTGCTTCTGTTGCGCGTCGGCGAATTTCAGCGTGACGCCGCGCTTCTCCGCCTGCTGCTTGGTGACGGTGGTTTCAGCCGCGCGCCAGCCGGATTCCGAACCGATCTGCGAGAAACCGACGGTAAGCGATTGTGCGGAAACACTGGATGCAAGGCATGCGGAAACGGCGACAGTGAATGCCGCAAGAGCTTTTCTCATCTTATCCTCCCAGAGATGATGTCAGCGTGACGGCGACACTATGAGCATATAGTAATACTCTTGAAAAGTGGTTTTTTGGCCTTTTCGCAATTTGGCTTTCGCCAGTTACGGTGAAATTTTGTCATAAAATATAATGAATCAATGGTTTGTGCGGAAATCAATTGCACTCTTTTCCTGTCTGAACATGCCGAAAATGGCCCATGACGTGGCTTGACAGGCAATGATGGCATCTAATAGTAATACAAATAAAGAGATCGGACTGAGGCGGAGTGCCGGGCCATCCGGCCAGCCGCATTCCGGCAAGGCAGGGAGGAAGAGGCCGTTGCGCGACACCGGTATCATCGTAAATGCCGAAAAATATTCGGCTAAAGCCGAAGAACAGCTCCAAATCACTCGTCTGGGGCTGCTCTGTCGGTTATGCGTGATCTCCGAAAGCTGATTCCATTTTCCTTGCGCACAACATAAGCTTGTCGCATTTCGTAATATTTTACCGTTGGCCACTTCCGGCTGGAGACCCGCATCATGACTACATCCGACAATCTTCCCGCAACCCAGGGCAAGGGAGGCAAGCTTCGCTCGCGCGCGTGGTTCGACAATCCCGCCAACGCGGATATGACGGCACTTTATCTCGAGCGTTACATGAACTTCGGTCTGAGCCAGGCCGAGCTTCAGTCCGACCGCCCGATCATCGGCATTGCGCAGACCGGTTCGGACCTTTCGCCCTGCAACCGCCACCATCTGGAACTGGCGAACCGCCTGCGCGAAGGCATCCGTGAAGCCGGCGGCATCGCCATCGAATTTCCGGTGCATCCGATCCAGGAAACCGGCAAGCGCCCGACGGCCGGCCTCGACCGCAACCTGGCTTACCTCGGCCTCGTGGAAGTGCTTTATGGCTATCCGCTCGATGGCGTCGTGCTGACCATCGGCTGTGACAAGACCACGCCTGCCTGTCTTATGGCGGCGGCCACCGTCAACATTCCGGCCATCGCCCTTTCCGTCGGCCCCATGCTGAACGGCTGGTTCCGTGGTGAACGCACCGGTTCCGGCACCATCGTCTGGAAGGCGCGCGAGTTGCTGGCGAAGGGCGAGATCGACTATCAGGGCTTCGTCAAGCTCGTCGCTTCGTCTGCCCCGTCCACCGGTTATTGCAACACCATGGGCACGGCGACGACCATGAACTCGCTGGCCGAAGCGCTCGGCATGCAGCTTCCGGGCTCCGCCGCCATTCCGGCTCCTTACCGCGACCGTCAGGAAGTCTCCTACCTGACCGGCCTGCGCATCGTCGAAATGGTCAAGGAAGACCTGAAGCCTTCCGACATCATGACCAAGGACGCCTTCATCAACGCCATCCGCGTCAACTCGGCCATCGGCGGTTCCACCAACGCGCCGATCCACCTGAACGGCCTTGCCCGCCATGTCGGCGTCGAGCTGACGGTGGATGACTGGCAGACCTATGGTGAAGACGTGCCGCTGCTCGTCAACCTGCAGCCGGCCGGTGAATATCTCGGCGAGGATTATTATCATGCCGGCGGCGTTCCTGCGGTCGTCAATCAGCTGATGAACCAGGGACTGATCATGGAAGATGCCATGACCGTCAACGGCAAGACCATCGGCGACAATTGCCGTGGCGCGATCATCGAAGACGAGAAGGTCATCCGCCCCTATGAGCAGCCGCTCAAGGAACGCGCCGGCTTCCGCGTGCTGCGCGGCAACCTGTTCTCCTCCGCCATCATGAAGACGAGCGTGATTTCGGAAGAGTTCCGCAACCGTTACCTCTCCAACCCGAACGATCCGGAGGCCTTCGAAGGCCGCGCCGTGGTGTTCGACGGTCCGGAAGATTACCATCACCGCATCGACGATCCGTCGCTGAAGATCGACGCCAACACCATCCTCTTCATGCGCGGCGCAGGCCCCATCGGTTATCCGGGTGCCGCGGAAGTGGTGAACATGCGCGCGCCGGATTATCTCCTGAAGGAAGGCGTCAATTCGCTGCCCTGCATTGGCGATGGTCGTCAGTCCGGCACGTCGGGCAGCCCGTCCATCCTCAACGCTTCCCCGGAAGCGGCGGCCGGCGGCGGCCTCGCCATCCTGCAGACGGGTGACCGCGTCCGCATCGATGTGGGTCGCGGCAAGGCGGATATCCTGATTTCCGGCGAGGAATTGGCCAAGCGTTACGAGGCGCTGTCGGCTGAGGGCGGCTACAAGTTCCCGGACCACCAGACGCCATGGCAGGAAATCCAGCGCGGTATCGTCAGCCAGATGGAAACCGGCGCGGTTCTGGAACCGGCGGTCAAGTATCAGCGCATCGCCCAGACCAAGGGCCTGCCGCGCGACAACCACTAAAGGCAAGGCCGTTTCGGCCGGCCGCTTTTAAAAATCAGCTAAAAATCAGCCCCGGGCGTCGTCTCGGGGCTGAAATATTTTCAGGCATCGATGAAGCGCCGGTCTTCAAAACCGCCGCAATGTTCCCGATGTGTGAGGCATACAGCGCCTCGTTGCCCGCCCGCCTACTCCTTCCAGGGGGAGAGCGGCTTTCCCAGATAAGGCAGGAAGAACATGTACAGCCCGCTGAAGACAAGCAAAGTCAGCGGAAGAAGCGGGGCATAAACGATCACCGGTGGTGTCGGGCCGAAAGCCATCGAAGCGAAGTTCGCCAGAATGGTGATGGTCAGCAGAATGCCCAGCCACCGATGGCTCTGCCTTATCCATTTTTGCAAGATCAAAGTCGCCCCCGAGAAAAAGCATCCATGATGGAATGTGACACACGGTTGCCTCAACGGGCCTGGACGAGCTTCCAGCCATTGCCGGAAGGGTCGCGGAAACTCGCATCCACCGAGCCGTAACGCGTGATCGGTTCCTGGGTGAATTCGACGCCGCGTTTGTGCATGGCGTCAAAGGCCTTCTGGCAATCCTCGACCACCAGAACCAAAGGCGGCATGGCGCCCTTGGCCACGGCTTCGTTCAGATCCTGCGCCGTTGCCTCGTCAACGGTCGGGGCCTGCGGCCGAAACAGGCCGAGCTGGAAATCCGGCTGGTCCGGATGCTGCACGGTCAACCAGCGATAATCGCCGTTGCGTGCATCCGTATGCACACGAAATCCAAGTTTTTCGACATAAAATTGTAGCGCCTCGTCTTGGTCATGAACGTAAAGCCCGACGACTTGAACACCATTTTTCATGAGCTATCTCCCTTTCACTCACCGTGCCTACCGCCTTTCGCCTGTCGGCGCTTCTCCGAAACTGCGATTGTGAGATGGGGGCGATGGGCGGCGCTGACGAAGCAATGGGGAACCTGCTCAAGGTCGGCAGGCAAAAACCGCATCCTGCGCCGCAATTCACTCGGGTTTTCCCCCGTCACGTCGCGGAAAACACGGCCGAACGTGCCGATGCTGTTCCAGCCGGTTTGCAGCGCGATCTCGATGACCGGAAGATCCGTGTCACGCAACAGCGCCACGGCGCGCTCCACCCGGCGGGTCAGCAGATAGCGGTGAGGGGGTATGCCGAAAGCATCGCGAAACGATCTCGCGAAGTGCGCCTGCGAGGCGCCGCTGACGCTTGCAAGGCGTGAAACAGGCCACGCCTCATGGGGCGCCGCGTCCATATGATCCTTGGCCCGCAGAAGGCGGCGCAGCAGTTTCAAGTCTCTGTTTGCAGAGTTCTTTTCATTTCCGGACCGGCGCATGCGGCAATCATTGAATGAACCGGCGGTCCTTGGCAAGGCTCATGGCTGCAAGCCGCTATGAGTGTCTCAGATCACCGGGTAAAGCGACCAGAAGAACAGTTCGTATTCCTGATCGCGGTCGTCGTCGTGCGACTCGTCGTCGGGTCTGCGCGGTGTTTTGTCCTGAAACTCGGTCTCCACCCGCTCATTGACGACGGGCATCCTTCGGCCGATGCCAAAGAGGTCAAAGGAGAGCATGTTGAACCCTGCTACCATGGCCATTTCCCTTCTTCACGCGAGTTAACGTAGCGTTAAGTTTCGCGCGTTGCCATGATTTCGTCAAGATTGGCCGAGGAATTTGTCTACCATTTTTAACAACAATGTCGTGACTGACATTCCAACGCTGCCGGATTTGGCGCAATGAACGTTTATCGGAGCGGTCAAACGTCGTTCGCGGGGGCGTCAGAATAGGCTTTTTCAGTCGCTTCCAGTGCGGAATCGGTATCTGCGGCATGGCCGAGGCTTTTCAGGGCGCTGGAGAAGGCCGCGATATTGGCTTTCACCGCGTCAGGATGCGCCCTCCGACCGGTGTGATTGAGCCTTATCAGCCGTTCCGCACCGGGGCCGACACCGGCGGAAAGATCCGCGCCCTGCTTTTGGGATGCAGCGGCGAGGAATGCCTTGGCTTCCATGGTATCCGGCAGGATCGCCGTGGAAACGAGGGCGGAGGCGTGTGCCTCTTCCACCCAGGTCGGGATACCAAGCGCCCTGATGCCGTTCCGGGTGGCTGCCGCCGCTCTTTCGTGGCGTTCATTGGCGGATGCCAGGCCTTCCGCCTCTATCCGGTCGAGGGCGGCCTCCAGCGCGTAGAATTCCAGCGGAGCGGGTGTTCCGGGCAGCGCGCCGCGGCCGGCATCGAGCCAGAGTTTCTTCTGGTCCAGAAGCGAGAGCATGGAGTTTTCCGGCGCCTCACCGTGGGAAAGAAGCTCCCACGCTTTTTCGCTGACGGAAATGGCGGAAACCCCGGCCGGGCCGGCCAACGCCTTTTGCGGTCCGATGACGGCGATATCGATGCCCAGCCGGTCGACCTCGAAGGCATGGCCGCCGATGGAGGCGACGGCGTCGACGAGCGTGACGATACCCTTTTCCCGAGCGAGCGCGGCAATGGCGGGCAGGGGGTTGAGAATGCCGCTTGCCGATTCCGCATGGACGATGGCGAGAAGATCGAAGCCCGGCCCCTCGTTCAGCGCCCGCTCCACCTCCTCCAGCGTGACCGGCTTCGCCGGGCTGGCGGCCAGGTTGCGCACCGTCGCACCGCCTCTATTGAGCCAGCCGCCGAACCATGCGCCATAGGGGCTGGTGACGATGTTGAGCGCTCTAAGACCCGGTCGGGCAAGGCTCATCGCCGCCGCTTCGAGTGCCAGTACGGCTTCCGCCTGTATGAGAAGGACGTCGTTCCCCGTGCCCATCAAGGCTGCCAGCCGGTCAGAAAGAATCGCGTAACGCTCCGCGGGAAAAGCAGGTGGGTCGAGCAGCAATGCATAATCCGGAACGGGCATGTCTTTTCCTTACGTGGCAATGGTCAGGCGCGGTGCGGCGTCGATCAGGGTTCTGGCGGTCGAGGATTGCGGCGCCGAGACGATATTTCCCGTCCTGCCGATTTCAACGATCCGCCCCGTTTCCATGATGGCGACGCGGTGGCAGACGGCCCGGACGACTGCGAGATCATGGGAAACGAAAATACAGGAAACGGCCGTCTCCCGCTGTATTTCCACCAGCAGTTCGAGGATTTGCCGGCGAACCGAAACATCGAGCGCGGAGACGGCTTCGTCCAGAATGAGAAGCGACGGTTTGAGCGCAATGGCCCGTGCAATCGCGACACGCTGTCTTTGGCCGCCGGAAAGCTCGAAGACCGAGCGGCCGGCATAGCTGGCGGGCAGGCCCACGCGCTCGAGAAGGCGGTGTATTTCCGCCGCGCGTTCGCGTCTTTTGACCATGCGATGGATGCGCAACGGTTCGCCGATGGCATCCTCGACGCTGGCGCGTGGATTGAAGGCGCCATGCGTATCCTGAAACACCATCTGCATGTGCCGGCGGGCGGCGCGAAGCTTGCCGCCGTCAAGCGCCAGCCAGTCACGGCCTTTGAAATGGATCGTGCCTTCATCGGCCGGGATCAGCCGCATCAGAATGCGTGCGAGCGTCGATTTCCCGCAGCCGGAGGGACCCGCAAGCCCCAGCGTCTCGCCGGGCTGAAGCGAAAAGGAGATGTCGGAAAGCGCCGCCACCGTTCTTGCGCCGGTGCGATAGGTTTTCGACAGTCCATCGACGCTCAGAAGGGCTTCGTTCATGACGCGGCCTCGCTGATGAGCGGCGGGGTGGAGAGATCGAGATAATCGGCAAGCAGCGCACGCGTATAGTCATGGGCGGGTGTGGAGAGCACCCGCCGCGTCGGGCCGTGTTCCACCAGCAGCCCCGCGCGCAGAACCGCGATCTCGTCGGCAAGGCTGGAGGCAAGGCCGATATCATGGGTGATGAACACCAGCGTCTTGTTTTCCTGCCGCACCAGATCGTCCAGCAGCGTGGCGATGGCGGCCTGGCTGACCGTATCGAGCGCGCTCGTGGCCTCGTCGGCAATCAGGATCGAAGGACTGGCGGCAATGGCGGCGGCAATTGCCACGCGCTGCCTTTGGCCGCCGGAAAGCTGGTGCGGATAGGCGGTGAGCAGATGGGAGGGGTGGGGCAGCCGCACCCGCTCCAGAAGATCGCGGGCAAGATCGCGCGCTTGCCTCCATGACAGGCCGAGATGCCGCACGGCGCCTTCGGCCACCTGTTCGCCGATGGTGAGAACCGGGTTGAGTGTCGCGCCGGTATCCTGAAAGATCGTGCCGATATCGCGTCCGGGCTGTGGCCTGCCGTGAAACAGACCACTATCTCGGCTCCAGGAAATATCGCCGGAAACCCGCGCATTGCCGGGAAGAAGCCCGGCAATGGCTTTGCCGAGCGTGGATTTTCCCGAACCGCTTTCGCCGATGATCGCCAGCCTCTGCTCCTGCCGGATCGTCAGCGAGACATTCTGCAATGCCGGCGTATCGCCTGCCGCATAAAAAACGCTGAGATCGTCGATCCGGCACAGCGCATTTCCGCTCATGGCGCTTCTCTCCTCGTCGCCATCGCCCTGTTGATGCCTTCTGCGAGAAGATAAACGCCGAGAACCGTAACCAGAAGGCCGATGCCGGGGATGACGGATAAAAACGCGGCCGAGCGCAGGACGTTGCGTCCTTCGGCGATCATTGAGCCCCAGGTGACGATGTTCGGATCGCCAAGTCCGAGGAAGGACAGTGCCGCTTCGGTGAGGATGGCTGCCGCGACGATGATGGCGGCCAGCGCCAGAACCGGCGGCAGAGCGTTGGGCAGGATCTGCCGGAAGGCGATCTCCAGCGGGTGCATGCCGATGGCGCGGGCGGATTGCACGTAGTCGCGCTCGCGTATGCTCAACACCTGCGCCCGCATCAGCCGCGCCGGATCCGCCCATGCGCCGAGCGCAATGGCAAGAATGACGATGGGCATGGAAGGGCCGATGGTGCTGACGAAGGCGAGCGCAAGCAGGAAATTCGGCACGATCTGGAAAGCGTCGGTGACGCGCATCAATGCTTCGTCCACGAGGCCCCCCGCAAAACCGGCGATGGTGCCGATGACGGTGCCGATCACCAGCGCGGCGGCGGCGGCGCCCATGCCGACGAGCAGGGAGGCCTGCGCGCCATGGGCAAGCTCGGCCAGCACATTGCGGCCCAGCCGGTCGGTGCCCAGCGGCAGGGTGGCATCCGTAAACGGCGCGATCAGCGGTTCGCCGACAATGGCCAGCGGGTCGCCCGGAAAGAGGAGGGGGGCGGCAAGCGCCGTCATGGCAAGCGCCACCAGAATGATGGTGCCCGTGGCGCCTTCGAAACTGCGCAGCAGCCGGAGAGCGAAACTCATGCCTGTCGCTCCCCGCTGCCGATGCGCGGATCGAGAACGGCATAGACAATATCGACGGAGAGATTGACGAGGATGACGAAGACGGCGCTTGTCAGAATAATGCCCATCAAAAGCGGCGTGTCGCGGCCGCTGACGGCCTCCTGCGCCAGCCGGCCGAAACCGGGAATCGCAAAGACGCTTTCGATCACAACGCTGCCGCCCAGCATGGTTGCGGCCTGCAGGCCAAGCACGGTGACAAGCGGAAGAGCGGCGTTGCGCGCGACATGGCGCAGCACGATCCGCCGTTTGGAAAGCCCCTTGGATTGAGCAAAAAGCACGAAATCCAGCGGCCAGACCGCCGCCATGGCGGTGCGCATGACGCGCAGGAAAAGCGCGAGATAAATGAGGCCGAGACTGGAGACCGGCAGCACGAGATGGCGGGCAATATCGAGCGCCCTTGCAAATCCCTGCTTGCCCGAGGCGATGGTTTCGATGCCTGATGTCGGCAGCCATTTGAGTTGAACGGCAAAGACGATGGCCAGCACGAGGCCGAGCCAGAAGCCGGGCGTGGCGTAAAGCGTGAGCGAGACCGTTGAAAGCACGCGGTCCGCCAGCCCGCCGGGACGCGCGCCGGCCCAGATGCCGAGCGCGGTCCCGAGGAGGAAGGCGAGTGCCGTGGCGCTGCCCATAAGGAGAAGCGTGTTCGGCAGTCGCTCGAGGATCAGCCCCAGCACCGGCCGGTCGAAGGCAAGCGACCAGCCGAGATCGAGCCGCAGCACCGAACTGGCATAGAGCCAGAAACGGGCGAATACCGAACCGTTCAGGCCGTATTGCTCACGCAACACATCCCTGAGCCCGGCATCGCCGCCGCCGATGGAGACGAGATAGGCGTCTACTGCGTCTCCAGATGCATTTTCAAGCAGTACGAAAGTGAAGACGAGAACGATCAGCAGCACCGGAATGGCGCTGACTGCCCTTCGCTTCAGCAATGTTACCGCACGCTTCACGATGCGTCCTTACGTATCGACCGCCGTATCCGCCCAGTTGGAAACGGCCCAGCGGGGATTGCTGGCGACATGTTTGACCGTATCGCGCGCCACGGTGATGAAGCCCCATTCGGCAACGTTGATCAGCGGCAGATCGGCGGCGACCTGCTTCTGGAAATCCTTGTAAAGCGTTGTGCGCGCGGCGGTATCGACCGTTATCGCCGCCTTGTCGATCAATTCGTCCAGCGTCTTGTTCTCGTAACCGCCCTGGTTGGAGAAGCCGACGCCCGCCGCAATGCCGGAACGCACGAGAATGGTGGTGGAAATTGCCGGGTCGCCGCGGAAGACCGGAGGCGCGATGGCGAGATCGAAGGCGTGATCGGTGTAGACGGCCTTCTGGTGAGCGGCTGAATCATTATTGACCAACTCGGCATCGATGCCGATTTCCTGCAATGCCTGACGAAGATAGGAGCCGAACTGTCTGGTTTCGTTGAAATAGGGCGCCGGCAGAAGTTTCAGCGAGAAACGTGTTCCGTTCGGGCCGCGCGCATAACCCGCCTCGTCCAGCAGGGCATTGGCCTTGGCCACATCGAAATCATAGGTTTCGACATCGTCGGTGTAGAATTCAGGGGCGTTCTTCGGCACCGGTCCGGTGGACGCAGTGGCGTAACCGAGGAAGACCTTGTCGATGACGAATTTTTTGTCGATGGCGTGGGCGATGGCCTTTCTGACCTTGAGATCGGCCAGTTCCTTGCGGCGATGGTTGATTTCGACCACCAGCTGATAGGTCAGCGCCTCGTAACCGTCGGCAACGACCTTGATGCCCGCCACCTTTGAGATGCGGTCGAGATCGGCCAGAGGCACGGCGGAGAAGGCGGCGAGCTGGATTTCCTCTGCTTCGAGCGCGGAAGCTGCACCCGCCCGGTCCGGCAGGACGCGGTAGATGATCTCTTCGAGCTGCGGTTCGTCCTTGCCCCAGTAATTGGGATTGCGGGTCAGGCGATAATATTCGCCGGGCTTGTATTCGGCAAAGACGAAAGGCCCGGTGCCGACCGGCTTGGTATTGGCCGGGTTGGTGGCGATGTCGGTGCCTTCATAAAGATGTTTCGGCACGACGCTGGTAACGACCGGCAGCGCGTTGCGGATGAGCTGGAAGGGTGTCGGCTTGGAGAAGCGGAAGATCGCCGTGTGTTCATCCGGCGTGTCCACCTTCTCGAGATTGGCGAAGACCAGCCGCCCGAGATTCTGCAAGGGTTTCCAGATGGAGAGCGCAGAAAAGGCCACATCCGCCGAGGTGAACGGCTTGCCGTCATGCCAGGTCACGCCTTCGCGCAGCTTGAAAGTGGCGCTGAGCCCGTCATCCGATCCCTGCCATTCGGTCGCAAGCCGCGGCGTGAGCCCGTCCTTGCCATCGAAGGAGGCTTCGGCCAGCGGCTCGATAATCTTGCTGGCGATATAAAACACGCCGTTTGAGGCGACGATCGCCGGGTTGAGGTTCTTCGGCTCCGAATCGGCCGCGACGATCAGCCTTCCGCCGGGTGCCGCCTGCTGCGCGGCGGCGATGCCCGCCAAACCCGTGGTTGCGGCAAGAAGGAGTGACGTCTTGAGAAGCGAGCGGCGGGACAGGTGGACAGGCGACATGATTCACTCCGGAAATGAGGACTGGGCGGGCCTTTCCGCTTGGTCCGCGGCGGCCGATCTTAAGACTGCAACCTCGGCAGTGTCCACGTTAATTCGCGGGCTTTACAGCAATGATTTTACGTTGCGCGGGCCTTTGCGGAAACAATATGCTTTCCGGCGGCAATGCGCTTTTCTCCTGTTGCGGTCCTGCCGGCGGAGATGTTCCGGAAATTTGATTTAACGCAATGAAATTAGGTGGTTGGGACGCCGATGCTTCGACCGTGTGTGCCCTGTTGCGCCTGTGGGCAGAGCGAAAATCTGCCGCGGTGACCCCGTTTGGAAAGGGGTAATTAACCTTTATTTTCTATTTCAGGGAGACCGAAATATGTACGTTTATGATGAGTGTGCACGCTGCCATGAGTTTCTCCCGATCCAGATTCCAGAATTCGTCCAATAGCGTAGGGGAGGGGAGCGAGAAGGCTCGTCATGCCGGCGGCCAGTCGGTTGCCGGTCAGCAGACGGCGGGAATGAAGGCCGGCGCGGCATCCCGGCCGAACGCCGACGTCAGCGCAGCCGACGCCATCGAAGGCCGCGCCGAGATGCCCGGCTGGCAGAATGCTTTCGTGCTTGGCCCGAATGTGCGTTTCACCCGCACGCCGGAAAGCGCCTTTGCCCGGCGCATGCCGGTCGAGACGCCCAATATTCCGGAAGAGGAAATGCCGGCTGTAGTTCTGCCTGAAACGGTGGAGCAGGAAGCGGTGGCGCAGCAACAGGCTGCGCAGCAGGAGGTTGCTCCTGTCTCCCAACCCGTCGTGAAGCCGGCGGAGCAGCGCGTGCCGCCGCCGCGCATGCCATTTCTGCCGCAGCCGCCGGAGGCCCGGGGCGCCAGAGCGCTGACTTACAAATTGCGGCTGGAGCTTGCCCGCAAGCAGGCGGAAGAGGCGGCTGCCGCTGCGCAGATGCCGGTTCAGGAGGGTATCGCCGTAGCGGTGGAAGCGCCCGTGCCGCAGATATTCCCGTCGGTTCAGCCGCAATCCGTCGCGCCTGCTGTCGAGGCCGCTCAGGCCGTCATTCCTGCTTTCGCCGCCCATCTGCCGGATGAGCTTTTCTGGGAAGTGATGACGCTCGATCTGCCGGGCAGTGCCGGCGAGGGCGTTTCCGCGTCCACACGCGCCGTTCTTGCAAATTCGGTCGTCACGGCGCCAGCGATAGTCGCGCCGGTCGCTGTCGTATCGCCGGCAGCCGCTGCGATCGTGCTTTCGTCCGAACCTCCGGTCGTCACCGTGCCGGGCGGTTCCGCAATCCGGCTTTACCGCGAGATCGGCGTGCGTCAGTCCGTCGTTCCTCCCGCCCTTCCGGTCGTGGAACAGGAAGTCGCGCCGCCGCCTGTCGCGGAAGCGCCGATGGTTGTCGAAACGCCGAGACCTGTGGAGCAGGTTCAGCCGGTTGAGAGAATTGCGGCCGAGCCGCGCTTCACGCCACGTGCGCCCATCCAGGCTTCGCAGCCGATGTTCCGCGAAGCGCCTGTCTTCGCCGAGGGGGAATATGAATACCCCTCCATCGATCTTCTGCAGGAGGCCCGCGTCCAGCAGACCACGACCATGACGCCGGAAGCGCTGGAGCAGAGCGCCGGGCTTCTCGAAAGCGTGCTGGAAGATTTCGGCATCAAGGGCGAGATCATCGATGTCCGCCCCGGCCCGGTCGTGACGCTGTATGAGTTCGAACCCGCCCCCGGCGTCAAGTCCTCGCGCGTCATTGGTCTCTCGGACGATATCGCCCGCTCCATGTCGGCGCTCTCGGCACGCGTCGCCGTCGTGCCCGGCCGTAATGTCATCGGCATCGAACTGCCGAACCCGGTGCGCGAGACGGTTTATCTGCGCGAACTGATCGAAGCGACCGATTACGCCGAGACCCGCCAGAAGCTCGCACTTTGCTTGGGCAAGACCATCGGCGGCGAACCTGTCATCGCCGAACTGGCGAAGATGCCGCATCTGCTGGTCGCCGGCACCACCGGCTCCGGCAAGTCGGTTGCCATCAACACCATGATCCTGTCGCTGCTCTATCGTCTGAAGCCGGAAGAGTGCCGTCTCATCATGGTCGATCCCAAGATGCTCGAGCTTTCCGTTTATGACGGTATTCCGCATCTGTTGACGCCTGTCGTCACTGATCCGAAAAAAGCGGTCATGGCGTTGAAATGGGCCGTGCGCGAAATGGAAGACCGTTATCGCAAGATGTCGCGTCTCGGCGTGCGCAATATCGATGGCTACAATGCAAGGGCCGCTGCCGCCCGCGCCAAGGGCGAAACGGTGTTCTGCAACGTGCAGAGCGGCTTCGACCGCGCCACCGGCGAGGCGGTCTACGAGCAGGAGGAAATGGACCTCACGGCCATGCCTTATATCGTCGTCATCGTCGACGAAATGGCCGACCTGATGATGGTCGCCGGCAAGGAAATCGAAGGCGCGATCCAGCGCCTGGCGCAGATGGCGCGTGCTGCCGGCATCCATCTCATCATGGCAACCCAGCGCCCGTCGGTCGATGTCATCACCGGTACGATCAAGGCGAATTTCCCGACCCGTATCTCCTTCCAGGTGACCTCGAAGATCGACAGCCGCACCATCCTTGGCGAACAGGGCGCGGAACATCTGCTCGGTCAGGGCGATATGCTGCACATGATGGGCGGCGGCCGCATCGCCCGTGTCCACGGTCCCTTCGTTTCGGATGAGGAAGTGGAAAAGGTGGTCGCGCATCTGAAGACGCAGGGCCGTCCGGAATATCTCGGCACCGTTACCGAAGACGCCGACGAAAACGACGAAGAGGTTGAAGAGGAAGCCGCTGTTTTCGACAAGACCGCCATGGGCGAAGACGATAGCGACGATCTCTATGAAAAGGCCGTCAAGGTGGTGATGCGCGACAAGAAGTGCTCCACTTCCTATATCCAGCGCCGCCTGTCCGTCGGTTATAACCGTGCCGCTTCGCTGGTCGAGCGCATGGAACAGGAAGGCATTGTCGGGCCTGCCAACCATGTCGGCAAACGCGCGATCATCGCCGGCGAACGCTCTTCTTACGATGCCATGGGAGCGGAGGACTGATTGAGCCTTCGGCGCGTGCGATATTCGATTGCAAAAACGCGCCCCGTGAATAGCTTGTGCGGCATGGATTCTGGAATTGGGAGGATTCCCCTCATGGCGCACAGCAATGAAAAAGCCACCGTTCTGGCGAGTCTGGATGAGCTGGAGCGGTTTTGCCGCGCCGTTTTCCTGGCCGCCGGCACCGACGACGAAACGGCCGATGCGGCGACGCGCGCCATGATGCATGGCACAAGGCTTGGTGTGGACAGCCACGGTGTGCGCCTGCTCGCGCATTATATCACCGCGCTCGAAGGCGGGCGTCTCAATCGGCGGCCGCAGATCCGCCGCGTTTCTGGCTTCGGCGCGGTGGAGACGATCGACGCCGACCACGCCCATGGCGCCCGCGCCACCTATGCGGCGATGGACAGCGCCATGGCGCTCGCGGAAAAATTCGGCATTGGCGCGGTGGCGATCCGCAACTCATCGCATTTCGGCCCGGCCGGCGCTTATGCGCTGGAAGCGGCGCGGCAGGGCTATATCGGCCTCACCTTCTGTAACTCCGACAGTTTCGTGCGCCTGCATGATGGCGCCATGCGTTTCCACGGCACCAATCCCATCGCCATCGGTGTGCCGGCGGCGGATGACATGCCCTGGCTGCTGGATATGGCCACCAGCGCGGTGCCCTATAACCGTGTCCTGCTTTACCGGAGCCTTGGCCAGCAATTGCCGCAAGGTGTCGCCTCGGATGGTGATGGTGTCGATACGCGCGATCCCCATGCCGTTGAAATGCTTGCCCCGGTCGGCGGCGAGTTCGGTTTCAAGGGTGCGGCGCTTGCGGGAATGGTCGAGATTTTCAGCGCCGTTCTCACGGGCATGAAACTCAGCTTCGATATCGCCCCCATGGGCGGGCCGGATTTTTCCACGCCGCGCGGGCTTGGGGCCTTCGTTCTGGCGCTGAAGCCGGAAGCCTTCCTGGAGCGCGAGGTGTTCGACGAGGGCATGAAACGTTATCTCGAGGTCCTGCGCGGGTCCCCCGTGCGGGAAGACTGCAAGGTCATGGCGCCGGGTGACCGGGAGTGGGCGGTGGCGGCAAGGCGGGAGAGGGAAGGGGCTCCTGTCGATCCCGTCACGCGGGCGGCCTTCTCGGAGCTTGCTGCAAAATTCTCGGTCATCCCGCCGGCCTATCATTAAAGCAGCCCGCGGGATGACGGCGGCGTTCCGCCGTCATCCCATGATCAGGCGGGTCGCAGCAGCATGTTCGGGCGCGGATAGGGCGCTGCCGCCGCGCCCAGCCTTTCGGCCCCGATGGGGCGGCCGATATAATAACCCTGCGCGTAGTCGATCTCCATCTGACGCACGAGCCTCAACTGTTCCTCGGTTTCGACGCCTTCGATCAGGATCTTGTGGCCGCGATTGCGGATGAGGCGGATCATGTCCTGCAGCATCGCCCGGCCACGCGGGGTCTTGCTGTCGTGCAGGAAGGAGCGGTCGATCTTGACGGTATCGAAATCCGTCATGCGCAGCCAGGAAAGGCCGGCAAAACCCGTTCCGAAATCATCCAGCCAGATATTGATGCCGAGCGTTTTCAGGTCGTTCAGACAACGCAGCACGTCCGAATGCATTTCCATGTCGACGCCTTCGGTGATTTCGAAGGCAAGCCTGTTGCCGGCAATTCCCGCTTCCACGAGAATGGCGGCCACCGAAGTGGCGAACCCCGGATTTTTCAACTGCATCGGCGATACGTTGACACTGACGACCGCCACCTTGTCATCGGCCAGTATCTGCTTGCAGACGGTCTTGATGGTCCACAGGCCCAGTTCCATGATCGTGCCGGTGCGTTCGGCAATCGGAATGAAAATACCGGGTGCGACTGGATTGCCGTCCAGCAGGCGAAGCCGCATCAGCGCTTCGACCCCTGCGGTCTCGTTGGTCGAAACGTTGAGAATAGGTTGATAGACGAGGGAAACGAGATCTTCCGCGACGGCGATTTTCAGCAGGGCGGCAATATTCTCCGTCTCGTCGCTGGTCTGCGGATCGTCCGGATCGAACAGCTTCATGCAGTTGCGGCCATTGCCCTTTGCTATATAGAGCGCGCGGTCGGCCTCGTTGATGATCTTTTCCAGCTTGCCGTCCGCATTGGGACGGGTGAAGGACGCACCGATGCTGACGGTGACGATGAAGGTGCCATCCCGGCGCTGGTCATGCGCCAGCGACAGGTTTTCAACGGTGTGGCGGATCGTCTCGGCAAGCTCACCCACCTGCTGCTTGGACTTGAACGGCGCCAGCACGATGAACTCCTCGCCGCCATAGCGGCCGATGGAGGCGCCGTGTTCGGTGATCGCATCCTGCAGGGCGGTGCCCACCGTCACCAGGCATTTGTCGCCTTCCTGGTGGCCGTAACGGTCGTTGTATTTCTTGAAGAAGTCGACGTCGATCAGGAGAACGGCAAAGCCTTCCTCCTTCCTGATCCAATTGTCCCACAGCAGGCGCAGATGGTGGTCGATGGCGCGGCGGTTCTGCAGGCCCGTCAGGGAGTCGGTATTGGACAGCCGCAGCAGCGCCTGGCCACGTTCGTCCGCCGCCTTCTGCTGGGCCTTCGCTTCCAGCCCGTTGACGAAGACGTGGTAACGCTCCCGGTTCAGGTTCCAGTTCACGTAAGAGGTGAAAACGAAGCAGGATATGTAGAAGGTGCCGAAGGCGAACTTGTAGAAGCTGTCTTCGGGAAACTGCGTTGCCGCCAGAAAATAGGTAACGAGAATGATGCCTGAAGACACCAGCGACAGATGGAAGCGGAAGGTGAAAAACAGATTGGCGCCCATCATGAAGATCGCGCCGAAAACCATGTAATAGGACATGTTTTCGATATTGTCGGTCAGCAGCGAAGGCAACAGCCAGCCGATATATCCCATGACGAGAGCGGTCGCACAGGTAAGGTCGAGCGCTGCGGTGCTGGCGCCCCTGTGCAGCTGGATTTCCAGCGTCAGCAGGGATGACAGGACGACCGCGAAGCGTGCGACAATGGTGTAAAAAGCGACGTCGGGTATCAGAATGATGTCGGTTGCGGCAAACAGCATATAGATGAAGACAGCGGTCCACAGGCCCCGACGGATCGAACCGCGGCGGCTGCGCTCACCTTCCTGCTGGTAAAGGGCAAGAAGTTCATCAGAAAACCGGGAGTCCGGCCGCCGATAGTCTTGCTGTCCACTCACCTCTCCCAATGTGTGCTTCATGCACTTTCCCATAGTGTTGCGTATACTTTATTAAGTAACTGCTTATTCCACTTTTCCGTGTGCTGTCGCACCCAGTGCGGGTTCCCGTCGATCTCTGCCGATGTGTGCGGAGAACATGGAAAGGAAGAACGCATCATACGTTCGCAACATTAAGTTTCACTAAACCGCGTATCTGCTTTGTCCCGTCCTCACGAGTGTGACCAAAAAAATACGCTAATCTACTAATGTATCCCTACACCGCTCAAAAATCGAAAGCGAGTGGCCTTCCGCCTCCCAGAAACGTATAGTTAACAATGTGTTAATACTGGAGGCTGAAGTGGTGCGGGTAAAGAAGAAAAATCTTGACGGGGCAAGTCTGATTACCCCGGATACTGTCGCAAAAGAGATTTTTGCACGCAGAACGGAAACATTCGATGAGCAGTTCGCAGTTGCGAAAGCAGAGGTGGCGCTCATTCTCGAATTGGCACAACAGCAATTCGACAATCGTGTTTCAGCACGTGAGATAATACATCGGACGGCGGGTGCACTTCACGGTCTGCGAGAAAAGCTCCACTCAAGCGTGTGGGCTGAACTGATTCCGCTTGTACAGAATCACCCCGTTTCCGCCCATTTTCTGGAGGACCCGTTCACGCGCTGGTCTTTCGAAAAGCCGCGGGGTTATTCGGGCGATGCGCAGCTGCTCGATTTCATTTATGGCCACGACAGTGTTGCCGAACTGGTGAACAAGGCCACGCCGCTCGGTGCGGCCCTTTACGATTACACCAAGGATGCCAGCTCCTCGGTTGCCGTGCGTGAGCGGCGCGACTTGCTGACGCGGTTCGTCGATGAGGCTGCGGCCCGGCATGGCAATGAGGCGGAAATCCTCACCATCGCTTCCGGCCATCTGCGCGAGGCGGATGCCTCCGTGGCGCTGAAAGAGGGCAAAATCAAGCGCTGGGTGGCGCTCGATCAGGACCCCTTGAGCGTCGGTTCCGTCGCCCGCGATTTCAACGGCAGCTGCATCGAGGCGATCGACGGTTCCGTGCGCGA
This sequence comes from Agrobacterium sp. P15N1-A, assembly GCF_044626815.1. Classification (NCBI taxonomy): domain Bacteria; kingdom Pseudomonadati; phylum Pseudomonadota; class Alphaproteobacteria; order Hyphomicrobiales; family Rhizobiaceae; genus Agrobacterium; species Agrobacterium sp. P15N1-A. Next base: position 205,631 of record NZ_JBIUPF010000005.1, on the reverse strand, counting down.
TATCGTCCTGCGCACGCAGGAACTCGGCACTTTCGACCTGATCTACGCGGCCGGTCTCTACGATTATCTGAACGACCGCGTGGCGATCAAACTCACGCGGCGCTGCATGGAAATGCTGAAGCCCGGCGGCATGTTCCTCTTCGCCAATTTCTCGGAGGACATCGTCGTCGACGGTTACATGGAAACCTTCATGAACTGGGCGCTGCTGTTGCGTTCGAAAGCGGATATGTGGCGGATCGTCAATGCCAGCGCCGATCCTGCAGGCATCGAGGCGGATGTGTTCTTCGGGGAGAACCACAATATCGTCTACGCCACGATGCGTAAGAAGGTGTGACGTTCTTCGGGCCAGTCTCTGCTTGCCAATAACCATTTGATTAAACCTCGGCGCGGGCCTAAGAATCCGCGCCGAATGCGTTGCAGAATGGAATGGCTGAAATGAAGAGATATTATTCGGATATGGGTGGTCTGCCGGGACAGACGGAACTTCTGTCGAGCAAGGCGGTGTTCAAGACCGCCTATGCGGTCATCCCCAAAACCGTCATGTCCGATATCGTGACAAGCGTGCTGCCGCACTGGACCGGCACCCGGGCCTGGATCATCGCCCGGCCGATGACGGGTTTTTCTGAAACCTTTGCGCAATATATTGTCGAGGTTCAGCCCGGCGGCGGCAGCGACCGGCCGGAACCGGACGCGCGGGCCGAAGCGGCGATCTTCGTCGTTGACGGCGAAATGACCGTGGAATTCGAGGGCGTGCAGCATGCGTTGCGGGAGGGATCCTTCGCCTTCCTGCCGGCCGGTTCCCGCTGGCAGCTTCGCAATTCGGGCAAGGCGCCCGTCAAGTTCCACTGGGTCCGCAAAGCGTTCCAGGCGGTTGACGGGCTGGAGCCGCCGCCGGCGATCTTTTCGCATGAGGATGAGCACGCTTTGTCGGCGATGCCGGATACGGACGGCAAATGGGCGACGACCCGCTTCATCGATCCGGAAGACGTGCGTTACGACATGCATCTCAACATCGTCACCTTCGAGCCGGGCGCGACCATTCCCTTCATGGAAACCCATGTGATGGAACACGGCCTTTATGTGCTGGAAGGCAAGGCCGTCTACCGGCTGAACGAGGACTGGGTGGAAGTGCAGGCGGGCGACTTCATGTGGCTGCGCGCCTATTGCCCGCAGGCCTGCTATGCGGGTGGACCGGGCCGCTTCCGTTACCTGCTCTATAAGGATGTGAACCGGCACGTGAAGCTCTGGTAACAGGCGTCATATCCGCAAAACCCATGAATTATCGCGCAATCCGGCGGTTTGCGCGATAAATGCTTGCGTTAAATCGAATATCACTAATAAATCCGGTCATGCGGACGGCTATCGCTGTGCCGCACCGTTTCGGCATTCGCCTGCTATCCTTGAGAAGACCTCCCGTATGAATGAGATAATCGATACCAATGTCTTCAATCTTGCCCCCGTGGCGATGTGGATCGAGGATTTCAGCGAGGTGAAAAGCCAGTTCGATATCTGGCGATCGCAGGGCGTCGAGGATATCCGGGCGTTTCTTCTGGAAGATTTATCGAGGGTGGCGGCCTGCTCGCAGAAAATCCGCGTGATCAAGGTCAACGCCAGGACGCTGGAACTGTTCGAGGCCCGCGATCAGGCCCATCTCGTCGACAATCTGCATCGGATTTTTCGCGACGACATGCTGGAAAGCCATGTGAACGAGCTTTCCGAACTCTGGGCGGGCAAGACGGAATTCACCAGCAACGCGGTCAATTATTCAATCGGCGACAAGCGGCTGGATATCCAGCTGCGCGGCGCGGTCATACCCGGCCATGAAGAAACCCTCGGACGGCTGCTTTTGACCACCGAGGATGTGACGGAGCGGGAGGAGGCGCGTCGCAAGGAGCTTCTCAACCGCCGTTACGCCGAAGGCATGTTCAAACATTCGCCCGTATCCCTGTGGGTGGAGGATTTCAGCCGGGTTCGGCGGCTGATCGAGGAGGTCAGGGACCGCGGCATCGTCGATTTCCGCGTGTTCATGGATGTGCACCCCGAATTCGTGCGGCAATGCATGAGCGAAATCCGCGTCATCGACGTCAACCGCGCGACGCTCGACCTGTTCTGCGCGCCGGACCGGCAGGTTCTGTTGCAGCGGCTTGGCGATATTTTCCGCGGCGAGATGGAAAAACCGTTCCGGGAACAGCTGATGGAGCTTTGGAACGGCAATCTCACCCACCATCGCGAGGTGGTGAATTACGCGCTTGACGGGTCGGAGCGGCATGTGCTCCTGCATTTTTCGGTTTTCCCCGGCCATGAGCGCGACTGGTCGCTGGTGCAGGTGGCGCTGACGGACATTACCGCGCGCAAGAAGGCGGAAGCCTATCTCGAATATCTCGGCAAGCACGATGTGCTGACCAAGCTCCACAACCGCGCCTTCTATTCGGATGAGCTGAACCGGCTGGAGCGCAGTGCGCTCAGGCCGGTTTCCGCCATTGTCATCGATCTCAACGGTCTGAAGGGCGCCAATGACAGGCTGGGGCACGATGCCGGCGACGCTTTGTTGCGGCGTGTGGGCGAGGTGTTGAACGGCGTGGTGACCGCGCCGAACCATGCCGCGCGCATCGGCGGCGACGAATTCGCCATCCTTCTTCCCGGCGCCGACAAACAGATTGCCGCCGCCATGGTCGAGACCGTTTATGAGCTGCTGAAGATCAACAACCAGTTCTATTCCAGCGCACCGCTCAGCCTGTCGCTGGGCGTGGCCACCAGCGAGGCCGGCGAGACGATGGAATCGCTGGTGCGTCGCGCCGATATGAATATGTACGAGCAGAAGAACGCCTATTATGCGGCCCTGCGTAACAGATCCGCAGACAATAACGACACGACGAAACCCGGCCCGCAGCCGGAAGCTTCCTCGCTGAAGCGTCTGTCCTAGGGTGAGCGAGGGCGTCGTGAGACATTCCCTCAGCCCCGACGTCAGCCTCGGCCCCGTTCCGAGGATCTAATCACGTCGAATAAAATCAATCGGTTGCAGATTCTCGGAACAGGCCCGAGGCTGACGTCGAGAGAATGCTCGCCTTCGGAATTAAAACCGCAAGCGGTGGCTTGGACCTGACGGAAGCAGCAGAAAGCTTCATTCGTCCGTCGGTCGCCTCCAGCTCGTCGCGATATGTCCTGCCTTGAACGCCAGTTAATCCTCCCTTCGCAATCACAGCGGCCGGTGGAAGCTGTCTCACACGCCTTCACAAGCGCGTGAGACGGCTTTTGCACTGCAACAAATCCGTTGCCGAAATTTTACATACGTCTTAGTATGTATGTAAATGTGACTTTTTTTATGGATTCGGAGCGCAGTATGGCGAAGAGACTGGGGCAGATCGCGGCGGTGTTGTTGACGGGCATCGTTTTGGTCGGATGTAGCGATGAGCAGGCGTCCGCGCCCGGCGCGCCGCCGCCCGGTGCGGTGAAGATCGTGACGGTGAGCCAGGAAGAGCTGCCCATCACCAACGAATTGCCGGGGCGCATCGCGCCGACGCGGCTTGCCGAAGTGCGCCCGCGTGTCTCCGGCATCATCGTGGAGCGGGTGTTCGAGCAGGGCTCGCTGGTGAAGGAGGGCGACGTTCTCTACCGGATCGATCCCGCGCCGTTCCAGGTGCGCGTCGACAGCGCCGAAGGCACGTTGCGCCGGGCGCAGGCCGCGCAGCTTCAGGCGCGGCAGACGGCCGACCGGCAGCAGCAGCTGCGCCGTTCCAACGTCGGTTCGCAGCAGGAATTCGACAATGCCATCGCCCAGCTGGCGCAGGCCGATGCCGAGGTGGCCGTGGCCGAAGCAGGCGTCGCGGAAGCGAAGCTCAATCTGCAATATGCCGATGTCAAAGCCCCGATCAGCGGCCGCATCGGTCGCGCGCGTATTACGGAAGGCGCACTCGTCAGCGCAACCGGCTCGGAAAATCTCGCGACGATCCAGCAGCTCGATCCGATCTATGCCGACTTCACCCAGCCGGCGGCCGATCTTATCCGCCTGCGCAAGGCGCTGCAGGACGGCCAGCTGATGACCGGCCCGAACGAGGCCGAAGTCAATCTGCTGTTCGATGATGGCAGCCGTTACCCGCTGCCCGGCCGCCTGCTGTTTTCCGAAGCGGCGGTGGATGAAACCACCGGTCAGGTGACGCTGCGCGGTGAGTTCCCGAACCCGAACGGCGATCTGCTGCCGGGCATGTATGTCCGCGTGCAGATCCAGCAGGGTATCCAGAAAGCGGCCTTCGCCGTGCCGCAGCAGGCAGTGCAGCGCGATGCCGGCGGGCAGGCGAGCGTGCTTGTCGTTAATGCCGAAGACACGGTCGAGCAGCGGCGCGTCAGCGTCGGCCGCTCCATCGGCGACCGCTGGGTGATTTCGGAAGGCCTGAAGGATGGCGACCGCGTTGTGGCCGAAGGTTTCCAGAAGACCGCCCCGGGCGCCAAGGTAAAGCCTGAACCATGGTCTGCGGAGCCCGACGCCACTGCCTCTGCCGGCAGCGAGAACGCGGCTTCGGCCGAGACCTCGTCTGAGACCCCGGCCGCCAAGCAATAAGGACCGATTTCATGGCACGTTTTTTCATCGATCGGCCCATTTTTGCCTGGGTCGTCGCCATCTTCATCATGCTGGCGGGCCTGCTCGCCATTCCGATGCTGCCGATTGCGCAATATCCGAATGTGGCGCCGCCGCAGATTTCGATTGCGACCACCTATCCCGGTGCCGCGCCCGAGGACATTTACCAGAGCGTCACGCGTCCCATCGAGGAAGAGCTGAACGGGGTTCCGGGTCTTCTCTATTTCGAATCGACTTCCGAATCCTCCGGCAGCATTTCCATCAACGTCACCTTCGCGCCGGGCACCAATATCGGCGAGGCGCAGGTCGAGGTGCAGAACCGCATCGCCCGCGTTCAGCCGCGTCTGCCGCAGGCGGTCACGCAGCAGGGCCTGCGCGTCGAGCAGGCGGGCACCTCGTTCCTGATGATGGTGGCGCTCACCTCCGTTGATGGCAATACCGACGCCATCGGCCTCGGCGATTATCTCAGCCGCAACGTGGTCGGCGAATTGCGCCGCGTGCCGGGCGTCGGCAGCGCGCAGCTGTTCGCCACCCAGCGCTCCATGCGCATCTGGATGGACCCGGACAAGATGCTGGGCCTCAGCCTCACCTCGTCCGACGTCATCGGCGCCATTCAGGCGCAGAACTCGCAGGTTGCGGCTGGTCGCATTGGCGCATCGCCCAACCCCATCGGCCAGCAGATTTCGGCCACCGTCAACGTCCAGGGCCAGCTGACGACGCCGGAAGAGTTCGGCTCCATCGTGCTGCGCGCCAATCCGGACGGTTCGTCGGTCCGGCTGCGGGATGTGGCGCGGGTGGAAGTGGGCGGCGAAAGCTACGCCTTTTCCAGCCGCCTGAACGGCAAACCCAGTGCGGCCATCGGCGTGCAGCTGTCGCCCACCGGCAATGCGCTGCAGACTTCCGATGGCGTGCGCGCCACCATGGAGGAACTGTCGCGGTATTTCCCGCCGGGTCTGGAATATGAAATTCCCTATGACACCAGCCCCTTCGTGAAGATCTCGATCCAGAAGGTGATCAACACGCTGGTGGAGGCGATCATCCTCGTCTTCGTGGTGATGTTCGTCTTCCTGCAGAACATCCGCTACACGATCATCCCGACACTGGTGGTGCCCGTGGCGCTGCTTGGCACCTGCGCCATCATGTATGTCTCGGGTTTCTCCATCAACGTTCTCACCATGTTCGCCATGGTTCTCGCCATCGGCATTCTCGTCGATGACGCGATCGTCGTGGTGGAAAATGTCGAACGCATCATGGCGGAAGAGCATCTGTCGCCGAAGGAGGCGACCCGCAAGGCGATGGGCCAGATTTCCGGCGCCATCATCGGCATCACGCTGGTTCTGACAGCGGTGTTCGTGCCCATGGCCTTCTTCCCCGGCGCCGTCGGCATCATCTACCAGCAGTTCAGCCTGACCATGGTGGTTTCCATCCTGTTTTCGGGCTTCCTTGCGCTGTCGCTCACGCCGGCGCTCTGCGCATCGTTCCTGAAACCGATCAAGGCCGGGCACCATGAAAAGAAGGGCTTCTTCGGCTGGTTCAACCGTGGCTTCGACAAGGCCTCGCACAAATACTCCTCGTCGGTCGGCAGCATCATCAAGCGTTCCGGCCGCTTCATGGTCATCTATGCGGCGCTGCTCGTCGGTCTCGGCTGGGCCTATATGCAATTGCCCAGCTCCTTCCTGCCCAATGAGGACCAGGGTTACCTGATCGTCGACATTCAGGCGCCGGCGGAAGCCAGCAGCGAGCGCACCCTGCAATCCATCCAGGAAATCGAAAAGATCTTCCTGGCGGAGCCGGCGGTCGATCGCGTGATTGCGGTTTCGGGCTTCTCCTTCTCCGGTTCCGGCCAGAATGCCGGTCTCGCCTTCGCGACGCTGAAGGACTGGAGCGAGCGTGGGCCGGAGGATTCCGCATCCGCCATCGCTCAACGCATCAACGGCAAGCTCTGGGGCCTGCCGGGTTCGATGTCCTTCACGCTGTCGCCGCCGCCCATCCAGGGTCTCGGCAATTCCAGCGGCTTCACCTTCCGCCTGCAGGATCGTGGGGGTGCCGGACAGACGGCGCTGAGCGCCGCCGGTGCACAGCTGATGGCGGCAGCGCAGAAAAGCCCCATTCTGGCCGGCCTGCGCGTGGAAGGCATGCCGGACTCTCCGCAGGTCAACCTCATCATCGACCGTGAGAAGGCCAACACCTTCGGCGTGACCTTCAGCGACATCAACGCCACCATCTCGGCCAATATGGGTTCCTCCTACGTCAACGACTTCCCCAATGCCGGCCGCATGCAGCGCGTGACGGTGCAGGCGGAGCAGGGCCAGCGCATGAAGACCGAGGATCTTTTGAACCTCAATGTCCGCAATGCCAATGGCGGCATGGTGCCGGTAAGCTCCTTCGCCACCGTGGAATGGGTGCGCGGCCCGTCGCAGGTGGTGGGTTACAACGGCTATCCGGCGATCCGTATCGGTGGCCAGTCGGCGCCCGGCTACTCCTCGGGTGATGCGATTGCCGAAATGGAGCGTCTGGCGGGCGAATTGCCAAGCGGCTTCGGTTTCGAATGGACCGGCCAGTCGCTGCAGGAAATCCAGTCGGGTTCGCAGGCGCCGGCGCTTATCGGCCTCAGCGTGCTGTTCGTCTTCCTGCTTCTGGCGGCGCTTTATGAAAGCTGGTCCATTCCGCTCTCCGTCATGCTGGTGGTGCCGCTCGGCGTCATCGGTTCGGTGGCGGCGGTGATGCTGCGCGGCATGCCGAACGACGTCTACTTCCTGGTCGGCCTTGTCGCCATCATCGGGCTTTCGGCCAAGAATGCGATCCTGATCATCGAGTTTGCCAAGGATCTGCGGGCGGAGGGCAAATCCACCTATGATGCGACGGTGGAGGCGGCCCACCTGCGCTTCCGGCCGATCCTGATGACCTCGCTTGCCTTCTCGCTCGGCGTGTTGCCGATGGCAATTGCATCGGGTGCCAGTGCGGCCAGCCAGAACGCCATCGGCACCGGCGTTCTGGGCGGCATGATCTCGGCGACGATCCTTGCGATCTTCTTCGTTCCCGTCTTCTTCGTATTTGTCATGAAGTTTTTCGGGGATCGGAAGAAGGACGACAAGATTGCTGCTGACGCCGTGTCGCCGGCGGAATAAAACGGATGTGAAGGCCGGGCCATATTCATGTGAATGACAGCCTGGCACGACAAGAAAAGGCACGGTGCGAAAGCGCCGTGTCACGACTGGAAGGAGACATCAGCATGCGCCGTACCAAGGCCGAGGCAGAAGAGACGCGTCAGGCGATCCTTGCCGCTGCCGAGCGTGTGTTCTTCAAGAAGGGCGTGGCCAACAGCTCTCTGGATGAGGTGGCGGCTGCGGCCGGCGTTACGCGCGGAGCGATCTACTGGCATTTTTCCAGCAAGAGCGACCTTTTCATCGGCCTTTACGAATCGGTCGCGTTGCCTGAGTCGGATTTGCTGGACTTTGCCGATCCGGACCTTAAGGGTGCGGCGCTGCTGGAAAAGATCGAGGAGGCGACGTGCAAGTGGCTTGCGCTTCTGGCGCAAGACGAACAGCGCCAGCGCATCATGACGATTAGCCTGCGCACCAATTATTCCGACGAATTCGCCCCCGTCCTGCATGCGCAGGAAGAGCTGGACCGTTACCACAAGGAGCGGCTGGAGGCGGCTTTCGAGCGAGCGCAGGCCGAGGGCATCTTCAACGACAACTGGACGGCGGAATCGGCGCTCGGTGCGCTCTACTGGCTGATCAAAGGTATCGTCTACGATTGGCTGCTGTTCGGGAAACGTTTCGATCTGGTCAAGGAAGGCGCCGAGGCCATGCATCGTCTCATGAAGGGGTTCCAGCGTCCCCCGGCGTCATGACCGAAGGCGGCCTGCATCGTCCGTGCAATACGGGTCAAATTTAAGAGTATTCCAGAAGACCAGCGAAATTTGCTTTACGTACCTCAAAACGGAGGTTAGCTTCTTCCTCGAGCTTTGGGAGGAGTTCGCAGATGGTCGTTTCAGATAAAATCAAGGGGCAAGCGCCGCCCGTTCACGCCGGATACCGGTGACGGCACATGGCTTTTGCTGACGAATCTCCAGACCACGCCCTTATCCGGACGGTTGGGCTGTCCAAGTCTTTCGGGCCGGTACAGGTTCTCAAGGATATAGAGATCGCGGTGCGCGCCGGTGAGGTCCATGCGATCATAGGCGAGAACGGCGCCGGCAAGTCGACGCTGATGAAGCTGCTCGCCGGCAATGAAAAGCCGTCGGGCGGCGAAATCCGCATCGATGGCGAAGCCGTTACGCTGAGCGGTCCGGTGGATGCCGAACATCGCGGCATCGTTCTCGTGCATCAGGAAATATTGCTGGCCCCGGATTTGACGGTGGCGCAGAACATCTATCTCGGCCGCGAAGTGCGCCGGGGCGCCATGGTGGACGACCGCGCCATGCGCGCCGGCGCCCGCAAGGCAATCGCCGATCTCGGCGGTACGATCGATCCGGACGCCATTGTCGGCAGCCTGTCGATTGCCCAGCGGCAACTGGTGCAGATCGCCCGTGTGCTGCTGGTGCCGCATCGTGTGGTGATTTTCGACGAGCCGACGGCGAGCCTGACCCCCATCGAAACGGATGCGCTGCTGAATGTCATCAGGGACATCCGGGCGAAGGGCGTGGCCGTGCTTTATATTTCGCACCGTCTGCCGGAGGTGAAGGAAATCGCCGACCGGGTGACGGTTCTGCGAGACGGCAGGCTGGTCGCCTCCCATCCGGCATCGGCGCTGGAGCCTGCAGATATGGCGCGGCTGATGGTGGGGCGCGATGTCGCCAAGCTTTATCCGGACCGCGCCGCCGGCGGCGAGCGCGAGCCGGTTCTGCAGGTGGAGCATTTTACCGTTCCGGGTTACGCGGAGGATGCCGGTTTCAGCCTGCGCAGGGGCGAAATCCTCGGTTTTGCCGGTCTGGTCGGCGCGGGCAGAACGGAACTCATGGAAGGAATGCTCGGTCTGCGCGCCGGGCGGGGAACCGTGCGGCATCATGGCAGGCCGGTGCATTTCGCAAAGGCGGAAGACAGTCTGAAGGCCGGCATCGTTTATCTGAGCGAGGACCGCAAGGGCAAGGGCCTGCTGCTTACCAAGGATTTGCGTGTCAATCTCACGCTTGCTTCGCTGAAGAAATTCAGCCGGCTGTTCCAGATCGATACCCGCCGGGAAACGGCGGCGCTCGATGATGCGGTCCGGGATTTCGACATCCGCACCGGCCGCAAGGATTTGCTGGCGGGCCAGCTTTCCGGCGGCAACCAGCAGAAGCTGCTGCTGGCGAAGATGATGCTGCTCGATCCGTCCATCGTCATCATCGACGAACCGACGCGCGGCATCGATATCGGCACGAAGGAACAGATTTACCGCTTCATCGCCAGGCTCGCGGATGAGGGGCGCTCGATCATCGTCGTTTCTTCGGAAATGCCGGAGCTGATCGGCATCTGCGACCGCATTCTGGTGATGCGGTCGGGCCGGATCGTCGGTGAGGTGACCGGCGAGCGCATGACCGAAAACGACATTGTGGCGCTGGCGACGGGTGTTCATACGCAGGAACCCGCCTGAGCGCCCATGTGCCGGGAAACATGGCCTGACAAAAGAGACTGAGGGGAAACATGACTGAGGCCGCATTTGACAACGGCAAAACGCCGAAGACCTCGAAGGACTGGGACCTGCGCGCCGTCGCGCCTTTCGTGGCGCTGGCCCTGCTGCTGGTTCTCGGCACCATCGCCAATCCCAATTTCATCGGCATCGACAATCTCCTGAACGTCGTCACCCGCAGCGCCTTCATCGCCATCATCGCTCTTGGCGCAACTTACGTCATCACCTCGGGCGGGCTCGATCTTTCGGTTGGCGCGATGGTGGCTTTCGTCGCCAGCCTGATGATCCTGTTCATGAATAGCGGCGTCATCGCCAGTCCGCTTTTAATGCTGCTCACCGCCATGGCGTTGGCGCTCGCCATTGGGGCTGCCTGCGGGCTGACGAACGGCCTCATCACCACCATCGGCCGTATCGAACCCTTCATCGCCACGCTCGGCACCATGGGCATTTATCGCGGCTTGACCACATGGCTGTCGCAGGGCGGGGCGATCACGCTGCGCAACCCGGAAATCCAGACGCTTTATCGTCCGGTCTATTTCGGCAATGTCCTTGGCGTGCCGGTGCCGGTCATCGTCATCTTCGTCACCGCTGCGATAGCCGCCTTCGTGCTTTACCGCACCCGTTACGGCCGGCATCTGACCGCGGTAGGGTCGAGCGAGGATGTGGCGCGTTATTCCGGCATTTCGGTCGCGCGGGTGCGCACCATCGCTTATGTGGTGCAGGGGCTGTGTGTCGCCGTTGCGGTGCTGCTTTACGTGCCGCGTCTTGCCTCCACCTCCGCCACGACAGGCATGTTGTGGGAGTTGCAGGCCATCACCGCCGTCGTTGTCGGCGGCACGGCTCTGAGAGGCGGGGTAGGGCGCATCTGGGGCACGATCTGCGGCGCCTTCATTCTGGAGATTGTCGGCAACATCATGATCCTGTCGAACTTCGTCAGCGAATATCTGATCGGCGCCATTCAGGGGGCCATCATCATCATCGCCATGCTGGTGCAGCGTTCGCTCAGCCGCAGGTGAGGTATCACGCCGCGCCATGTGGGGCAGGCGCGGTCGAAGGAGGAACGCCCCGGTCTTGGGAGGAAAGAGACTATGCGTAGTAAATTCATCGGCGTGGCCTTTGCCGCGCTGGCCACGGTGCTTGCCGCTTCAGCGCATGCGCAGGACAAGAAAGTCACCATCGGCGTATCCATTCCAGCCGCCGATCACGGCTGGACGGCGGGCGTTGTCTATCATGCCGAGCGCGTGGCGAAGCTGCTCATGCAGGAGCATCCGGGGCTTAATGTGATCGTCAAGACATCGCCGGACGCCGCCAATCAGGCTAACGCCCTGCAGGATCTTGCCGTGCAGGGGCTCGATGCGCTGGTCGTGCTGCCGTCCGATCCCGATCCGCTGGTCAACGCCATCAAGGAGATCAAGGACAAGGGCACCTTCGTCGCGCTGGTCGACCGCGCGCCGAGCGTCAATGACAATTCGATCCGCGATCTCTATGTTGCCGGCAACAACCCCGCACTTGGCCAGGTGGCCGGCGAATACATCAAGAAGACGACGCCTGACGCCGAAGTCGTGGTCATTCGCGGTCTGCCGATCCCCATCGACCAGCAGCGTCAAGATGGTTTCGACCAGGGTATCGCTGGTTCCAGCGTCAAGGTTCTCGACCGCCAGTACGGCAACTGGAACCGCGACGACGCCTTCCGCGTGATGCAGGACTATCTGACCAAGTACAAGAAGATCGACGTGGTCTGGTGTCAGGATGACGACATGGCGATTGGCGTGCTGGAAGCCATCCAGCAGGCGAAACGCACCGATATCCAGTATATCGTCGCGGGCGCCGGCTCCAAAGACATGATCAAGAAGGTCATGGACGGGGACAAGCTGGTGCCGGTCGACGTGCTCTACCCGCCGGCGATGGTGGCGACAGCCATGCAGCTGACGGCCGGGCATTTCTACGATCAGGTGCCGGTCGCGGGTGAATATATCCTCGATGCGACGCTCATCACCAAGGACAATGCCGAGCAGTTCTACTTCCCGGATTCGCCGTTCTGACGCGCTGGCTTCTGCCAAGCGACGCCCGCTAAAACGCGGGCGTCGATGCTGCTAAAAGTTTTGCCGAGGTTTGGATTTGACGAGACGGCTGCATCCCCACTCCGTCACCCCGGACTTGATCCGGGGTCCAGGGCGATCAAGTCCTTGATCGCGGGAGAGTCCTTTCACGGCGCAGACGCGCCGTGGCTGGATGCCGGATCAAGTCCGGCATGACGGAAGGACGCTCGGCGAATGCCGCCCGGCCCTTCATCCATTCTTCCTGAACCACGCCGAGAGATAATCCACGAAGCTGCGCACCTTGGCCGGCAGGTAACGGCGATGCGGATAGACCGCATAGATACCCCTGTCCTTGGAGATATAATCGTCGAACAGCGTCACCAGCTCGCCGGACTGGATATAGGGCCGGGCGATGAAATCCGGCACCATGGCGATGCCGAGGCCGGCGCGGGCGGCGCGCAGCGTCGCCTGTGGGCTGTTGACCTCGATAGGCCCGCTGATGGTGACCGAATTGGAGCCGCCATCCGGCTCGAGATAGCGCACCGTATTGTGAAAACGCGTATTGGTGTCGATGATGAAGGGGACGCGGGAGAAATCCTGCGGTCCGTCGAGCGGCCCGTGCTGCGCCACGAAATCCGCCGTCGCCACCGCATAGACCCGGAAATCGGAAAGCTTGCGGGCGATGAGACCGGAATCTTCCAGCCGGGTTATCCGAACCGCGAGATCGAAACCCTCCTCGATCAGGTCGACGAACCGGTCTTCCGCGACGATTTCCAGCGACAGTTCCGGATTTTCCTTGGCGAAGTCGATCAGGCTCTGGCCGACATCGGCATCGATGAAGGTGCGGGGAACGGAAATCCTGAGCTTGCCCTTCAGATCGGCATTCTTTTCGCGCACCAGATCGGCAAGGTTATCAATCTCCTTCAAAATATCCGAAGCGGTGCGGTAATAGGTGTGCCCGGCCTCCGTCAGCGAGAACTGCCGGGTGGTGCGATTGAGGAGCAGCGCGCCGAGATCGTCCTCCAGTTCCCGCACATATTTGGACAGAAGCGCCTTGGAACGCCCCGTCTTGCGCGCCGCGGCGGAAAAACCCTCCGCTTCGACGACATCGATAAAGGCGCGGATGCGGGTCAGCGTGTCCATGAAAATCCTCCGGTTCGTTCCACATAATTGAACGCTGGAAGGCTACTGTTCAACCTTAAAATTGATGCCGAAAAAATCCGCGATATGATGAAAAATTCCTCTTGATTATGACGGCGAATATTCTTATTTCCCGTGCTGCCCAAAGTCGCACGTGCCCATGTGTGTCCGCCGATTCCTCGATGTGGTGAGGATTTAGGTAAGGTACCTGGAACTAACCCCTCCAGTCGCTATTCCGGCCAACCGGAAAATGCGAGGACATACGAAGCAACGACGGTGCGGGCCTTTCTGGTTCTCTGCCGGCTTTCCATCAGCCGGGGTACTAAAGAGGCACACCATCATTGCCTGAAGTGCGGTCGGGTCATTCCCTCCAATCCATGGCAGACAAAGCCGAATGATGCTCTGGCAGGGCGTCGTTCACATTCGCGCCTTGAGCGTATGCTATCGATTCTGCGCCTCCACCGGCTGATTCGAATGCATATCTCGAGCGTCCTTTGTCCTTCGGATTTTTCCGGAGCCGGTTTAACAGGGAATACATCGATGACGACTGCACGCATTCTCGACTTCATCAAGACCCGACGTCCCGAAGGCCCTTGCCTCGTGGTTGATCTCGACGTCGTGCGCGACAATTTCAACGCTTTCCGGCACTCCCTGCCGAACAGCGCGATCTATTATGCCGTCAAGGCAAATCCGGCTCCCGAAATCCTGAAGCTGCTCGCTTCGCTCGGCTCCAACTTCGATTGCGCCTCCGTGGCTGAAATCCAGATGGCGCTCGATGCCGGCGCGACGGCCGACCGTATCTCCTTCGGCAACACCATCAAGAAGGAACGCGATGTTGCACGCGCCCATGCGCTCGGCATCGATCTCTTCGCCGTGGACAGCCATGAGGAAGTCGAGAAGGTCGCCCGTGCCGCTCCCGGCGCGCGCGTCTTCTGCCGTGTGCTGACGGATGGCGAAGGTGCCGAATGGCCGCTGTCGCGCAAGTTCGGCTGCGTTCCGCAGATGGCTGTCGACGTTCTCGTCTACGCGCATCAGCTCGGTCTCGAATCCTACGGCGTATCCTTCCATGTCGGTTCGCAGATGATGAATCTCGACGCATGGGATGCGGCGCTGGCCGATGCCAAGCGCGTCTTCGCTTCGCTTGCCAAGCAGGGCATCCACCTGCAGATGGTCAATATGGGCGGTGGTTTCCCGACCAAGTACCTGCGCGACGTTCCGGCTGCCGAAGAATACGGTCAGGCGATCGACACGGCGCTGCGCAAGCACTTCGGCAACCAGATCCCGAAGACGATCATCGAGCCGGGCCGCGGCATGGTCGGCAATGCCGGCGTCATCAAGGCGGAAGTCGTTCTCGTGTCGCGCAAGTCCGACAATGACAACCACCGCTGGGTGTTCCTCGACATCGGCAAGTTCGGCGGTCTCGCCGAGACGATGGATGAGGCGATCCGTTACCCGATCCGCACCGAGCGCGATCAGGACGAGATGGAGCCCTGCGTTCTGGCCGGCCCGACCTGCGACAGCGCCGATGTGCTGTATGAAAAGAACATGTATCCGCTGCCGGTCTCGCTGACCATCGGCGATGAAGTTCTGATCGAAGGCACGGGCGCTTACACGACCACCTATTCGGCGGTCGCGTTCAACGGTTTCGAGCCGCTGAAGGCCTACGTCATCTGATCCGAGCGCCGTCCGCTGAAAAGGGCGGCGTCTCGACCAAGCTTCCGTTCCGGCCCTGCCGATTGTGCTGTTGCGCAAATCCCTGCTTGCTGCACCTCTTCCAGCCGAGGAAAGCGTGTCGGCGGGCCGGAACGGCTCCACCAATTTTCATCAAGGGCCGCGTGTGGGCGGTAGTGTGACGGGAGGCCAAGGATGGCCGCTCTTTTGAATTCGGTACGGGCATTTTTCACGCCGCAGACATTTCATGTCGATCAGGAAAATCCGGGCGATGTCGTCGCCCGTGAGAACCTGCTGGACCGCGCCATGGGCGCCGGCCGCCGCCGCAAGTCTTCCGAAAAGTTGCGCGCCGGCCGTATTCCGGCCGAAGGCCTCGCGCTCGTCGCCCGCGATGAGGATGGCCATGTCATCGGCACGGTGCGCCTGTGGAACGTCGAGGCCGGCATCTCGCGCGAAGGCCGCGCCGTCGAAGCGCTGCTGCTCGGCCCGCTGGCCGTCGATGCCGCCCATGAGGGCAAGGGCATCGGCTCGGCGCTGATGCGTGCCGCCATTGCCGAAGCCACCAGGCGTGGCCACGGCGCCGTTCTTCTGGTGGGCGATGCACCCTATTACGAGCGCTTCGGCTTTTTCGCCGACAAGGCCCAGCACCTCATCATGCCCGGCCCGTTCGAGCGCAGCCGTTTCCTGGCGCTGGAACTGAAAACCGGCTGGCTTGAAGGCGCTGCCGGCCTGCTGGTGGCAAGCGGCCGCAGGCTCTCTGCCTGAGACGGGTCTCGCTGCTGATATCAAACCCCGGCCCAAAGCCGGGGTTTATTGTTTCTGCTCTATGGCCATGGGTCGGGCGTTGCCCGCCGATAATTTCTCGGAGCGTCTCTTGCGCGCAGAAATTTACGGGTATATACCCGAGACAAATGCCAAACGATAGTTGCCATTGCATCCTGTTGCGCAAAGCATCCCGCAAGGTTTCGTCCTATTATGACGAGGCCCTGGCGCCGCTTGGCGTGAATATCGGTCAGTTCAGCCTGTTGCGAAACATCAATCGCACCGCGCCGGTCTCGCTGACCGATCTCGCCGCGAGGGTGGAGCTGGATCGCTCCACCGTCGGCCGCAACGCCAGGGTGCTGGCTCGCATGGGTCTGGTCGCCATCGGTCACGGGGAGGATCAGCGGGAAGCGATGCTGACGGTGACGAAGGAAGGCCACGCGATCCTGAAAGCGGGCGCGCCGCTCTGGGATGGGGTGCAGGATGAAATAGAGGCCCGGCTTGGGCCTGAGAAGACAGCACAATTGCAGGAACTGCTCGCAGCCCTGTGATTTTTGGGGATATGCGGGTATCTGCCCGCAATATAGGGTATATACCCGTAAAATATCGGCCGCGGCCGCTGGAAAGGGAATTTGAACATGCTCTCCACACGCCTCGCCAGCTGGATGGCCGGCAGAAATCTGCATTATGGCTGGCTCGTTGCCGCAACCACCTTTTTGACCATGCTGGCCACCGCCGGTGCCATGGGGTCCGCGGGGGTGATGATCCAGCCGCTGCATCAGGAATTCGGCTGGGATATCGCCGATATTTCCTCCGCAATGGCCGTCAGGCTGGTGCTTTTTGGCCTGCTCGGGCCTTTTGCCGCCGCCTTCATGAATCATTTCGGCGTCCGGCAGGTGGTGTCCACCGCGCTTGCCCTGATCATGGGCGGCATCGTCGCCTCCTTCTTCATGACCGAGGTATGGCAATTGCTGCTGCTCTGGGGCGTGGTGATCGGCGTCGGCACCGGCATGACCGCGCTGGTATTGGGCGCCACCGTGGCGACACGCTGGTTTTCCAAGCGTCGCGGACTGGTAATCGGCGTCATGACGGCGAGCAACGCCACCGGCCAGCTTGTTTTCCTGCCGCTGCTGGCGGCGCTGACGGAAGCCTATGGCTGGCGAACCGCCCTGACCCTGTCCGTTGCGGTGATCGCAGCCGCCATGGTCCTCGTCCTGCTTTTGATGCGTGACCATCCCGCCGATGTCGGCCTGCCGGCCTATGGCGAGACAGCGGTGGCAAAGCCGGTCAGGCAGGATCACAATCTTCTCGCCACGCTGGTATCGCCGCTGGTGACCCTGAAGAGCGTATCGGGCAACCCGGTCTTCTGGGTGCTTTTCGGCACCTTCTTTGTCTGCGGGCTTTCGACCAACGGTCTCATCCAGACACACTGGATTTCGATCTGCGGCGATTTCGGCATGGCTGCGGTGACGGCGGCGGGTACGCTGGCGGTGATCGGCATTTTCGATTTCTTCGGCACCATCTTCGCCGGCTGGCTTTCCGACCGCTTCGACAATCGTTTCCTGCTGTTCTGGTTTTACGGTCTGCGTGGGCTGTCCCTGCTTTATCTCTCATTCTCGGGGTTCAGCTTCGTGGAGCTTTCGGTCTTCGCCGTCTTTTACGGTCTGGACTGGGTGGCGACCGTGCCGCCGACGGTGAAGCTCGCTGCCGAGAATTTCGGCCGCGAAAAGGCCGGTCTCGTTTTCGGCTGGGTGTTTGCCGGCCATCAGCTGGGAGCCGCCACCGCCGCCTTTGGCGCCGGTTTTTTCAAGAGCGACTTCGACACCTATATGCCCGCGCTGCAGATTGCCGGTCTGATGTGCATGATCGCGGCCGTCTCGGTTCTGCTTCTGCGCAAGCCGGGTTCCGTAACACTGACGCCCCAGGCCGCGTGATCGAGGTGATGCACTGGAAGGAGGCCTGCAAATGCAGGCCTTTTTCGTATTTTTCCGGCATCTGCCGGGCGCGTTGTGCATCCGCTTCCCGATCGCCGCATGGCATTTGTTGCGTAATTGTCACAATGCTTGCCGGTTAATCGCTCCGATCCATGATCGG
Source organism: Agrobacterium sp. P15N1-A (assembly GCF_044626815.1). NCBI lineage: Bacteria > Pseudomonadati > Pseudomonadota > Alphaproteobacteria > Hyphomicrobiales > Rhizobiaceae > Agrobacterium > Agrobacterium sp. P15N1-A. The sequence goes on along the minus strand of NZ_JBIUPF010000005.1, from coordinate 187,739 downwards.
CGTCCCGGTTTGATCCATCTCAATCGGCCCGCCTCTGCCTTCGTCATAGTGGCCCCAAGCGGTTGCGGCAGGCGAAGATTCGCGAAAGCCCGCCGTCATCAGCCGGTTCCGGGGACTTGCCCGGCTGCGGTGCGCTATAGGAGAGATGGAATGACGAACAGAAACAAAAAAACCGCCTTGCTTGCCAGTGTCGCGGTTGGTGTTGCGACCATGCTGGTATCCGCCAATGCCATGGCCGCCGATCTGGCCCCGGCAGCGCCGGCCCCCACCGCCGAAGAGGCGATTGCGGCGGCAAGCCCGTGGATGCTGCGCGTGCGCGGCCTCGGCGTCATCACCCATGATAGCGGCAGCGTCGACGGTTTGCCGGGGGCGGGCCTGTCCTATTCGGACACCGTGATCCCGGAACTCGACATCAGCTATTTCTTCACCGAAAACTTTGCTGCAGAGCTTATTCTCGGCACCACCTATGCCAAGATCAATGGCGAAGGTGTGCTGGCCGGCACGCCAGTCGGCAAGACGTGGCTGCTGCCGCCGACGCTGACGCTGCAATATCACTTCACCGATTTCGGCGCTTTCAAGCCCTATATCGGCGCGGGCGTGAACTATTCGCTGTTCTATAACCAGACGGAAAAGCCCGGTTTCAGCAATCTCGACGTCAAGAACAAGGTCGGCGCGGCCGTGCAGGTCGGTTTCGACTATATGCTGGACGAACATTGGGGCGTGAACTTCGACGTGAAGAAGATTTTCCTCAAGACCGACTGGACTGCGGAACTCGGCGGCACGCCGATCAGCGGCAAGGCCAAGCTCGATCCATGGCTGATCGGCGCGGGTATCACCTATCGCTTCTGATCCCGGGACGCGCTTCAGCGCGGCCTTTGACGGGCCGCCCTTTCTGAGTTATACGGACGGCCACGGGCAAAGAGCCCCGGCCGTCCGCAGGCATTTATGCCCCTGGTGAAGCTCTTATCCTTGATAACGGTCATCCCATGTTTTGCATGTCGTCGATGGCAACGCGGACCCCCTTCGGAACATTCGGCATGCGCATGTTGGAGAACCGTTATGAACGTGTCCAAACCGCTTCCCGCACTTGAGGGGCTGAAAGAACAGGCGAAACGCCTGCGCGCCGCCCTTGAGGATCAGGGGCAGGCAATCACCCATTCGAAAGCGCTGGAACTCATCGCCGCGCAATATGGCTTCCGCGACTGGAACACCCTCCACGCATCGGCCGGCAACCGCCCCGCCTTCAACCCCTATCTTCTGGGTTCAAGGGTGGAAGGTTTTTACCTCGGCCAGCCTTTCGTGGCCTCCGTTCTGGGCGTGCAGGCGCTCGGCGGCGATCCCGAACGCTACCGGCTGACCCTGCATCTCGACGATCCGGTGGATGTGGTGACTTTCGAAAGCTTTTCCGCCTTCCGCCAGCGCGTCCACTGCAATGTCGACACCTCCGGCCGCACGGTGGAGAAAACCTCCAACGGCCGGCCGCAGGTGGAGCTGGTGTGGTAACGAGCCGTCGGAGATTCTAGCTATAGTGTGAGCACCCGCCCAGCGGCGGGTGTCCCGTTTCTGCGACCAAGCTTAAATCCGCTTGCCCGCCGCATCGAACAGGTGAAAATCCTTCGCCTGTGCGGCGATCTTCAGCGTTTCGCCGATGCGCAGCTGAGAGCGGCCGTGGACGCGGAAGACGATTGTTGTGCCGTCGGCGAAGGAGCCGTGCACATAGCTTTCCGCACCCACCAGTTCCACGGCGTCCACCTGCACGGTGCCGGCGAAGGCGGCGTCCGCGGGGGCTTCATTGGCAAGGGTGATGTCCTCGGGGCGGATGCCGAGCGTGGCGACGCCCTGCGGCAGTGCCGCGGTTGCCTGCACCGACCAGCCGGAAGAGCCGTTTGCCGATGTCGCGCCATGGTTCAACAGGTTCATGGAAGGCGAGCCGATGAAGGTGGCGACGAAAGTGGTGGCCGGTTTTTCGTAAAGCTCGATCGGCGTGCCCATCTGCTCGATGCGGCCGGCATTCAGCACCACCAGCCGGTCGGCCAGCGTCATGGCCTCCATCTGGTCATGGGTCACATACACGCTTGTCGTGGCGAGCGAGCGTTGCAGGCGGCGGATTTCCACACGCATCTGCACGCGCAGCTTGGCATCGAGGTTGGAGAGCGGCTCGTCGAACAGGAAGGCCGCGGGCTTGCGCACAATGGCGCGGCCCATGGCCACGCGCTGGCGCTGGCCGCCGGAAAGCTGGCGCGGCTTGCGCTCCAGGAACTGCTCGATCTCCAGCGCCTTGGCCGCCTCGGTGATGCGCCGTTCGATTTCCTCCTTCGGCGTGTTGCGGTTCTTCAGGCCATAGGCAAGGTTCTGGCGCACCGTCATATGCGGATAAAGCGCATAGTTCTGGAACACCATGGCGATATCGCGGTCGGAGGGCTCCAGATCGTTGACGACACGGTCGCCGATGACGATCTGGCCGCCCGAAATGCCCTCTAGCCCGGCGATCATGCGCAGCAGGGTGGATTTTCCGCAGCCGGAGGGGCCGACGAGCACGATCATTTCGCCGTCGGCGATGTCCATCGATACGCCCTTGATGGCCTCGACATTGCCGCCATAAACCTTGCGGACGTCTTTCAGCGCAATTTTTGCCATTATTTTTCGGTCTCCACCAAACCTTTGACGAACCAGCGCTGCATCAGCACCACAACGATAATCGGGGGGATGATGGCGAGGATCGCCGTCACCATCACGTAATTCCAGGGCGTCGAAGCGTCGGTGAAATCCACCATGCGCTTCAGGCCGATGATGATCGTGTTCATCTTGGCGTCGTTGGTCACGAGCAGCGGCCAGAGATACTGGGTCCAGCCATAGATGAACAGGATCACGAAAAGGGCGGCGATATTGGTTCTCGACAGCGGCAGCAGAATATCCCGCATGAAGCGGAACGGACCGGCATTGTCGATGCGCGCCGCCTCGACCAGCTCACCGGGAATGGTCAGGAAGAACTGCCGGAACAGGAAGGTCGCGGTCGCCGACGCCATCAGCGGCAGTGTCAGCCCCGCATAGGTGTCGATCAGGCCCAAATCGACGATGACCTTGTAAGTGGGCAGGATGCGCACTTCCACCGGCAGCATGAGCGTGATGAAGATCATCCAGAAAAAGCCCATGCGGAAGGGAAAGCGGAAGAAGACGATGGCGAAGGCCGACAGGAACGAAATGACGATCTTGCCGATGGCGATGGCGAGCGCCACGACGAAGCTGTTGAACAGCAGCCGCTCGAGGCTGACGCCGACCACTCTTTCGACACCGCCGGCCATGGCCTCGGTGTAATTGGCGCCAAGATGATCGCCGGGCAAAAGCGACATGGGCGGGCGGATGATATCCGTCGATGTCATGGAGGAGGCGACGAAGGTGTAATAGATCGGGAAGGCCACGATGATGATGCCGAGAACGAGCATCAGATGGGCGATCACGCGGGCGACCGGGCGATTTTCAATCATTGTGAAATCCTCAGCCGTAATGCACGCGCTTCTCGACGAAGCGGAACTGGAATGCGGTGAGCGCGATGACGATCACCATCAGGATCACGGATTGCGCGGCGGAAGAGCCGAGATTGAGGTTCACGAAACCATCATTATAGACCTTGTAGACCAGCGTTTCCGTCGCCTTGGCGGGGCCGCCGCCGGTCACCGCATGGATGATGCCGAAGGTATCGAAGAAGGCGTAGACCGTGTTGACGACCAGAAGGAAGAAGGTTGTCGGCGCAAGCAGCGGGAAAACGATGGTCCAGAAGCGCCGCGAACCGCGCGCGCCATCGATGGAGGCCGCCTCCAGCAATGATTTAGGAATTGCCTGCAAACCTGCGACAAAAAACAGGAAATTGTAACTGATCTGCTTCCACGCAGCAGCCGCGACGACGAGCAGCATGGCCTGATCGCCGTTGAGCAGCGGGTCCCACATGATGCCGTTGCGGCGCAGGATGTAGGAGAAGGTGCCCATGGCCGGGTTGAACATGAAGAGCCACAACATGCCGGCCACCGCAGGGGCGACGGCATAGGGCATGATCATCATGGTGCGGTAAAAACCCTTGCCGCGCACCACCCGGTCGGCCGCCGTCGCCAGAAGCAGCGCCAGCCCCATGGAGACGAGCGCGGTCAGGATGCTGAAAATGACCGTGACCTGCAGCGAGTTCAGATAGCTTTCATCCGAGAGCACAGCCGAAAAATTCGCCAGCCCGACGAAATTGCTGTTCAGCCCGAAGGCGTCCTCGCGCATGGTCGACTGATAAAGCGCCTGGCTTGCCGGCCAGAAGAAAAAGATCACCGTGAGGATGATCTGCGGCGCAACCAGCAGATAGGGCAGGATCTTGTTGGGGAATACGACGCTTTGCACGGCGATCTCCTGATGAGATGGGAATGCCGCCCGCACCCTGTTGAGGATGCGGGCGGGGCAGGGGATCGTTTAGTTGCCGGCAGCCTGTTTGATGGCCGCATCGCCGCGCTCGACGATCTTGTCGAGCGCCGCTTTCGCGTCCTGCTTGCCGGCCAGCATCGCCTCGAACTCTTCATTCATGATGTCGCGCACCTGCGGCAGGTTCACGAGACGCACGCCCTTGGAGTTCTCTGTCGGCGGCTTGCCCATCATCTGCAGCAGCGGCGTTTCACGGGCGGGGTTCTTATCATAGAAGCCGGACTTCTTGGTTTCCTCATAGGCCGCGATGGTCACCGGCATATAGCCGGAGACCTGATGCAGGCGCGCCTGGATCTTGGTCTGGGAGAGGAAGTGGAAGAATTCGGCCACGCCCTTATATTCGGCTTCGCTCTTGCCGCCGAAGACCCAGAGGCTGGCGCCGCCGGGAATGGTGTTCTGCGGACCATGGCCCTCATAATAGGGCAGCTGGCCGATGCCGTAATTCATGCCGGTCTTGACGATATCGCCAAGACCGCCGGAGGATTCGGTCAGGATGCCGCATTCGCCGGACATGAACAGCTGCTTGGCTTCCGAAGTGCGGCCGCCATAACGGAAGGTGCCGTCCTTGGCGAGATCGGCAATGGCCTGGAAATGCTCGACGAAGAGCGGCGCATTGACCGCAAGCTTCACATCCGTGCCGCCAAGGCCGTTTTCATTGCTGCCGTAGGATACGTTGTTCCAGGCGGCGAAGTTTTCGGTCTGGATCCAGGTGAGCCAGGTGGAGGTGAAGCCGCACTGGGCCGCACCGCTGGTCTTGATCTTCTTGGCGGCTTCGAAAACTTCCGGCCAGGTCTTCGGCGGGTTGGCGGCATCAAGGCCGGCCTTCTGGAAGACATCCTTGTTGTAATAAAGGATCGGCGAGGACGAATTGTAAGGGAAGGACAGCATGGTGCCGTCAGGCTTGGAATAATAGGCGACGATGCCGGCCAGATACTCATCCTTGTTAAAGGTGTAGCCGCCTTCCTTCAGCACGTCCGCCACCGGCTTGATGGCGCCGGCAGCCCCCATCATCACGCCCGAACCGGCATCGAAGACCTGAATGATCGCCGGCGGCTGCTTGGCGCGGAACGCCGCAATGCCGGCATTCAGCGTTTCCGGATAGGTGCCCTTGAAGACGGGCGTGATCTTGTATTCCTTCTGGCTGTCGTTGAACTCTTTGGCAAGCGTATCCACGACCTCGTTATTGGCGCCGGTCATGGCGTGCCACCACTGAATGTCGGTTACTGCATATGCATTCGATGTGACAAAAAACGAAAGCGCGGATGCCGCGGCGAGGCGGTAGCTGAGTTTTTTCAAGGTCATTCCTCCCGTTATGAAAACAGTAAAAGATACAGCCCCTTATTGCAGCCTATCCTCCTCGATCCGGCTGCGGGCGATCTTTTCTGTATTAGCGATCTGATTAAAAGCGAACTCTAACGAAAATGCAAGAGAACGTGGAACGATTAAAACGAAAGTGAAGGAAACGGATTTATTATTCCATTTCCTTCGTTCCATGGTTTTTTCATGCGCCCTGCCGTTGGCGGCGTGCGGGTGCGGGATTGACTCCCGCCGAAATCCAACAATCACCATTGATATGTTATTACATTACGCATTATGGTGCGGTGAATTTATGGATGTCGAAGGTGCGGATGTGTTCGGAATGAAGCGGAAAAAGGCGGTCGATTCCAGGCAAGATTCGCTCGTCGCGCCACCTGTCCGCACGGTGCCGGTTACCCTGCTGACCGGTTTTCTGGGCGCGGGCAAGACGACGTTGCTGAACGCGCTTCTGACTGAGCCGGCCATGCGCGATGCCGCGGTCATCGTCAATGAATTCGGCTCGGTGCCCATCGATCACGGTCTGGTGCGAACGGGTTCTGAACGATATTTCAGAACGACGACGGGCTGCATCTGCTGCACGGCCACCAGCGATATCCGCACCTCGCTTTACGAGCTGCATCAGGCCTTTCTGGAAGGGATGATGCCGGAAGTATCGCGGGTCGTCATCGAAACCACCGGCCTTGCCGATCCCGCGCCGATCATCAACAGCCTGATCGCCGGCGGCACGCCGGCTCTTGGCCTGCGCGATCACATCGTGGCCCGGCATTTCCACCTTTCAGGCGTGGTCACGGTTTTCGACGTTGTCTCCGGCCCCGCGATGCTCGACAACTTTATCGAAGGCTGGAAACAGCTTGCCTTTGCCGACCATATCGTTCTGACGAAAACCGATCTTGCCGATGCCGCAGCCGTGGACCGCGAAAGCCTCGCCGATCTCAATCCTGCGGCCTCGTTCCATGACCGCAATGCGGCCGATTTCGACTTGATGTCGCTGTTTGCAGCATCGGATTATTCGCTGCGCGGCAAGCCGGAGGATGCGCCGGGATGGTTTGCGGCCGACAGGCTGAGCCTTCATGCCGCCCATCAGCACGATATCAATCGCCATGGCGTCGGGGTCGAGGCTTTTGATCTTACCTTTGACGGCGCTTTCGATCCGCAGGCGATTGTCACTTTTCTGGAGCTCGTCACCAGCAATGTGCATTCCGGCCTGCTGCGGCTCAAGGGAGTTTTCGGCGCAACGGATGACCCGGAGCGGCCGGTTGTCGCGCACGCGGTGCAGCATCGGCTTTATCCATTGACCCGGCTGGAGCGCTGGCCGGATGGCAATCGTTCCACGCGCATCGTGCTGATCGGCATGGACATGCCGCAACAGCCGATCCGCGCTCTCTTCGACACATTGGCCGCGCAGACGGGGCGAAAGGTATTCCGATGACGCTAAAAACGAATCCGCTTGCGCGCAGCGGCTCTGCGATCGTCTCGCAGGCCCGCATCATGAAGGACTGGACGCGGGAACTGCTGTTTCTTTCAGAAGACGACATTGTTTCCGTCCACGAGATCGCCTGCGCGTTGCCGAATTGCCCCCCGAAGGAAACCGTGATCCTCATTCTGTCCGCATCCGGCAGTACCCGGCAATTGTCGGTTCACAAGGCGCTGCTGGATGTAGCCCGCCATGACATCCTCGGGGCCATTGCCGCCGATGTGCCGTAGGGTCGTGTGAAATATCGCCCGCTTGACGGCAAGAGCGTCTTCCGGCACTTCGGCAAGACCGTGAGATTCGCGGATGATAAAGGGCGGGCAATGGCCGATCTGGCGGTATATGCGGGTTTGTTCCTGACGGCGTTCATCGCGGCGACCATTCTGCCCATGCAGTCGGAGGCCGCACTGGCCGGCCTCATCCTTCTGAAATCACAGCCCATCTGGCTGCTGGTCGCCGTGGCCAGCGCCGGCAATGTCGCCGGCTCCTTCGTCAACTGGCTGCTCGGCCGCGGCATCGAGCGCTTTCGGCATGAACGCTGGTTTCCGGTCGGGGAGGCGGCGCTGGAGCGCGCCCAGAACTGGTATCGGCACTATGGCAAATGGTCCCTGCTGCTCAGCTGGGCGCCGCTGATCGGCGATCCTCTGACGGTCGCCGCCGGCATCATGAAGGAACCGCTGCCGGTCTTCCTGCTGCTGGTCACCATCGCCAAGGTCGGGCGTTATCTCGTTCTGGCGCTGGTGACGCTGAATTTTCTATAAAGCCTCTCCTCTGTCATGCCGGACTAGATCCGGCATCCAGCCACGGCGCGTCTGCGCCGTGAAAAGAGTCTCTCGCGATCAAGGACTTGATCGCGCTGGACCCCGGACCTAGTCCGGGGTGACGGCTTACAGATGCTTCGCATCGGTAGCTATCGATCAAGCCGCCTGCCTGTCCCAGCTTGCGAAAGGATCGGGCAGGTGCCGCCATGCATCCGGTGTGAATGCCTCGGTATCGATCAGGCAGGCATCGAGCTGGGCGCGGATGCGCGCCTCGTTCATCGGATCGGAGCCGATGAAGACGATTTCCTGTCGCCGGTCGCCGAAAACCGGATCGAGATATGGCTTCATCATATCGAGGAACTGCTTTTCGCGCGGCCATTGCTCCTTCGGCACGGCGGACCACCACAGGCCCATCTTGCCGGTACGCACCAATGCGCCGGCCTGGCTGATCTCGCCGACATAACGCGGACGCGTCGCCAGCCAGAAAAAGCCCTTGGCGCGCACCACGCCGGGCCAGGCGCGGTCGATGAAGCGCTGGAACAGCACGGGGTCGAACGGCTTTTGGGCGCGGTAAACGAAGGAGCGAATGCCATATTCCTCGGTTTCGGGAATGTGGTCCTTGAAGCCGTGCAATTCCTTGAACCACAGGGGGTGTTCTTCGGCCCTGGCGAAATCGAAACGGCCGGTGCCGAGAACCTCCTTCAGCGCCACCTTGCCGAAATCGGCCTCGATGAGTTTCGCATCCGGGTTCAGCCCGACGATGATCTTGCGGGCGGCGTCCCGCTCCTCCGGCGTCGCGGTGCCGATCTTGTTGAGGACGACGACATCAGCGAATTCGATCTGCTCCACCAGAAGGTCGACGATGGTGCGGTTGTCGCCATCCCCCGCCGTTTCGCCCCGGTCGGCGAGAAAATCGGACGAACCGTAGTCGTTGAGAAGATTGGCGGCATCCACCACCGTCACCATGGTGTCGAGACGCGCGACATCGGAAAGGCTGCGGCCGTTTTCATCGCGAAAATCGAAGGTCGCGGCCACCGGAAGCGGCTCGGCGATGCCGGTGGATTCGATCAGCAGGTAATCGAAACGGCCCTGTTCGGCCAGCGCCCGCACCTCCGTCAAGAGATCGTCGCGCAGCGTGCAACAGATGCAGCCATTGGTCATTTCCACCAATTGCTCTTCCGTGCGGGAGAGATTGGCGCCGCCATCGCGCACCAGTGCGGCGTCGATATTGATCTCGCTCATGTCGTTGACGATCAACGCCACGCGCAGACCATCGCGATTGGCGAGAATATGATTGAGAAGCGTCGTCTTGCCGGCGCCGAGAAAGCCGGAAAGCACGGTGACGGGAAGTTTTTGCGACATATGGACCTCGTTCTTTGGCAAAGCTCGCGTGGACCTCATGGCGGCCACGCACACGATCTGGAAATGACGGTTCGGTGCTGCCCCGTCTTTGTTTTGTAACGTAATAACATTACATATTGACCGCCTGTCAACGGGCGACAGAAAAAAAGCGTCCCGCAATGCGGGGGCCGAGGCTTATGCGAAGCGCAACGTATCTTTCCGATAGTTAATGTTATTTCATTACATATTCGTTTGACGAATGTAATAACATTACATATCAAGGGCCATCGAATGACATCCTGCCCCGGAGGGATCGATGAGCGATCCGTGCCTCGCCTTCAAAAACCTGACGCTTGGATATGCCGGCCGCGCGGCCGTGCATCATCTGAATGGCGATATCGCCAGAGGCTCGCTCACTGCGGTGGTCGGCGCCAATGGCTCTGGAAAATCGACGTTGATGAAAGGCATTGCCGGCATTTTGAAGCCGCTCGGCGGCGAATGCCGGATAAGCCCAGATCTGTCCGTCGCTTATCTGCCGCAGCAATCGGAACTCGACCGCTCTTTTCCAGCGCAGGTGCGGGATCTGGTGGCGCTTGGTCTCTGGCCGAAACGCGGCCTGCTTGGCCGCCACCGTCCCGAAGACCGGGCGGCGATGGGCCGCGTGATGGAGGCGGTCGGGCTTTCCGGTTTTGAAAGGCGCAATATCGACTCGCTTTCCGGCGGGCAGATGCAGCGCGCCCTTTTTGCCCGCGCCATGTTGCAGGATGCGCAGCTGATCCTGCTCGACGAACCCTTCAACGCCGTCGACGAGCGCACCGTTTCCGACCTTATGGTCCTGATCAAATCATGGGTGGCGGAGGGACGCACGGTTCTGGCCGTCCTTCATGACTTCCAGCTCGTACGGCAGCATTTTCCAGAGACCCTGTTCCTTGCCCGAAAGCTTGTCGGCCTTGGTCCTACGGCCGAAGTTCTGAAGGCGGAGAACATCCGGCAGGCGCGACATTTCCACGAGGCGTGGGAGGAAAATGCTCCCTGGTGCGAACCGGCCGCGGCGCCTTCGCTGCAGTTCGTCGGGGCAAGTCCGCAGGCGGCATCCGCCCATTCCCATCCCCACTCCCACGCGAATTCGAATGTCCATGGCTGATATCTTCATCCAACCCTTCGTTCAGTATGTCTTCATGCAGCGTGCGCTTGCCGGGGCGCTGATCCTTGCCGTCAGCTGCGGCCCGGTCGGTGTGTTTCTGATGCTGCGCCGCATGAGCCTGACGGGCGACGCCATGTCTCACGCCATCCTGCCGGGAGCGGCGGTCGGGTTTCTGTTCTACGGGCTGGAAATCCTGCCCATGACCATCGGCGGGCTGGCCGTCGGCCTTCTGGTCGCGCTGGGTGCAGGCGCTGTGTCACGCTTCACCATCCAGAAGGAAGACGCCTCGCTTGCCGCCTTTTATCTCATCTCGCTGGCGCTCGGCGTGTTGCTCGTCTCATGGCGCGGTTCGAGCGTCGATCTCATGCATGTGCTGTTCGGCACCGTGCTGGCGCTGAACAATGAGGCGCTCGGCCTGATCGGCGGCATCTGCATCGTAACGCTTCTGGTGATGATAACCTTCTGGCGGGCGCTGCTGGCGGAATGCCTCGACCCCCTGTTCCTGCGCTCGGTCAGCAACTGGGGCAGCCCGGTGCATTTCCTCTTCCTTGCCATCGTCGTCCTCAATCTGGTCGGCGGCTTTCAGGCGCTGGGAACGCTGCTCTCCGTCGGGCTGATGATGCTGCCCGCCGCCGCCAGCCGCTTCTGGTCCAACCGTGTCGCACCCATGTGCTTCATTTCCATCGGCATCGGCATGGTGTCCTGCTTTGCCGGCCTGCTTTTGTCCTATCACGCGTCGCTGCCATCCGGCCCGGCGATCATCCTTTCCGCGGGCGTCATTTATGCGCTCTCCATCCTCGTCGGCACGCGCGGCGTGCTCAGCGATCTTCTCGGTTCCGGCCGTCACAGGACGGCCTGAAAACAGCGTTCGAAAAAGGAGAACCTTCATGTTCAAAACACTCCGTCTGGCCACCGGCGTCAGCCTTCTTTCCCTCTCCCCGGTTCTGATGGCGCAGGCGTCCGCCGCCGAACTCAAGGTCGTTGCCAGTTTCTCGATCATCGCCGATTTCGCGAAAAACGTCGGCGGCGACCGTGTCGAAATCACCACGCTGGTCGGGCCGGATGGCGACGCCCATGTCTATGAACCCCGCCCGGCCGATGCCGTCGCCGTCAGCAAGGCGGATGTGGTGCTGGTCAACGGTCTGGAATTCGAAGGCTTCCTCAAGCGGCTGATCGACACCAGCGGCACCAAGGCGCCGGTGGTGGAACTGACCAAGGGTGTGGAGCCGCTCAAGCTTTCCGAAGAGCCGGCCGGTCACGCCCATCCGGAAGCCGAGGAAGAGGAAGGTCACGACCACAAGGCAGAAGAAGCCGGCCACAGCCATGAGACCGCCGAGGCCCATGATCACGACCACGGCCATGAGGGACATCACCATCACGGCGAGTTCGACCCGCATGCCTGGCAGTCGATCAAGAACGCCGAAATCTACGTGAAGAACATTGCCGGCGCCTTTTGCGAGGTCGACAAGGCCGGTTGCGCCACTTACACCGCCAATTCGGACGCCTATATCGCCAAGCTTGCCGCTCTGAACGAGAAGGTGAAGACCGAGATCGCCGCCATCCCGCCGGAAAAGCGCGTCATCATCACCTCCCATGACGCCTTCGGTTATTTCGAGCATGCCTATGGCCTGAATTTCCTCGCACCCGAAGGCGTTTCGACGGAATCCGAAGCCTCGGCCGCCGATGTCGCCAAGCTGGTGGATCAGGTGAAGCACGACAAGGCCTCGGCGATCTTCGTCGAAAACATCACCGACAAGCGGCTGATCGACCAGATCGCCAGCGAAACCGGCCTGAAGGTTGGCGGCACGCTCTATTCCGACGCGCTTTCGACCGCTGAGGGCCCGGCCGCGACCTATATCGACATGATCAACCACAATATCGAGACGATCACGGCGGCTGTGCTCGGCCAGTAAGTTTGACCATATCGCTGCGAGTTCGGGGAGGGTGGCCTATGCCGCCCTCTCTGCTTTTGTGTTAATGCAACGGCCCTGGAACTCCTCCTTTAGCGATTTCCATATTGGTGCTAAAAAGCTTCCTCATGTCCGATGCGCTTCACATCTTCACTGACGGTTCCTTCGACGATGCCTCCGGATCCGGAGGATGGGCGTTCGTGGTTCATGAAGCGGGCCACCAAGTCCATTCCGCTTCAGGCAGGACTGTCGGCACATCCAACAATACTTTCGAAGTCCTCGCCGTCCTCAACGCAATGTCGTGGGTCGCCGTCGAAGCGCCAACGCGGTCAGTCACGCTCTGGACGGATGCCGTTCATGTCATCGAAGGCTGCCGCCGATATAGGGCGATCTGGCGCAACAACGGCTGGAAGCGGATCACGCCCAATCAGCGTACCCGCCGAAGACCGATACCCGACAGGGACATCTGGCAGCAGCTCGACAGCCTGCTGGAGCGGCATCCCCATGTGGTTGTAGAATGGTGCAAAGGGCATTCCGGCACTGTCGGCAACGAGCATGCCGATGCATTGGCGCGTGGAGTGGCCCGCGCGAAGGTACTTTAGCCGGCGGCCGTCCGTCGCCGTGACGCGGCGCGTCAATCCCTTCACTTCAACCATCCCCGTCTCTACCTTTTTCCGTATCGAGCGGTTGCGCCGGTACTCTTCGCGACTCCAGCCGAATGGTGCGCAGGCACGGCCGCCTTGCCGGTTGACAATTGACATCCCGTTTGAAATGGTAAGATGTCAGACCAATTTAGAGGGTGTGTCTTGGACAGGTCCAGCCGGGAACTCATGCAGCCGATTCCACCGAGCGACCGCGTGCGCCAGGTGGAGGCCGCGCTTTCCGACTATGTGGAGCGGGCAGGGCTGAAGGCCGGAGACCGGCTTCCCGCTGAACGCGAACTGATGGTGGCGCTGGGTGTTGGCCGCTCCACCATCCGCGAAGTCATCCGTAAATTTCAGGCGCTCGGCGTCATCGACAGCCGCAAGGGCAGCGGCAATTATCTGCTGAAGCCGATTTCCGCCGCCACCGTGCATATGCCGATTTCCATCGATGCCGAAAGCCTGCGCGATGCGCTGCTGATGACGCTGGAAGTGCGACGCGGCATCGAGGTGGAAGCCTCCATGGCGGCTGCGCGCCGCCGCACGGCAGACGATATCGCCACGATGGAAGCGCGGCTTGATGAGATGGAGCGGGTGCATCTGGCCGAAGGCACCTCCGGCAAGGCCGACCTTGCCTTCCATCTGTCGATCTACGATGCCACCCATAATACACTGTTCAAGCAGCTTCTGGAGCAGATGCGCGAAGGCTTCGAACGCTTCTGGTCGAAGCCGTTCGACCGCCCGGATTTCGCCAGCCGCTCCTTTCCCTTTCACCGCACGCTGTTCAATGCCATCGCCGCCGGTGATGCCGAGACCGCCCGTGAAGAAACACTGAAAATCCTCGCCGTCGTCGAGGAGGATATCAAGGACATGTCGAAATGAACCATGGCAACGATCTCTTCGATCCCGCCTCATTTATCGTTGCGCATGACGAGGCCCACGCCTTCGAAGCCGTGGTGCCGCCCATCGTGCAGACCTCGCTTTTCACCTTTTCCAGCTATGACGAAATGGTTTCCACCTATCGCGGCGAAAAGGTGCGGCCGGTCTATACGCGCGGGCTGAATCCCACCGTGCGGCTGTTTGAAGAGATGCTGGCGAAGCTGGAAGGTGCCGAAGATGCGCTCGGTTTTGCAAGCGGCATGTCGGCCATTTCCTCCACCGTGCTGTCCTTCGTTTCGCCGGGCGACCGGATCGTCGCCGTGCGCCATGTCTATCCCGATGCATTCCGCCTGTTCGGCACCTTCATGCAGCGCATGAATATCGAGGTGACCTATGTCGACGGCCGCGATGAGGCGGCGGTTGAAAAGGCGATGCCGGGCGCAAAGCTGTTTTACATGGAAAGCCCGACGAGCTGGGTGATGGAAGCCCATGATGTCGGTGCGCTTGCCGCCATCGGCAAGCGGCATGGCGCCGTCACCGTCATCGACAATTCCTGGGCAAGCCCGGTCTTCCAGCAGCCGATCTCGCTCGGCGTGGATCTCGTCGTACATTCGGCCTCGAAATATCTGGGCGGTCACAGCGATGTGGTCTCCGGCGTGGTGGCGGGTTCGAAGGCGATGATCGACCGCATCCGGGCGGAAACCTATCCCTATCTCGGTGGCAAGATGTCGCCCTTCGATGCCTGGCTGCTCATTCGCGGGCTTCGCACGCTGCCGCTGCGCATGAAGGCGCATCAGGCCTCGGCGCTTGAGATCGCTACCCGCCTGCAGGCGCTGGATGTGGTGGAGAAGGTCTGCCATCCGGGGCTGGCGAACCGTCTGCCGCCCGGCCTTCACGGCACCTCGGGCCTGTTTTCCTTCATCTTCAAGGACGGGGTGGATGTGCGCGCTTTTGCCGACCGCCTCAAGCTTTTCAAACTGGGTGTTTCCTGGGGCGGGCATGAAAGCCTCATCGTCCCCGGCGAAGTGGTGCTCGAACAGAAGGCGCAGCCAAACTCCGCCCACACCTTCGGCATCAGCGCGCGTTCGGTGCGCCTGCATGTCGGGCTGGAGGGCACGGAAGCCCTCTGGAACGATCTCGAACCCGCGATCAAGGCGGCCTCCGCCGCCTGACGCGTTTTTAAACTGACGACAAAAAAGGGGAGAACGACATGAAAAAACTGGTAACAGCAGCAATCTTCACCGCCCTGATGACCGGAACGGCGCTGGCGGACACGACCTTGAAACTGGTCGAGGTCATCACAAGTCCCGAGCGGACGGAAACGCTGAAAGGCATCGTCTCGAAATTCGAGGCTGCCAATCCCGGCACCAAGGTGGAAATCATCTCCCTGCCGTGGAGCGAAGCCTTTCAGAAATTCGCCACCATGGTCTCGGCCGGCGATGTGCCTGACGTGATGGAAATGCCCGACACATGGCTGTCGCTTTATGCCAATAACGGCATGCTGGAGAGCCTTGAGCCCTATCTTGCCAAATGGGAGCACACCGCGGGCCTGAGCGAGCGCACGCTGGAACTCGGCCGCGATGTCAAGGACACGGCCTATATGCTGCCCTATGGTTTCTACCTGCGCGCCATGTTCTACAACAAGAAACTGCTGGCCGAAGCCGGCGTGAAGGAGCCGCCGAAGACCCTCGAGGAATTTGCCGATGCGTCCAAGAAGGTCGCAGCCCTTCCCGGTAAATCTGGCTACTGCCTGCGCGGCGGCCCGGGCGGCCTTAACGGCTGGGTCATGTTCGGCGCATCCATGGCCGGTTCGAACGAGTTCTTCACCAAGGACGGCACCTCCACCTTCGACAGCCCCGGCTGGGTGAAGGGCCTGACCTATGTGATCGATCTCTACAAGAACGGTTATGCGCCGAAGGACAGCGTCAACTGGGGCTTCAACGAGATCGTCGCCGGCTTTTATTCCGGCACCTGCGCTTTCCTCGATCAGGACCCGGATGCACTTATCGCCATCGCCCAGCGCATGAAGCCGGAAGATTTCGGCGTCATGACCATGCCCAAGGGACCTGACGGCAAGACCTTCCCGACGATCGGTTTCGCCGGCTGGTCGATGATGTCGAAATCCGAAAACAAGGACCTTTCCTGGAAGCTGATCGAGACACTTGAAGGGCCGGAAGGCAATATCGAGTGGAACAAGAAGACTGGCGCGCTGCCGGTGCACAAGTCGGCGGAGAAGGACCCCTTCTATGCCAGCGAGCAGTTCAAGGGCTGGTTCGACGAACTGGCCGACAAGAACGCCGTGCCGACGACGATGCCGACCTATCTTGAGGAATTCGCCTTCTTCAAGGATTCGCTTGTGATCAAGACATCGCAGGAAGCGCTGCTCGGCGATATCACGCCGGAAGACCTTGCCAAGCAATGGGCTGATTACATGACCAAGGCGCAGCAGAAGTTCCTGGCCTCGAAGTAACGACATTGACCGGCTGCGCGGGCGCAAATGCCCGTGCGGCGGGTCTTGCCGGCCTTCGCTGCGACAGGCCTTTTCATAGAAATTTTTCGGATCGGTAAGCCGTGAGGCTGGAAAACCCGTCCGTTCCATCGTCCGATCAGGGAGCGATACAATGTCCTATGCCCATGGCGCCGGGCCGGTGGCTGCGCGCAAACCGGCTGGCAAGCCTGCGATGCGGCGGTTTGCCGATTGGGCCGAACCCTGGCTTTACAGCGCGCCTGTGCTGGTGCTCATCGTCGCCGTCATGCTGGTGCCGCTGGTGCTCGGCCTCTCCTATGCCTTTCGCGATGTGCAGCTGCTCAATCCGTTTTCCGGCGGTTTTGTTGGTCTCAAACATCTGGAGGCACTGTCGCAGGATGCGGCCTTTTACCGGGCGCTGAAAAATACGCTGTGGTGGACCGGTGCTTCGGTTTTCCTGCAATTCTTCTTCGGCCTCATTCTGGCGCTGCTGCTCGATAAACCCTTTGCGGGCAGGGGGCTGGCGCAGGCGCTGGTGTTCCTGCCATGGGCCGTGCCGACCTTCCTTGCCGGTCTCAACTGGGCTTGGCTGTTCAACCCGGTCATCGGGCCGCTGCCGCACTGGATGGTCTCGCTCGGGCTGTTATCCGCACCCAACAATATCCTCGCCGATCCGCAGCTTGCCATGTGGGGGCCGATCATCGCCAATGTCTGGTGGGGCATTCCCTTCTTCGCCATCACTTTGCTTGCCGCACTTCAGGCCATCCCGCGCGATCTTTACGAGGCGGCGGAAATTGACGGAGCGAACCCGCTGCAGCGTTTCACCTCCATCACGCTGCCGTTTCTGGCGCCCACCATCGCCATCACCATTCTGCTGCGCACCGTCTGGATCGCCAACTTCGCCGATCTCATCATCGTCATGACCAATGGCGGACCGGCGGACCGCACGCAGATCGTCGCCAGCTACATCTTCACGCAGGCCTTCCGGCGTCTGGATTTCGGTTATGCCTCGGCCATTGCGCTGGTGCTTCTGGTGCTGCTGCTTGCCTATTCCATGCTGATCGTACTGCTGCGCCAGCGCCTGATCGAGAAGGACTGACCGATGACCTCAAGGATATTTCTCACCCTTGCCCATCGTCTGGCGATCCTTGCCTATATCGCCTTTGCGCTGTTCCCACTGTTCTGGCTGCTCAAGGTGTCCGTGACGCCGAATGATCTGCTCTATAGCGAAGGTGTGAGGATGTGGCCATCGCGGGCGACCTGGGATCATTATCGTTTCGTCATAGAAAACAGTGCCTTCCCGACGTTTTTTAAGAACAGCGTCATCGTCGCGGGCTCCACGGCAATTGCCGTGACGATACTTTCTTCGCTCTCGGGTTACGCGCTGTCGCGCTTCCGTTTCAAGGGCAAATACTGGATCGTCGCCCTGATGCTGATCACCCAGATGTTCCCGCTGGTCATGCTGGTCGCGCCGATCTTCAAGATGCTGTCGCCGCTCGGCCTCACCAACAGCCTGACGGGCCTCGTCATCGTCTACACCGCCTTCAACGTGCCTTTTGCCACCTTCCTGATGCAGTCATTCTTCGATGGCATTCCGAAGGATCTGGAGGAGGCGGCGATGATCGACGGGGCGAGCCGGTTTACGGCCTTCCGCCAGATCATCCTGCCGTTGACGCTGCCGGGCATTGCCGCGACGCTCGGTTTCGTCTTCACCGCCGCGTGGAGCGAGCTTCTGTTTGCGCTGATGCTGATTTCCGGCAACCAGAGCGCCACCTTCCCGGTTGGCCTTCTGACCTTCGTTTCGAAATTCTCCGTCGATTTCGGGCAGATGATGGCGGCGGGCGTTCTGGCGCTCATTCCGGCCTGCCTCTTCTTCCTGCTCATTCAACGTTATCTCGTGCAGGGCCTGACGGCCGGCGCGGTGAAAGGATAATCCCATGGCTTCCATCGAGCTGAAGAATGTCGGCAAGACCTATGGCGACCTCGCCGTGCTGCATGGCGTCGATCTTGATATCAGGGATGGCGAGTTCATCGTCCTCGTCGGTCCCTCCGGCTGCGGAAAATCGACGCTGCTGCGCATGATCGCAGGCCTTGAAGAGATAACATCCGGCGACCTGTCCATCGATGGCGAACGCGTCAATGATCGCCGGCCGAAGGATCGCGATATCGCCATGGTCTTCCAGTCCTATGCGCTCTATCCGCATATGAGCGTCGCTGACAATATGAGCTATAGCCTGCGCCTGCGCCGCAGCCCGAAAGAAACCATCGCGGCGGCGGTGGCCGGTGCTTCCGCAAAACTTGGCCTCGATCCCTATCTCGCCCGCCGCCCGAAGGCGCTCTCCGGTGGCCAGCGTCAGCGCGTCGCCATGGGCCGCGCCATCGTGCGCCAGCCAAAGGCCTTCCTGTTCGATGAGCCGCTGTCCAACCTCGATGCCCGGCTGCGCGAGCAGATGCGCTCCGAGATCAAACGCATGCATGCCGATCTTGGCGCAACCTCGGTTTACGTCACCCATGACCAGATCGAGGCGATGACGCTTGCCTCACGCATCGTCGCCATGAATGCCGGCCATGTGCAGCAGATCGGCGCGCCGCTCGATCTTTACGATCGTCCCGCCAATCTCTTCGTCGCTGGTTTCATCGGTTCGCCCGGCATGAATTTCCTCGAAGGACGGCTCGTGCAGGAGAATGGCGGCAGTTTCGTCGTGCTGGGTGACGGCACGCGTCTGGCGCTTGGCCGGGAAGTGGACCTCGCCGATGGCGAGCCGGTCACGCTCGGCATCCGCCCGGAACATGTCACCGTAGCACCGGCTGAAGGCGGTGTGGAAGCGACGGTCGATCTGGTCGAGCCGACCGGCCTCGGCGTCATCCTGCACCTCACCGTGCATGGATTGCCGTTCAAGCTGTTTTCATCGGACCGGGCATTATTGCAGCCGGGCAAGTCCCTGCGGGTCGGCTTCCCGCAGGAAAGGCTGCATGTCTTTGATCGGAGTGGCGTCAGGATCGGGGAGGCGTGAGGTTCGGCATAGTACGCAGGAATATTTCCTGAGCGGTTGCACACCCACCTCCGTCATTCCGGCCTTAAGCCGGAACGGCGGAAAGCTGGAGACGTTGAGAACCTTCGCAAACGCGCCAACCGTGGCATCAGATTGCCCTTCGGTCGTCTATTGTGGAGGCTCCGGCTGGATGGAGCTTTAACAGGATTTTTCATTCACGCGGACCCGCAGGCGTGGAGCTTACACCCCCCTCTGCCCTGCCGGGCATCTCCCCCTCAAGGGGGGAGATCGGCAAAAGGCTCTTTCATCGCTTCATTCGCAAGCTTCCAGATGTGCGAGACTTTGCCGCAGATCGATCTCCCCCCTTGAGGGGGAGATGCCCGGCAGGGCAGAGGGGGGTAAGCCCCACGCGCCTGCGGGTCCGCTGTGAATGAAAAACCTTGTGAAAGCCAGCACCTAGATCGCCACACCCTTCTCATCAAACCTGTGTATCTTGGTCTCGTCGGGGGTGATGAAGACGGTATCGCCATGTTTGCATTCGAACTCGCCGTCAGTGCGGGCGGTGATCGGGCCGATGCCTGACACCTCGAGATGCAGGAAGGTATCCGATCCGAGATGTTCGGCAACGGTGACCTTGCCCTGCCACAGCCCGCTGTCCTTCGACAGCAGCAGATGCTCGGGCCGTACACCGGCGGTGGTGGCGCCCTTGCTGCGGGCAAAATCGCCGGTGATGAGGTTCATGCGCGGTGAGCCGATGAAGCCGGCGACGAAGAGGTTTGCGGGGGTGCGGTAAAGCTCCATCGGCGAACCGACCTGCTCGATATTGCCGCGGTTCAGGACGACGATCTTGTCGGCCATGGTCATGGCTTCCACCTGGTCGTGGGTGACGTAGATCATCGTCGTCTTCAGCGTGTTGTGCAGCTCGGAGATTTCCAGCCGCATGGTGCCGCGCAGCGCCGCATCGAGGTTGGAAAGCGGCTCGTCGAACAGGAAGGCTTTCGGTTCGCGCACGATGGCGCGGCCGATGGCGACGCGCTGGCGCTGGCCGCCTGACAGCTGCGAGGGCCGGCGTTCGAGATAATCGGTGAGGTTCAGCACCCGGGCGGCGTCTTCCACCTTTTTGTCGATCACCGCCTTGTCGAGCTTGGCCATCTTCAGCGGGAAGGCGATGTTGTTCCTGACGCTCATATGCGGATAAAGCGCATAGGACTGGAACACCATGGCAAGGCCGCGCTCGGCCGGCGCCTTTTCGGTGGCGTCATTGCCGTCGATGACGATCTTTCCGCCGGAGACGTCCTCCAGCCCGGCGATGAGGCGCAAAAGCGTGGACTTGCCGCAGCCGGACGGACCGACGAAGACGACGAACTCGCCGTCGTTGATATCGAGATCGATCGACGGGATGACTTTCGCCTCACCGAAGAGCTTGGACACGTTCTGAAGGGAAATGCTGCCCATGTTTGTCGTTCCTTATTTCACGGCGCCAAAGGTCAGGCCACGCACGAGTTGTTTCTGCGAGAACCAGCCGATGACGAGAATGGGGGCGATCGCCATCATCGAGGCGGCCGAGAGTTTTGCCCAGAACAGCCCCTGTGGCGAGGAGAAGGAGGCGATGAAGGCCGTCAGCGGCGCGGCATTGGTGGTCGTCAGCCGGATGGTCCAGAAGGCTTCGTTCCAGGCAAGGATGACGTTGAGCAGCAGCGTCGAGGCAATGCCCGGCACCGCCATTGGTGTCAGCACATGCACGATCTCGTTCCACAGGGACGCGCCATCCATGCGGGCAGCTTCGAGGATCTCGCCGGGGATTTCCCGAAAGTAAGTGTAGAGCATCCAGATGACGATCGGCAGGTTGATGAAGGTCAGCATGATGGTGAGCCCGATGCGGGTATCGAGCAGGCCGGCATTGCGGAAGATCAGATAGATCGGCACCAGCACGGCGACGGCCGGCATCATCTTGGTGGAGAGCATCCACATCAGAATGTCCTTGGTGCGTTTGGTCGGCGAGAACGCCATGGCCCAGGCGGCGGGAATGGCGATGATCAGCGCAATGATCGTCGAGCCGAGCGACAGCACGACCGAGTTCATGAACGGCTTGAAGTAATCGCGCTGGGTCTGGACCGTCACGTAATTCTCGAAGGTGCCCGAGGGAATGAGGCTGAAGCCGGCGATCGCCTCCGGTTCGGTCTTGAGCGAGGTGAGGAAGGCATAGAGGATCGGGAAGAACAGCAACAGCGCCACGGCCCAGGCCGCGATGGAAAAGCCGATCTTCGCACGTGTGGTTGTCTTGCGGGCCATGATTAGACCTCCCCTGAGGTAATAGCGGTAAAAGCACGGGGCCGTTTCGGTGTGGAGATGGAGGCATCCCCACCGCCCTCATCCCTGTGCTTGTCACAGGGATCCAGCCAGCCCAAGTCTTTGGGCTGAGAAAGAGTCTTCCCGCCGCGCCGACGCGCGTCGGCTGGATTCCTGTGACGTCCTCGGGCTTGTTCCGGGGAACAGGAATGAGGGAGGTGGGGCGTTGATGCCGCAGATAGAACCATTGTCATGTCCCCCTACCGATCCAGATTTTTGCCAACCGCCCGCATCAGGAAGATGGCGACGATATTGGCCAGGATGACGGCGATGATGCCGCCGGCCGAAGCGCCGCCGACGTCGTAACCGAGAAGCGCGGTGCGATAGATGAGGAAGGCGAGGTTGGTCGAGGCATAACCCGGTCCGCCATTGGTGGTGACGAGGATTTCCGCGTAGACGCCGAGCAGGAAGATCGTCTGGATCAAGATGACGACGGTGATGGCGCGCGACAGATGCGGCAGGGTCAGATAGATGAAGCGGTTGACGAAGTTGGCGCCATCCATCTCGGCGGCTTCCTTTTGTTCGCCATCGAGCGACTGCAGGGCGGTGAGCAGGATCAGCGTCGCAAACGGCAGCCATTGCCAGGCGACGATGATGATGATGGAGAGCAGCGGAAACTGCGCGAACCAGTCGACCGGCTGCAGGCCGAAGAAGCGTGAGAGATCGGCAAGCACGCCGTAACCGGGATGCATGATCATGTTCTTCCACACCAATGCCGCCACCGGCGGCATGACGAAGAAGGGCGAGATGATCATGATGCGCACGATGCCCTGGCCGAAAATGTCATTGTCGAGCAGGAGCGCAATGGCGATGCCGCCGATGACGGTGATCGCAAGCACGCCGCCGACGATCAGCAACGTGTTCCAGATCGACTGGAAGAAGGCCGGGTCGGTATAGAAATACTGGTAATTGAAGAGACCGGCAAAGCTGACATTGGCCGGGTTGAGGAGATTGTAGTTCTGGAACGAGAACCACAGCGTCATCGCCAGAGGCACGATCATCCACACCAGCAATAACAGTACCGATGGCGCAAGCATCACCCGCGCCAGACCGCTCGTGTTTCGAGTTGCCATTGGTAGTCCTCCCTCACGGATACAGTTATGAGTTTGAGCGGGACTTCAGATGAAACCGCTCGCACTTCCCCCATTTCGCTCCGGCGGCCTCTGCCGCAGGGGCATCCGGATTTATGATTGCCGTCGGTGGCGGCCTTCGCCCGTCGCCGCGTGATAGGTCGCCAGAACCTGATCCACAGCCGCGATCAAAATCTCTTCCGCGTCTTCGCCCGCAACTGTTGCGAGCGGCAATTCGCCGAGATACTGGCGCAGCAGGGTTTCGGGAATTGTCTTCCCATCCAGCGCCTTATGCAAGGCGGAAACGGCCTGCAACGCTTCCGGCCGCGTCCAGTAATAACGGATGCGGTCGCTGTAACTATAGTGGCGCTGCAATCGCAGCGTGATGTCGTCGCCATGGTAATGGCCCTGCCAGTCGCCCGGCGCGCTCAACATCAGTTTCTCCATGGTCCGCGCCAGCGGTCGGTCGCCATAGGTGCCGACCATTTCGGATGCGATCATATCAAGCGCATAAAGCGCTTCCCGGTAAGCGAAGGTGAGGCCCGGACCGACTTTGAGGATCGGATATCCGTCGCGCACCAGTGCGGCAAGGGCAAGCTCGGTCTGGTAATCGGTGGAGTGGGCCTCGAACACCAGCTGTGGTTCGCCGTCCAGAACGGCGCTCAACGCCTCTGCGGCCTGCGGATCATAAGCGACGACATTGT
Organism: Agrobacterium sp. P15N1-A; assembly: GCF_044626815.1. NCBI lineage: Bacteria > Pseudomonadati > Pseudomonadota > Alphaproteobacteria > Hyphomicrobiales > Rhizobiaceae > Agrobacterium > Agrobacterium sp. P15N1-A. The sequence goes on along the minus strand of NZ_JBIUPF010000005.1, from coordinate 164,237 downwards.
CGCTGCCGAATTCCACGCCCGGCTGCACGACGAAAGCGATGACCCGTTCGAAGGCTTGCGAAAGACCGTGCTGCGCGAATATCTCGCGGTGAAGGTCGATGGTGTTGCGCGCCGCCTGCGGCTGCGTTGGCGCAACCGTGTCGAGCACATGGTCGGCGCCGCCAGGCACCGGCACTTCGGTGCCGAGAATATAAAGCGGTTTGGGCAGGCCGGCATCGGTGGCGGCCTTTTCGGCAACGGCCGCAAGTTTGGCGGCGCGGTTGGCGATGGTGACGTCATCCAGCGCTGCCGGCTCACCGGCACAGCCCATCGATGCATCAAGGTGAATCTTGCGAAAACCCGATGCCACATAGGCTTCGACCATGGCGGCGGCTTTTGTCAGCGCCTCTTCGGCCTTCTCCCTGCGCCAGGGGTTGGGGCCGAGATGATCGCCGCCGAAAATCAGGAGTTCGCCGGGCAGTCCTTCTTCCGCAGCGATGCCGTTGACGAAGGCAACAAAATCACGGGGTGTCATGCCGGTATAACCACCGAGATGATTGACCTGATTGCAGGTCGCCTCGATCAGCACGGCTGTCTTGCTGGCAGCGGCGCGGCGGATCGCGGCGCGCAGGACGACGGGGTGGGCCGAACAGACGGACGTGATGCCCGCGGGTTTGCCGGCGCGGCGGGCGGCGGCGAGATTTTCCAGAATGGCGGTCATAGGACTTCCTCCGACAATTGCGCGGCCATGAAGGCATCGAGTTCGGCAAGGCTGGCAGCGCCCTCCATCGGGCCGCGCCTGATGACGTTGTGGGCACCCGATGCATTGGCGTAAGCGAGTGCTTTTGCCGGGTGCATGCCGAGGCGGCGGCAGGTGAGGTAGGTTGCGCCGAAACAGTCGCCGGCACCGGTCGGGTCGATTTCCGCCACCTTCAGGCCGGGGGCGTCGATGCGCCCATGGGCGCGGCTGAAATGGCTTGCGCCCTTCGCGCCGCGTTTCAGCACGATTTCGCCGACACCGGAGGCGAGCAGCTTTTCGATTGCCGCATCCTCATCGTCCAGACCGGAAGCGGCCTGAAGTTCCTCGCCCGATGGTAGCAGGAGATCGGTGACGGCAAGCAGATCGTCGATCAGCCTGCGGCCTTCGTCACCCTGCGCCAGTTCCTTGCGGATGTTCGGATCGAAAGACACCGAACCGCCACGTGCCCTGACATGTCTGATCGCCGCCAGAATGATGTCGCCAATGCCGGCAATCGCAAAAGCCGATCCCATGACGTGCACATGGCCGGCTTTTTCCATGAGCGCCTGCGCTTCATCGGTCATCTGCGTTTCGCTGGCCGCGGAATGGGCGATGTTGAAAACGAAGTCGCGCGCGCCGTTCTCACGGTAGCGCACGAAGGCGCTGCCGGTCGGGCGATCTGGAATAGTGGCGATTGCCGAGACATCGACGCCGTCGCGGCGCAGTCTTTCGACATTGAGGCGGCCGAAATCGTCGTCACCGACTGCGGCAATGATGCCGGCGGTTCCGCCGCACCGCGCCACCTGATCGATGAAGATGGCCGGTGCGCCGCTCGGGAAAGGGCCGATCAGCGTTTGCGGCTCGAGAAAGCCGTTTCCCACCGTCGTCGCCATAATCTCCACGAGGATTTCGCCGGCCGTGATGGTCGGGCCCTGGGTCTGCGGCGCCAGTGTAGATACCTGCCTCATCGTCTCCTCCATAAGCATGTGCCGCCGTCCTGCCGGGCAGGTGCATTTCCGGTCTGTTATTTTCTCGGATATCAGTTAAAGTTTACGCGCGTCAAGATATCAATGGATGAAATATCTGCTGCAATGCAGCAAGGAAAATGCGCGAAATAATAAATTATGAAGTGAATATACTGGTGTAAACAAGGATTTATGCAGGTTTCAGGCGGGCTGGCTGCGCGATGATTTATTTTTGGATGTTGACAATGGATGCAATTTCGCGAGATAAAAATTTTACGCATGTATTGTTATGCGTAGACATCCGTAAAGGAGGAGCGGGTATCATGAGCAAATTCATTGCAATTCTGTCGTCGTCTGTGGTTGGGGCCGGGCTTCTGGCCGGGCTGGCGCAGGCGGAAGAGATCAACATCGCCACCGTCAACAATGGCGACATGATCATCATGCAGAAGCTTTCCAGCGCCTGGGAGAAGGAAACGGGCAACAAGATCAACTGGATCGTGCTGGAAGAGAATGTTCTGCGCGAACGCGTCACGACCGACATCGCCACCAATGGCGGCCAGTTCGACATCATGACCATTGGCGGTTACGAAGCGCCGATCTGGGGCAAGCAGGGCTGGCTGGCGCCCGTCGACGATCTCGGCGACGATTATGATTATGCCGATCTGCTCGACCCGATCAAAAAGGGCCTGACGGTGGACGGCAAGCTTTACGCCGTGCCGTTCTACACCGAAAGCTCGTTCACGCTTTACCGCAAGGATCTGTTCGACGCCGCCGGCCTGAAGATGCCTGACAATCCGACCTACGACCAGATCAAGGATTTCGCCGCCAAGCTGACCGACAAGTCGAAACAGCAATATGGCATATGCCTGCGCGGCAAACCGGGCTGGGGCGAAAACATGGCCTTCCTCGGCACCATGATCAATACCTATGGCGGCCGCTGGTTCGACATGGACTGGAAACCGCAGCTGACGAGCGAGCCGTGGAAAAAGGCGATTGCGGATTATGTGGCGCTGATGACCTCCTACGGCCCGCCCGGTGCGGCCGCCAACGGCTTCAACGAAAACCAGACGCTGTTTTCATCCGGCCGTTGCGCCATGTGGATCGACGCCACCTCGGCGGCGGGCCGCGTTTATGACCCCAAGCAGAGCCAGGTTGCCGACAAGACCGCGTTTACGCGTGCTCCGGTCGAGGTAACGCCGAACGGTTCGAGCTGGTCGTGGTCCTGGAACCTTGCAATTCCAAACAGCACGAAGAAGCTTGAAACCGCCAAGTCCTTCGTCAAATGGGCGACTTCGAAGTCCTATGTGAAAACGGTTGGTGAAAGCGAGGGCTGGGTGGCCGTGCCGCCGGGTACGCGCAAATCCACCTATGAGCTGCCGGAATACAAGAAGGCTGCGCCTTTCGCGGATACGGTACTGAAGGCGATCATGTCTGCCGATCCGTCCAAGCCGACCAAGGATCCGGTGCCCTATACCGGCGTGCAGTTCGTCGCCATACCGGAATTCCAGTCCATCGGTACGGTTGTCGGCCAGCAGATCGCGGCAGCCCTTTCCGGCCAGCAGACCGTCGATGCGGCGCTTGAAGGCGCGCAGAAGCAGGTCGAACGTGACATGACCCGCGCGGGCTACATCAAGTAGCCGCGTCCTCCCGGCGTGCCGCCCGTTCGCCTTCTGGCGGCGGGCGGCATGGGTGGGGATCGAGGGCCAGTTCTTCCCTCATTCCTGTGCCTGTCACAGGAATCCAGTCAGCCCAAGTCTTTGGGCTGGAAGGACTTTCTCGCCGCGTGAGAGCCGCGTCGGCTGGATTCCTGTGACAAGCACAGGAATGAGGGGAGTGAGGAAAAGCATCGAACAACAAACGAGCATGGCCAATTGACCCGCCATGCATCACGGAGATCGACATGAGATTGAACAACAAGGTTGCGCTGATCACCGGCGCTGCCCGCGGTATCGGCCTTGGTTTTGCGCAGGCTTTCGCCGATGAGGGCGCAAAGGTCATCATCGCCGATATCGATATTGCCCGCGCCACGGCATCTGCCGCCGCCATCGGCCCTTCGGCAAAGGCGGTGCGGCTGGATGTTACCGACCTCGCTCAGATCGATGCGGTGGTGAAGGCGGTGGATGAGGAGTTCGGCGGTATCGATATTCTCGTCAACAATGCCGCGATCTTCGATATGGCGCCGATCAACGGCATTACCGAAGAGAGCTATGAGCGGGTGTTCGACATCAATCTCAAGGGCCCGCTGTTCATGATGAAGGCCGTCTCCAATGTCATGATCGAGCGCGCGCGCGGCGGCAAGATCATCAATATGGCAAGCCAGGCCGGCCGGCGCGGCGAGGCGCTGGTGACGCTTTATTGCGCCTCCAAGGCGGCGATCATTTCCGCCACGCAGTCGGCGGCGCTGGCGCTCGTCAAGCACGGCATCAATGTCAATGCCATTGCGCCGGGTGTGGTGGATGGCGAGCATTGGGAAGTGGTCGATGCGCATTTCGCCAAATGGGAAGGCTTAAAGCCCGGCGAGAAGAAGGCGGCGGTGGCCAAATCCGTGCCGATCGGCCGTTTCGCCACGCCTGACGATATCAAAGGGCTGGCGGTTTTCCTCGCCTCCGCCGACAGCGATTATATTCTCGCCCAGACATATAATGTCGATGGCGGCAACTGGATGAGCTGAAAAGCCGGAGATGACCATGCATGCCATTCAATTCGTCGAGAAGGGACGCGCCGTGCTGGCGGAACTCCCCGTCGCCGATCTGCTGCCGGGTCACGCGCTCGTGCGGGTCAAGGCTTCGGGGCTTTGCCACACCGATATAGACGTGCTGCATGCGCGTTATGGTGACGGAGCGTTTCCCGTTATCCCCGGCCATGAATATGCCGGTGAAGTTGCAGCCGTGGCTTCCGATGTGACAGGCTTCAGGGCCGGTGACCGTGTGGCCGTCGATCCCAATCTGCCCTGCGGCACCTGCGCCAGCTGCAGGAAGGGGCTGACCAACCTTTGCAGCACGCTGAAGGCCTATGGCGTTTCCCACAATGGCGGCTTTGCCGAATTCAGCGTGGTGCGCGCGGATCACCTGCACGGCATCGGTTCGATGCCCTATCATGTCGCGGCACTGGCCGAACCACTCGCCTGCGTCGTCAACGGCATGCAGAGCGCTGGCATCGGTGAGAGTGGTGTGGTGCCGGAGAGTGCGCTGGTGTTCGGCGCCGGTCCGATCGGCCTGCTGCTTGCCCTGTCGCTAAAAGCCCGCGGCATTCAGACAGTAACGATAGCCGATATCAATGAAAGCAGACTGGCCTTTGCCGAAAGCCTCGGACTGAAGGTGGCGGTTTCCGGCTCGGAAGCGCTCTTGCGGCAACAAAAATCTTTTGACTTTGTGGCCGATGCGACGGGTATTGCCGCCGTTGCCGAAGCGATGATCCCGCTGGTTGCGGATGGCGGCACCGCGCTGTTTTTCGGCGTCTGCGCGCCGGATGCCCGCATTTCGGTGGCGCCTTTCGAAATCTTCCGGCGTCAGTTGAAGCTTGTCGGCTCCCATTCGCTGAACCGCAACATACCGCAGGCGCTTGCCATTCTGGAGACGGATGGCGATGTCATTGCGCGGCTGGTGTCGCACCGGTTGCCGCTTTCGGAAATGCTGCCGTTCTTTACGAAAAAACCGTCTGATCCGGCGACGATGAAAGTGCAGTTTGCGGCCGAATGATCGTTTGGCCGTTGATAACCATTCGACCGGCTTTTCGTGCGAAGGCCGGTCGATATAGAGTACCACATGTAATATTTCATGGGGGCAAGCACTTTGGCCAAATCTATCAGGACGATGGAAGAATTTTCGGAATTCGTCGGCCTTTCCCGCCCGACTGTTTCGAAATACTTCAATGATCCGGCCTCGGTCCGCAAGAAGACGCGGGACACGATCGAGGATGCGCTGAAGAAATCGGGCTTCCGGCCGAATATCTTCGCCGTCAACCTCAACCGCCGCCGTTCCAATATCATCGGCATCATCATTCCGAACTCCACCGACCCGTTTTACATGGCGCTGACGAGCCGCATCGAACTCATCGCCAACGAGGCGGGGTTCCTTGCCTTCGTGCTATCGTCTGATGGCAAGGCGGAAATCGAGGACCGGGCGATCCGCACCTTCAAGTCGATGAATGTAGCGGGCGCCATCATCGCGCCGCTCGGCGTCAAATCCCATCGCGCCACGCTGGAGCAGCTCGCGGCCAGCATTCCGATCGTTTATGTCGATTCGCCGTTGGATGAGACCTCGGCCTTTGTCGGAACGGACAACCGCCAGAGTGTCGGGCTGATGGTGGATTATCTCTGCCGTTCGGGCGAACCGCCCTGTTTCTTCGATATGCCGCAGGTCAATACCAACGCTGCGACACGCCGCACGGCCTATGAGGAAGCGATGCAGCGTCTCGGTTTCGAGCCGCATGTCATCGATGTTCCCGGCATCGTCACCTGGGATTTCGAGCGTTTCGCCTTTGATGAAGCGAGCAGGCTGCTGGATGGGGCAGGGCATTTGCCATCGCGCACCATTTTATGCGCCAATGACCGTATCGCCTTCGGCGTCATCGCCGCCGCCTTCCAGAAGGGCATCAAGGTTGGCCATGGCTCCGACTACGACCTCAGGGTTGCCGGCCATGACGACCATCCGCTGTCGCGTTATGCCTGCCCGCCGATTACCACGGTGGCGCAGAATTATAACGAGATCGGCAGGCTGTCGATCGAGCTTCTGCTGCAGAAGCTGGATGATGAGACGGATGACACGACGCGGATGCGTGAACGTATCCTGCTCAGCGCCGATCTGATGCTGCGCAAATCGGCCTGATGCTTGTTAGATAAACTAAACGAAAAATATGATTTTCTAAATAGAACTAATATCTGAACGCTCCTACTCTGGTCTCAAGGTTGCTTTGGGAGGCGACCGCGAGAGCCGGCGCAAAGGCGTGTCGGGATCCGGGAGGAACGCAGAAACGTCATGTGGCCAGCGCCGCGAGGGGTGAACCTTCGCTGCCTCGGTATCGCATGGCCTTCGCCGGGCAGTCTGGACATTCTCGCCAGCAATTTCCCCAGCGAAGGATGTCAAAACATGAATCTCTATTCTCTTCTGTCAGCGCGTGCAGCCGGCGGCAAACCTGTCCGGGTCGGTCTCATCGGTGCCGGCAAGTTCGGCTCCATGGTGCTGGCGCAGGCGCAGCGCATCGCCGGTTTCCACATGGTCGCCGTCGCAGACCTCAATGTCGGCAAGGCAAGGGAATCGTTTGACCGCGTCGGCTGGCCGAAAGAGCGTTACGACGCGACGAGCTGCGCCGATGCGCTGAAGAGCGGCAAGACCTATGTGACCGACGATGTGAACGAGCTTTTCGTCTGCGGCGAGATCGAATGCGTGATCGAAGCGACCGGCCATCCGCTGGCCGGTGCGCGCCATGCACTGGGCGCCATCGAGCACAACAAGCACGTCGTCATGGTCAATGTCGAAGCCGACGTCATGGTCGGGCCGATCCTTGCTGAAAAGGCGCGAGCCAAGGGCCTGATCTATTCCATGGCTTACGGCGACCAGCCGGCGCTGATCTGCGAGCTGGTCGACTGGGCGCGCGCCACCGGCTTCGAGGTCGTTTCCGCCGGCAAGGGCATGAATTTCGAGCCGCGTTACCGTTATTCGACGCCGGACACGGTCTGGGGTTATTTCGGCTGGACGGACGAGGAAGTGGCCAAGGGCGACTTCAATCCGAAAATGTACAATTCCTTCACCGACGGCACCAAGGCGGCCATTGAAATGGCGGCCGTCGCCAACGGCACGGGGCTGGATTGCCCGGATGACGGTCTGGCCTTCCCGCCCGCCGGCCTGCACGATCTCGCCCGCGTCTTCCGCCCCGCTGCCGATGGCGGCCGTATGTCGCGCTCCGGTCTGGTCGATATTGCCGCAAGCCAGGAGCCGGACGGACGCGAGGTGTTCAACAACATTCGCTACGGCGTTTTCGTCACCTTCAAGGCGCATAATGAATATGCCCGCGCCTGCTTCAAGCAATATGGCCTGCTGACCGATCCCTCCGGCTGGTATGCTTCCATGTGGCGTCCATTCCACATCATCGGGCTGGAAACCTCGATCAGCGTGCTTTCCGCCGTGCTGCGCAATGAGGCTACCGGTTGCTCCAGGGAGTTCCGCGGCGATGCGGTGGCGACCGCGAAGAAGGACATGCAGCCCGGCGAGATGCTCGACGGCGAGGGCGGTTACGCGGTCTGGGCGAACGCCATTCCGGCCACCCGCAGCCTTGACATCAAGGCGCTGCCGATCGGCCTTGCCCATAATGTCAAGCTGAAGCGCGCCATCAAGAAAGACCAGATCGTCAGCTTCGACGATGTGGAACTGGTCAATGATCTCGATGTGGTGAAGCTGCGCCAGGACATGGAAAACCAGTTCCGTCCGCAAAAGGACGCCGCGGCGTAATGGACGGGAGAGAGGACATGTCGAAGGGAGCTTTCGTGGTGATCGCAGAATTCCGGGTGAAGCCCGACGCGATGGACGCCTTTCTCGATGCGGCGCGCGATGACGCCAGGCACTCGGTTCAGGATGAACCGGGCTGCCAGCAATTCGATGTGGTGCGGCCGGAAACCGGAAACAATGTGGTGTTCTACGAGGTCTATGACGACAGGCAGGCTTTCGACGACCATCTGAAAACACCACATCTCGACCGGTTTCGGGAAGCATTTCCCGCCCTCATCGAAGAAGAACTGCCGGTGCGTTTCCTGAACCGGCATTGGCTCTGAAGGATGGAAATGATGGCTGACATTCGCCGGGTCGCCGTTATCGGAACGGGTATCATGGGCGCTCCGATGGCGGGGCGTCTGGCGGAGGCCGGGTTTTCCGTCAAGGCTTGGAACCGCAGCGCTGAAAAAGCTGCGGTTCTGGCGGCAAAGGGCGTGCAGCCGGCGGCCACGGCTGCCGAAGCTGCGGCCGAAGCCGATGTCGTCATCTGCATGCTGAGTTCCGGGCCGGTCTGCGACGAGGTACTGCTCGGTGCCTCGGGTGTCATTTGCACCATGAAGCCCGGTGCCATTCTGCTCGTGATGAGTTCCATCCCGGTCGACAGTGCACGGGAACAGGCGGAGGCGGCCAAGGCTTATGGCGTCGCTTATGTCGACGCACCGGTTTCCGGCGGTGAAAAAGGGGCGATCGAGGGAACGCTCGCCATCATGGCCGGCGGTGAACAGCGGGATGTGGATGCATTGCGGCCACTCCTCAATTGCCTTGGCCGCGTCACCCATGTCGGGCCGGTGGGTTGCGGCTCACTGGCCAAGCTTGCCAACCAGCTGATCGTCGCCTCGACAATCTGCGCCGTTGCCGAGGCTTTGACGCTGGTTGAAGCGGGGGGAGCCGACCCGGCGCAGGTGCGCCAGGCCTTGCTGGGCGGTTTTGCCGAGTCCACCGTTTTCCGCCAACACGGAAAACGCATGGTGGAGGGCGATTTCCGCCCCGGCGGCCCGGCGAAATATCAGGTGAAGGATACGTCCACGGCGCTGGCTTTCGCCGAAAGCCGTGGCTTGAAATTACCGGTCGGCGAGGAGGTTGACCGGCTGTTCCGCTCCATGGTCGAGCATGGCGCGGGCGAGCTTGATCACAGCGGTGTGATCCTTGAGATTAAGCGCATGAATGCGTTCGGAGGAACGCTCGAAACTGTCCAGAGCATTTCCAGTAAAAGTGCGTAGCGGTTTTACGTCCGGATAATGCGCTAAAACAAAGAGATAGAGCACGTCCAAAGATTCCGTTTTAACCGGACGTGCTTCATAGATAACAAGGGAGGAACACATGAAAATTTCGAAACTTTACGGTCTGGCTCTCGCCGCCACCATGCTGGTCGCATCCATCGCGCAGGCCGAAACGCTAACGCTTTCGACGCCGGATGCCGACAATTCCGAAATCACGCTCGCCGCCAACAAGTTTGCCGAGATCGTTTCGAAAAAGACCGACGGCAAACTCAAGATCAAGGTATTCCCGAACGGCACGCTTTATGGCGGCGACCCTTCGGCGGGCGTCAAGCAGCTGGCCGGCGGTTCGCTGGACATGCTTTTGAATTCGACCTCGCTTTACGCGACCTTCAATCCCAAGTTCACGGCCATCGCCATTCCCTACCAGTTCCGCGATATCGACCAGCTCCGGGTCTATCTCGACAGCGATCTCGGCAAGGAGCTTTCCACCGATCTGAGCAAGATCGGCATTCTCGGGCTCGATCTCTGGTCGCGGCCGCTGCGCCAGATCACCAATTCCAAGGCGCCGATCAAATCGCCGGCCGATCTCAAGGGCATGAAGCTGCGGGTGCCGAACAATCCGCTCTGGGTCGAGTTCTTCGGCGCCATGGGGGCTGCGCCGACGCCGATGGCCTTCGCTGAAGTTTACAATGCGCTGCAGCTGAAAGTCGTCGATGGGCAGGAAAATCCGGTCAACGTGCCTGTTAGCGCCAAGCTTTACGAAGTGCAGAAATATCTGACGATCAGCAACCACATTGCTGACGCCTGGGTGCTGGGCATGAACCCGGCCCGCTTCGAAGGTCTCGACGAGGGCTTCAAGACGGCGCTGAAGGAAGCGGCGACTGAAACCGAGCTTTGGAAAGCGCAGAACGACGCTGCCGATATCGACAAGTCGCTTGAGACGCTGAAGAAGAACGGCATGGAGGTCAACACGCTGACCGACGATGAGCGCAAGGCCTTCGTAGAGGTTGCGGCCGGTCTCTCGGCGAAGTTCTCGGCGCTGGTGAAAGATCAGGCGTTCTTCGACAAGACGCAGGCTTTCTTGAAGACGAACTGACGTTTCCCGCACTTGGACGGCCGGGCCTGAATGGATTGGCAGGCCCGGCCTCCGCAAACGTCAGCAGGCGTTGCTTTGCCAGAACGGCAGGGTGGCATTCGTTTACCGGATATCCGGTTTCAGCAGTGGAAGGGTATTGTCATGCGCGATACGAAACCTTCGGTGCTCGGCACCATCGTAAAACTCATCGCCGATATAGTCGCGGGGGCAGCCTGTGCCGGCATTCTCATCGTCGTGCTTCTTCAGGTCATCGGCCGCCTCATCGGCAGTCCGTTTCCCTGGACCGAGGAGGCGACCCGCTTTCTCTTCATCTGGATGGTCTTCCTTGGCCTTGCCGCCGGTTTCCGCACCGTGGAAAGCGCCCGTGTCGTGGTGTTTCTGGTGCTGTTCCACCGCTTCTTCCGGCGGCTGGCGGTGCCGATCTATGTCGGTTCATCGGTGTTCTTCTTCGGCATGATGGGCTGGACGGGTTTCACCCTGGTGCGCCAGCAGATCATGATGAACGAGACCGCCGCCACCCTGCCGATCCCGATGTGGGCCATCGGCATGGTTTTGCCCGTTTCCGCCATCATCGCCGTGCTCGCCATCATCGAATCGCTGCGCAGCCGCCGGGAGCTCATCGCGCTTCCCGAGCTTGGCCTGCCGGCGGACGAGATCGCCCATGCCGATATCTCCATTTCAGCAGGACATTGAGCCATGTCGGTCTTTCTTCTCATCGCCTTTTTCGGTCTCAGCATGCTCGGCGTGCCGCTTGCCATTGCGCTGGCGCTCGCCAGTGTCGGCACGCTGTGGCTCTTCACCTCCATGCCCATGGACCTGCTGTCGCAGACGATGTTCTCGTCGATGAACTCCTTCCTGCTCGTCGCCGTGCCGCTTTTCATTCTGGTCGGCACGGTTATGGAGCGGGGGCGAGTGGCGGAGCGCATCTTTGATTTCGCCGAGGCCATGGTCGGCTGGCTTCCGGGCGGGCTCGGCCACGTCAACGTCATCTCATCGGTGATCTTTTCCGGCGTCTCCGGCTCGTCCGTCGCCGATATCGCCTCGGTCGGCGCCATCGAGATCAAGGCCATGGAGCGCCACGGTTTTCCAAAGGGTTATGCCGTCGGCATGACACTCTGCACCTCGACGCTCTCCTCGATCATTCCGCCGTCGATCCTGATCGTGATTGCCGGTTCCATCGCCAACGTGTCGATCGGCACGCTGCTGATCGCCGGTCTGGTGCCCGGCCTCTTCATCGCCTTCGCCTTTCTGGTCTTCAACCACTTCTATTCGGTGCATTACGGTTACAATCCGCCGACACCGTTCAATTTCCGTCTGGTGGTCGTCACGGGTCTGCGCGCCGTCCTGCCAATGCTGACACCGCTGATCCTGATCATCGGCATTGCCAGCGGCCTGTTCACGCCAACGGAAGCAGCTGCCATCGCGGTGGTTTATGTCGCGGTGCTTGGCGTCATCGTCTATCGCACGCTGCCGGTGCGGGAACTGCCGGAAATATTGATCTCGACGGCGCGCATTTCTGGCACCATCCTGTTCATTGCCGCCACCTCGCAGCTTGCCGCCTGGGTCTTCACCTTCGATGGGCTGCCCGAACAGGTGGCCGAGCTTTTGCAGGCCATGAACCTCGGCCCCATGACCGGCATGCTCGTCATCTTCGTCTTCCTGCTGATCATCGGCATCTTCATGGAAGCGATCCCGGCGATGTTCATCCTCATCCCGGTACTGATGCCGCCGGTGGAGGCACTGGGCATCGATCCGATCCATTTCCTGATCGTGACTGTCATGACGCTGACACTCGGGCTGGTGACGCCGCCGGTGGGGGTCTGCCTGTTTGCGGCGGCACAGGTGGCGAATATGAAGATCGAGGATGTCATTCGCGGTTCGCTGGCGCCGATGACGGTGCTGACGCTTGCCATCTTCGCGCTGGTACTTTTCCCGGTGCTGACGCTCGGGCCAATCCGGCTGATGGGGCTTTATTGACGCGAAAACGGATTGCCTGAAACATCAGACAACGCGGCGGGCTTGCCACTCGTCGCGTTGTTTTCGCATCCACTCCAGAAACAGCATGACTTTTCTCTGCCGCAGATGGGAATGCGGGCAGACGATCCATTGGGTGACGAGCTTGATGCGCGGCGCGTCCGTCACGGCCGGCACCAGCATTTTGTCCTGCAGCTCCCGCTCCATCATCAAAGTGCTTTCCAGCGCCACGCCGATGCCGAGAACGGCGGCATCAATGGCCATGTGGCTGCGGTCGAACAGAACCCGCCGCCAGCGCTTTTCGGCTGTCACGCCGGCCAGAGGGAACCAGTGGTTCCATTGCGCCTGCGCCTTCACCGAATGGATCAGCCGCTGGTTCTGCAATTCCTCAGGCAGAAATTTACCGGCACCCTTATAATTCGGCGAACAGACCGGCAGGAATTCCTCCTCCACCAGACCTTCCACGAAGAGGCCCGGCCAGCGGCCATCGCCATGGCGCAGCTCTATATCGACAAGTTCCTGCGAAAAATCGGTGGGCTCGTTGGTGCCGTCGAGGCGCACTTCCAGTTCCGGGTGCTCCTCCAGAAACGAGCCGAGACGCGGCAGCAGCCATTTGTTGGAGATGGTCGGTGTCGCCCGGATCGTCAGCGTGGTGACCGAGCGGAAACCGCGAATGCTGTCGGTGGCGTCGGAAATCTGCTCGATCTGGGCGGTGATCATGGAAAAATAGCGCTCGCCCGCTTCAGTCAGCGTCACTTTGCGGCCGGTTCGCGCCATCAGGGTCGTGCCGAGCTGACCCTCCAGCAGCTGGATCTGCTGGGAAACGGCCGAAGGCGTCACGCTCAGTTCCTCCGCCGCCCGGGAAATGCTGCCCGCCCTTGCCGCGGCGTGGAAAACGAGGATCGATTTTATCGGGATCTGCATGGGTAGGGCTTTGCTCAACGGAATACGGCGGTCACCTGAGTATCACAGGTGACCGCCGTGTTGAAAAGCGTTGAACGCGAGGCTTTTAGCGGTGGCTCGGCAGTTTGGGCAGGAACACCGTGAGCAGGCCGAGCAGCGGCATGTAGGAGCAGATGCGGTAGACGAATTCGATGCCTTCCTTATCGGCATAAACACCCAGAACCGCAGCGCCGATGCCGCCGAAACCGAAGGCGAAACCGAAGAACATGCCGGCGATGAGACCGACGCGGCCCGGCACCAGTTCCTGCGCGAACACGACGATGGCCGAGAAGGCGGAGGAGAACACGAAGCCGATGACGACGACGAGAATGGCCGTCCAGAACAGGTTCGCATAGGGCAACAGCAGCGCGAAGGGAATGACGCCGAGGATCGAGAACCAGATGACGACGCGCGAGCCGAAACGGTCGCCGATCGGGCCGCCGAAGAACACGCCCAGTGCCGAAGCGCCGAGGAAGAGGAACAGCAGAACCTGCGCGTCCTGAACACCAAGACCGAACTTGTCGATGGTGTAGAAGGTGAAGTAGCTGGACAGGCTGGCGAGATAGGCATTCTTGGTGGCGGTCAGAACCACCAGTACCAGAAGCGTCATCATGACAGTGCCACGCGCAAGGGGAAGCGTGCGGCTGGCCGGCGCCTTGCCGACTGTTGCGCGGCGGTGGCGGGTGTACCAGACGCCAACCCAGGAAAGCACGCCAAAACCGACGAGCGCGATCAGCGAGAACCAGCTGAGGCTCGTCTGACCGAGCGGGATGACGATGAAGGCGGCGAGCAGCGGGCCGATGGCCGTGCCGGTATTGCCGCCCACCTGGAAGAAGGATTGCGCCAGACCATGACGGCCGCCGGATGCGAGACGCGCAACGCGGGAGGCTTCCGGATGGAAGATCGCCGAACCGATGCCGATGAGGCAGGCGCCGATCACCAGAACCTCGAAACTATGGGCAAAAGCAAGCGTGATGAGGCCGGCGCAGGTGGACAGCATGGCGACGGGCAGGGAGAACGGCATGGGCCAGCGGTCCGTCACCATGCCGACAACCGGCTGCAGCAGCGAGGCGGTGACCTGAAAGGCGAAGGTAAGCAGGCCGATCTGCATGAAATCGAGCGCGTAATTCGCCTTCAGCAGCGGGTAAAGCGACGTCAGCAGCGATTGCATGATGTCGTTCAGCATGTGGCAGAAGCTGGCGGCTGCGATGATCGAAAACGCCGTGCGTTGCGGATTGAAGCTGTTGCCGGCGCTGGTAACAGTGGCCATGATGAAGTCCTCTCGGGTTCCCGGCGGAAGACGGGAAACATGTCTTTATTTCTTCCCGCTTTTATTCATATTGTTTCTGGCCTGCATTTGTGTTCTGGACGATTTTCTTTGTGAGTGGGCCAAATGGCAAAAATCAAATCGCGGCAGCCTTCAGGACTGACGCATGACGAGCATGAACGCAGTCTAAAATTGATCGATGGCACCAATGAGCCGGTGCTGGCGCTTTGCCGCGTTTACCCCACCGGGCACCGGACGCCGCCCCACAGCCATAGCCGCGTGCAGATCTGGTGCGCCCGTCAGGGCGTCGTGCTTGTCAGCACTGCGGATGGTCGCTGGATGATACCGCCCGGTCATGGATTGCTCATTCCCGCCGGGCTGCAACATGAGGCGGAAACCATCTCGACGGTGGAGATGCATTCGATCTACGTCCATCCGGACCTGTTTCATGCGGGCGCACCGCGCGTGGTGGAAATAACCGATCTCGCCTCCAGCCTGATTTCGGAATTGCTGGGTGAGGAACACCAGCCGGCGGCTTTTCACCGGCAGGGCCTTGTGCGGGCGCTGTTGCTAGACGAGGTCAACCGCCTGCCGGAAAGGCCGCTCGGACTGCCTTTTCCAGATAATCAGCGTCTGGCGGCGCTGTGCCGCGATTTCCTGAAAAAGCCGGTGGCGCGGGTGGAGATCGATGACTGGGCGGCGGCCATGGGCATCAGCCGGCGTTCTTTTACGCGGCTGTTCCGCAAGGAACTGGGGTTGAGTTTCGTCACCTGGCGCCAGCAAGCCTGTATCTTCGCCTCCCTGCCGAGACTGGCGGCGGGGGAGGCGGTGACGAATGTGGCGCTGGATGCGGGTTATGAAAACATACCGGCTTTCACCACCATGTTCCGGCGAATGCTGGGCAGTTCACCAAGGGCCTATCGGCAGGCGGCGCGGCAGCGCAGCGCTGCTTTTTCCGACACGGAAGATATAGGGGACTAGGCTTAACGCTCCTCATCCCTGTGCTTGTCACAGGGATCCAGCCAGCCCAAGTCCTTGGGCTGGAAGGACTCTTTTCGCCGCGCAGACGCGCGTCGGCTGGATTCCTGTGACAAGCACAGGAATGAGGGGTGGAGATGGGACGCGTCGGTACCATGTAGGTTGCTTACGGTAACTGCTGCATTGGAAATACCCTAAGCCGCAGTCGCCCGCATGTCGCGGCGGAAATCGGAAGGCGACATGCCGGCGATTTGGCGGAACGCCTTGTTGAAGGCGCTGACGGAGCCGAAGCCGCTTTCCATGGCGATCTGCAGGATATTGTCCTTGCCGGTCATCAGCATCGCCTGCGCGCGCGAAAGCCGCAGCAGGGTCAGATATTTGATCAGCGTCATGCCGGTGGATTTGCGGAACAGGTTCATCGCATATTTCGGATGCAGCGATGCGGCACGGGCAATCTCCGTCGCGTCGATATCGTCGAGAAAATTGGCGGCGATGAAGTCGCACATGCGCACCACGCCGATGGAGGGCGCCATGCCCTCGTCATCCTCCCTGCGTTTGCCATTGGCGGCGGATGATATGACGGAGTAGGGTTCAAGGAACATCCGCTCGACCCTGAGCAGCAATTCCTCCACCGCGTGCTGGGCTTTCGCCTGTTCGCCCGAAGTGACGTAACGAAACCAGCGGCCGAAGTTTTCCGCATCTGCGCGGTCGGTCTCAGCGCTCACCATTGTAGCACCACCCATCAGCAGGCTGGAGACGGTGGCGGGCAGCCGCATGCGGAAGAAGTGCACCAGCGGCAGATGCGCGCCGGCATAAAAGGAATCGTCGGAGGAGTGATCCATCTGGTGCGGCTGGCCACCCCAGAAGATGCACATCTGGCCGGCATCGAGCGTCAGGTCGTGATCGCCCATGCGATAATGCACCGATCCCGACATCACGTAATTCACTTCCACCTGCGCGTGCCAGTGGGGCCTGAGCATGATGGGCGGATGATTGTGAAAAAGCTGCAGCGTTGTCGGCATGCCTTCGATGCTGCTTGCACCCGGCTGGTAGAAGGCTCTTTCAGCAATCTTACTTTCCGCCAAATCGATGTTCCCTTTTTACGAGACAGATTTCCTGCCGCCGCTAATGTGCCCATGTTCGCTGAAGAACGGCAATTGAAAAAGGGAGGTTTTCAATGTGCTTGAAATTTCTTGGCGCGTCTACGGCCATGCTGCTTCTCGCAGCTCCGGCTTTCGCGCAAACAGAAACCGTCACCATCTGGAGCTGGAACGTCGCGGCTTCCGCGCTGAAATCCACGGTAGAGGGCTTCAACAAGCAGAATCCGGATATCAAGATCGTCGTTGAAGACCTTGGAAACAATCAGGTTTTTGACAAGACGCTGGCTGCCTGCGCAGCCGGGGGCGATGGTCTTCCTGATATCGTCACCATTGAAAATTTCGAGGCGGAACTGTTCTGGAGTCGTTTTCCCGATTGTTTCGCCAATCTGACCGAGCTTGGCTATACGCCTGAGAAACAGGCGCTTTTCCCTGATTTCAAGCGCACGGAACTGGAGGTTGACGGCGTCGCCTATGCGGTTCCGTGGGATTCCGGTCCGGTGGCGGTATTTTATCGCCGCGACTTCTATGAGAAGGCAGCCGTCGATCCGGCCACCATCAAAAGCTGGGATGATTTCATTGCCGCCGGCAAGAAGGTCATGGCCGCCAATCCCGGCACCGTGATGGCGCAGGCCGATTTCAACGGCGACAGCGAATGGTTTCGCATGATCGCCAATGAGCAGGGATGCGGTTACTTTTCGACTGATGGCCAGAACATCACCATCAACCAGCCCGCCTGTGTCGCGACCCTTGAAAAGGTCAAGGAAATGAAGGACGCTGGCATCATCACGGCGGCGATCTGGGATGAGAAAATCCAGGCCAATACGGCCGGCAAGGCCGCCAGCCAGATGTATGGCGCCTGGTATGAAGGTACGGTTCGTTCCGGCTCTCCTGATCTTTCCGGCAAATGGGGCGTCTATCTGATGCCGAGCCTGACGGCGGATGGTCCGCATGCGGCCAATCTCGGCGGCTCGTCGCTGGCGATCAGCTCGACGTCTCAGCACAAGGAAGCGGCGTGGAAATATATCGATTACGCGCTGACCACCAATGAAGGCCAGGTGACGATGCTGAAATCCTTCGGCCTTGTTCCCTCGCTGCTCTCAGCCATCGACGATCCGTTCGTCAAGGAAAAGCAGGCCTATTGGGGCGGGCAGGCGGTGTGGACCGATATTCTGGCCACCCTGCCGAAGATCGTGCCGAGCCGCGGCACGGCGTTCCAGTCGGATGCGGATGCGATCTACAAGGCGACGCAGACGAAATATCTCGCCGGCGGTTATCCCGATGCGAAAGCAGCGCTTGATGATGCGGCCAAGCAGATCGAAACGGCCACGGGGCTGCCCGTCGCGCAGTAAGCCGGTGGCTGTTTTATGGACCGAGAGGGTGCTGCACTTTTCTTCTCCCCGAGGGGGAGAAGTCCGCGGCAGCGGGATGAGGGGGCGAGGGTAGAGATATCCGGTGAGCCAGCCCCCTCATCCGACCCTTCGGGCCACCTTCTCCCCCTCGGGGAGAAGAAACGCGCCGCACCGCCTTGCAATGGTCTCGCCCTCAAACGGGGGCAGGCCTCCAAGCTTTTCCATTTATCCGGCCATCGTCCGGCACATGGAGGTCGTCATGCCGTCCAGGAACAGGATCGCTTATGCGTTCCTTGCGCCCTATCTTCTGATTTTCGCCACCTTCTGGGTCTGGCCGATCATCAGCTCGTTCATGCTGTCGTTCCAGAACACGCGGATCAATCCGTGGCGGTTTGCGCCTTCCATGAACTGGGGGCGGCTCGTTTCCGATCCGGCCTTTTATAACGCGCTTTATAATACGCTGATCATTCTGGTCATTCAGGTGCCCGTGATGATCGCGCTCGCCACCGTCATGGCGGTGCTGTTGAATTCGCCGCTCCTGAAGGCGCGGCCGCTTTATCGTTTTGCCTTTTTTGCGCCTGTCGTCGTTGGCGAGGTGGCCTATGCGGCTGTCTTCCGGCTGATGTTCAGCGCCGATTTCGGCATCATCAACAAGCTCATCACCTCCGTCGGCCTTTCGCCCGTCTCGTGGTTCGACAATGCCAATGCGGCCATGGCGCTGGTGATTATCGCGGTGACATGGCGCTGGGCGGGGTATAACGCCATCATCATTCTGGCCGGGCTGCAATCGATCCCCGGCGATGTCTATGAAGCGGCGACGCTGGACAAGGTCAGCAAGCGCCAGCAGTTCTTTTATATCACCCTGCCGCTCCTCAAACCCATCATCCTGTTCTGCGTTGTCCTGTCGGTCATCGGCACCATGCAGCTGTTTGCCGAACCCTTCCTCATCACCAACAGGGGCGGGCCGGGCGGCGGTACGGAGACGCTGGGGCTGTTCCTTTATCGCCAGGGCTTCACCTCGCTCAATTTCGGTTATGCCTCGGCGATTGCCTACACCATGGCGGCGCTCGCCATCGCCATTTCGCTGCTTAATCTCTGGGTCGGGAGGGAGCCGAAATGAGATCGAAATCGAGATCGCTTTTCTGGCAGAAGATCGCGCTGCATGCGGCGCTGACACCGCTTGCCATCATCTGGCTGTTTCCGCTGTGGATGATGTTCGTGTTCTCGACCATGCCGGATTACGGCATTTTCAGCCCGGACATTGTTCTGGTGCCGTCCACCAACTTCGTCGAGAATTTCAACAATCTGCAGGCGGATACCAATTTCCTCAGGGCCATGTTCATCTCGATCACCGTCGCCGTCATTTACACCGTGCTTTCGGTGTTCCTGACGTCGATGGCCGGCTGGGCGCTGGCGCGTTACCGCTTTGCCGGACGCGGGGTGGTGATCGCCATCATTCTCGGCACCATCACTTTGCCTTTTGCCGTCGTCGTCATTCCGCAATTCATCATGGTGGCGCGGGAATTCAAGCTCGCCAACACCTGGGTGGCGCTGATCGCGCCGCCGCTGTTCAACTCGCTCGGCGTACTGTTCATGCGGCAATCCTTCTCGATGATGCCGACCGAGCTTTTCGACGCGGCGCGCGTGGAGGGCGTCAAGGAATGGCAGATTTTCCTGCGCATCGCCCTGCCATTGGCGCGACCCACCATGGCGGCGCTGTCTATCATTCTCTTCCTGGCCTCGTGGAACAATTACCTCTGGCCGCTTCTCATCAATTCCCGCCCAGGAATGATGACCGCACCCGTGGCGCTTGGCACCCTCATCGGGCTGACCAAAGTGTCATGGGGCGGCATCATGGCCGGCGCGGTGCTGCTCACCGCACCCATTCTCGTGGTTTTCGTGGCTTTGCAGCGTCACTTCATCGCCGGCATTTCCGCCGGGGCAGTCAAGTAAGGGGGCCGCATGGCGGAACTTTCGCTCAACAACGTGGTCAAGCGTTACGGCGCGCTGGAAGTGATCCATGGCGCAAATCTGGAGGTAAAGGACGGGGAGTTCGTCGTTTTCGTCGGCCCCTCCGGCTGCGGCAAATCCACGCTTCTCAGAATGATCGCCGGGCTGGAGGATATTTCCGGCGGCGATATCGTGATCGGCGGCAGGACGGTGAGTGATGCCGACCCGGCAGATCGCGGCATTGCCATGGTGTTCCAGTCCTATGCGCTTTATCCGCATATGACGGTGGCCGAAAACCTCTCCTTCGGCCTTAGAATGAACGGTAACCCCAAGGCGGATACGCAAAAGCGGGTCAACCGCGCCGCCGAAATTCTGCAGATCAACGAATTGATGCAGCGCCGGCCGAAGCAGCTTTCCGGCGGCCAGCGCCAGCGCGTCGCCATCGGCCGCGCCATCGTGCGCGAACCGCAGGTCTTCCTGTTCGACGAGCCGCTATCGAACCTCGATGCGGAATTGCGGGTGCAGATGCGCGTGGAAATCTCGCGCCTGCACAAGCAGCTCGGCACCACGATGATCTATGTGACGCATGACCAGACCGAGGCGATGACGCTCGCCGACAAGATCGTTGTGCTGCGGGCGGGCAATATCGAACAGGTCGGCGCGCCGCTCGATCTCTATGACGATCCCGCCAACCGCTTCGTTGCCGGTTTCGTCGGTTCGCCGAAGATGAATTTTCTCGACGCTACCATCATCGGCAGCGGCGCCGACAGCGTCACGCTCGCTCTCGACAGCGATCCTGCGGTGCGGCTGACGTTACCGATAAAAGAACGCGTCAACGAGGGGGCCAAGGTCTCGCTTGGCATCCGGCCGGAGCATTTTGCCGATGCGGGCGGGGGCGATGCCGATCTCACCGTGCATGTCGATGTCGCCGAACATCTCGGCAATACCAGCTATGTCTATGCCCGAACCGAAGGCGGCGAGCAGCTGATCATCGAACGGCCGGAATCGCGCGATGTCGGCAATCGCGACCGGCTGACGGTCGGCCTTTCCGCCCGCCGGGCTTTCCTTTTCGACAGCAAGGGCGAACGCCTGCGCTGAACCCTTTCCCAAGCACCCAAGACTGATATGAAAGACGAGGATTTCATGACGACCGTACAACCAATCCGCTGGGGCGTCATCGGCCCGGGCACCATCGCCAGAACCTTTGCTGACGGTATTGCCCATTCCCGCACCGGCAGGTTAGAGGCCATCGCCACCCGCAATCCGGACAAGCCCGGCCTTGCCGAAGCTTTTGCCGGCGCGCGCATCATCCATGGGTACGACGCGCTGCTTGCCGATCCCGCTATCGATGCGGTCTATATCGCCACACCCCATACCGGCCATGCCGAATGGGCGATCAAGGCGATCCGGGCCGGCAAAAACGTGCTGGTGGAAAAACCCATCGCGCTCTCGGCCTATGATGCCGACGCCATTTTCCACGAGGCGAAAAAGGCTGGCGTTTTCGCCGGCGAGGCCTATATGTACCGCCTGCATCCGCAGACGGCGAAATTGCTGGAACTGGTGAAAGCCCGGGCGGTGGGCGATATCCGCATCATCCGCTCCAGCTTCGGTTTCAATATGGGGTCTTTCCGGGCCGATCACCGGCTGTTCGCCAATGAAACGGCGGGCGGCGGCATTCTTGATGTCGGCGGTTATCCGGTTTCCATGGTGCGGATGATTGCCGGTGCCGTGGATGGAAAACCCTTTGCCGAGCCGGAAAAGGTTGCGGGTGCGGCGCATCTCGGCCAGTCGGGCGTCGATGAATGGGCCTCCGCCGTGCTGAAATTCGCAAACGGCATCGTCGCCGAAGTCTCGTGCTCGATCATGGCGGGACAGGATAATGTGCTGCGCATCATCGGTTCTGAAGGAAGGATCGAGGTCAAGGATTTCTGGTACGCTGCCGGCCACAAGGGCGGCACCGGCCGGATTGACATTATCCGCGGCGACAAGGTGGAAACCATCGAATTGCCGGAGGATCGCTGGCTTTATTCCTTCGAGGTGGATGCGGCGGGTGAGGCAATCCGCGAGGGCAGACACGAATTCGCGGCACCCGGCATGGCCTGGGCCGACAGCCTCGGCAACCTGCGCGTCATGGACCAGTGGCGGGCTTCCGTCGGGCTGGAATACAGCATCGAAAAGGCAACATCGCGCATCGCCAATATTGCCGGTGGCAAGGTCGTGGCCGGAAACGTGGTTCCGAAGCGGCAGATACCGGGCCTTGCCAAGCCCGCTTCGGTCGTCGCGCTCGGCTTCGAATTCTTCCCCAATTTTGCTTCCGCTTCCCTGACGCTCGACGCGTTTTACGAGGCCGGCGGCAATCTCTTCGATACGGCCTATGTTTATGGCGGCGGCAAGACGGAAGCGATTTTTGGTGACTGGCACACCAGCCGTAACGTGCCGCGCGAAGAGATCGTGCTGATCGGCAAGGGCGCGCATTCGCCGCTCTGCTACCCCGATATGATTGCCAAGCAACTCGATCAGTCGCTTGAGCGCCTGAAGACGGATTATGTCGATGCCTATTTCATGCATCGCGATAATCCCGACGTGCCGGTTGGCGAGTTCGTCGATGCCATGGATGCCGAAGTCCGGCGCGGGCGCATTCGCGGCATTTTCGGCGGCTCGAACTGGACGCGTGAGCGCATGGACGAAGCCGCGGCTTATGCGCAGAAGAACGGCAAGCAGGCGCCCGGCGCGCTTTCCAACAATTTCTCGCTTGCCGAAATGCTCGATCCCATCTGGGCAGGCTGCGTTGCGGCATCGGACGACGAGTGGAAGGCATGGCTGCAATCGCGCCAGATCCCCAATTTCGCCTGGTCCAGCCAGGGGCGCGGTTTCTTCACCGACCGGGCAGGGCGCGACAAGCATGACGATGAGGAAATCGTCCGCGTCTGGTATTCCGACCGCAACTTCGTACGCCGCGACCGGGCAATTGAGCTTGCGCAAAAACTCGGCCGCCACCCGATCCATATCGCGCTCGCTTATGTCATCGCCCAGCCTTTCCCGGTCATCCCGCTGATCGGGCCGCGCACGATTGCGGAGCTGGAGGATAGTCTTTCGGCGCTGGATATCGCGCTGACGCCCGAGCAGGTGAAGTGGCTGGAGGCGTGAAAGACAATGAGCGGCGGATTTATCCGCCGCTCATTCGGATAGGGCAACGCGTTGCGGCATATTTCTTCTCCCCGAGGGGGAGAAGGTGGCCCGAAGGGTCGGATGAGGGGGCCAGCCCTCCGGATAACTCTACCCTTGCCCCCTCATCCCGCTGCCGCGGACTTCTCCCCGGCGGGGAGAAGAAACAAGCGGGAAGCGCTCGCGCAACTGACGAATCTCAGGGTGGAGATATAATCTTCCACCTTCTTTCCTCTCCCGGTGACTGCTAAAGCGTAGGTTCATAAACCTGCAGCGAAACACCGCAGCCAAACAATCACCGGGGTTCCCATGAGCGATATCGACCGAAGCCGTGCGCAGCAGCTGATGCGGGAGGCGGAGATTGATGCGCTGGTGCTGTTCCAGCCCGAAGCCTTCCGTTATGCGCTCGGTGCTCCTGCAGGCGTGGCGACGATGTGGGGCAAAGCGGGTTCCGCGATTGCGCTGGTGCCGGCCGATGCCGGGGCAGGGCTCGCCGCTGTCGTCAGTGATCATGCCGCCCCGCTCGTCAGGAAGGCCGCGCCGGATGTCGATCTGCGCTGCCATCGCATCTGGATCGATATGGTCGATCTTTCGGGTGTGGAAACCATCGCGCAGGTGGACGATGCCTATCGCCGCAACAATTCCGGTGGGCCGCGGCCGGAGACATTCGATCGCACCGCCTGTTTCGGCCTGCTCTCCGATCTTTTGCGGGATCGCGGGCTGGCTGCTGCGCGCATTGGTGTCGATCTTGAATTCATGCCAGCCGCTGATTTTTCAGCGCTGCGGCAGGCGCTGCCCGAGGTGAACTGGATTGATGGTTCGACGGTGCTGAAACGTCTGAGGGCGGTGAAATCAGAACGCGAGATCAAACTTCTCAGACAGGCGGCAGCCGCCGCCGAGGCAGGGTTGGTCGAGATGGCGGCCGCCGTCCGACCGGGAGCAGCCCTTGGTCAGCTCTCTGCCGCCTGGAAATCCGGCGCGCGGGCATATGCCGCGACATCCGGTTTTTCGCTGAGCGGGCATTGGGACTATATTTCCGTCGGTCCGGCCCTGTCGGATATGACGGCAGTGGTCACACCGGGCGCGCTGATCAAGGCCGATGTCGGCACGCTGGTCGACGGTTACTCGTCCGATGGCGCAAGAACTTTTTCGTGGGGGCCGGTCTCGGCTCTTGCAGCCGATATTTTCAAGGCGCTGGAGGCAGCCTTCGCCTGCGGGCTGGAAGCGATCCGCCCCGGCAACAGCTTTGGCGCAGTGCACGCGGCCATGCTGGCCTCGATGCGCAGGCAAGGTTTCGGTGAATATTATCGCGGTCATTTCGGCCATTCCGTCGGCGGCGGCGTGGGTATCGAGGAATGGCCGTTCTTTTCCCATGACAATCCGGAAATCATCCTTCCCGGCATGGTGGTCGCACTCGAATCGCCTTTTTATGGCGAAGGGCTGGGCGCGCTGATGATTGAGGATCAGTTCCTCGTCACATCGTCAGGTGCGGAGTGCATGAACAACCTGCCACGCACTCTGCGGGATCTGTCACGGCAGTGACGGCCTGCCGTCGTTCCTGCCTTTAGAGAAAGTCGTCGCGGCGCGGGGTGAAGCAATCGATCAGCTCGCCCTCTTCCAGACACAGGCAGCCATGTTCGATATGGCCGGGCACGACGAGGCTGTCGCCTTTCTGCAGGTCATAGGCCTCACCATCGCGGTAAAAGCGGAAGCTGCCGCTGGCGACATAGGTGGACTGCACATGCGGATGGCTGTGCAGCTTGCCTTCGGCGCCGGTCTTGAAGCGGAAGGAGACCACCATCAGTTCCGGCGCTTCGGAAAGCACGGTGCGCTCCACGCCATCGTCGGGGGAAACGGTGGGGAAGGTCGGAAGCTGCTGCATATCGTTCTCCTCAGTCATGCAATACGGTTTAAACGGGCAATTTCAGCGCGGCGCGCGCAGCATGGAGCGATAACGCGTCTGGCTGCTTTTCAGGTGGCTGCGCATGGCGCTGCGCGCCGCCTCCTCGTCGCCGTCCTGTATCGCGATCAGGATCGCTTCGTGTTCACCGACGAGCCGGGCGAGATCGGCGGGCGAAAGCACGGTTTCCGTGCCGTTTTCGGCCACGGCGCGGCGCGGAATGAGGGTGGGGCCGAGCACCTGCAGAAACTCGCTGAAGCGGGGATTGTTGGTCGCTTCGGCAATGGCGAGATGGAAGGCGAAATCGGCCTCTGCCGTCGGCACGCCCTTAGTGGCGCTGGCGCGGAAGGCATCGAAGGCCTCGATGATCTTTTCCTCCTGCGCCGGCGAGCGGCGAATGGCGGCAAGACCGGCGGCGTCACCTTCCACGGCGGTGCGCAATTCCAGCATTTCGATCAGCGACGAGACGCGCGCAAGGTCGACATTGTGGAAGGGACGCCGCTCAGTGGGTGCGGGTTCCAGTACGAAAACACCCGCGCCCTGACGCGGCTCGACCAGACCGTCGGAGCGCAGCGAGGCGATCGCCTCCCGCACCACGGTACGGCTGACCCCGAATTCCTGTGTCATCTGCGCTTCGGAAGGCAGGCGTTCGCCCGTCTTGTAACGACCCTTGGCGATCTGGCTGCGGAGTTCCTCCGAAACCTTTACCACAAGCGTTCTGCCTTGTGGAGCTGCCGGTTCGGAGCTTGTCGCTTTTGTCATCTTGGTCGCCGTTCTAAAAAATGTCGGTTGCGTGCACCGTTCCTCGATACGTCATTCGCGGCCTGGCATGCAATCCCGCCTTTTAGGCGGGAAGGGTCCGTGCGACATTTCACGTCTCCTTGAAGATCGGGTTGTCGACAAACACGCCACCCTGAAAGCGGACTACCGCGTCGCTCGGGTCCGGTTTGGGAGCTGTCCGGGCAATGTGCTCCCGGAAGGTCTCGGCATTGTCCTTCGGTTTCCACCCAAGAAAGCCGAGATGCGAATTGTCCCACCAGCCTGCATCATTGGCCGACGCGCCCCAGACGACCGGGCAGCCGAGAACGGGTGCGCGGAATGCCGCCTTGATCAGCGAGACGAAATCGTCATGCGAAAACCAGGTGGACAGCATGCGGTAATTGTTGGGTTCCGGCGTGCAGGAGCCGATGCGGACAAGCGCCGTCTCCTGACCGAATTTCTCGAAATACATGCGGGCAAGGCTTTCGCCGAAACATTTAGATACGCCGTAAAGCCCGTCCGGGCGGAAGGGAACATCCGGACCGAGCCTCTCCGTCTGCGCGTAATAACCGATCGTGTGGTTCGAGCTGGCGAAGATGATGCGCGGCTGGCCGTGGGCGCGGGCGGCCTCATAGAGATTATAAAGCCCGATGATGTTGCCCTGAAGGATCTGTTCGAAAGGCTTCTCCACCGATATGCCGCCGAGGTGAACGATGCCGTCGCAACCGGCAACCATCGCATCCACGGCGTCTGCATCGGCCAGATCGCATTGCACGCATTCCTCGTTCGGGCCTGCCGGATCGAGCGGGGCGAGATCGGCAAGGCGAACGATCTCGGCTATCGATGCAAGGCGTTTGCGCATGACGCGGCCAAGCTGGCCCGCAGCACCGGTAACAAGAAGCCGTTTCATTGCCATTCTCCCTCAGCGTTGCACGTCCCTGGCGTGGTCGAGATATGCCTATGCCTCTTGACCTTGTCATACAGATCGTACAAAAAGCGGATAACATATATTATGTGCCATACGCAACAATCATGAAGGATGAGTTTGATGTTGACCGTCGAAACAAGGCAGGCCGTGAACCCGGAATATGCAAAAACGCTGGATACCGAAGGGCTCCGCCGGCATTTCCTCGCCAACGACATGTTTCGTTCCGGCGAAATCAGGCTGATCTACACCCATTATGACCGCTTCGTGATGGGCGGCGCGGTGCCGAACGGTGCGCCGCTGACGCTGGACAAGGTGGAAGAAACCAAAACGCCGTCCTTCCTCGACCGGCGCGAGATGGGCATCGTCAATATCGGCGAGACCGGCACGGTCAGCGCCGGCGGCGAGATCTATACCCTCAATCGCGGCGACGTACTTTATCTCGGTGCAGGCAGCGGCGCGGTGACCTTTGACGGGGCAGGGCGATTCTACATCACCTCCTGCCCGGCGCACCGCAGCCTGCCGGCGAAGCTCGTGACTCTGGCCAACAGCAAGGAAGTCAAGCTCGGCGCGACGGAAACCTCCAACAAGCGCACCATCAACCAGTTCATCCATCCGCTGGTCATGGAAAGCTGCCAGCTGGTGCTGGGCTATACGACGCTGGAGGATGGTTCGGTCTGGAACACGATTCCCTCGCATATTCATGACCGCCGCATGGAGGCCTATCTCTATTTCGGCATGGATGAGAAGTCGCGCGTGCTGCATCTGATGGGTGAGCCGCAGGAGACCCGGCATCTGTTCATTTCGAATGAAGAGGGTGCGATTTCCCCGCCCTGGTCCATCCATTCCGGCGCCGGCATCGGTTCTTACACCTTCATCTGGGCCATGGCGGGAGACAATGTCGATTACACCGACATGGACTTCATCCAGCCGGGAGACCTGAAATGAAGAATCCCTTTTCGCTTCAGGGGCGTAAGGCGCTCGTCACCGGCGCGAATACGGGGCTTGGCCAGGCGATTGCGGTGGGGCTCGCCGCGGCCGGCGCGGAGGTGGTCTGCGCCGCCCGCCGCGCGCCGGATGAAACGCTGGAGATGATCGCCAGGGACGGCGGCAAGGCCAGCGCATTGTCTATCGATTTTGCCGATCCGCTGGCGGCGAAGGACAGCTTCGCCGACGCCGGTTTCGATATCCTCGTCAACAATGCCGGCATCATCCGCCGCGCCGATTCCGTCGAGTTTTCCGAACTCGACTGGGACGAGGTGATGGACGTCAATCTCA
This sequence comes from Agrobacterium sp. P15N1-A, assembly GCF_044626815.1. NCBI lineage: Bacteria > Pseudomonadati > Pseudomonadota > Alphaproteobacteria > Hyphomicrobiales > Rhizobiaceae > Agrobacterium > Agrobacterium sp. P15N1-A. Next base: position 136,166 of record NZ_JBIUPF010000005.1, on the reverse strand, counting down.
AGGCGCTGTTTTTCACCACCCAGGCTTTTGCGAAAGAGCTGCTGGCGAAAGGCCAGTCCGGCAAGGTGGTCAATATCGCTTCGCTCCTCTCCTTTCAGGGTGGCATTCGCGTGCCGTCCTATACGGCGGCGAAACATGGCGTCGCCGGCCTCACCAAGCTTCTGGCGAATGAGTGGGCGGCGAAGGGCATCAATGTGAACGCGATTGCGCCCGGTTACATCGAAACCAACAATACCGAGGCGCTACGCGCGGATGCCGCCCGCAACAAGGCCATTCTCGAGCGTATTCCGGCCGGCCGCTGGGGCCATTCCGACGATATAGCCGGGGCGGCGGTTTTCCTTGCCTCGCCGGCGGCGGATTATGTGCATGGCGCCATTCTCAATGTCGATGGCGGCTGGCTGGCGCGCTGATCTGTTACAGATTTCAACAATTCATCATACAACATGTATGATGAATTGTTGACAAGCATGCGGCAACCGGGTTAGGTGGCTTCCAGTCAATGAATTTGCAAAGGAATACCAAACATGAACCCTGAACAAATCAAGGCGGCGCTCGGCTCCGGCCTCTTGTCTTTCCCGGTCACCCATTTTGATGCCGAGGGTCGTTTTGCGGCCGATAGCTACAGGGCGCATGTCGAATGGCTCGCCGGTTACAAAGCGCCGGTGCTGTTTGCCGCCGGCGGCACGGGTGAGTTCTTCTCGCTGAAGCCGGATGAAATCCCCACCATCGTTTCCGCGGCCAAGGAAGTGGCCGGTGAAACCGCCATCGTGTCCGGCTGCGGTTACGGCACCGAGATTGCCGTCGATATCGCCCGCTCAGTCGAAAAGGTCGGCGCGGACGGTATCCTGCTTCTGCCGCATTATCTCATCGATGCGCCGCAGGAAGGCCTTTACGCCCACATCAAGAAAGTGTGTCAGTCGGTCGGCATCGGCGTCATGGTTTATAACCGCGACAATTCCGTGCTGCAGGCGGATACGCTGGCGCGTCTCTGCGACGAATGCCCGAACCTCGTCGGCTTCAAGGACGGCACCGGCGATATCGGCCTCGTGCGCCAGATCACCGCCAAAATGGGCGACCGCCTGATGTATCTCGGCGGTATGCCGACGGCGGAACTGTTTGCCGAAGCCTATCTCGGCGCCGGTTTTACCACCTATTCCTCGGCTGTCTTCAACTTCGTGCCGGGCCTTGCCAATGAATTCTACGCCGCCTTGCGCGCCGGCGAACGCGCCACCTGCGAACGTATTCTGACGGAATTCTTCTATCCGTTCATGGCGATCCGTAACCGCGCCAAGGGTTATGCCGTCTCCGCCGTCAAGGCCGGCGTTCGCCTGCAGGGCTTCAATGCCGGTCCGGTGCGCGCGCCGCTGAAGGACCTGACCAATGAGGAAATCGGCATGCTCGACGCCCTGATCGGCACGCACAAGCGCAAAGCCTGATTGGGGGCCTGATCGAGACAAGCGGGAGGGGAGCCATGAAGATCACAGCGGTGCGCACGCATCTGCTCGAACACCGGCTGGATACGCCGTTCGAAAGCGCATCCATGCGTTTCGATCGCCGCGCCCATATTCTGGTGGAAATCGAATGCGACGACGGAACCGTCGGCTGGGGCGAATGCCTCGGCCCGGCGCGGCCCAACGCCGCCGTGGTTCAGGCTTACTCAGGCTGGCTTATCGGCCAGGACCCGCGCCAGACCGAAAAGATCTGGGCCGTGCTTTATAACGCCCTGCGCGATCAGGGCCAGCGCGGCCTCAGCCTCACGGCCCTCTCCGGCATCGATATCGCGCTGTGGGACATCAAGGGCAAGCATTATGGCGCTTCCATCTCGATGCTGCTCGGCGGGCGCTGGCGCGAAAGCGTGAGGGCCTACGCCACCGGCAGCTTCAAGCGCGATGGCGTCGACCGCGTGTCCGACAATGCGTCCGAGATGGCGGAGCGCCGGGCGGAGGGCTTTCACGCCTGCAAGATCAAGATCGGCTTCGGCATTGAGGAAGACCTCCGCGTCATCGCCGCCGTGCGCGAGGCGATTGGTTCGGATATGCGGCTGATGATCGACGCCAATCACGGCTACACCGTCACCGAAGCCATCGCGCTCGGCAACCGCGCCGCCGACTATGGTATCGACTGGTTCGAGGAGCCGGTGGTTCCCGAACAGCTCGATGCCTATGCCCGGGTGCGGGCCGGCCAGCCGATACCGGTTGCGGGCGGCGAGACCTGGCACGGGCGTTATGGCATGTGGCAGGCGCTTTCCGCCGGTGCGGTGGATATTCTCCAGCCCGATCTCTGCGGCTGCGGCGGCTTTTCTGAAACGCAGAAGATCGCGGCGCTCGCCACGCTGCACGGCGTGCGCATCGTGCCGCATGTCTGGGGCACTGGCGTACAGATTGCTGCAGCCCTGCAATTCATGGCGGCGATGACGCCCGATCCGGTGCGTGTCAATCCCGTCGAGCCGATCATGGAATTCGACCGCACCTATAATCCGTTCCGGCAGGCCGTGCTGAGCGAGCCGATAGAGGCGGTAAACGGCGTCGTCACGATCCCGAACGGCCCCGGCCTCGGAATAGAGATCAACCGCGACGCATTGCTTGAATTCAGGATGCCAGACCCGTGAGCGAACTTGTCAGAAAACTGAGCGGCACAGCGCCTCGGCCCGCTTTCCCGAAAGGCGCCGTCGATACGCAGATGCATCTCTATCTGCGCCACTATCCCGCCCTGCCGGGTGGACCGGGCCTGCCGCCGGGCGCTCTGCCCGGACCGGAGGATTATCGCAGCCTCATGCGATGGCTCGGCATCGACCGGGTCATCATCACCCAGGGCAACGCCCATCAGCGCGATAACGGCAACACGCTCGCCTGTGTCGCGGAAATGGGCGAGGCGGCCCGGGCGGTGGTCACCATCGATGCCGCAACGACCGAAAAGGACATGGAAAAGCTTGCCGCCGCAGGCGCCGTCGGTGCGCGTATCATGGATTTGCCGGGCGGCGCGGTAAACCTGTCCGAGCTGGAAGCCGTGGACGAGCGCGCGCATGCGGCCGACTGGATGGTGGCGGTGCAATTCGACGGCAATACGCTGCTCGATCACCTGCCGCGCCTTCAGAACATCCGCTCGCGCTGGGTGTTCGATCACCACGGCAAGTTCTTCAAGGGCATCAAAACCGATGGCCCGGAAATGGCGGCGCTTCTGAAGCTCATCGACCGCGGCAATCTCTGGTTCAAATTCGCCGGCGTTTACGAAAGTTCGCGCGAGAGCTGGCCCTATGAGGACGTCGCCGCCTTTTCGCGCGTCATCGCCGCCCATGCGCCGGAGCGCATCGTCTGGGGCACCAACTGGCCGCATAATTCCATCCGCGAGACTGCGGCCTATCCCGACGATGCCCGGCTTGCGGAACTCATACTCGGCTGGCTGCCGGATGAAGCGGCGCGCCACCGCGCGCTGGTGGAAAATCCGGAAGCGCTGTTCAAGCTGCCGCCAGTCACGGCGGCATAGGTCAATCCGGGATGGCCGGGGAAGGGAGGTCCCCATCATCCTTTTAAAGTGAAAGGTCTTTGCATGCCGGCCCGGATGGGCGTGAAAAATCGGTCCGATAGCCTTGGAGGGGCTGGATCGTTTCAACAATGGAGGAGGAAAGCATGAAAAAGATTGCAAGCATGATGTGCGTCGCGATGGGGATCGCGCTCGCCGGTGTTTCCGCCAAGGCGCAGGAAATCACCCTGCGTTCGGCCGATATTCATCCCGACGGTTATCCGACGGTCGAAGCGGTGAAATACATGGGCGAGCTTCTGGCCGAGCGCAGCAAGGGCCGCATCAAGATACAGGTCATGAACAATTCCGTTCTCGGCGGCGAGAAGGATACCATCGAGCAGACCCGCTTCGGCGTCATCGACATGAACCGCGTCAATGCCGCGCCCTTCAACAATCTGGTCAAGGAAACCACCGTCCTCGGCCTGCCTTTCCTGTTCCGCTCGACGGAACACATGCACAACACGGTCGACGGCCCGATCGGCGATGAGGTTCTGGCGGCCTTCGAACCGCACGGCCTCATCGGTCTCGCCTTTTACGATTCCGGCGCGCGGTCTTTCTACACCACCAAAAAGCCCATCGAAAAACTCGCGGACCTGAAGGGCCTGAAAATCCGCGTGCAGCAGTCGGATCTGTGGATTTCGATGATGCAGGCCTTTGGCGCCAACCCGACGCCGATGCCGATGGGCGAAGTCTATTCCTCGCTTGAAACCGGTGTCGTCGACGGTGCGGAAAACAACTGGCCCTCTTACGAATCCGCCCGTCACTACGAGGTTGCGAAGAACTATTCGCTCACGGAACATTCGCTCAACCCGGAAATCCTCGTCATTTCCAAGGTCTCTTACGACAAGCTCTCTCCGGAAGATCAGAAGCTCTTGCGTCAGGCTGCCAAGGATTCCGTCGGCAAGATGCGTGAACTCTGGAGCGCCCGCGAAAAGGCATCGGAAGAAAAGGTCCGCGCCGGCGGCGTCAACGTCATCAAGGTCGACAAGGAGGAATTCGCTGCCGCGATGGGTCCCGTCTACGACAAGTTCGTCACCGATCCGAAGATGAAAGACCTTCTGGAGCGGGTGAAAGCGGTCAAGTAATGCGCGGAAAGCCGGCCCTGGGAACAGGGCCGGTTTTCTTTTGTCGCCGTTGACGCGGAGGAACAGACAATGCGAAATTTCATGCGGGCCATTCGCCCCTTTCTCGGCGCGCTCAGTCACGCGTCGCTTTATATTGCCGGTATCGGCATGATCGCCATGACGCTTATCGTCGGCTGGCAGGTCTTTGCGCGGTATATTCTGAACGATTCACCCAGCTGGTCGGAGCCGCTGTCGCTGCATCTCATGTCATGGTTCATCATGCTGGGGGCGGCCGTCGGCGTGCGCGAAAGCGTGCATCTGGGGCTGGATATCCTGCGCTACATGATGCCGCCACGCGTGCAGAAGGGCATGGACCTTACCAGCCTTGCCCTGATCTTTTTCTTCGGCGCCGGCATGGCCTGGTATGGCACCTCGCTTTCCATGGGCACATGGACGGCGACGATCCCGGTTCTCGGCTGGCCGGGCGGCACGGATTTCTTCCCGCTGATCGGCGGCGGTTTCCTCATCGCGCTGTTTGCGGCTGAACGTTTCGTCGATCTCGCCATCGGCGAGGAGATTGCGGCGGATGTGATCGTGCAGGAGGCAGCGTAGATGGCTTATACCATTCTCTTCGGGGTCTTCACCCTGCTGATGCTGATCGGCATGCCGATAGCATTTTGCCTCGGCATAGCCTCTTTCGCCACGGTTCTTTATCTCGGCCTGCCGCCCATTGTCGTGTTTCAGCAGATGAATTCCGGCATGAACGTGTTTGCGATGATGGCGATACCGTTTTTCATCTTCGCCGGCGACCTGATGGTGCGCGGCGGCATCGCCCATCGCCTCATCCGCTTCGCGGCGGGTCTCGTGGGACACCTGCGCGGCGGTCTCGGCCAGGTCAACATCGTGGCCTCGACGCTGTTCGGCGGCATTTCCGGCTCGGCCGTGGCCGATGCCTCGGCCGTCGGCGGGCTGATGATACCGCAAATGGCCAAGCGCGGTTATGACAGGGACTATGCGGTCAATGTCACGGTTAATGCGGCCATCATCGCGCTGATGATACCGCCGTCGCATAACATGATCCTTTATTCGATTGCGGCGGGCGGCAATGTTTCGGTGGCCGATCTCTTCACCGCCGGCATCGTTCCGGGTTTCCTGCTCGCCGCGGCGCTGATGGTGACGGCCTATATCGTCGCCCGGCGCAAGGGTTATCCTTCCGAGCCGTTCCCTGGCTTCTCGAAGCTGATGTATTATCTCCTGGCCTCGTTCCCCGGCATCCTGTTGATCGGCATCATCTTCGGCGGTGTGCGTTCGGGCATCTTCACCGCGACGGAAAGTTCCTGCATCGCGGTTCTCTATGCCTTCCTCGTTGCGATGCTCGTCTATCGCGAGCTGGACTGGAGCGGTTTCGTGGAGGCGGTGATGGGTGCGGTGCGCACGACGGCCATGGTTCTGCTGGTCATCGGCACGGCGGCGTCCTTCGGCTGGCTGATGGCCTTCCTGCAGGTGCAGACGCTGATGATTGCCGCAATCAGCGCGATTTCGGACAATCCGATCATCGTGCTGCTCGTCATCAATGTCATCCTGCTGTTTCTCGGCACCTTCATGGATATGGCGCCGATGGTCATCATATCCACGCCGGTGCTTCTGCCCGTGGTGAAGGCCTTCGGCATCGACCCCGTACATTTCGGCGTCGTGATGATCCTGAACGCCGGTATCGGGCTCAACACGCCGCCGGTCGGAACGGTGCTTTTCGTCGGCTGCGCGGTCGGCGGCATATCGATACGGGAAGCGATGCGGACGATCTGGCCGTTTTTCGGAGCCAGCATCGCGGTGCTGCTTGCCGTCACCTATATTCCGTCGCTGTCCCTGTGGTTGCCGTCACTGTTCCGGTAATTCCAGCGCTTTCAAACGAGAAGGCCCCGTTATGCCGGGGCCTTTTCCGTTTCAGTGGCAAGCAGCCTCTGCTGCTCGTGTTCGTCAAAGGCCATGAGATTGCCATGCCGGCTGCGGCGTATGCGGTTCATATGGTCGCGCGGGCTTAACCCCAATGTCCGTTTGAACATGCGTGAGAAATAATAGGGGTCGCCATAGCCCACTTCGGCGGCCGCTGCCGTAACCGAAAGCCCTGCCTCGAGAAAATGCATGGCGCGTTCCATGCGTTTGAACTCCTGATATTTCCTTGGCGTCCGTCCAACCCTCTTCTGAAATTCGCGCAGAAAATAATCGCGATTATAGGGAGCCGCCTCGGTCGCCCGGCCGGCAATGTCGGGGTCGAGCGGATTGGCAGAAATCATGGTGATCGCCTTCATTACCGCAAGGTCGAGGCCTTCCGTCCCCTCCGGCTGGAAACTCGGGCGATCCACCCATCCGAGGAAGGCATCGTCGATGAAGGCAATGAGCAGCACCATGAAAAGATGATGCTGGCCAAGCGTGACGGAGGAGGGCGGGGCGCTCTGCCGGTAGTGGCGCACCAGCGGTTCCAAGAGCGGCCAGCGGCTCAGCTTCACTTTCGGCTTCAGGTCCATCTGCGCGATCAGGTTGTGGCGGCCATAAATATCCAGCGTGAAATGTTGCGCCACCCCGCGATAGGTGACGGCCTGCTCGTTCCAGCCGACAAAGCGCTGCCCCCGGAAAATCAGCATGGCGTCACCCGGCTCCAGCACCCGCGCCTCGCCATCGACGAGATAATGCCCGCGCCCTTCCAGACAGATGATGAGATCGTCCACCTGGTTGGATTTGTCGATCTGCCAGGTGCGCGAATGCTCCATCTTGATCGTTGCGCGCGTCAGGTTGAGGTTGAGCGCCGCAGGCGGAACGGACGATAGAATGCCACCTTCGATTTCGTCCATCTTTTTCCTCGTCTTTGTTAATTCACCTTGGCGCGGAAATTTGGTTTTGTCACCGCATAAATTGCTTTTACGCGCCGTATCAATGAGGGAGGAGATCGGTCGCGGCGAGAGACTGCGCCATCATGCGCCCGCCGCCGGCCGTTCCGGGAGAATCACTTGTACGAAATTGTATTCTGTCGTTCGCGTTCCACCGGGACGCGGGGAGGAGCATTATGAAATCTCAGCGCTTCCTCGGGCTGGGATATCTGACGCCTTATATCGTCGGGCTTCTGGTCTTCACGGCCATCCCGTTTCTCGGCTCGCTCTATCTCAGCTTCACCCGTTACGATCTGATGAGCGATCCCAGCTGGGCGGGGCTGGCCAATTACGAGCGGCTGTTCACCCGCGACCGCACCTTCATGAAATCGCTGAACGTCACCCTGTTCTACGTCTTTCTGACGGTGCCGCTGAAGCTTGCCTTCGCGCTGTTCATTGCGGCCATACTCAATTACAAGCTGCAATTCATCAACTTCTTCCGCACCGCCTTTTACGTGCCGTCCATTCTCGGCGGCTCGATCGCGATTGCGGTGCTGTGGCGTTATATCTTCGCAAGCGAGGGGCTTGCCAATATGGCGCTTGCCGCCATCGGCCTGTCGCCGGTGGACTGGTTCGGCGATCCCGGCAATGCGCTTTTCACCATCACGCTGCTGCGCTGCTGGCAGTTCGGTTCGGCCATGGTGATCTTCCTCGCCGCCCTGCAATCCATCGACAAGTCGCTTTACGAGGCGGCCGCCATCGATGGCGCGGGCAAGGTGAGGACCTTCTTCTTCATCACGCTGCCGCTTCTGACGCCGGTGATCTTCTTCAATCTCATCATGCAGATGGTGCAGGCGTTTCAGGAGTTCAACGGCCCTTACATCATCACACAGGGCGGGCCGCTGAAGTCCACTTATCTCTTGCCTCTTTATATCTATGACGAGGCCTTCAAGAAGTTCAACATGGGCTATGCCTCCGCCATCGCCTGGGTGCTCTTCACCATCATCACCGTGCTGACCCTCGTGGCCTTCTGGTCGTCGAAGAAATGGGTCTATTACGCCGGCGACAAGCGGAACTGATGCCATGACCGATATCGCAACCTTAAATGACATGCAGGCGGCCCGCCGGGCGCGGCTCAGACTCGTCTCCACCTCTGTCCGTTATGTGCTTCTCTTCGCGGTCGGCCTCATCATGCTCTACCCGCTGATCTGGCTGGTGGGCGCAAGCTTCAAGACCAATTCGGAAATCTTCTCCGGCGCCGGCTTCATCCCCGATAATCCGACGCTGGATGGTTACATCCGCGGCTGGGAAACCTCGACGCCCTATACGTTCGGCCGGTTCTTCTGGAATTCGTTCCTGATCATCCTGCCGAAAGTCATCGGCACGGCGATTTCCTGCACCATGGCGGCCTATGCCTTCGCACGCTTCGATTTTCCGCTGAAGAAAATCCTGTTCGGCTCGGTCATCGCCATCCTGCTGCTGCCGAATGTCGTTACCCGCATTCCGCAATATATCCTGTTCCGCGATCTCGGCTGGCTGGACAGCTTCCTGCCGCTCTGGGTGCCCTCGGCACTCGCCGGCGATGCCTTCTTCGTTTTCATGCTGGTGCAGTTCCTGCGCTCGCTGCCATCGGACATGGAAGAGGCCGCCCGGGTGGATGGCGCCAACAGTCTGCAGACGCTGATTTACATCGTCGTGCCGATGCTGGCCCCGGCGCTGATCTCGGTCTGCCTGTTCCAGTTCATGTGGACGATGAACGATTTTCTCGGACCGTTGATCTACCTGTCCTCGGTCGACAAATATCCGGTGAGCCTGGCGCTCAAACTCTCTATCGACACCACCGAAGCCTTCGAATGGAACCGCATCCTGGCGATGTCGGTGCTGACGATCGCACCTGCGCTGATCGTGTTCTTTGCGGCGCAACGGTATTTCATTGAAGGGATCTCGTCTGGCGGGGTCAAGGGCTGAAAATGGCAAGCGTACAACTTAAAAATCTCGAAAAAATCTATGGCGGCAGCTTCAAGGCCGTGCACGGTATCAATCTCGAGGTCGAGGATGGCGAATTCATGGTGTTCGTCGGCCCCTCCGGCTGCGCCAAATCCACGACGCTGCGCATGGTGGCGGGGCTGGAGGAAATCACCGGTGGTGAAATCCTGATCGGCGATCAGCGCGTCAACGACCTGCCGCCCGGCAAGCGCTCCATTGCCATGGTGTTCCAGAATTACGCGCTTTATCCGCATATGAAGGTGCGCGGCAATCTCGCCTTCGGCCTGAAGATCGCCGGTGTCGCCAAGCCCGAGATCGAAAAGGCAATCGATAATGTCGCGCGCATTCTCGAAATCGAGCCGCTGCTCGACCGTCTGCCGAAGCAGCTCTCCGGCGGGCAGGCGCAGCGTGTGGCGCTAGGCCGCGCGCTCATCAAGAAGCCCGGCGTGTTCCTGTTCGATGAGCCGCTGTCCAATCTCGACGCCAAGCTGCGCGCCTCCATGCGGGTGCGCATCACCGATCTGCACCGTCAGCTGAAGGCGGAAGGCCTGTCCTCGACGGTCATTTACGTCACCCATGACCAGACGGAGGCCATGACCATGGGTGACCGCATCTGCGTCATGCAGGCGGGCCGCATCATGCAGGTCGCGACGCCGAAGGAGCTTTACAACCACCCCGCCAATCTTTTCGTCGCCGGCTTTATCGGCACGCCGGAAATGAACCTGGTGGATGTGGCAATCGAGGGCGCGGAATTCGTCATCGCCGGCCAGCGCCTGCCGATCGGTGCGCATCTGGAGCAGCGGCTTTCGGCAAGACCCGCGGATGCCGTCATTGGCATCCGCCCGCAGCATCTTGCGCTGGCGGGGGAGACGGATGGCCCGGCGCTGCAGGCGAAACTCACCAATGCGGAATTCATGGGCCACGAGGTCTATCTGCACGCCGATCTCGGCGGCCAGAAAGTCGTCAGCGTCGTTGGCGCGGCCGAATTCGAGGCACTCGGGCGCGACGGCATCCTGCGGCTGAAGCCGGACCCGGAGAAACTGCATATTTTCGACAAGGCCGATGGCCGCAACGTCTCGCTGTGAGGAGGGGACGGGCGTGCCTGATTTTTCGAGGAGGAGAAGAACAATGAAGACGATGACAAGAATGATGGCAATGCTCGCCGGCGCCGCTTATGTGGCGATGGCGACGGCCCCGGCGGCAGGTGCTGCGGAACTGCGCATGTCGTGGTGGGGCGGCGAAAGCCGCCATGTCGCCACCCAGAAGGCCATTGCCGCCTGCGGCGAGAAATACGGCCACACCGTCAAGGGCGAATTCACCGGCTTCGACGGCTATCTGGAAAAGCTCACCACCCAGATGGCCGGCAAGACGGAGGCCGATATCGTTCAGGTCAACTGGCCGTGGCTGCCGCTGTTTTCCAAGAACGGCGAAGGTTTTGCCGATCTGCGCCAGCTGAAGCCGCTCGATCTTTCGCAATGGGCCGAGAGCGATCTGGACGCCGGTTCGATGAACGGCGTGCTGCAGGGGCTTTCCGTTTCCACCACGGGCCGCGTCTTCTTCTTCAACGCCACCACCTTCGAAAAGGCCGGCGTTGAAATTCCGAAAACGTGGGATGAGTTTTTCGCTGCAACCAAGACCATCAAGGAAAAGCTCGGCAAGGACTATTACACCTTCAATGCCGTGAAGGAGACCGCCCAGCTTCTGGTGACGCTGGCCGTTGTGCAGAAGACCGGCAAGGATCTGGTCGATCCCAAGACCAACCGCGTGGCCTGGACGCCGGAGGAGCTGGCCGAGGGTATCTCTTTCGTCGGCAAGCTGGTCGAAACTGGCTCCATCCGCTCCCAGAAAGAGGAAGCGGCTGACGGTAACGTCAATCTCTATGAAAAGCCGTCCTGGTCGGAAGGCCGGATTGCCGGCTCCTATGAATGGGATTCGACCTATTCGAAATATGCCGATCCGCTGAAGGAAGGGCAGGTTCTGAAACCGGTGCCGATGCTGAAGCGTGCCGATGCCGTGACCGAAGGCGTCTATCGCAAGCCTTCCATGGTGTTTTCGATCTCAAAAAATTCGAAGAACCCGGAAGCGGCCGCCCAAATCCTGAACTGCCTGCTGAACGAACCGGAAGGCATCGATGCGCTCGGCACCTCACGCGGCCTGCCGGCCTCGAAGGCTGCGGCGGCGCGTCTGGGGGACAAGGGCGAGCCGGAAGTGCGGGCCGCCAACGCCATCGTCATGGCGGCATCGGGGCCGGTGGTGTCGCCCTTCAACGAACATCCTGAAATCCGCTCGGGCTTTATCGATACGCTGGAAGAATATGCCTATGGCCAGCTGACGGCGGAAGAAGCGGCCGAGCAGATCATCGATACGACGAACGATGTTCTCGCCAAATTCGATTGACGACAATGGCCCGCCGTCGCCTGCATGGCGGCGGGCTCCCTATCCGGCTGCCGAATGATGTGAGGCATGTCCGCCAAGGGTTTGGCCGGACAGGCACCAAAGACGAGAAAAGAGCATGAACGAACCCCTTATCATCGCGTCTTCGGCGCGAACGGCAGCGCTTTGTCTTGCCGCGCCCGGCGCTCGATATTTCCTTCCGTCCAAAACGGCATGGCGTCTGACGTCGGCGGATGGCGACGAGCGGCGCGGCGAAACCGCGACCGTGGTGACGCTGCTGCATGATCTCTTCCCGGATACGCGCTATGTCTTCGAAGCGGAAGGGTTCGGACAGCTTGTGTTCAGAACCGCCCCCTGTGCCGGGCTTGTCGAGGCTGCGGCGTTCTCCCTCATGCCGGATGTTGCGCTCGATGATGAGACACGCGCGCGCGCCAATGCACAGGCGCTGGAAAGGGCCGTGGCTGCGGTGCCGCAGGGCGGCACGTTGCGTCTCGGGGCCGGTCTCTGGACGGCCTTTCCCGTACGTCTCAAAAGCAACATGACCTTCCACCTTGCCGAAGGAGCCGTGCTGCGTGCGCCCTCCACCCGCAGGGGCTGGCCGATCCTGCCTGCCCGCGATGAGGCAGGCCGTATGCTCGGAAGCTGGGAAGGCTTGCCGGATGCCTGTTTTGCCGCACCGGTTCACGCCATCGCGGCAGATAATCTCGTCATCGAGGGCAGGGGCGTTCTGGATGGTTCGGGCGATAGCGGCGATTGGTGGAGCTGGCCGAAAGAAACCCGCGACGGCGCGCGCCGGCCGCGCGGCCTGCATCTCGTTTCCTGCCGGAAGACAAACCTGCTCGGTTTCACCATCCGGAACGCCGCCTCCTGGACGATCCATCCGCAGGGCTGCGAAGACTTGATTGCCGCCGGCCTCAGCATCGTCGCACCGCATGACAGCCCGAACACCGATGGTTTCAACCCGGAAAGCTGCCGTAACGTCACGATATCAGGCGTGCGCTTTTCCGTCGGCGACGATTGCATCGCGGTGAAGGCGGGAAAGCGCGGCCCCGATGGCGAGGACGATCATCTCGCGGAAACGCGCGGCATTCGGGTGCGCCATTGCCTGATGCAGCGCGGCCATGGCGGGTTGGTAATCGGTTCGGAAATGTCCGGCGGTGTGCATGACGTGGCGGTTGAGGATTGCGACATGGTCGGCACGGATCGCGGCCTGCGCCTCAAGACACGGCGCGGGCGGGGCGGCACCGTCAGCAATATCGCCATGCGCCGGGTGCTGCTGGATGGCGTGCAGACCGCGCTTTCCGCCAATGCCCATTACCATTGCGATGCCGATGGACATGACGACTGGGTGCAGTCGCGAAATCCGGCGCCGGTCGATGGCGGCACGCCCTTTATCGACGGCATCACGGTGGAGCACGTCGAAATCCGCAATCTCTCCCATGCGGCCGGCGCTTTTCTCGGCCTTCCCGAAGCGCCCATCCGCAACATCGCCATCCGCAATCTCACCATCGTCTCGCGCGATCCTTCGGCCATCGCAACGCCGCCGATCATGGCCGACCGGGTGCGTCCCATGCGCCACGAGGCGATTGTTTTCGAGCAGGCGCATATAGTCTGCGATAATCCCGCCCTGTTGAGCGGCGCTTCCGTTTCCATTGTATCAGATTCCGATTGAGAAAACCGATGAAAGCCACTGAATATTTTGATCAATTCTCCAGTCGCTATAAACATTACAAGGGCGGAAGCTGGTGTTATGAGGATGGATGCGTTTATCGCGGCCTGCAGCAGCTGTTCGAGGCGACCGACGAGGCGCGCTGGAACGACCATCTGCACCGTCTGGCCGATACACAGATAGCGCCAGACGGCACGCTCGCCGGTTACGATCCGCAGGAATATAATATCGACCATATCCTCGCCGGCCGTATCCTCTTTCCCCTTGCGGCGGAAACGGGCGATCCGCGTTACCTCGCTGCGGCGGAGCATCTGGCGGGGCAACTGCGCAGCCATCCGCGCATCGCATCCGGGAATTACTGGCACAAGAAGCGTTATCCGCATCAGGTCTGGCTGGACGGTCTTTACATGGGGCTTCCTTTCCAGATCGAATATGCGCAGGCGACGGGCCGGGCGGAACTGATCGACGATGCGCTGCGGCAGTTTTCAGCAGCGCTTGCGGCGACGGAGGATAGCGGTGGGCTCTATGCCCATGGTTACGACGACAGCCGTAGCCAGCGCTGGGCCGATCCGCAAAGCGGCAAGTCTCCCGCCATATGGGCGCGCGCGGTGGGCTGGCTCGCCATGGCGCTGGTGGATGCGCTCGCCATCCTGCCGGATGACGGCGCGACGGCGGCGCTTCGCAACAAGACGCGGTTGCTTCTGGCCGGCATCATCGCACGGCAGACCGAGACGGGGCTCTGGATGCAGGTTCTCGACAATCCGGGCCTTGCGGGCAATTACGAGGAAACATCCGCCTCGGCCATGTTTGCCTATGCCTTGCTGCACGCAGTGCGGTTGAAGCTCGTGCAGGGCGAAGAGGCGAATGCCGCCCTTTCGGCGGGTCGTCGCGCGCTTGAGGCGCTTCTGGAAACCCGGCTGAAAACCGATGAAGAGGGCGTGACGCGCCTCACCGGCATCGTGCATGTCGCGGGCCTTGGCGGCTTTGAGGGCAATTATCGCGATGGAACGCCGGAATATTATCTGACCGAGCCGGTGGTGTCCGACGATGCCAAGGGCGTCGGGCCGCTGATGATGGCTTATGCCGAAAGCCTGCTTCTGGCCAAGCCGCAGGCGCAGGCTGTTTCAGCGGCGTGACGTCACGCCGCCCTCGCGAAGATCACCGTCTGGATAAGGCCCTGTTTTTTGTGGTTGGCAATGGTGATCGTGCCGCCGAAGCGCTCAATGATTTCCTTGGCGATGGCAAGACCCAGCCCCACGCCGGGGATTGATTTGCGCCGCGCGAGGTCCACCCGGAAGAAGGGTTCGAAAACCCGCCCGATCAATTCCTGCGGAATGCCGGGGCCTTCATCCCTGATCGTCACGACGATTTCGCTGTCGTCTCCGGTCAGATCGATATGCGCCTTCTTGCCATGGGTAACGGCGTTCAGGATCAGGTTGCGCAGGGCTCTCTTGAGCGCCAGCGGGGCCGCCCTGATGGTCATGGCGGCTTCCGGCTCGATGAAGTCAAGCGCGCCCGCGTGACCGAGATCGGAAACATCGCAGACGATTTCGCTGAGAAGCGTGCCGATGTCGATCGTCTTGACGCTGTCCTGGCTGACTTCTTCCCGAACCAGAAGAATGGCGCTGTCGGCGATGGCGTCCAGCTCCTCAAGGTCCGCCAGCCATTTGGCCCGTTCCTCGTCGTTCTCGATGAATTCCGCCCTCAGCCGCATGCGGGTCATCGGGGTTCTGAGATCGTGGCCGGCCGCGGCGACGAGGCGCATGCGGCTTTCCATCGCCGCCTTCAGGCGGGTGGCGAGTTCGTTCAGCGCCCGCGCGGTGGCGCGGATTTCGCCCGGTCCGGTTTCCGGCAGGTGCGGCAGCGAACCGTCAGGCCCGATGCTGGCGGCGGCATTTTCCAGCATGTCGAGCGGGCGGGTGATCTTGCTCGCGGCAAAGATCGAAACGGCGGCGCTACCGAGAATGATCAGCCCGATCCACATGCCGAAAATTTTCCAGCCGCCCGGCGGAGGACCCATATGCGGGATTTCCGCGACCAGCCAGCCGCCTTTTTCCAGCGCGATAGCCGCTACGGGGGCAGGATTTCCCGGCGAGCGGATGACCATGGCGGTGCGCGGCTCTCCGACGCGGGCGAGCGCCTTTTCCAGAAATTCCGAAAGCATGCCGTCGAGATCGCCTTCCGGCGGTTTCTGTTCGATCTGGAAATAACCGGGCTGCTGCAGGGAGGGATCACGCTCGGCCATGGTCACGGCAAAAGCGAGGCTGCGGGCGAGCGGCTCGATGGTGGCGTCGGGCGGCGGCGGCTGCAATGTCCGGTCCGCCACAAAAGTCGCAAGCGCGATGACTGCGATGATGGAGACGATCATCAGCGCCGTGATGCGGTTTCTAAGCGAACTCATCGCTGCACCGGCAGGGTTTTGACCTGAACCGTCATCTGGTAACCGCCGTTGCGCACGGTCTTGAAGATCGGCGTCTGGGTGTCGGCGTCCAGCTTCTTGCGCAAGCGGCTCATCAGCACGTCGATGGAGCGGTCGAACGGTCCGCGATCCTTGCCCTGCGTGAGATCGAGAAGCTGATCGCGGGAAAGCAGCCGGCCGGGCCTGTCGAGAAAGACTTTCAGCAGATCGAATTCCGCTCCCGTCAAATCTATCTTTTCACCGCTGGCGCGGATGACGGAACGCTGCTCGGGATCGGCGGTGAAATCCGCAAAACCATAGGCGGCGGAGGAGGGGCGGGGGGCTTCCTGCGGTGTGGCGCGGCGCAGCACGGCCTTGATGCGCGCTGTCAGTTCGCGCGGATTGAAGGGTTTGCCGAGATAGTCGTCGGCGCCGATTTCCAGCCCGACGATCCGGTCGACATCTTCCTTCAGCGCAGTCAGGAGAATGACCGGCGTGCGCGGCCGGCGGCCCTGCAGATCGCGGCAGATATCGAGGCCGGAGCCATCGGGCAGCATCACGTCGAGCACGATGAGGTCGGGATCGGAGCTGGCGATCTTTTCCTCGAACTCACGCCTGTCGGCGGCCATCGACACGCGGAACCCCTGCGAACTGAGATATTTCGCGAGCAATGTGCGTATTTCCGGATCGTCATCGACGATCAATATATGTGTCACCGAAACTGTCGTCATATCGTCCAACCTTTTGATGCCACTATACATAAGCGCTGAAAAGAAACGGCGGATTTTTGCAACGAAAGCTTGCCGGGGTCGTTCTGGCAACATTCGGTTACAAATAGGCGGTTTGCGGAAGCAGCCCGGAAACATTCGGACCAAAGCCGGAAACGCGATGCTCCTATCGTCCTTTCATGTTGGAAAACGGAAGGAAGGTAAGATGAGAAACTCGATACTGGCCGCCGCCATCGCGACAGCAACCATGGGCGTTTCCGCCGCCGCGCAGGCGGCGGAAGAGAATGCGCCCGCACCCCGGACGACCGAACAGGCTGCGCCGCCGCCCGCCAATCCCGATCTCGGCCCGGACATCGGCCCGGATCGTGGTCCGGATGAAAGGCCGCTGCCGCCGCATATGCGCAGAATGCCCGGCCCGGATGTTCTCGGCCTGGCGACGAAGCTTTCGGCGGCCGAAATCTATCTCGGCGTTACGCCGGAGCAGCTCGGTCCCTGGCGCGCCTATACCACGGCGCTGATCGATCTCGTTTCTCCCGGTCCGGAGCGCAATCCGCCGCCGCCAGTGCCGGGTGAAGGCAAGGCCAAGCCCGAGCCGCGTCTTGCGGGAGAGGAGCTGGCAGGCATCATCGCGCAGAAGGCGGAAAAGGCCAAAGCCCTGCAGGACGCCATTGCGGCGCTGAAACCGAAGCTTTCGCCGCAGCAGGTGACGAAGCTTGCCGAGCTTGAGCGTGCCTTGATGCCGCCTCCGCCTCCCGGCCCGCGTCATGGCCCCGCAGAGCGCGGCGGCTTTGCTCCCCCGCGTGGCGACATGAGGCCGCCGGTTCCCGAGGCGGAACGGGGCTGAGGCAAGTTTTCGAAGTTTCCTCCTTTAATCTGCCCCCCAGTAAAGGAGGAAATCAGCCGGCAACGGCTGGAGCCGGGGGATCGCACGCCTGCGATCCCCCGCGTGATTTTCAAGCAGGAAGACGATGATGAGATATTTTTATCTGGTGCTGGCAACGGCTTTTGGTTTGAGCTTTGCCTGGTCGGTGGCCGTGGCGAAGGACAAGCCCGTGCAACAGCCGGCGGTCAAATCCCGCCAGGAAGAACAGCGGCGTCAGCCCGCCTGCGCGAAGGATCAGCGCGAGAAGACGGATTCCAGACGTTTTCGCAGCACCTGCCGCAAGGCGGCGGCGCGAAAATCCGCTTCTGCCTATGAATGGATCGAAGCGGACAGGGGTTTCATCCTCGTGAAACACGACATGACGCCGGTTTCTTCCTTCGAGTGAACCGGCTGGACAGGACATCAAGATGAAAACGGCACGCAAGGCAGGCGCATTGCTGGCGGTTGTCGCTCTCGCTGTGGGCGGCTACTGGCTGTCCTCGCAATATACGCGGGCGGCCACACCCGGCTATATCACCGCACCGGTGACGCGCGGCGATATCGAGCAGACGGTGCTGGCGACGGGAACGCTGAAACCCGTTCGCCTTGTCGCCGTCGGCGCGCAGGCCTCCGGCCGCATCACCGCCGTCAGGGTGGCGCTCGGTGATACGGTCAAGGCGGGCGATCTGATCGCCGAAATCGATTCCGTTACCCAGACGAACAGTCTGCGCACGGCGCAGGCGGCCCTGGCGAACGTGAAGGCGCAGCGGGTGGAGAAGCAGGCGACGCTTCTTCTCAACCGCCAGAGCCTTGCCCGTCAGCAGGAGATGGTGTCGAAGAACGCCGCCTCCCGCGCCGATTTCGAAAGCGCCACCGCAGCCCTTGCCGTCACCGAGGCGCAGATCGAAGCCATCGACGCCCAGATCGAGGAAGCGCAGGTCGCGGTGGAAACGGCCGAGGCCAATCTTGGCTATACCAAGATCACAGCCCCCATCGAAGGCACGGTTCTGTCGATCGTCAGCCAGGAAGGGCAGACCGTCAACGCCACGCAATCCGCGCCAACCATCGTCATCCTCGGCCAGCTCGACCGGATGACGATGCGCACGGAAATTTCCGAGGCGGATGTAACGCGGGTCAAGCCGGACCTGCCGGTCTATTTCACGGTGCTCGGCGAGCCGCAGCAGCGGTATGACGCGACGCTCGCCTCGATAGAGCCGGCGCCGGAATCGGTGCGCAGCGATTCCAGCTTCAGTTCCTCGACCTCTTCATCCTCCAGTTCATCCTCTTCCAGCACGTCGTCATCCGAGGCGATCTATTATAATGGCGTGTTCGAAGTGCCGAACCCGGAAGGCAAGCTGCGTACCTATATGACGGCGGAGGTCCATATCGTTCTCGGCGAAGCGAAGGATGTGCTGACTGTCCCTTCGGCAGCCCTTGGCAGCATGGACAGCGACGGCAGCTATGCCGTGCGCGTGGCAGGCGCCGATGGCAGGGTTTCCGAGCGCAAGGTCGAAATCGGGTTGAACAACAAGGTCACGGCGGAAGTGCGGTCCGGCCTTGCCGAAAACGAGCGCGTGGTGACCGGCGAACGTTCCACCGACACCACCGCAAACGCCATGCCGGGGCCGGGCGGCCCGCCAATGGGGCTTTGAAAACATGGCTGAACCTCTGATTTCGCTTAAATCCGTGCGGCGGGATTATCCCTCCGGCGAAGGCACGATCAGCGTGCTGAAGAACATCGACCTCACCATCGAGGCCGGTGAGATGGTGGCGATCGTCGGCGCGTCCGGGTCGGGCAAGTCGACGCTGATGAATATTCTCGGCTGTCTCGACCGCCCGACATCGGGTAGCTACAGCATAAGGGGCCGGGAAACGGGCAATCTCGATGCCGACGCGCTTTCGGCGCTCAGGCGTGAAAATCTCGGCTTCATCTTCCAGCGCTACCATCTGCTCGCCGAGTTGACGGCGCTCGGCAATGTCGAAATTCCGGCGATCTATGCCGGCAAGACGCAGGGCGACCGCAGGCACAATGCCGCAAGGCTGCTCGGCCGCCTCGGCATGGCGGAACGCCTCGATCACCGTCCCGGCCAGCTTTCCGGCGGCCAGCAGCAGCGCGTTTCCATTGCCCGCGCCCTGATGAACGACGCCGAGATCATTCTTGCCGACGAGCCGACCGGCGCGCTCGACAGCGCCAGCGGCGACGAGGTGCTGCGCATCCTCGGCGAGCTGCATGCCGAAGGCCGTACCGTCATCATCGTTACCCATGACATGTCGATTGCCAGACGCGCCGGGCGGATCATCGAAATCAGCGACGGCACGATCATTTCCGACCGCAGGACGGATGCAACGCCCGTACCGCAGGACGATGCCAAACCCGCTGCCGTTTCCGGCGGGGCTTCCGGTCTTGCGGGTCTCGTTTCGTCTCTGCGCGAAGCCTTGCGCATGGCGCTTCTGTCGATGCGGGCGCACAAGCTGCGCACCTTTCTCACCATGCTCGGCATCATCATCGGCATCGCCTCGGTCATCAGCGTCGTGGCGCTGGGGCAGGGGTCGCAGCAGCGGGTGCTGCAGAACATATCGAGTCTTGGCACCAACACGCTGGAAATCTTCGCGGGCAAGGATTTCGGCGACATAAGGTCGGGCAAGATCACCACGCTCGTCGTTTCCGATGCCGAAGCGCTTGCCAAGCAATCCTATGTCGCGGCGGTGACGCCGACGGTCTCGACCTCCAGCACGGTGCGTTTCGGCGCGAAGGAGGCGAATGCGCTGGTGAACGGCGTCAGCGAGCGCTATTTCGTCGCCAAGGGCACCAAGCTGTCGCAGGGCCGCTTTTTCGATGGCGGAAGCGTCGCGCAGAAGGCGCAGGAAGTGGTGATCGACGAAAATACCCGCAAATCGCTGTTTGCGGATTTCGATGGCAGTCCTGTCGGCCAGGTCATTCTCATCGGCAAGGTGCCGGCCCGCATCGTCGGCGTCACGCAGGCGCAGCAGGGCGGTTTCGGCTCAAGCCAGAACCTGTCGCTTTACCTGCCCTATACCGCCGTCCAGTCGCGCTTTCTCGGCAGCCTGTCGCTGCGCAGCATCACGGTGCAGGTGAGTGACGATACCGATGCCTCAATCGCCGAGCAGGCGGTGACGACTCTTCTGACCCAGCGGCACGGCACACGGGATTTCTACATTCTCAATACCGACGACATTCGCCAGACCATCACCAGCACCACGCAGACGCTGACCCTTCTGATCGCCGCCATTGCGGTGATTTCGCTGCTGGTCGGCGGCATCGGCGTGATGAACATCATGCTCGTTTCCGTGTCTGAACGCGTATCGGAAATCGGCGTGCGCATGGCGGTCGGCGCACGGCGCACCGATATTCTGCGGCAGTTCCTCATCGAGGCGGTGCTCGTCTGCATCATCGGCGGTACGCTGGGCGTGCTGGGCAGCCTCGGCTTCGGCGCGCTTTTCTCCGCCTTCAGCAGCAATTTCGCCATGGTCTATTCCACGACGTCGATCATCGCCGCCTTCGTCTGCTCGACGCTGATCGGCGTTGTCTTCGGTTATCTGCCGGCGCGCAACGCGTCGAAACTCGATCCCGTCGCAGCTTTGTCTGCGGGGTAAATCCCCCCGCCGGTCACGCCTTGTTTTTTTCGACGAAGCGGATGGCGTCGCCAACGGTCAGGATCGTGCTTGCGGCGGAATCTGGAATTTCGACCCCGAATTCCTCTTCGATTTCCATGACGATCTGAACGGTCTCGAGCGAATCCGCACCGAGATCGTCAGCAAAACTGGCCTCGTCCACGATGGTGGCAGGGTCTGCGCCAAGCTGGTCCACGATGATTTTTCTGATACGTTCTGCAATGGTGGACATGGTGAGACTCCGCGAAAGTTGCCTGCCGTCTAATTCCGCTCCATCTGAATTTGCGCCGAAGATATCCAAGCGAAATCAAGCTGAATTTCGAAAGGACAGGGCGCAGAGTCAAAGGCTCGGAAGATCGATGACATCCGGACGTAGCACGCCTTTCGCAGCCGCGAAAGGGTGTCGATCACCCGTTAGTATTCCATAATAATATGGGACGGTCGCCACGTTAAACAGTTTGTGACTGGCAGCGGTGAACCGCGACGCGGTAAAGCTCGTTGCCTGTGAACCTTAAATCCGTCAGCCAAACCGAGCCTCATGCCATGGTCCAGTCGTCCCCGGAACGCTTCATATTGCTCGACGGCATAAGGGGCGTGGCCGCCCTTTTCATCGTCCACCGCCATGCCGAGGATCTGTTCGGGAAAAGCACGGCTTCGAGCTATCTCGCCGTGGATCTGTTCTTTGCGCTCAGCGGTTTCGTGCTCGCGCATGCCTATAGCCGGAAACTGGCCGAAGGGGCGATTACGCCAGGCTTTTTCATGAAGGCGCGCTTCGCACGTCTTTACCCTCTTTATGGGCTGGCGCTGGCTCTGATGGCGGCCTATTTCATCTGTCTCTACGTGCTGGGCCTGCCGACGCCGATCGACGATCTGCATCGCCGCATCGATCCCGGCGAGCTTGCTTTCGCCCTGGTAACGGGGCTGCTCTTTTTACCGGCGCCCTTCACGCTCACCCTGAACGGTGCGCTGTTTCTCGTCAGCCCGGCATGGTCGCTTTTCAATGAGCTGGTGGTGAATGCGTTTTACGCCCGCTTCGGCGTCCGGGCCACGACGAAACAGACCGCCGCGGTGCTCACGGTCAGCGCCCTTGTGCTGATGGTGGCCGCCGCCGAGTTCGGCCGTCTGCATGCCGGTTTTCGCTGGCATGAAATGTATGCCGGCATGGGGCGGGTGTTCTTCTCGTTTTTTGCCGGCGTGCTGATTTACCGTTTCCGCAATCGCGCACCGCAGTTGAAACCTTTTCAGGCGGCGCTTTGCCTTCTGCTGGTCTGTTTCATTCTGGCCGTGCCCATGTCGCGCGAGCTTCGGCCGTTCTTCGATCTTGCGGTTGTCCTCGTCGTCTGGCCGCTGCTGCTGTTCGTCGCCAGCAAGACGGTTCCGGGGCGCGGGGTGGGAATGGTGTCGGTGTTTCTCGGCACGGCGTCCTATGCGGTCTATGTGCTGCATATTCCGCTTCTGGCCTGGACGGAGCTTCTGATCCCGGCGGTGCACCGGGAAAACCTGGCTTTGCCGGCGGGTATTGTTTTCCTCATCGGCACGACGTGCCTGTCATGGTGGCTGACGGTCCATTACGATCAGCCGGTTCAGAAATGGCTGAAGAACCGGTTGAGAAAGCGGAGTGAAATCCACCAGCCGGTATGATCCTGCCTTGCGGCTGCAAACCTCAATAATGGGCGAAAATCGGGGCAGTCAGCACGAAAGCTGCGACGAGGCTGATGATCGTCAGTTTCGCCGCTCGCATGCGGCGCATTTTGCGGCCGCTCCAGTCATACGTCATACTCACCTCCACGCAGACGCAAAACTTACCGGCATGGGAAACAACGCCAGCCTCGCGAAGACCGGTTATGGTCCCGCTACGCACAGGGTGCACATTCCATACCCAAACTTCCCGGGACACGCCTGATCGCGCGCGGGACGCTCAATTTCAGTGTTGCCTGATATACGGCTTTTGCCAAGCCGTTATTTTCATCGGTGATTTTGAAGGCCGCCACGGAAAGGGCGGCAAGTCCATTACCGGTAAAGAGGCGGCAGGCCCTGAATGGCGTAACGCGGCAGCGGTTTCCACGGTTTGACGCGTTCATGTTTGTGAACGCCGAACAGGAACAGCATTTCCTCGGAGATATCGGCAGGGTCGGTCAAGCCATCCTGAAAAAGCTCGATCACCTTGCGGGCGGCATTGTTGTAGAGAATGACTTCGTCATCCATGGTGTGACGATCGTAACCGAGACCTTCCAGCACCGACTGGAGCATTTTCAGGTCCTGCGATGTGATGATGCAATTTTCATATGCGGAAGACATGACGTCCTCCTTTCTTGTGGGGTTCACAAAAGCCGGAGCGTCGCGCCTCAATCCGGAGATGGTGCGGGGACGCTTCAACGCCTTGAAACGCGGGCGACGTCGGGGAAACCGTTCCCGGCCCGTCCGTCATGCATGTCTCGTGAATAAGGATCGTGCCCGCCGGGCAACAGGCGGGACAGGGCTAGGAGTGCAACAGGCCTGACGGCGGCAACGCCCTTTAATTACCGATGGAGAAGCTTGCGCCGTTTAGGGGGAATAGGCAAGCTAATTCCGCTAACGGGGACAACGCAGCAGGCGCTGCCGCAGTCAACAAAAAAGGCCGGGGCAATATTGCACCGACCTTCCTCATATCGCTCTCAACACCAGTGCCAGTACATCCGTGGTCAAAAGTCTGAAGCGACTAAAACAACTGCGAACGTCGATTTCATTCGCGCTCACCAGCAGTTGCCATGAGAGTTGTATAAATGGGCAATGTGGCCAAAACAAGTCCGGCATAGATGGCGATGCTTTTATACGCCGTGACTTGCCGGCCCGCCTGGCGCCTATTTCTTTTTGCTATCCGCTGTCGTGGCGTTTGCGAATTTGACCTGCGAACCGGCGGGCGGCGAAGCAGGTGCTTTCGTCTTGTCCTTCTTCGGTTTACGGATTTCCTTGTTGCTGCGCAATTGACCCTTGGCCATGGTGTCCTCCTCCTGTTGGATTGATGCGGCCTCGAGCGGCAATGAGACAATCCGTTCAAGGCCCGTTCGACCGGGCGATGCTGGAAATCCGGCCAGTCAGTTCTTGCCGGATCGTTTTTTTGCGGAAACCGGCGCGTCGGGGATAATCGTCGCTTCCTGCGCTTCGCGAAGCTGGCGAAGGCGTTCCGTTTTGCGGGCGCGCTGGTCAGCCTCCGCGTTTATGATCTGCTTTGCGGCGTTATCCGTCAATGACGCCCTGTCCTGTGCGGATAGTTTGCCGGGTTTGAAAAAAGCTTCCTTTGACGCGGCCATGGCATTCTCCTTTATGGAAGAGCGGTATCGGACGGCTAGGGGCGCGTAACCTCTTTGGGGGGGCAGCAGCCCTTCGCGCTGAATTTTCTTCTTTGCCCTCTTGCGGCGGTGGCGCATGGCTTCCGCTTCTTCGCGGACGCGCTTTTCCCTGGCCCAAAAACAAAAGGCCGGGCTTTGACCCGACCTCTCACGATCATTCTAACCTGCAGCCAGTACATCCGTGGTCTGCGGGATCAAATGACAAATATCAAGCTGCCTGAAGGTTATCAGCCGAGCTTTTGCCGGACCGACGGTCCTGGACGATCTCGTAGCTGATCTTCTGGCCGTCGTTCAGCGAACGCATGCCAGCGCGCTCAACAGCGGAAATGTGAACGAAAACGTCCGCGCCGCCATTGTCAGGCTGAATGAAGCCGAAGCCCTTGGTGGCGTTGAACCACTTTACAGTACCAGTGTTCATAACGATTTCCTTTCGTAGAATCGTTGTGGTTCCCGCGATACCTTGCGGGATTAGATCGATTATTTGAGAGGAAATCCGACGGGGAACACAGCGTTCCAGAACGACGTCACAAGCAATGGTCGATGAAGAAAATATAGGCGCAATTTTTGATTTTGCAATGGGCCTTGGAGGAAAAAGCACCGGCGAGCGACGGCTCATCGGCTAAGTATCTGGTTCACGGCACTATTTCCCGATGGCCCAAACATGCACCCGGTTCGGCGCGGCCTTTGGTCGTGCGCGCATTAGCCTCCGCCGGGAGACACGTCTTTCGCACCGTCATCCGGCAGGCTGCCTGCGCCCGGCGTCTTGTCATAGTCGGTGAGGGACGGTTTGGCGTGCGGGCCGGCGGGAGGAATGTCGTTCGGGCTGGAAGGTCCTTTGTCGAGCGTTTTCGGCTTCGTTTTCTTCGTCATGTCGCGTCCTCCTTTTGGTGGGAAAACGCTGGGGAAAAGGCGCGGGTTCCGTTTCCACGCCTAACGGGCGCGCTTTTCCGCCGTCAGCGGCGGGAACGCGGCTTTTTCTCTTCCCTGTTCATATCTCGCCCGACCCATTTGAAAAATACGACGAGGCTGACGCCGATGATGATGAGCGGAACGAAGGATTCAAAACTGGACATGACTCACTCTTTCTTCCCCCGGCGATCATTTTACCGGCATGGAAGAAGCGCGTAATCTGCGGAATATCGTCCGTTCTTTTTTGGCCATTGCCGTCTGCGGCCCAGCTGCCGATGGGCCGCAGACGAAGGCGGTTAAACCGGCAGTGATTTCACCGCCGCCGTGCCGCCTTCACGGGCGCTTTTCAGCGCGGCCACGCCTGTCAGAACGGACATGGCGCCGGCGCGCGAACCCGCCCGCTGCCGTAGCCGGTCGTTGGAGCCGGGCTTGAAGATCATGTCGCGCATGCGGTTGTCGCCGCCATAATGGCCGCCGGGCTCATGCGGCACCCATATGCGTTCGACACCGCCGCCGAAGCTTTTCACCAGCAGGATTTCATCGGCCGGCGGCTCCGTCCAGGGCTGCTTTTCATACTGGCGCATCTCGATGCGGCCCTTATGGCCGTTGAAGGCGATGTGGTGGCCCTCGATCGGCATATAGGTGTTGAGCGAATAGGAGACCTGCACGCCGCTGGCATAACGGATCGAGGCGCTCATCGTGTCGGGAATGTCGATCTCCTCGCGGAAGACGCAGGCATCGCGCATATAACCGTCAATACTCGATGGATCTTCATAGAGCGCATCGAGGAAAGGATCGGCGCCGAGATCCATGAAATAATCGCACTCATCCTTGTACGGACAGGTACGACAGCGCGTTCCGCGGAACGGGCCGTTCTTGCCATAATGCAGCAATTGCCCGAAGCCCTTCACTTCCACGGGATCGGAATCGAGATACCAGTTCAGCAGATCGAAATGGTGCGTGGCCTTGTGCACGAACAGGCTGCCGGAATGTTCAGTGAAGGCGTGCCAGCGGCGGAAGTAATCCGCACCGTGCTGGTTATCGAGATACCAGTGGAAATCGACCGAGGTGACGGTGCCGATTGCGCCTTCGTCGATCAGCTCCTTGATGCGGGCGGCGGTGGGCGAGAAACGATAGTTGAAGGACACATCGACCCGGCGGCCGCTTTTGGCCTCCGCCGCGCGGATGCGGTCGATCTTTTCCGGGGTGGTGGTCATGGGCTTTTCGCTGATGACATCAGCCCCGCCTTCCAGCGCGCGGATGATGATGTCGTCATGGGTGTCGTCAGGTGTGCAGACGATCACCAGTTCGGGTCGCTGCTCCTCCATCATCCGGTCGAAATCGTCATAAAGCGGCGCGTTCGATCCCATCATGGCGCGGGCGCGTTCGGCGCGCATCAGGTTCAGGTCGCAAATGCCGACCAGTTCGACATAGTCGCTCCAGCCGGCCAGAAGTTCGCGGCCCCACATGGTGGTGCCGCGATTGCCGGTGCCGACCAGCGCATAGCGTTTGCGTTTCACCTTTTCAGGCATCGTCTCTCTCCCGGATAATCAACAAACAGTCTTGAAACGCTCGACCACGGTGGCGAGGACCTCGTCCATCGGGCGCGCCTGCCAGCGATGCGAAAAGATTTCCACTTCCTGCGGGCCGTGGAAGCCGGCGGCTTCGATCATGGCGCGAAATGCCTTGAGGTCAATCACGCCGTCGCCCATCATGCCGCGATCATTGAGGGGATCGGTGGTCGGCACCAGCCAGTCGCAGATATGGTGGGCGAGAATTTGCCCGTTCCTGCCGGCGCGCGCCACCTGCTCCTCCAGTTCCGGATCCCACCAGACATGGTAGACATCGATGGCGACACCGGTGCCGGCCCCCAGCCGGTCGCAGAGATCGAGCGACTGTTTCAGTGTGTTGAAGCAGGCTCGCTCGGCGGCGTAAAAGGGGTGAAGCGGTTCGATGGCCAGCGGCACGCCAGCGTCCCGTGCATAGGGCAGAAGTTCGGCCATGCCGTCCTCCACCATCTGCCGCGCGCCTTTCAGATCGCGGGAACCGGCGGGCAGGCCACCGACAACAAGCACAAGGCAATCGGCCTTCATGGCGGCCGCTTCATCGACGGCGCGTTTATTATCCTCGATGGCGCGGCGACGGCCTTCCGCATCGGGGGCGGGGAAAAAACCGCCCCGGCAATGGCCGCTGAGGCGCAGGCCATTCTGTTCGACAATGCGGGCGGCTTCCGCGAGCCCGACGCCGTGCACCTGTTCGCGCCAGGGCGAGATAGCGGTGATGCCGTGGGCAAGGCAGGCATCGACGATTGCGCCGAAGTCTCCGCCCTGACGCACGGTGGCGAAATTGATGGAAAGGCCCTCAAGGCTCATATCGATATCTCCCCTAGTTCTGCTGCCTCAGCCAATGCCCCGGACCGAAAGAAACGCCTTCATGCGGTGCGTTGCGAGATCGGGTTCGGCAAGCACATTGGCCTTGTCCGCCAGCCGGAAAAGCTCGGCGAAATGCTGCGTGGAGCGGGTGCTTTCCTGCCCGCCAACCATGGTGAAGTGGTCCTGCAATCCGTTGAGATAGGCGAGGAACACCACGCCAGTCTTGTAGAAGCGGGTCGGGGCCTTGAAGATATGGCGCGACAGCGCCACCGTCGGCTCCAGAATATCGAAGAACTCATTGTCCGCGCCGCGCTTCAGACTGGCGAGAGCCTTGGAGGCGGCCGGCGCAATGGCGTCGAAAATGCCGAGCAGAGCGTCAGAGTGTCCCTGTTCGTCGCCGGCGATCAGTTCAGCATAGTTGAAGTCGTCGCCGGTATACATGCGCACGCCTGCCGGCAGGCGACGGCGCATGACGATTTCCTTTTCCTTGGAAAGAAGCGAAATCTTGATGCCGTCGATCTTGTCGGCATTTTCCTCGATCATGGCAAGGCAGGTTTCCATGGCCTGCATGTGGTCACCGGAGCCCCAGTAACCCTCGAGAGCGGGATCGAACATCTCACCCAGCCAGTGGATCACCACTTTCTGCTCGGCGCGGGAAAGCACCCTGGCATAAGCCTTGAGATAATCATCCGGCGAGCGGGCAGCAGCGGCCAGCGCGCGGCTTGCCATAAGGATAACGCGCCCGCCTTCTCCCTGAACAAAATCAAGCTGTTCCAGATAAGAGTCGATAATCTGGTTTAGATCATAACCGTCACTATCGAGATGGTCTGTGCCCACGCCGCAGGCAATCAGCGCATCCTTGCGGCTGGCTGCTTCCTTTAGCGAACGGGAGATGAGTTCCTGGGCCTGCGGCCAAGCGAGCCCCATGCCGCGCTGCGCCGTATCCATGGCCTCGGCGACACCGAGGCCAAGGTCCCACAGGCGGTGACGGAAGCGCAGCGTCGCTTCCCAGTCGATGGCGGGGGTCAACCACGGGTCATTATCGGCAAACGGATCGGCCACCACATGGGCGGCGGCGAAAGCGACGCGGTTGAAATCCGCGGCACTTCGTTTTTCAACCGCGACGGGCGTGCCGGACAATTTGTAGACCTCGATACTACGGTCGTCCTTCGGTAGCTTGAGTTCGCTCAACATCGCCTCCTCAGGAAATAGCGGGAACGTCGAGCCAGCGGCGTTCCTTCCACGATCTCAGCCCCAGTTCGGCAAGCTGCACGCCCTTCACGCCTTCCATCAGCCCGTAGGGCCATGGGTCATTGTCCACCAGATGGCGCACGAACATTTCCCATTGCGCCTTGAAGCCGTTGTCATAGACGACATTGTCGGGCACTTCCTGCCAGGTCTTGTAGAAATCGATGGTCTGCGGCTGGTCGGGGTTCCACACCGGTTTCGGTGTATTGGTGCGGTGCTGGGTGAAGCATTTGGTCAGGCCTGCCACCGCCGAACCATGGGTGCCATCCACCTGGAAGGTGACGAGATCGTCGCGGCGCACCCGCACCGCCCATGAGGAATTGATGTGGGCGATGGCGCCGCCTTCCAGCTCAAAAGTGGCATAGGCCGCATCGTCCGCATCCGCCTTATAGGCTTTGCCCTGCTCATCGAAACGTTCCGGAATATGGGTGGCGCCGAGGCAGCTCACCGATTTCACCGGGCCGAACAGATTGTCGAGCACATACCGCCAGTGGCACAGCATATCGAGAATGATGCCGCCGCCATCCTTCAGGCGGTAGTTCCATGACGGGCGCTGCGCCGGCTGCCAGTCGCCCTCGAATACCCAGTAGCCGAACTCGCCGCGCACCGAGAGGATTTTGCCGAAAAATCCGCTGTCGCGCAGCATGGCGAGCTTGCGCAGGCCGGGCAGGAACAGCTTGTCCTGCACCACGCCATGCTTGATGCCGGCGCTTTCGGCGAGCCGGGCAATCGCCAGCGCCTCTTCCATGGTGTCGGAAATCGGCTTTTCGCAATAAACGTTCTTGCCGGCCTTGATGGCTTTCTCCAGCAGGCTGCCGCGCATCTGCGTCGTGCCGGCATCGAAGAACAGCGTATCGTCAGGGTTTGCAAGCGCCGCATCGATATCGGTCGTCCAGCGGGCGACATTATGCTTTTTCGCGATTTCCTCGATCTTTGCGCCGTTACGGCCGACCAGAATGGGGTCAAGCATGACCCTTTCGCCGTTCTTCAAAAGCACGCCGCCCTGATCGCGAATGGCGAGAACGGAGCGAACGAGATGCTGGTTGTAACCCATGCGGCCGGTGATGCCGTGCATGATGACGCCGATACGTTTCATGAATTTCCTCCCAAGGCGGCCTTTTCCCGAAAGCCGCTTCCGTCAAACATGGCAATTTGTAACCATTTGGTTATTTGTGGTCGTGAAGGATGCGATCTGTCAAGGTGTTTTTGGCGGACAAAATTCAAATTTCGAGAAAGGCCGACGTCTGGCTTCTTCACCGCGCCGCAAAAGAAAACGACGCGCTTCGCGGATGCGAAAGCGCGTCGTCGCTGTTGTTAAACGAGAATTCGGTTCCGCCGGCTCAGACTGGCCGCACTGCAGCAAGCAGTGTGTCGACGATGTGCTGGCCCCATCTTTCCAGTTCGGCAGGGTCGGTCAGGTCGCGCTGGAAGATCGTCGACAGCGTGAACCGGTTCGAAAGATAGAAGGCGCCGAGTGAAGCGATGGTCAGATAGACGTCTATCGGATCGAGGCCGTCGCGGAATTCGCCGGCGTCGCTGCCGCGCCGCAGCACCTCTTCCAGCTCCGAAATGAAATTCGAATGCATGGCGGCAATCGTCGGAGATTGCCTGAGATAGCGGGCTTTATTGAGGTTTTCGGTGGCGAGGATGCTCAGGAATTCGGGGTGATCGAGGAAATAGTGCCAGGTGAAAAGCGCAAGCTCCCGCAACCCCTCCGAAGGGGGCTTGCGGGTGAGGTCGAGCCGCCTTTCGGTGTGGCGAATATGGCGATAGGCATCTTCCAGAACGGCGAGATAAAGCGCATCCTTGTCGCCGAAATAATGGTAGATCATCCGCTTGTTGGTGCCGGCGCGGCGGGCGACGACATCGATTCGAGCCCCCGCCAGTCCCTTGGCGGCCACCTCGCGGCGGGCGGCTTCCAGGATGGCGGCACGGGTTCTTTCAGGGTTTCGCACCTGTGCGGTGGCGCGTTTGCGCTTGGGCGCAGGCGCTTTTTCCGAAGCCGGATCGAGTGGCTGGTTTTTTGTCGTTTCTTCCATTTCAGCACCCGCTTGACAATGTTTGCGATCAGTGTTCCCATGTAACCAATTAGTTATAAAACGGCAAGTGTCGTTTACGTTCATCATCAATTGGCAGTCAATAGGGAGGAGTTGCCAATGCCCATGATGCTTCACAGGAGAGGTGTGCTTTCAGCAGGGCTTGCGGCCCTGTCGCTTGCAACATTGGGAGGAGGGTCGGCGCAGGCGCAGGCCGCGCGCCTTCGCATGTTGTGGTGGGGGTCGCAGGAACGCGCCGATCGCACCAACAAGGCGATATCGGCCTACAAGCAGGTCAAGCCGGATCTCGATATTGCCGGTGAGTTTGCCGGCTGGAGTGATTACTGGCCGCGCCTTGCCACGCAGGTGGCGGGCCGCAACGCGCCTGACCTGATCCAGATGGATTATCGTTACATCTTCGAATATGGCCGTCGCGGCGCGCTTGCACCGCTCGATGAATATATCGGCAAGGGCCTGAAGATCGAAGATTTCGGCAAGATGAACATCGATTCCGGCCGGGTCGATGGCAAGCTTTACGGCATTAATCTCGGCGTCAATTCCAGCGCCGTTTTCTTCGATCAGGCGGCCTGGGAAAAATCCGGCGCGACGCCGCCATCCATCGGCCAGACCTGGGAAGAGTTTGCCGAAAACGCCGCCAAGCTCAGCAAGAACAAGCCGAAGCCCGGTTATTATGCCACGGCCGATGCCAGCGGCGTGGAGCCGAGCTTTGAGAACTGGCTGCGCCAGAACGGCAAATCGCTCTACACGCAGGATGGCGGTATCGGCTTTGATCCTGCTGATGCGACCAAGTGGTTCACCCTGTGGGCGGATCTGCGCAAGAGCGGCGCCTGTGTGCCGGCCGATGTGCAGGCACTCGACCAGCTCAATATCGAAACCAACCCGCTGACGACGGGCAAGGCGGCAACCGCATTCGCCCATTCCAACCAGTTCGTCGGTTATCAGAAGCTCAACAAGGCCAAGCTTGCCATAAGCTCCTATCCGAAGAGCACGAAGGATGGCCCTTCCGGCCACTATCTGAAACCTTCCATGCTCATCAGCGTCGCCAATGGCAGCGCCGGCATCGAGCAGGCGGTTGGGTTCATCAACTTCCTGGTCGCCGACCCGCAGGGCATCGATATTCTGGGCGTTGAACGCGGCGTTCCCGCTTCGGAATCCATGCGTAACGCGCTTACCCCCAAGCTCGATGAGGTCAGCAAGAGCATGGTGGAATATATCGCCGAGATTACCCCCGGCGTCGGCGATCTGCCGCCGGCGCCACCCCCGGGTGCAGGCGAGTTCGCCTTTGTCCTGAAACGCACGGCGGAGGAAGTTGGCTTCGGCAAGATTTCGCCTGAAGAGGGCGGTGACCGTCTCGTCAAGGAATCTGAAACCGTTATCAAACGGAAGTGATTGCGTATGGCATTTCGATCTGAAACTCTTGTGGGGGAGAGCCGTGGCGCGGCTCTCCCGAAGCGGGGCAGCGTGAAGCGGATATTCGACCGCAATATTCACGCCTACCTGTTTCTCCTGCCCTGGCTGATAGGCTTCTTCGGCCTCACGCTGGGCCCGGCGCTCGCGTCGCTTTACCTGTCTTTCACCAATTATGACCTGTTGCAGTCGCCGGACTGGGTGGGGGCGGCAAACTATGTGCGCATCGCCACCGATGATCCGAAATTTGCAGCGGCCATGCAGGTGACGTTTACCTATGTGCTGCTGTCGGTGCCGCTGAAGCTCCTCTTCGCCCTGCTGGTGGCGCTCGCCTTCAATCGCGGCATCAAGGGTTTGACGCTCTACCGGGCGATCTTCTATCTGCCGTCGCTGCTCGGTTCCAGCGTGGCCATTGCCGTGCTCTGGCGCCAGCTTTTCGCCTCTGACGGCCTCGTCAACATGATCCTGTGGCAGGCTTTCGGTTATGAAGGACCGAGCTGGATTTCCAATCCGGATTATTCGATCTACACGCTCGTCATCCTGTCCGTCTGGCAGTTCGGTTCGCCGATGATCATTTTCCTCGCGGGTCTGAGACAAATCCCGCAGGATATGTATGAAGCCGCCGAAATCGATGGTGCAAGCAAGGTGCGGCAGTTCTTCCGCATTACCCTGCCGCTCCTGACCCCGGTGATCTTCTTCAATGCCGTGATCCAGACGATCGATGCCTTCAAGGCCTTCACGCCCGCCTTCATCATCTCGGAAGGCACCGGCGGGCCGATCAACTCGACGCTGTTCTACACGCTCTACCTCTATCAGGAAGCCTTTGGTTTCTTCCGCATGGGCTATGCCTCGGCGCTTGCCTGGATTTTGGTGATCATCATCTCGCTGTTCACGGCCTTCTCGTTCCTCAGCGCGAAATACTGGGTGCATTACGATGACTGACGCTGTTACCGCTCCCCGGCCCGGACAAGGCCCGCAACGCACGCCGCTGAAATCGGTGATGCTCCACACCGCGCTGATCATTGCTTCCTTTGCGATGCTCTATCCGATCCTGTGGATGATTTCAGGTTCGTTCCGGCCGCAGGATGAGCTGTTCGGTTCTTCCTCGCTCATTCCCTCGTCGGTCGATATCGGCGGTTATATCCGCGGCTGGACCGGGCTGCAGGTGAGTTTCGGGCAGTTCTTCTGGAACTCCTTCTTCATCTCGGTTCTCGCCACCATCGGCAATGTGGTCGGCTGCTCGCTCGCCGCCTTCGCTTTCGCCCGGCTGCGCTTCGGTGGGCGCAATTTCTGGTTCGCGCTGATGCTCGGCACCCTGATGCTGCCCTATCACGTCGTGCTCATCCCGCAATATATCCTGTTTCTGGAAATGGGCTGGGTGAACACATCGCTGCCGCTGATCGTGCCGAAGTACCTCGCGACGGATGCCTTTTTCATCTTCCTGATGGTGCAGTTCTTCCGCGGTATCCCGCGTGAACTGGACGAGGCGGCCGTCATGGATGGCTGTTCGCCCTTCCGCATCTACTGGAAGATCATGTTGCCCCTGTCGCTGCCGGTGCTGGCGACGGCCGCCATCTTTTCCTTCATCTGGACCTGGGACGATTTCTTCGGTCCGCTGATCTATCTGAACGACATCAACACCTACACCGTGCAGCTCGGCCTCAGATCCTTCGTGGATTCCACCGGCAGCTCGGACTGGACGTCGCTTTTCGCCATGTCCAACCTGTCACTGGTGCCGGTCTTCCTGTTCTTCCTGTTTTTCCAGCGGCTGCTGATCGAAGGCATCGCCACGACGGGAATGAAACGCTGAACCGAGGAAAACGGACCGAGAACGCATTTTATAAGACCATCAACACTGTCGCGGCCGCCCTTGGCGCGGCGCGACAGTCGGGAGAAACAGCATGGCAAGCAGCATTACTCTGGAAAAAATCGTCAAGCGGTTCGGCGCTTTTCCGGTCGTTCACGGCATCGATCTGAAAATCGAACCGGGTGAATTCACCGTTTTTGTCGGCCCCTCGGGCTGTGGCAAATCCACGCTTCTGCGCATGATTGCCGGGCTGGAGGAAATCTCCGAAGGCGATCTTCGTATCGATGGCGAAAGGGTCAATGAAACCGCCGCCTCCAAGCGCGGCATCGCCATGGTCTTCCAGTCCTATGCGCTTTATCCGCATATGAGTGTCTACAAGAACCTCGCTTTCGGTCTGGAGACGGCAGGCTACAAGAAACCGGAAGTCCAGGCGCGGGTGCAGAAGGCCGCCGATATCCTGCAGATCGGCCCGCTTTTGCAGCGCAAGCCGAAGGCGCTTTCGGGCGGCCAGCGCCAGCGCGTCGCCATCGGCCGCGCCATCGTGCGCGAGCCGAAAATCTTCCTGTTCGATGAGCCTTTGTCCAACCTCGATGCGGAACTGCGCGTGCAGATGCGCGTCGAAATCGCCAAGCTGCACCAGACGCTCGGCAGCACCATGATCTATGTGACGCATGACCAAGTGGAAGCCATGACCATGGCCGACAAGATCGTCGTGCTGCGCGACGGCCGCATCATGCAGGTCGGCCGCCCGCTCGATCTCTACAACAACCCGGCCAACCAGTTCGTCGCCGGTTTCATTGGCTCGCCGAAGATGAATTTCCTCTCCGCCAAGGTGGCTTCAGGCGATAGTTCCAATCGCACCATCGAAGTCGCCGGCCAGCGCATCGTGCTGGAAAAACCGGTCGCCGCGCAGCAGGGCGAACCGCTCACCTTCGGCGTGCGCCCGGAACATGTGAACCCGCAGGCGCAATCTTCGCTCGGCGAAGCTTCGATCCAACTTGTGGAGCATCTCGGCGGTTCGACGGTGGTTTACACCAACACCCCGGACGGCCAACCGGCCACCGTGCTGCTGGACGGCCAGCGCCAGATCCGCATCGGCGAGACCATTCCCTTTGCTTTCGATCTTTCGAAGACGCATCTCTTCGGGGCGGATGGGCGGCGGATATGAAAACGAGTGGGTGAGCTGTCTCACCATAGGGGGCTAACGAAGTCCGCAAAGCTTGCGTTTGTCATCCTCGGGCTTGTCCAGAGGATTTACAACATATTGATTTTATTAAACATTATTAGATCACCGGCACAGGGCCGAGGATGACGTCGCGTGCGAGGTTGCAATCGTGCACTAGTCGGCCACTCTGTGGCCGGCGAGTATCTCGCTTAGCGTCACCGCATCTTCCGCAAACTGTCCGATGTCATCACCCCTGACGAATTCCAGCATCGCATAGGCCGGTTTCGTCCATTCGCTCTCCGGCAAAGCCTCAACGCACGCCCGCCAATACTCCGCGCGTTCGTGAAGCGGCAGGCGGCTGGCGTCGGTGAGCCACGCGAAGACATGCAGATGGCAGATGCGTGGGCCGAGTGCGGATATTTCCGTGAGTGCGTCCTCCAGCGGCAGACCGGGGGCGGGTTGCCAGTAGAAAAAGAGGTTGGGCATCGGCAAATCCTGCAAGAGTTGCAGTGCCGAGGGCAGGGTGTCCGTCAGTGAGTTGGGGTGATATTCGAGGCCGATTGTCATGCGGTAGTCGTGCGCCATGTGGGCGATTGTCGCCAGCGCTTTCGTTGCCGCGCGGCGTTCGTCAGGGGAGTAATCGGCAGATGGGCGTTTGCGGCTGCCGGGCCAGATGCGGATATGGCCGGCGCCGAGGGCCTTTGCCATTTCCAGCACGGCGGTCACATCTTCCGGCGCAAAATCCGGTGCAAAGATATAGGAGCCGTAAGAGGAGACGGAGAGGCCGGCTTCCGCCGTCCGCGCCGCCACACCCCTTGCATTTTCGAGATCGCCGGGCGGTACATGGATATCCGCACCCCATTCGATGGACCTGATGCCGTTTGCGGCGGCAAGCTCGATGACGGCCCGTGGCGACAGGGAGCGGAAGGTGACGGAGCAGAGGCCTGGCTCGAAAAATCTCATGCGATCAGTTCCAGATGTTCCGGCCGCACTTGCTGTTGCAGGGGTGCCGCGCGGCAGAAGCGTTCGATCTCGGCAATCGCCATGTCGCCGAGCCTTGCGCGTTCAAGGCCGGTGGCGCCGGCGATATGCGGCGTCAGGAACACGTTCGGCAGGCTGTAAAAGGGCGAATCCGGCGGCGGCACTTCCGGGTCGGTCACGTCGATGACGGCCTCGATGCGTCCGGTTTTCAGCTCGGCCAGAAGCGCGTCTTCATCCACCAGCGCGCCGCGCGCCGTATTGATCAGGGTCGCGCCATCCTTCATGCGGGCAAGCGCTGCCGCGCCGATCATATGCCGCGTCTGCGGCAGGGAGGGTGCATGTAGCGAAATGACATCGCTCACCGCCATCAGCTCCTCGAGCGAGACGAGACGTACACCGAGCTTTTCCGCCTCCGCAGGGCTTAGAAGCGGATCGAAAAGAATGAGGTTGAGATCGAAGGGCTGCAACAGATTGATGACGCGACGTCCGATGCGCGATGCGCCGACGATGCCGACCGTCAGGCCGAGATTGCCGATGGCCTGCGCCTGCAATCGCTCGACAGGGGCGCGGTCGCGATGCTCCAGATAAAGGCGTCGGAAGCCGAAGGTGCGCTTGCCGGCCAGCAGGATCATCGCCAGCGAAAATTCGGCGACCGGCTGCGCATTCGCCTCGGCGGCGCTGCACACGGTAACGCCACGATCGAACACCGCTTGCGACAGGAAATATTTGACCGTGCCGGCGGCATGGGAAATCAGCCTGAGGCGCGGCATCAGCGCCAGCTCCCGCGCGCCGATATCCGGACAGCCCCAGCCGGTCAGAAGAATATCCGTCCGCGCCAGATGCTCTTTCACTGCGGGATCGTGGAAATCGCAGATCCGCCCCGTATCAAGAATATCGACGCTCTGCGACAGCCTTTCGAGCGCCTGCGGTGTCAACACATGCTGGGTTCGCTCCGGGTCCATGGCAAGGCTGAGACGCGGAAGCGGGCTCGTCATTGCGGTTCTCCCCTTGCCGCCATGCTGCTGACCGGAACGCCCCGTTCCGCAAAGAGGCGGTCGAGCGTCTCCATATCCGGAAGTGCGGGGACCGTCGACAGCGCTGTTTCGCTTTCTGGCCCGGTCACCCCGGCAAAGACCGCGCAGGCAAGCAGGGTTTCGCCCGCCGGAATCTCGCCCCGCAGTTGCGGCACCGTGGTCTTGGCGTTGATGAGATTGGTGTTGGGCAGCGCCTTCAGCGCCACGCCGTGGCGGGTAACGCTCGAACCGAGATCGACAATGGCGGATATGTCCGTACCGCAATCGGCGGTCGCCCGGCCGGTCTCTTCGCGCACAACATCGCGGTCGCCATCGTTGCGGTTGATCGCGAAGCCGCCTTCAGTCACCGAAATGGCGCGGGCGGAGGCGATCCGGTGCACTCTGATATGCCAGCCGCCAGCCGCAACCAGCGTCGTTTCAACCGCCACATCCGGGAACGGCTTCCATGTCGCCCGCAGGCTTTCCCCGGCCAGCAGGACCTTCTCGTTGGTCTCGCGCACGCGGTAGTGCAGGCCGTCTTCGGAGAAGGCCAGCATATTGTCGAAACCGTTGGTCCTGAAACCGCGTTCGTCCACTTCGACGCCGAAACCGTAACGGGAGGAATAGGCGAATTTGGCATATTTCTCAGGTCCGCCGCGCATGGAGAGGTTTTCCTGCCCGCTGGAAAGCGCCGTGACATTGCCACTGGTCCGCATCATCACCATGCCGGGGTGAATGAGCGCCTTTGGTTTTGCCGATGTTTCAGGCTGCTTTTCCTCCGCCTGCCAGAAGGGGTGGCTTTCCGGAAGGGCGAGCGGCAGGAAGGCCTTGAAGGCCCAATAGGGCGAGCCTGCCGAATTATAGCTTTCCGACATGGTGAGCTGCGGATAGGCATAGCCGATGGAAAGCACGCCGTCGCGGTCGGCAATCGGCTTTTTCGCCCACCAGCGCAGATGTTGCAGATAAAGCCCCTTGATCTCGCCCCAGGGCAGCGCCTCCTCATCGGCAAAGGCAAGACCCGCCCAGAAGCCGCCGCAGGCAAAGCGGTAGGTCATGGAGCGGCCGAAGGCGAGCGTGCCGCCATCCTCATCGAACCAGCTGGCGAAATCGCCGGCGAAGAGCCGCGCCCGCTTCCGGTAGCGTGCGGCGTAGGCATCGTCAGGCTTGCTGAGTTTCGCGTAGATCAGGCCGTAAAAATGCATGGCGAAGGCGATGTAATGGTCGATGCGGCGGTAATTGCCATCGCGATACCAGCCGTCGGCGATATAGAATTCGTCCAGTTCCTTCTGGAATGTTTCGGTCAGGCTGCGGTCGAAATCGATGCCGAGATGATCCAGCGCCATATCGACCATCACCCGGAAAAACTTCCAGTTATTATCGGCGTAATTGCGCTCGCGCGCCGTCAGCAGATAGCGGCGCACATTGTCTTTCTGTGCGTCGGATAGCGGTTCCCACAGGTGCTGAGGCGCAAGCCGCAGCGCAAAACCGAGGGCGGCCAGTTCCACCAGCCGCTGATCCTTTTGGCGTACGTCGCCCCAATATTCGGGATGGGAAGGGTCGGTGCCGTTGGCAATTCCCCTTGCCAGAAGCGGCCAGTGGTCGAAATGATCGCCGCTCAGCGCAAGCGGTGCGATGCCCCAGAGCGGCCGGGCAAAACCCTCCAGATCGGCCGCCGCCCGGTCGAAATGCGCGGCGGTGCCGCTCAGCGTCACTCTTGCGCCGCCCGGGGAAAAATAGGGGAGAAGCGGCGCAAAACTGTCATCCAGCGCCCGCCGGACATCGGCGCGGCTTTTAAGCGGATTGCCGTGCAGCGGATTGAATCTGGCCATGGTGGGCTTATTCATGGTGTCATGCATCGCGTGCCGCCTTTCCTGTCTTTTTCGCCTTGCCGGCCGTCTGTCCTTCCACCAGCTGCACGCCGAGCTGCACCTGACGGGCATTGGCGGAAGGTTCCGTCAGCCGGCGGCGCATCAGCTCCACCGCCTCGCGGGCGATTTCTCGACGGTCGACGCGGATGGTGCTGAGACGGGGGGTGGAGAGTTCGGCAAAGGGCAGGTCGTCGAAGCCGATAATGGAAAGATCGTCCGGCACGGCGAGGCCAAGTTCCTGCGCGGCCCCCAGCGCCCCGAGCGCAATCGCGTCATTCATGCAGAAAATGCCGGTGAGTTCAGGGTTTTTGGCCAATAGCTGGCGAACCGCGTCGCCCGCCTGTCCGAAGCCGCTATCCGCCGTCGAAAGCAGAAACTCCTCATAGGTCGTTCCCTCTTCCTCAAGGATCGTGTGGCGGAAGCCGCGCATACGCTCCCTTATGGTGTGGCGATGATGCGGGCCGATATAGGCGACCTTGCGGTGACCGAGTTCCAGCAGCCGCCGCGCCGCCAGCGCGCCGCCGTAAAAATTGGAAGGCGAGACGCAATCCAGCATCATCGAGGGATCGGCGCTATTGACCAGAACCGGTTGCAGCACCCCCTGCGTGATGCGGTGGATGATTTCGTCCTCGGGGTCGAGGCCGATGGCGAGAAGGCCGTCCACCTCGCAGACCCGCTGGGTCAGCGCGTCATCCACCTGTTTCTGGTGCAAAAGCCGGATGTCGAGTTCGAAACCATCGGTCTGGGCAAGGCTGCGCAGCATGTCGAAAATATCGTGATAAAAAGCGCCGATATCGCCGGTCGCCCTTTCGGCCGACATGAGTGCGAGGATTTTCTTGCCCTCCAGCGGCACGCCGCCGGTCTGGTTCGCGACCGGTCGCAAAGGATAGCCAAGCTCCGCCGCCACCCCCAGAACCTTGGTCTGGATCGACGCGCTGATACCTTTCTCTCCCGCAAGAACGCGCGAGACGGTGCTGATGGAAACGCCGGCGCGCTGGGCGATATCCGACTGGCGCGGGCGGCTGATGTCGGGCGTATCGTTCATATCGTCTCCTGCGCTTGCAAAAAAATCTAATATGATGCAAATATTGCAAACAAAGAAAATTTGCAAGAATTTAAGTAGTCAGTGAAAAATTTGCAAAACGCGGGAGGAGCAGATGCAAACTATCGACAGACGTGGATTTTTGGTGACGGCGGCGCTGGCCGGTCTCGGCGTGGTCGGTCTTGGTGCAGTGGGGGGCGGTTTTCGCGCGGCCGCGGCTGAGACCCGGCTTCGCTGCGTATGGTGGGGATCGGCCGACCGCAGCAAGCGCACCAACGACGTGATCGCCCTTTACCAGAAGGCTAACCCGCAGACGGAAATCAGCGGCGAAATGATCGCCGGTTCCGACTATTGGACCAAGCTTGCGACATCGATGGCGGGGCGCAACGTCGCCGATATCTTCCAGCTCGAACCTTCCACCATTGCCGATTATTCCGGCCGTGGCGCCTGCATGGAACTGGACCAGTTCGTCGGCAAGTCGCTCGATCTTTCCACCTTCGGCAAAAGCGAGGTCGATCTCTGCCGCATCGATGGCAAGCTTTACGGCGTCGGCCTCGGGCTGAATTCCTTCTGCATGATGTACGATGCCGATACGCTGAAGGAAGCCGGCGTTTCCGTGCCGCAGGACCAGATCACCTGGAAGGCGCTCTCGGAACTGGCGCGCGATTTCAAGAAGAACGGCCCGGCAAAACGGAACTATTGGGCGGTGCCCTATGGCGCGCGTTATCATTATGTTTTCGATGTCTGGCTGCGCCAGCGCGGCAAGCTGCTGTTTCAGGACGGCACCATTGGCTTCAACAAGGAAGATGCGAAGGAATGGTTCGCCTATTGGGAGGATCTGCGCGAGAACAAGCTCTGCGTTTCCGCCGATATCCAGACGCGTGACGACAACACCATCGAATCCAACGCCCTGACGCTCGGCAATTCGGCTATCGGCTTTGCTTATTCCAACCAGCTTGTCGGTTATCAGAAGCTCAATAAACAAACGCTGTCCATCGGCATGTTGCCGGGCGAGGGGCCGGGCAAGCCGACCGGGCATTATTACCGGCCGGGCCTCATCTGGTCCATTTCGTCCACCTCGACCAATGCGGAAGCGGCGGCGAAATTCATCAACTTCTTCGTCAACGATCTGGAAGCCGGCAAGGTGCTCGGCGTCGAGCGTGGCGTGCCGCCGGCCAAGGTCGTGCGCGAGGCCCTGTTGCCAAGTCTCAACGAGACCGAGCGCAAGACGGTGGATTATATCGAAAGCCTGTCGGGCAAGCTCGATACCTATCCGGAACCCGCGCCGATCGGCGCCAACGAGTTCGACCGTGGCGTGATGCGCCCCATTGCCGATTCGCTCGCCTTCGGCCGCGCCAGCGTGGATGAAGCGGCGCAAAACCTCGTCGACACCGGCACGCGGACCCTGCGCAAGCGCGGCTGACGACGAAACGGGCACCGCCGCACGGTATCGAGACCGTGTGGCGGTGCTCTTTTTTGTGAAGTGACTGGGGTGGATGGCGCTTCACGCCTTTCAAAAGCGCCTGCGTGACAAACAGCACTGGACAAGTGCATGGCATTTAAGCCAGAAATTCTGATCTGGATCGATAAATCTGAAGATTAGAAAATGGCGCCCAATTTCCTCCTCGTTGATGCTGAAAAAGAATTCGATGTCCTGAAAGCGGCGGCGTCGCTGATCCGCGTGCAGATATTGAAGCTGCTGCATGAGGCGAGCGGCCTCAACGTCAACGAAATTGCGCAGAGACTGGAACTCCCCCAGTCCACCGTTTCCGCCGGCGTGGCCGTTCTCGAGGAAGCGGGGCTGCTGCGAACCGAAACGCGCAAGGCGCGCAAGGGCAACCAGAAAATCTGTTTCGCCACCTGCGACGAACTCATTGTTTCCTTCCGGAAACCCGAGGCGCCGGCTGCATCGAATTACATCGCGGTCGCCATGCCGCTCGGTCTTTACACCCAAAGTTCGGTAACCGCGCCCTGCGGCATCTGCTCGCCGGAGGGCATCATCGGCCTGCTCGATGTGCCCGATACATTCATGGATCCGGACCGCATGAAGGCGGCGCTGTTGTGGTTGACCTCCGGCTTCGTGGAATATCAATTTCCCAATAATGCCAAGATTCAAGGGCGGGAAGTCGAGGAAATCGAGTTTTCGATGGAGGTCAGCTCCGAAGTGCCGGGAACGCACAGCAACTGGCCGTCCGATATTACGCTATCCGTTAACGGCAGGGAAATCGGGGTCTGGACCTCGCCCGGCGACTTCGGCGACAAGCGCGGCGCGTTTACGCCGGACTGGTGGAAGCTCTCCGGTTCCCAATATGGCATGCTCAAGACCTGGCGCATCACCGCGCAGGGAACCTATGTCGACGGAACCCGGATTTCGGATGTGACGCTGGCGGATATCGATCTGACCAGCCACCGTTCCATCCGCTTGCGCATCGAGGTCAAGGCCGATGCAAAACATCCGGGCGGGCTGAATATATTTGGCCGCGGCTTCGGAAATTACGATCAGGACATCGTTCTGCGCCTGCGCACCGCGGGCTGACCCAGCCAATTTTCAAAAGTATGATTTTCGCGGTTGACAGGCGCGGATTCCCTCGGCAACTATATTATCAAATATGGTTTATATCATATTTTGAAATATAAATGCGCAGGGGAGGAGAGCCTTATGAAAGCGCGGGTTTCAGTCCACCGGGACTTCCGGATTGGGCGTATCGACGATCGTCTTTATTCCGCCTTCATCGAACATATGGGGCGTGCCATCTATGGCGGCATCTA
Source organism: Agrobacterium sp. P15N1-A (assembly GCF_044626815.1). Lineage (NCBI taxonomy): Bacteria > Pseudomonadati > Pseudomonadota > Alphaproteobacteria > Hyphomicrobiales > Rhizobiaceae > Agrobacterium > Agrobacterium sp. P15N1-A. The sequence continues at coordinate 93,082 of NZ_JBIUPF010000005.1, read as the reverse complement.
TGAGCCCGGCCATCCGCAGGCGGACGAAAACGGCTTCCGCAGGGACGTTCTGAAATTCGTGCAGGACCTGAAAATTCCGGCCATCCGTTATCCCGGCGGCAACTTCGTTTCGGCCTATCGCTGGGAAGACGGCATCGGGCCGCGCGACCAGCGCCCCATTCGTCTCGATCTCGCATGGCGCTCCAGGGAAACCAACCAGATCGGCATCAACGAATTCGCCGATTGGGCGCAGATGGCCGGCATCGAGATGATGCTCGCCGTCAATCTCGGTTCCCGTGGTCTGGATGATGCCCGTAATTTCCTCGAATATGTGAATTTTCCGGGCGGCACCACGCTCAGCGATCTGCGCCGCAGCCACGGCGCGGAAAAGCCCCACGGCGTGAAAATGTGGTGCCTCGGCAACGAGATGGACGGTCCCTGGCAGATCGGTCACAAGACGGCGGTGGAATATGGCCGTCTGGCCAATGAAACCGCCAAGGCCTTCAAGGGTTTCGATCCGACGATTGAAGCGATCGTCTGCGGCAGTTCCAATGACGGCATGCCGACCTATCCCGAATGGGAGCGCGAGGTGCTGGAGGAATGCTATGAGAATGTCGACCACATCTCGCTGCACAAATATTTCGGTAATAACAGCCGCGATACGCTGAATTATTTCGGCAAGATCGAGGAAACCGGGCGCTATATCCAGACCATCGCCGGCGTCATCGATTACGTGAAGGCCAAGAAGCGCGCCAAAAACGAGGTCTCCATCTGCTTCGACGAATGGAACGTCTGGTATCACATCCGCGAAGAAGACGGCAAACGCATCAAGAGTTGGGACTGGCCGGAAGCGCCGGCACTTCTGGAAGAGACCTATAATTTCGAGGACGCGCTTTTTGTCGCCGGCCTGCTCAATGAATTCATTCGCCGTTCGGACCGCGTGCGCATTGCCTGCATCGCCCAGCTCGTCAATGTCATCGCCCCCATCCGGGCGGAAAAGAACGGGCCGGCCTGGCGGCAGACGATCTATTATCCCTATCAGTTCGCCTCGCTTTATGGCCGTGGCGTCGCGCTGAACGTCGCCGTCGATTGCCCGACTTACGATTGCAACGCGGCCGATGACGTCAAATATCTCGATGTTGCCGGTGTTTATGACGAAGCGGAAGGCGTCGTGACACTATTCGTGCTCAATCGCCATCTGACAGAGGCGGCGGAGATCGATGTCAGCCTCACCGGCTATTCATCCGCCACTCTCAGCCTGCATCTTGCCATGGCGGGATATGATCTGCGCCTCGGCAACGGCCCGGATCAGCCGGACCGCGTCGTGCCCGTGCCGGGCAGCGGCGTCGCCGTGGAGGACGGGGCATTGAAGGGTTCGGTGCCTGCGCTGTCCTATCATGTGCTGCGGCTGAAGGTTCAGTGAGGCGGCCATGGGTGTCCGTCTCAACAATGTCGCCAAGTCCTTCGGATCCTTCGCGGCGATCCGGGATGTTTCGATGGAAATTCCAGCCGGTAGCTTCGCGGTCTTCGTGGGGCCTTCCGGCTGCGGAAAATCCACCCTGTTGCGCATGATCGCCGGCCTTGAGGAAACCAGCGGCGGGCGCATCGCCATCGATGAGCGTGATGTCACCGCGGTCGAACCGGCGGATCGCGGCGTTGCGATGGTGTTCCAGAACTATGCGCTCTATCCGCATCTGACGGTGTTCGAGAACATGGCGTTCAGCCTGCGTCTTGCCCGCCGGCCGAAGGCGGAGGTGACGGAGAGGGTGGGCGAGGCCGCGCGCATCCTCCAGCTTGAGGAGCATCTTCACAAACGGCCCTCGCAGCTTTCCGGCGGCCAGAGGCAGCGCGTGGCCATCGGCCGCGCCATTGTGCGGCAGCCGAAGGTATTCCTGTTCGATGAGCCGCTGTCCAATCTGGATGCCGAACTGCGTGTGCAGATGCGGCTGGAACTGACCCGGCTTCACCGCAAGCTGGGCGCGACGATGATCTATGTCACGCATGACCAGGTGGAGGCCATGACGCTTGCGGACAGGATTTTCGTGCTGAAGGGTGGCATCGTGCAGCAGGCGGGTGCGCCGCTCACCCTTTACGACGATCCGGACAACCGCTTCGTGGCCGGGTTTATCGGATCGCCCGCGATGAACTTCCTGCGGGCAGATATCGTCTCCCAGAGGGATGGCATCGTGACGCTCGCGCCCGAGGGCGGGGCGGGGCATCTCAGGGCCGGGCTTGCCCAGTCCGTTTCCCCCGGCCAGCGGGTCGAAATCGGAATTCGGCCGGAGCATCTGACGATTACGGAAGAGGGCGCGCTGCCGGTCGTCGTCGAGGTCGCGGAGGAGCTAGGCGATCTTTCCTACCTCTATACCCGCACCGGAGCCGGGAAAGAAATCATCGTGCAGCGGCAGGGCACGCGGGAAAGGCTGGATGGCCGGTCGGTATCGCTTACCGCCTCGCCCGACCATGTCCTTGTCTTCGACGATGACGGCAGACGGTTGCGATAGGCGCGAGGAGGCGTCTTTCGAAACAGCAAACCATCCCTCGACGGGATGTTCGATCAAACGGGAGGAGTGAACGATGCGACTGATCAAGACATTGCTTGTTGGTGCGGCTCTGGGTCTCAGCGCCCTGCCGGCTCTCGCGAAGCAGGATATCATCTGGTGGGACTTTCTGTCGGGCGGTGACGGCGTGCGCATGAAGGCGTTGATCGATGCCTTCAACAAGGAGCACCCGGACATCCAGATCAAGGGAACGACGCTCGAATGGGGCGTGCCCTTTTATACCAAGGTGCGCACGGCTTCCGCCGTGGGTGAGGGGCCGGATGTCATGACCTATCACCTGTCACGCGCGCCGCTCGGCCTTGAAGAAAAAGTGCTGAGCGAAATCACCGAAAAGGATCTCGAGGATGCGGGGCTGAAGACCGGAGACTTCTTCAGCGCACCCGTGGAAGCGGCCACCCAGAACGGCAAACTCTACGCCGTGCCGTTCGATATCCATGCGCTTGTCCTTTATTACAACGCCGATCTTCTCAAAGGCTCGCCCTATCTCGATGCCGAGGGCAAGCTGACCGGCATCAAGACGATCGAGGATTTCGAGAAGGCGCTGGCCTGGGCGAAGGACAATGGGGTGCAGACGCCGATCACCTATCAATCGGGTGGCGAAGGCGGGGTGTGGCGCGTCTTTTATACGCTGCTGTCGCAACAGGGCGGCGAACTCGTCACCGAAAAGGAGGTTCTCGCCGGCGACAATGCCGAAAAGGCGGCAAAGGCCATCGAGACCATGTCCAGATGGCGGGAAAACGGCTGGGCCCCGGAACAGGCGGAATATGAAGCCTCGGTGGCGCTGTTTTCCGCCGGCAAATCCGCGTTCCAGCTGAACGGCGTCTGGGAAGTTCCGACCTACAAGGATCTGGAAAAGAACGGCAAGCTCGGCTTCAAATGGAGTGCGGTGGAAGTGCCGCCACTCATGGGCAAGCGCGCCACCTGGGCGGATTCCCATGCCTTCGCCATTCCGAATGAAGGCGACAAGACGGTCTCCGGCGAAAAACGCGCCGCCGTGATGAAGGTGATCGGCTGGATGGAAAAACACGCCATCAGCTGGGCCGATGCCGGGCATATTCCGGCTTACAAGTCCATCACCGAAAGCAGCGAATACAAGGCGATGCAGCCGAATGCCACCTATGCCTCGCTGGCGGAAGCGGCGGTGTTCGATCCGAAGACCACCATAACCGGGGTCGCTTCGCCCGCCTATGATGCCGCTCTCAACGTCATCGCCCCTGCCATTCAGGGTTTCATGAGCAGCACCGACGCTGTGGAGCAGATCAAGGATGAGTTGCAGGGCAAGCTCAGGTAATCGGCAGCCTGCCCTCCGGTTTTAGGCCGGAGGGCAGAGTGCAATGCGCAAGCTCCCGGAGACATTCCATGGCTATGATTGAAAACCGGCGCAAGAAATCGCTGATCGCGCTGTCGATGGTGACGCCGTTCGTTCTGGTCTTCACCACCTTCTTTCTTTATCCGCTGATAGAGATGGTGCGCATCAGCTTCACCGATGCGCCGCTGATCGGTGAGGGAAACTGGGTCGGCCTGGAGAATTACGCGAAACTGCTGGGCGACCGCCTGTTCGTCACCTCGCTCAAGAACAACGGCTATTTTGTGCTTTTGACCGTCATACCGACAACGGTCATCGCCCTGATGATCGCGCTGGCCGTCAGCCGCCTCTCGGGCGTGAAGCAGACGATTGCCATGAGCCTGTTTTTCCTGCCCTATGTACTGCCGGTTTCGGTCGTCACCGAAATCTGGGCGTGGATGCTCGATCTGCAGTTCGGCATTCTCCAGCCGGTCATATCGCTGCTGGCGGGCAAACCCGTCGCCGTTTTCAAGAACCCCTACTGGGTCATGCCGATGGTTGCCGTCGTCACCATCTGGTGGACGAACGGCTTCAATGTGCTGCTCTTCATTGCCGGATTGCGGAACATACCAGCCGAGCTTTATGAGGCGGCGGCTCTGGATGGCGCGACAACCTGGCAGCGCTTCCGCCGCGTCACCTGGCCGCTTCTGTGGCCGGTCACTGCGCTGGTGCTGACGCTGCAACTGATCCTGCAACTGAAGATATTCGATCAGATCTATCTCTTAAGCGGCGGCGGGCCGTTCAATTCCAGCTTCGTGCTGCTCCTCAAGGTCTATCGCGAGGCCTTCCAGATGAACAATGGCGGTTATGCATCTGCCGTAGCGACGGTGCTTTTCCTGCTGATCGTCATCGTTTCCGTTTTCCAGTTCCAGCTGCTGCGCATCCGGAGGAATTCATGAGCCCGATGAGAAAACTCGAGAACCTGGTTCTGACGCTGCTGACTTTTTCGGCGGCCCTCGTCTGGATTTTTCCGCTCTACTGGAGCTTCGTCACCTCGCTTCGCGCCGATGAGAACGTTGCCGGCAACATGTCGCTTTTGCCGGACGAGTTTCGCCTCGGCGCTTATTTCAATGCGATATTCAATACCCAGCTGATGACCTGGTATGTGAACTCCATCGGCACAGCCGTCATCGTCACCATCTCGGTGCTGTTCATTTCCATGCTCTGCGCCTATGCGCTGTCGCAGATACGCTTTCCCGGCAGGCGGCTGCTTTATGGCATCGTGCTGGCAAGCTTCATGGTGCCGGCGCAAACGCTGGTCGTCACCCAGTTCATCCTGATGAAGAACCTCAACCTCATCAACACCTGGGCGGGCATCATCCTGCCGCAGTTGATCACGCCCATCGTCATCATCGTCTACAAGCAGTTTTTCGACAGCGTGCCGAAGGAGATGCGCGAAGCGGTGGTGCTGGATGGCGGTGGCGAATATACGATCCTGTTCCGGGTCTATCTGCCGCTCAACTGGGGCATCACGACCGCCATGGCAATCGTGACCTTCATTACGGTATGGAACGCCTTCTTCTGGCCCTTCCTCGTGGTCACCTCCGAAAACATGATGACGATCCCGGTCGGCATCACCCAGGTCAACGACGCTTTCGGTGTCGCCTATGCGCGGCTGATGGCCGTCGCCATGCTGGCGGCCCTGCCGGTCATCGTCGCCTATGTCATCTTCCAGCGACGCGTGACGGAGGCGATCATGATTTCGTCGGGTGTGAAGGGGTAAGGGCGGCCGAAACGCCGCCCCTGCACCTCAGCGCAGGCGCTGCGGCGTCGCATCCGCTGGTATCAGCGGCACATAGCTTTCGCCGTTCAACTGCTCGCGATGCTCGGCTTTCGCCGCGGCGATCATTGCCGGATCGAGCATCGCTTGCACGGCGGAGGCGGCCATGACCTTGCCGGCCTGCAACATCCCCTTGTGAGCGTAACCCGAGGTTCCCTGCGCCACCATCTGCCAGGTGTGGGGCGGTGTGCCATAGGCCTCGGTCGCCACATAGACCTGACCGGTCGGCACCAGCCAGCTGACATCGCCGACATCGGTTGAACCGTGCAGGAAGGTTGGCTCTTCCTGAAAACCGTTCAGGTCTTCCGAAAGGACCTTGCCGCGTCTGGCGATGCGGGTCTGCACTTCGGCCGAGAAGGTCTTTTGAATGGATCCGGCAAAATCCTTCTCGCTGTTGGAGAAGGCGGCAACGCCGATCTTTTCGAATTCCCGATGCATCATCCGGGCGAGCGTCACATTCGGCACGAGATCGGCCGATGCCGCGTCGAAGGTGATCTGCAGCTCGGTTCCAGTCATCAGCGCCGCGCCGCGCGCGACATCCTTGACCCGTTCGGTGATGTCGCGGACCTGATCCATTCTGGGCGCCCGGACCTTGTAGAGCACCTGCGCCTGCGCCTGCACCACATTGGGCGCCCGCCCGCCCGTGTCGGTGATGGCATAGTGGATGCGGCCGTCCTGAATGATATGCTCACGCAGGTAGTTACAGCCAACATTGGTCAGCTCGACCGCATCGAGCGCCGAGCGGCCAAGATGCGGCTCGAACCCGGCATGGGCGCTGGTGCCGCGAAAGGTGAAATAGAGCTGGTTGGTGGCCAGCATACGCGCATTGTAAGCGAGGTTTTCGTCCCATGGATGCCAAGTGAAGGCGACGTCCACATCGGCAAACAGGCCTTCGCGGGCCATATAGGCCTTGCCGCCGCCGCCTTCTTCGGCCGGGCAGCCGTAATAGCGGATCGTGCCTTCAAGCTTCAGTTCGTCCTTGCAGGCCTTGAGCGCGAGGATTGCCGCAAGCGCGCCAGTGCCGAGAAGATTATGGCCGCAGCCATGGCCGTTTCCACCCTCGGTGATCGGCGTGTGGCTGGCGACACCACTTTCCTGGCTAAGGCCGGTCAAGGCATCGAACTCACCGAGAATGGCCACGACGGGGTGGCCTTCGCCATAGCTGGCGACGAAGGCGGTTTCGATATTGCCGGCATTGCGGGTGACGGCGAAGCTCGCTTTTTCCAGCTCGTCCGCCAGCAGGGCCGCCGACTTTGTTTCCTCGTAACGGATTTCGGCGAAAGACCAGATGGCATCCGCCACGGATTTCAGATTATCCGCATGGGTGGCGACGGTGCGCTCGATGATGTCGATATAAGTCATGGTCTTCCTTCAGGCGGTCTGTTCAACGGTTTTGTTGCCGTGAATGGCAGGGAAAGTGGCGGCGATGGCGCAGACGATCACGGCGCAGCCGACGATCACCGCAAAGGCGATGCCGTAATTCTGTCCGGTGGCGGAAAGCACGGCGCCGATGAGCATTGGCGAGGCGAACGAGCCAAGCTGTGCCAGCGAATTGATGAGGCCGGTGGCCGTGCCGATCGAATTCTGCGGAAAGTGTTTCATGATGCTGACGAAGACACTGATCGAGATGGCGTTGAGAAACACGTTCGAGACCGACAGATAGGCAAAGGCCAGCGGAATGGATTGCGCGTTGGCCATCAGATAGATGAAGATCGCCGACACGGCAGCGCCGATGCAGATGAGGTATTTTTCCTTCTGGTGGAAAAAGCGGTCCAGCAGCCAGCCGCAGGTGAGGAAGGAGACAAAACCGAGCGCTGGCGGGATCATGGAATATGCGCCCATTTCCACCATGCTCATGCCCTTGACCTTTACCCAGTAGGAAGGCAGCCAGGATTGCAGGCCCCAGAAGACGATGTTGGTGAAGAAATAGACCGAGGCGATCTTCCAGGTCAGCGTATTTTTCAGCAATCCGGCGATGCGTTGCTTTTCGGAAACCCTAGGGCCGGCGTCTCGTGCCGCCAGCGTCTGCGAGCGCGGCTTCATGACGGTGTAGAGCGCAATTGACAGAATGACGCCGACCGACCCCAGAACGAAGAACATGATGCGCCAGCTATAGAACGAAATCAGAGTGGTGATGACGATGGCGCCGAGCGCGAAGCCGACGGAGGCGCCCGATTGCAGCACCGATTTGGCGCGGGCCATCTGGGTTTTCTCGAAATTTTCGGTGATCGCGACCGATCCTCCGGCCGGGAAAATCGCTTCCCCCGAACCCGTGATCGCCCGCGCGGCGGCCAGTCCAACCGCACTGGTGACGACGCCGGAGGCGACCGTGCCTAACGACCAGACGGCCACCGCCGAACTCAATACCCGGCGCGAACCGAAGCGATCGACAAGATAGCCGCCAACCAGTTGTGTCATCGAATAGGCGAGGAAAAAGGAGCTGATGATCATGCCCTGATGATCGGTGCCAAGGCCGAATTCCTCGCTGATCGGAATGATCGCATAGTTGATTGCGGTCTTGTCCAGAAAGCCGACGACCCAGCAGACGAACAGCATTCCAATGATAATATGGCGGCGTTTTATCGCAGAAAGCATTTTAGTGGTCCCCATTATTTTTGATTTTTAAGTTTGTGTCACCGTCACGGAAAATTCATATGTTGAAAGCGCCATAAAAATATGAAACTTAATGTGCATTAACACAGGAGGCTTTGCGCTTGAAAATCGATCTCCATGCGCATCCCATCCTGCGTGAATTGGTGCAATCGCAGGCGGTTCAGCTCAGAACCATCGATGCCGACGACCGGGAATTGTCGGGCAGAATCTCCCATATCGTTGAAATAAAAGAAGGAAATCGGCATCTTTCGGTCGATCATTCTTATTATACCGCCAAGCGGACGGAGTTTGAGATCTGCGACCGTGACGGCGAGAAGGTCGTGGGCCGAATTCTTCAGGCTGTACACGAAGGGGTTATCGGCCTTCAGGCGAGAACCTTCGAAATGCTGGCTTCGGTGAATTCCGCGGTCATCAATTCGCTGGATGAAAAGGAGATCGTGCATAATGTCCTTCGCGAAGTGATGAACGTGCTGCCCCATTGCGATGCCGGGGTCTTTCGCCTGTTCGACGAGGAGAGCGGTTTTCTCATTCCCGTCTCGCATGAGGGATTGCCCGACGACTATACCCATTATCGCGTCCAACCGAACGAGTCCGTTTCGGGCGAGGTTTTCGCCACCGGTCGGCCGGCCATTCACAATGGCAGGCAGAACATCATCGCCGCCCACCGCGTCATGCGTCCAGAAAGCCAGTCTTTCATGGAGCGGTCGGAGATTGCGAATGCCCTGCTCTGTGTTCCCGTCATGGCGGAGGGCAAACGTCTGGGCACATTGACGACGCTGTGTTTTTCCAGCGACGGCGCTTTTTCGGTCTTCGACAGGACTGTTCTGGAATCGCTGGCGACGCAGATCGCGGTCGCCTATCAACGTTCGCTCGCCTATCAAAACGCCGTCGCCACCTCGCGGCGGCTGGAGCAGATGCGCAGCGACCTTGCCCGCAAGAATGCCGAACTGGACCGTGCCGTCGCATTGCATGAGGCGCTGTTGCGCATCTTCGCGGCGGGCAGCGGCTTGACGGAGCAGCTTCATGCCGTTGCCGGACTGTTTCGCGTCGATTTCCGCTTCGAGAATGTACTTGGTCTCGACTATCGCTCCGCCGGCTGGACGGAAGACGGTGAAACGCTACGGCAGACGGTGGAAGTTGCGGAGGCCCCTGTCGGCCAGTTTCATTTCAGGGCCTCGGGCGATGCCGGTTTCCACCAGGTGCTTTTCGGCACATTGGCGACATTCGTGGCGCTGGATTTCGTGCACGACATGTCGCGGATGGATGTGCTGAATGCCCGCACGAAAGCGCATTTCGAGGCGCTGGCCGCCGGCGTCGATTCCGATGGCCGTCGCGGCCATCAGGGCTTTCGGCTTGATCGTTACCATCAGGTGTTTGTGGCGCGGGGGCCGACGCGCGATGTTTCGGCCAATCCGCAGCTATCCCTCTACAAGTCCCAATCCGATTTGCAGCAGGCAATGACGGCGTCGAATTCCCTCATCTTTCACGAGGACGAGCAGATCGTCATGCTGGTTTCCGCCTCCACCGCCGCAGCGCTCGAGCGAAACCTGCGGGCGGTTGCCGAGATTGCCGGCAAAGATGCCATCTGCATCGGCACGAGCGAGATCTACGATGCGAACGAAGGCCATCTTGCCGCGCGCGATCTGGCTGCGCAGGCAAGCGAGGCTTTGCTGCGACGCGGCCAATCGGGGCTTTTGCGCCACCGCGACATGGGGGTGGAGCTGTTGCTGGAGGGCAGGGCGAGGCAGGATGTTCTTGAATTCACGCGGCAGATTCTCGCACCACTGCTGCGCGATCCCAAACATCGCACCCTGCATGAAACGCTTTCGCGTTACATTCAGGAGGGGAAGTCCGTCGCCCGCACGGCGCAGGCGCTGAACATTCATTCCAACACGCTTTATCAGCGGCTGCAGCGGGTGGAGACGCTGACCGGCCGCAGGCTTGCCGATGCGGCCGATTTTACACTGCTCAGCCTCGCCTGCCAGCTTCACGCCGATTACTCGGGTGAAATCTCAGCCGTCAGATGACGTGGGCATTGTGCAGGGCGGTCAGTACCTCGTTCTTGAGGCTTGCGAGCTGTGGCGCCCTCCGGTCGCGCGGGCGCGGCACGTCCACTTCTATTCGCTGCTGGATACGGCCGTCATGGGCGCCCATCATGTAAATCCGGTCGCCGAGATAGAGCGCTTCGTCGATATCGTGGGTGACGAGCAGGAAGGAGATGCCGCGCTGTTCGACGAGCTTCAGCACCAGATCCTGCAACTTCATCCGCGTGAAAGCATCGACCGCGCTGAAGGGTTCATCGAGAAGCAGAATGCGCGGCTCGGTGTAGAGCGCCCTTGCGATTGCCACACGTTGCGCCATGCCGCCCGAAAGGGCTTTCGGCAGCGCCCCGCCATGGCCGCTTAAACCGACATCGTCGATCAGCCTTTCCACCCGCCCGACATCATATTTCCTCCCGGCCGCATAACCGATGTTTTCGGCAACCGTCAGCCAGGGCATCAGGCGGGGTTCCTGAAAGACGAAGGCGATGGGCGGTGAGTTGGATGTCTGCTCCTCGTCCTGCTGAACCCTGACCGCGCCTGAAAAACGTCGGTCGAGGCCGGCGGCGATGCGCAGCAATGTGCTCTTGCCGCAGCCGCTGGGGCCGAGAAGAACCGCCGCTTCGCCATCGCCCAGCGTGAGCTGGATATCCTGAAGGATCACCGTGTCGCCGAAAGCCTTTTCGCGCACATCGACATTGAGCAAACTCATCGCAGGCGTCCTTCCTGCTGAAGCGGATAGGTGTCGCGCCAGCGCAGGCAGCGGTCTTCGACGATCTTGAAGAGGCTGTCGGAAATCTTGCCCAGTACCGCAAGGCAGATGATGGCGATCATGACGAGATCGGGCCGGGAAAGCTCCCGCCCGTCGGACAGCATGTAGCCGATACCTTCCGAGGCGGCCAGAAGCTCGGCCGCAACGACGCTCAGCCAGGCGAGTGACAGCCCGTAACGCAGGCCCGTGAAGAGATGCGGCAACGAGGCGGGAATGAAAATCCGCCACACCAGCACGGGCAGCGGCTGGCGATACATCTCGCCCACCTCCACCAGCTTGCGGTCGACATTTCGGATGCCGGAAAAGAGGTTGAGATAGACCGGGAAAAACGCGCTTTTGGCGATCAGCACGATTTTCGAGGTTTCGCCGATGCCGAACCAGATCATCAGCAGCGGCACCCATGCAAGGCTCGGGACCGCCCGCAGCGCCTGAAACGTCGGCTCGAGATAACGTTCGGCGGCAATCACCAGACCGACGAGCGAACCGACGACGATGGCGAGCAGGGAGCCGATGACGAAGCCGACGAAGACGCGCGCGGTACTGGCCGCAACATTCGTCCACAGGGGACCTTCCGCAAGCCGCAGGAACGTATCGTAAAGTTCGGAAGGCGGCGGCAGCACATAGGGGCTGACCCAGCCGAGGCGGACGAAAAGCTCAAGCAGCAGCAGCGACCCGACGGGCACGATTGCGCCGCGCAGGTCGAAACGGCCAAGGAAATTCCCCACCCTCTGCACAAGCGGCAATCGGGAAGGGAATTGTCCCGCAGTCTGTTTCACGCGCTGGAATTCGCGCGGATGGGAATTCATGCGCCAAGCGCCTTTTTCGCCGGTGCCGGGTCGCTCAGGGAGGAGAGGACATTGTCGACATTGACGCCGGGGCGCAGGACGTCGTCACCCAGAAGCGGCGTGACGATGCGGATCGAGTTCAGCAATTCCTCACCCGGAACGGGATTATTCCAGTCGCGCTTCTCGATTGTCAGCCTGGTGATCTTGGGATCGTTGCCGGTGACCTGCGTGACGAAATCGATGAATTCGCCCTTGTTTTCACGAATCCACTTCTGCGTCTGCACCCAGACGCCGAGAAGTCTGTCGACCGCTTTCGGGTACTTCGCCAGAAACTCCTCGGAGACGCTGAAGACGCTGCCGTCGCGCCAGCTGCGCTCGTCGAAAATCGCGCGGTCGCCGGCAAGCTCGGCCTGGGATGTATGTGGATCGATGCCGACCCAGGCATCCACCTGACCCTGCTGAAGCGCGTTGAACCCTTCCGGATGCTGCAGGTTCACGACCTTCAGGTCGTCGATGGACAGCTTGTTCTGGTCAAGCGCGCGGACGAGGGTGAAATAGGGCGCGGTGCCCTTGGTGACCGCAATGGTCTTGCCCTTGAGATCGGCGACGGTTTTGATGGGCGAATCCGGGCGCACCTGAATGATGGAAGAACCGCCCCAGCTCGCCACATAGATCACCTTCAGCGGCACGCCATTGGCGCGGGCGAGAAAGGCGGAAAGGGCGGCCGAGCCGGCAAAATCCGTCGAACCGACCTTCAGGAATTCGAGCGAATTGTTGCTGCCGCGGGATTGCACCCAGGTGATCTTCGTGCCGACATCCTTGAAAGCCTCCTCAAGCCAGCCCTTGTTCTTTATCAGCAGCGTATGGGAGGAGTAAAATCCCCAGTCCAGCTTCAGCTCGGCAGGAAATTCCGGGGAACTCTGGGCCAGCGCCTTGCCCGTGGCAAGCGGTGCGGCAAGAGCGCCGGCAATGCCGAATTTGAGGATCTGGCGGCGGGAATGTTCAGTCTTCATATTAATTCACCTAATTTATGTATTTTATGTATTTAAAGGGTATGGGCGGGTGTTTTTAAGGTCAATCCGCCCTTCTGGAACCTCATGCCAAACTTTGCGAGCCGCGTGGAAAATCTCCCTACCGGGAGCGCAATCGGCGCGACGGCGCTTTATTCAGGTGAAAAAACGATTGGCCGGTCGTTGCAGGCCGAGATGGTCGCGCAATGTCGGCCCCTCATAGTCCTTGCGGAATAGCCCGCGCCTTTGCAGTTCCGGCACCACCTGCGTCGTGAAGTCGTCGAGGCCGGCCGGCAGGAAAGGGAAGGTGACGTTGAAACCATCCGAACCCTCCTCATGGAGCCATTGCTCCATCTCGTCGGCGATGGTCTTTGGTGTGCCGACGAAGGCAAGACCTGCATAACCGCCCAGCCGCTGGGCAAGCTGGCGCACCGTCAGGCCCTCGCTTCGGGCAAGCTCGATCACCCTTTCACGGCTGGATTTGCTGGCGTTCGTTTCCGGAATATCAGGCAGGGGACCATCGGGGTCGAAGCCGGAAACATCGTGGCCGAGCGCAATCGAGAGCGAGGCGATTGCGCTGTCATAATGGACGAGACTGTCGAGCCGGGCGCGTTTGGCCTTCGCCTCCTCCACGCTGTCGCCGACGAGAACGAAAGCGCCCGGCAGGATGACAATTCCGTCGCGCGAACGGCCAGCGGCGACGGTCCTGTCCTTGACGTCCTTATAAAAAGCCTTGCCCGCCGCAAGCGTGGGTGTTGCGGCAAAAACAACCTCAGCCGTCTCGGCGGCAAGCTGGCGTCCCGGCTCGGAAGCTCCGGCCTGCACGATGACGGGCCAACCCTGCACCGGGCGCGCGATATTGAGCGGTCCGCGCACGGAAAATTCAGGTCCCTTGTGGTCCAGCACATGCATCTTTTCGGGATCGAAGAACAGCCCGCTTTCGACATCCCGGATAAAGGCATCGTCGGAAAAGGAATCCCAGAGGCCGGTGACGACATCGTAAAATTCCCGTGCGCGACCATAGCGCTCGGCATGATCCGGCTGTTCCTCGCGGCCGAAGTTCCGGGCTGCGTCTGGATTTGACGTGGTGACGATGTTCCAGCCGGCGCGACCGCTGCTGAGGTGATCGAGCGAGGCGAAACGCCGGGCGACGTGATAGGGCTCATCGAAAGTGGTGGAGGCGGTGGCGACCAGCCCGATGCGGGAGGTGACGGCGGCGAGCGCCGAAAGCAAAGTGAAGGGCTCGAAGGAGGTGACGGTGTGGCTGCGGCGCAGCGCCTCCGTGGGCATGTTCAGCACCGCCAGATGATCGGCCATGAAGAAGGCATCGAACTTCGCAGCCTCGAGCTGCTGTGCGAAGCGCGCCAGATGGGCGAAATTGAAATTCGCATCCGGAAAGGCGCCCGGATAACGCCATGCACCGGTGTGGAGACTGACGGGCCGCATGAAGGCGCCGAGATGCAGTTTGCGATCATTTGCCATTGGGCTTCACTTTCATCGATGTTTTGGCTTGCGCGGCGCGTTGCGGAGGGCTTCAGCCGCAGGCAGGCCTTTGCTCGTCGCGACGATATCCCCGCCGGGGGATTGGCGCGGCAAAGACTATTCCGATTATGATTTCCGAACCGAAAGATTTTTGCTGAAATTCTGCATCTGGCGATGATCCCGTGGCGGCAGCCGCTCGGTCATCTTTGAAGTGCAACGGCGGAGTGGCCGCGGCAAGACAGTTGATGGCGGATGCTTCGCTGTCAAGCCTCCATAAGAAAGTATATAAAATTCAATATATTAAATATGTTTTCTGATGTGATTTGTCAGACTTAATCAATTATCCGGCACCATCGCTTCCGGAGCCGGTGCGGTTGGACTATATCCGAAACCGCACCGGAGGCATCCTACGCGGGCCTAAACCGCCAGCAGTTTCTCGTTGCCGATACGGGTGGTTTCGACGGCGCCCTCGGTTTCGATCCGCTTGCCGGTGGCCGGATCGAAGAAATGAAGGTGGGCGGCGGGGAGATCGAGGTGGATGCGCTGGCCGGGTTTTACCGAAAGGTCCTCACCGATGGCGGCCGAGAAGGTCTCGCCGGCGATATCGGCATGCACGATGCGGCCCGATCCGAGTTCCTCGACGAAATCCACGACTGCGGGCACGCCGGCGCCATCCGTGCTGACCACGCACTGTTCCGGGCGGATGCCAACCGTCACATCGCGGCCGCGCAGTTCCAACGCGGTTTCGGGGAAGAGTTTCACCGGGGTTCCGGCGAGCATAACGGCAGGTGACTCTACCTCCACCCTTGTCGTGAACAGGTTCATGGCGGGCGAGCCGATGAAGGAGGCCACGAAGGTGCTGGCCGGACGATGATAAATATCCAGCGGATGCCCGACCTGCTCGACATTGCCCCTGTTCATAACCACCAGCCGGTCGGCCAGCGTCATGGCCTCCACCTGATCGTGGGTGACGAAGATGGAGGTGGCGGAGAGGCGCTGGTGCAGCTTGCGGATTTCCGCGCGCATGGTCACGCGCAGCTTGGCGTCGAGGTTGGAGAGCGGTTCGTCGAAAAGAAACACGGCAGGTTCGCGGATGATGGCGCGGGCCATGGCGACGCGCTGGCGCTGGCCGCCGGAAAGGGCCGCGGGCTTGCGCTCCAGATAATCGGAAAGGCCGACGATCTTTGCGGTTTCCTCGATGCGGCGCTGGCGTTCGGCCTTGGGAACGCCTGCCACCTTCAGCGCATAGCCGATATTGCCGGCCACCGACATATGCGGGTAAAGCGCATAGTTCTGGAACACCATCGCGCAGCCGCGCTCGCGCGGTTCCAGTGTGTTGACCACCCGTCCGCCAATGGCGATCTCTCCGGAGGTGATGTCCTCCAGACCGGCGATCATGCGCAGAAGCGTGGATTTGCCACAGCCCGACGGGCCGAGGATGACGACGAATTCGCCGGAGTCGAATGTGAGGTCCACGCCGTGCAGGGTGGGCGTCTTGCCATAGGATTTGCGGACCTGACGGATATCGATCTGAGCCATGATGGGAAAACCTTGTTGTTGAAAGCCGCGCTGTCACTTGTCGGACGAGACGAGGCCGCGGACGAACCAGCGTTGCAGGAAGGCCACGACGAGAAGCGGCGGCAGGATGATGATGAGGGAACCGGCCAGCGTGACGTTCCAGTCCGGCGTGCCGTCATCGGCGGGCAAAAGCGCGCGCAGCGACATCATCACTGTCTTGTAGGACGGGTCGGTGACCATCAGCAGCGGCCACAGATACTGGTTCCAGGCATAAACGAACATGATGGTGGTGAGCGCCAGCATGTTGGTGCGCGACAGCGGCAGCAGCATGTCCACGAAGAAACGCGCCGCGCCCGAACCGTCCATGCGCGCGGCCTCCGCCAGCTCGTCCGGGATCGTCATGAAGAACTGCCGGTAGAGAAAGGTGCCGGTGGCGGTGGCGATCAGCGGCAGGGTGAGGCCGGCATAGGAGTTCAGCAGGTTCCATTCCAGCGTGACCTCGATGCCGAACAGGCCGAGGATGGAGCGGAACGGCTGGAAAAGATCGGCTGCGACCGAATAGGTCGGCACCACGCGCACTTCGAGCGGCAGCATCAGGGTGATGAACACCGTCCAGAAGAACAGGTGTCTGAGCGGCGAGCGGAAGAACACGATGGCGAAGGCGGTGAAAGCCGAAAGCGCCACCTTGCCGATGGTCACCAGCGTCGCCATGATCACGCTGTTGAGGAGGGCGTTGCCGAGATTGGCGCGTTGCCAGGCGGCCTGCGCATTGGTGAGGAATTCGCCCTGCGGCATGAAGTTGAAGGGGACGCTGTTGACCTGCTGGACCGACTGGCTGGCGCCGGAAATGACGACGATGAAGGGACCGATGAGCAGGAAGAAGCCGGCCACCATGATCGCATAGGTCAGGGCGTCGGCATAGGGTGTGCGCTGGATCATCGCCGCCTCACTTGTAATGGACTTGCCGCTCGACGAAGCGGAACTGGATGAAGGTGAAGACCATGATGAGCCCGATGAGGACGAGGCTCTGCGCCGAGGCGCCGGAATAGTTCAGCCCCTCGAAGGCCTCGCTGACGATGCGGTAGACCATCACTTCGGTGGCGTGGTTGGGGCCGCCCTCGGTGGTGGAGGCGACGATGCCGAACGTGTCCGCGCCGACGAAACCCTCGGTCATCATGATGACGGTCAGGAAGAACAGGGTCGGCGCCAGCAGCGGCACCTGAATGTCGATGGCGCGGCGAATGGGCCCGGAACCGTCCATGGCGGCGGCCTCCGTCAGCGAACGCGGCACGGATTGCAGGCCGGCGAACAGGAAGATGAAGGTGTAGCCCGCCCATTTCCAGATGAAGATGACGATGACGAGGATGAGCGCGTGCTCGCCGTATTTGGCCGGGTTCCAGATATCGGGCCACCAGGAATTCAGCGATGCGGCGATGCCGCGTTCCGGCGACAGGATGAAGCGGAAGGCCATGCCGGCGGCGGGACCGGCAATCGCATAGGGCAGGATATAAAGCACCCGGAAAAAGCCGGAACCGGGAAGCTGGCGATCGACCGCAAGGGCGAGCACGAGGCCGATGAGGATCGCGAAAAACGGCCCGGCGATCGCAAAGATCAGACTGGTGAGGATCGACTGCCAATAAAGCGGATCGCCGAAGGTTTCGATGAAATTGGCTAAACCGACGAATTCCGCCTGGCCGCCGAAGGGCGGCTCCAGCGTGAATGCCCAGTTCAGCACCGCCGCAACCGGCCAATAGAAGAACAGAAGGATAAGCAGGAACTGCGGCAGGGCGAAGAGCACAGGCAGCCATGTGCTTTTGAAGACGGTACGCTTTTCCATTGGAGTCCGGCAGGGTTCGAGATTTCGGCGGGCCTGTCCGAACGGCTGTCCGGACAGGCCTTTGACGGCGATGGAAGCGCGCTTAGTTCAGCTTGGCGCCTTCATAGGTCTTTTCGAAGCGGCGCAGGCCGGTGTTGGCGCGCTCGACGGCCTTGTCGAGTTCGGCCTGAATATCGGCGTTCTGCATGAAGATGGCTTCGAGCGAGGTGGCGACTTCCTTGCGGATCTGCGTGAAACCGCCGAGGCGAATGCCGCGGGTATATTCGGAAGGCGGCGTAAACGTCAGGCTCTCGATGGCCTTTTCGCGGCCCTTATAGGGGGCCTTGTCGTAAAAACCATTGGCCTTCATGGCGTCGAAGCCGGTCTTGGTGACGGGGATGTAGCCGGTGACGGTCGACCACCACTCAACCATGTCAGGCTGGGCGATGAAGTTCAGGAATGCGGCAGCGCCCTTGTATTCAGCTTCCGGACGGCCGGCGAGAACCCACAGCGAAGCGCCGCCCACCAGCGAGTTGTGACGCTCGGTGCCCTTCCAGATCGGCAGCATGGTGACGTCCCACTTCACACCTTCCGGCATGGACTTGCCGACGGTGCCGTGGTTGGCGATGGAAGTCATGAACATCTGGCAGGTCTGCGAGGTGAAGGCCGGCAGGATATCCATGCCGAGCTGCTTGGTCTTGACGACGAACAGCTTCTCGTCCTGCATCTTCTTGAAGAATTTCACCTGGTCGACGAACTTGGTCTTGTTGATCGCAAGTTCCGCGTCGAGACCCTGATAACCGTTGGCCTTGGTGGCGATCGGCTGGTTGTGGATGGCGGAGAACTGCTCCATCAGCATCCATGTGTCGAAGTTGAAGGCGAGCGGGCATTCGAAGCCGGCGGCTTTCAGTTTCTTCGAAGCTTCTTCGACCTGTTCCCAGGTGTCGGGCTTGAAGGTGATGCCGGCTTTTTCGAAAGCGTCGACATTGTAATAGAACATCGCGGTCGAAGAATTATAGGGGAAGGAGTTCAGCTCGCCCGAAGCCGTGGCATAATAATTGGCGATGCCGGGGAAATAATTGTTCCAGTCGATCTTGTAGCCATTGTCAGCCATCAGCTTCTTGGCGGGAACGAAAGCCTTGGACAGCATCATGTCCAGCGTGCCGGCGTCATAAATCTGGGTGATGGCGGGCTGCTTCTTGGCGCGATAGGCGGCAATGGTGTTCTGCAGGGTGGATTCGTAATCGTTCTGCGAGGTGCAGACGATCTCGAATTCGGCCTGGGAGTCGTTGAACTTCTTGCAGGTTTCCTGAACGCGGTCGCCGAGATCGCCGGAAAGACCGTACCAGAATTCGAACTTGGTCTTTTCTGCCTGGGCAGCCGTGGCGCCGAAGGCGGCGGCGATGGCGACGCCGGCCACGAAGGAAGTCAGAGCGGAAGATTTCATGAGTTGAGCCCCGTTGATGGAATGATGGCCTGCTCGGCAAGGACCTCATGTCCCCGGCACGTAGCCACGGGCTCTGCTAACAGCCGTCTTTGACGGATGGCTTACAGTTTGTTGAACGTTTTATGATGACTGGCCGCGCAGCCCATTCTGCGCGGCGAAAAAAGTGCGACAAATGCGGAAAATCGGAATTTGATCTTGTTTATCAAGTGCTTACTGTTTCCGACTTGCGTTGCTACTTGCTGCTGAACAGCTTTCGCCAGTCAACCGCGACGTGCAGCCTCGATGGCGGCAACGTCGATTTTCTTCATGCCCATCATCGCGTCGAAGGCGCGTTTGGCCTCCGCGCCGCCGGCGGCCATGGCTTCCATCAGCACGCGCGGCGTGATCTGCCAGGAGACGCCCCATTTGTCCTTGCACCAGCCGCAGGCGCTTTCTTCGCCGCCATTGCCGACGATGGCGTTCCAGTAACGGTCGGTTTCTTCCTGGTCTTCGGTCGATATCTGGAACGAGAAAGCCTCGCTCTGCTTGAAGACCGGCCCGCCATTGAGGCCGATGCAGGAAACGCCTGCCACGGTGAACTGCACCGTCAGCACATCTCCCTTCTTGCCGGAGGGATAGTCGCTCGGCGCGTGGTGAACGCCGGTTACCGCGCTATCTGGAAAGGTTTCGGCATAAAATCTGGCCGCAGCCTCGGCATCCTTGTCGTACCAGATACAGATCGTGTTCTTTTTCATTAGTGTGTTCCTCCCAAATTGAAATCGTCGTCGTGCCGACGCGGAAATTCGCCGGCCATTGCCGGTTCCCCATTCGGTATAGAATGCGACCATGCGCCGAACGTTCCCAAAAAAGCGGCAGCGCGGGAACACCGGCAGGCAACACATTGCCACGCTATCTGCAACTTCAGATGACGAACATCAACTTTATCCTTAAATATTATTTAATAATGTAATCATAATATTCACGAATGATTTTGAATAGAAATCATCCCTTTTCATCGGAGAAACGCGCGTGAGTATTCTTGATCGTGGTGCCAATGCTTTCGCGGTTCTCGCCGCGCTTTCCAAATCCCAGGCCATCATTGAATTCGACCTTTCGGGCAAGATTCTCACCGCCAATGAGAATTTCTGTCGGGCGCTCGGTTATGAGCTTTCGGAAATCGTCGGCCGGCACCACAGCATGTTCGTGGAACCCGCGGTCGTGTCCTCGCAGGATTACAAGGGCTTCTGGTCCAAGCTTTCGGCCGGCCAGTTCGATCAGCGGCAATATAAGCGTATCGGCAAGGGCGGCCGGGAAGTCTGGATCGAGGCGTCCTACAATCCGGTGTTTCGTCGCGGCAAGCCGGTGAAGGTGGTCAAGATCGCCACCGATATTACCGACCGCAAGCTGAAGGCGGCGGAAGATGCGGGCAAGATCGATGCGCTCTCGCGGGCGCAGGCCATTATCGAATTCTCCCCGAACGGCGAGGTTTTGACGGCAAACGAGAATTTTCTGGCGGCGCTCGGTTATTCGCTGGCGGAGGTGCAGGGCAGGCACCATTCCATGTTCTGCGAACCGGCCTATACGCAGTCGCCGCAATATAAGCAGTTCTGGGAAAGGCTGGCCGGCGGCGATCTCGTGGCGGACGAGTTCATGCGGCTTGGCAAGGGCGGCCGCAAGGTCTTCATTCAGGCGTCCTATAACCCGATCTTCGACCTCAACGGCAAGGTGTTCAAGGTCGTCAAATTCGCGACCGACGTGACCGGCCGCGTCGAAAACGTCGAAAAGCTGGCGCAGTGCCTCACCGATCTGGCCGAGGGCGATCTTGCCCAGAGCATCGACAAACCCTTCATCCCCTCGCTTGAAAGATTGCGCACGGATTTCAACGCGGCTTCGGAAAAGCTGAAAAGGGCCATGACGCTGGTGTCTGAAAATGCCGGCGCCATTTCGTCCGGTTCCAACGAGATCAGGTCCGCTGCCGACGATCTCGCCAGACGCACGGAGCAGCAGGCTGCCTCGATCGAGGAAACGGCAGCCGCGCTCGAAGAAATCACCACTGCCGTCAACGATTCAAGCCGCCGCGCCGAAGAGGCCGGCAAGATCGTCGCCCGTGCCCGCGACCATGCGGAACATTCTGGCCAGGTGGTGCGCGATGCGATCGGCGCCATGGACCAGATCGAAAAATCATCGCGCGAGATTTCCAACATTATCGGCGTGATCGACGAAATCGCCTTCCAGACCAATCTTCTGGCATTGAATGCAGGCGTGGAAGCCGCCCGCGCGGGTGAAGCGGGCAAGGGTTTTGCCGTGGTTGCGCAGGAGGTTCGCGAACTCGCGCAGCGTTCCGCAACGGCCGCCAAGGAAATCAAGAGCCTGATCAATGCCTCCGGCGCGCAGGTGGAAAACGGCGTCGGCCTCGTCACCAGGGCGGGTTCGGCCCTGCAGGAAATCGCCGAGCAGGTGCGGGATATCAACACCAATGTCGTTGCGATTGTCGATGCGGCGCGCGAACAGTCCACGGCGCTCGCGGAAATCAATCAGGCGGTCAACACCGTCGATCAGGGCACCCAGCAGAACGCCGCCATGGTCGAGGAGCAGACCGCCGCAAGCCACAGCCTTGCGCGGGAAGCGGCGGCCCTGTTCGAACTTCTGGGGCAATTCCGGTTCGAGGACACCCCGCGCTCCTCCGCCTCCGCGCGCAGCGGCTTCGAGCAGCAATCCGCGCCGGTGAGCTCGCATCGCAGCGCATCCCGCCCGCTTGCGGCGCGCGGTTCCGCTGCGGTTGCCGTCAAGCATGAGGAGTGGCAGGACTTCTAGAGTGAGGCCGCAGCAAGCCGAGCCAATCACGCCGACGTCATCCTCGGGCCTGTCCCGAGGATCTGCAACGTATTGATTTTATTCGACGTGATTAGATCCTCGGCACAGGGCCGAGGATGACGTCGAGAGAATATTGGCCCTCCATTACTGACTGAAAAGGGGCTGCCCGCCGTCCGCGCCCCATCCGATGGCGCCAGTCCATTCGATGTTCGATACGTGATGACAAGCCGGAAAGCTGGGCATATCTTCCGGATTGGCCGATAATCGGCACATCGCGTCTGGAATTTTCGGGGACTTTCGCTTGGCAGGGATATCGACAAGCCGCATGGCTCTTGCCCTGTGTCTGCTGACCGCAGCCTTCGGTGAGGCGCAAGCCGAAGAGCCCGCAGGGGAAAAAGCCGCCTGCGCCTATACCCATGATGTTGCGCCGGACCTGTGCATCAACGCCGACAGTTACAATAACGATCTTTGCCATGCCATCGAGGTTCTCGCCGCCCGCCATGCCATTCCGCCGGATTATTTCGCCCGGCTGATCTGGCGGGAAAGCCTGTTCCGGCCCAATGCGGTCAGTCCGAAGGGGGCGGAGGGCATTGCCCAGTTCATGCCGGGAACGGCGCGGTTGCGCGGTCTCGAAGACAGTTTCAACATCATCGCCGCGCTTGAGGCTTCTTCCCGATATCTCTCCGAATTGAACGTGCAGTTCGGCAATTTCGGCCTTGCCGCCGCAGCTTACAATGCGGGGGAGGCGGGCTTGCGGAACTTCATCGCCAACGGTCGCCTGCCGACAGAAACCCGCGATTATGTGTTCGCGATCACCGGTTATCCGGTGGAGACATGGAAGGACAATCCGCCGGAAAAGGCGGCGCCGGCGCTGGATGACAACCGTTCCTTCCTCGATGCCTGCGTGCGTCTCGCCGACACCCGCACCATGAACGATCCCGTTCTCATTGCATCGGCGGACTGGGCGCCCTGGGGCGTGCAGCTTGCGGCGCATTATAATCCGGCCGTGGCGAACCGGCTTTTCACCCGGGCGGTCCTGCAGCTTTCGGAACCGCTGAATGCCGAGCGGGCTTTGATCGTGCGGCAGCGGGGCGGGAATTTCGGTTCGCGGCCGCGTTATGCCGCCCGCATCGGCCGGGAAACCAGAGCCGAAGCCAATGCGCTTTGTGGCGATATCCGACGGGCTGGCGTTCCCTGCACTGTGTTCCGCAACAGGTAAAAAAGGCGCGCGCCGAACCGGTAAATCGTCCTTTCGCGACAGGTCTGATCATAACAAGTTGATCGGCTTTGCGGCCGTTCCATCTTTCCGTGCAAAATGATCGTGCCTAGATTTGCCCCGGATGCCGACCGAGAACCGGGGCCGGCGAGGTTTTGTAGGGAATGATCTGGAAATGAGATGGCTTGAAAGAGGATGTCTGGCGGCCGTGCTGGCCGTCGTTGCGGCGTGCACCAGTGCCGGCGAGACGGAGATTTCCCGCACTGTCGCAGGTTTCGTGGGGCAACCGCGTGAGGCCGCAATCGCCCGACTCGGCCGCCCGAACAAGGTCATCATCGAAAACGGCGAAACCGAATCCTACTGGCTGAAAGTAGACAGGGAGATTTATGCCGGCCTCAGCAACAGGCGCGAAGTCAAGACCGTCGACGGGCAGGCGCAGGTCTCGGAAACCGAGGGCATGAAGATCAAGGAACATCGCCGCGACTGCATCGTCAAGATAACGGCGGATGCCGCCTCCATCGTCAGGACGAGCGAGATCATCGGCAATCCGGCCAATTGCGAAAACCTTCTCGACCGGCAGGCCTCCTGAGGAATCGCTGTCGCGGCCGTTCCGCTTGCCGAAGCCTCAAAGCTCCATCTTGATGGTCAGCATATATTCGGTGCCCTTCGCCCGGTCACGCGTGCGGGAGACTTCAAGCGTGACCTTGTCCAGCTTGTGCCCAAGGGTTTCCTTGATCGTTCCTCCCGGCGTATCCTCGCGCCGGAACGAGGTGTCGCCGTAACCGACGCCAATTTTGCGGGTAATGGCGTTTTCCGTGTAGGTTCTTCCGAACATGGCGGAAGCCTGGCCGCTGCGCACCGTCGTTTCGAAGCCGCGGGATTCGATGTCGCGATAGGCCGAGGCGGCAATCGAATTGTCCGAGCTGCTATAGCTGCCGCCGGCGCTTATTCTGGCGAGGCGATGGCCGTCATGTTCCAGGGAAAAATTGCCGTCGGCCGAAGGTCCGAACCGGCCGCCGTTCATGGCGTCCTTATAGGTGAAGCGGAAGCGGCCGCTGCGTGCGTCCACCTGATAATTATAGGAGGCGTCGCCGCTGCGGATCTGGATGCCCGGCGCCGGTTCGCTGCCGAGAATCGGCGAAACCTTGTCCGCGAACTGGAACAGGGGTTTGGTGACCTCTTCGAATTCCGACTTCGACAATGGCAGCGGTTTGCCATCCGGGTCGAACTTCCCGACCGCCAGGCACGGGCGCTGGTTGATGATGCTCTTCAGGGCAAAGACCGTGCAATTGTCGCTTGTCGTGCCGGCAATCGCGGCGTGGACGGAATTGCGCAGGGTGTAACTGCCGCAGCAGGAAAAGGCTTCGTTGTCGAGGCTCGCATCGCGCGTATAGCCGGTAAAGACAATGCCGCTCGCCCCGTTGGTAAGGCCTGCATTGGCGAAATGCGGCCCGCTTTGCAGCGGAAACAGCTTCAGCCGGCTCTGGTCAGCGAGCGTTTTCGGGTTGGAAGGCGATGGAAGCGGCATTCTTCTTCTCTCCTGAACACGGGAACGGTGCGCTTTTTTTACCATCGTAAATTGAAGCCGCAACCCTTAACTGTACCCCGTGAGTTATGCCGTTTCTGTGGATGAGAGCGACCGCTGTTGTTACTGTGAGCCTGTGCGCATATGTTGGAATACTCAATCTTGATTTCCGGGCACGGCGGACAGGCGCATAATGACCTCCCAGTTGGATTTTTTCGCACCCGCGGCAGCGCGGCTTCCGCAGGCTGAAAGAGGGCGAAAAGCGGGTGGTCGCGAAACGGCCCAAAAGACCGGTACGGACGATGAGGCCCTTGCCGCCTATCTTCAATCCACCGGCAATTATCGTGTCCTGCGCCGGCTGCAGCCACGCGCGGTCGTTGATCGGCCAAGGCCGGAATTTTCCCGCCAGGGTGTGATCCTCGATACGGAAACGACGGGCCTCGACCATCGCACGAACGAGATCATCGAAATCGGCGTCATCACCTTCACGTTCGATGATAACGGCACAATCGGCGATGTCACCGGCATCTATGGCGGGTTGCGGCAGCCGGGTATCGCCATTCCCGAAGAAATCACCCGCCTGACCGGGATCACCGACGAGATGGTCGCGGGACAGTCGATAGACATGGATCGGCTGACCTCCCTTATCGTCCATGCCGATCTGATCATCGCCCACAATGCCGGTTTCGACCGTCCCTTTTGTGAGGCCTTCTCGCCGATCTTCAGGGACAAGGCGTGGGCCTGCTCCGTTTCGGAAATAGACTGGCGCGCGCGTGGTTTCGAGGGCAACAAGCTCGGTTATCTGATCGGGCAATCCGGCTATTTTCACGATGGCCATCGCGCGGTGGACGATTGTTTCGCCCTGCTGGAAGTGCTGGAGCAGACGCGCCCCTGCCAGAGCAGCACGCCCTTTGCCGAACTCCATGACGCGAGCCGGCGCTCAAGGGTGCGCCTCTATGCGGAAAACAGCCCGTTCGATATGAAGGATCACCTGAAAAAGCGGGGCTATCGCTGGTCGGACGGTTCCGATGGCCGGCCGAAATCCTGGTGGGTGGAACTGCCGGAGGAAAAGCTCGAAGAGGAACTGCATTTCCTGCGGACCGAAATCTACCGCTGGGACGCCGATCCCACCGTCAAATATCTCACCGCTTTCGACCGGTTCAAGGCCGGGTGAAGCGCGGGGCATTTCGGGTTTCGGATTGCATACAATTTCTACAATGAATCGAAAACAATCGCTGTAAAATTGGGCAGGTCCGCACACGGGTTTCCGGAGCGCAGAAAAATATCATTTTACATCAATAGCTAAGCCGGTTGGCACGCCTCCTGCATGACAAAGACGTCGCAGGAGAGTGTTTATGAGCAAAGCCGCAGCAATCGACATCGCGTCCGTATCCAAGATTTACGGCAACACCACCGCCGTGCATGCGATAAGCCTGAAGATTCCGGCCGGGAGTTATTGCTGCCTGCTCGGCCCGTCGGGCTGCGGCAAGACCTCGACATTGCGGATGATTGCCGGCCACGAAAGCATCTCCAGCGGCGATGTTCGGCTGGGCAATACAGTCGTCACCGATCTGCCGCCCGCCCGGCGCGGCACGGCGATGATGTTCCAGTCCTACGCGCTGTTTCCGCACCTCGATCTCGTCGACAATGTCGCCTTCAGCCTCAAGATGAAGGGCGTGGACAAAGAAACCCGCCGGGCGAAGGCGCTCGAAATGTTGCGGCTGATGCAGCTCGAACCCTATGCCAGCCGCCGTCCGGCCCAGCTTTCCGGCGGCCAGCAGCAGCGCGTGGCGCTGGCGCGTGCGCTGATTACCGATCCCGAGGCGCTGCTGCTGGACGAGCCGCTTTCAGCGCTCGATCCGTTCCTCAAGATCCGCATGCGCGCAGAATTGAAGAAGCTGCAGACCTCGCTCGGCATCACCTTCGTCCACGTCACCCACAGCCAGGAAGAGGCCATGGCGCTGGCCGATATCATCGTCGTCATGAATGACGGGCGCATCGAACAGGCAGCCACCCCGCGTGAGGTGTTCGAGCGTCCCGCCACCGCCTTCGTTGCCCGCTTCATGGGCGACCACAATGTCATTTCCGGGCGTTTACGGGAAAAAACGGACGATCTCGTCACGCTCGAAGTGGCGGGCGGCGGCACTTTCACCGCAAGCGGCGTCGCCCCGGATGACGGCGCAGTCGATATCGCCGTGCGCACCGACCGGGTGCGCGTCGGTGAGGCGCAGCAGCCGAGCCTCGGTTTCACCGGCATCGTCTCGAATGTCGAATATCGCGGCGCAAGCGTGAAGATCGCCGTGACCGGCGCGGGCATCGAGGATTTCAACGTCATCCTCAGCGATGCCGCCTTCTTCGAAAATCCGGTCAGGACCGGAGACGCCATACCGCTTTCATGGAATGCGGCCGATGCCATCGTGCTCGGCCGGGTAGAGAAGTGACCCCAAAAATAACCAGAGGAGAACTTTGAAATGACCGATACCACCAGCAGCAAAAAGGGCCTGTCCCGCCGCGGCCTCCTGAAGGCGGGCGCTGCCGCCACGGGTGCGGCGATCGGCTCCGGCCTCATCACCGGCTTCCCGACCATCTGGGCGCAGAACCCGATCACCATCCGCCAGTTCGGCACGGGTGTATCGAACCTCAACGCCATTGCCGAAAAGTGCAAGGCCGATCTCGGCATCACGCTCGAAATGACGGCGACGGATTCGGATGCCGCCGCCCAGCGCGCCGTCACCCAGCCGAATTCCTACGATATCGCCGACATCGAATACTGGATCCTGAAGAAGGTCTATCCGGCCGGCGTCATCCAGCCGATGGAAATCAAGAAGCTGAAATATTACGACAAGATCGTGCCGCTGTTCAAAAACGGCAAGCTGAAGCCGGACAGCGTCGTGGCGCAGGGCACGGCCCCGCACACGGTCGGTTTCGTCGAAAAGCCCGGCGACAAGAAGTTCGCCAAGGGCGAGACCGATTATTTCACCATGGTTCCGACCATCTACAATGCCGATACGCTCGGCATCCGCCCCGATCTCGTCGGCCGCGACATCACCAGCTGGGCCGATATCATGGACCCGAAGTTCAAGGGCAAGACCTCCATTCTCAACATCCCCTCCATCGGCATCATGGATGCGGCGATGATCATGGAAGCCGTGGGCAACATCAAATATGCCGACAAGGGCAACATGACCAAGGAGGAGATCGACAAGACCATCGACTTCCTCATCAAGGCCAAGAAGGACGGCCAGTTCCGCGCTTTCTGGAAGAGCTTCGACGAAAGCGTCAATCTCATGGCCTCGGGCGAAGTCATCATCCAGTCCATGTGGTCGCCCGCCGTCGCGGCGGTCCGTTCCAAGGGCATCGCCTGCAAATACCAGCCGCTGAAGGAAGGTTATCGCTCCTGGGGCGGCGGTCTCGGGCTTGCCAAGCACCTTTCGGGCGCGAAGCTCGATGCGGCCTATGAATATATCAACTGGTACACCTCGGGCTGGGTCGGCGCTTACCTCAACCGTCAGGGCTATTATTCCGCCGCCATGGAAACGGCCAAGGAGCACATGAGCGCCGACGAGTGGGGCTACTGGGTCGAAGGCAAGCCGGCGCAGGGCGACATCATCGCGCCTGACGGCAAGGTCATGGAAAAGGCCGGCGCGGTGCGCGATGGCGGCTCCTTCGAGGAACGCATGGGCAAGGTCGCGTGCTGGAACTCCGTCATGGACGAAGACCGCTACATGGTCCGCCGCTGGAACGAATTCATCGCGGCCTGATGCCCTGAAAAGACGGCGCCGGCGGTCAATGCCGCCGGTGCCTGCCCATAAACAGCGAAAGGCTTCATGATGGTGACGGTCAGACTCATCGGCGTCAGCGACAAAAAGGACAGGCCGCCCCGCAGCTTCGCGCTGCCGCAAAAGCTCGTGTCCTATGTTCAGGCCGCACCGCTTTTGCTGATCCTCGGCTTTTTCCTGGCTCTGCCGATCTTCATGATCGCCGTCGTCAGCTTCTGGGATTACGATTTCGCCCAGATGTATCCGGATTTCGTGACGTTCAACTATCTGGAAACGCTCGGCTCCTGGGTCACATGGCAGACCTATCTCAACACCCTGAAATATGCCGCCATGGTCTGGGCGATCACGCTGTTCTGCGGTTTCTGGGTCGCCTATTTCCTTGCCTTCCACATTCGCACCACCACCATGCAGATGGTGCTCTTTCTCGTCTGCACCGTGCCCTTCCTGACGTCGAACATCATTCGCATGATTTCCTGGATTCCGGTGCTTGGGCGAAACGGCCTCGTCAACAGCGCCCTGGTCGGCACCGGCATCATTCCTGAACCGATCGAATGGCTGCTTTATTCGGATTTCGCCGTGGTGCTGGCCATGGTGCATCTTTATACGCTGTTCATGGTCACGCCGATCTTCAACACGCTGATGCGCATCGACAAATCGCTGATCGAGGCGGCGCGTGACGCCGGCGCGACGGGCTGGCAGACGCTCGGCAACGTCATCATTCCGCTTGCCAAGCCCGGCATGGCGATTGGCAGCATCTTCGTCGTCACGCTGGTCATGGCCGATTTCTCCACCGTTCAGGTCATGTCCGGCGGCCAGAGCGCCTCGGTGGCGCTGATGATGAAGAACCAGATGTCGCTGCTGCAATATCCGGCCGCCGCTGCGAACGCCGTCATCCTGCTCATCCTCGTTCTTCTGATGGTCGCGGGCATCCTGCGCATCGTCGATATCCGCAAGGAGCTTTGATCCCATGCATCAGGAAAAACGCGGCCGCGAATTCTATATCCTCGCCTTCTTTTTCGCCCTCTTCGTGCTGTTCCTCTACGGTCCGCTGTCGGCCATCCTCATCCTCGCCTTTCAGGGGCCGAATGGCGGCCTGACTTTCCCGCTGAACGGCGTTTCGCTGCACTGGTTCGGCAATCTCTTCGAACAGCAGGCCGTCGGCGATTTCGGCGGCTCCTTCCGCCGCTCCTTCGCTCTTGGCCTGATGGTCATGGCCGTCACCGTGCTTGTCTCGCTGCTGGCGGGCCTTGCCTTCCGGCGCAAATTCATCGGTGCGACGCCGTTGTTCTATCTGTCGGTCGCAAGCCTCGTGGTGCCGTCGATCATCATTTCGCTCGGCATCGGCGTTCTGTTCCAGCAGCTCGGGCTGGA
The DNA here is from genome assembly GCF_044626815.1 of Agrobacterium sp. P15N1-A. Lineage (NCBI taxonomy): Bacteria > Pseudomonadati > Pseudomonadota > Alphaproteobacteria > Hyphomicrobiales > Rhizobiaceae > Agrobacterium > Agrobacterium sp. P15N1-A. Next base: position 63,251 of record NZ_JBIUPF010000005.1, on the reverse strand, counting down.
GCCGTCATGGTATACGTCCGCCTTCGGCGCGCATCTCACCTGGACGCTGCCTTTCGGCGTGCTCATCATGCTGGCCGTCTTCAACCGGTTTTCGCCGTCCTATGAGGAAGCGGCCCGCGATCTCGGGGCATCCTCCTGGCAGACCTTCGCCCATGTGGTGCTGCCGATGATCGCGCCGAGCCTGATCGGCGTCGGCCTTTTCGGCTTCACGCTTTCTTATGACGAGTTCGCCCGCACATTGATGACGTCAGGCACCTACAACACGCTGCCGCTGGAAATCTACGGCATGACCACCAATGTCACGACGCCGGTGCTTTATGCGCTCGGTGCTGTTACAACCCTGTTTTCCTTCCTGGTGATCGCGGCCACGCTCGGCCTGATCGTCACGCTCAATCGCCGCCATTCGCGCGGATAAAGAAACGTAAAATGCGCATTCTCGTCATCAATCCCAACACCACGCAATCCATGACCGCGACCATCGCAGACGCCGCGACGCGGATAGCCGGCCGCGATACGGACATAATGGCCGTAACCTCTTCCATGGGGCCTGTCTCCATCGAAGGTTATTACGACGAGGTTTTCGCCGTGCCCGGCCTGCTGCTGGAGCTTGCAAAGGCGCCCGCGCTTGGCGCCGACGCGGCGATCATCGCCTGTTTCGACGATACCGGGCTCGATGCGGCCCGGGCTCTCGCCGATATTCCGGTTATCGGCATCTGCGAGGCGGCGGTCTCCGCCACCGCCTTCATCGCCCAGAAATTCACCATCGTCACGACGATGGAACGCTCGCGGCTGCCGCTGGAACATCTCGTCCATCGTTATGGCATGTCCGCCCGCTGCAATGTGCGCGCCGCCGATATTCCGGTCCTGTCGCTGGAAGACCCCAGCTCGAACGCCCGCGAAAGGCTGCGCGCGGAAATCTCGCTGGCCCTGAAAGAGGACAGGGCGGAGGCGATCGTGCTCGGTTGCGCCGGCATGGCGGACCTTGCCGCCGAACTGCGCGATGAGTTCGGCGTCCCGGTCGTCGATGGCGTCGCGGCGGCCGTCAAGCAGGCGGAATCGCTGGTGTCCATGGGGTTGTCCACCGCCAAGCGCGGCGCTTATGCCACGCCGCTCGCCAAGCCCTATCGCGGATTGCTGGAGCCATTCCAGCCGGACAGGCTCTCCGGGGCATCGGCAGACGGTGGAGACGTTCTCACCGCCTCCGCCCATAAAACGACGAAGGCGAGCTGATAGGCCAGATCGCGCTGGACGTTCTGCAATGCCAGATCGCTCAGAACTATTCTGGATCCGTTTCTTTTCAGGATGTTCAACCGCTCGGCCCTGGCAAGGATGGCCGTGACATGAGCGCGGCTGACCCCATAGGCGCGCGCCGTCGCCTTGCGGGAGAACACGCAACCTGCCGCATCGCACGCATCTGTCTTCGCGGCGGATAGCAGGTCCAGCAGGATGGGGAAACCCGGCGCATGCCCAAGGAACATCCGCATTTCCTCTGAGAGAAAAGGTAGATCCTGCGCGTGCCGCAGAAACCAGCTCACACCGTCGATAAGGGCGTCCGTTCCGATTGCTCCCTCCGCAGGCGCCGGGAGGGTTTCCCACGGCGAGGCCGCGAGGCGATAGGTGCTGGCAAGCGTCTCGATTGCCGAAATAATCCACCCGTTTAGCGACCACGGCCGTTCGCGGTTATCGCCGCCGGGCGGGTGACGCTGCGCGGTATTTTCCAGTTCCAGCCAGTCGATCAATGCGCGTGTCCTGCGGCTGGATGCCCAGCCGGGTGGAACGACGACTGCCTGAACCGCCGCCAGCGTAAATTGCCCGCCATGGACCGATGCGATGCCTGCGGCGCACATGACGGTGGCGAATGCGCCGAAGTCTCCGAGCGCGCGGACGAGGCGCTGCTCCTGTTTGAAGGCGGTCGATATGTGGGCGCAAAGATAGGCGACAGCATCACCAAAGGCATCGTCGTTCAGGATTCGGTTCGCAAGTAAGCCCAGCCTCTCTCGAAGCATGTCCGGCCGAGGCCGGACGAAGTCCCTGTTCGGGTGCGTCTTTGAAGCTGGGGCGCCTGCTTTTCCGGATACCTTTCTCCCGCGGTTTTTTGCTCATCGCTACTTTATGGCGAATTCGAAAACGTGAGTTCTGTTGGCTGACGACGGCCGTGCAGGGCAGTCATGACAGCCGAAAGGTTCCGCTCCGGAAGATGCGTGCATTTTGTTGCACTCCCCCGAAGCTCTGTTGAGCGGTATTAAAAAATACTCTCATAAATTGAATGTTAAGGGGCGCGTAAAAATGTGTTCCCTTTTGAGACGGTTTGCGAGAGTAACGCTGACAATGGCGTTATATCCTGTTTTTATTGCATAATTTTATAAAGTGTCGGATGCGGAATCTTCCGTTCATTTGCCCTGAATGCAATCTTTGATGGTTGTTTTTTAGGTCTTGACGACGTCGCAGACGATGCGTCCGAAACCACCCGATATCCGAATGTTACTGCCATGTCTCTGGCACGGTCGGCAGCGATGCCGGGCGGCGCATGGAGCCCGTCATGCCTTTTATTCATCCCCAATTCTCCAGAGGAGGTTGAAATGATGCAACTTAAACACGTTGTTTTTGCCGGCCTTGCGGCCTTCGCAATGCAATTCGATATCCCGTCCATGGGCCACCCCGCCCTTGCGAACGCGGCAACCCTCACCGCCGAGCAGACGGCGGCCTTCCAGTCGAAACTGGAACAGGCGGAAGCGAGCCGCGAGCTGCTCGGCCGCCGATCCGTGTGCCTGATGGAGCATCTGACGGCGCAACAGCAGCTCAGCGCCGACCGTGAAAAGGCGCTGGGGCAGGCCATGTACCTGCAGATCGAGCTGGAGCGACAGGTGGTGCAGTCCGAAACCAGCGTGAAGGGCTACGAGGAACTGGTTCAGTCCGAGAGCGAGAACGTCAGGGCGCGTCAGGCCACCTTCGAAAAAGCCCGGAGGGAAATGGATGAGCAGGCCAAGAGAGTAAAAATATGCAGCGGCGTCCTCTTCTTCCTGCCGGGAATTTGCCAGGCCGGTGACGCCGCGGTCAAAGCGTTCGGCTGGATGAACGATGCGGAGCGGGAATACCGCACCACGCAGCCACGTCTGGAAAATGCCCGGGCGGCTCTCGAAGGCGTTCGCAACCAGCTCGAAAACAATCGCCGCCAGCTTGCGGCGGCACAGCAGAGCCACGCGGAAAACCAGAAGGCGGTGAAAACTCTGGAGGAGCAGATCACCAGGCTCAAAGCGGCGATCTCCACCATCAACGTCAAGGTTCAGGACTTCAACATTCAAGTCGGCAACTTCACCAGCGCTCTGAAGGAAGCGAGCGAGGTCAATCCTGACGACGCGAAAATACGTCAGGTTACGCGGCTGTCCACCGAGATCGAGGGCCTGACCAAAGACGTGCCGCAGTTCATTTCCTCCACCGAGGCCGGACTGCCGGATGACGCGAAGAAACAATGCGGATCGTGAACGATCGCCCCCCCAAAAAAAGACTCTCCGTAACCACCCATCAACAGGAGCATGAAAATGAACAATGTCGTGACTTTCGAAAGCCGGACCGCCCAGATCAACAGCGCAATCGACGCCGGCGTCGATGCGATCGTTTCGCAGCCGAATTTCAGTCTTCCCAAGTCTGATACGGCGCTTGTCCGGTCCTATGTCGATAAGATCCAGGGAACCTATGATGTCGAGCGCGCCAAGCGCGACACCGACAATGCGATCGACCTGCTTTACATCGCCTATAACACGACGCCGCAGGAAAACGGCGATATTCGCGTCCGCATCAGCGCGATCATGAACAGGCTGATCACGTCGCAGCAGAAAAGCGAAATAGTCATGAAGAACGCGATGGCGGCGGCCACCCGCATCGGCCTGTCCATCGCCGATCTTTTCCCGGACTGGCTCGACGTCAGGGAAGAAAACGATCAGACCGAAATCAAGGCATTCGTCTCCAACGATCTGATAAAGCTCGCAACGAGTATCCGGGATAGGGCGCTCGGCGTTCGAGACGAGCTTCTTGCCCTTGCTGCGACCTATGACGCGATCATCAGGGACACGGCGCAAACCACGGATATGAGCGAAACGGCCTTGAGCAAACGCCTCGCCGATAAAGCGGTGATGGAACGGGAAATCCGGGAGGCGGACGCGCGGCGGGAACAGCTTGAATCGCTCGTCAACGATCTCAAGGAACAGGTTGCGGCATTCGAAAAGAAGGCCCGGGAATATGAGCAGCGGGCCAATACGGCCGAGCAGCGTGCTTTTGTCATGTCGATCGTCCGTGTCGGCGCGCAGATGATTTCAAGCGCAATTCCCGCCATCGCCATGGTGGCGGGCGGTCCCGCCTCCATGCTGGCCTCGTCGGTTGGCGGCGCGCTTTCGGGACAGTCCAAGGCCGGGCAGGATGCCGACGGGCAGGGGCAGGGCGGCGGCTCCCGCACCCCGTCCGGCGGCGGAAGCAAGGCCGATGCGGCCGCCAAGCAGAGCGAGCTTTCCGAAAAGAAAGCCGAGCTTCGCAAGAGCGAGGAAAAACGCGACGCTTTGAAGGGGGACGTCAAGTCGCTTGAGGACGCCAAGGCGAAGCTTGCGGAGGACGCGGAGAGCGCGGATCCCAAATCGAGCAAGGCCGTCGAGCTTGCCGAACTCGACAAACGTCTGACCGCCCGCGCAGCGGAGCTGAAAGCGCAGGAGGAAAAGGTCGCCACGCAGCAAACCCTGATTTCCAGCCTGCAGGCCTCGCTCGATGCCTTAACCCAGGGGCTGGGCAAGCTTACCGAAGAGCAGCAGCAGCAGGCGTCGAGCCTGCGCGAAATCCAGATGCAGATGATCGACAAGGCGGAGGCCTATGAGAAGGAACGCCGTACCCAGGCGGCCGAACTCATCAGGATCAACGCCCTCCTGAAGGGAAAGCAGGCCGAGGATGACAAGATCAAGCTTGCGGTGCAATCGCTCAATGTCAGCATTTCGGCGCTGAAACGCATGAAGGAAATCGTTGAAGAAATCGCCTTCTTCTTCAAGGGCTTCGCCGATTTCATGCAGGCGGTTGCAGATGATGCCCAGCATCAGATCACCGGCATCGAAAATGTCGCCGGGCAGGAGACGCTGCGAAAGAACCGCTTCGCGCAGCTCATCCGCTCCGTCGACGAGTTCTTCGTCCGGCAAACCGCCCAGTGGCATGCGGTGCTGATCGTCTCCGACCGTTTCAACCGCAGCTTTGCCGAAGGATGGTCGAAGCTGAACAAGTTGCAGGGCGGATATATCGACAGCGCCAATCTGCCGGCCTATCTGGCGGGTGTCGCGGAAAAGCTCACCGCCATCGTCGCCGAACGCGAGGCCGCTGCGGACGCAAAAATCGCGTCGTTGCAGGCCTATCGTCAGGATCTGGGCAAGACCGCCTGATCCGGCGGGAGCCTGCCGCTCCTGTCCCGGCCCGGCAGGAAGCGTTTCCATGGTCCCGGCCGAACACGTCCCCTCGGGCATGGGATCATGGGCAATGTCCTGCCGGCGCAGATGCCGGCAGGACGGCCGCCGAAACTTCGACATTCACCAAATCAACGACAGGCATCCGGCCGCCATCGAAGCGCCCCATGCCACGTCATTTTCAGAAAGGAGAAGACCATGCCGACAGTCAACAACCCTCCCATTTTGGTGCCTCAGGACACCCCCGCCTGGTGCTTTGCCGCCGTCGAGCAGATGGTGCGGGCCTATTACGGGCTTCCCGCGGCCACCCAATACGAGATTGCAAGGCGCAACACCGAAGCGCTTGCGACCGTCGATCCGCAGGTTCAGGAACGCTGGGAGCTGGCGCAGGTTCTGGATCAATCCGCCGGCATCAATGAACAGGGCGGCGCCAATGCGAACAGCAATGTCGTCAAGCTGGTTTCCAGCCAGTGGAACGCCTTCGATCACACCACGACGGGCGGCCACTTCGTCAATGGCCTGACAGCCGATATCGTCAGACACGAGATCGATAACAACCGCGTCTTCGTGATCGGAACGGAGTACCACTATTACCTCGTCTACGGCTACACCGTGAACGGCAAGGATCTCGAACTTCATATCCTCGATCCATGGCCGGCCGGGCGGGGCGGAGCCAGAACCCGCATCGGCCTGCAGGAATTTCTGGGCATGCCGGCCCGCGTCGCCATCGCCTTCGGTTAAGCCGGCAAGCCGACCGCATTCCCCTCGATTGCCGGAGATATCCGGCACCCAATCAACCCACAGGTCCCCCCATGCGATTCCGCACGTCTACGTCCGGGAACAGGTGGCTCATATCCAAAAAAGGAGACACACATGCCAATTCTCAGCAATTTCGTGGTCAAGCATATCCGGCCCTTTGGTGAAGCGGGCTATGATGCTTTCGGCAATGCGCAGACCATCGAATTCCTCTCAAGCCTCGGGCTCAGCACGGGGGATATCGCCAATATCTTCGCCGCCTGGCGCCTGGCGGCCCTGGCCGATCCCGTCGGTGAGAGCAATCTTCTCGTTGCGGCAGCGAATGCGCTGGCGCAGGCCCGATGGGAGTACCTGTATGAGACCCAGATGAGCACGGTGCTTTTCCTCGATGATGTTCAGCTCGAATCCCTCAGCCATCTCGAGCCCGGGGCGAACCGCAACTTTTCGTGGCGATCCCCGACCCCCATTGCCGCCGCGGTGACTATTCACAACGGCAGTAACAGGCATCACATCATCTGGGAGGCAACGGGCTTTTCGGGCGGCACGGATGAAAATGGCTGGATTTCGCACTTCGCCGACCTGTTGCCGACCGAGCGATAGGCCCTTCGCCGGATAATCGCCAAACGACGCCGGAACGTTATCGCAACGTTCCGGCGTCAACGCCGTCAGCCCCTTCATATGCCTGTCATAATGGTATCTGATACCGAAACCGTATTGAGGCTGATATGTGTTGACGACTAGCCGTTGCACGCAGGGAGTTCTTTGGTGAAATCGTCAACGCGAAGCATGGAGACCGAAGTGCACGGCCAGAGACACGGCACGCCCGGTGAGGTTTTCGCGGCCTTCCTGAAGCTTGGCGTCACCTCCTTCGGCGGCCCCATCGCCCATCTCGGTTATTTTCGCGATGAACTGGTCGTGCGGCGCAAATGGATCGACGAGGCCGGTTATGCCGATCTCGTGGCGCTCTGCCAGTTTCTTCCCGGCCCGGCCTCCAGTCAGGTGGGGTTTGCGCTCGGGCTGCTGCGGGCAGGCCCGCTCGGCGCGCTGGCGGCCTGGACGGCGTTTACCCTGCCATCCGCCATTCTCCTCTTTTTCTTCGCCATGGTCGCCGCCTCCATCGAAGGGCCGGTCGGCACCGGCCTCCTGCATGGGCTGAAAATCGTCGCGGTCGCCGTCGTGGCGCAGGCGGTCTGGGGCATGGCAAAAAGCCTTGCGCCGGATCGTGAGCGGGCCAGCATCGCGCTTGCCGGCATCGTCTGCGTCGTGTTTGTCGCCGGCGCCTTCGGGCAGATCCTGGCGCTTGCCGTCGGCGCGCTCGCCGGGCTTGTCTTCTGTCGCGCTGATGCCGCGCGTCAGGCCACCCATCTCGCCTTCCGGGTGCCGAAAAGCGCCGGGTACATTGCGCTCGCCACCTTTGCCCTGCTTCTTGGCCTCCTGCCGCTGCTTGCAGCGGTCGCGGCGTCACAGGGCCTCTCCTTGTTCGATGCCTTTTATCGCGCCGGCGCGCTCGTTTTTGGCGGCGGCCATGTGGTGCTGCCGCTGCTGCAATCGGAAGTCGTCGCCACGGGGTGGGTCACGGAGGATGCCTTCATCGCCGGTTATGGCGCAACGCAGGCCGTGCCCGGCCCGCTCTTCACTTTCGCCGCCTATCTCGGCGCGGTGGTGGGGCCGCAGCCAAACGGCGTTGCAGGTGCGGCGATCGCCCTTGTCGCGATCTTCCTGCCCGGCATGTTGCTGCTCGTCGGCGCACTGCCTTTCTGGGAAGGGTTCCGCAAACACCTTCTGGCACAGGCCGCCATGCGCGGTGCAAATGCCGCCGTCGTCGGCATTCTGGGTGCAGCGCTTTATGATCCGGTCTGGACAAGCGCCATCTTCACCCCGAAGGATTTCACCCTGGCGCTCACTGGCTTCATCCTGTTGACGACCTGGAAAACCCCGCCATGGGCCGTGGTGGTCCTCTGCGCGGGCGGCGGCGTTCTGCTCACCCTGACATAAGCCTTATCCCGCAGCGCCGATGCTGTCGAACATCCAGTCGGAAAAGGCATGCATGGCGGGGGTGGGCGGTTTCGATTGCAGCCGGGTCAGCCAATAGCTCCCGAGCGAAATGGTAACCGGAAAAGGCTGGATGATCGCGCCGGAGGCCAGATGCCGCGAAAACATCGATGGCGGCGCCAGCGCCACGCCCAGCCCCTGCAGGGCGGCCTCCATCATGCCCAGAGACGTGTCGAAAACAATGCCGGCATTCACCTGCGCCGCGGGCATCACGCCGGCCGCGGCAAACCAGTTGCTCCATTCATCGGCCCTGTAGCTGCGCAGCAGCGTGGCTTCCATCAGATCAGCGGGCGTTTTCAGCGTCTCCGCCAGTTTCGGCGTGCAGAGCGGGGAGAGAGGCGCCTCGAATAAACGAAAGGCATCCGTGCCATGCCAGGAACCCTGGCCGAAACGAATGGCGAAATCCAGCCCTTCAGCCGCCATATCCACCCGGTTATTATTGGTGGAAACCCTGACATCGATGAAGGGATGCTGCTTTTGAAAGGCATTCAGGCGGGGCAGCAGCCAGCCCACCGCAAAGGTTCCCACGACACCCAGAAACAGCAATTCGCGCACCTGCCCAGCCTCGATCCGGTCGAGCGTCGTCGCCATCTGGTCGAAGGAACTGGTCACCGTCGGCAGCAGGGCCTCGCCTTCGGCGGTAATCTTCAGGCCGCGCGGAAGCCGCTGAAAAAGCGAAACGCCAAGCCGCTTTTCCAGCCCTTTCACCTGCTGGCTCACAGCCGCCTGCGTCACACACAATTCGATTGCCGCGCGGGTGAAACTCAGGTGCCGCGCCGATGCCTCAAAAGCCCGCAAGCCGTTCAGGGGAAGAAATTGCCGAACCATTCAAGACCTAGATTTTCTTGTGTCTCCTCCGAGATATCATGATTTGTTCGTGCAATGTAGCCCGGTTAAACGTCTTTCGCTGGGGACGGCCCACGGGCTGAAAATCCACCCAAGGTTTTGGAGAACGCGAAAGATGAAACTTAATCGCAGACACGTCGCACTGGCCGCATTGCTCTCGACAAGCCTGTTCACGCAGACCTTCGCCGCAGATGATGCGAAGCTGAAGGCGATAACAGATGCCGCGATCAAACCGGTCATGGAGAAAAACGGCATTCCGGGCCTTGCCGTTGGTATCAGTGTCGATGGTGAAAGCCACATCTTCACCTATGGCGTCATGTCCAAAAGCTCGGGCCAGCCGGTGACGGCGCAGACGCTTTTCGAACTCGGCTCCATCTCCAAGACTTTCACGGTCACCCTCAGCACCTATGCCGAGATGAATGGCCAGCTTTCGCTTTCCGGCAAGGTGGAAGATTATCTTCCCTCCATGAAGGGCAAGCCCTTCGGCGATGTTACGCTGATGCAACTCGGCACCCACACCGCCGGCGGTTTTCCGCTGCAGGTGCCGGATAACGTCAAGACGGAACAGCAGTTGCTGACCTACCTCAAGGCCTGGAAACCCTCATACAAGCCCGGAACACACAGAACCTACGCCAATCCCAGTATCGGAATGCTCGGATACATCACCGCAAAGGCCATGGGCCAAAGCTTCGATGACGCCATGAAAGATACACTGTTCCCCGCGCTGGGCTTGAAGAACACCTTCACCGTGGTGCCCGAGGCAAAGATGGCCGATTACGCGCAGGGCTATAAGCGAACCGGCGAGCCCGCCCGCGTGACACCGGCCATTCTCTCCTCGGAAGCCTACGGCGTCAGATCGACAGCGGAAGATATGATCCGTTTCGTCAATGCGAATATGGGACTGGAAAAGCTGGACGGAAAAATCCAGCAGGCGCTCACCAATACCCATACGGGATATTTCAGCGTCGGCGCCATGACGCAGGACATGGTCTGGGAGCAATATACCCATCCCGCACCGCTGAAGACATTGCGAGAGCTGAATTCCGGTGCCTTGCTCAAGACTGTTCCGGTTTCCGAAATCTCACCGCCCATGAAGCCGCGCCAGGATGTCTTCATCAACAAGACCGGCTCCACCAGTGGTTTTGGCGCTTATGTGGCGTTCATGCCAAAGCAGAAATTGGGGATCGTTATTCTGGCCAATAAAAACTACCCCAATGAGGAGCGGGTTTCGGCGGCCTATGAGATTCTGACGGCGCTTGAAAAAGCGCGCTAATACCGTCGATCTGGTATCATTTTACCGGCGCAGGAGCTGATTGTTCCGCGCCGGAATGCGTAACAGTGGGAAACGGTCCGTTGCCGATGACAGGTGCGGCCGATCGCGCTAACGGAGAAAAGATGCATCGGCCGCCGATTCGATCTCCGGAGGCGGGCGCAAATCATAAAAAGCAAATCTTTTGCGCGGCGACGAACTGAACCGGAAAACCCGTGAAGCGCGTGCCGGCTGTTTCTTGGGGGGCGACATGAGTGATACCGGTGGTTATTTTCCGCGCTGGCGACTGAAAACCGAAGGGCGCATCCTGCCCGATGAGCGTCTGCCTGCGGGGCAGACCGCGGTGCTCGGTCTTCAGCATGTCGTGGCGATGTTCGGGTCGACGGTTCTTGCACCATTGATCATGGGGTTTGATCCGAACGTCTCTATCCTGTTTTCGGGCATCTCTACACTGATCTTCTTCATCGCCGTTGGCGGACGTGTCCCGAGCTATCTTGGCTCTTCCTTTGCGTTCATCGGACCGGTGCTCGTGGCAACGGGTGCAGCCGCGGGTGCGGCGAGTCCTGATATCGCGCTGGCACTCGGCGGCATCATCGCCGCCGGTGTGCTTTATGCGCTGATCGGCGTCATCGTCATGATCGCCGGCCATGACTGGATCGAAAAGCTGATGCCGCCGGTTCTGACCGGCGCGATCGTTGCGGCAATCGGTCTCGTTCTCGCACCCATTGCGATTGCAAGCGCCTCCGGCTCCGGCCCGGGCAATCCCGACGGCGACCAGCTGTCGCGCTGGATTGCGATCCTGACAGTCACATCGGTCGGCGCGATTGCTGTCTATGCGCCCGGCATGGCGCGCCGCTTGCCCATTCTTCTCGGCGGCGCGATTGCCTATATCGCTTATCTCGTGGTGGCAAACGGCCTCGGTCTCGGCAAACCGGTCGATTTTGCAGGCGTTGCGGCCGCATCGTGGTTCGGTCTGCCGACATTCACCGCGCCGGTATTTTCCGGCTCCGCGATTGCGCTGATTGCTCCGGTCGTCGTCATCCTCGTGGCGGAAAATCTCGGGCATATCAAGGCGATAGGCGCGATGACCGGGCAGAACCTCGATCGTTATCTCGGTCGCGCCTTTATCGGTGACGGCATTGCGACGATGTTCTCAGGCGCCTTCGGTGGCACCGGCATGACGACCTATGCCGAAAACATGGGTGTCATGGCGATAACCCGCATTTTCTCGACGCTCGTCTTCGTCGTAGCTGCACTGGTGGCCATCATTCTCGGCTTTTCGCCGAAATTCGGTGCGCTCATTCAGATCATTCCCGGACCGGTCATCGGCGGCCTTTCCGTCGTGGTCTTCGGCCTCATCGCGGCGACAGCTGGGCGGATCTGGGTTGAAAACAGGGTCGATTTTTCCGAGCCGCGCAACCTCATCACCGTGGGTATCGCTCTGGTGCTGGGCGCCGGCAACTTCAAGCTCAATGTCGCGGGTTTCACGCTCGACGGCATCGGCACGGCAACAATCGGGGCGATTGCCTGTTACCACCTGCTGGGCCTTGGCAGACGGGCGTCGGGCAAGTGATGCCTGCCATCTGAACATCCACCATGTTTGGAAGCAGCATCGGTTTTCCCGGTGCTGCCGTGTTGCCATCTTCGCCGCATCTGATCCTGACGACAGGCGTGAGTGCGGACGCCTGCCTGCCGGTTATTCGATCGTCGCGTAGTCCATGGCTCTGAGATCGTCGAGCAGGCCCGGTCCAGTCGGTATCCAACCTAGTTTCTCCCGGGTGAGCGCGCTGGAGGCCGTAAGATCCATGGCGGCGAACAGGGCAAACCAGCCGAAATGGCCGGCGGCGTCCTCTTTGCCTATGGAAACGAACGGCAGCCCCAGCCTCTCGGCAACTATCCCGGCAATATCGCGCACCATAACGCCTTCTTCCGCCACGGCATTATAGCGAGCACCCCGCTCGGCCCGAAGGAGCGCCATCACGTAGAGCTTCGCCACATCGTCCACATGCCCGGCTGACCAGCGATTGCCGCCGTCCTCGACATAAGCGACGATGCCTTTTTCGCGCGACATCTCGATATAGGGCGAGATGAGGCCCTGTTTTACCGTGTCATGCACCTGCGGGAGCCGGATGACGCCGAGATTGACGCCCGCCTGCAATTGCTCCTGGCCCGCGAGTTCCGACGCGATGCGCGGATTGAAATGATGCGTATCGAACACATCCTCCCGGGCGGGTTCGCCATTGCCGGGATCACCCATGCCGACCCCTGAGGTGATGAGCATCGGCCTGTCGGAACCAGCCAATACGGCACCGAGCGCCGCGATCACCCGGCGATCCTTTTCGCAATTGGCGGCGAAATTCGCGAAATCATGGTCGAAAGCCGTATGGATGACGGCATCGGCAGTCTCTGCACCCCCGGCGAGTCTGGCCGCATCTTCCAGCGTTGCGATGTGGGCGGAAGCTCCAGCGGCCTGCAGCGCTTTTGCGCCGGCCTCCGAGCGGGTGAGGCCAATCACCTCATGGCCGTCGATGAGCAGTTCACGAAGAATCCGGGAGCCGATGAACCCGGTGGCACCTGTCAGAAAAACACGCATACAAAATCTCCCGCGTTGACGGGGAGGGTGATCTCATGAAGAATTGTCCTGTTAAAGTAGTGACTTTATCATGGTATAATTCTCAACAGGCTGCGGCGAGGAATGCAATGACGGAGAATGCACTTAGCACCTTCCTGCGCGATCGCCGCCTGCGGCTTGATCCTGCAACGTTTGGTTTTCCCATCGGTCGCCGCCGCACACCGGGTCTGCGCCGGGAGGAGGTCGCCCAGCGTGCTAACATAAGTCCGACCTGGTATACGTGGCTGGAGCAGGGTCGCGGCGGTTCGCCCTCGGCGGATGTGCTGGATCGTATCGCCAAAGGACTGATGCTGACCGATCCCGAGCGCGACCACCTGCATATATTGGCCTTCGGACATCCGCCCGAGCAGCATTATCGCCAGCCCGAGACGATAACGCCCCGTCTTCAGGGCGTGCTTGACGCGTTGCCCTTCAGCCCCGCGATCATCAGAACGGCGACATGGGACGTTCTGGCATGGAACCGCGCCGCCGCCGTCATCCTCACGGATTACAGCAAACTGACAAGGGAGAACCGCAACATTCTGCGTCTGATTTTCTCCGATGAACGGGTGCGCACTGCCCAGGAGGACTGGCGCAATGTCGCCCGCTACGTGGTCGGCGCGTTCCGGGCAGATGCCGCGCGCGCCGGCGCTGGCGCCGGCATCCAGCAACTTGTCGATGAGCTCTCGGCCGCCAGCTCCGAATTCAAGGCCATGTGGGATGACAACGAGGTCACAAGCATGCACGAGGGCCTCAAGCGCCTACACCATCCGGTTCTGGGAACAATCGAACTGGAGTTTTCATGCTTTGCGGTGGAGGGACGCTCGGATCTCAACATGATGGTCTATAATCCCGCCAACCCTGAAATGAGCGAGCGATTTCGCTCGCTGATCGCAAAATCCGCATGACCCCTTGCGCTTAGCCGTAGGCACAAGTCCCGGACGACAATGACACCGGGCGGACCTGATTTTGACCCGTAGTCAGATCGCGGTCTCGGCAAGCCTCCGGCCATAGGCGGCAATTGACTTGCCCACCGGCAGGCGGGTTTTCTGATATCGTGAAAGGGCTGCAGGCAGGTCGTCCGTCTGTCGCAGGGCGTCGCGTAGTGCCATTGCGTCGCCGGCGGCCTTGGAAACGCCCATTGCTGTGTGAGGGCGAACCACAAAGGCGGAATCCCCGACCAGCGCCATACGTGGCGACACCATCTGTTCGGCCTCATAGTCAAAAACGCCCTGGATCGATGGGGTTTCCTCGGCTTCCACCGCAAGAGCCAGTTGCGGCGGCAGAAGGGAAAACGCGTCCCTGCGCAGTTGCTCGCGGCGCTGTTCGGCCAACTCACCTCGGGGGAGCGAATGCTCGAAATGCCTGCCGTCGCGGCCGGCGAAGGTGCGGGGCAGCTCGTCAGCCGGTGTGGGGCGATACCACACCCAGTTGTAACGGCGCTGTCCCTGTTGTGTCTCACCCTTTGGGCCCGGCACGAGGTAACCCAAAACATGAATTCCGGGTGCGATATAAAAAGCGAAGCGGTCGAGCAGCAGGGCTGCATCGGCCGGCAATTTGGTCTCCCGGATCAGTCCGCGCCAGGCGACGTAACCCGCAAAGGCGTTTTCTGAATGGCGATTAACCGCCTTGCGGATGACTGAACCCAAGCCATCCGCGCCGATCACCAGATCAGCGCGGTCTTCTGTGCCGTCGGTGAAGGATAGTGTCACTCCATCAGGGCCTTCCCGAACCGCGTTGATATGGTGTCCGAGACGATAGGTATCGGCAAGGAGGCGGGAGGATACGCGCTCAAAGAGATAGTCCCATGAAATCTGCATCTGCGGCGTCTTCTGGCGCTGGGCGACGTGGCCGCCGGCGTCGAGGTAGACGCGCTCCTTCGCAACCACACCGACATGGGGGACGTCTTCGCAGCCGATCTGGTCCAGAACCTCGAATAATTCCTGCTGTGGCACCAGTCCTGCACCACGCCCTGCGAGGCCGGATGCAGAGCGTTCGTAGACTTTCACATCGTGCCCGTCCTGCTGAAGCAATATCGCCGTGAAGAGACCGGCAAGCGAGCCGCCGGCGATCCGGATCGTCAATGGTTTCATGGCTGTTCCTGACTTTCGATACTGGTTTTGCGTTGCGTCCTGTCTTGGAAGACCTCCGGATCGCGTATGCCGAAACGCCGGTCAGAGGGTGGGCAGGATGTTCAGCCCGGCATGATCGCCGGCTGGTTTGCGGGAAACTTCGCCACATCCTCGATGCTGACGTTGAGGTGCTGGGCTACGAGCGCCGGCGGGGTGTGGGTCAGCCAGGACGATAGGCTGACCTCCTGGTATTCGGCGGTCTTGAAGACCGCGACGAATTGCAGGTCGGTCTTGCCGGTATTTTCGATGATGTGGCCCTGGCTCCTCTTCACGTAGCCAATGTCGCCAGCACGGAAATCCGCGGTCTGGCTGCGTGGCCCCGCGTCGAACACGGTCATTCGGCCTTCACCCTTGATCCAGTATTGCCATTCGTCCGCGTTGGGGTGCCAGTGCATTTCGCGCACCCCGCCGGGCTTGATCGTTTCGATGGCGGCGGCGATGGTTTTGGACACGGTAAAGGCGCTGCTGTCGGCGAGGCGAATGACGCCGGCAGCGTTTTCCTTCAGTGGCGTTGATGCCGCGAGCTTATAGGTGAACGGGAACGGGGGAAGCCCCGCGCCGGCAACGGCTTCCTGATCCCGGGAGAGCGGTCCCGGCTCCTTGCCCTGGAATATCCAGAGGTTCTGCAGTGGAATGTTCCGGAACACGTCCGGCGCGATGCCGAAATTCTTGGCCAGCAGTTCGGGAGAGGTGTGCGCCAACCAGTCGGTGAGAAGCAGGGTGCCATATTCGGACTGGTCGCCTTCGTCGAACACGATGACGAATTCGCAACCGTCGGGACCAAGTCCCTGCAGCGAATGGGGGTAGCCGGCCGGAAAATACCAGAGATCACCGGCCTCCACATCCTGCACATAAGCGCGGCCCTGCGTATCGAGCACCGTGATGCGGCAACGCCCGTTGGTCATGATCGCCCATTCTGCGGCGCGGTGCCAGTGCATCTCACGAATGCCGCCCGGTCCGAGCCGCATGTTGACGCCGGACACGGCATCCGAAATCGCGAAGTCCGACTTGGTCACCTGACGTGCCCAGCCGCCATTCTGGATGCGTTTGGCGGCGTTGTTGAACGAGCCCCAGAAAAGCTGCATGTCGCCGACATCGGTCGCCGGTGGGCTCTGGAAAGACGGAAACTGATTGTTGATCGCAGGGTTCTTCGGGCCGGGATCGCTGAGGCCGGCGGCATTGGCATTAATTGCTCCCTCGGCGGGCTGATCGGGATTGCCGAACGATGCTGCTCCGGCCGCGCTTGCGGCAAGGGCGGTGCCGCCGACGGCGCCGATTGCGAGGACTGCGCGTCTGGTCAACGTTTCCATTTCAGAACTCCTTGTTCATTGCGACTTGGGACGAGGTGTCGATTGTGTGGGTCTGTGATGCGAGTTGGAGCAAGGCGATGCGGTCGATCAGCTCGGCATTGAAGAGGCGGTGTTGGAGCTGACAGAAGGCTCTTGGATCGAACGTGTCGTGCCGGTCCGTTTTCCGGGCGGCGCGGATGGCGACGCAGGATGTGTCGTCGGTGGCCGCTACAGTCTCTTTGCCTTCGGTTGCATCGTCGGCAGACGCGACAGGCGCGGAATGTCCGTAAGGCCTGTCGATCGTCAGCGGTGTGAGGATGCGGAAGGCGCTGGCTGATGCGACGTCTTCGGAGGCCGCGAGCGCCGGCTCGCTATCCCTGATCAGGAATACATTTCCTCCGAACAAGGCGACCGCACCCAGTACCAACATTGCTGCGACTTTGAGGTGACGCCGTCTTTGCGCGTCGGCATTCTTGCTGATGGAGGTCATGCCCTGCTCCTGAAAGGGGTGGTGGTGTCGTCGGGAGCGTCTCGGAAGGGAGACGCTTGACTGGAGCAAAGGTTACGGCGGAGAGGCGGGGCCGGCATCTATACAGAGGTCTAGTTCGTATAGCGGAACGTCTTGGCGGCGAAACGATCTAGGAAATGGCGCGCGCCCAACGACAACGCATGCCCGGACTCACGCGTCGGAGCTTGAAATAGCAACGGATTTCACTGGGGAAAGATTGTCGTCAGGATTGCGCGTTGAGCACGGATTGCAGGCATCCGATCAGACTGACGACATTGACTGGCTTGCCGAGAAAGGCCAATGCGCCGCCGTTCAAAGCCGCGTTCCGGGTGCGCTCATCCTGATAGGAGGTGACGAAGATCATGGGCGGATGGTCGCCGCGCCGGTTCAGCTCGCTCTGCAATTCGATGCCGGAAAGACCGGGCATTTTCACGTCCACGACGATGCAGTCGATGCCCGCCTGCTGCTTCGATTCCAGGAATTCTTCGGCAGAAGCAAACAGGCGGCATTCGTAACCAAAGGACATGATCAGATCATCCATGGCTTCGCGAATGGCGGGATCGTCGTCGACGACAGCAATGACGGGAACGGGGGGCAATGAAAGCGACCTTTTCTGTTTTTCTTTCTTCTTCTATGCGCCCATGCCGCTATCAAAGATACCATACTAAGATACAGGTGGCCGTAGCTTCTCGCCGATCAGCTCCGCTTTGCGCACGAGATCGGCGAGGGATCTCGCCTCCATCTTGCGCATGACATTGCCCCGATGCAGCTTCACGGTGACCTCGCTTATGCCGAGCTCGTAGGCGATCTGCTTGTTCATCAGGCCGCGGACAACCGCGCCCATGACCTCGCGTTCTCTTGGCGTCAGCTGCTCGGCAAGGGAGGTGACGGCGTCGTTCTGGGCGCTTTCGCGGCGTCGCGACGCATCCCGCTCCATCGCGGCCGCGACGGCGTCGAGAATGTCCTGTTCCTTGAAGGGCTTGGTCAGAAAATCCACGGCGCCCGCCTTCATCGCCCGCACGCTCATCGGAATATCGCCGAAGCCGGTCATGAAAATGATCGGCATCCGGTTGCCGACGCGTTCCAGCTGCATCTGGAAATCCAGGCCGCTTATGCCCGGAAGCCGCACATCAAGCAGCAGGCAGCCAGGCCGGTTCAGATTGGCTTTTTCAAGAAAGGCGGCGGCGTTGTCGAAAGCTTCGGCATCGAACTTCATGGAGCGGAAAAGATCGGTGAGCGCCTCGCGCATCGACACATCGTCGTCGACGATGAACACGATGGGTGACGGCGGCTCCTTTGTCGTCTTGCGTTGCTCAGGCATGTTCCATCTCCTGGCTGATCGGCATGGAAATGGTAAAGACCGCCCCGCCGAGAGGATGATTGTCACCGGTAAGCCTGCCGCCCCGTGCTTCCAGTGTCGTGCGGCAGATGGAAAGCCCCATGCCCATTCCCGTTTCCTTGGTCGTGAAAAACGGCGAAAACAGCTTTTCCTTCATCTGCGCCGGGAAACCCGGTCCGTTGTCGTGAACCGCAATATGAATATTGTCCCTGTCTTCACGTTCCTTCCGCACCGTGATGGTGCGATTGCCGGTGCCCGCCTCTTCCATGGCCTGAATGGCGTTTGTGAGAAGATTGATGAGGACCTGCTGCAATTCGATCCTGACGGCTGTTATCGGCGGCGTGGCCGCTTTTTCCACGTGCACCGTGGTTCTGCTGCGTTCCAGCTCATGTTCGAGAAGGCTTAGCGTTTCGTCGATGAACTCATCGAGGTCGAAGGTTTCCACCTTGCCGCTCGTATGGGCGAGCAGGCTGCGCGTGTTCTGGATGATTTCACTAGCACGCTGCCCGTCGCGGATCATGCGTTCGGCCGAGCGGCGGGCGGCGGCGAGATCCGGCGGATCGCGATCGAGCCAGCGCAGCAATGTCTGCGCATTGACGATGATGGCGCCAAGCGGCTGGTTCAGTTCGTGGGAGAGCGATGCGGACATGGCTCCGACGGCCGCCGCCTTCGAGGCCTTTGTCAATTCCGCCTGTGCCTCGGCCAGCGCCTTCAGCGCCATTTCGCGCTGGGTGATATCCACCATGCTGACCACCACACGATTGAAGGAGGCCGCCTCCGCGGGGAAACTGATTGAAAGAAGCACCAGCTTGTCTTCGCCGCTGTCGGTGCGCACCACCACCTTGTCTTCAAAGACACCCTGATTGTCGATGATCGCCTGCAGTACATCGACGAACTTGCCGGACGAAAACACGACCGATCGCTGGAGGGTGCCGCGGATAGAGGAATCGTAACCCAGCATTTCCTTTCCGGCTTCATTCGATGCAACGACCGTGATGAGATCGATGCACTGCTGCGTAAAACCCGGATTGGCGCGGGCATGGGCCCGCATGTCGGTGATGCCCCGTTGCTTGAGGCCCATCAGCAGGGCGTGAAGCTTCGAATAGTCGCGTTCCCAAAGTGCGACGCGCGTACGGTCGAAAATGGAGCGATAACGCTCCTCGCTTTCCTTCAGCGCCGTATTGACGGACAACATTGCCAGCCGGGCAGTCTCCGTTTTCAAAAGCAGCATGGTGGTGACGGCAAGTGCCGCAAGGGCGACGACCAACCGAAGCGCCGACTGGAAATCCGCATCCTGCGCGTGGGTCGCTGCATAGGACAGGAGGGAAAGAATGGCGCAGGCGCAGGAGATCACGATCAGTCCCGACCAGCTTACAGTCTGCGCGGCCAAAAGGACCGTGATGACATAAAGCACCGCGATCGCGCCTTCTATGTCGGTATAGGTATCAACGTAAAATACCGCGGCCGCCAGCGCCAGCGCCCCAAGGCCAAAAGCCAGATGGTGCGCTCCACCTTCAGGTTCGCGCGCGCGAAACATCCTTGACGCAATCGACATTGTTCCCCCGATGTGATTTTTGCCGAACAATACGGTTTTTTCAGCACAACCTGACCTATACATAGGTCTTGGTTGCCACCGTCGTCGAAACATCAGGATAGCGGTAAAACGGCACGGCGATATATCGAAAAATCCGCATATATGGCCGGTCTTCCACAGGCCATGCTGATGCGCGAGGTGACGTCCAACCCAAACGGTGGGAAAAGAGCGCGCAAAGACCGTTGCGTTGCGCGCCGGGCCTTCGGCCATCAGGCGGCTGCCGGACTCACCGTGATCGGGACACCCTTGTAGGAGGGCGTTCCGGAAAGGCGGTCATAATGGCCGAGCGCCACCACCGCATTCATCTCCGGATAATAGCCTGCGGCCGAACGCTTCGGGATATTGTATTCGACCGCGGTGAAACCCTGAACGAGGTGTCGGTCCTCATTTTCCGGGCCGATGCCGTGGATATCGATGCGATCACCATCCTTCAGGCCGCGCGCGGCAAGGTCGTGCCGGTTCATGAAGATAATGTCCCTTCGGCCGAAGACGCCGCGATAACGGTCATCCATGCCATAGATCGTCGTATTGTACTGATCGTGACTGCGGATCGTGGTCAGCACGAGTGCTTCCGGATTGGAGATGAGCGGGTCTTCCTCAAGTCCTGTGGCGACAAGGAAATTAGCCCTGCCGCTCTGCGTGTTCCAACGGCGGAAGGAGGCCGCGACATCAAGGCGAAAACCGCCTTTTACCCGAACCCGGCTGTTGAAATCCCTGAAATCTGGAAAGACCTCTTCGATCTTGTCACGGATTCGGTCGTAATCGGCAATCAGCCAGTCCCAATCAATTCCGTGACGGTTTCCGACGGTTGCCTTGGCGATGCCGGCGATGATGGCGGGCTCTGATCTCACCAGTTCCCCTGGTGGATTGAGGAAACCGCGAGAGGCATGCACCATCGACATCGAATCCTCGACTGTTACGGCCTGCGGTCCTGACGCCTGAGTATCCAGATCGGTGCGTCCAAGGCAAGGCAGGATCAGCGATGTCTTTGCTGTCAAAAGATGAGAGCGGTTGAGCTTCGTTGCGATATGAACGGCCAGATCGAGGTTGCGCATGCCCTCGAAGGTCGCGCCTGTATCCGACATGGCGACGGCGAGATTGCCGCCGAGGCAGATAAGTGCGCGGGATTTGCCGGCGATGATTGCCTCCACCGCTTCTATCGCGTTGTGACCCTTCTCCGCAGATGGGCGGAAACCGAAAGCGCGTTCCATGCCGTCCAACAGCGCCTTATTAGGGATTTCGGTAATGCCGACGGTACGGTCTCCCTGAACGTTGGAATGGCCGCGAATGGGCGCTATTCCCGCGCCGGGGCGACCCATATTTCCACGCAGCAGCAGGAGATTGGCGATCTGCTGTACGTTGCTGGTACCCTTGGCGTGCTGGGTTATACCCATGCCGTAACAGATGATGACGTTAGAAGCGTTCACATAAATCCTCGCAACACTCTCTATAGCCTCCTTCGTCAGCCCGCTGACTGAGCAGATCATATCCCAGGACGTCGCGTCGATATCGGCGCGAAGCGCGTCGAGGCCTGCGGTATGTTCATCGATGAAAGCCCGGTCGAGTACGCCCCCGCGGTCCGCCTGAAGGCTCTCCGCATCGAGTTCGAACACCGCCTTCATAATGCCCTTGGGGGCGGCGAGATCGCCTCCGGTGCGAAGCTGGTGATAGGCGGAGGCGATCGGCGTCGAAGAGAGCGTCGCCATCTCGATCGGGTCCTGCGGCGCGGCGAACCGTTCGAGCGCGCGTTCCTTCAGCGGATTGAACACGACGATCGGCACGCCGCGTTTTGCGGCATTCTGCAGAGTCGTCATCATGCGGGGATGGTTGGTGCCGGGATTGTGGCCGAAGCTGAAGATCGCATCGGCATGATCGAAATCCTCCAGCGTCACCGTGCCTTTGCCGACACCGATGGATTTCGGAAGGCCGACGCTGGTGGCTTCATGGCACATGTTGGAACAGTCAGGGAAATTGTTTGTCCCGTACGCGCGCACGAAAAGCTGGTAGAGAAACGCAGCCTCATTGGATGCCCGGCCGGACGTGTAGAACTCAGCCTTGTCGGGGTCGTCAAGCTTGTTGAGTTCCCGTGCGATCAGGCGGAAGGCATCGTCCCAGGCGATCGGTTCATAGCGATCCTTCTCGGAATTGTAATGCAGGGGAAGGGTTAGCCGGCCGGCATCCTCAAGCTTGTGATCGGTCCATTGCCACAGTTCGGAAACCGTATGCTGCGCGAAAAATTCGGGTCCGGATCGTTTCGCCGTCGATTCCCAGGTGATTGCCTTGGCGCCGTTTTCGCAGAACTCGAACGATGAGGTGTGTTTGGGGTCGGGCCAGGCGCAGCCGGGACAGTCGAAACCTTCGGGCTTATTGGCCTTGAGGAGCGTCATCGTGCCCTGTGCGACGATCTGCTGATGCGCGAGCGTTTTCGCGACAGCTTTCAACGCATCCCAGCCGCCAGCGGGATGATCGTATTTTTCAATACCTTCCGGCCGCTCTTCTGCCATGTCGGAGTTCCTTCGATTTTGCAGATTGACGATTGTCGTGCCCGCTGACGCTAGCGCAACTGCGGATGGGTAAACATCATACTCAGGCATAGGTTGCCTGCTTCCTGGAGGGCGGAACGAAAAAGGCCGCCTCCTGCGGCGGGGGCGGCCTTGGCGGATCGGGAGGAGATCCGCGGCTCCGGGAGAGGGGACACCGGAGTTCATGGCTTCTGCGAGCCAATCGCCCTGGGGCGGGGCGACAGGCAAAAACTATCCCGGGTGAGAACCCGCCGAAACTACACTTAGGTATCGGGTGGACTGTACCACCAGCCGATTTCTCCCGAGCCATTCTTCTTTCTATCCTCGGTGCCGATCAGACAGCCGCAACAGGGGCGCTCAACATCGGGCGGTCGATTGCAAAAGGAGAACGATCATGGACATGACCACAGTTGCCAGCAACCGCAAGCTTCCACTCGCAACGCCGATTGACCTCGGTGCCGAAGCGAGCCGCGACATCGCCGCCGCATTGACCGCCCTGCTGGCGGATGTCTTCACGCTCTACATCAAGACCAAGAATTTCCACTGGCATGTTTCCGGCCCGCATTTTCGTGATTATCACATGCTGCTGGACGAACAGGGAGCGCAGATATTCGCGATGACCGACGACATTGCTGAAAGGGCGCGCAAGGTCGGCGGCACCACCATCCGTTCCATCGGTCATATCGGCCGCCTCCAGCGTCTCCTTGATAATGATGCCGACTTCGTCACGCCGGAGGACATGCTCGCCGAACTGCGCGAGGACAACAAGCAGTTGACCGCCATCCTGCGACAAACGCACAACCTCACCTCCGACCTCAACGATCACGCCACCACCAGCCTGATCGAAAACTGGATCGACGAGACCGAGCGCCGCACATGGTTCCTGTTCGAAACCACCCGTCGCTCCCGCTGAAGCCAGGCCGGAAACCGACATGACCGACGATCCAATCGCGCTGGCGCTTTCGAGACGACGTCTTCTGCTGGCCGGTGCCGCGCTTTCCGCTGCGATGGCAGTGCCATTAACAGCCTTTTCAAAATCCACCCCATCCCGCAACGAAGGAGCATTTCCAATGACCGAATCATTCGTAAAGACCAAGGACGGCGTCGATATTTATTTCAAGGATTGGGGTTCGAAGGATGCCCAGCCGATCATGTTCCATCACGGCTGGCCGCTATCCTCCGATGACTGGGATGCGCAGATGCTGTTCTTCGTAAACAACGGTTACCGCGTCGTCGCCCATGACCGTCGCGGCCACGGCCGTTCCCAGCAGGTGAGCGACGGTCACGACATGGATCATTATGCCGCCGATGCATCCGCCGTTGCCGAACACCTCGATCTCAGGAACGCTGTTCATATCGGACACTCGACTGGCGGTGGTGAGGTCGCGCGTTACGTCGCAAAATTCGGCGAACCGCAGGGCCGTGTCGCCAAGGCCGTTCTCGTCTCCGCCGTTCCGCCACTGATGCTGAAGACGCCTTCCAATCCCGGCGGTCTGCCGATCGAAGTCTTCGACAGCTTCCGCAAGGGTGTGGCCGAAAACCGCGCCCAGTTCTTCCTCGACGTGCCGACCGGTCCGTTTTACGGCTTCAATCGTCCGGATGCCAAAGTCTTTCCCGGTGTTATCCAGAACTGGTGGCGTCAGGGTATGATGGGCAGCGCCAAGGCCCATTACGACGGCGTCAAGGCCTTCTCAGAAACCGATCAGACGGAAGACCTGAAGGCGATCACGGTGCCGACGCTCGTTCTCCACGGCGATGACGACCAGGTCGTGCCGATCGCAGATTCTGCCGAATTGTCGGTCAAATTGCTGAAGAATGGCACGCTGAAGGTGTATAAGGGATATCCGCACGGCATGCTGACAACTCATGCCGACATCATCAATCCGGATCTGCTGGCCTTCGTGAAGAGCTGATCACCGGTAAAGGGTCGCCGCCGGAAAAAGCGGATGGCTACCAATTTCCCGCGCGGAAGGAGATTCCGATGCCGTTCAAACCATCTTATGAAGACCTTGCCCTTCGTGACGGCATCGCCAGCCTGCCCGAGATGGAGGATATCCAACTGGAGCTTCCTCTGTCGCAGCAGGCGGAGACGGAAAAGCGCGTCGATGCGAAGCCGGATCCTTCGAACAACGAAATGAAATTTCAGGTCTGATCGATGTGATTGCCGTCCTCGACCGTAGCTTATTGTATCAGCAACCAGACAGGCTACATCGTGGTACCGTTTTCGGTTTCGATGGAAAACTCTCGACACAACGCTTCTCCATCAAGTGGCGCAATATCGTTATTCATGATGGAGATTCGAGATGAGCAACGCAGTGTCGCTTCTGTCGATCCGCAGGGTTTTGAATGAGTTCTGCGCAGAGAACCGCCTGCCGATTGGCTGCTCGATAGCCGTCGACGCCGCAAAATACCTGATCGGGATCGCCTCCACGGACGCCGTGTCCGGATCAATGCTGCGGTCTGCGCTGGATCAGTGGATGGCGGAACGTGTCGCGGTTGCGGCCTGAAATCTCCTGGCATCTGATGCGGAAAAAGCCGTTTCTCGACTGGCGTCGAGCGACGGCTTTTTGGGTGCAGAAACGCCCAAGCTTTAAATCGGACAGCAATACGAGGATGTGGCGAAGCGCGGTCCGGGAACCGCGCTTCCAGAATGACGTCTCTCAGCGCAGTTTTCTGAAGGCGTCACGAAGCTCGCTCGAGAAAATCCCGGGCTGCTCCCAGGCGGCGAAATGTCCGCCATGATCGACCTGATGATAATAGGTCAGCGATGGATAGGCCTGCCTGCTCCAGCTCTCCGGCGCTTGGTAGATTTCCTTCGGGAAGATGGTGATGCCGACTGGGATCTTGATGTCCTTGGTCTTTTGGGCGTCCGCGCTGAAGTTGTTGTTGTTGTTTTCCCAATAGAAGCGCGCGCCGGACGCGCCGCTGTTGGTCAACCAGTAGAGAGTGATGTCGTTGAGCATTTCATCCCTGGAAAGCACGCTTTCGGGCTCGCCATTGCTGTCGCTCCATTGCGCGAATTTCTCGTAGATGAAAGATGCAAGACCGACAGGTGAATCCGACAAGGAATAACCGATCGTCTGCGGTCTTGTGACCATCATTGCGCCATAGGCAGCGTTGCTGCCGAAAAACTCCTTGAGCGAGTCATAGGCATTTCGTTCCGGCGCAGACAAGTCCGCAGGGGCTGGATCACCGCTGTTGATGCCTTTCATGAGCGCGTCGGGAACGGTGGCCGGCATATTGAGATGGATACCGAGCAGACCCTTTGGCGCCTGCCGGGCAAGCGCATCGGAAATGACCGAACCATGATCGCCGCCCTGGGAAACATAGCGCGTGTAGCCGAGGCGCTTCACAAGGGTGTCCCAGGCCCGCGCAACACGGTCCGGTCCCCAGCCCAGATCGGTCGGATGGCCTGAAAAACCGTAGCCGGGGATGGAGGGGATGATCACGTCGAACGCGTCTTCGGCTTTGCCGCCATAAGCGGTCGGGTCCGTCAACGGGGCGATGACTTTTGTGAACTCGAAGATTGAACCCGGCCAGCCGTGGGTGAGGATGACAGGCAGGGCGTTGGGATGGCGTGAGCGGACATGAATGAAGTGTATGTCGACGCCGTCGATCCTGGTGATGAACTGCGGCAAGGCGTTGAGTTCCTTCTCGGCGTTTCGCCAGTCATAGTCGCTGCCCCAGTATCGGACGAGATCCT
Source organism: Agrobacterium sp. P15N1-A (assembly GCF_044626815.1). NCBI lineage: Bacteria > Pseudomonadati > Pseudomonadota > Alphaproteobacteria > Hyphomicrobiales > Rhizobiaceae > Agrobacterium > Agrobacterium sp. P15N1-A. Next base: position 37,200 of record NZ_JBIUPF010000005.1, on the reverse strand, counting down.
GAACCCGCGCCAGCTGGATACCCTGGGAAATATCGCCAACGGTTTCCTTATCCGGCCAGCGCGCATTCCTGATCCTCGCCTTGAGGTCGTCAATCTGCGACTGATCGACATGAACCTGGAACGGCCGAATGCTGTTGTCGGCAGAGGCGGTTTCGGATTGGGGTGGTTTGACAGTCTCAACCGCCAAAGCAGGGGCGAAGGCCATCAACACGGCCATTGCAGACCCAAGGACAATCGCGGTGTTGTGTCCGCCTTTTGCAGGGTGAAGGACGTCGGTCATATTTCTCTCCATATCGGTGTGTTACGCGACCATTTCGCGTCCGAAACAGGTAGATGTTGATCGTATCCCGGCTGTTTCTTTCGACCTGCTGTTGCGTCACCAAACGTCGGTTTTCACACGGCTGACACTTCTGGATACAAAGTCGGCCTGAAGCAGAACGGAGAGTGCGCCGGGACCGGCGCTGCAGACTTCTCGCGTTACGGGGTGAGAACGGCTCGCGGTTCGAGCATGCCGTCGAGACCGAAGGCACCAATCTCCCTGCCGATACCGGATTGCCTGAAACCGCCGAAGGGCGCGCGAGGATCATGCGGGGCGCCGTTTATGACGACGCGGCCGGCCATCAGCCTCTCGGCGATGCGTTCGGCACGTCTGAGGTCGGATCCAAGCACATAGGCTTGCAATCCGTAGTCGCTATCATTGGCGATTTTGACGGCCTCATCTTCGTCCTCATACGCGAGAAGACACAGGACGGGACCAAAGATTTCTTGACGGGCGATGCGCATTTCGTTGGTGACATCTGCGAAGATTGTCGGGCGGGCGAACCATCCTTTTTCAATCCCGGCCGGTCGTCCGGTTCCGCCTGTCAGCAGGGTTGCTCCTTCTTCGACACCAAGCCGGATGTAAGTCTGGATCCTCTCCCACTGGGCAAGGCTGGCGAGAGGGCCTACCCGAACCTCCGGATCACGGGGATCGCCAACTTTGAATTTTTCAGCCGCCATTCTCAACCGCTCGGCAATCTCGGGGAGACGGGACCTCGGAGCCAGGATGCGGGTACCGGCGACGCAGGCCTGGCCGCTGTTTGCAAAGCCCGACATCAGGGCGACAGGTATAGCCTTGTCGAGGTCGGCATCCGGCAGGATAATGGTGGGTGCTTTGCCTCCCAGCTCCAGAACCACCCTTTTCATGCCGTCGATCGCCGCACGCTGAATGATCTTTGCCGCCTGGGTGGAACCGGTGAAACTGACGGTCGCCACGTCGGGATCCTGCGTCAGCGCCGCACCGACCACCGGACCCGTGCCGTTGACAATGTTGAAAACCCCTGCCGGCAGGCCGGCCCGATGCAGCCTTCGCACGAGAATATCCGTCTGAAACGCACTCTGCTCGGCCGGTTTGATAACGAGGGACGAGCCTGAACCGATTGCATGCGCAAGCTTGGTGGCGATAAAACCGAAATTGCTGTTCCAGGGCGTGATGGCGGCGAGAACGCCGCGCGGCAGCATCCTGACCTTGCTTTTGCCCACGACCCGGTCAAAGTCGTAGTTCGCCACGGTCTCAGCCATAACATCAAAAATCGACGCTGCGTTTTGAACGGAGAAAGCCGTGAAATAAGCGGGTGCGCCGTATTCTTCGGTCATGACCTGCGTGAGCTCATCCGGTCGCTCTTCGATCGTATCGCGCAGGCTGCGCAGCATATCGATACGCTGCGCCTTGGTGGATGTTGCCATGGCGGGAAAAGCCCGTTTCGCGGCTGCCACTGCGGTCCTTGCATCATCAGCATTGCCAAGCCGGACATCGCCGATTTTTTCTTCCGTTGCCGGATTGAAAAGGTCCAGCCGTTCATTGCCGTCTGGCACCACAAATTTACCGTCGACATAGATGTGTTCAATTGATCGCATTGATCTGGCCTCGTTTAAGATGGTTGGAAATCCGGCTCGTCTGGCCGCCGCGGAACGCGCTGGAGGCGCGCCGCATGGGTCCAAGCAGGCTTCATTGAGTTGATCAGAGGGATGGCAGGAAGAAGTGGAAACGCGAAAACGGCTGCGGCGGGCGCCGAGCCGTTCCCTTGTGGTCACATCGATGAGACCGCGCCCAGAAGTCCAGCAACCGGCGAGGGCTCGTCGGATGTTGCATCATATACGCACGGTGCTGCGAATATCGCCGCAAACACGATGGCGATGACAAGCGCACGGGCGGAGACAATCGGCTTAAGCGAGCTTGAGCGTAACATCGATGTTTCCCCTGGTTGCCTTCGAATAGGGGCAGATCTGATGGGCATCCTCGATGATGGCCTGTGCTACGGGACGATCGATCCCGGGCAGGCTTACCGACAGGCGAGCCTGCAGGAAGAACTCGCCGCCCGTCGTGCCGAGGTCGACTTCCGCATCGACGGCGGTGTCGGCGGGAAGCCGGAGCTGGCGTTTCGCCGCCGCCTTTGTCATGGCGCCGATAAAACATGCCGACCAGCCGGCCGCAAAAAGCTGTTCGGGATTCGTGCCCGGCTTTCCGCTGCCCGGAGGCGAGAGCTTGATGCCCAGCGCGCCATCATCGCTTTGCGCCGATCCGTCACGCCCGCCGGTCGTGTGGGTCTTGCCGGTATAAAGAACAGTCTCGATCTTGGTCATGGGAGGCTCCTTTCATTTGCCGCTGCTGCGGCGTTTCGTGATAGGAGCTTTGTGATGGATCAGCGTATCCGGCATGTTTCCGGAAACTGCGAAACTGTATCGAAAAGTATCGGCGCTTTGTCACTGGTTATCGTCGACCCGTTTCCCTCTCAGGGAAAAGCCACCTCGGCCGCAAGCCCGCCGCCCTGCCTGTTATAGAGGCGAACCGAGCCGCCGATCGTTCCGGCGAGTTGCTGCGCGATCGCCAGTCCGAGACCCGTTCCGCCCGTATCGCGGTTTCTCGATGTTTCGATCCGGAAGAAGGGCTGCATGGCATTTTGCAGCATCTCGTCCGGGATGCCCGGCCCCCGATCGAGCACCGTGATGACCACGGTGCCTTCACCACGCCGGTCCACTTTAATCTCGGCGCTGCCGGCGAATTTGAGGGCGTTATCTATGAAGTTCGTCAGGATTCTTCGCAATGCATGTGGCTTTGTCGACGCGGTGCCGCGCACCATGCCGGCAACTGTTACGGCTTTTCCGGTATCCTGATAGTCGTAGGCAATGCTGTCGATGAAAGAGGCCAGATCGATACGGGAGGATTTCTCGCCATTGCCGTGAGCGCTGCGTGCGTAAGCGATCCCATCCTGCACCAGGCGTTCGATTTCACGCAGGTCACTGACCAGCTTTTCCTTTTCCGGCGTATCGTCTGCCATATCGGCCCGCAATCGCATCCGGGTGATGGGCGTCTGCAGGTCGTGCGAGATCGCCGCAAGAATCTGGACGCGCTCCTCGAGATATTGCGCGACGCGATCGCGCATGGCGTTGAAGGCGCGGGCGGCGTGAGCAACTTCGCTTGGGCCGCTCTCACTCATCGGCAACCCCTTTTCCCCCGGATCCAGCGCTTCGGCTGCCGCAGCAAGCGCGCTGAGGGGTCTGGTCGTCTGTCGCACTGCAAACCAGGTGCAGAGGAGGAGAAGCGCCATCTGCGCGGCGAAGACATAAGGCAGCCATTCCGCCAGGGGCATCACGCCGCGCGGTGTCACGTCGATCGTCAGGGGCGAGCCGTCCGAAAGCGTCAGGTGTGCCTGAAGCCGCTTGCCGTCGCCGGGAATGGACTCGACCCTGACGGGAAAACGGTGTCCCGCGGCTTCCTCGATTCTCTGCGCAATTTCAGCGCCGCGGCCGGTCATGTCGGAAACACCGGGAAGACCGGGGCCGAGGACGAGTTGATAATTGCTGCGGCTCAGGCGATGGACCCATTGCGCCCGCTCTTCCGCAGGCAGCCGGTCGATGATGGCGATCGATACCGCCAGATCCTGCTCCAGAGTGCCGAGCATGACCGCCTTTGCCGACATATATCGTTCGGCAAAAAGGATGCTGAACGACAGGCCGTAGGCGATGGCGAGGCCGGCAAAAAGGATGATAAAAAGTCTGGACCGCAATGAGCGCGGCCACCAGCCGGCGAGCAGGCGCGGGCCGTTCATATCCTCGGCTCCGAAATCTCCACGGGCACCGCAAAGACATAACCCTCCGCCCGTACCGTCTTGATGTAAATGGGTTCGCGCGCGTCATCCCCCAGGCGCTGACGCACGCGGCTCACGAGAAGATCGATCGACCGGTCGAAAAGCTCGGCATCGCGTCCCTGGGTGAGATTTAACAGCTGGTCACGGTTGAGGACGCGCTGGGGATGATCGATGAAGACCCTGAGAAGCCGGTATTCAGCCCCGCTCAAGGCAACGGTCGTGCCCTCCCTGTCGAGCAGGTGACGGCCCACCGTGTCGAGGCGCCAGTCACCAAAGGTCAGGAGCTGCCCGGCCTCGCTGATCTGCAGATTGGGAGGCAGCATCCGCGTGCGGCGCAGGATGGCCTTGATCCGCGCAAGAAGCTCACGGGCAGCGAAGGGCTTCGACAGATAGTCGTCGGCTCCCATTTCGAGCCCGATAATGCGATCCATCTCGTCATCGCGGGCGGTCAGCATCAAGACCGGCGTGGCTTTGTGTTTCCCCGCTCGCAGCTCACGGCATAGGACCAGCCCGTCATCGCCAGGCATCATCACGTCGAGCACGATGAGATCGACGGTATTGCCGTCGAGAAAACTTCTCATCTGCCGTCCATCGGCCGCCACGCTCGTGCGCAGGCCGTTCTTCTTCAGGTAGCTGGAGACCAACTCCCGGATTTCCCTGTCGTCGTCTACGACGAGAATATGGTCGATATGTTCCATTGGATGCCTTCGTCGTCCGGACGGTTAGAGTGGCCCGCTACCGCGTTCCCTGCGTCACATGCAGTAAGACAACGGTTCGCGGGCTTCGGCAAGTTTAAAGCTTTGCGACGTCCAGAACAGCCTTGGCAAAAGCCTCGGGCGCTTCCTGCGGCAGGTTGTGGCCGATGCCGCCGCTGATGTTGCGGTGCTGGTACTTGCCGGAAAACTTCGATGCGTAGGCGGAAGGATCCGGATGCGGCGCGCCGTTGGCGTCGCCTTCCAGCGTTATCGTCGGCGCGGTGATGACGGGAAGTTTCGCAAGCTGGCGCTCGTAATTATCGTACTTGGCTTCTCCGTCGGCCAGTCCCAGCCGCCAGCGGTAGTTATGGATAGTGATGGCCACATGGTCGGGATTGTCGAATGCGGGGGCCGAACGATTGAAGGTCTCGTCGCTGAATTTCCAGGTCGGAGATGCCGTCTGCCAGATCAGGCGCACGAAGTCGCGGGTGTTGGCGGCATAGCCTGCACGGCCGCGTTCCGTCGCGAAATAGAACTGATACCACCAGGAGAGTTCCGCCTTGGGGGGAAGCGGCTTCCTGTTGATCTCCTGGCTGCCGATAAGGTAGCCGCTGACCGATACGAGCCCGGTGCAACGTTCGGGCCAGAGCGCTGCCATGATGTCGGCGGTGCGAGCGCCCCAGTCATAACCGGCAACGACCGCCTGCTTCACGCTGAGCGCGTCGAGAAAGGCGATCATGTCGACCGCAAGCGCCGCCTGCTGTCCGTTGCGTGCGGTGTCGTCCGAGAGAAAACGGGTCGTGCCATATCCGCGCAGATAGGGGATGAGTACCCGATATCCAGCCGATGCAAGGGTGGGTGCGACATCGACATAGCTGTAGATGTCATAAGGCCATCCGTGCAGCAGCAGCACGACCGGGCCGTCTGCGGGGCCGGCTTCTGCATAACCGACGCTGAGTACGCCCGCTTCAACCTGCTTCAGGGCGCCAAAGGAGGTGGCGCCGTCGCGTCCGGTTGACGGCTGAGGCGAAGGCGCTTCGCCCTTGGCATGAGCAAGGCCTGCGGCCCCGAGTTCGACGGCGGCAACTGTCATTGCGGCAATGCCGAAGAAGCGGCGGCGCTGGAAATTGATCTGGGAATTCATTGCTGTCTCTCCTGTCCATGTTGGATGCGGGCAGGTAACGCGGTGCGTGTATCCTCGATGTGTCCCAAGGGGGACGAATGTGAATGGTTTTGTAGCAAGGGGCATTCCGGATACAGACTGATACATTCGGTCCGTCCTCCTTACGCAATCAGCCGCCCCGGTGTCTGGGGCGGCTGTGTTGGATTTCGAGGCGGGCGCGGTTTATTTCGCGGATTGCCGGGCGGCCTGTTCGATGACGTCTGCCACCTTTTCGGGCTGGGAGGCAAAGACCGCATGGCTTGCCGCAATCTCGGTCACCGCACTGCCGGCGCGCTTGGCCATGTCGCGCTCGAGATCGGGGTTGATCGAGCGGTCCTGCGTTGCGACAATCGACCAGCTTTTCTTGGTTTTCCAGGCTGGTTCGCCGGCCTTGGCGGCAAAGGCGGCCTTGGCGGCGAAGACCTGACTTCTTGCCATGAAGGCCGCGTCCTCACGCGGCAGATCGCCGGCGAAATCTTGTCCAAAGACGGCGGGATCGAGATAAAGGAACGCGCCATCCTTTGTCGGCTTGATGCCGTTGCCAGCCGGCGGTTTCGAGCCGGCGAGGTCGAGAAGGCTCTCTCCCTTCTCCGGCTGGAAGGCGGCGACGTAGACTAGCCCGGCCACATCCGGCCGGTTACCGGCTTCCGAGATCACCATCCCGCTGTAGCTGTGCCCGACGAGCAGGCTCGGCCCCTGCTGGAGATCGAGAACACGGGTGGTGGCCGCCACGTCATCGGCAAGAGAGGTGATGGGCTCCTGCACGATCGTGACGTTGAAACCACGGCTTTCAAGGATGTCTGTCGCCCTGCGCCAGGCCGAACCATCGGCCAGCGCGCCATGGACGATGACGATATTCTTCACCTCTGCCGCCTGTGCGGCAAAAGCGATCAGTGCGGTTGCGACGGCAAGCGCGAATTTTGGCATGAGACGATGGTGCATCATATTTCTCCTTTGGTTTTGATGGGAACGGGAGGAAATCCGGGTCAGCCGAAAGTGAAGGCATAGGCCTGCACGCCGGGCTCGAGGAAGCGGATGGTAAAGGTTCTCGCTTCGACGGCGCCGGACTGGCGGACGAGCTGGTAAAGGCGGGTTGAGGTGACGACGCCATTGCCCTCGGCATCCGTATCAGCGCCATGATCCGCACCCGGCGGATGCCCGTCGATGGTGACCTGGAAACGAACCGGTTTTCCGGCTGCATCCGGCCCAAGAACCAGATGCAGGTCACGGGCGTTGAAGCGATAGGTGATGCCGCCTTCAGCCGCATCGAGCGTCGCCGCCTCCGCGCCAACCGTCCAGGCGCCGGAAAGTCCCCATTCGTTGAGGGAGGGCGTCGTAACGGAATAGTCGCGCGGTGCGTCTGCACGCATCGGCTCGTTCGATGCGAAGCTTCGAGCCTGCCGATAGCCTATATAGGTTTCGCCAGACAGCATGTGCCCGATATCCGCACCGGCTTCGGCTCCCGTCGCCTCTGGGGCCACCGGTGCGCTGGCGGAGGCGCTGCTGCCGGCCTCGCGCAGCAGGTCCTGGATCGCCTCTTCGGTCTGCCGGTAGTTGCCCTCGCCGAAATGGTGGTAGCGGATCTGGCCATTGGCATCGATCAGGTAATGCGCCGGCCAATAGCTGTTATCGAAGGCGCGCCAGATCCTGTAGTCGTTGTCGATTGCCACGGGGTAGTCGATCTTGAAGCCGGTGACGGCCTGGCGGACATTGTCGATCTTCTTTTCAAAGGCGAATTCGGGGGCGTGAACGCCGATGACGACGAGGCCCTGATCCCGGTATTTGTCCGCCCAGGCCCGCACATAGGGAATGGTGCGGATGCAGTTGATGCAGGAATAGGTCCAGAAGTCGATGAGGACAACCTTGCCACGCAATTGCTCGCGCGTGAGCGGCGGGGAATTGAGCCACTCGACGGCGCCGTCGAGGGATGGGGCCTTGCCCTCAACCGGCAGTTCCGACCGGGCCGCAGCAGCGCTGACGCCCGCCGCCGCCACTTCAGGCGCTTTGGCAGTGTGGAGCCCGTCGAGCACCTGCTGTTCGAAGGATGCCGTGCTCGCATAGGAAATCTGCGACAGGAAACCCGTATCCAGCCCGAGCGCGATGACCACGACGCCGGAAAGCACCGCCGCGCCAAGAGCCTGGCGGATCCGCTCGCTGAAACCCAAAGACCGCTTCATGGCCGCAAATACCCTGCCGCCGACGAGGATGGCGACGGCAAGGGAGGTCGCGGCCCCGGCGGCGTAAGCGGCAAGCAGCAGGCTGGTTTCCAGATTGGCCCCCTTCAGGGCCGCACCCGTCAGCACAAGCCCGAGGATCGGTCCGGCGCAGGGTGCCCATAAAAGGCCGGTGGCGATGCCGAGTAACAGTGAACCCGCGACCGTCGGCATTGCCCCGGGCTTGCCGGCGGCATTGGCAAGCCGGTTGCCGAGTTCGACGACCGGGCGCGTGATGATGCTGGCCGCACGGGGCGAGACCAGTCCCACGCCGAAGACCGCAAGCAGCGCAAGAGCCGCGAGCCGGCCATATTCATTGGCGCTGATTGCCCAGCTGCCGCCCACCGCGGCCAGTGTCGCGACGGCACAAAAGGTCGCCGCCATTCCCGCGAGCAGGGGCAGCGCGCTGCGCAAAAACGGTTGCCCAGCCCGCGCAAAAACGAAGGGAAGAATAGGCAGGATACAGGGGCTGAGAATTGTCAGCGCCCCTCCAAGATAGGCAATGACCAGAAACGTCATCATCTTTTCCTTTCAGGCAGGAGTTCGGGGCTCGGTCGGCGAAGGCGACCCGGCGATGGCGCCAATTTCCCGGCCTCACGTATCCCTGATGTGTCGGGGGTTCGGTGAATTTGTATTCGAGTGTAAAAGCCGCCTCAGGCGCACGGCCGCAAAAGCCAAACCGCATGCCTCCGTCATTCGTCACGGCGCATAGCGCGTGAAGACGAAATCATGATCTTTAACGTTGCCCTCGTGGCAGGAGAGACAGGTCTCATGCTGGACGGCGTCCACCGGCTTGCCGTTGACAAACCGCCCGAAGCCCCAGCCGTGGCTGCCGGCATATTTCTTGGAGTCTTTCACCATCACCTGCACCGTGGTTGCCGCTCCCGGCACCGTGGCCGGCGGAAACTCAGCAGATTGCTGACGCTTATAGGCAAGTTTCACCAGTATCGAGCCGTCAGGAAAGGGCAGGTTTCCGCTCTTATAGGCATTGACGGCGATATCATTTGCCAAAACAGCGCGAAGCTCGTCCAACGGAGGCGCTTCCAGCGCGGGCGCGATGAACTTCCAGTCACGATATCCTTTGGGAAGCGTGACACCGTAGATGGGAGAGGCAAGTCCGGGCGGCGTGTCCGCTGAGCTCGAATAAACGGTTCCAAAACCTGCTGCCGCAACCGATAGGGCGACGGCGAAGAAAATCTGCCTCTTCATGGGAAATCCTGCCTGATCCGAAATAGATCAGGCAATGATCTGCCCTGCAGGTATCCGGCATGTTTCCTGAAACCCGCATTTATGTATCAAATCGTAGCGCTGCGCAGTGCCCTCGAAGGCATGTCACGCTCAAAGGTCGGCGAGCACGCCCACGTCATCGTCTTTTGGAGCCTCCATCGCGACCCTTATTGCTTTCTGGATCTCGTCCTCGATGGCCTTTCTTTCGTCGGGCGGCATGGCGGCAAGGTCGCCTTCGGACAATCCCCGCGCCTCCAGATATTGCGCCCGGATTTTCTCGCCAAGGCTCATATTGGCCCAGCGGCTGAGCTCGTCCTCATCCGAGCCTGTGCCGCCGTTCTCAAGCGGCGTCTCTTCTACTCCGCCCTCTTGCCCCCGTAGCGACCAGAGTGCGTTGGCAAGATTGGAGGAAAGCGAAGGCGCGGTGCTCCCGCCGATCAACGATGCCGACCGTTCGGGTGTGGGATTGGGCACGGCCTGGGAAACGTCCTGCGGCCGCGCGCGTGGATAAAGCAGAGCGGCATGGCCAATTCGATCGATTGCAGACATTGTATATCTCCTTCGGTCGCAATCTGGTTCGGTTGGCTTGCCTCTGGCTGATCATCCTCGTTGTCTGCGTTGAGAAGACATATAATTGCCGGGCGCGGGCACATTTCTCCCGTCACCCCTCTTTCCGACATTTTGTGAAACTTATTGGAGCGCGGCGAGTTTGGTGAGAGAGCAATCAGCTCGCATGTCTCACTGCATAAAATCGCCGCTACGCGGAGGATTGATCGTCCATTCGGAGGAGATACCGCATGAATTCCATCATCTATCTAGTTGGACTCGTCGTCGTTGTCCTGTTCATTCTCTCATTGCTGGGGCTACGCTAATGGTTGATCCAACGGGTATCGAAACGAATCCGAACCGCAGCTATGTGGACTGGCCAGCGATTTTCGCCGGTGCCGTCATCTCCTCGGGCGCCATGGCAGTCCTCACCGCATTCGCGGGCGGCCTAGGCCTGAGTTCGATCTCGGCCGACGATGGCGGCGAGATCAGCACAGTCTGGCTCATCATAACCGCGCTCTTCGTTATTATTTCTATGGTCGGCTCCTACATGCTGGGTGGCTATATTGCCGGCCGGATGCGTCGGCCTGCCGGCGCTGCCGATAGGAACGAACTGACGGTCCGCGATGGTGTGAATGGCCTGGTCGTATGGGGTCTCGGGACGGTCGTCTCGGCATTTCTCGCGCTCGGCGTGCTGTCCGGTGGCGCCAAAGCTGTTGGCACCGTGGCGCAGACCGCCGTCGAGGCCACGGGTTCCGCAGTCGGCGGCGCCGTTCAAGGGGCTGGCCAAATAGCGGGCGGCATCATTTCCGGCGCTGGCAGTGCGGCCGGTGGTCTGGCGCAAGGAGCCGGTCAGGCTGCAGCACCCAGCATTGAGCAGATGCTTCCGCAGGGCCTGAGAACTAACCCGATCGACTATTTCACGGATACGCTTCTGAGGACCGATACGCCCGCCACCCCTCTGACGGGTGAACAGAGCGCCGGTGACTATCAGCGCCAGATTAGCGGCATCCTCGGCAATCTGATGGCAACAGGCGAGATATCTGATGCCGACAAAACATGGCTCGCCAATCAGGTCGCTGCCCGCACAAACATCAGCCAGACCGATGCGCAAACGCGCGTGAACCAGACGGTCCAGCGTGTGCAGGCCGTCAGGGCGGAAGCGCAGAAGAAGGTCGATGAAGCGCAGAAGCAGGTCGAGACCGTGAAGGCTGAGGCGCAGAAGGCATTGGACGATGCCAAGACCAAGGCTGCGGATGCCGCAGAAAAAGCACGCGTCGCGGGTATTCTGACAGCGTTCCTGCTGGCCGCTTCCGCGCTCGTTTCCGCTGCGGCTGCCTATATCGGCGCAGTAGACGGCGGTCGCCACAGAGATGAAGGCCGCATCTGGGGTGGGCTAGCCTACCGCAAGTAACCAGAGCGACTGCAAGAAAATCGGCTCTTCAAAAGAGTCCTGCCCGGACCACATTCCGGGCAGGACTTACGTTTTAGGCATCTGGCGTCACAGAGAGGGTCAATCGCGACGCTGCAGCAAGGCCAGAGCGACAGTGGATGCAGCCAGTATCGCGGTCAGCGCCAGCGGTGCGGTCGCACCGTAGGAGTCGACGATGTAGCCGCCGAAAACCGCACCGATGCTGATAGCCACCTGAAAGGAAACGACCATCAGGCTGCCTGCTGCCTCCAGAGCATCGGGAGCGCCGCGCGAAAGATTGGTCGGCAGCACGACCGGCCCCATGCCGAATGCAAGGCCCCAAAGTGCGACGAGAGCAAAAGCCGCACTCGTATGAGCGCCCCAGATAACGAGGGCGATCGTCGCAAATGCCATCACCGCGGCAGTGACGATGAGAGCAACACGGATACTGGCGTCAGCCATCCGGCCGCCGACGACATTGCCGATCACGGAGGCAACGCCAAAGCCGAGCAGGGCGAGTGCAATCGGCGTGGTGTCAAGAAGCGTGACCTTTTCGAGGAAGGGACGCACATAGACCGAGCCTGCAAAATGCCCCGTCATCAGCAACAGGATGGCAAGCATACCGAGCTGAACGCTGCGGCGTCGCGTCAATCCAAGGACATCGGAAAGACTGTTGCTTGTACTTGCCGGCAGCGACGGCAGGCTGAGTATCTGAAGCAGCATGGCAACTATGGCAAGTCCGGCCGTCATCGACATGGCGATGCGCCATCCCAGCCAGTCGCTGATCAGGGCGCCCATCGAAGGAGCTGCAATGGTGGCAAGCGAAACGCCGAGGGTAACGATAGCCATGCCGCGCCCGGTTGAATTTGCGCCGACGAGCCGCGCCACAACGGCCACCGACAGCGCCCAGAAACCGCTGAGTGCAATACCCAGCCCGGCCCGGCCCAACAGCAATAGCCAGAAATCGGCGGCAACCGATGCCAGAATGTTGGAGGCGATCGCCAGCGCGCTAAGACCGACAAGCACTGTCTTGCGGTTCAGCTTGCCGATCATAACATTGCTCAACAGAGCCGTCACCGCGCCTACGGAGGCGGTGGCGGTGACGACCTGCCCGGCTGTGCCTTCGGTGATGCCAAGATCGCGCGCCATGGGCGTCAACAGGCCCGCTGGCAGGAACTCGGCCGATACCAGCGCGAAGCTGGTGGCCGCCATGGAAAGAACGGCGAACCAGGTCGCAGCCGTCCATGCGGGTTCTTCTGTGGTTTCCAGGGGGATAGCTACCCCATCAAACTGCGATGTTGTGTCCGTCATGACGTCTCTCCTTGAGTTGAGAGAGTTTTAGACGGTTTTTCCCGGATGATATGTATCTAAAAATCCGAATTTCATGCCTATTCCTCCGAAATTTGTGCATCGCACAACATTTGATCACGCAATTGGCATGAGGCGAATGCCATTGCGCACCGGCGCAGACGTGTCTGAATGATGGCACGATGAAAGCGGGGTCCCGTCAGTGGCGGATGCGATCAAGGAAGCTCCTGATCAGGGGGATGACGTCCTCCAGATTTGTCTCCAGGAGCCAGTGTCCTCCGTCCAGCAAATGAAGCTCGGCATCCGGCAGATCGCGGAGATAGGCGCGGGCGGAGCGCTCGGGCATGTAATGATCCTGCGGTCCCCAGATGATGACGGTCGGCGGCCGACAGCTTTGCAGGTAGCGGCGGTGGATCGGAAACCAGTCGCGATTTGCCTTCAGGTCGGAAAGTAGTTCTGCGGCGATATCCTTCCTCCTTTCGGTCACAAGGCTCCAGTGCAATTGCCAGAGGTCAGGAGGAATGAGTGCGGTAAGCTCGGGGCGGACATTATTCAGAAACTCGTCACGAAAATTCTCTTCGGTGACGGCATCGCGAAATGCGGCGCGCATCCGGTCTGCAGGCAGCGACCAGAACTTTTCGATATCGGCATATTTCGGGCCAAGCGCGTCTTCATAGGGAATATCGCCATTCTGGATGATCTGTCCCACGATGCGGTCCGGCTTCATGATGGCAAGCCTTGCGCCGATGGGAGAGCCAAAGTCGTGCAGGTAGAGAACAAAACGGTCGAGACCCAGGGCTTCAACAAAGGCATTGAGCCAGACGGCATAACCGTCAAAGCTATAGGAATAGGTTTCGGGATTGCCGCTATAGCCGAATCCCGGAAAATCCGGTGCGATCAGTCGCCATCTGTCGGCCAATCTGGGCATGAGGTTTCGGAACTCGAAGGATGAGCAGGGATAGCCGTGCGGCAGCAGAATGACCGGCGCATCCTGCGAGCCAGCGTCCCTGTAGAAAGTCTCTATTCCGGCAACGGAGATTTTGCGATGTGTGACGCGCGTGTCCATTGAACTGCTCCCTCAGGGATAAGAGTGCAGAGCGGGACGAATGGTTCCCTTATCCGTGCGTGGGCCGAACGTCTTCAGTCCTCAATCTCAGCAAAATGCGACTGTTGTTCGCCACACGGCTCGGCTAAAACCTTTAAAAAAAACGGACTTGTACCGGGCTGGAGACAAAAAATGGCGTTGCAGCACTCGAAACCGCTGAAGGCCGCAATTGTGGCGGGGATGGTCGCCGCATCCGGCGCCCATGCGCAGGAACCGGCGAGTGGATTGACCTGGACCAGGGATCCCGCCAGCCGTTGCGAATTCGTTTCACCAGTGTCGCTAACGGTCGGTCCTACATATTGGACCGGCGCATGCCCGGGGAACAAGGCGTCCGGCCTCGGCATGCTTCGCCGTCGCGATGGTGACAAGACCGGTCCCGCTTTTTATGGGCGAATGCAGGCGGGCGTGCCGGTGATCGGCGTTATCGATGATGAAGGTTATCGCGTTGGCGCGTTCAGCAAGGGCGACATCGGCAGCGACGCGCAACAGCAACCGCAGGTCGGGCTGGACGCCTTTCGCCTCGCGGCCGAAGCTGCGCGGGAAGTGGCCGGGCGTTATGCCCGGGACGGCAATGCGGCCTCGGCCCGGCATTACGAAGCCGTCGCAAAGCAACTGGAGGATCAGGTCGAATGATGATGGGCCGTCATAGGGCGAAGAGTGCCGGCATCGCATTGGCGCTTATGGGGTTTGCAGCGCCGTCATTTGCGCAGCAACCGTCACTTCCAGACGAAGTCAGCGCTTTCGTCAGCCGCCGGGATGGCTGTGATCATTTCCGTGGCGAGGAAGCCACTGATCGTGATCGCCGTGCCCAAATAGAAGAAGCACTGAACCGGCTGTGCCGCGGAAGCGATGCCGATTTGGCCCGCCTCAAACGGCAGTAAAGCGGGAACAAGGCTGTCATGACGATTCTCGAGCGCTATGAGCCCGATATTGAAGGTGACGGTGCTGCCGAGTGAGGCGAAAACATTCATCGCAAACCAAAGGCGTGAAGCAACGCGGCCTGAATGTGCTACATGAACCGCATACGCAGCCATTTTGGAGAGGATTACCATGTCGAATTCTTCCCTGGACCTGATTATCGCCGCCGCACTCATCGTCGGTGGCCTTATGGCTTTTTTTCTCTTTCTCTATCTCACCGGGCATGATCCCGATGAAACCCCGCTGGGCCTGATGGAATGGATCATCGCCGGCGCTCTGCTCGGACCGGGATTTGGCTATCTGCTGAAATGGAGAAAAAACCGAGGTCGCTAGCCCGGCGTCTTCGGCCGACCGCAAACCGTTCCGGAACGGCAACCTTTCAAACCGTCATCCGTTTAAGCATCCATGACCGATGCTGACGCAAAACCCAAACCAGTCGATGGCACCGGCCACAACGGTGCAGAGAATGTTCATGCCAACCACGCCCCTGATGATCCCCTCCCGCCGGAAGAAATGGAACCTGCTTCGGGTTTGACCCCGCAGCAGGCCGAAGAGGCGCGCAAGAGATATCTCCTGAAGCGCTTCTGGATCAGCGCCCGGGGTTTCTGGAGCCGCCGTGGGGATGGGCTGGCCTGGCCGTTCTCCATCGGGCTTCTCGCTATGATCGGCGTAAATGTCGGTTTCCAATATGGCATCAACGTCTGGAATCGCGGAATTTTCGATGCGATTGAAAAACGGGATGCATCGACGGTCTACTTCCTTGCTTCCATATTTCCGCCGCTGGTTCTCGGAAGCGTTTTCATTGTGACCTCGCAGGTTTACGTCAGAATGCGCATTCAGCGGCGCTGGCGGTCGTGGCTCACCAAGGTGCTGGTCTCCCGATGGATTGCAAATGGCCGCTATTACCAGCTCAACCTGATCGACGGCGACCATCAAAACCCCGAGGCGAGGCTGTCGGAAGATATGCGGATCGCCACCGAAGCGCCGGTGGATTTCGTAGCGGGCGTCATTGCCGCCTTCGTATCGGCCTCCACCTTTATCGTCGTCCTGTGGACGATTGGCGGCGCGCTGACGCTGCCCATCGGCGGGGTATCTGTCACGATACCCGGCTTTCTCGTGATAGCGGCGGTAATCTATGCGCTCATTACATCGAGTTCCATCGCGTTGATCGGCCGGAACTTCGTCAAGGTCTCCGAAGTCAAGAACCAGCTGGAGGCGGAATTCCGTTACACGCTGACCCGCGTCCGGGAAAACGGGGAGAGCATTGCCCTGCTTGGCGGCGAAGAGGAGGAGCGGAGCGACCTCGACAGGAGGTTCCGCAATGTCCGGCACCAGTGGAAGCAGATGGCGCAGCAATATATGCGCACCACCGTTGTGTCGCATGGGTCGATGTTGATCGCGCCCGTTGTTCCGCTTCTTCTCTGCGCGCCCAAATTTCTTGATGGAAGCATGTCCCTCGGCCAGGTCATGCAGGCGGCATCCGCTTTCACCATCGTCCAATCCGCCTTTGGCTGGCTGGTTGACAACTATCCCCGGCTGGCGGACTGGAATGCCTGTGCACGCCGCGTTGCCTCCCTGATGATGTCGCTTGACGGGCTCGAGCGGGCCGAACAGAGCGACAAGCTCGGCCGGATCGTGCGCGGTGAAACGGAAGGCGAAACGATGCTCAGCCTCAAGGATGTCTCGGTGTCGCTCGGCGACGGCACCGCCGTCGTCAAGGAGACCGATGTGGAAATCGGGCGGGGAGAAAGAGTGCTCGTCGCAGGCGAATCCGGATCGGGCAAAAGCACGCTCGTTCGGGCAATTGCGGGCCTGTGGCCATGGGGCGGGGGCAGCGTCAGTTTTCGCGCCGGCAGTCGGCTTTTCATGTTGCCGCAGCGGCCATATATTCCCTCCGGGACGTTGCGCCGGGCGGTCTGTTATCCGCAGACGGCCGAGAGCTGGACCTTTGAAGAGATAGGGGGGGCTCTCGACAAGGTCGGTCTCGGCCATCTCAAAGACAAGGTGGAAGAGGAAGCGCCGTGGGATCAGACGCTGTCTGGCGGTGAAAAACAGCGGCTGACCTTTGCCCGCCTGTTGCTGAACCACCCGGATATCATCGTCATGGACGAGGCGACTGCGGCTCTCGACGAAAAAAGCCAGGACAGGATGATGCAGACGGTGATCGACGAATTGCCCGACGCCACCATCGTCAGCGTGGCGCATCGTGCCGAGCTGGAGGCCTTCCATAGCCGAAAGATCACCTTGGAACGCCGGGAAGGCGGAGCAAAGCTGGTCAGCGACATCCACCTCATTCCCCGTAAGGCCCGACCCGGCTTCCTGCTACGGCGCATGGTCAAACGCAGGTGAGAGGCCGTCAGTCGCTCCAGCCGTCGTGTGTGCTCGGTCTACACAGCCCCGAAATTCTAACGCTAACGAATATCGCCCTTTCCGGTGTTTGGGTCTTGTCCGGCGTCACCCGTAAGAACGATGGACGACAATTCGGTGAAGTCATAAAATGGGGGGCAGAGGAGGCAAAGATATACTCTTGGGGAGGAAACAATGCCTATCTTCATGGACCGGCACGAGCTTGCCGGCGTTTCCGCTGCGGATATCGCCGCGGCACATCTTAAAGATATCAACATTCAGGATCGGTACGGTGTCAGGTTTTTGACCTATTGGTTCGATGAAAGGCGTGGCACGGCCTTTTGCCTTATGGATGCCCCGGACGCTGAAACCGCGCAGTGCGTGCATCGCGAAGCGCACGGCTTCGTCGCCAGCGAAGTGGTGGAAGTCGCCCTGTCGGCGGTGGAAGCGTTTCTCGGGCGAATACAGGATCCGGTGGCGCCTGTGGCGGCCTCGAAAAATATGGACGCCGGCCACCGTGCGATCCTTTTCACGGACATTGTCGGTTCAACCGAAATGACGGCCCGCCTCGGCGATCGTATGGCGGCGGAACTCATTCGGGCGCATGACGCTCTCGTGCGCGGTTGTTTGGGGCGGCGCTCGGGACGGGAAGTCAAGCACACCGGCGATGGCATAATGGCGGTGTTCTCCTCCACGCCGTTTGCCGTGGATTGCGCCATCGATATCCAGCGCGAGTTCCATCGTTACAACAGCGACAGGGGCGAGCCCATCCACATCCGCATCGGTCTGGATTGCGGGGAGCCAATCGAAGACAGCAATGATTTCTTCGGCACGACCGTGCAATTGGCCGCAAGGCTTTGTGCAGCCGCCGGGAGCGATCAGATCCTGATTTCGGACAAGACCTTCCAGGAATATGGCGGCGCCGATGTCCTCGTGCATGGCGATCGTTACAGGCTGAAAGGCTTTGCCGAACCGGTCCTCGCCTATAGTTGCGAGTGGCTGCATTAGCTACGGCCTGTGTCGCGACCGAATGGATCGCCCCTTAGCGCCATATCTCGGTCAGGCCGCCGGAGGCTCCGTGCACAGGGTCTGTCGCAGGTTTTGGCAGGGATCTAATCCGCTCGAGCATTTCATCGCTGGGCGCGGAAGTCTGAATATCGGCCTTTTGCCCCGGCGGATAAGCACCCACCACTTGAAAATCCGCAGAAGCACTCAGCTTCATATGGCCGGTTCCGGCGGGCAGGATCAGGCAATCGCCCTGTGTGACCTCCAGAATTTGCCCCTCGGGCCCGCCGATCTGCAAAGTCGCCTCGCCACGTCCCACGCCCAGAACCTCATGCGCGCCGCTGTGGTAATGGTGGTAGTCGAACACGCCATTGCGCCAGATGCCGCTCCATTTGTTGCGGGAAAACATGGCCTTGAAATCCGGGGAGTCCGAGTCCGGGCCAACGTTTCGATAAATGATGACGGCAAAGGTCTGATTGTTGGGAACCTGCCCGCCGGGGCCGAAAGTGAGTTGCTCGGTTTTCATCTTGATGCTCCTCATGTTCTGCCCGCAGGAGAGGCGGACTTCTCGGACATTCAGGTCATAATCTCATGAGAATAGCAGTTCCGGCGGCCTCAAGCTCGAAAAACCGGGCTTGAGACCTTTGCCGGAGGAGTGGCCGGTTTATTCGGCCGTCGCCTGAATATCGACCTTGTCGAGAAGCCCCATCGGATTGTCGGAGGCGGCAACCAGATCAAAAATGCCGAGGCCGTTTGCGCCCGTGGATTTGACCGTTACCGTCAGGGTCCCGGGTTTGCTGATGAACTGGACGAGCGCTTCCACGGCGTTCTGCAGCTTCGGCTGTTCAGCCGCCACCTGCGGCAGCATCATGCTCGCCACCAGTGTCAGGGTGGCGCGTACCTGATCTTCCGTCATGTCGTTCTGCAGGGCATAAAGCTTGATCGCCTTGGCCATCAAACCTTCGTCCTTGATCGTGAGCTTCACTTCGCGGCCGGCGAGCCCGAAGAGCGCCGCCTGCGCGCGATTGACGTCGAAAGAGAAGAACTCTTCGGTAAAGCCGCTCACCAGACCGGCAAAATTGACGCTGCCGAAATCCTTGCTGCTAAGCGAGATATCACGGATCACCAGATTGCTGTTCGGTTCGTCCCAGCCGGCGGCGAGGCCATAAGAGAAGGCCAGCGTTTCGAGACCCAGTTTGCGGGCCTCGACGAAAACTTCCTCCTCCGAATCTGCCGGGATTGGAACGGTGAGGTCGTCCTGCCGGATCTCGATATCGGTCGGAATGCCGTTGAAGGGCTTGGTCAGCCCCATCTCGAAATTCTTGAGTGAGAATTTGATACGTTCCGGCGTTCCGGCCACTTCTTCTTCCGTCTCCTCCTCCGGCTTTTCCGGCGCGGCCATATCGACGTTGATGCCGCCGACGCGCACCCGGCCAAGTTCCGGTATCAGGCGATTGAACTGAAAGGTCTCCATCTGCGTCTCGTCGAGCGCGATGATCTCGGAAATTCCCTTGAGCGTCGAGCTCCAGTCAAAGCCCTTGAGGCTTGCTTCCGCGACTTCGATCCTGCTGTCGCCATCGCCGATCGACATGCCATTCAAGCCGAAGTCGAGCGTGCGGCTGTCCATCTGCATGTCGATGCGGTCGATGGCGGCCTTGACCCTTTTGCCGGCCGCCCCTTCTTTTTCGTCCGGCGCGTCGGCCTTGAGGCCGATGAGCTGCATGTTGCTCTTGCCGACCATGTCGAGAATGGACACGACTTTTGCGAAGAGCGCCTGGCGCGCCTCCGGTGAAAGCTCGTCGGGATCTTGGGTGGTCGTCAGCGTTTTGAGGGTGTCCAGCAGCGGCTCGGACGGCATGCGGGCGGTAAAGCCGTCGCTGCGGATTTCATCGTAACTGAAATGACCGTCTCCGTCAGAGAAGGAAACCGCCTTGACGGAGAGCGGGCCGTAGAGCGGTTTCGCTTCCTTGTCTTGCGGGCCGGCCTTCTCCGTATAGAGCCGGGCGAGATAAGCGACGTCGATGTCCTGGCCGGCGATCGCGCCGGTCGACACGACCATATGCTTATCCTTCATCGCGCCGTCGCTGTCGGGAAGCTGCATCTTGATGTCGTAGCTGCCATTGTCGATCGAATAGCTGGCAATGCGGCCGCCGGCGATCTCGGAGAGGGCCAGGTTCCTGTAAACGGTCTTCTGCTCGGTGGTCGCGACCGACTGGGTAAACGTCACCTCCGGCGTGGAGATGCGCGCGGCCGCGAAGCGCTCGATGCGGCGGGCGAGGGAGCCGCCGTTTCCTTCCGCCTGTCCCGGTTTTTCGAAGGCGGCATTCTCGATGCGCGCCTGCGCCATCGAAATCTTTCCGGTCGGCACATCGATGTCGATGGTGTTCATGTCAATCGCGCCGTCCAGAAACGGAAGTTTCGGACGTCCGTCGATAGCCGCGATCTTGATATTCCTGCCGTCTTCGAGCGGCAGCGTCAGATCGCGAACATGAATTTTCCCGAGAAAATCGACCTCGATGGACGTGGCGGTCGCACCGCTGCGAGCAACCAGCTCCTTCACCTTCGCTTCGTAGAAGGTCTTGCCGCCGACGACGCCCGCAGCGGCAACGGCAATAATCGCAACCGCCGCCCAAAGCGCCCTGCGCCGACCCTTGCCGGTCTGGATGTTTTCCTGTTCCACGAAGTTGGTCCTCTCTAACGAACTGATATTGACCGCCTTTTAAGCACGCAAAAGTTGCTTAGCAAGTGATCGTTGCCGGCTTAATCAAGGCGTGAAAAATCGCGGGGCGGAGGCGGTGTTGCAGCAGTCGTTCGCCATCCGGCTGAAGCTACCGCCAGAACATCAGCGCCATGCCGGCCACGACAAGTGCAGCACCCGCCCATGCGCCGGGCGCCGGCAGCTCCCGTGTCCTCAGCCACAGCAGCGGCAGGATGATGACAGGCGTCGTTGCCGAAAGTGTCGAGACAATGCCCACCTTGCCGCCGGAAAGGGCAAAGAGAAGCAGCGTCATGCCGAAAGCCAGGGCGATGATGCCCGTGAGAGCCGTCTGCAGGAACAGGCTTCCGGTCAGCCTGCCTCGTGGCTTGACAGCCTCGATGGGCAGCATCGTCAGCGCCGTCAGACAAAGAGCGGCCACCCCGACGCGCAGCATGGAGGCGGCAAGAGGATCGACCCCGGTCGCCATCACGGGCCTTGCAATCAGCGAGCCGACCGCCTGGCTGAGCGCGGCAAGAAGGCCGAAAAGCACGCCGAGCCAGAGCGGCCCCTTCACGCTTTCCCATTCGTGCAGCTGCGCCTTGCGTTTGCCGAAGAGGATCGCCAGCAGCACGCCGCCCAGCGTCAGGCCTATGCCGGCAATGGCGCTGGCGGGAAGCTGCTCGCCAAGCACCGCCCATCCCAGCAGCGCGGCGATCGGGGCATTCAGCGCAAACAGGATTCCAGAGCGACGCGGCCCCAGCCGGTTGAGGCAGGTGAAGAGAAGCGTGTCGCCAACGAAAATGCCGATGAAGCCAGAAAGGAGAAGCGAAGACAGCGCCTCCGGCTGAAGCTCCCGCCAGCTGCCCGAGGCGAACACATAGACACCCAGCAGAGCGGCGACAAAAAGCTGCCGCGTCCTGTTGAAGGCCAGCGCTCCAAGCCGCCCCGCCGGGCCGGCCGAAAGAAGCCCGGTCATTGCCCAGCAGGTCGCGGCGCCCACGGCAGCCAGTTCGTAGATCGGCATGTTTTCCCCGTCGATTCGCCGCCTGCTTCCGGCCGCGGACACTATCCCTGGCTGCACCCATCGCAGATTCCGGGTTTGCCCGCCATACCATAAGCATCGCCATCAACGGCATGAACCGGCATATGGCCCACCGCCCGTGGCGGGCAAGCCGCCGCATCCGCTCGCAACAAATGCGCCGCACCCGTTCAGTTGCCCATCCCCGATGTCAGCGTGCACCGGCTTCAAGTCTGCGAACGGGCAGTCCAGTCACCGCGCGTCATGCGCCATTGATGATGTTGCAGATGCCCTCGCGGATGACGTTCTTGTCCGCGATCTGTCCAGCCTGAATGTTGAAGACAGCATCGATCCGCACAGCGGCGCCTTTCTGCCGGGCCACGACCCGCAGCGTCTGAATTCTGCCGCTGCCACTGGTCTCCTGGTGCGCATCGATGGAAGACAGCGCCTTGTTGATCTGGATGCCGGAAAAACCCTCCGCCGCCACGGCCTGAGCCAGCTTTTGAAGCACGGCAGGCGCTTTCGCCTTCGGCAGCTCCTGCCAGGACTTGTAAGAGACGGCCGTCACCATCGGTACGCCTGAGACCGTGAAGTTCTTCTCGCAGGATGCCGCGAGAACGGGGCTTGAAAAGGCGATCATGCCAAGAGCTGCTATGACATATTTCATTTCGAATAATCCAATCGTTGGTGAAGGCTGAAAGCTGCCGGTCGCATCACAATGTCGACCGTTTTCCTCTGTAGGCGGCTGGCGGCGGAAGCGCTTCATGGGCTTGCGCCAGCGTCTCAAGCCATGTCGCCAGGCCAGCGGGAACCTCCTCGTTGCCCGCTTCCAGCGCCTCAATCCATGAAAGTTCGCATTGCAGGGCGGACGCAATATTGATCGGCGTCCAGCGGATCACCCGCAGGCATTGATTAAAGCGTTCTGGTGACATGATGATTTGATGTTTTCCCCGTCATTTTCTTGGCGAAGCTCACTCAGGTGGCTGCGAGAGTCAATCTTTTTCTGCAACTTTTGATGGCTTGTTTCCGGCGCGACAGTTGCATCCGCCACCTGTTGCCGAACGCCATGGCGGGAAGGCGAAAGGCTCGGTGCCCAAACGAAACGGCTGGTCGATGCATCCGCATTTCATCAAGAGCTTAAAACATTCGATCGTTCCATCTACCGTAACTGCCTCGCAATGGATGAACTTGCGTCGCAAGCGCGATACTGATGTGCTGTTGCGACTGGATCCAAGAATCTTCTCGCGTTAATCATGACAGCCGACTTTGCTTTACAATAGCAACCTCCGGCAATAGCGAATGAGGTAACCAACCTACCGAGCGGATGCACCGCAATTTTGAATAGTGCTGCATTATGGTCTACAAGGCGTTTTTTCCGGTACTTCTTGCCCTCGTCATCCTGACAATACTCGTCGTCAATATTCCTCAATTGGTCACGATTGCGGCGATAAGCATTATCGGTCTTCCAATAGCGTTGGCGCTGTGGGCGGCGCCGTCACTTCTACTCAGTTGCATAGTCTTTCTGATCATCTTCAGGTTTTTACCATTTCGCGGGCCACGTCGCGTGTTTCTTTCGGTCGCGCTCGTGCCAACCACGCTTGCTTTGTTGCCCCTTATCCTGACACTACCGCTTTATCTGGAGGCACGAGAGTGGGTTTCGGACGATCTCAACCGCGTCAGCCTTCCGCTCAATTCACGGACGATCGCATTCCGCCAAGCAGAGGGCGACAGATGCGATGAGTTCTGCATTCTTGTATTGCTGGCAGGCTCAGTGGAAAAGGTGATTGTGGCGCGGACGATCCCCGGGCAAATGGAGCTGGAACCACAGCAGAGCGCAAATGCGTTTCGGTTTGAGAGAAGGCCAGTCTGCCCGGTTGCCCAGGGAAAATTTAGTGCAAACGCGCTAGTCCAGCCTCACCCGACCCGGCATACACCGCCGGTCCGCGTCAACGATGTCGTTAGTCTGAAAGCAAGCCAGGGGCTATGTCTCATCAGCGAACACGCCACACTTTCCGAAGCCGACCTCGTGGTCACACGACAACAGGTCAAGAGCCGCGGTTACTCATTCGAAGGAAAACAGCGCGGCTACGACGACGCGCTTTCGGTATACAGGTTAAGTGCCCATGCCAGAGCCGCGGCGTCGGCATCGTTTCGTGAAATCTATCGGCACACCGAAGTAAAATACCGTACGCTCGGATATTTGTTGCTGCCTGTCCTACAAGGGGGCGGCTGGGTCCAGGAAATTGGTTGGTGGCAAATTGATCGGCGGTTGAGCCGGGGTGAAAGACATGTAGACAGGGAAGAAGATTTGAGCAGATTTCTGACTGATACGCTTGGGATCAAGCTGACAATCGACACCAGTCGTATAGAAGAAGAGATAACAGTCAATATCGAGGCTGCAATAGCGGCTGGGCGCGCACCAACGACTGGGGAGTGGAGAGCTTACACGGATTATCACAACAGTCTGCCGCTGGTCGATGAACTCTCCAAGCCGGCATTTGATCTCCAGCTTAAAATTCTGGCAGATCCGATATTGCCACCACCTCCGCGTCTCGGCGTTCTGGTGCACGACGCGCGTGAGAACGAACGGGCGGCGTTGCCTGTGCTAGCAAGCGAGATGATCAAACGTGCGCTTGCCGGTAGAACCTGGCCGGACTCGATTGACGTCACTTTAGAGCAGTCACTCGAAAACCTGAGCAGTGGCATTGCGGCTTTGCCTGATAAATACCTTGAGCCGTATATTGTCGAGATGGCGCGGCTTTCCGAGCAACCGGAAGCACGGCTCTGGATGAGGGCGGCGCTTACGAGACTTCACGTCTACGGGGAGGCAGCCGTTCCCGCAATGTTAAACCTGATTGAAGCCGGCTTAACAGAAGGAGATGATGCTATCTCTCAGAGCGATAATTTTCAGGCCTACCTTGCTGGTGTACAAGGCCTCTGCCTGGCGGGCGGCTCCGCATCGTCCGCGCTTCCGCAGCTGCGCGAGTGGCTCTCAAGCCATCGCCTTTCTCTGTCTGGCAGAGCCGGCGAAATTCTTGCGATTGCAATGGCAAGGATGGTCGCGCACCCTCCGGAGGCCTCTTCGGTTACAAATCGCGGCAAGGAGCGAAGTCAATCCGTGAGATATTTAGAGCGCAGCCGGTCGAGTGATCGCGATTGCCACGTCTGAACGACGCGCCGCGCGATAGCGGCGATCCGGGCAGCAGACGTACCTTCCTCAAGACGGATTGTGACCGGGCCTACGACAATCTCGGCGCGGGAAACCGGGGTGACACTCGGCGGCTCAGACGAGAGGTGGTTCGCCCTCAGACCCTACGTTCCGCCCCTTCGTTCACCGTCACGCCGAGCCGCAAGCTCTGCGAGACGATCCCCGGCTTGACTTGGTCAAGCCAGTGACGATGGACCTCCCGTCGACCCGTGAGAACCTCCGCGGTAGCCTCCGTGGAAAAACTCCTTGTCGATCGTCTAGGGAACATCGATCACAGATCACGCGGCGGCGCGCACAATGTGGCGCAGAACACCGGTTACAGAAAACCTCGAAGTACGCCGTATTCAACTCGACCGCGGCCGCTTACCACGAACTGCCTCCCGCGCGCAGAGGTGGCGTAGAGACCGCGCTTGATAGGTGTCGGAATTGTCTGCCCATTTGCTGTCTTGGCTGATCAGGCGGTTGTTCTCAGGCGTTATTTGGAGTTTTGGAATGACGCTGGCAGTCGTCAGGCGTATTTCAGTTCCGGACCGGCGAGATGATAAGGCTCGACAAGGCAATCGGCAGGAATTCCCCATTCCTTGTGCAGCCGGTGAATCATTTCGACAGTCAGGGCACGTTTTTTGTTCAGCACTTCGGATGCACGGGAGCGAGAACCTAACAGCGTCGCGAGGTCACTTTGGCTGCGTCCCGTCAGCTCCATGTGGGCCTTGATAAGTTCAATCGGCTCGGGCGCATCGATGGGGTAGTGCTTATCTTCGTATGCTTCGATGAGATCGGAAAGGACATCGAAGCGCATGCCATCGGTGCTGAAAGGATCAGGCGGGTTATCGAAATACTGGCTGACCTCTGCAATGGCCCATGCGAGGTCATCATCGTTTCTGATGGCGCGAATGTTATCCATTACACTGTCTCCGGGTTAATCTGGTCGTATTCCTTGTGAGTGCCAATGAACTTGATCAGCACTCGCTTGTAGGGGTAGGCGACGTGGACGATAAGCCGGTATTTGTTGCCCGATATATCGAAAATGATGCGATTGTCGGAAACAAAATCTACCGCCGCGCCAAATGTTGCCTTCACATCGGCCGGCGTCGCCCATTCAGCCTTGCTGACGATCGCATGCCACGTTTTTAGGGGCGTCTCGGCTTGAGCGTGAAGCTCCCAGAATTGTCTCAGTGTGGACTTGGCGATGATCTGCATAGTTTTTGCTATCATATTCCCAAATTGGGAACAAGAGAAATATTTCCCATAACGGGAACAATCGGGCGTTAACTGGAATGTGGTGGAGGGAATATTGCAATCAGCCGTTCAATTGGCGCAGGGAAATGGGCTTTGCGTATAAAGCGAAAGGCCCGAACGCAGAAGATGTCGCGTCGGTGTTGAGCTACGCAGTCTTATGGCAGGCTTTGAAGAAGCACTTCACATCGCCGCGACAAATCCTTTCGCTCCAGTAGAGCACGAAAAGAGAGCAGCTGCGGCAAAGGTAGCCGATGCAACACCTGTGCCCCCTGTTGCCGCGCGCGAAAAACAGCCAGCCAGCGCAACAGAAGTGCCGAAAACAGGGGGAGAGACCTCGGCCAAAATCAGAACTCTATTCAGAAAAGAGCCCGATTCTAGCGGGCTTTTTTCGCGATGATAATGCCCTAGCATCAAGGTTGCCGGCGGCCGGTCCATGCCCTGGCGAGCTCACCAAGGCTCCTTCCATCGCGCACTAGAACACGAAGCTTGCGGCCGTACTTGTCCTCGTCGCGACCTTCCCATTTCAAAATTTTAAAGGGCCCGGCATTGACGAGCAGCAACAGCCGTGAAGTGGCCCGCGATCCCAATTCCGCTTCTGACTCGCACTTGGGATTGGAAATCTCAGGCGTATCAATATCTGCGATGCGAATTTTCACACCTTCGCGCCAGAGCGTGTCCCCGTCGATAACACAATGCGTTCGCACCGATCCAGAACACAGTGTGGCGTCGGAAGGTGGCGTAGGGCGGAGCGGCGGAGCGCCAAGCGGCGATGATCTGCAAGGAGCCGTTATCCATACCGCTTAACAATGCGCCTTCGCCGTAGAATATATTGTAGACCCATCAGGGAAAAGGCGATGATTGAGATCACGCACGAACGAGTGCGAGTGCCAACGCAGGCTCGCCGCCGTTAGCAAGCTACGAGTACAAGGATTTAATTCAATATGAAAATAGCTACAACTTTCGGAACGTTGATAAGCGCTGCTTTGAGTGCATCAGCTATGGCCCAGACGCTGGATTTACCCTCTCCCAGAGAAGCAGCGCGAGCGTACGTCAAAGCGACGAACTCAATGGGAATGAGTTGGGGCGAGAAAAAGGAAGGCGATTACATCGTGACCCTCGGTGAATGCGCCAAAAGCACATCTGGGCCGGGCTTAATTTGCATTGCTTCCATCAAAGGGAACGTCGCGAATGCGAAGCCCTTTCATAACAAACTCGGATTTACCAAAGGCCCCTCGGGGGAATGGATTGCAACATTCGAACGCTGATTTACCCCATGAAAGGGCTTCTAGCGTAGCCTACCTTTAGAACCGCTCATTCCAAAAGGATTCTATTCTATCTTTGATTGTGACCCCAGACGGGTGACCGTCTGGGGTTCGGCATTTCCAGTCAAGCAGTTTTGAACCTGCAACCTGTTATCCAATTGGTTCATTAGCCACCTCGGCGGATGACATGTCGAACGGGCGATATTTGGTCGTTTATCATATTAATTCAGTTGCTTGATCTCAACGTGTGAGGGCCGCAGGTTCGTATCCCTTCAAGGCGAGGACCGATCTTCAAGATCAAACCGAAGCGTCCGCTCATTCTACTCCGACCTTGTGCGATTGCTTCACGAAATCGATAAATGCGCGCAATGGCGCGGGCACAAGGCGCCGCCCAGGGTAATAGAGGAACGGGCCCGAAAACTGCAGCCACCATTCTTCCATCACCGGCACCAGATCTCCTCGATCGAAGTGTGGCCTTAGCCAGTCCTCGAAAATATAAATCATGCCAGAACCGGCAATGGCTGCGTCGATGCCAAGATCGGTGCCGCCGCCGAACTGGACCACGAGGTTACCTTTCGGATTTATGATGACTTCCTCCCCATCGCGTTCGAATTCCCAAGAGGGGAGTGCACGCCCCGAAAACCGCCCTAGAATACAATCATGCGAAAGCAGGTCTCGTGGATGTTGCGGTCGACCCCTCCTTGCGAGATAACGCGACGACGCGGCAAGGGCGTAGCGCTGCTGACGCGGGCCGATCGGCAAAGCCACCATATCCTGCTCGAGCCGTTCGTCATAACGGATGCCAGCATCGCAGCCGCTTTTTATGATGTCGACGAAATTCTCGTCGGTCACGATTTCCAGTCTTATGTCCGGATAGGCTGCCAAGAACGGCGGCACGATCGCAGGCAGGACCAGCCTTGCCGCGCTCATCGGGACATTTAGCCTGAGCTCCCCCGAGGTGCGACCGCGGCTGCTTTTTACCTCGTCGAGTGCCGATGCCACCTCTGCAAAGGCAGGTCCGGTGCGCTCCAGCAAGAGACGTCCGGCCTCCGTTGGGAGTACGCTGCGGGTGGTGCGATTGAATAGTCTTACCCCAAGGTCTTCTTCCAGGCGTCTGACGGCATCGCTCAACGCCGAGGAGCTGATGCCACTTTCGCGCGCGGCCTGCCGAAAACCTCTGGATCGAGCTACCAGCAGAAACGCATTGACGTCCGTAATGTCAGGCACCCGATTCTCCAACTCGTGAGACTGATTGTCCGTCCAAGCGGACGACCTGTCCACATTATAGCTGCTTGTGCCGCATATGCCAGACATCTATTTCTGGGGACGACAAGGAGTATACATCCATGAGCACTATTGAAAATTCAGGAACCTACAAGCTTGGTGACCATATGGTGCGCCGGTTGGGTTATGGCGCGATGCAGCTTGCGGGCAAAGGCGTTTTCGGGCCTCCGCGCGATCGTCCGGAGGCCATAGCCGTGCTGCGCGAGGCGGTGGAAAGCGGTGTCAACCACATCGACACCAGCGACTTCTACGGCCCGCATGTTACAAACGAGATCATACGCGAGGCCTTGCATCCCTATGGCAGCGACCTGGTGATTGTCACGAAAGTCGGCGTAGTCAGGGGAGCTGACGCCTCGTGGAACGCGTCATTTTCGCGCGCCGGCCTGACACAGGCCGTTCATGACAACCTCCGCAATCTCGGGCTCGATGTGCTCGATGTAGTGAACCTGCGCGCCATGTTCGACGTGCATGGTCCCGCCGAAGGCTCGTTGGATGAGCCGCTTCAGGTTCTGGCGGAGTTGAAGCAACAAGGCCTGATCCGGCATATTGGACTGTCTAATGTCACGGCCAAGCAGGTTGAGGAAGCCGGCAAGATCACCGAGATCGTCTGTGTGCAGAACCAGTACAATCTTGCGCATCGCCAGGACGAAGCCTTAATCGACACGCTCGCCGCTCGAGGTGTCGCCTATGTCCCGTTCTTTCCTCTTGGCGGCTTTTCGCCGCTGCAATCCTCGACCCTGTCGAGCCTCGCCGCCCGGCTCAACGCCACGCCGATGCAGGTGGCGCTTGCATGGCTTCTCCAACGATCGCCGAATATTCTCCTGATCCCTGGCACTTCATCACGAGTCCATCTGCGGGAAAACCTCGCAGCGGCCACGATAGAGCTTCCCTCGGAGGTACTGTCGGAGCTGGATAATGTTGCTGCCTAATGCCGTTTGTTTAGATCTGAGGAACCTGTGGAGGTTGATGGTTCAGGGGATGTTCCGGCATATCTTCATAGAGGTTGTGAATTGCGGATCCGCAGTGAGTTCATCCGGCTAAAACCGTCGGCTCTTAGAAATACGAGTTGCTCCGGCGTTTCCGCGCGGCGACAAACAAGGTCAGACTCGTCTCATCCTGATCGTCTGCGATCGGCGCTTCCGAAATCCGCCGGACCAACCCACTTTCGGTCCGTTGTTACTCACAAGTTTTGGTATGAAACCGGCAACTATCGATTTTTTTTAATCCTCAGCGTGCAGAAATTCATCCTTGAAAAACTGAGACGGGATCGGGAGCCAATGCGTAAGCCACGCATCGCCATCATTCTTGATGAAAACACCACTACGGGCGGAACGCGTTACGAGACCGCCAAGGGCTATTTCAGGGGAGTGGGTAAAGCCGGAGGTCTTCCTTTTGGCATCCCGTATCTTCCTGAAGTCGTGGACATTGTTGTGAACGAGTTCGACGGCTTGGTCTCCGTCGGCGGCCGGTTTGCCTATCCCGATGATTGGTACATCTCAGGCGAGATATCCAAAGCACCTCAATCGGAGCGTCTCGAGGTCGAAAGGGCAATAGTCGAGGGTTTCCTGGAAAGGGACAAACCCATCCTCGGCATATGTGCCGGCATGCAGATGCTCGCATGCCTAAACGGCTGTCGCCTGACGCCCGATCTACGTGCATTCTATCCGACTGCCAATGAACACGACAAACGAGACCACCTTCATGCGGTCGAGATTGTCCCGGAATCCCGCCTGGCGAAGATCATTGGCAAAACTCGCATCGAGGTGAACACCTTCCATCGCGAAGCGATCGCACAACTGTCACCGGCCGTTCTCGCAAGTGCCTACGCTGATGACGGTATCGTTGAGGCTATCGAGGTGATTTCCAACTCGTTTGCGATTGGTCTGCAATGGCACCAGGAGTTATTTGTTGATGCGGACCATCCAGGAAATGCTTTGTTTCACGGCCTTGTGGACGCAGCATCCTAGCCCGCCGCTTCGGGAATACCGAGGTTAGATCCAACTGGCATGCGGTCGCATCCGGCTAATGTCACCCGGTTTTGTCTGACTCGAAACGGCTTATCATCCGCGACCGCCACTGATTACATCGCACTAGGTTTCACCGCCGCGTCGAATGTTAGGAGGTTTATGACCGAGGCCCGACTCGGGCGTGGTTATCGCGGTCCACCAAGTACGTTGCCGCAAATGCGATGATGAGGAGGACTGAACCGAAAAGCAGAATATCTTGTACTGTTGCGTTCGACCATACAGATGGTAGTGCGTAAATTAGGATCCCCATCAAAGATGTGAATGTTGAAAGATTGCTCCGCACTCTACCGAAATATTGATTAGGGACACTCACCAGAAGATAGCTGTCCGAGAGGATTTTCGAAACCGAAAATCCTAAACCCATTGCAAGAAACATGACGATCGTTATCAGAAAAGAATGGATAACGGACAAGACGACGAACGATCCCGCCATTACAACCAGGCCAAATCGGGCGAGCCATGGTCGGTCTTTCGGAGTATCACTTCGGGCGATGGCCAGCGCTGTGCCAAAAGCGCCTAGAGACCACATGGAATCGACAACGCCGAAATGCCAGGCTGAAAGTGAGAGCACTTGCTCGATGTAGCCTGGCAATACCGAATTGGAGATTTGTCCCACTGCGTACGCGCTCACCGAGATGATCGCGTAAGACAATATGACCGGCTGCTTCATAAATCGCGCACCTTCGGAAAGCCCTTGAAAAAACTGCCTCGCTGAAGGCTTCGAGTTATGCAGCACCCTATCATTAACGCTCAAGAGTAGGAGCGCGCTCGTCGTCATGGTGGCTGCCGCTGCACAAAACCCCATGGTTGGGGACAACCAGACGAGAAAGCCGCCGATCAAAGTGCCCAGGATGAGCCCGGCCTGACGCACCATGTTGAGCGTGGGGGCAAGCGATCTCCTCAATTCTTCCGGAGTGGCTCCCTGGATGATTGCTTCCTGCGTGGGAATTACGACTGCCTGTCCTAGCCCCGCAACGATGGACAATAGCCAGAAGATCGGCATACCATTTGCTTGATGAGCAATAACCGCAAAAGCCATCATCGATATCGAAAACAGAGCAGCTGCGGACAGCGCTATCAGTTTTCGGTCGTTTTTGTCGATGAGCACGCCAGAAAACGGCGAAATAACCAAACCAGCAACGTTGCCCCAGAGCAGAACTTGCCCGACTGATGAAAAGTCACGGCCGACTTGCATAGCTGTCCACGACAAGGTTGTGATGTAAATTGTTCTGGATAGATTTACTAAAGCAGCTGAGGCTATTTGTTTCTGGAAGAGCAATGGGACCATGTCATCCCCACAGGGCTTGATGAGGAAGGCCGACGAGGCCACTGTTAATCGCAAGTGCGTTTTTGCGATCTTGCGCGAGTAGCAGCGGAGCGTCCAGGTCACAAAACTCACACAACTCTGCAAGAAGCCGTGCCGGGGCAACGTTCAGAGAGGTGCCGACCATGCAGCCGACCATCAGGCGGAATGAGAGATCGGATGCTTTTCTGGCTGCTTCGAGGGCCGAAGTTAACCCGCCAGCCTTCTCGAGTTTGATATTCAGGAAATCGTATTTCCCGACAAGGTTCGGTAAATCAAAGGCATTCCGAAAACTCTCATCGGCGCAAATGGGGACGCAGCGGTCTATTTCGCATAAACTGTCATCAGCGTCTCTGGGAAGCGGTTGTTCCAAAAGTGCGACGCCAAGCGCCTCGAGCTCAGGCAGTGACGTCTGAAGATACGCGGGGGACCAAGACTCGTTCGCGTCTACGATGATGGTCGCATCTGGCCGCACCGAGCGAACGGCAGCGATCCGCTCGATGTCACCAGTTCCAAGCAGCTTCAATTTGAGTGTGGAGAAATTGCGAAGCAACACGGCCTTTGACGCCATGTCGGAAGGAGAGCCTATGCCTATGGAAACACAAGACGAAACGGTGGAACGAACAGGAATCTGCACCAAGTCCCATACGCGTTTGTCAGCCTGTTTGGCACGAAAATCCCATAGAGCGCAGTCGACTGCGCTGCGCCCCGTGCCGGTTACCATCGCTGCGATGACGTCGCCGGGGTTCGCGCCAGCTTCAAAACTGAGTGCGGCATTTTGCAAATCAGCCTTTACCATAGCCAGGTCTTCGTGATTGCTGCCGCTTGGCACGCACTCGCCTCTGCCCATGAAGCTGCCATCTGAAAGTTGAACTTCCAAGGTCGTTGTCGAGGTTTTGGCGCCTCTCGCGATGACGAAAGCATCGGCTAGCTGCCATGTCCGTTCGATGATGGTCAGGTTGTAGCGTGACCTCATTTGTTCCAGTCCCGAAGGACAGAAACGACTTCCGACGCATTTTCTTCTGGCTTTGTGATAGGGTACATCACCTGCCGGATATAGCCGTTCTCCGAAATCAGGGTTAGCCGGCGAAGCAGAATCAGGCCCTCGACTTCAAATGTTGGCAGCCCCAAGGACTTTGCAAAGGTCGACTCGTTATCGCTTAGAAGCGGGAAGGGGAGGTGAAGCCTTCGGACAGCCTCTCGCTGATAATCGGTCTCTTGTGTGCTCACTCCAAACACGGCGGCACCCAGGCCACTTAGTTCATCGTGGTGATCGCGGAAGGAACACGATTGAGGCGTGCATCCTTTGGCTCCTGGAATCACATCCCAATCCTTCAGTGGAGCCACACCAGGCGCGCTGGTACGAGGATAGGCATAGACAACAAGAAATCGACTTTGGAGGTTTCTCAGATTGACAGGGTGACCATCGGTGGAGATCAGGTCTGTGTCAGGGATGGGAGAGCCGATGAGCGACGCTGTGTCAAAGTCCGCGATTTCGTTGGTCATGCTGCTTTTGCTTTGTTATCGGGAAGGGCAAAGAACTCGTCTTTGAGAGACAGAGCCTTCAAAGCTGATCTGAGTGCGATTTCACAGTCTGATGCACTTGGAGCCGACACAACGACGTAGCCGACGCGATCCCTTGGGTCTCCAAATTCTACTTGGGTCGGCAGGTCCTTTGCCAGATAGCACTCGACGACGTTTGGAATGCCAGAAACTGTTTCCAACGCTGATCGCGACTTTTCATCGACCTCACCGGCAAGCAAGAAACCTATGCGTGACACCGATGTTGATGGGGCTGCATGGATATCTATGGGCGCGCCGATCGTTGATTTTATCACAGCATCGATCATGTCGATGCCAAACGCCTCTCTAACCAGAAGGGGTATCAGATCCCCCGCGATCCGCTGGTTTACTTCGATTAATGAGAAGCCGTCCCCAAGAACATGCATTTCTACGTGGCAGCACCCAAAGGATAGGTCGAGAGCTGCAACTGCGCGCTCGGCCAGCTCCATTGCGGCGGCGTACCATTCTTGTGCAAGCTTTGCCGGGACTTGATGTCCTGTTTCAAGAAAGATCGGAGGCGGAGTGATGTATTTCTCGGTCAGGGCCAGAGCTCGCCCATTGAAGACCTCAACCGAGATTTCAGGCGCTGAAACGAATTTCTCCAGGAGTAGCATTTGCTCTATCGGTATACCGCGGTAATTGGTTGCCTGTCGCAGCCAATCGACTGCGTGCGCCAGCAATTCCGGCATGTTGTCGAACTTCTTAACGCCCATGCTCCCTGCGCCACTGACTGGCTTGCAGACGACGGGGAAGCCGATATTCAGCGCGGCATCTTCGACGTCGGCCGCTGATCTGCAAATTTGAAACGCTGGAAGCGGCAACCCCTTTGCAGCAAAAGCTTCTTTCTGATTGTGCTTGTGGCGCGCATACCGCGCGGCCTCCGGCTTTTGGCCGGGGAGGCCCAAAGCATCGGCGAGAAACGCGACTGCCGGCATATAATAATCGTATGCGCTTGTGACGCCGAGAATCTTATTCGCAGAGTTGCGGTTGAACTCGTTTAGCTCACGCAGCATCCCGGCTTCGTCATTTGTGTTTGTTTCAATAAATCGGATCGCCGGATTTCCATAAAAAGGAAAGCGCCCTGGGTCTCGGCTGAGGAAAAGAGGTGTGTATCCACCGGCAAGTAGCCCGTCGAGCAGAAGTTTGCTCGTACCGATGGAACTGCTTTCAATTACGGCGATGATCTTGTCCATGGTCTTCCTTAACGAGCCTCTGTTCTTGTTGCCGCTTCCTTCAGAAACAGTACCGCGACCCCGTACACGGCGGCCCAGGCGGACTGCGTCTTGATTGCGTTCTCATACTTCAACCACCCAAACAGCGCGTTTGCTGCGCCTGTCAAAAGGCGCACCTCCCATCCGGGGGTTAAACATTCTCGGGGAACCAACTCATCCGCTCTTGAAAGGAAGGTCTCTATCGAAGTCGTGACATCAATTTTCAGATCTAGCTCGATAGCCTCGTTTTTGATCGAAACCACACAGATTTCATCCGATCTTTGAGCATCGATGTTTGCCAAAATCTGCGTCATCGCAGCAACGCTGTGGAGCATCGTGCTCAAGTCATAAATAGGATCGCTGTAGCCAAATTTGTCGATCGGCTGATCGTCCCACTGAAGACGTGGATCGATAAGGAGAAAGCGACCCCCGCCTCGTCGTCGTAGGACATTCTTAAGGTGAAAGTCACCATGTATTCTCGAGGACTTTGTTGACGGCAACTCGCGCAAAAAGCGGCTTACAGCATCATCGTAGTTTGAGGCGCCTCGTAGCTGTTCGCCGTTCAACCGGATACCCTGATGGATAACACGGCTGACGTTCTCGCGGGAACCGAGGCATTTCTCCGCAAATTCAAGGAAATCCGCCCGGCCGAAAATCGTGCGAATACGCTTGGTGTAATGGTAGTTGGCAACATTGCAGCGGTGCTCGATAATGGAAGACGCCATCATCTCCTTCAAGTCCGCTGTCATGTCGCGAACCGTTTCGAACCAATCGCCGGCAAGCGTCCCTTTGATCAGGTCGCTGAAAACCAGACGTTCTGTTGATGTCGGTTCGCCTGCCTCCATAGCGTACCATCGATCACTGCCGTAGTTTCCATAACCAAGAATTCGCGGGAATGCCGCACCGGCATCTTCCAGGAATCGTCTCTCGTTCTCGACTATACGGGCCGCCCCCACCTTGATCACATATGGGAAATCGCCTTCGATTTTGATGATTGCACGGGAATCAGCGCCGCTTGGTAGAAGCGAAAGCCCTTTTATTGTGGCGAGGTTGATAGTTTCGCCAACTCCGAGCTGATCGGTTATCTTTCTATAGAGGGTCTTGCCTTCAACAGGTTCTTTTAGCCCGAAGAGAGCGCATAGCTGTTGGGCATCGCTCCCGACGCCGTCGCCCACGGGATCACTCGCCATTACTGCATCACCGCTTTGGCGATACGCTGTGCGCGGACAGGAACCAGGGATAACAACGCCTCCGAGAAACCGTGCGTACGCTCCGCATAGCCCTGGAGGAACACGTTGAAGCCCAGTGGACCAGATGAGCTCTCCACCTTGTAATCGCCGTCCAGCAGATAGGACCGTCCATCGTCCGTTGTCTTCAGCAGGGGTTGGATTTGCTCAAGGAGGGGATGTGGGCACGGGCGGTCATAGCCCGTGGCCATAATGAGCACGTCGGACCTGACTTCACTCACACGTCCAGAAGGCAAGTCCCGGATTTTGGCGACAACTCGGCCATTCAGCTCTTCCGCCTCCGTCAATTCCGAAAATGGATTAAATGAGAACCTGTTAGTGCCGGATGTGCGGTCGTAATACACCGCCTCATACAATTTGGGTAACATATCAATCGTCACGCCATTGTGAGTGACATGCCAATAATCCTTAACGACTTTATCCCTCCACTCCTGAGGTAGCTTTTCGAAAAGCTCCACTCCTGATGGCATGAAGAGCTCATTCACAAAGTGGCTATCGTCCTCAGGCCTCATAGCAAAGGATCGATGGGTCATCTTAATCTGAGAAAATGGGAATTCAGTTGATAGATAGGCGAAGATGTCTGCGGCGGATTGGCCTGAGCCAATGATGTGGAACACGGTATTGGGCGTATCAACCAACTCCAGTTCCTCAAGATGCTTTAGTGTTGAGCTGCCGTGAAATACGCGCTTTGTCGGGGTCAATCCGACCGGTAGTTTAGGAGAGCCGCCGTCAGCCAGAATCAGGTTTCGAGTTTTTCGAAAGGTACTTTTGCCAGCGCTGTCCACTGTTTCAACGATGATAGGAGAGGCGGCGGGGTTTCCGGGGATCGCGAGCGATACCGACCGGACTTCTGTTTTAAACCTGGCGAAATCTTGCAGTTTGTCCGCCGCCCACTGAAGGTACTCATTGAACTCGACGCGGCGGGGATAGAAGGTTCGAAGATTGATAAATTTGAACCGCACCGGGTCTGCCGGAGGCTGTTTGGTTTAAGTTATGCGGCCATGGCTGGTTCGTCCAGCATGGCGTAATATCGCTCCTCGGCTTCGGCTGGCGGAATATTTCCAATGGGCTCCAGAA